>NZ_JBIRXP010000004.1:583778-598234 GCF_044389085.1 Isoptericola sp. NPDC019693 | reverse complement strand
AAGCCCGACCTCTACCCGCTACCCATCGCGCTCAGGCTCTACGTCGACCAGACCAGCGTGTCCGACTACGGCGCCCAGATGGCCATGGCCGTCCTGGCCCTGCTGCCCGTGATGATCTTCTTCATCCTCTTCCAGCGCTACATCGTCGACGGCGTCGCCACCCAAGGCCTCAAGGGCTGACGCCCGCGCCCGGACCACCCTCACCGACACACCGACCAGCCGCGGCGGGCACCACCGCCCAGGCCCGACCCCCGCAGAGCTGCGGGACGGAGGAAGAACACCATGAAGCTCGCACGACTCTCCGGCGCCGTCGCCGCCATCGCCGTCACGGTCGGCCTGACCGCCGCCTGCGGCAACGGCGGGGCGGACGCCGGCCCGGCCGCCAAGGTCTCCACGGACGAGGACATCACGCTGTCGTTCGCCTGGTGGGGCAACGACGACCGCGCCGCGCGGTACGAGAAGGCGATCGACGCGTTCGAGGAGAAGTACCCGAACATCACCGTCCAGACGCAGTTCCAGTCCTGGGACGACTACTGGACGGCGCGCTCCACCGAGGCGGCGGGCAGCGCCCTGCCTGACGTCGTCCAGATGGACGCGGGCTACGTGCGGCAGTACGGCGCCACGGGCCAGCTCGCCGAGCTGGACGGCCAGGTGGGCGTCAACCTCGACACCGGCGGCGTCGACGAGACCGCTCTCGCGTCGGGCCAGATCGAGGGCACGACCTACGCCGTCCCGGTCAGCCTCAACACCCAGTCGATCATCTACAACGCGAAGCTCCTCGAGGAGCTCGGCATGGAGCCGCCGGCCGAGGGCTACACGTGGAACGACCTGGTGCAGTGGTTCGCCGACGTCGCGGAGGCGGGTGCGAAGCACGACCCGCAGGTGTACCCGATCGGCGACATGACGGGGAACAACCCGTGGTTCCTGCAGTGGCTGGTGCAGCAGGGCAAGGTTCCCTTCACCGACGACGGCCAGATCTCGTTCACCCAGGAGGACGTGCAGGCCTGGGCCGACCTGTGGGCGCCGCTGCGCGAGTCCCAGGCGTTCTTCCCCGCCAAGCGTGCGGCGCAGCTCGAGCCCAAGACCGGCCTGAACTCCAGCGAGGTCGTGGCCGAGGCCAACTGGGACACGCTGATGCCCAACTACACCGCGGAGCTCGGCAGCGAGGACCTGGAGCTCATGCCGATCCCCACCGGTGACGACGGCAAGAAGATGTACTGGCACGCCGGCGTGATGCTCTCGGCGTCCGCGAGCTCGTCCCACCCGGACGCGGCGGCCGCGTTCATCGACTTCATGACGAACGACCCCCAGGTCGGCGAGATCTTCGGCACCAGCAAGGGCGTCCCCGCGACGGACGCGCAGAAGGACGCGATGAAGATCGAGGACGGGTCGCCCGACGCCCGCCTGCTCGACTACGAGGACGCCCACGCCGACGACGTCACCGAGCCCGCCCCCGTCCCGGTGGAGGGATACGGCGAGATCGAGGTGGAGATGGCCCGCCTCTCCGAGGAGATGCAGTACGGCAACCTCGACGCGGACCAGTTCGCCCCCCAGTGGTTCGCCTACGTGCAGGACACCGTCAAGGCGCAGTGACCCGCCCGGGTGCCGCGCGCCGACGCGCGGCACCGCCCCGGACCAGGGACGATCGGGACATGCCCGGCCCGCACGCCCCCGTCACGCAGCAGCCCGCCCCGCGACCCACGCAGCGACCGCACGTCGCCGCGCTGATCGAGGACTGGTGGTGCGCGGTGGCGGGGGCGTTCCTGCGCCGCCGCGGCTGGGTGCCGCGCGTGCTCGCGTCCACGGGGTACGGCACGCCGCGCGACGTCCGGGTGCTGGGGCGCGTGCTGCTGGTGCCGCCGTCCCGGGCGCGGGGCCCGCTGTCGCCGATCAGGCACGCCGACCGACGCCCGTTGCGCAGCTACCTCACGCTCCCCTCCCCCGGCGAGCCGGTGCGCGTCACCGTCGGCGGCGCCGTCGTCGACGTCGCGACGGACCGCGCCGGGTACGTGGACGTCGAGGTCGCGCTGCCCCCCGACGCGCCCCTGACACCCGGTCGGCACGACGCGACCCTCACCGCGCTCCGCGCCGGGACTGACGCCGGTCCCGGCGCCGCCTCGGTCGTCGCACCGGTGGTCGCCCCGGTGCAGGTGGTGGGCGACGACGCGACGTTCGGCGTCGTCAGCGACATCGACGACACGACGATGGTCACCGCCGTCCCCCGGCCGTTCGTCGCCGCGTGGAACACGTTCGTCACCCGGGCGAGCGCCCGCCGGCCCGTGCCGGGGATGCCGGAGCTGTACCGGCGGATCGCCGCCGAGCACCCCGACGCCCCGTTCGTCTACCTCTCCAACGGCGCGTGGAACACGGCCGGCACCCTGGCGCGGTTCCTCGACCGGCACGGCTTCCCGCCGGGCCCGCTGCTGCTCACGGACTGGGGCCCCACCCAGACGGGCTGGTTCCGCAGCGGCCCGCAGCACAAGGGCGAGAGCCTGGACCGGCTCATGACGGCCTTCCCCCAGGTGCGCTGGCTGCTGCTCGGCGACGCCGGTCAGCTCGACGAGGACGTGTACGTGCGCGCGTCCGCCCGCTGGCCCGGGCGCGTGGTGGCGATCGCCATCCGCCAGGTCGACGGCGCCCGTCCACGCGCCTCCCGCGGCCGGCCGGAACCGGGTGCGCCGCTGGTGCACGGCGCCGACGGCGCGGAGCTCGCCGACCGGCTCGCCGACGTCTACCGCGCCTGACGCCCGCCGACGTCCCCGCTCGGCTCCCACGTCCGGGCCTGCAGCTCCGCTGCCAGCACGCGGGCTCGTTCCCCCGCGGCGCGCCAGCCCACGACGGGCTCGGCGTGGACGACCTTGCGCCCGTTGCTCACCTCGACGGTCCAGGGCTTGCCGAAGGCCACCCGCGCCAGGACGAACGCGGGCAGCAGCAACAGCAGGACCAGAGCCTCACCGAGGAACAGCAGGGTGAGCAGGACCAGCGGGAGCAGGACCACGACCGCGACGCCGAGCAGGACCACGGCCACGACCGGCAGCTCCCCGTCGAGGTCGGCCAGGTCCCAGGGCGAGGACGAGGTGGCGTCCACATCGCGCATGCGCGGCCGCCAGGGCAGCCACCGGCGGTGCACGCGGAAGGTGTCGCCGCCCGGAGTCGTGACTCTCACGGCGCGAGGGTACTGGTGCTACGACGGCTTGCGGGCGCTCACGATCATGTGGGTGCCGAGGAACCGGCGCCGCCAGGTGACGTCGTCGAACCCGAGCCGCCAGAGGATGGAGGCGACCTGCTCGGGGGACTTGAACCCCAGCGTGGTCTCCTCGAGGTAGGTGTAGGACTTCTTGTCGCGCGCCACGAGCTGGCCGAGCAGCGGGATGACGACCTTGACCCCCAGGGTCACGGGCGCCCGGAGCAGGCCGCGCGGCGGGCAGGTCTCGAGGATCACGACGCGTCCGCCGGGCCGCAGCACGCGCAGCTGCTCGGCGAGCACGCGCTCGGCGTCCTCGACGTTGCGCAGCAGGTAGCCGTGCGTGACGGCGTCGAACGACGCGTCGTCGTAGGGCAGGGCGTTGGCGTCGGCGAACTGCCAGGTCACGGCGTCGGCGCCGGGCTTGGCGCGCGCGCCCTCCAGCATCCCCTCGGAGAAGTCGACCCCGTGGATCGTGGCGCCCGGGTACTGTCGCGCCGCCTCGAGGGCGATGACGCCCGTGCCGGTGGCGACGTCGAGCAGCGACCCGCCGGCGGGCAGCTGCGCCCGGCGCGCGACGTCGCGGCACCAGGACGCATGGCGGCCGACGGTCATGAGGCGGTTCATCCGGTCGTAGTAGCCGGGGACCGTGTCGAAGAGGCGCTGCACCTCCTCGCCCTTCGATCGAGACGGGGGCGAGGGGTGGGTCACGCGGCGAGCTCCTGGCCGCTCATCTTGTGGATGGACGACATGACGTGGTCGGTCAGCTCGCGACGCACCTGCGCCGGCCGGGCGCCGGCGGTGAGCTGGCGCGACGGGTCGATCGGGGCGCCGAAGTGGACCTGGATGCCGCGGCTCGGGCGCGGGAGCCGCTTGCCGACGGGCTGCACCTTGTCCGTGCCGCGCAGCGCCACCGGGACGACCGGCGCCGAGCCGGCGAGCGCCAGCCAGGCGACGCCGGTGTGGCCCTGGTGCAGCTTGCCGTCGCGGGAGCGGGTGCCCTCCGGGTAGATGCCGAAGGCGCCGCCGCGCTTGAGCACGACGAGGGCGTCGTCGAGCGACCGCTGCCCGGCGCGCGGGTCCTCGCGGTCGACGGGGATGTGGCCCATGGTGGTGAAGAACCACCGCGAGACCCGGCCCTTGAGGCCGCGGCCCGTCCAGTACTCCGCCTTGGCGATGAAGGTGACGTGCCGGGGAACGACGAGCGGGATGATGATCGAGTCGATGAACGACAGGTGGTTGCTCGCGAGGATCACCGGACCACGCCGCGGGATGTTGTGCAGTCCCGTCACCTGGGGGCGCAGGAGCACGTACACCAGGAGCGACAGGACGAGGCGCAGGAACCGGTAGGTCACCGCACCATTGTGCCCCCTGCTCCGCCTCGCCTTGCCGCAGCCCGTCTGCGGGCGTGTGATCAGGGCGTTCGCGCGCCCCCGACGGCGAGCAGGGACGCGGCGGCGCGGCGCGCCTCGCGGGCGACGTCGGCGTCGTGCGTGATCGCGGCGGTGGTCTGGGCGCCCTCCGCGAGCAGCACCACCTGGAGGGCGACGGCGTCGGGCAGGCCGACCTCGCGCACCAGCCCGAGCACGTGCTCCTGGAACGCCTCCTTGTGCCCGCGCACGGCCGCGGCGATGCGCGGCGAGGTGGCGCCGAGCTCGCCGAACGAGTTGATGAAGGCGCACCCGCGGAAGCCGTCCTCGCGGAACCACTCGTCGAGGAAGTCGAAGACGCTGAGGATCCGCTCGCCCGGCGTGGTGGCCGTCGCGGCCGCGCGCTCGACGCCGTCCGCCCACTGCCGGGTGCGCAGGGCGAGCACGGCGACGACGAGGTCCTCCTTGGAGGGGAACAGCGTGTAGATGCGCTTGAGCGACACGCCCGCCTCGGCGCGCACGGCGTCCATCCCGACGGCCTGGACGCCGCGGGCGTAGAACAGGCGGTCCGCGGCCGCCACCACGGTGTCACGCGCGGTCACCTCGTCGAGCATCGTTCACCCTCTCGTCGGCCCGTTCCCCTTGCGTAGAGAACCATCGTTCTCTACTGTAGCGGTCAGCGGGAGAACGATCGTTCTCCCCCTTCCTCAGAGGGAGCACGGACATGGGCTACATCACCGTCGGTCAGGAGAACACCACGGACGTCGAGCTCTACTACGAGGACCAGGGCTCCGGTCAGCCCGTCGTCCTCGTGCACGGCTACCCGCTCGACGGGCACAGCTGGGAGCTCCAGACCCGCGAGCTGCTCGCCGCCGGCTACCGCGTCGTCACGTACGACCGCCGCGGGTTCGGCGCGTCGAGCAAGGTCGGCTCCGGGTACGACTACGACACGTTCGCGAAGGACCTCGACACCGTCCTGACCACGCTCGACCTGCGCGACGTGATCCTCGTCGGCTTCTCCATGGGCACCGGCGAGCTCGCCCGGTACGTGCGCAACCACGGCCACGAGCGCGTCGCCAAGCTCGCGTTCCTCGCCTCGCTGGAGCCGTTCCTGGTGCAGCGTGACGACAACCCGGAGGGCGTGCCGCAGTCGGTGTTCGACGGCATCGTCGACGCCGCCCGCAGCGACCGGTACGCCTGGTTCACGCAGTTCTACCGGGACTTCTACAACCTGGACGAGAACCTCGGCACGCGGATCTCGGAGGAGGTCGTGCGGGCCAACTGGGGCACGGCCGTGGGCTCCGCGCCCGTCGCCGCCTACGCCGTCGTCCCCACGTGGATCGAGGACTTCCGGCCCGACGTCGAGGCGGTGCGCGACGCGGGCCTGCCGACCCTGATCCTGCACGGCACGAAGGACAACATCCTGCCGATCGACGCGACGGGTCGCCGCTTCCACCAGGCCGTCCCCGACGCCGAGTACGTCGAGGTCGAGGGCGCGCCCCACGGCCTGCTGTGGACGCACGCCGACGAGGTCAACGCGGCGCTGCTCGCGTTCGTCGGGCGCTGAGCACGCCCGCGGGCGGTCAGCTCGCGGTGAGCAGGTAGTCGTCGGCGTCGTCGTCCCACGCGAGGGCGACGGCGCCGGCGGCTGCGGCGCCCTTCGCGAACTGCAGGAACCCGCGGTAGCCGAGCGCCTTCTCCGAGAAGTCGGGGCGGCGCTTGCGCACCTCGTTCTTCAGCCCGGACAGCGGCGCGCTGCCGCCGGCGTCGCGCACCACCTGGCGCAGCAGGTCGAACGCGCCCTCGGTGTCCTGCTGCGCGGGCAGCGCCACCTCCGGGTCGCCGGTCGACGGCCCGTCCGACAGCACCACGAAGTCGCGATCGGCCAGGAAACGCAGGAACTCGCCGAACGTGCGGAAGCCGTAGTCGGACTCGCTGAACGTGGGGTCCTTGCGCACCAGCGTCCGCTTGAGCATCGACGCCGTGACGGAACCGCTGGTCGAGGCCTGCAGGTCGGCGAGGGTCTGCGCCACCCGGACCTCCATCGTCGCGTCCTCGCCCGCGGGCGCGGCGTCCTCCTGCTCGAGGTCCGTCTCGACCACGGACTCGACGGCGTCCGCCGCGGGCTCGGCGGGGACCTCCGCGGCCGGCGCCTTCTTGCGACGGCGGGTGCCCGACGTCGTGCCGGAGGTCGCAGGTGCGGCCTCCTCGGCCGGTGCCACGGCCTCGGGCTCGGGCGCCTCGGCCGGCGCCTCCGCGGGGGCGGGGGTCTTGGCGCGACCGCCGCGGCCGCCGCCGGACCGCCCGGTCCCCTTGCCGCCGCGACCGGACCGCTTGGGCGCGGGCGCCTCGGACTCGTCGGGCACGTCGACGCCCTCGAGCCGGTCGTAGAAGAGGAACTCGTCGCAGGCCGGCGGCAGCAGGCGCGAGGTGGAGTTCTCGACGCCGACGCCGATGACCTTCTTGTCGAGCTCGCGCAGCTTGTGCACCAGCGGCGAGAAGTCGGAGTCGCCGGTGCACATCACGAACGTGGTGATGTACTCGCGCTCGAAGGCCATCTCGATGGCGTCGACCACCATCTTGATGTCGGCGGCGTTCTTGCGGGACGCCCCCATGCGCTGCGTCATCTCGATGAGCTCGACCTGGTGGCGGGTCAGCATGCGCCGGTCCTCGTCGAAGTACGACCAGTCCGCGTACGCACGCCGCACCACCACCCGGCCGCGCACCGCGAGCGCGTCCGCGATGGGCTTGAAGTCGAACTGCATCCCGCCCAGGTGGTCGCGGGCGCCGAGCGCCAGGTTCTCGTAGTCGAGGAAGACGGCAAGGCGCTCTTCGGTGTCCATGCCCGCCAGGCTACGGCGTCGGGTCGCCGCCGCGCGCGGCCCCGTCCTCCTGCCCGCCCCGCCGGCGCCGCACGAGGGCGGCGCCGAGCAGGGTCAGCAGGAGCGCGAGACCGGCGAGGCCGGCGACGTCGGCACCGGTGCGCGGCAGCCAGCCCGACGACCGGTCGGGGTCGTCCGCGGACGGCGCCGGCACCGTGGCCGGGCCCGCGGGCCGGCCCGGGGTGGAGGTGCCGCCACCACCCGCGGGGGCGGCCGGCGTCTCCTCCTCGTCCGGCGCGGGCACGACGACCTCGAACGCCGCCCGCACGTCGCCGCTCGCGTCCCCGGTGAGGGTCACGTGGTGCGTGCCCGCCTCCAGGTCCTCGGGCAGGGTGACCGTGAAGGTCACCGCGCCGGTGGCGTCGGCCGTCTGCGCCCCGAGGTCGACCGGGGTCGAGGTCAGCACGCCGCTCACCTCCTCGCCGGGCAGGAACCCGCCGCCGTGGGCGACCTGGGTGTCGCCGCGCTCGGCGACGTCCAGCTCGAGCGTCAGCGTCGGCCCGCCCACCCGGACGAACGACTCCTCGGAGACGTTGCCCGCCTCGTCGGTCGCGGTGAGCACCAGCAGCGTCCCGGCCGGGATCGGCGTGTCCGGCGTGCACCGGAAGGTGCCGTCGGCGCCGGTCTCGGCGACGCACAGGACGTTGCCGCCCGTGTCGCGCACCGTGACCGTGGTGCCCGGCTCGGAGGTGCCGCTCACGTCCTTGCCGTTCGTGGCGTTCGGCACGGGCGCCGGGGGCGGCGTGTCGTCGACCGTCACGGTGACGGGGGCCGACTCGCCGCTGACGTTGCCCGCCGCGTCCGCCTGCGTCGCCGTGAGGGTCGTCGGGCCCTCGGGCAGCGCACGCGTCGTGACCAGGGTCCACGTGCCGTCCTCGCCCACGGTCGCGGTGCCCAGCACCGTGCCGCTGGCGGCGACGACGGTCACCGTGGCGCCGGGCTCGCCGGTGCCGGAGACGACCGGTCGCACGGGCACGCTCGACCCGTCCGCCGGGGACGTGATGATCGGCGCCGCCGGGGGCGTCTCGTCCTTCACCTCGACGTCCACGGTGCTCGGGAACACGGTGCCCCCGACGCTGAACGAGACGGTCGCGATGCCGGTGGTCCGCGACGTGAGGGTCGCGGTGTAGTCCCCGTTCCCGTCGTCGCGCACGTCGCTCACGGAGCCGATCGTGCTGCTGATCGCCACGTCGGCCGCCGCGATCGGGTTGCCGTGCGCGTCGCGCAGCGTGACGGTGATCTCCGATCCCTCGACCCCGTCGTTCTCGATCGTGTCCTTCGTGGCGGTGATCTCGGACGTGGCTCCGGACGGCGCCCCGGCCCGGAACGTCACGTCCACCGACCCGGCGCTCGTGCCGCCCACGCTCGCGGAGACGGTGGCCGTCCCCGCCGTGGTCGACGTGAGCGTCGCGGTGTACGTGCCGTCGCCGTGGTCGGTGACGTCGGACAGGTCGCCGCCCGCGGCCGAGAGCGCGACGCTCGCGCCGCCGGTGGTCACCCGGTTGCCGTGCGCGTCGTACAGCGTGACGGTCACGGTGGAGGCCGACTCGCCGTCGGCGACCAGGCCGTCCGTCGCGGACGCCTCGACCGTCGCCTGGGACGCGTCGGGCGCGCCGGGCACGAACGTCACCAGGGCGGGCGCGGAACCGCCCGCACCGTCGACCGCGAAGCTCACGCTCGCGGTGCCGGCCGCCGTCGCGGAGGTCAGCGTCGCCGTGTACACGCCGCCACCCTGGTGGGTGACGCCGGACAGGCTGCCGGCGGTCGTCGCCATGGTGACGACGTCGCCCGCGTCGGTCACGGGGTTGCCGTGCCCGTCGCGCAGCCGCACGGTGAGGGCCGACGTGCTGGAGCCGTCGGCGGTGATCTCGGCCGGGTCGGCCTCGATCGTCGACGTGGTGGTCGACGGGACGCCCGCCTCGAAGGTCACGGTCGCCGTCGCGTCCGCCGTGGTGCCGCCCACCGTGAAGGTCACGGTGGCTGCCGGCGGCTCGGTGGTCGTCGGCGCCGTGAGGGTCGCCGTGTACGTGCCGTCGCCGCGGTCGGTGACCCCGGACAGGTCGGCCTCGCCGGACGACATGGTCACCGTGCCGCCCGAGGCGCCCAGCGGGTTGCCGTGCGCGTCGAGGAGGGTGACGGTGATCGTCGAGGTGGACTCGCCGTCGGCGGTGAGGTGCGTCGGGTCGGCCGCGATGGTCGACGTGGCCGCCGAGGCCGCGCCGGGCGCGAACCGCACGTCGACCGAGCCGCCCGCGTCCCCGTCCACGGCGAACGTGACCGTGGCGGTCCCGGCCGTCCTCGACGACGTGAGGGTCGCCGTGTACGTGCCGTCGCCGTGGTCGGTGACGTCCGACAGGGTGCCCGCGTCGGTGGTGAGCGTGACCGCGCCGCCGGAGGTGGTCAGCGGGTTGCCGTGCGCGTCGACGAGGGTCACGGTGACCGTCGAGGTGCTGGTCCCGTCGGCCGTGAGGGTCGTCGGGGAGGCCTCGATCGACGAGGAGCCCGGGTCGGCCGCGCCGGCGACGAACGCCACCGTCGCGGTCGTCTTCCCCGCGTCGCCGTCCACCTCGAAGGACACGGTGCCCGTGCCCGCGCTGGTCGACGAGGTGAGCGTGGCGGTGTACGTGCCGTCGCCCTGGTCGGTGACCCCGGACAGGGTGCCGCCCTTCGTGGACATCGCCACGACGTCGCCCGCACCCTTCACCAGGTTGCCGTGCACGTCGCGCAGCGTCACGGTGACGGTCGAGCTGCTCGAGCCGTCCGCCGTGATCGTCACCGGGTCGGCCGCGATGGTCGACGTCGTCGCGCTCGCGGTGCCGGCGACGAACTCCACCTCGGCGGTCTCGTCCGCGCCCGTGCCGGCCACGGCGAACGACACCGTGGCGGTCCCGGCCTCGGTCCAGGACGTGAGGACGGCGGTGTAGGTGCCGTCGCCCTGGTCCGTCACCGGGCCGAGCTCTCCCGCGTCGGTCGACATGGACACGACGTCGCCCGCGCCCTTCACGAGGTTGTCGTGCGCGTCGCGCAGCGTCACGGTGACGGTCGACGTCGCGCTCCCGTCGGCCGTGATCGTCGTCGGGTCGGCCTCGATCTGCGAGGTCGTGGCGTCGGCCTCGCCGGCCACGAACCGCACCTCGGCGGCCTCGCCGCCGTCCTCGCCGTCCACCGTGAAGGTCACGGTGGCGGTGCCGGTGGACGTCGCGGACTCCAGCACGGCGGTGGAGGTGCCGTCGCCGTTGTCCGTGACGGCGGACAGGGTGCCCGCGTCGGTCGCCATGGCCACCTTGCCGCCGGAGGCGGTGAGCGGGTTCCCGTACGCGTCGCGCAGGGTCACCGTGACCGTGGAGGTGCTGGTGCCGTCGGCGGTGATCGTCCCCGGGTCGGCGACGATCGTGGAGCTGCCCGCGTGGGCGGCACCGGCGACGAACCGGACCTCGGTGGTGGCGTCCGCGTCCTCGCCGTCCACCGCGAACGTCACGGTGGCGGTCCCGGCGGTGGTCGACGACGTGAGCGTGGCGGTGTACGTGCCGTCGCCCTCGTCCTTGACGTCGGACAGGCGGCCCGCGTCGGTGGCCAGGGCGACGACGTCGCCCGCACCGGTCACGAGGTTGTCGTTCCCGTCGCGCAGCGTCACCGTGACCGTGGAGGTGCTCTCGCCGTCCGCCGTGATCGTGACCGGGTCGGCCGCGATCTGCGACGTCGAGGCGTCGGGGGCGTCGGCCACGAAGCGCACCGTGGTGGTGTCCTCCGCGTCCGCGCCGTCCAGCGCGAAGCCGATCGTCGCGGTCTGCACGAGCGTGGTCGACGTGAGGGTGGCGGTGTACGTGCCGTCGCCCTCGTCCTCGACGTCGGACAGGTCGCCCGCGTCGGTCGTCATGGTCACGACGCCGCCCGAGGCGGTCAGCGGGTTCCCGTACGCGTCGCGCAGCGTCACCGTGACCGTCGACGTGCTCGCGCCGTCCGCCGTGATCGTGGCCGGGTCGGCCCCGATCGTGGAGCGGCCCGCGACCGCCGGCCCGGCCACGAAGGCCACGTCGGTCGTCGCCTCCGCGTCCGCGCCGTCGAGCGCGAAGGACACCGTGGCGGTGCCCGCCTCCCTCGCCGACGTGAGGACGGAGGTGTACGTGCCGTCGCCGTGGTCGGTGACCTCGCCGAGCTCGCCGGCCGTCGTCGTCATCGTCACCGTGCCGCCCGAGGCGCCCACCGGGTTGCGGTGCGCGTCGAGCAGGGTGACCGTGACGGTCGACGTGCTGGTGCCGTCCGCGGTGATCGACGCCGGGTCGGCGGCGATCGTCGAGGTCCCGACGCTCGCCTCGCCGGCCACGAAGGCCACCTCGACGCTCTTCTCCGCCTCCTCCCCGTCCACGGTGAACGTCACCGTGGCGGTGCCGGCCGCAGGGTCGGAGGTGAGCACGGCCGTGTAGGTGCCGTCGGTCACGTCCGTCACGCCGGACAGGTCGCCGAGGTCGCTCGCCATGACCACGACCTCGCCCGCCCCCGGGACCACGTTGCCGTGCGCGTCGCGCAGGGTCACCGTGATCGTCGAGGTGGACTCCCCGTCCGCCGTGATGGCGGTCGGGTCGGCCTCGACGGTCGAGGTGGCGGCGTCGGGGGCCCCCGCGGTGAACGTCACCGCGGCGGAGTCCTCGGCCTCCTGGCCGCCCACCGTGAAGGTCACGGTGGCCGTCCCGGCCGTGGTCGACGACGTGAGGGTCGCCGTCCAGGTGCCGTCGCCCTGGTCCTCGACGTCGCCGAGGGTCCCGGCGGTCGTGCCCAGCTCGACGGCCGCGCCGTCGGTCACGAGGTTGTCGTGCGCGTCGCGCACGGTCACCGTGATCGTGGAGGTGGTCGTCCCGTCCGCGGTGATCGACGTCGGGTCCGCCTCGATGGTCGAGGTGGTCGCGTCGCCGGTCCCGGCGACGAACCGGACCGTGGCCTCGGCGTCCGCGTCCTCGCCCTCCAGGGCGAACGACACGGTGGCGGTGCCGGCGGTCGTGGCCGACGTGAGGGTGGCGCTGTACGTGCCGTCCTGGTGGTCGGTGACCGTGCCCAGCCCACCCGCGGTGGTGGACATCGTCACCTTGCCGCCCGAGGCGCCCACGGGGTTGCCGTGCGCGTCGAGCAGGGTCACGGTGACGGTGGACGTCGCGGCGCCGTCGGCCGTGATCGTGGCCGGGTCGGCCTCGATCGTGGACGTCCCGACGCTCGCCTCGCCGGCCACGAAGGCCACCTCGACGCTCTTCTCCGCGTCCTCGCCGGCCACGGTGAACGTCACCGTGGCGGTCTCGGCGTCGGTCGACGACGTGAGCGTGGCGGTGTAGACGCCCTCGCCCTGGTCCGTGACGTCGGACAGCCCGCCGGCCGTCGTCGCCATCTCCACCACGTCGCCCGCCGTCGCGACGGGGTTGCCGTGCGCGTCGAGCAGCGTCACGGTGACCGTGGACGTCGCGGCGCCGTCGGCCGTGAGGGTGGTCGGGTCGGCCACGATGGTCGAGGTCGTCAGGTCGACGGCCCCCGCCACGAACGCCACGTCGGCGCTCGCCTCCGCGTCCTCGCCGTCCACGGTGAACGTCACCGTGGCGGTCCCGGCATCGGTCGACGACCGGAGCGTGGCGGTGTAGACGCCCTCGCCCTGGTCCGTGACGTCGGAGAGGTCGCCGGCCGTCGTCGCCAGCTCGACCACGTCGCCCGCCGTCGCGACGGGGTTGCCGTGCGCGTCGAGCAGGCGGACCGTGACCGTCGACGTGCTCGCGCCGTCGGCCGTGAGGGTGGTCGGGTCCGCGACGATCGTCGAGGTGGTGAGGTCGACGGCGCCCGCGGTGAACGCCACCTGCGTGCTCGCCTCGGCGGCCACGCCCCCGAGGGTGAAGGTGACCGTCGCCGTGCCCGCCGCCGTCGCCGACGTGAGGGCGGCCGAGTACGTGCCGTCCTCGTGGTCCGTCACCGCGCCGAGCGAGCCGGCGTCGGTCGACATGAGGACCGTGCCGCCGGACGCGCCCACCGGGTTCCCGTGGGCGTCGAGCAGCGTCACCGTGACCGTGGACGTCGCCGCGCCGCCGGCCGTGATCGAGGCCGGGGAGGCCGCGATCGTCGAGGTCGCGGCGCTCGCCGCGCCGGCCGTGAAGTCCACCTCGGTGGACTCCTCGGCGTCGACGCCGTCCACCGCGAAGGTGACGGTGGCGGTGCCGGCCGTGGTGGCCGACCTGAGCGTGGCCGTCGTGGTGCCGTCGCCCCGGTCGGTGACGTCGGCGAGGGTGCCCGCGTCGGTCGCCATCGTCACGACCCCGCCCGCGGAGGTGAGCGCGTTGCCGTTCCCGTCGCGCAGGGTGACGGTGACGGTCGAGGTGCTCGTGCCGTCGGCGGTGATCGTCGCCGGGTCGGCGGCGATGGTCGACGTCGCGGCGCTCGCGGCCCCGGGGGCGAAGAGCACGTCCGCGGTGGCGGTGGCGTCCTCGTCGTCCACGGTGAAGGACACCGTGGCGGTGCCGGCCGTCTTCGACGATGTGAGCGTGGCCGTGTACGTGCCGTCCTCGTGGTCGGTGACCTCGCCGAGGGACCCGGCGGTGGTGGCCAGCTCGACCACGTCGCCGGCGCCGGTCACGGGGTTGCCGTGCACGTCGAGCAGCGTGACCGTCACGGTCGACGTCGACTCCTCGTCCGCGGTGATCGTCGCCGGGTCGGCGGAGATGGTCGACGCGACGGTGCTCGGCGCGCCCGCGGCGAACGTCACGTCGACGGTCTCGTCGCCGGCCGCGCCGTCGACGGTGAACGACACCGTGGCGGTGCCGGCCGTCTCCGACGACCTGAGGACGGCCGAGTACGTGCCGTCCTCGTTGTCGGCGACCGCGTCGAGGGACCCGGCGGTGGTGGCCATGCGGACCACGTCGCCCGCGCCGGTCACGAGGTTGCCGTGCGCGTCGCGCAGCGTCACCGTGACCGTCGAGGTGCTCAGGCCGTCGGCCGTGATCGTCTCGAGGGCGGCGGCGATCGTCGAGGTCGAGGCGTCCGCCTCGCCCGCGA
>NZ_JBIRXP010000004.1:355226-583680 GCF_044389085.1 Isoptericola sp. NPDC019693 | reverse complement strand
GACGAACGCGACCTCGGCCTTCGCCGTGGCGTCCTCGCCGTCCACCGTGAACGACACGGTCGCGGTGCCCACGGCCTGCGGCGCGGTGAGCGTCGCCGTGTACGTGCCGTCCTCGTTGTCGGCGACCGCGCCGAGGGACCCGGCGGTGGTGGCCAGCTCGACCACGTCGCCGGCGCCGGTCACGAGGTTGCCGTGCGCGTCGCGCAGCGTCACCGTGACCGTCGAGGTGCTCAGGCCGTCGGCCGTGATCGTCTCGGGGGCGGCGGCGATCGTCGAGGTCGAGGCGTCCGCCTCGCCCGCGACGAACGCGACCTCGGCCTTCGCCGTGGCGTCCTCGCCGTCCACCGTGAACGACACGGTCGCGGTGCCCACGGCCTGCGGCGCGGTGAGCGTCGCGGTGTACGTGCCGTCCTCGTTGTCGGTGACCGGGCTCAGGGCGCCGGTCGTCGTCGCCAGGGCCACCCGACCCCCGGAGGAGGTCAGCGGGTTCCCGTGGGCGTCGACCAGGCGCACCGTGATCGCGGAGGTCGAGGTGCCGTCCGCCGTGACCGACGTCGGCGACGCCGCGATCGTCGAGCTGCCGGCGTCCGCGGACCCGGCCACGAAGGCCACGTGCGCGGTGGCTGACGCGCCCGCGCCGTCGACGGCGAAGCCCACGGTGGCCGTGCCCGCCGCCGTGGCGGAGGTCAGGGTGGCGGTGTACGTGCCGTCGCCCTCGTCCGTGACCTCGGACAGGCGGCCCGCGTCGGTGGACACGGTGACGACGTCGCCCGCGTCGGTGACGAGGTTGCCGTTCCCGTCGCGCAGGGTCACGGTCACGGTGGACTCGCTCGAGCCGTCCGCCGTGATCGACGCCGGGTCGGCCTCGATCGTGGACGTGGTGGTCGACGGCACCCCCGCGACGAACGCGACGGTGGCCGTGGCCGTGCCGTCCTCGCCGTCCAGGGCGAAGGTGAGCGTCGCCGCGGGCGGGGTGGTGGACGACGGCGCCGTGAGGGTCGCGGTGTACGTGCCGTCCTCGTGGTCGGTGACGGCGCCGAGCCCGCCGGCCGTCGTCGCCATCGTCACGTCGCCGCCGGACGCGCCCACGGCGTTGCCCTGGGCGTCGAGCAGCGTCACGGTGACGGTCGACGTGCTCGTGCCGTCCGCGGTGAGCTGCGTGGGGTCGGCCGCGATGGTCGAGCGCGCCGCGTCGGCCGCGCCCGCCACGAACGCCACCGAGGCGCTCTTGTCCGCCTCCGCGCCGTCCACGGCGAAGGTCAGGGTCGCGGTGCCCGCCGTCGTGGACGACGTGAGCTCGGCCGTGTACGTGCCGTCCTGGTTGTCGGTGACCTCGTCGAGGCTGCCGGCGTCGGTCGCCATCGTCACGGTGCCGCCCGAGGCCGTCAGCGGGTTGCCGTAGGCGTCCTGGAGGGTGACGGTGACGATGGACGTGCTCGCGCCGTCCGCGGTGATCGTGGTCGGGTCGGCCTCGATCGTCGACGTCGCGGTGCTCGCGACGCCCGCCGTGAAGGTCACCTCGGCCGTGGCGTCGGCGTCCTCGTCGTCCAGGGCGAACGACACCGTGGCGGTGCCGGCCGTCTTCGACGACGTGAGGGTCGCGGTGTACGTGCCGTCCAGGTGGTCGGTGACTGCGCCGAGCTCGCCGGCCGTCGTCGCCATCGTCACGTCGCCGCCCGACGCGCCCACGGGGTTGCCCTGGGCGTCGAGCAGGGTGACGGTGACCGTCGACGTGGCGTCGCCGTCGGCGGTGATGCTGGCCGGGTCGGCCTCGATCGTCGAGGTCGAGGCGCTCGCCTCGCCCGCGACGAACGCGACCTCGGCGGAGTCCTCGCCCGCGACGCCGTCCAGCGCGAACGTCACCGTGGCGGTCTCCACCTCCGTCGACGACGCCAGGGTCGCCGTGTACGTGCCGTCGCTCTCGTCCGTGACAACCGACAGCTCGCCCGCGTCGGCCGTCATCGTGACCTCGCCGCCCGAGGCCGTCAGGGGGTTGCCCTGCGCGTCGTGGAGCGTGACGGTGACGGTGGACTCGCTGGTGCCGTCCGCCGTGATCGTGGCCGGGTCGGCCTCGATCGTCGACGTGGCCGCGTCGGCCGCGCCGGCCACGAACTCGACGTCGGCGGTCGCGTCCGCGTCCACGCCCGCCACGGTGAACGACACCGTGGCGTCGCCCGCGACCTCGGAGGAGAGGAAGGCGGTGGAGGTGCCGTCGCCGTTGTCGATGACCGACCCGAGCGACCCGAGCGTGCTCGCCATGGTCACGGCGGTGCCGCCGGTCGTCACCCGGTTCCCGTGCGCGTCGACCAGGGTGACCGTGAGGGTCGAGGTGGCCGTGCCGTCGGCCGTGACCGTCGGGGGCTCGGCCGTGATCGTCGCGGACGCCGGGTCGGCGGCGCCGGCCACGAACGCGACCGTCGCCCTGCCGGCGCCCTGCACCCCGTTCACGGTGAAGCCGACGGTCGCGGTGCCCACCGTCGTCGCCGACGTCAGGGTCGCGCTGTAGGTCCCGTCCTCGTTGTCGACGACGTCGGACAGCGCTCCCGCGTCGGTGGAGAGGGCGACGTCGGCACCCCCGTCGACCAGGACGGTGCTCTGCGCGTCCCGCACGGTCACCGTGACCGTGGAGCGGCTCTCGCCGTCGGCCGTGATCGTCGTCGGGCTCGCCGCGATGCTGGACGCCGCGGCGTCCGGGCTGCCGGCGAGGAACGTCACCGTCGCGGTGGCGGTCAGCGCCGCGCCGTCGACGGTCGCGGTGAGCGTCGCCGTCCCGGGGGACGTGGGCGCCGTGAGGATCGCCGTGTACGTGCCGTCGCCGTTGTCGACGACGTCGCCGACGCTGCCGCGGTCGGTCGCGACCACGACGTCGGCGCCGCCCGCGCCGACGACGTTGCCGAGCGCGTCGAGCAGCGTCACCCGGACCTCGGACTGGCTCACGCCGTCCGCGGTGAGGGAGCTCGGCGCCGCCGTGATCGTGCTCTCGTCCAGGTCGGTCTCACCCGGCACGAACGCCACCGTCGCGGTGGCGGTCGCCCGGTCCTCACCGACCAGGAACTCGAGGGTCGCGACCTGGGCGGTGTCCGACGCGGTGAGCGTGGCGGTGTAGGTGCCGTCGCCGTTGTCGGTGACCTCGCCCAGCGTGCCCGCGGACGTCTCGACCGCCACGTCGTGGCCGCCCGTGGTGACGGCGTTGCCGTACCCGTCGAGCAGCGTCACGGTCACGGTCGACGTGCCGGTCCCGACGACGACCTCGGCCGGGTCGGCCTCGATCTGGGACGTGGACGGCGAGGGGTCGCCCGCCACGAAGCTGATGACGACGGACCTCTCCCCCGCCACGCCGTCGAGCGCGTAGGTGACCGTCGCGGTGCCGGTCGTCGTCGGGGCGGTCAGGGTCGCCGTGTACGTCCCGTCGCCGTGGTCCTCCACCGCGCCCAGGGTGCCCTCGGTCGCGCCGAGCGTCACCGTGCCGCCGCTCGCCGTGAGCGGGTTGCCCTGCGCGTCGAGCAGCCGCACCGTGATGGTCGTCGTCGAGCTGCCGTCCGCCGGGACGGAGAGCGCGGACGCGCCGATGGTGGACGTCGTCAGGTCGGCCGGGCCGGCCACGAACGCGGCCTGGGCGGGGCTGCCGCCGATCTCGGCGGTGCCGTCGAGGAACGCCTGCACGTCGTACGTGCCCGCGACCGTCGACGTGACGTCGACGGCGCAGCTGCCGTCCGCCCCCGTGGTGCACGAGGTGGCGGACAGGTCGGCGTCGCCCGACGCGCGGAACGTCACCAGGACGCCCGAGACCGGGGTCCCCGCCGCGTTGCGCACCACCGCGGACGCCGTGTGGGTCGAGTCGCCGTCGGCCGTGCGCGTCCCGGAGGTCAGCGTGAGGCCGGACGTGGACGCCACGGGGGTGTCGTCGTCCAGCACGGTGACGGCCACGTCGTCCAGCAGCAGCCCGTCGAAGTTCGCGTCCGACGACGCCACGGCGTGGCTCACGGACGTGGAACGGGTGCCGTCCACCACGGTGTTGTCCACCGCGGAGACCGTGACGGTGCCGGACGAGGCGATGGTGTCGATCGTCAGCGGCGACGGCGAGACGGACGCCCACGCCGGGTCGGCGACGGTCGGCGTGATCGTCAGCGGGGAGGTGGCCGCGAGCGACGACGCGACGGTGTACGTGGCGGTGGTGCCGTCTTCGTTCACCTCCACCTCGGCCGGGGAGACGCTCAGCGGCGAGACGTACTCGACCTCGTTGTCCGTGGACGTGGACGCCTGGGACGGGTTGCCCACGTCGTCGGCGATGGCGCCCTCGGGCAGCGAGAGCTGCACGGTGCCGGAGCCGTCGGCGCGCGCCACGACCTCGAAGGAGCTGCCCGACGTGCGGGTCACCTTCGTGACCGTGACGCCGGGGGCGGTGGAGCCCTCGGTGCTGAAGGCCGAGGCCTCGAGCTCCGCGGAGACCGTCTCCGAGAGCGTCACCGTGAAGCGGATGTCACGCACGGACGTCGGGTCGGCCTGGCTGGAGGCCTGTTCCACGGTGATCGCGGGGCCGCAGCTGTCGGGCGACGTCTGCGCGACGGTGCGCGAGTACTGCGACGTGGCGCCGCTGGCGGCCGTCGTCTGGACGCGGATGTTCCCCTCGCCCAGCGTGTACGGCACGGTGACGGTGCCCGCCTCCGTGAGGCCGGTCTGGCGGCCGAGGTAGATCTCCGCCTTGGTGGTGGGGGTGTAGAAGACGTCGATCGTCACCGGGGTGGACGGCGTGACGCCGGTGGTGGGCGGCGTGACGTCCACGTCGAGCGTGCACGTGCCGGGGTCGGTGGTCACGGCCGTCGGGTACCAGGTGGTGATGTTCTGGTTGGCCGTGGCGGTCGCGTTGTAGACGAGCGCGGCGCCGCCGGTCTCGGCGGCTGCGTTGGCGTCGCCGTACGACTTCGGGCCGAAGGTGTTCTGCTCGACCGGGAGGATGCCGGAGCCTGCCTCCAGGCGCACGGACGTGGACGTGAAGGCGTCGAAGTAGTTGTCGCGCACCGTCCAGCCGGAGTCGGCCGTCGCGGCCAGGCCCAGGCCCGTGAACTGGACGGCGTAGGAGGCGCTGCCGCCCGTGTTGTCGAACGTGTTGTCCGCGATGACGTTGCCGGAGCCCGCCCTGTTCACCGTGATGGGTGCGGCGCCGCCGCTGCTGTTCCGCAGGAACGAGTTGCCCGTGATCCGCGCGTCGGTGAGCACGGCGCCCCGCAGGTCGAGCGCGTAGCGGCCCGACCGGAAGCCCTCGAACGTCGAGCCGGTGACGGTGAGGCGGTTGAGGGTCGCGTTCCCGTACATGGCGAACCCGTCGTAGTACTCGGTGTCCGGGTCGTACATACGGATGCGGTCGAGCGTGAGGTCGTCGATGGTCGCGTTGGCGGCGACGCCGATCGCCCCGACGGCGCCCGCGTAGGTGGAGCCCATCTCGACGTTGCGGATGGTGATCTGGTTCGCGCCGTCCGCGAGCCAGAAGCAGCGCTCGAGGTTGATGCTGCTCGGGTCGGTGCAGGTGCCGTTCTCGACCGTGGACCCGTCGCTCTCCGGCCCGAAGACCACCGCGGTCTCGTTCGACTTGATGCTGGAGAAGTTGCGCAGCGTGACGCCCGGTCCGTTGATGTAGAGCGCCGTCGCGCCGTACGCGTCGTTGAGCGAGGCGATGCCGAGGCGGTTCTGGAAGTCGATGGTCACCGGCCGCGTCGCCATGAAGTAGGCGCCGGTGTCCCCCTCGGGCGTGAGGTTGCCGGAGTACATGAAGTTGGCGGTGCCGCTGCCCGTGCCCACGATCGTCCCGGAGCTCTGCACGCCCGCGGTGGAGGCGTCGACGTCCTCGGCCGGCGCGATGACGATCTCGTCCTCGAGCGGCAGGGCGTTGGCCTCCTGCAGCGCGGCGCGCAGCGTGCACAGGCCGTCCGCGGTGGCGCAGACGCCGTCGCCGGGGTTCGCGTCGTCGCCCTGGTGACTCAACGAGTTGATGAGGAACGTATGGGTCGCCGCAGACGCTCGCTGGGGGGCCTGCACCACGACGAGCACGGCCGCGACAAGCACGGCCGCGAGGGCTGCGGCGAGCGCCCTGCGTCCTTGGCGGGCTGATTCCGGGCGCGTTCCAGCAGCGTGCGCGTCCATGAGGGACCTCTCTCGCCTGCGTTCCCGGGGGTCGCCCGGGGCAGGATCTCGGGGGGGATCGGGCTTATAGCAGTCTATTGGCAGTTCGTATAGACCCATCTCATATTTTGATTGCCTTCGGCACCTTGCGCCTTTTTTCACAAGCGTGAGACAGATGCCCGCGGCGACGTCGCAGGTCAGGGATCTGACACTTCTAGCAACTTCGTCAGAAGTGTGACGGACGCCTCATCCCCGGGCTCCGGCATCCCCCCGCGCGGGAGCGGTCCGGGTGTCCGTCGCCCGGGGCCTATCCTGTGTCGGGTCCCGACGACGCGACGCCTTGGAGGCTCACCTTGTCAGCAGATGCCGGAGCCACGGCGACGGACGAGATCGTCCCCGACCCCTCGCTCCCCCCGACGGCCGTGCCGGCCGAGGACCTCAAGCCCCGCTGGACACCCGCGAAGATCGCGCTCTGGGCCGCGATCGCGCTGCTCGGCGGCGTGGCGTGGGTCATGATCGCGCTGGTGCGCGGCGAGACCATCAATGCGATCTGGTTCGTCTTCGCGTCGGTCTGCACCTACCTCATCGGGTACCGCTTCTACTCGAAGGTCATCGAGCGGTACATCACCCGCCCGGACGACCGCCGTGCCACGCCCGCCGAGACGCGCGAGGACGGCAAGGACTTCGTCCCCACGGACCGCCGCGTGCTGTTCGGCCACCACTTCGCCGCCATCGCGGGCGCCGGTCCGCTGGTCGGCCCCGTGCTCGCCGCGCAGATGGGGTACCTGCCGGGCACCATCTGGATCATCGTGGGCGTGGTGCTCGCGGGCGCCGTGCAGGACTACACGGTGCTGTTCTTCTCCATGCGCCGCGGTGGCCGCACCATCGGGCAGATGGCGCGCGAGGAGCTGGGCCGCATCGGCGGGGTGGCCGCGATCATCGCGTCCCTGCTGATCATGATCATCATCGTGGCGATCCTCGCCCTGGTGGTCGTCAACGCCCTCGGCGAGAGCCCGTGGGGCGTGTTCAGCGTGTCGATGACGATCCCCATCGCCCTGTTCATGGGCATCTACCTGCGGTACCTGCGCCCGGGCAAGATCACCGAGGTCTCGCTCATCGGGTTCGTGCTGCTGCTCGCCGCGATCATCGGCGGCGGCATGGTGGCCGAGACCACGTGGGGCGCCGAGTTCTTCCACCTCGACCGCACCACCATCGCCGTCGGCATCATCGTCTACGGGTTCGTGGCTGCCGTCCTGCCCGTGTGGCTGCTGCTCGCCCCCCGCGACTACCTGTCCACCTTCATGAAGGTGGGCGTCATCGTGGTGCTCGCCGGCGCCGTCGTCATCGTGCGGCCCGAGATCAACGTGCCCGCCATCAGCGAGTTCGCGAGCGGCGAGACCGGCCCGGTGGTGTCCGGCAACCTGTGGCCGTTCCTGTTCGTGACGATCGCGTGCGGCGCCCTGTCCGGGTTCCATGCGCTCATCTCCTCGGGCACGACGCCGAAGCTCGTGGAGAAGGAGCGCCAAACGCGCTTCATCGGCTACGGCGGCATGCTCATGGAGTCGTTCGTCGCGATCATGGCGCTGGTCGCCGCGATCTCGATCGACCGCGGCGTCTACTTCGCGATGAACTCCTCGGCGGCCGCCACGGGCGGCACCATCGAGGGCGCGGTCGCGTTCGTGAACTCGCTCGGCCTCGCGGGCGTCAACCTCACGCCCGACATGCTCAGCACCCTGGCGACCCAGGTGGGCGAGCCGTCGATCGTCTCCCGCACGGGCGGCGCCCCGACGCTCGCGCTCGGGCTGGCGCACATCATGCACCAGCTGGTGGGCGGCACGGCGATGATGGGCTTCTGGTACCACTTCGCGATCATGTTCGAGGCGCTGTTCATCCTCACCGCCGTCGACGCCGGCACCCGCGTGGCCCGCTTCATGCTGCAGGACACGATCGGCAACGTGGCACCGCGGTTCAAGGACGTGAGCTGGCGGCCGGGGGTGTGGATCTGCACCGCGATCATGGTCGCCGGGTGGGGCACGATCCTCTACCTGGGCGTCACCGACCCGCTCGGGGGCATCAACACGTTCTTCCCGCTGTTCGGCATCGCGAACCAGCTGCTCGCCGCGATCGCCCTCGCCGTCGTGCTCGCCATCGTCGCGAAGCGCGGCCGCCGGTACTGGGCCTGGCTGTGGATCGTGGCCGTGCCGCTGGCGTTCACGGCGATCATCACCATCTGGGCGTCGTTCGAGAAGATCTTCTCGGACGTGCCGCAGGTGGGGTACTGGGCGCAGCACCGGGCGTTCAAGGACGCCCTCGCGGCCGGGGAGACGTCGTTCGGCACGGCGCCCGACGTCGCGGCGATGGAGGCCGTGGTCCGCAACACCTTCGTGCAGGGCACCCTGTCGATCGTGTTCGTGGTGCTGGCGATCATCGTGATCGTCGCATCGGTGGTCGTGACCCTCAAGGCGTTCCGCACCGGGGGCGGCGAGAACCACGAGGACCCGCCCGTCGCCTCGCGGCGCTTCGCCCCGGCCGGCCTGATCGCCTCGGCGGAGGAGAAGCGGATCGAGAAGCAGTGGGCCGACGCCGGCCTGCGGGAGACCAGCGGTGCCGGGCACCACTGACGCCCGCACCGGCATGGTGCACGACGCCGCCCGGGCGCTCGCCCGGGCGGCGTCGAGCCTGCGCTGGTACGTGCGGCAGGTGATGGGCGACGACGCGTACGCGACGTACGTGGCGCACGAACGGTCCGCGCACCCGGACCGCGAGCCGATGGGCGAGCGCGAGTTCTGGCGGGAGCACTACGCGGAGCAGGACCGCAACCCCGGCTCGCGCTGCTGTTGACCCGCTGACCAGGCACGACGGGGAGTTCTCCCCGTGGTGCATCAGACGTGAACCTGGTTACTCTCTTGCGGGCGAAGGGGGGTGAGGGCCGGTGGCGGATCTCCGGGTGGACCTTGATGCGGTGACGGAGCTGGGGTCGAGCCTGACCACGGTGGCGGACGAGTTCGAGAACGCGACGACGCGCTCGGACCGCATCGCGGACGCCGTGGGGCACGACGGCCTGGCCGGCGCCGTGCGCGACTTCGCGAGCTCGTGGGACGACACCCGGGAGAAGATGACCCAGAACCTCCGGCTGCTGGCGGACGCGTCGGTGCAGGTGGCGCAGGCGTTCACGGACATCGACTCCGACCTCGCCGACGGCATCAGCGGCGACGGCGCCCCCGCCCCGGCACGGCCCGGCGGACCGGTGTGAGGCCGGCGGACTGGTCGCCGGTGGGGTTGGACGCGGACCCGACGCCGGGGGATCCGGTGCTGGTGCTCTCGGGTGGGCAGGACTATCTGGAGGTCGCGGGATCGATCGACGACGCGGCGGGCGCGATGTCGCGTCTGGACGTGGCGGGCACGATCTCCCAGGCGGTCGACGCGCTGATGGAGACCAAGGAGGACACGGTCTCGGAGATCCGGCGCGCGCACTCGCGGTACCAGGCCACGGGGGAGGCGCTGGTCGACTACGCGAGCGTCCTGGAGCGGGTGCAGTCCGAGACGTTGCACGCGTTGGAGCGGGCGCGGGCGGCGCGGGACGCGGCGGACTCGGCGGCCGGGTCGCGGGACCGGTTCCAGGATCTGGCGGACTCGGCCACGGATGCTGAGGAGAAGCGGGAGTATCAGCAGCAGGCGGAGGCCGCGGGTGGGAGCGCGGACGACGCGAACGGGCGGGCCGCGGCGGCGCGCTCGGACATCGAGTCGGCGGTGAGCGACCGGGACCGGGCCGCGAACGATGCGGTCGCCCGGATCGAGGACATCACCGGCGGTGATGATCTGAACGACTCGTGGTGGGACGACTGGGGTTCGAAGGTCGTGGCCGCGATCGCCGACATCGCGGACATGGTCTCGATGATCGCGGGGTTGTTGGCGGTGGTGGTCGCGTTCATCCCGGTGGTCGGGACGGCGTTGGCGGGGGTGTTGATCGTGGTCGCCGCGGTCGCGGCGATCGTGTCCGCGCTGGCGAACATCACGCTCGCCGCGACCGGGGAACGCTCCTGGGCGGAGGCGGGCATCGCGATCGCGGGCGCCGCCCTGTCGGTGATCGGTCTGGGCGGCGCGGCCAAGGCCGCCACCGGGCTGTCGAAGGCGGCGTTCAAGCAGGGCGTGAAGTCCGGGGCGAAGAAGGCGTGGTGCAAGGTCGGGTTCGGCACCTGCTTCACCGCGGGCACCCTGGTGCGCACGGTCGACGGTGACCGGCCGATCGAGGAGATCAGGGCCGGGGACAAGATCTGGGCGCACGACCTGCAGACGGGTGCCGATGAGCCGCAGCTCGTGGCCGAGACGTTCGTCCGCACCACCACGACGCTGTTCCACCTGACCATCGGCGGGCACACCGTGACGACCACGGACGAGCACCCGTTCATGGTGGCCAACATGGGCTGGATCCTGGCCCGTGACCTGCAGCCCGGCGACATCCTCGTGACCCCCGACACGGGCGAAGGCACGGGGACCGTGACGCTGGACCGGATCGACGTCGAGCACCGTGACGAGCACGCCCCCGACGGACCCGTCGCTGTGTACAACGTCCACGTCGAGACCCACCACGACTACTACGTCCTCGCCGGCGACGTCCCCGTCCTGGTCCACAACGCCGGCGGCCACGGGATGTCCCGCATCGCGGCGACGCAGGGCCCGCGCGACGCCGGTTCCGCGCTGCCGAAGTCGTTCACCGTGACCCGGACCGACGGGGCGGAGGTGTGGGTGAACCCCAACGCCTCCAAGCACATCTGGGAGGAGACGCGGCACCTGGCGCCTCAGGCGCGGCGGCTCGGTGAGCAGGTGCGCCTGGACGACCTCGTCGATGCGATCGACGGCGCGGTAGTCGGGAACTTCGAGGAGATGCAGCTCGTCGGCGGCTGGGAGCTGATCTTCTCGGCGGCCCGCGAGGAAGGGCTCGCTGACGTCCTGAAGCACGCACGACACCTCGGAGGCACGTCATGATCGAGCTCGCCGGACCCGACGCCCCCGGCGAGGTGGCCGTGGAGTTCGACGAGTACGTCCCTGTCACCGCGACGTGGCCCGCCTACGAACGGCTCTCGAGCCCTCCCACCTACGTGCGCGCCGTCGAGCAGCACCGTCTCCTCGAGCTGAAGTTCGACCCGGTGGAGCACGACCTCGCCGAGCTCGTCCTCGTGAACGCCCCCGGTGCCCGGTCCGTCGAGCAGTCGTTCGCCGCCCAGGTCGCAGACGCACCCGTCACCGCACGCTGGTCGGGAGGCCCTGAGGGGTACGAGTACCCCCGGCTGGACATCGCGTACTACCAGGACTGCGTCCTCATGACGTTCTCCACGGAGACGTTCAGAGACTGGCGCGGGCGCGGGCCGGTCTTCTTCGGCATCCTCGACTCAGGGCTCGTCGGCGCGGTCGGGATCCGTTGGGGCGGTGCCGCGAATCGACGTCTGGCGACCCATGAACCGGGAAGCTAGCGACGGGAGTCATCGGTGAAGGGCGCGCTTCATCGTGTCCACCGACGCGAGATCACCACGCCATGCACGCGCGAGGCCCGATGACCGCCTCGGCGGGACGGCCGCCGTGCTCGGTGTCGACGGCGCAGAGAGTTCCGCCGACCAACCAGGAGACCTGATCGACCATGACGGACGCACCCCCCGACTCGAGGTCGCCCCTCGCTGCGGCTCTCGCCGCGGCCGACCGCGACGCCGTCGGCCGCGCCCTGCGCTCCGACCCGGTCGTCGTCCCCGTCCTCCCCCGCGAGGACGACACCCCGCAGGTGCGGGTGTTCGCCGCGCCCGAGGGGGCCACGCTCCCCTACGCCCTGTGTCTCTTCTCCACGCCCGGTGCCCTCGAGCGGTTCCTCGCGGACGACCCCGCACGGGCCTACAGCCTTCGCCGGCGTGACTCCCTGGTCCCGTTCCTCCGCCGGCACGGCGCGGTCCTCGACCGGGTCGTCGTCGACCCCGGCAGCACCCACGAGATGACCCTGGGGGTGGCCGAGCTCAGCGACACGCTGGGCCCCGGCGACGCCGCCGACAGCACCGGCCTGGCCGACAGCACCGGCGCGGGCATCAGCATCGAGGGCCTCCATGCCATGGCCAGCGTCGACGAGCCCGGCGGGTCGCGCGGCATCGGCATCGAGCTCAACCTGCCCGACCACTGGGCCCTGATCGACCTGGAGGACGAGGCGCAGCGCGACCTGCAGATCCGCGCGATCGTCAAGCAGCAGGGCGCGGCGCTCGGCGACCGCGGGGCCGGGCTGCGGCGCGACCTGCGGGAGCAGCTCACCGCGGTCGCCGCGAAGGCCTCGGCCGCGGGCGGGCAGGTGATGGCCTACCTGGTGCTGCCCGGCAAGGACGCCGCCCTCGCGCTCAGCCTCACGCTGTACTGGCACGACCTCGGCCCGGAGGCCGGCGAGGTCACGCACCTGCAGCGCATCCACGACCGCCTCCATCCTCGGCTCGGGCCCGACGACGAGCTCACCGTCACCGACACCCTGTCGGGGCCGTTCCTGCGCCACGTCCGCGTCGGCCGGGGTGCGGGCGAGCTCGGCGGGCAGGACGTTCCCCTGCTCCTGGTCGACTACTGGGCGCCGGCCCCCGGCGCGCGGTCCGTCGCCCGTCTCGCGTTCTCGACCCCGCACGTCGAGATCCGCGACGCGATCCTCGGCCTCACCGACAAGGTCCTGTTCGCCACCGAGTGGCTCATGAGCGCCCCTGGCGACGTCCTGGACGCGGCCGAACCCGCCACCCCGTGATCCCGTCGTGCCGCGACACCGCCGCGCCGCCGCTGGTCCGCGCGGGCAGGGCGGCGGCGCCTGCGCCAGGATGACCGCGTGCGCGCGATCGTGTTCGAGACCCACGGCGACCCCGAGGTGCTGCACCTCGCCGACGTGCCCGCTCCCGAGGCGGGCCCCGGACAGGTGCGCGTGCGCGTCGAGGCGGCCGCCGTCAACGGCTGGGACGTGAAGTCGCGTGCCGGGGCGCCCGGCGCCCCGGCGTCGACGTCGGCCGTCGTGCCCGGGCTGGAGGTGGCGGGGGTCGTCGACCAGGTCGGCCCGCCCGCCGGGGACGGCGCGGCCCGGGTCGCACCCGGCGACCGCGTCGTGGGCTTCACGGTCGGCGGCGGGTACGCGGAGCTCGCGCTCACCAAGGTCTTCGCGCGCGTCCCGGACGGCCTGGCCCCGACCGACGCCGTCACGCTCCCCGTCGCGGCGGAGACGGCGACCCGCGTGCTGCGCCTCCTGGAGGTGCGCGCCGGCGAGACGCTCCTGGTGCACGGGGCGTCGGGGTCGGTGGGCGCGCTGGCCACCCAGCTCGCCGTGCGCCGCGGCGCCCGGGTGATCGGGACCGCGTCCGCACGGAACCAGGACCGCGTCGCGGCCCTCGGTGCCACGCCGACCACGTACGGCGCCGGCCTGGTCGAGCGCGTCCGCGCCCTCGCGCCCGGCGGCGTGGACGCCGTCCTCGACACCACCGGCGCGGGCGTGCTGCCCGACTCGATCGCCCTGCGCGGCGGCACGGACCGGATCGTCACCATCGCCGACGACGCCGCGGCGGAGCTCGGCGTCGAGGCCAGCTGGCGGTCCGAGCGGGACGCCGGGGACCTCGCCGAGGTCGTGGCCGCCCTGGCCCGCGGCGACCTGACCACCACCGTCGGCGCGGTGCTGCCGCTGGCCGACGCCGCCCGGGCGCACGCGCTCGTCGAGTCCGGGCACGCGGGCGGCAAGGTCGTGCTGGTGCCCTGAGCAGGGCGTTCAGGCCCGGCCGCCCTCCGCGATCGTCTCAGCAGGCGGTCTCATCCTCGCCCGCATCGCGGATGCTGCGTACGATCGCGTGACAAGCCATCCAGAGCGGCCGAGAGTCCTGGCTCGACGACGCCGCAGCAACCCGTTCTCCGACGGAAGCCTCCCGAGGACGAAGGTGCTCACGCCAGGATCGATGGAGTGACGCATGGTCGCAGAGGCATCCCTTTCGCCCACCCCGGTGCTGCCGGCACGCCCGACGGTCTCGTTCGAGCTCATGCCGCCGCGCCGGCCTGACGCCGCCCCCAAGTTCTGGGAGACGGCCCGCCGGCTCGTGGCCGCGCGCCCGGACTTCGTGTCCGTGACGTACGGGGCGGGCGGCGGCGACCGCGCCACCGCGCGCCAGGTCGTGGCCACCCTGCTCGGGGGCACCCCCGTGCTGCCGGTGGCCCACCTGACCTGCGTGGGCGCGCACCGCGAGGACGTGTCCGCCGTCATCGACGACTTCCTCGACGCCGGCACCCGCGCGTTCCTCGCCCTGCGCGGGGACCCGCCGAAGGACCAGCCGGACTGGCAGCCGCCGGCCGACGGCGTCTCGTCCTCGATCGAGCTCGTGCACCTGCTGCGCGAGGTCGAGGCGCGACGCTGCGCGACCGACCCCGGCGCCGCGCTGCGCGGCGCCGCGCGGCCGATGACGATCGCCGTCGCGACGTTCGTCGACGGCAACGTCCAGGCGGGCACCACGCGGGCCCAGGAGGTCCGCCGCCTCAAGGAGAAGCAGGACGCGGGGGCGAGCTTCGCCATCACGCAGCTGTTCTACGAGGCCGCCTCCTACACCGACTTCGTCGCCGAGGCCCGTGCGGCCGGGGTGACGATCCCGATCCTCGCCGGGCAGCTGCCCACGACCGAGCCCCGCCGGCTCCGTCGCGTCGAGGAGCTCACCGGCGTCCGCGCGCCCCGGCACCTGCTGGACGCGCTCGACGCCCTGCCGGACCCGGAGGCCCAGCACGCCTACGGGACGGCGCGGGCCGTGGAGCTCGCCCAGCGCGTGCTCGACGCCGGCGCCCCCGGCATCCACGTGTACACGTTCAACAAGTACCGTCCCGCTCTGGACCTGCTCGAGGGTGTCCACCTCGGCGGACCGGCGCCGGCCGACCACACGTCGGACGGCGCGGACCTGGCCAGAAGGCCGTGGGTACCGAGCATCCCGACCCAGGCTCCCGCCGTCTGACGCGCGGAGCCCGACCTCTGGAGTGCTCATGTCCACCGCACCGACAAGCCCCACCCCCGCCGCGGCGTTCCCCGGCGGCACGATCCTCGGCTACCCCCGCATCGGGCGCCGCCGCGAGCTCAAGCGCGCCGTCGAGTCCTTCTGGGCCGGCCGCTCCGACGCCGTCGACCTGGAGGTCGCGGCCGGCGCCCTGCGCCGCGAGACGGCGCGCCGCCTCGTCGAGCTCGGCCTGAACCCCGACGACGGCTCCGTGCCGGGCTCGTTCTCCTACTACGACCAGGTGCTCGACGTCGTCGCGCTGCTGGGCGCCGTGCCCGAGCGGTTCCGCGACCTGCTCGACGACGAGGACGGCTCGCTCGAGCTCGACGGGTACTTCACCGTGGCCCGCGGCCGCGGCGAGGACGCCCCGCTCGAGATGACCAAGTGGTTCGACACCAACTACCACTACCTCGTCCCGGAGATCAGCGAGACGACGCCGGTCTCGTTCGCCGACCACCGCGTCGTGCGCGAGTACGCCGAGGCCAAGGAGGCCGGCGTCACCACGCGTCCCGTGCTCGTGGGCCCGGTGACGTTCCTGGCGCTGTCGAAGGCCGCCGACGAGGCGGGCGAGGGCTTCCACCCGCTCGACCGGCTCGACGACGTGGTCGCCGCGTACGCCGACCTGCTGCGCGCGCTGGCCGCCGTCGGCGTGCCGTGGGTGCAGCTCGACGAGCCCGCGCTGGTCACCGACTCGCTCGACGTGCCGGCCGAGCGGCTGCACGCGGCGATCGCCTCCGCGTACCGCGCCCTGGCGACCGACCTCACGACCGGCACCGACGACACCGACCCCGAGCGGCCCGCGATCCTCGTGACGGCGCCGTTCGGCGGCCTGCACGAGGACGCCCTCGCGCTCCTCGCCGCCACCGACGTCGACGCGATCGCGATCGACCTGGTCAAGGGCGCGGCACCCGCCGGGCCGCTGCCCGGGCTCGAGGGCAAGACCCTCGTCGCGGGCCTGATCGACGGCCACAACGTCTGGCGTGCCGACCTGACCGCGAAGCTCGACGCCGTGGAGCCGCTGCGCGCGCTCGGCGCCGGGGCCCTCGCCGTCGGCACGTCGACGTCGCTGCTGCACGTGCCGCACGACGTCGAGGACGAGGTCTTCGGTGACGGTGCGGGCACCACGCTCGACCCGCGCCTGCGCGACTGGCTCGCGTTCGCCGACCAGAAGGTGGGCGAGGTCGCCACCCTGGCCCGTGCGCTCGCCGAGGGCCGGGACGCCGTCGCGGACGCGCTCGCCGCGTCGTCCGCGGCCGTGGCCTCGCGCGCGACGGCGGCCGGCGTCGTCGTGCCCGCGGTGCGCGACCGGGCCGCGGCGCTCACCGACGCCGACTTCGCCCGCGGCTCGTACGCGGAGCGGGCGGCCGCCCAGGCCGCGCGCCTGAACCTGCCCCCGCTGCCCACGACGACGATCGGCTCGTTCCCGCAGACCCCCGAGATCCGCAAGGCCCGCGCCGCGTGGACGAAGGGCGAGCTCGCCGACGCCGACTACTCCGCCGCGATGCGGGAGGAGATCGGGCGCGTCGTGCGGCTGCAGGAGGAGCTCGGCCTCGACGTGCTGGTGCACGGCGAACCGGAGCGCAACGACATGGTGCAGTACTTCGCGGAGCACCTCGACGGCTTCGCGGTCACGGCGAACGGCTGGGTGCAGTCGTACGGGTCGCGCTGCGTGCGCCCGCCGATCCTGTGGGGGGACGTGCAGCGCCCGGCCCCCATCACGGTCGAGTGGTCCGCGTACACGGCGTCGCTCACGCAGAAGCCGGTCAAGGGCATGCTCACGGGCCCCGTGACGATCCTCGCCTGGTCGTTCGTGCGCGACGATCAGCCGCTCGGCGACACCGCCAACCAGGTGGGCCTCGCCCTGCGCGACGAGATCGCGGACCTGGAGGCCGCGGGCATCGGCATCGTGCAGGTGGACGAGCCCGCGCTGCGCGAGCTGCTCCCCCTGCGGCGCGCGGACCAGGACGAGTACCTGCGCTGGTCGGTCGGGTCCTTCCGGCTCGCGACGTCCGGGGTGGAGGCCGCCACGCAGGTGCACACCCACCTGTGCTACTCCGAGTTCGGCGAGGTCATCGGGGCCATCGACGGCCTGGACGCCGACGTCACGTCGGTGGAGGCGGCCCGCTCGCGCATGGAGATCGTGCCCGAGCTCGCCGACGCCGGGTACTCCCGCGGCATCGGGCCGGGCGTGTACGACATCCACTCGCCCCGCGTGCCGTCGTCCGACGAGGTCACCGAGCTGCTGCGGCTCGCGGTGAAGTCGATCGACCCCGCCCTCGTCTGGGTCAACCCGGACTGCGGGCTCAAGACGCGCGGGTACGCGGAGGTCGAGCCGGCCCTGGCGCACCTGGTCGCCGCCGCCCGCGAGGTGCGCGCGACCCTCTGATCTCGTCCACCGAGCTGCCGAACAGGCGGTTGACACCGTTATGGCGTGCGGATTGCCGCCATAACGGTGTCAACCGCCTGTTCGGCGCTCGGCTGGGACCGCGCGTGACGGAATAGACGTCGACCCGGGCGACGGTCCCGTGCCACCATGGAAGGGCCGGTCGCGCCGTCGAGCGCGAGCGGACCACGACTTTTCACACGAGCGAGGAGAGCGCGATGCCGGGCGTCGCAGGGAGCGGGGTGGGCCACCAGGCCTGCTCGGGCAGTCCCGCCTGCCCCGGCACCGTCACGCGCTGACCCGATCGGCACGGTGACGGTGCGGGGCCTTGCCCTGCCCACCCCCGCTCACCTGAAAGCCGATACCCCATGACCCCGCTCACCGAGCAGCAGCTTCGCGCGTCCCTCGTCAACGCCACCCGCAGCGAGCGACAGCGCATGATCGTCCCCGACCTCGCCGAGGTCGACTGGGACCGCCTCGACTACCTGGGCTGGCGCGACCGCAAGCAGCCCCTGTCCGCGTACGTCGTCACGACCCTCGACGACGAGCCGGACGCCGAGCCCGTCGGCGTCATCCTGCGCGCGAGCGAGCGCACCGGCCCGCGCCGCGCCGCCATGTGCGCCTGGTGCGAGGACGTGGTCGAGACCCGCGACGTGCAGCTCTACGTCGCGAAGCGCGGCGGCGCCGCGGGCCGCAAGGGCGACACCATCGGCACGCTGATCTGCAGCGACTTCCGCTGCTCCCGCAACGCGCGTCGTCGCCCCACCCTCGCCGAGGCGGGGCGCGACGACGACGGCGTCCGCGAGGCGATCGTCGAGCGCCGCGTCGACGCCCTGCGCGAGCACGTGCGCCGCTTCGTCGACGAGGTGCGCCGCACCGCCTGACGCCCGCCCTCCGGCGTTCGCCCACGGCGATCACCCAGATCTGGCACTCGCACCTCCAGAGTGCTAAATCTTCTGGTGTAGCCACGGCGGAGCCGGAGGGCCCGGCCCGCCGTTCGCGACCGAGGCCGCGGGCGCGGCCTCGCGACGAGGAGGTGATGCGCGATGGCTACCTACTGGGACCCGTTCCAGGAGATGGACCGGATGTTCGGCTCGCTCGCACTGAACGGCCGCAGCGCCCCCGGGATGCCGATGGACCTGTTCCGCGAGGGCGACCACTACGTGCTGGCCGTGGACCTGCCCGGTATCGACCCGGGCAGCATCGACGTGTCGTGCGAGGACCGGACGCTGACGATCCGCGCGGAGCGGACGCCGCGCTCGGCCGAGGGACAGTGGCTGCTTCGGGAGCGCACCACCGGCACCGTCGCCCGGCAGCTCACGCTCGGCCGCGGTCTGGCGCTGGACCAGATCTCGGCGTCCTACGCCGACGGCGTGCTGACGCTGACGATCCCCGTCGCCGAGGACGCCAAGCCGCGGCGCATCGAGGTGAGCCACACCTCTACCCCCACCGCGATCGAGGCAGGTTCCTGACCGCTGCTCAGGACGCTCCCGACCCCGCCGGGGTGCGCTCCGCCACGGCGGGGTCGGGCGCGTCCGCGTCCGCCGGCGCCGCGCGGCGGCCCGTGCCGCTCGGCAGCATCACGACGACGGTCAGCCCGACGAGGATGCCCGCCACGAGGAGGACGTGGGTCTGCAACCAGCCCGCGAGCGCCCCCAGGTAGGGCACGTCGAACGCCACCTTGCCGACGGTCGCCACGTGGTACGGCCGCGGGTCCTCGTACTCGTTGGCGTCGCCCCGCAGCGTCAGCGCGGCGCCGGTGCCCGCGGGGTCGACGACCTCGTCGGGGAGCTCGTCGATCGCGGTGATCCGGTGGGTGACGAGCCCGCGGCCGTCCGTGCGCGGCAGCGTGACGACATCGCCGACCTGCAGCTCGTCGGCGGGGGTGGTCCGCGCGAAGGTCATCGCGCCCACCGGGATGCCCGGCGCCATGGACCCCGAGACGACGATGGCGGGCCGCAGCCCCGTGGCCAGGCAGGCCAGCACGACGACGATGCAGAGGCCGCCCACCACGGCGGCGACGTTCAACAGGGTGGACTGCAGGAACCGCAGCGCTCTCACGAGGCACCTCCGGGGCTCATGGCGTCGACGTGCACGGTGAGCGCGACCTGGCCCCCGTTGAGGTCCTCGGTGCCGTCGGCGTCCACGTAGTGCACGAGCACGCGGACGTCGGTGCGCGAGCCGTCGGCCCCGGCGGTCCAGGGGTCGCCGTCGGCCAGGGGGGCGTCGTCGCGCGCCGCGAGGGCCGGCAGCGCGACGGGGCCGGCCGCGACCTCGTCGAGGGTCAGCCCGCCCTCCGGCGCGTCCTCCCCCTCCCCGGCGAGCACCGCGCCGTCGGCGGAGAGCACGGTGAGGCGCAGGTGCTCACGGATGTCAGGGACGTCGGCCACCGCGGCGCCCGCGACGGCGAGCGTGAGCTCCGCCGGGACGTCGTCGTTGGTCGCGACGCCGAAGGCGGCCTCCACGGTGCGGCCCGGGACCAGGCTCTGGCCGCCGGAGACCGGGAGGGCGACGCCGTCGCCGGGCTCCGCCTGGTGCACGACGTCGTCCTCGTCGACGAGCACGACGTCGAGCGTGCCCGCGGCGGTGTCGAGCGCGCCGTGCTCGACGTCCGAGAAGGCCGCCCACGTGGTGCGCACCCCGAGCACCGCTGCCGTGACGGCCGCCAGCGCGGCGACGGCCGCGAGCGCCGCCCGCAGCAGGCGGCGGTCGGGCCGGGCGGTGCGGTCGGTGGTCATGATCCCTCCTGCGTGGCCCCGGGGAAGTCGAGCTTCGTGATGGGGGCGGCGGGGGTGGTGCCCAGCGTGGTCGTCGCGAAGCCGGTGCGGATCGGCTGGTACCAGTTCTCGTTGCCGCCCTGGTCGGTGCCGCCCCACCAGGACGTGGTGCCGTCGGCGTGGCGGACGCCGCCGGAGTAGCCGAAGCCGACGACGGCCTCGACGTCGCTGCCGAGCGTCGCGAGCGCCGTCGGGGCCAGCACGTTGGTCGCCGTCATCGCCCCGGTCGCCGGATCGGGACCGCGGGAGAAGCTGTAGCGGCCGTAGACGTACACCTGGCCGTCGGTGCCGAGCACCATGACGTAGTCCTCGGACGTGCCGACCTGCACGGCTCCGACGCCGGGAGCGAGCTCGACGAGCGTCGGGGTGTTGTCCTCGAGGTTGGTGCCGTCGGGCCGGCCGGTGCCCTCCTCGGAGTAGTTGCCCCAGGTGTAGAGCGAGCCGTCGGCGAGCACCATCTGGTTGCCGTAGTAGTGGCCGGTGAGCGACCGGACCGAGCAGGTGTCGTCGGCCGAGCCGGCCACCACGCCTACGGTGTCGCAGCCGGCCACGTAGGCGGAGAGCACCTCGGAGCGCGTGGGCGCGTTCGCGTTGGAGGTCTGGTTGGCCCCCGACGGGTCGCCCGCGTACCCGGTGGCGGAGTTCGCCCAGCCCCACCAGTAGACCCCGGCCGCGTCGTCGCCCGTGGCGGTGCGCACGGCCCAGCCGTTCCACATGCCGGCGCCGACCGAGTGCACGCCGGACAGGATCTTCGTGGGCACGGCGGCGGACGTCGACGTCCCGCCCTGGCCGGTCGCTCCGCGCGCCTGGGCGTGGCCCCAGGTGTAGAGGTCGCCGTCGGAGGTCAGCGCCATGAACACCGTGGCCGACGAGGTGAGGTCCACGACCGTGCCGGGGATGTCGACCTGGCCGGGCTGCGTGAACGGCGTGGTCGCGTTGGTGCGCCCCATGACGTTGTTGGCCTGGGTACCGCCCCACGTGTACACGCGCCCGTCGTCCGACAGCGCCGCGATGCCGGTGTAGCCGGCGTCCGTGGCGAAGTAGTTGTCCAGGCTCGTCCCCGCGAGCTTCACCGCGCGGCGTGCGCCGTCCGCGTGGCCGTCGCTGGGCAGCGTCGTCACCGAGATCGCCGCGCCCTGCGCGACGGTCGCGACCCCGGTGCCGGACAGCCCGTTGCCGCGGAAGCCCCAGACGGCGACCGTGCCGTCGTCGAGGATCGCGGTGGCCGTGCCGGCCAGGCGGGTCTGCTGCGGCGTCAGGCCCACCGTGGTGGTGATGACGCCGGCCGTCTCCGCCGCGGCGCGGTCGGTGTACGCCGCGGTGGTGGTCGGCGCCGTCGCCGCGCCGACGAGCCCGGCGGCGACGAGGCCGACCGCCAGGGTGCCGGCCAGCGCCCGGACCAGGCGGGCGCGGCGGGGGCGGGCTGCGGTGCGGGTCATCGGTCCACCTCCGTACGGCCCGTGCCGGCGCCGGTCGCACCGTCGGCGCCGTCTTCACCGCCCGCGTCGTCGGCGGCGCGCCGGCGGGCCGCGAGCAGCGTCAGGCCGCAGGCGACGAGCAGCGCGGCGAGGGCGGCGGCCCATGCGAGGTCGGCACCCGTCCGCGGCAGCCGGCCCAGGAGGGAGGCGACGCCGTCGCCCTGGTCGGCGGCGGCGTCGTCCGCCACGGTGGTCACGCGGAGGACGAGCGCGCTGCCCACACCCTGCAGCTCGTCCCCGGCCTCGGCGGGCAGGCTGATCTCGGCGCGGAGCGTGGTGCTCTCCCCCGCGGCCAGGCGGCCCAGGCCGGTCTCGGCGCCCACGAGCTCGCCCAGCGGGCCGTCGGCGACCGCCCGGCCCGACGGGCCGACGAGGGTCACGTGCAGCGGCGTGTCGCCGCCGACCAGCAGGTCGTCGTCGGCGGTGAGCTCGTCGGGCCCGTCGAGCACCTGGAGGTGCAGGGTCGCGGGGACGGCCTCCGTGTTGACCACCCGCACGCTGAAGCTCGCGCTGTGGCCGGGGTACGGCACCGCGACGCTCACGTCCTCGATCGGCGAACGCTGCCCCGCCGTCACCGCCGTCACCGCCGTCACCGCCGCCAGGGCCGGTGCGGGGGCGAGGATCCCGACGACGCCGACCAGGCCGGCGAGCAGGCCGGCGAGCAGGCCGGCGGTGCGCCCGCGGCGTGCCGGGTGCGGTCGCGGCGTCATGACGTCATCCCTTCGAGCACGAGGCCCACCTGGAAGGCGCGGCCGAAGTAGTACGGGTTCCCGGTCGCGGCGGGCAGCGCCATCGCCACGGTGATCGACCGCGGCATGTCTCGCTCCCACGAGGCGATCGTGAGGCCGGCGTCCGCGATCTCGGCCGCCGTCAGGCGCTGGGCGACGACCTCGCCGTCGACGGCGACCGTGAACAGCGCGACGTCGAACGGCTCCGCGCCGTCGCCGGCGATGCCGGGGTCGGCCGCCCGCGCGGACGGGTCGGGGTCCACGAGCGTCAGCACGACGGGCCCGGTGGCGGCGGTGGTCGTCACGGCGTGCACGGTGAACGACGGCTCCTCGCCCTGGCCGATGACCGGGACGACCCCGAGGTCCGCGGTGTCGACGACCCAGGCGTCCGGGTCGCCCTGCTGGAGCTCGCCGTCGCCGTCGAGGAACGCGATGTCGTAGGACCCGCCCAGGGTGCCGTCGGCGCCCAGGGTCGCCTCCGCCTGGTCGGTGAACCCGGCGGAGGTGACGCCCACGCCCAGCACGAGCAGGGCCGCGGAGGCGAGGGCGGCGAGGACGACGGCGCGGGCGGACGGGCGACGCCCGCCGCGGGCAGTGCGGAGATCCACAGGGGCGTTCACAGGCTCGCCCCCTCGGCCACGAGGGCGAGCCGGGTGCTCGCCCCGAGGTACGCGTCGCCCGTCGGGGCGAGGCGGACGTCCAGCACGACGTGCTCGCCGGCGCCGAGCTCGAAGGCGGGTGCCAGGTCGGCGGCGGGGACGGCGTCCGCGAGCGTGGTGCCGCCGTCGTGGACGGTCACGACCAGGACGTCGTAGAGGTCGAGGGCGGCGTCGCGGGCGACGACGCCGGGGTCCAGGTCGCGGGCGCCCAGGGTGATCCGGGCGGCGACGGCGGCGGTGTTGCGGACGGCGAACCGGAGGACCACGGGGCGGTCGGGCAGGATGCCCGTCGCGGCGGCCTGGGTGAGCTCCAGGTCGAGGGCGGCCTCGCCGCCCCGGCCCTCGCGCCAGTCGGCGTCGGCGGGCTGCCACCCCGCCTCCTCGCTCGCCGCGATCTGCAGGTCGAACGTCGTGGGCGTGAGGTGCGCGAGGGCGTCCGTGCGGTGCACGACGGACGCGGTGGTGAGGGCGACGACCACGGCCAGGGGGATGCCGAGGAGCGCGGCGACGCGGCGACGACGACGGTCGGTGCTCACCAGGGCCTCCTCACATGGTCCTCTCGGGCGTCGGGTGCGGTGCGGAGAATCCGTGCCGTGGGGTGCGGGGGAAGACCCCACGGCACGGAGGTCGGTGGGAGTGCCGGGCCGGTGCCCGGCGGGTGCCCGGCAGTGCCCAGGAGCCGCGGGACGGGAGGGGGAAGTCTCGCGGCTCCTGGGAGATCGGGGGACGGCGGTCGGGGTCAGACGGACTCGCCGTCGACCTTGACGAGCACCTGTGCGGCCTGGCCCTGGAGCGCGTTGTTCGCGGCCGCCGAGCCCTGGTCGGGCAGCTCGACGGTGATGACCAGAGCCGTCTGGTCGGGGCCCGAGTCGGCCGTGCCGTCGTCCTGCGCGAGGTTCGCCAGCGTGATGCCGGAGGCCAGCTCCGCGTAGGTGTAGGTGCCGCCGACGGCGCTGCCGTCCTGCGTCACGGTGAACCGGAGCGCGGCGAGGAAGTCGACGTCGCTCGGCGTGGTGGTGTCGTCGACCAGCGCCAGGTTCAGGGTCGACACGAACGTGGAGTCGTTCCAGACCTCGACGGTGCCGCTCACCGGGCCGGACCCGGGGAACATGTTCTCGGCATCGGCGAGAGTGATGATCTCGGCCGTGGTCTCGGCCGTGTTGTCCTGCCAGGTGTCGTTGGCGACGTCCTTGATCTGCAGGTTGTAGCGCGAGTCGGCGTTGCCGATCCCGCTGCCGAGCGAGCCCCACTCGACGTCGGTGAAGGCTGCGGTGGTGAGCAGCGCCCCGATGCCGATGACGGCGCCCCAGCCGACGACCGCCTTGCGGCGCCGCTTGCTCTGCTCCTGACGCTCCAGGGCTTCGGTCATGGTGGTTCCTCTCCGGCGGCGCCCGGTCTGCTGGACGGCCTGTGCGTGCGGGGCGGGTGGGCTCCGCGGTGGGTCGTGCCTCCAGTAGAGGCCCGGCCGGGCACGCCACGGGCCCGCACGGGCGCGCTCGGGTAGCGCCGCGGGGCACACCGGGTAGCGGTCGCGGGGCGGGTAGGGGGCGCCGCCCTCCGACCCAGGTATCTGACGCTTGTCGACCGGGAGTCAGGTCAGACGAGCCGTGCCGGCCGGGGTGCGTCGTCGTCCAGAAGCTCCGCGAGCTGGGCGCGGGTGCCGACCCCGGACTTGCGGAACGCGCTCGCGAGGTGGTTCTCCACCGTGCGGACGCTCAGCACGAGCTCGTCGGCGATCTCCGCGTTCGCCAGGCCCCGCGCGGCGAGCCGCGCGACCTCGCGCTCGCGCGGCGTGAGGTTCACCCCGGGGGCCAGGGGCGCGAGGAACGCCAGGAGGTCGGGGCGGCGCGCCACGAGACGCCGGGCACGCGCCAGCGCCTCGGTGGCCGCGCTCATGTCCCCGCGCTCGCGCAGCACCCGCACGGCCGCGGCGCGCAGCCGCACCGAGTGCAGCAGCAGGCCCGCGTCGTCCAGCCGGCCGGCGACCCGGTGCATCGCCTCCGGGTCGCCGTCGCCCAGTGCCAGCCCGTGCTCGACGAGGAGCGGCACGAGCGTGCCCTCGGCGCCGGCGGCGGCCTCGGCGAGCTCCGCGGCCCGCGCCGGGTCGGGCCGCAGCTCCAGCGACGGGATGCCGGCCAGCACGCCCGAGACCAGGCAGTCCCGGTCCCGCAGCGCACGGCTCTCCCGCCACAGCAGCTCGGCGAGCTCGGGGTCGCGGCCCCCCCGCATCAGCGCGGCCGACGTGCGCGCCCACACCGTGGACATGTACGGGAAGGGGCCCGGCGGCAGCCCGAAGGCCCTCGCCTGGGCGACGAGCGCGGCGGCGGCGGACGGCCGCCCGTCCAGGTGGGCGATCGACGCCGCCAGGGCGAGGTTGCCCACCTGGTACTGCTGCTGGCGGACGGGCGTCTGGCCCACGGCCAGCAGCTCGCCCAGGTGCTCCCGCAGCTCCCCCCACGAGCCGCGCAGCATGAGCGCGAGCGACACGACGTACCCGTGCCCGAGGAGCGCGTCCGGCGCGAGGGCGGCCCGCGCCTCGTCGAGGTGACGCCGGGCCCACTCGAGGCCCTCCTCCAACGCTCCGTCGCAGACCAGGGCCACGCCGTGCACCACGTCGCGGTCCCTCCCCCGCTCCTCCGGGAAGGCGCGCAGCAGCTCCAGCGCCTGCCGCGTCCGCCCGGTCGTGGTGAGCCGCGCGGCCTGCACGGTGCGGGTGACGGCCGCCACCTCCGGGACGTCCGAGCCGAGGTTCTCCGCGACGTCCGGCACCTGCCGTCCCGACGCGAGCGCCACCCGGGCGCGGACCGCGTCGAGGAGGCCGGACCACCCGCCCACCTGCTCGCGCGCGTCGGCGAGGAGCCGCATCGCGGCGTCGGGGTCCCGGTCCACGAAAGCGACGAGCTCGGCCTCGCGCTCCGTGAGCCGGGCGAGGCCGTGGTCGTCGCCGGTCCGCGGGGTGCTGCCGAGCACGTGCCAGGCCGTGGCACGGTCGACGGGTCCGCTGAGCAGCACCGCCAGGAAGGACGCGGCGGTGCGCGGCGTCGCCGCCCGGGTCCAGGCGTGGCGGCGGGCGAGCACCTCGGCCGTCCACTGCTCGTGGACCAGCCGCCCGAGCACCGCCCCCGACTCGCGGGGAAGGTGGGGCGAGGCCGGGTCGTCGGGTCCGGCGGGCCCCTCGGGCTGCGGCAGGTCGAGCCCGTCGGACCCCTCGAGGGCCCCCGACACCCGCTCGAGCGTGTGCAGGCGGCGCACGCCCGTGCTGACGTGCCGGAAGTACTCGCCCACGAGCGGCGGGTAGACGCTGAGGCGCGGCTCGCCCGCCATCGTGCGCAGGTAGAGCCGGCCGGACGCCTCGAGCTGCTCGAGGTCCTCCCAGGGCACCAGCCTGCGGGCCGTCGCCGGCTCCACCGGCCCCACGAGCGCCAGCTCCTCGAGGCTGCGCAGCGCCGGCGGCGTCAGGTCGCTCAAGAGCGGCGTGACGGCCCGCACGAGCTGCGGCGTCCACAGGTCCGCGTCCGCGTGCCAGACGCCGTCGCGCTCGGCGAGGTGCCCGGCGCGCCGCGAGGTCGCGGCGATGGCGTGGACCAGGCCCGGCAGCCCGCCCGACGACGCGTAGACGCGGCCGACCACGGTCGCGTCGACCTGGCTGCCGAGCAGCTCGAGCAGCAGGGTGTGCACGTCGACGTAGCGCAGCGGCGGCACGGGCAGGTCCACGCAGGGCCGCACCTCGTCGGCGAGGACCGGGGCGCCGTCCTCCGCCGCGCCGGCGCGCCGTCCGGGCCGCGTGACGCACAGGACGGGGAAGCGCCGCACCGCGTACGCGGCCGCGAGCGCCCCCGTCGAGACCGGGTCGAGGTCGTCGGCGTCGTCGACCACCACGACCGTCCGGCCGTCCGCGACCGCGGCGACGACCGCCTCGACGGCGCCCGCCACCGCCGAGCCGCGACCCGGCGCGCCCACCAGGCCGGCGATCGCGAGGGGCTCCAGCGGTCGTGACCGCAGGGCCGCGACGGCGGCCACGCGGTGCACGGTCCAGCCCTCCGCCTCGAGGAGCTCGGTCACGTTCGCCACGATCTGGCTGCGGCCCGACGCCTTGGAACCGACGAGGTTCACGCTCGTGCCGTCGACCAGGCAGGAGACCGCGGCGTCGCGCGTGCTGTCGTGCAGCGTCGTGGTGGTCACCACGCCATCGTGCGGGCCGATCGGGCCGGGCGCATGCGAGACGGCGCGGTGAGGGGTGGGGTCAGCCCCGCTCGTGCGCGCCGATCATCGGCAGGCCGAAGGCCAGCCCGACGGCGAGGATGCCGCCGACGACCATGTAGGGGTCCAGGGTCGGGTTCCCGCCGGAGGCGCCGGACCCGAGCAGCACCAGCCCGGCCAGGAAGAGCACGAGCGCCCCGAGGAAACGGCCGAGGACGGCACCGGTGGGCTCGGACTTGACGCGCGGGTTGACCTGGAAGTCGCTCATGGTCCGAGGATAGGCCGACCGCGGCGGGCGGGGCGAACGCCCCCGGCCGCGCTCGTGCCTGCGCGACGCCGCGTGCCTATCGTCCGGACATGGCGTACGCGACGAAGCACCTGACCACCGACACGCGGGACGACTTCGCGTCGCTCGTCCAGGCCCCCGAGGCGCCCTACGAGCAGTTCGGCTTCGTCCGCGACCGGCGGATCGCCAAGTGGCGCTGGGTGATGCGGGTCGACGTGCCCGCCGCCTGACCGGGCGGGCACGTCGACCACTCAGCGCCGCACGCGGACCGTGAGCTCCTTGCTCCGCGTCTCGCCCGCCGCGTTGGTGAGCACCGCGACGTACCGGTAGGTGCCCGGGTCCTGGCCGGTGACGACCGTCGACGCCGCCTGGGCCTCGCCACCGCTGCCGGGGACGAGCTCCTGACGGTCCACCTCGACGCCGTCCTCGTACAGGACGTAGCCCGTGGCCTGCGTCCCCCACCACTTGTTCGCCGTGACCACGTAGTCGCCGTCGCCGTCCTGGTTGTCGTGGGACAGCACCGGGGTGCCGGGGTTCGCGTCGGTGACCCGCACCGTGTGCTCGTTCGCGCACGGGGTGGTGCCGGCGGCGTTGACCAGCTCACAGGTGTAGACGTACGACCCGTTCCGTTTGCCCGTCACCGGGACCGCCACCCGCTGGGCGGCCGTGCCGTCGTGGGTCAGCTTCTCGGTGCGGACCAGGTCGCCGTCCTCGTAGAGCCGGAGGCTGGTGGCGTTCTCGCCCCACCACAGGTCGACGAGCACGCGGTAGTCGCCGTCGCGCAGGCCGGTGTCCCAGCCGTTGTCGTCGCTGATCCGGGCGGTACCCGGCACCCCGGCGGGGACGAGGACGTCGAGCGTGCCGACGGCGCCGTTCACCTCGACCTCGACGGTCGCACGGCCGGGCGCGACGGCGGTCGCCTCGTGCGACGCCGGGTCCAGTGCCAGCACGGTTCCGTCGGGGGCGTCCGCGGCCGCGCCGACGAACACCTTCTCCCCGCCCCAGCGGGACGAGACGGGCCACGCGACCGGCACCTCGCGGGTGCCGTCCTGCGTCAGCAGCGCGCTGACCTGTCCCGACGTGCCCACGGCGAGCTCCTCGGGCCCGCTGACCGCGACGTCCTCGGCGCGCGCCTCGACCTCCCAGGAGAACCAGCCGCCGTCACCCGTCCCCTCGGCAGCCGGGTCGACGCCGATCATCGACCAGCCGGTGAACCCGCCGTCCGCGGGCGTGCTGGCCGGGCTCTTGCCGGAGTTGCCGTTGACCACGTACGGGACCCCGTCGGCGGTGGAGGCGTGGAAGACGCCCACGTGCGACCCGACGGACGCGACCTGCTTGCCCGAGGTCTCACGGAAGTCCTCGAACCAGCCGCGCAGCGTCTCCGCCTCGACCCGGTCGACGAGCTGGCTCGCCTTCGTGGGCAGCGGGTCGTCGAGCGGGTGGTGGAACAGGGTCACGACGCCCGTCACGGCGTCGTCCGAGGCCGCGTCGTCGAGCGCGTCGCGCAGCGCCCGGAGCTGTGCGAAGTCGCTGCCGAGGCGCCCGCTGGACGAGTCGAGCATGACGAGGCGCGTGGTGCCGCCGTCACCCCTCGGGTCGGGGACGTCCACGACGTGCGTGCGCTCGCCGAACTCGTCCTCGAAGTTCTCGATGGAGCCGCCCATGACCTCGTGGTTGCCCGGCAGGTAGTACCAGGGGAAGTCCGCGCCGGCGAGGCCGTCGTCGAGCACCTCTCGGGCCAGGTCGAAGTCGGCGGGTGACGCCTCGTCCACCAGGTCGCCGTTGATGACGAGCAGGTCCGGGTCGGCCGCGACGATCTCCGCCAGGGCCTGCTTCGCGCCCTGCACCGCTCCGGACCCCGGGTCGCGGGCGACGAACTGTGCGTCGGACAGCACCGCGACCCGCAGCGGGGCGTCGTCCGTCGCGCCGTCGGCCACGACCACGGGGTCCTCGACGCGCGCCGGCTCCGGCGCCTCGACGTCCGGCGGCACGTGGGCCCGGACGTCGGAGATGACCAGCTCGCCCGCGTACTGCGCCGCCGCACCCGTCTCCAGGAACCGCACGCGCTGCATCGTCAGCGGGTAGGCGACGCCCTCCGGGACTGTCAGCTCCACCTGGCGCCAGCCCTCCCACGAGACCGTCGGGCCGTCGAGGTTCGTCGTGACGCCGTTGCCCTGGCGCACCTGGAGCCGCAGCCAGGCGCCGTTCCCGTCGCCGTGCACCCACATCGTGAGCTTGCGCGGCTGGCCCTCGATCACGCGCCCGCCGTCCGGCACGACCGCGTACTGGCCGCGGGTCGCGGTCGACTGGGTGAAGTCGTAGGTGAGCCGCAGGCCGGCCGCGCCGTCGTGCCCGTCGGCCGGGGCGACGGACCCGCCGGGCGCCCGGTCGTGCGCGGACGTCCACCGCGCGGCGTCGGAGAAGTCCGCGACCTGCACCTCGTCGAGGGAGACGGCGACGGCCACGTCGACGGCGAGGTCGCCGACGGTGAGCGTGAAGGATGCCGCCCCGGAGGGCTGCAGCGCCCGCACCGTGAACGACCCGTCGGCCGACGGCTCCAGCGCGGCGACGCCGTCGCCGCCCGTGACCTCGACGTCGCGCGCCTCGACCGGCGCGGAGTACCCGTCGGCGTCGTGCCCGACGACGGTCAGCGAGGCCGTCGCGTCCGCGTCCGGGAGGGTCACCACCGGCTCGGGGACGGTGACACGCTCGAGGCGGCCGAGCACCGTGAGGTCCACCGCACCCGTCGCGACGCCGTCGCTCGCCGGGGTCGCGGCGCGGACGGTCGCGGTGCCCGGCGCGACACCGGTCACGACCCCCGCACCCTGGTCGGCGCGGGCCACGCTCGCGACCTCGGGGTCGGTCGTCGTCCAGTCGTCCGGGCGGGTCTCGACCGGTGCGCGGCTCTCGTCGTACCCCGCCGCCGTGAGGGTGCGGTGCAGGCCGGGGAAGACGCGCAGCGCGTCGCCGGTGGGTGCGTCGCCCGTGGGCACGGCCGCGCGGACGTCGAACGCGTGCACCTCGCCCGAGCCCTCCGGGGTGAACAGCCCCAGGCCGTTCGCGTCGAGGCGCTCCGCGCCGTCGGACGGGCGGTTGAGCACGCTCGTGCCCGCGTCTCCGGGCAGGCGCGCGACCATCGTCGTGGAGCCGCCCCCGTCGAGGTTGATCGCGTCGTCCGCGCCCAGCTGGGACACGAACCGCCCGAGCTCCGGCAGCGACGCGCCGATGCTGTGCGCCTGCCGCCCGTCGACCACGACGAGGTAGGCGGTCGTGCCGTCCTCGCTCAGCCCCACCGCGGTGCGCGGGTGGCGCAGCGTCGCGAACTCGCTGGTCGCGGAAGTCACCTCGCCGTCCTCGAGCAGCCAGTCGTCGGGGTCGCCGCCGATGGCCGTCGTGAGGTCGCCGAGGTCCTCGCGCAGGCCGTAGGCGAGCGCCACCTCGTCCCCCGGCGTGAGCGCGGCGAGGGCGTCGGCCGCGGCCCCGGGCCGGGCGACGACGGCGCGGACATCGGCGGGCAGGCGGCCCGAGCCCGGCGCGCCGACCGAGACGACGGTACCGCCCGTGCCGCCTGCGCTGCCGGGCGCGGTGCGCACCTGCACCTCGACGCCCTGCTCCCCCGCGCCGAGGGGCCGGGTGCGCGCGGCGTCGCCCCAGGCGGCATCGAAGACGGCGACGCCGCCCGCCGGGACGGCGGTGACGTTGAGGCCGGCGACGGGCAGCTCGCGGGCGTCGGCGCCCGAGCCCAGCGTGACGGTGCCCTCGAGGAACAGCTCCGCGAGCCGCGCGACGCCGGAGGAGTCGACCGTGAGCGCCTTCTCGCGGCCGGGGGCCGCGGACTTGAGCAGGGTGCCGTCGTCCACGGCCGCGCCGAGCGCGGCGCCAGAGTTGTTGATGTCGAAGAAGTCGCCGTTGATCGCGGCGACGGCGCCCCGGTCGGCCGCCAGCTGGCTCACGGTCGCGTTGCCGGCGACGGCGTCGGGGCCGAGGTAGCCGAGCCGCGGCCCGCCCTCCTGGCCGAGGTGCGCGACGAGCACCTCGCCGCTCAGCCAGCCCTCGGCCGAGACGCGGGCGAACTCGGTGAGCTCCAGCCCCGGGGCGATCAGCCGCTCCGTGCGCTCGGTGACGATCGCGGCGCCCGCGTCGTCCAGCGGCAGGTCGGCGACGTCGTCGGAGACCGTGCCGGTGACGGCCCCGGCCGGCGCGGGCGTGACGCCGGCGGTCGCGACGGGCAGGTCGCGCGGGTCGCCCGGAGGGGCGGCCGCGGCGGTGCCCGCGGGCACCGCCATCGCCAGGCCGAGCAGGAGGCCGACCCCCGCGGGGACGGTGCGTCGGGCAGGGGGCAGAGCTCGGCTCATCGGATCCTCCGCTGGTCGGGCCGGGACGTGCGCCGTCGCAGCGTCCCGCGACCAGGTTGCCACCAACTTTCATGATGTCAACCAGAAGGGAAACTTTCTGTCAGCGATGCGCGACCGCCGGCGGCCGGCATCCCTGGGGCGCACACCACCGTCCCCGAGACGCACCCGGTGCAGGGCCGACCCGCGGACCGTGGTGAGGTGATCGATCGGCGTCGAGAACCGGCGCTGCCTCGCGTCCCCCTCGGGACCGCAGGTTGGAGGTCCCCATGCACCCCGATGGTTCGTCGACGCCCGACCACCCGCACGCACCGGTCCCCCGTACGCTCGCCGCCCCCGCCCCGGCGCTCGACCCCGACACGGTGGACCACGCCCTCGACCTCGGCAGGCGGCACCTGACGGGCACCTTCCGGTGCACCCTCCCCGACGAGACCTGGTGGTGGTCCGCCGAGACGTACGAGATCCACGGCTTCGAGCCGGGCGAGGTCGTGCCCACCACGTCGCTCGTCCTCGCGCACAAGCATCCCGAGGACCGCGAACGGGTGCGCCGGCTGCTCGCCGGCGCGCGCCGCACCCGCGCCCCGTTCGCGAGCGTGCACCGCATCATGGACGCCCGCGGGCGCGAGCGGACCGTGGTTCTCACCGGCCAGGTCGAGACCATCCCCGAGGCCGCGGGCGTCGAGGCGATCCGCGGCGCCGTCACGGACATCACCCACGACCTCGACGAGCGCGCGCGGCAGGAGGCGTCCCGGCAGGTCGCGGCCGCGGCGGAGAGCCGAGGCACGATCGACCAGGCCAAGGGCATGCTCACCCTGCTCTACGACGTCGGGCCGGACGAGGCCTTCCGCCTGCTGCGCGCCACGTCCAACGACCGGAACATCCGGCTTCGCGACCTCGCCGCCCGAGTGCTGGAGGTCGCGCGCCGGGACGGGCCGGACGCCCGCCGGAGCCTCGACCGGCTGCTCCGGCCGGAGCCGTCAGGGCCGGCCGGGCCGCCGCGTCCCTGACCGCACCTCCCGCGACCTCCCGCGACCTCCCTCGATCAGCGGCGCAGCGTCGCGGACGGCAGCTCTCCGTGCGCGTCCCGGTACCGGGAGGCGAAGTGACCGAGGTGCAGGAACCCCCACCGGTGCGCCACCGCCGCGACGGTGGTGACGTCCGGGTCGGCGCCGAGGAGCTCGCGGCGGGCGCCGTCCAGGCGGGCCCGGCGCAGCACCTCCCCCGGCGTCGTCCCGAGCGACCGGCGGAACGCCGCCTGGAGGCCACGGGTCGACACGTGCACGGCCGCGGCGACCTCGTCGACGGTGATCGGCTCGTGCGCGTGCTCGTCCATGAACGCGACCGCGCGCCGCACCACGGCCGGCAGCGCGCGGTCGGCGCCGGCCCCGGGGTCATCCGTGGCCACGTTGGGGAACGTGTGCAGCAGCGTGAGCACCAGGTGGTGCACCAGCGACCGCTGCAGCGTGGGCGCCGCCAGCGCGTCCGCGTGGGTGGTCAGGGCCTCCGCCGCGAAGGACGCCGCGGCGGCCCAGGTGAGCGCCTCCGCCGGCCCCCGCGGCCGCCCCGCGTGGAACAGGTGCGCCGGCTGGTCCCGCCCCGTCAACCGGGTGGCCACGGCCCGGACGTACTCCCGGTCGAGCGCGAAGCCGCTCGACCGCGCCGTCTGCCAGGTCGCGCTCGCCGGGCCGGCCGCGTCGAGCAGCGCCGGCCCCTCGGTGTGGGCGGCGCCCGCGTGCTCCAGCCGGATCCGACCCTGGAGCCGGAGCACGATGACCGGCCCCGGGTCGCCCATCGTCGTCGTGCCCGCCAACGGCAGCGTGTGGTCGGTCCAGGTGGCGTGGGCGACGGAGGCGGAGCGGATCGAGAACTCGAAGGACTCCCTCGGCGCCCGCAGCTGCACCCCCGGGAAGATCGCGGCGAGCGCCGCCTCGGCCGCCTGGGCGTCCGAGGTACGCAGCGCGAAGCCGCCGACCGGTGTCGTCATCCGGCCACGGTCGCGCCATCGACCCTCTCCACGCAACCGGCCGGGCACGGCGCCACGGCCCTCGGCGGGCGACCGAGGACGTTTTCGGCCACTGTGGGTGGAACGCACCGGGCACACCCGTCCAGGAGGCCACCGTGGACCACCGCCGTTCCGCACGCCCGTCGATCCGCACCCGGACCGCCGCCGCCCTCACCGCCGTAGCGCTGGCCGGGACGACCGCCGTCGTCGGCGCCCTCGGGACGGCGCCCGCGAGCGGCCACCCGCGCGACGACGTGAAGGTCCCCACCGCCGTCGGCTACGGGGGCGCGATCAGCACCGTGGACCCGGAGGCGAGCCGCGTCGGCCTGGAGGTGCTGCGCAAGGGCGGCAACGCCGTCGACGCCGCGGTGGCCGCCGCGGCGGCGCTCGGCGTCACCGAGCCGTACAGCGCGGGCATCGGCGGGGGCGGGTACTTCGTCTACTACGACGCCGACAGCGGAGAGGTGCAGACGATCGACGGCCGGGAGACCGCCCCCGCGGACATGCCGAACGACGCGTTCATCGACCCGGCGACGGGCAAGCCGTACCCCTTCACGCCCGAGCTGGTGACGAGCGGCGTCTCCGTCGGCACACCGGGCACCCCCGCCACCTGGCAGACGGCGCTGGACGAGTGGGGCACCTACTCGCTGAAGAAGGCGCTCAAGCCGGCGACGCAGCTCGCGCGGCGCGGGTTCGTCGTCGACCAGACGTTCCACGACCAGACGGCGTCGAACGCGGAGCGGTTCGCCGCGTTCCCCGCGACGGCGGAGCTGTACCTGCCGGGCGGCGAGCCGCCCGCCGTCGGCAGCGTGTTCCGCAACCGTGACCTGGCGGACACGTACGACCTGCTCGCGAAGCGCGGCACCGACGCGTTCTACGGCGGCGCGCTCGCCGCCGAGATGGTGGACGCCGTGCAGCGTCCGCAGACCTCGCCGGACACCGACCTGCCCGTGCCGCCCGGCTTCCTCGAGCTCGACGACCTCGCCGGGTACGAGGCCCTGCTCCAGGACCCGGCCGAGTCCGACTACCGCGACTACGACGTCTACGGGATGGCGCCGTCGTCGAGCGGCGGGTCCACGGTGGGCGAGGCGCTGAACATCCTCGAGACGTTCGACCTCGCCGCCATGGACGACGCCGCCTACCTGCACCACTACCTCGAGGCGAGCGCCCTGGCGTTCGCCGACCGGGGCGCGTACGTGGGCGACCCCGCGTTCGTCGACGTCCCCCTCGACACCCTGCTCTCGGACGACTTCGCGGCCGAGCGCGCGTGCCTGCTCGACCCGGAGGCCGCGGCGACCAAGCCCGTCACGCCCGGCGACGTGGACGCCGACGACGCGGCGTGCGGCGAGACGATCGCCCCCGCCGACTCCGACACGGAGAACGTGTCCACCACCAACCTCACCGTCGTGGACGGGGACGGGAACGTCGTCGAGTACACGCTGACGATCGAGCAGACGGGCGGCTCGGGGATGCTCGTGCCGGGCCGCGGCTTCCTGCTGAACAACGAGCTGACCGACTTCTCCACCGTGTGGGCGGCGGACGACCCGAACCGCATCGAGCCGGGCAAGCGGCCGCGGTCGTCGATGTCGCCGACGATCGTGCTGCGCGACGGCGAGCCGGTCCTGGCCCTCGGGTCGCCGGGCGGATCCACGATCATCACGACCGTGCTGCAGACGCTCACCAACCACCTCGACCGGGGCATGCCGATCGGCGACGCGCTCGCCGCGCCCCGCGCAGCGCAGCGCAACACGGCGTCCGTCACCGCCGAGCCGGAGTTCATCGCCGCGTACGGGCCGGCGCTGGAGGCCTACGGGCACACGCTCGTGCCGGCGGGCGACGCGTTCACGTCCGCCGCGGAGATCGGCGCCGCCACCGCCGTGCAGATCGGCGACGACGGCCTGCTCACGGCGGTGTCCGAACCGCGCCGCCGCGGCGGCGGCGCAGCGATGGTGGTGGAGCCGCTCGACCGCTGAGCCTCGCCGGGTACGAGAGGACCGGGCCTGGGCCGTCGAGGGGGCGGTCGCGGATGAGGCCTGCCTCCCTCTGGGCGAGCGCCGCCAGCATGTGCACGTCGAGACCCACGCACAGCCGTAGGTGATCGCCATGCCGCCGCCGTAGCGGAAACCCCTGCCGGAGGTTCTGAACGGGCTCGGGTTTCGAACGGGGTTCTTGACCGGCGTGTCGAGGCGTCTCGAGCGCACGCTCGCGGGTGCGTCACAAACGGTCAGTTTTGAAGCAGCGGTGTCCGTTGTCGAAGGTCTACAGGCCGCGCGCTGTGCGTGTGACCTCCCTGGGGCCTGGGATCGAGGCAGCCGCGTGGTGTTGGATCAAGGCATGAGTCACGCCGCGTCCCCGTTCCTTGCTGTCCCGCGGGAGAGCCGGATCGCTGAGAACGACCTCGCGTTTGCCATCTACGACGCGAACCCCGTGTCACCTGGTCACACGTTGATCATCCCGGTCCGCCCGATCGTGGTCTGGTTCGACGCGACTCGCGAAGAGTGGGCAGCGGCCCTCGATCTGGTCGGCGACGTCAAGGCGCTGCTCGACTCGAAGTTCCGGCCGGACGGCTACAACGTCGGATTCAACGCCGGCCGAGCTGCTGGCCAGACGGTCTTCCACGCGCACCTGCACGTCATCCCTCGACACGACGGCGACGTCGAAGACCCCACCGGAGGCGTCCGGCACGCAGTAGTCGGACGGGGGCACTACTGACATCGATGTCCCGACCACCCGGACCATCGGCGAGGTTTCGAAACTTCCAGAACCCGACTCTGGCGCGCCTCAGAATCGGTCAGTTTTGAAGTGTCGACGGCGATCGTGGGGGATCGACAGAGCCTGGTTGCTCCGTCGCGGTGGAGCTTGATTGCTTCAACCGGGGCTCCCGGTCCGGTGTCGTCTACCGGCTCCGAGTGCTCTTCGTCGTTGGCCGCGTCCCGCGTTGGATCTTTGCGGTTCCTGAGGGTCGGGTTGCGGCGTTCGCCTCGTGGGTGACTGTTCCTAGCAGGGTGAGAGCATCGGCGGACGTCTGGTCGGTGGGGGTGTAGATCTCCAGCCGATGGTCCGGGCTGTCTGCCTGCAGCCAGATCTGGAACTCGAGGGTCAGGTCGCCGACAAGGGGGTGGTGGAAGCTCTTGACGCCGCCTGTGCACTCGCCGACGTGGCCCGATGCCCAGAGGGAGGCGAAGTCGGGGTCCTTCATGCTGAGTTCGCCGACGAGTTCGGCCAGGCGGGTGTCGTCGAGGTACTTCCCACTGATCCGCCTCAGGTAGGCGACGTTCGTGCAGGCCTCAGTCGTCCAGTCTATGTAGGAGTCGCGGACCTGCGGGTCCAGGAACAGCAGTCGCGGCATGGACGGCCGCGTCGAGGGATCCGTGGGGCTGTCGAACGGCAGGTGTGGGGCCAGCAGCGCGTGTCCCATCCGGGTCCACGCCAGCACGTCGTTGCGCCTTCCGAGGAGAACGGCGGGCTGCTCGGAGATCGCTTCCATCATGGCCAGCGCGCGTGGGTGGGGGCGTTCCGGACGTGTTCGGGGCGCGGGGCGCAGCGGAGTGGGTTTGGCCAGGTCGAGCAGGTGCTCGGTCTCTGTCGCCGTCAGCTGTAGTGCCTGGGCCAGGGCCATCAGCACCTCGGTCGACGCGTTGCGGGCCTGGCCCTGCTCAAGACGGGTGTAGTACGCGACGCTCACGCCGGCGAGCTGGGCGACTTCTTCGCGACGTAGCCCGGGGACGCGGCGTCGGCCGCCCCACCTGACGGCGTCGGTCTGCTCGGGGTCGAGGGCAGCGCGGCGCGAGCGCAGGAACTCGCCCAGGCTCTTCGAAGACGCGCTCACCGAGGGGGACATGTCAACCAGCGTAGGCACGGATACGGACCTCGGGCGGCGAGGAGGGTATCCCTGCCGGTGGTAGGAACCCAGAGCGCACGTTCAACGGGTGTGTGGCTGCTGCGTCTGGGGCCGGTCAGGCTCGTGGACATGCTTTCTCCAGACAACGCCTCCCGTACCCGGCTGGTCCTTCTGACCTTGGCCGCCGGTGCTTTCGGCATCGGTACCACCGAGTTCGCCGTGTCCGGTCTGATGCCGGGGATCGCCGCCGAGTTCGACGTCTCGGTCACCGTCGCTGGCTGGGCGGCGACCGCCTATGCTCTCGGGGTCTTCCTCGGGGCACCGCTCATGACCCTGGTCGGGCAGCGGTTCGACAAGCGGAAATTCCTGCTCGTCCTGATGGTCCTGTTCATCGTCGGCAACCTGCTGACCGCCTTCGCCCCCTCGTTCGCGCTGATTCTGCTGGGCCGGGTGGTCACGTCGCTCACCCACGCGGCATTCATCGGCATCGGCTCGATCATCGCCGCGCGCGCGGTCCCCGAGCACAAGAAGACGAGCGCGATCGCGTTCATGTTCTCCGGCATGACCCTGGCCACGCTGATCGGTACGCCGATCGCCACCTGGGTGTCTACGGAGTTCTCCTGGCGCGTGTCCTTCCTGGGCATCTCCGCCATCGGCCTGGTCGCCCTCGTCGGCATCGTCGCGTACATCCCCACCAGCACCAGCCACGAGTCGTTCCACTTCGCGGCCGAGGTCCGCGCCTTCACCAACCCGCAGCTGCTGCTCGCGATGCTGATCACCATCCTCGGGCCGGCGGGATTCTTCACCTCGATCACCTACATCGCCCCCATCACCATGAACATGACCGGCACGCCGGAGAGCTGGGTCACCCTCTACATGCTCGTCTTCGGCCTCGGCCTGTTCATCGGCAACCTCCTCGGCGGACGCCTCGCCGACAAGAACCTCATGGGCCTGCTGCTGGGAAGCCTCGCTCTCCTGACAGCGACACTGCTCGTGTTCTGGCTCGCCGCAGGAAACGTCGTGGTCACGTTCGTCGCCGTGTTCCTCATGGCCGCAGCCGGGTTTGCCACGGTCTCCCCGATCCAGCGCCTGGTGATGGAACGAGCCGAGCGCGCCGGCGCCCCCAACCTCGCGTCGTCCATGAACATCGGCATGTTCAACCTCGGCAACGCCATCGGAGCCTGGCTCGGCGGCTACGTCATCAGCACGGGCTTCGGCGACAGCAGCCCCAACCTTGCTGGCGCTCTGCTCGCGGCCGGAGCCCTTGTCGTCGGCGTCATCATCTGGCGGCAGTCCAAGAGGCCTGTCGGCTCGCCCCAGCGCGCGGGCGTTGAAGAGATGAGCGCTAGCTGAGCTGCATCTTGAGGTTTCGAAACATCCAGAACCCGATTTTGATGCGCCTCAGAATCGGTCGGTATTGGTGCACGGTGCTCGCGTTCAGAGCGACCCGGGGCACGGCTACTTTGCCAGCCCGCCCCGCGTCGCACCCTGCCGACCTGCTCAGGGGGCAGCGACGTCGAGGGACTTTTCCTTGAACTTGGTGGCGATGAAGGCGCGCATGGCCTTGTTGGTCAGGCGGTTGCTCGTGACCTTGGACATGACGTTGCGCATCGCGAGGTCACGACGGTTCTGGGGCACGAACATGGCGAGGCCGTCGGTGCGTCCGGAGCGCTGCTGGACGCTGACGAACGGGCGCAATCGCTGTTCCCACTCGCGCAGCGCGCGGGCGGTGTGGCCCGGGTTGCGGGCGAGGGTGGTGCCGAGCAGGTCGGCGCCGGCCAGGCCGAGGGAGGCTCCCATGCCGGAGTAGAGCGTGAGGCACCAGGCTGAGTCGCCGATGAGTACAACGCGGTTGGTGTGCCAGCGGGGCATCTCGACCTGGTGCACGGAGTCGAACAAACTGTCGTCGGCGGCCTCGAACTGGTCGAGCAGGCTCTGCAGGATCAGTCCTGGCGCTTCGGGGCCATAGGCGGCGCGCAGCGACTCGATCGGAGTACCGCGGAACTCGGCGTCCTCGTCGTCGGTGCGGTAGGAGAACAGCACGCCCGGGGCATGGTCGACGAAGGGGAACACCCACGCGGAGCGACCCTCCTCGGCGAGGATGAGCCCGTCGGTGGGTCGGAAGCCGGGCACCTGCTCCTTGAGCAGGGTGGCCCCGATGATGTGGTTCAGGGGTCGAAGCAGTCGGGAGTCTGGCCCGAACACGAGCTTGCGCACCGTGGAGCGCAGCCCATCGGCGCCCACGACCAGGTCGAACCGCTCGGTCGTCTCGGTGGCGGCCCAGCCGCTGTCGGCGTCGCCGGCGGTCGTGGTGCGCAGCGTGACGTCGACCCCGTCGGGGTGCTCCTCGATCGCGACCGGCGTGGTGCCGTACCGGATCTCGGCGGTCTCGGCCACCTGCGGGTACAAGGCTGCTTCGATGTCGCCGCGCATGATGAGCCGCGGGTCGCCGGGAAGATCGCCGTAACCCATGCTCGGCCGCCGCCGCTCGCCGGACCGGTCGACGTCGTAGGTGGTGCCGTCCGGGTCGGCACGGTTGCCGATCGCGTCCAGCACGCCCATGCGCTGCGCGGTGGCACGGCCGGTCTCGAACAGGCCGACGAAGTAGCCGGCCGGGCGCCGGTCAGGAGCGCGTTCCACCACGACGGGCTCCCAGCCGACCTCCCGCAGGCGCATGGCCGCAGCCAGTCCGGCGATGCCCATTCCCACGACCAACGCGCGCGGTGCACTCATCCTCAAGACTCCCATCTAAGCGGAGGCGCGTCCTCCGATTTATGGCGTCAGGCTACATCAATCGGAGGACGCGCCTCCGCTTCGTAGGTATGCTGGGCCTCGTGAACGACCCGAGTCCCGTGAATCGGCCCTTGCGCGCCGATGCCGAGCGCAACCGCCGACGCCTCATCGCTGCCGCCCGTGAACTCTTCGCCGCCCGAGGCATAGACGTCACACTCGATGACGTCGCCCGCCATGCCGGAGTCGGTGTCGGAACGGTCTATCGCCGATTCGCGAACCGCGCCGAGCTCGTGGAGGCCGTGCTCGACAGCGCCGTGAACCAGGTCGTTGGGCGCGCCGAGCAAGCCCTCGACCGCGAAGACCCGTGGCAGGCGTTCGAGCAGTTCTTCCTTGCCGCGGCCGCGGACTTCGCCGAGAACCGAGGGCTTCGCCAGATCCTCGTCGAGGGTGGTCACGGCGTCGGCACCACCCTTGACGTGGCGGGCACGCGACTTGCACCGGCCGTGGAGGCGCTCATCACTCGCGCCCAGGAGGCCGGCCAGCTCCGGACCGACATCGCGCACACCGACTTCCCGATGGTCCAGCTCATGCTCGGAGCCGTCACCGAGCACAGTCGCGAAATCGCCCCAGACCTCTGGCGCCGCTACGCGACACTCCTCCTTGACGGGCTGCGCACCTCGCGCGACGCCACCACCCCGCTCGGCGCTCTCGCCCTGACCGATGACGAGTTCGCCCGCAGCACCAGCTAGCGCGCGGCTCAGGGTCCGGCCGCGGAGGTTTCGAAACATCCAGAACCCGATTCTGGTGCAGTTCAGAATCGGTCGAATCTGGCGCGGTGCTGCTCTGCAGGACTTCTCTTCAGTCGGTGACCGTCACAGCGGCAGGACGGTGAACGCGACGATGCCGTTGTCCAGCTCCTGGAGGCCCTGCGGGCTGGAGCACGCGGTCAGGGCGTCGACGCCCGGGTACTCCAGGACCTGCCGCACGTGGTGGCCGTCGAACGCTCCGGCGGTGAACGTGCCGTCCCAGACGATGGTCAGCACGGATGCCGCCTGCACGTAGGTGTAGGTGCCCTCGAACGTGGACGTCGCGCCGGTGTCCCACACGTAGGTCTTGGTGATCGACTGGGTGGAGAGCAGGTCGAGGCACGACCGGGTGCCGGAGCTGACGATGTGCTCGTCCTGCAGGCTCGTGATCCCGCCCCCGCCGATGACGACGCAGCCCTGGTAGTCCCGGGTCGCCTCGTAGGACACGTTCTGCGGCGTGTAGGTGATGCCCGGGTCGTAGGTCGCCGAGGTGGTACCTCCGCAGACCACGCTGCCGAGCTGCGGAAGTGCCTGAGCGCGTGGCGCCGCCAGCCCGCCGGCGACGGCGACGAGCAGGGCGAGCACCACCGCCAGGATCGAGATCCGTGCCTTGCCGGACGACGGTCGAGCGGCCGAGACGAAGGTGTCCATCGTGGGTCCCTTTCTGTCGGCGGCCGGCACGGCGGCGCGGCTGCCCTGGTGCACGAGATCGCGGATGACCACAGGATGACCCGGGTCCGGCTCCGCGGCAGCGCCAAATTTCACCCGGACCCATTTGCGGTGCTGCACCGGGTTCTGAACCGTTTCGTGCGCCCGGTGGCACGGTGCCCGCCGGGCGCATCGTCGGAGCCCGGGTTAACTTCTTGGCGGTTGTCATGCCGGAGATCCGCGCGGCCGACATCCAGGAACCAACTGCGACCCTCGTCGCGCTACCACCCTGCGGGTGGTACCGCTCCCACAGCTGTGGGCCCGCGTTCCTGAGTGTGATGAAGGGATTCATCATGACCGACACCATCCACCGCACGACCATCCGTCGACGGCGGCGCCGAGGCGTCCTCGCTGCGGTCGCCGGAGCCGCGCTCGCCCTGGCCGCGGGGCTCGGCGGCGCCGTCCCGGCGCAGGCGGACGTGCTCGACGCCACCTGTACCGGCACCACCAACATCGCGTACAGCCCCGGCATCAAGCTCGTGGCGGCGACAGTCGACGTCACCGACACCACGAGCTTCTCGTGCACCACCTCGAAGGCGTCGATCAACCGCGGTCACCTCTCCAACAGCTCGACCGGCGTGGAGCGAGGCTGCCTGAGCGTCGGGGCGACCAGCTTCAACCGGACCGTCTACTGGTCCGACTACAGCACCTCCGACCTGACCGGCACGTCCACGACGGCCAACATCGCCGGCAACACCGTCGAGACGATCACCGGCACGGTCTCCGGCGGGAGGTTCGAGGACGACACGTTCGTCCTGGTACGCACGCTGCCGAACATCGCCGGCCTGCTCGACTGCCTCACCACCACCGGCCTGACCCAGGTCAGCGGCACCTCCGTGCTGACCATCACGGGGTTGTAGGGCCGGGGCCGTGCGCGCACATCGTCATGGCGTCGCGATCAGCCGCCTCGCGCGGACCCTCGCCGGCGCGCTGCTCGCGACCGTCCTGGCCACCTCCGGCGGGGCGACCGCGCACGCCGAGGTGCTGGAGGCGACCTGCACCGGCACCTCGACCGTCCACTACACGCCCGGCCTCCGGCTGGCACCGCGCACGGTCGACGTGGACGGCGGCCGCCAGTACGACTGCCTCTCGGCGACCGTGAGCTCCGGCGTCTCGAGCTTCGCCCTCGACGACGTCGAGCGCGGCTGCCTCAGCGCCGCGCCGTCCGCCCACGTCGAGACCATCACCTGGGACGACGGCTCCAGCTCCGTGCTCAGCGGCACCGTCACGGTCGTGAACGCCGCCGGCACCACCGTGGTGACCAAGACCGGCACCGTCACGGCCGGACGATTCCTGGGCGCCGCCGTCCTCCAGGTCAACACCGGGCCGACCATCAGCGGCCTGCTCGACTGCCTCACCACCACGGGGCTGACCACGATCACCGAGACCACCGTCCTCGAGATCACCTCGCTCTAGCGACCCCGCCCGCCGGCCGGGCCGGCGGGCACGTCACTCCTCAAGAAACGGGGACCACCTCATGTCCACCACCGCGTCTCGCACCACCTGGAAGCGCCGCACACGCACGGCACTGGCCGCCCTCGCTGGACTCGCGGCCGCCGGCGCCCTCGCGCTCGTCGGCGCAGCACCCGCCCAGGCCGACGTCCTGGACGCCACCTGTACCGGCAGCGTCGAGCACGAATACATCCCCGGGCTCAAGCTCGTCGCCGCACCGGTCGACCTCGACGAACGCGTCGAATACAGCTGCCTCGGGCTGAGCGAGCCTGCCGTGGGCACCTTCCAGGGCGGCGGCGGGTACTACCTGCAGGACGTCACCTACGGCTGCCTCAGTGTTGGACTGGCGCAGCACAACGAGACGATCGCCTGGACGGGCTTCACCGGCACCAACGTCAACTCGGTGCTCTCCGGCACCGCGGTCACGACCAACGTCGCCGGCTCCACCGTCGTCACCGTCACCGGCACCGTCACCTCCGGCATGTTCGCGGGCGACGCGTTCGTGAGAACCACGACCACACCCAACATCACGGGCGCCCTGGCCTGCCTCTCCAGCACCGGCCTCACCGAGTCCTCCGGCACCACCGTCCTGGAGATCACCTCCGTGCCCTGACCGCAGGAGTTCGTCATCCGTCCGCCCTGGCGGGCGGGCCGCAGCGGTGGGGAGCCGCGATGCTCCCGGCTCCCCACCGTTGCCGCAGCACCGGCTCAGACGATCGGAGAACCTCATGTCGAAGCACACCAGGACGCGCACGCTGACGGGAGCCATCGTGCTCGCATCGTCGCTGCTCGTCCCGCTGAGCATCGCCCCGGCGGCCCACGCCGCCGAGGACCGCGGCCTGATCACGTGCCTCTCCGGCGACGCGATCGAGGAGTACGTTCCCAACCTGACGTACGTCCCGCGAACCATCACCTCGACCACCACTGTCTCGTTCGACAGCTGCACCGGAACCCTGGGAGCACTCGCTCCGGACGGCTTCTTCGAGTACACGAAGACGAGCACGATGTCCTGCCTGCTGTCGGATCTGCTCGGCACCAGCGCACGCACGATCGAGTGGGACGACGGCGAGACCAGCACGATCAGCCTCACCTGGGTCACCGCACGCGTCGGCGGCAGCGTCACCGCCACCGGTACCGGCACCTTCACCGCGGGCAAGTACGCCGGGCGGATCGCCACGATCGTCTACACGCTCATCGAGCCCGACGACGTGCTCTGCCTCGGAGACGGCATCGACCTGGCAGGAAGCGGCGGTAGCGCGGCCACCCTCGCCATCCTGCCCGGCTAGGACACGACCTCAGCTCGCACACCCCCTGTCAGGAAGAGAGACCATGCACCCGAACACCACGGCCCCCCGACGCCTCACCTCCCGCCCACCCCGCACGGCAGGCCGGATCGTCGGAGCCGCGCTGGCGACGGCCGCCCTCCTCGCCCCGGTCACCGCCGCATCGGCGGCACCCCCAGCGCCGGCCGCACACGGCGCGGCCACCGCACAAGCGCTCCTCGCGAGCTGCCCCCTCGGCACGGCCGTCGCGAACTACGACCCCGGCGTCACGCTCCTACCCGCCGACGTGCAGTTCGACTCCCGCGCCGAGTACACCAGCTGCGCCACGAGCACCGACTGGAAGCCCTTCACCGTCGAGTCCAGCGGCACCTCAGAGCGGTCCTGCGCCACCCTGCTCGGCACGATCACCGGAGTACGGCAGACGATCACCTGGCGCAACGCCCTCACCGGCCAGATCACCACCTCCGAAGCGACCGTCGACGTCACCACCACCCAGGTCACCTCAGCCCTGCTCGTCACCGCGCAGGGCACCATCACCAGCGGTCACGCCACCGGGGCCGACTACACCCAGCAGGTCACCTACGCCGACCTGACCGCACTGCTGTCCTGCCTGACACCCGACGGGCTCACCAGCCTCGGCAACGGCATCACCTCGCTCACCATCAGCAACTGAACCAGCCCGACCAGACCGGCCCGACGGCAGATGACACCGATCGAAGGAGAGCCGTCATGACTGCACGCGTACTCACCCCTCGCCGCACCCTGGCAGCAGCGGCCGGCGCGCTTCTCGCCCTGGCCGCCCCCGCTGCGGGCGCCTCTGCACAACCGCAGGTTCTCGAGGCCACCTGCGTCGGGACCCAGGAGGTCGGATACTCCCCCGGCATCGTCCTCCTCACCGAACGTCAGACGACCGTGACCGGGTCGACCACCTACGACTGCCTCTCTGCCGACGTCGAGTCGGGGACCTCAGGATTCTCCGTCTCCGACTCCCGGTCCTGCACCAGCGTGACCCCGAGCGGGGCCGCGGAGACGATCCGGTGGGACGACGGGAGCGAGTCGGTGCTCACCATGTCGAGCGCCGTCGTCTCGGTCGGGGGCACGACGGTCGTGACCAAGAACGGCACGGTCACGGACGGGCGGTTCGAGGGGGCGCTCGCCCTGGCGACCATCACCGGGCCGACCGTCAGCGGTCTTCTGGACTGCCTCACCCCGGGAGGAATGACGCACACCAGCGAAGCGGTCGTCCTCGAGATCACCTCGATCCCCTGACGCGCCGGAGCGCAGACCGCACCGCGGGCACCTAGGGCCCGTTTCAGGAATGCCGATCAGGGGCGTTGTCGGGGCCAGGCGTCAGGCCTCAGCGCGCCGGCGGCGGGGGCATCGACTGGTCCTGCCGGGTGAGCGCCCCCCGGTCGAACTCTTCGTGCGCCTCGGCCGCCCCGTCCGGCCTGACCCGGCCGAGGCGCTCCCGCTCCGGGGACGGCGGGCCCGGGGCTCGCGGGTCGCCTCAGCCGGCGGCGAGCTTGCGCAGCAGTGTCTCCAGCTGCGCCCGCTCCGCGCGCGAGAGCGGCGCCAGCAGCCCGTCCTCCAGCTCGAGGTGCGCGGGGTACGCCTCGTCGATGAGCCGGCGCCCCTCGGGAGTCAGGGTGACCACCCGCCCGCGCCCGTCGCCGGCCCGCGCCTGCCGGGCCACGAGGCCGGCGGCCTCCAGCCGGTCGACCCGCTTGGACGTCGCTCCCGCCGTCACCATGGTGTGCTCGGCGACCTCCCCCAGGGGGAGCGCGAACGGGTCGCCCGCGCGCCGCAGGGCGCACAGCACGTCGAACTCGCCCTCCCCGATCCCGAAGCGCCGGTAGTTCGCCTGGAGCGCCGCGGTGAAGTCGTCGGAGATCCTGCGCATCCGCCCGATCACGGCCATGGGGCTCGGGTCGAGGTCAGGGCGCTCCCGGCGCCACTGGTCCACGAACGTGGCGACGCGATCGACCTCAGACATGGCCCCATTCTACTTTCCGCGGAAAGTAGAATGGTTTCCATGGAAAGTTCTTCGCCTGCCCGGCGGGCGTGGCTCCGCGTCCGCTGGCCCCTGGTCGCCGCCGTCGGGCCGGTCGCGTTCGGGTCCAACTACGTCGTGACCCACCACCTCCTCCCCGGCGACACCCCCCTGTGGGGCTCGGCGATCCGCGCGCTGCCCGCAGGCCTCGTGCTGCTGGCGGTCGCCCGCCGGCTGCCGCGCGGCCCGTGGTGGTGGCGCTCGGTCGTGCTCGGCACGCTCAACATGGGGGTCTTCTTCTGCCTCGTGTACGTCGCCGCCCAGCTGCTCCCGTCCAGCGTCGCCGCCTCGCTGATGTCGCTCAGCCCGCTCGCGATCGCCGGGGCGGCGTGGCTCCTGCTCCGCGAGCGCCCCACGCGCCGCGTCCTGGCCGGCGCCGGCGTGGGCGGGGCGGGCGTCCTGCTCATCGTGGGCACCGCGACCGGAGCCCTCGACGGCTGGGGCATCGCGGCGTCCGTCGCCTCGATGGCCCTCTCGTCCGTCGGCGCAGTCCTCACCAAGCGGTGGCAGGACGGGACGCCCGTGCTCACGGTCACCGCGTGGCAGCTCGTCATCGGCGGGGTCGAGCTGCTCGTCGCCGCAGCCCTCGTGGAGGGCGCGCCGCCGGCCCTGTCCGTCACCGAGACCCTCGCGTTCGCGTACGTGAGCCTCGTCGCGACGGCGCTCGGGTTCGTCTGCTGGTTCAGCGGGTTCCGCCACCTCCCGGCCGGCGCCGTCGGGGTGATCGGCCTGCTCAACCCCGTGACCGGCGTCGCCCTCGGGGTGGCGCTGGGCGGCGAGGTGCTCACCTGGTCCCAGTCGCTCGGGATCGCCCTCGTGCTCGCGAGCGTCGCGCTCGTCACGGTGCGGCGCGGCGTCCCCGCCGCGCTCTCGCGGGCGGTGCCTCAGGGCGACGCCGGGCGCCCCGAGCCGGCGGCCCGCGTCGCCGCCTCCAGCAGCTCCAGCACGTGCACGTAGTCGCGGCCGGTGGCACGTGTCATGCCCATCTCGCAGGTGCGGTTGTTCGACACGTAGGCGTCGTACCGGCCGCCGGGCAGGACCCGCTCCCCCGCCGCGACCTCGGTCGCCTCGGCGTGCGTCGCGGCGGCGGTGAGCTCGGGGTGCAGCATCCCGCGGTCGCCGGCGAAGCCGCAGCAGCCCCACGCGGCGGGCACGACGGCGTCGTCGGCGACGGCTTCGGCCACGGCGCGCAGGTCGTCCACCGCGTCCAGGTGCACGGTGGCGCACGTGGGGTGCACGACGACGCTGTCCTGCGTCTCGATCTCGACCCCGCGGGCCGCGAGCGCCGGCAGCACGTCGGTGCGCACGAACGTCACGACGTCCACGATCCGCAGCCGCGCGAACCGCTCCGCGTCCTGCCCGGAGAGGTGGTGCGGCGTCTCGACCAGCCCGTGGGTGCAGCTCGACGCGTCGCACACGACGGGCAGCTCACCGCCGCGCGTCGCCGTCCACAGCGCGTCGAGCACCTGGCGCGCCATCCGCGCCGCGCCGTCGGGCAGGCCCTTGCTCGCCCACGGCGTGCCGCAGCACAGGCCGCCGATGCCCACCGGGACAGCGAGGCCGATCCCGGCGCGCTCGCACAGGGAGCGGAACGCGGCCTCAGCGCCGACCGGGCGTCCGTCGTCGGGCAGCCCGCCGTCCGCCGGGGCGAACAGCTCGCCCATGCAGGAGGCGAACAGGACCGCCCGGGGTGCGTGGGCGACGGCCAGGTCTGCCTCCTCGCGTCGCGGACCGGGCCCGGGCAGGTCCCCGTCCACGCGGGGCACGACGTCGGTCCCCACGACCCCGCGCGCGACCTCCGACGCGACGCGCACCACGGGCGTCGGCACCTTCTCCACCACGCCGAGCGCGCCGCGCAGCACGTTCACGACCGGCCCCCAGGACCCGGCGAGCGCCTCGCCGCCTTTCTGGACGGCCGCGGGGTTCGACCGCGCCCGGTGCCCCTTCATCACCACGCCGGTGTCGATGCCGACCGGACACGCCTCGACGCACATCGAGTCCGCGGCGCAGGTCTGCACGCCCCAGTACTCGTACGCCTTCGCCAGCTCCTCCCGCTCCCCCTCCGGCGCGACGGCGAGCTCCTTGAGCAGCACGATGCGTTGCCGCGGCGTCGTCGTCACGGTCCGCGAGGGGCAGCCGGGCTCGCAGTAGCCGCACTCCACGCAGCGGTCCACCAGCGGGGCGTCCTCGCCGCCCGCGGACGCCTCGACCTTGAGGTCCCGCAGGTGGGCGCGCGGGTCGTCGGTGAGGACCACGCCCGGGTTGAGCACACCGCGCGGGTCGAACAGGCCCTTGATCTCGCGCATCACGGCGTACAGGTCGTCGCCGTACTGGCGGCGCACGAACGGCGCCATGATGCGGCCCGTGCCGTGCTCCGCCTTGAGCGAGCCGCCGCGGGACAGGATCAGGTCCACCAGGTCGTCGCTGAACGCCGCGTACCGGTCCAGCTCGGCGGCGTCGCCGAGCCGCGGCGTGATCATGAAGTGCAGGTTGCCGTCCTTCGCGTGCCCGAACGTCACGGCCTCGTCGTTCAGCCTCCCGTCGTAGCCGTGCCGGGCGAACAGGCCGCCCAGGTCGCGCACCGTGCCGGTGAGGTCCGGGACGGGGACGACGACGTCCTCCAGCAGCGCCGTCGCGCCGGCCGGACGGGCGCCGGCGACCGCCGTGTACAGGCCCTTGCGCACCCGCCACAGGCGCTCGCGCGTGGCCGGGTCGGTGGTGAGGGCGGCGGGCACCTCGAGCGCGAGGCCGTCGACGACGGCGCGCGCGGCGTCCTGCAGCGGGGCCAGCGCGCCGTCGGTCGCCGCCCGGTACTCGACGAGCAGCGCCGTCTGGCCGCTGATGCCGGCGCCGCGCGCGAGGGCCCGCATCGAGGGGTCCGCCTTCGGGTCGGCGGCGGCCACGCGCAGCGACGCGGCGTCCATGAGCTCGATCGCCTCCGGCCCGGTCGCCCCCAGCGGCACCAGCGCGTCCGTGGCGCGCTCCAGGGAGTCGAACACCAGCAGCGTCGTGGCGGCCCTCGTGAGCAGCGGCACCGTGCGGAAGGTGACGTCCGCGACCCAGCCCAGCGTGCCCTCCGAGCCGATCAGCAGGTGCTCCAGGATCTTGACCGGGCTGTCGTGGTCGAGCAGCGCGTTCACCGCGTAGCCCATGGTGTTCTTCATCGCGAACTGCCGCTCCACCTCGGCGCGCATGGTCGCGCTGCCGCGCACCCGGTCGCGCAGCTCCGCCAGGCCGCGGTGTTGGTCGGGCTCCAGGGCCGCGAGCCGCACGTCGGCGTCGGCGGCACCGGTGTCCACGACGGTGCCGCTGGGCAGCACGACCGTCATCGACTCGACCGTCCGGTACGCGGTGCGCGTGGTGCCCGACGACATCCCCGAGGAGTTGTTCGCCACCACTCCCCCGACGGTGCACGCGATCTCGCTCGCCGGGTCCGGCCCGAGCCGCCGCCCGTGGCGGGCCAGGTGACCGTTGACCAGCCGCAGCGTGGCGCCCGGCTGGCAGCGCACCCGCTCCCCGCCGTCCAGCACCTCCACGCGCGCGAACCGCGTCCGCGTGTCGATCAGCATCCCCGCACCCGACGCCTGCCCCGACAGGCTCGTGCCGCCGGAGCGGAACGTCACCGGCAGTCCGCGCCTGCTCGCCTCGCGCAGCGCGGCGACGACGCCGTCGACGCCGTGCGGGCGGACCACGGCCTCCGGGCGCAGCAGGTAGTGCGACGCGTCGTGCGCGTGCGCCACCCGCGTGAGCAGGTCGGTACGCAGCTCGAAGCCGGGCCCGTCGTCCTCGCCCCGGCGCGGCTGCCCGCCGCGTGCCCTGGGTCGTGCCGCCATCCCCGCACCTCCGTCGCCCCTCACCGCCACGATCCTCCGCCCCCGTGCCCGTCGCCGGGCGGGCGCCCGGCGCCCTCGCCCGCGGCCAGGGCGGCCAGCCGCCGACGGCGGCCCGCCACGCTCGAGTTCCTGCCCTCGTGCACCCGGTTCGTCAGCAGCACGGCCGACGCGCCCGCCGCCAGGTCGACGACGAACGACACGCCGGTGAACCCCGTGTGACCCACCTGGTCGGCCGCCACCGTGAACGCCGGGTCGCCGCGACGCAGCCCGAGCGCCTGCCCCCACGGGGCCCCGGCGCGCCGCGCGCCCGCGTCCGGCTCGACCAGGGCGCGCCACGACCCCTCGCCGACGACCTGCCGTCCGCCCGCCGCGCCGCGGCACGCGACGAGCGCCGCGAGCCCGGCGACGTCGTCGAGCGTGCCGAACAGGCCCGCGTTGCCCACCGGGCGTCCCAGCGCGGCGGCCATCTCGTCGTGCACCCGGCCCGTGGGCGTGCCGGGCTCGGTCGGCACCACGCCGGCGAGGTCGCCCGGCGACCACCGGAGCCCGCTCGCGCCGATCGGCTCCGCGACCCGCCGTCCCACCACCTGGTCCAGCGGGTCGCCGGTGAGCCGCTCGAGGAGCAGGCCGAGGACGACGAAGCCCAGGCAGGAGTAGCGGTGCACCGCGCCCGGTGGGTCCGCGGGCGGGCCGAGGGCATCGTCGAGCACCTGCGCGGCGTCGGCCGTCGTGCGCCACGCGAGGGACGACGGCCGGAGGCCGGCGGTGTGCGTGAGCAGCTGACGGGCCGTGGCGCCGGTGGACACGGCGGGGACGTCCAGCGTCTCGCGGACCGGCGCGTCGAGGTCGAGCAGCCCGTCGTCGACGAGGGTCGCGGCCGTGACGGCCACGAACGCCTTGGTCAGGGAGGCGAGGTCGAAGCGGCTCCCGGCGCTCGTCTCCCCCGCGGCCCCCGGCCCCTGGGCGAACGCGCGCACCGTCCCCGCCGGGGTCGCGAGCAGGGCGGCCGCGTGCGACCAGCCCTCGTCGTCGGAGCGGCCGTCGAGGAGCCCCGTTCCGTCCGGTTCCGGCAGCACGGGCCCTCCGTCCCTCCGCGACGCTGACGACACCCGATCGTGGCAGATTCTTTCGCACGAGGCCAGATACCGGGCAACCTTCATCACCACCGCCCGACGACGCCGGGCCGCGGCGGGGCGTCCCGCGGGCGTCAGCCCCCGGCGGGTGCCGCCGCGAGCGACCGGGCGAGAGCGCGCCCCCGGGAGGCGACGAACGCGGCGCGCAGCAGCGCCGCGGCGTCCGGCCCGGCGTCCGGGAGCGTGGCCGCGGCCGCGAGCGTCGTGGCGCCGAGGTCGTCGGCCGTCCGGGCCGCGCGCGCGAGGGCGGCCGCCTGGTGCGGGCTCGGCCGCCGCCTGCCCGTCGCCGCGAGCGCCACGACCACGTCCAGCACGGTGGCACACACGTCCTCGACCGGGCTCGGCACCGGGGCCTCGCGCACCTGGGTGACGGCGCGGCCCCGGAGCGCGCGCACGCGGGCGCGGAGCCTCGTCCACGAGGTCGACGCCGCGCGCTGGTCGTCCGCGGGCGTGAGCGTCGGCACGACGAGCCGCAGCCCGCCGCCGGGGTGCTCCACGAACAGGCCGACGGCCTCGACCCCGTCCGTCCCGAGGTCGTGCTCGACCGCGACGGCGACGAGACGCCCGCTCCCCGCCGCGACGCCGAGGAGGACGTCGCAGGCCGGCTCGTCCGCCGCGTCCACGCGCACGACGACCGGCGAGCCGTCCGCCGCCACGAGCGTCCACGTGAGCCGTTGCGCCACCTCGTCCACCCCGACCGGTCCCGCGTCCCGGACCATGACGACGCGCACGACGGCCGGTCGTCGGCCGAACCCCACCTCGGTCCGCGCCGGGGCTGCGGCCGTGCGCTCCGCGACGTCGCGCACCGTGGCGGCGTCGAGCGTGCCGAGCGGCGTCACGACCGGCCCCTCGCCGGGGCGCAGGCCCGCCCCCGCACGCTCGGTCGCCCCGCGGAGCGCGAACGGGCCGCGGCACAGCGCCTCGACGGAGCGGCCCCACACCAGCGGGAGGTGCCAGGACCGGCGGAACGTGGGGTCGGCGCCAGGCGGGCGCCCGGTGGTGACCGCGCGCGTGCGACCCTCGACCGCGTCCCAAAGGTGCACGGTGACACCGCGCGCGCCCGATGCCGCGACCCACCAGCGGGCGCCGACGGGGACGAGGCGCTCGAGGTCCGCCACGTGCTCGTCGGGTGCCGCGGCGTCCGGGGCGGGCTCCGCCTGCACGAAGGCCCAGAGCTCGGCCAGCGCGAGCAGGCAGTCCTCCTCGTCGACGCCGTCGGCGCGGTCCGCGAGCGCCTCCAGCCGGCCGAGCGCCGACGTCGTGAGCCGCTGCACGGCCGGCCGGCGGCCCAGCCGGGCCAGCACGCCCGCTCCCCGCAGCTCCTCCAGGTCGTCGTGGCCGAGGTGCGAGAGCCCCACGTCGAGCACGCGCTCGACGGCCCGCACGACCTCGTCCGCCACCGTCCCGGCGTCCGGCACCCCGCTGGGACGCGGCGCGGTCGCGGTCTCCTGCGGCCACGGCCAGGCGCGGCCGTGCGCGAGCCACACGCGGGCCAGGGCCTCGAGCCGCCACCGCCGGTCGTCGGCCCGACCCGTGGACGGCGTGCCGCCGGGCTGCTCGCGGTCCACGAGCATCCCCGCGAACCCCGCCCCCGCGACGTAGGTGACACGGGGCGCGCCGGGCCAGGACACCAGCGCGCGCGGGCCGTCCACGGTGACGTCGGTCGAGGTGCGCGCCGGCTCGGCCGACGTGCCGGCGGAGGGCTCCCGCACCTCCTGGGCGACCGCGCGCACGACGGCGGCCCCCGCGGCCCGGTGCACGGACCGCGGGTCGAGCGCGAGGATCTCGCTCAGCGGGTCGGCACCCGCCGGGGCGCCCGGGCCCGCCGACTCCGCCGCGTCGCCGGGGACGACCGCGCCGGCCGGGACCGTCGCGTCGTCCGGGACCGCCCCGTCGTCCAGGACCGCGCTGTCGTCCGCCGCCTCGCGCGCCCAGAGGCACGCGGCGACGACGTGCTGGCACGCGCCCGGCGTCGGGCACGCGCACCGCGCCGCGGCGGGACCTCGCGCGTCGAGCTCGACGTGCGCGCCGCCGACGGACAGCGTGACCCCGTCGGCGCGCAGCTCGATCACCTCGACCCGGCCCGCGGCGACGTCCTTGCGCCCCCGGCGGACCAGCCCCGCGGTGGCGAGCGTGGCCAGCGCCGCGTCGTCGTACCCGGCGTACACGGCCGCCCACGGGCCGGGACCGGCGGGGGCGCTCACGGGAGCACCTCCCCCAGCCACTCGGCGAACCGCTCCGGGGTGAGCGCCGCGACCTCCATGCCCTGCTCCGCGAGGCGCCGGGCGACGCCCCGGTCGTAGGCGGGGTTCGCCTGGCCGTCGAGGGCCGCCAGGCCCAGCAGCCGCACGCCCGACGCGTGCAGCCGTCCCACGGCCGCGACGAGCTGGGACACCGACCCGCCCTCCTCGAAGTCGCTGACCAGCGCCACGACCGTCCGGCGAGGGTCGCGCACGTGCTGCTCCGCGTACTGCACGGCCCGCGCGATGTCGGTGCCGCCGCCGAGCTGGGCGGTGAGGAGCACCGACACCGGGTCGTGCGCCAGGTGGGACAGGTCCACGACGGACGTGTCGAACAGCACCAGGCGGACCGTGATGCCGGGCAGGCCCGCGAGGATGCCCGCGCTGACGGCGCTGTACAGCACGGACGAGGCCATCGAGCCGGACTGGTCCACGAGCAGCACCACGTCGTACGACAGCGCGCGCCGGCGTCGTGCCGAGAACCGCAGGTCCGTGACGAGCAGGCGCCGCCGGTCCGGGTCCCAGCGCCCGAGGTTGGCGCGGACGGTGGCGGCCGAGTCGAACGTCCGGCTCGACCGGGCGGACGACCGCCTCGCGCGGTCGCGGCGACCGTCCACGGCGGTCACGAAGCGCGGCCGCAGGCGGCGCACCACGTCCTCGACGACGCGGGCGACGAGCCGCCGCAGCCCATCCTGCACGTCGGGGCCCAGCCGGCCACGGGCGCGCAGCAGCGCGGACGCGAGCTCCGGGCTCGGCTCGACCGCGTCGACGGCACGCGGGTCCGCGAGCAGCTCGGTCATGCCGTAGCGGCCCACCGCCTCCACCTGCATGCGCTCGAACGTGTCGCGCGGGAACAGCTCCCGCGCGGACCCGAGCCAGTCCAGGCCCGCGACGACGGAGCCGTCGCGCCCGCCGCCCCGCCCGGCGCGCGGCCCGTCGTCCCGGCCGTGCCGGTGCCCGCGCGCGGTGTACTCGCGGTCGTACAGATGCCCGAGGGTCCGGTCGAGGCGCTGGTCCTGCGGCGCGACGGGCAGCGTGTCCCCCGCGTACCGGCCGAGCACGAGCCGCCAGCGCCGCGCGGCCTCGTGGTCGTCCGCCCGGCCGGACGGCGCGGCGTCCGCGGCGGTCACCGGGCTCCCCCCGCGGCCCAGGCGCCGAGGCCGTCGCGCCCCAGCACCGCGACGAGCTCGCGCTCGACGAGCAGCCCGGTGCGCAGGTCGTCCTCGGTCACCGCCACGCGCCGGTCCAGCGCGGCGGCGCTGGTCCCGGTCCGCGCCGCGACGCGCTCGGCGAGGCGGTGGGTCTCGGTCGGGCGCAGCCACGTGAACGCGCGGCGCAGGTCCGGCAGCACGGCGCGGAACGCGTCCTCGTCCAGGTGACGCAGGCCCTCGTCCACCGCGTCGAACATCTCGGGCGTGTGCAGCAGGAGGTCGGGGGCCGCGCGCAGCACGCCGCCGAGGAACGCGGTCGCGGTCACGGGGTCCGCGCCGGGTGCCAGGTGCGCCCGGACGCGCGCCACGAGGTCGTCGTCCCGCAGGTCGCCGTCGACCACCGCGAACGCCGTGAGCGCGCCGCGCACCGCCGGGGAGGCGTCGTCCTGCTCGCGCACCTGCGCGAGGGCGCGCGCGACGGCGCCCGCCGCCGCCGTGGGCCCGTCACGTCCCGCGTCGCGCACGTCCCGGACCAGCGACCGCAGCGCGACGAGGCTCGCCAGCGCCTCGTCCTGCGTCGTCTCGTCGGCGGCCGCGAGGTCGGGGACCAGGTAGGCCGCGGTGGCGAGCCCCTGCTCGGCCAGGTCGAGCAGGGACTCGCCCTGCTCACCGAGCTCGAGCTCCGCGCGCGCCCGCCACAGCCCGGCCAGGCGCCGCATCCCGCCGACCACCGAGGAGAGGGACGGGTCCACGTCGAGCGTCGCGCGCACGAGGGCGACGAGCGGCGGCAGCCGGTCGGTCAGGCCCACCACGACGCACTGCGCGACGAGCCGCGCCACCGCGTCGCTCGACCGTTCCTCGCGCGCCCGCTCGCGCGCGTCGTCGAGCAGCGTGACGGCGACCGCCTCGAGGGTCGCGCCGCGGTGGGAGAGCTCGACGAGCCGCGCCTCGACGAGCGGCGTCCAGGCGTGCTCCCACTCCTCGAGGACCAGCCCGAGCCCGCGCCCGGCGACGTGGTCGGGGCCCGAGACGCGCCGCGCGAAGCCCAGCTCCAGGAACGCGCACAGCGCGAGGAACCGGCGCCGGTCGCGGTGCGCGGGACGCCGGCGGGCGTCGAGCCGCACCGTGCGCGGGACGGCGTCGGAGACGTCGAGGCGCAGCGCCCGGGCCCGCGCGCGGGCCTCCTCCACGAGCGGCGGGGCCGCGCCGCCCGGGGCGACGTCGCCGAGCGCCCGGCCGGCGAACACCTCCGCCACCGCCAGTCCGAGCGGGCGCTCGCCCGCCGCGTCCAGGTCGTCGGCGTCCTTGACGTAGCAGGAGGTGATCGCGTCGACGAGGTCGGTGCGGCACGGCCACGGCCGCTCGCGCAGCGCGGCGAGCCGGTGCGCGTGCTCGACGGCGGCCTGGGACTGCGCGACGCTCACGAGCGCGCCGCGGGCGCTCGCCCCGCGCCCGACGTCCACGAGCACCGCGTTCGCCGCGGCCGCCGGCCCGCCCGCGTCGTGGTGCGCCGCCCAGAGCCGGTCGTAGTACCCGGGCGCCGGCATCCCCGCGCCGTACCCGCGCAGCGCGTCCAGCCGCTCGTCGTCGTACCGCACGAGCCACGCGGGGGCGTCGGCGAGCGCCCCGTAGCCGCCCGCCGGCCGCCGGGACACGACGGCCTCGCCGTGCGGGCTCCCGGCGAGGGCCTCCACGAGCGCCAGCGTGTGGAACGCGCCCGTGACGACGACGACCGGGCCCGCCGCCGTCGCCGCGTGCTCGGCGATGCGCGCCGACATCCGCGCCTCCCGGTCGAGCGAGCCGTCCGCGGCCAGCGCCTCCTCCTCGTAGTCGAGGCGTGCGAGCGCGGCCCACGCGAACACGTCGTCGGCGAGCTCTCGCCAGTCGCGCAGGCGTGCCGTCTCGCGCGCCTCGAACAGGTGGTCCCACAGCTCGTCGTGGTCGCGGCACCCGAGGCGCTCCGCGAGTCGCGCGACGGTCCGCGAGTGCGCGAGCTGGCGCTCCGCGAGGACGGTGCGGCCCGTGGCGCCCGCACCGTCGTCGGCGGCCCCGGCCTCCCGCTCGCCCCAGGGCGAGTCGACGAACGCGAGCTCCGCGCCCGCCGCGTGGCCCGCCCGGAGCGCGACCCACTCCGGCGAGTACCGCGCCAGCGGGTAGAAGCCCGCGCCACGGGAGCCGCCGCCGTCCCCCGGGTCGCCGGCGAGGCTGAGGACCGCGACGGGCGGCACGGTGCGCTCGTCGAGCAGCGCGGGCAGCAGCCGCGTGTACTCCTCGGGCCCCTCGACGAGCACCGCCGACGGGCGCACCTCCTCGACCAGCGCGGCGACCGCCACCGCGCACGCCGGGCTGTGGTGGCGCACGCCGACCAGGTGCACGCCGTCCCGCTCGCGCAGCGCGACGAGGTCCTGCGCCGCCCGCGTCAGGCGGGCCGGCGCCGCGTCCCAGGCGGCGCGCAGTGCTACCGCCACAGGTCGCCCGCGGCGGTGAGGAAGTCCTTCCAGCGCGCGTCGGACCGCGCCCGCTCGCGCACCACGTTGTCGACGTAGTGCCGCAGGCGGCGCGCGTCCTCCTCGTCCCCCTTGAGTGCGACGCCGCCCACCTGGCGGGCGACCTGGCCCGCGGTCACCGTGCCGTCACCGAGGTAGCGCGCCTCGAGCGACGCCGCCACCGCCACGTTCACGGCCTCCGCCGTCGACATCACCGTCTCGGGCCGCTTCACCGGCGCGCCGCTCGCCGTGGCGCCGGTGCGCAGGTCCTGGAAGACCGTCACGAGCACCTCGAGCACGTCCCGGTCGAGCACCGGACGCTCCGCGGCGGGGCCGAGCTCGGCCGTCAGCCGGGACTCGACGAGCTCCATCTCGAACGCCCGGTCCCGGACGGGGGCGACCGTCTCGAAGTTGAAGCGCCGCTTGAGCGCCGCGGACATCTCGTGGACGCCGCGGTCGCGCAGGTTGGCCGTGGCGAGCACGTTGAACCCCGGCCGCGCCGCGACGCGCGCGTCCGCCCCCAGCTCGGGGACCATGAGCTGCTTCTCCGAGAGCACCGACACGAGCGTGTCCTGGATCTCGGGCGCGCAGCGCGTGATCTCCTCGAACCGCGCGACGAGCCCGCCCTCCATCGCCCGGTAGACCGGCGAGGGCACGAGCGACCGCTCGCTCGGGCCCTCGGCGATGAGGAGGGCGTAGTTCCACGAGTAGCGGACGTGGTCCTCGGTGGTGCCCGCGGTGCCCTGGACGGTGAGCGTCGACGTCCCGCTCACCGCGGCGGCGAGCAGCTCGGACAGGAGGGACTTCGCGGTGCCCGGCTCGCCTACGAGCATGAGCCCCTGCCGCCCGAGGAGCGACACGATCGCGCGGTCGACGAGCGGGTCGTCGCCGAAGAACTTGCGGCCCACGCCCAGCTCGGCGTCGCCGACGACGAACGCGCGCACCGCGCGGGGGCTCAGCCGCCACCCCGGCGGGACCTCGGCGCCCCGCCGCGCGTCGGCGGCCGCGAGCGCCGCGAGCTCGTCGGCGTACCGGACCTCCGCCGGCGGCCGAAGCTCGCCCCGTCCTGCGGCCGCCGCCTGCGCGTCACCGCTCGTCGTGCTCGTCACCCGGGCTCCTCCTCGGTCCGTCGCGGGCGGCGTGCCCGTGGTCCTGCGCGCAGCGTAGGAGCCGTGTCCCACACGACGCCGGTCACAAGCCGCCAGAAGCCGGCCAGAAGCCGGTCAGAACTCGCTCTTGCGCTCCCAGTCGGGGTCGAACGCGCCCGCCTCCGCGACCGCGACGTAGTCGCGGTACGCCTCCGCGACGAGCACCGGCGGCAGGTCCGCGACCGCCGCGGGACCGCGCCGCGACGCACGGCCGGTGCGCTCGAACGTCAGCGCCGTCACCGCGGCCGCGATGTTCTCCTCGGGCACGAAGGATCCCGTGAACTCGATCCGCACCACGACCCCCGCGCTCGCGAACGTCTTCGTGTACGCGCCGAACCACCCGGCGTCCTCCGCCTGCGACCGGGCGTACCCGCGCTTGGTGGCCCGTCCGCGGATCGAGAAGCTGTCGGAGAACCAGCCCCGGTGGTCCTCGATCGCCGTCGCTCCCCCGGGGACGTCGGGCGCCGTCACGTCGAGCTGCGGGAACAGGGGGGTGACCTCGTAGTCCGTCAGGTGGGCCGCCCATGCCGCCGTCGCGTCCGGTCCGAGGTGCACCGCGTGCGCGAGCCCGACCGTCGACCCCTCCCCCAGCGCGACGTCCTCGTCGTCGGCGTCGAGGAGCGCGCCGCCGTCGGGCCGGAACGGCCGCGCGCCGTCCGTCCCCGGGTTCTCCACCCACACGAGGCGCTCGACGAGCCGGGACATCACGGGATGGCCGAGCAGGAACTCCTGCCACTCCGGCGCCGACCAGGTGCGGCCCACGCACATCGCCTCGTAGAGGCGCTGCGTCTGGAGGGCCACGACGGCCTTGAGCTCCTTGCGGCTCGCCGTGAGCTGCTTCTTCGCCGCGGCGACGAGCTCGGGGTCGTCCTGCGCGCGGGCGGCCGAGAGCGCCTTGACCACCGTGCCGGTGTCGCTCGTGAGCTCGAGCGTGAACGTGCGCGTGATCCGCCCGACGTACTCGCGCGACCCCAGGTCGAGGTGCAGCAGGCCGTCGTCCTCGAAGCCGGCGGTCTGGACGGTGCGGTCGGCGAGCTGGTCCGCCGACCAGCCGCGCCGGTCCGCGAGCTCCGCCGCGAGCCGCTGCGCCGTCTCCTGCACGGTGGCCTGCCGGAACCGGCGGGACACGGCGAGGAGCTCCTGGACGGCGGCCGGCCGCCCGTTCGCCGCGAGCGCCTGGACGAGCGCCTCGGTCTGGGCGCGGCGGCCGGGGTGCGCCTTGGCGTAGCGCTGGAACGTCGCGGCCAGCTCGGCGCCCGGCATCGCGACGGTGAGCGCGAGCATGCCCTTGTCCTTGACCGCCGAACCGAGGTAGGTCGCCTGGTGTTCGCGGTACAGGTCGCGGTGGTGGCCCTCGACCGTCTTCGACGCCTCGACCGAGTAGAGACCGGGCGTGCGGCGCTCCCAGGCCTGGTACTGGTCGTACCGGTACTGGGCCTCGGCCGACGCGTAGGCCTCGCTCTCCTGCGGCGACGGGTTGCGCGTGTCCTGCGCCACCCACGCGGCGAGGACGTACGCGCCCAGCCGCTCGCGGTCCTCCGGCTGGAGCAGGGACAGGTACCGCTCGAGCAGCCCGGAACCGCTCGGGTCCTTGAGCTTCACCGCGAGCACCACCCACCAGCGCAGCACGGCCGGGTCCACGGGAGAGCCGTCCGCCGCCCAGCGCGCGCCGGGCAGGGCGCCCGGGTCGAACCACGCCATGCTCACCGGCGCCTTGCCGCGCAGGCCCTTGGCCGCCTCGGCGAGGAGCACCTCCGGCGACAGGTCGGCCGCGATGTCCTCGCCGAGGGCCTCGAGCGACGTCAGGAGCGCCGCCCGCACCACCTCGCTGCGCTCCTTCGCGAGCGCGCGGCGCAGCGCGGGGACCGCGCGGGCGTCGTCGAGCCGGGCCAGCCACTCCGCCGCGGTGCGGCGCACCGCCGACCGGCCGCTGCCCAGCCCCTGCTCGGCCAGGCCGCGCACGCCGGGGTGCGCGCTCAGCACCTCCTGCGCCGACGCCCGGTGCGTGCGCCCCTCCCCCAGGGCCAGCTCGGTCAGGCGCGGCAGGAACCGGCGGGGGACGTGGAGCAGCTGCGCCAGCACGTCGAGCGCGCGGGCCGTCCTGGACGTGCCGTACGTGCGCTCGTCGCCGTCGAGCGCGGCGGCCAGCCGGTCGGGACGTTCCGCGTAGTAGGGCCAGGCGTTCTCGGGCGAGACGACGTCGGCCGCCCACCACGACGCGAGGTACAGCTCGTCGAGGAGCGCCTCGGCGTCCTCGCGGCCCACGCGCCGCAGCGCCTCGTCGAGGACGCGCAGGTCGACGTCGAGCAGGTCGCCCTCGTGGAGCCGGTACCAGGCGAAGCCGCCCGCGCGACCGCGCACCTGGTCCGCGTGGAGGCGCAGCCGGTGCATCAGGGTCGTGCCGGGCAGGCGGGAGAAGAGGCCCGGAGCGGCCAGGCGGCGGTACGCGACACTGCCGGGCCGCCGCGAGCTCGTCCCGGAGAGGAACGCGGCGAAGTGCCGGATGTCGTCGTCGGTGATGCCGGGCAGCTCCTTGAGGTCCTCCTCGACCGCCTCGCGGCGCCACCGCAGCCACTCCTCCCCGCCCTTGCCCGGGTGCTCCGCCTTCTCGGCGCGGGCCCGCTCGAGGGCGGTGTCGATCGCGGACCGTGCCGCGCGGACGAACTCGTCGCCAAGCACCGTCTCCGGCAGCGGCTCGAAGGGCGGGACCTCGACGGCGGGGTCGTCGTCCTGCGCCGTGTCGAGCACGCGCGCCCGCTCGACGGTGTCGCGCAGCAGGGCGGCCCGGGCACCGGTCGACCGCTCGGCTGCCTGCTCCAGGTCGTCCAGCCCGCCGTCGAGCTGCGCGAGGCGGGTGACGAGAGCGCCGAGCCGGGACGGCGGGAGCGTCGTGAGGAGCGGGACGAGGGTCTCCCGCTGCCGGTCGCCCGGAAGCTGCCCGACGGCGGCGACGGCGGCCTCGCGGACCTCCTTGCCCGGGTCGGCCGCGAGCCGGGCGAGCAGCGGCGCGCACGCGTCCGTCGTCGCCGGGTCCCCCGCCGCGAGCTCGACCAGCGCCGTCCTGCCGGCCGCGCCCACGCCCGGCACGACCTGGAGCGCCACGTCCAGGTGCGCGACCACGAAGTCGCGCGCCGCCTCCCCCAGCAGCGCCGGGCGGTGCTGCGCCACGGCGCCCCACGCCGACGACGTCGGACGCTCGAAGAGCTCACGCAGCACGACCGCCGTGACCTCGGCCTCCGGCACGCCGCCCTCCGTCGCCAGCGCGACCAGCAGGTCGGGCGTCCACCGGTCGGACCCGTCCGCACCGGAGTGGCGCACGCGCCGGTCGTGCGCGCGCCGGACCACGTCGTTGACGAGCACCGTGAGCCAGCGCGGGTCGGTGGGCCGCTCCCGCTCGGCCTGCGACGACACGGCGCTGAGCACCCTGCCGAACCGCACGAGCCGGGGGACGGTCATCGGCCCGTCGGGCGCGTAGAGGGCGGAACGGGCCGCGAGCGCCTTCTCGGTCGTCCACCCCGGCACCGCGGCCTCGAGGCGGCGGCCCTGCGCGGCCGTCGTCCAGAACGGGACGGCCGCCTGGCCGGGCCGGGCGAGGAGCGCCTCGACGTCACCGCCCCGCAGCGCCTCGAGCTCGAGCAGCACCTCCGGCTCCGCGCCGCCGTGCACGTAGGCGACCGCCCGGTCGGCGAGCTCCGGCGACGCGACGGCGAGCACCCGGAGCGCGTCGACGAGCCGACCGTCCGGTCCGTCGTCCGCCGGGCGCGCCCTGCCGCGCCAGAACAAGACCTTCTCGAGCATCTTCAACCTCATCGTCACGTCGTCGCGGCAGGTGGCGGACGACATCCTGCCCAGGAGGTACGACACGGCGAGGGCGCCCGGACCCCACCGGGCGTCGGCGGGTGCCGGTCGCGGGGGTGCGTGGCGTCAGCGGGTGGCGTCGACCGGGTCGACCAGCACCCGCTCCAGCGCCTCCACGATGCGCACGTCGCCGTCGAGCCAGTCGACGGAATGCAGGTGGTCGCGACCCAGCCAGCGCAGGTCGTCGTGCTCGACGAGGGGCCGCGGCTCGCCGTCGACGACGACCGCCAGCCACAGCCGCAGCACGTGCCGGTCGGTGATGATCCAGCCACCGTCGTCGTCCGGTCCGGGCAGCTCGTCGCCGAGCTCCACCCGCACGCCCAGCTCCTCGCGGAGCTCGCGGTGCAGGGCCTGCACGGGCGTCTCCCCCGGGTCCACCTTGCCGCCGGGGAACTCCCACCTGCCCACGAGGTGCTCGGGCCGGCTCCGCCGCGCGGCGAGCAGGCGCCCCGGGCGGTCGAGGTCGTCGACGATCGCGGCGGCGACCACGAGACGGCGTGCTGTCATGGTCGCGAGTCTGCCACCCGGACCCCGCCGGAACCGTGCGGTGACCGGTGCCCGGACATGCGAGAGCCCCGCACCGACGGCCTCCCCTGCCGTCGAGCGGGGCACGCATCCTGCAACTGCGTCAGCTGACGCCGAACCCGGCCTGCCGCGCCCATGCGACGGCCTCGGCGCGGTTCGAGACGCCGATCTTGCGGTACACGCTACGCACCTGCGACTTCACCGTGTTCCGGGTGACGAACAGCTTGGTCGCGATCTGCTCGAGGGTCACGTCCTCGGACAGGTTGGACAGAACCACCCGCTCGCGTCGCGTCAACAGACGGTTCGTCACCGGGGTCATCTCGATCGTGCTCATCGCTCTTCCTCCGTCGACGGCCGCCGACCGAAGGTCGACCAGGGGAAGCCGTCATGGAAGAAGATGCGGACGGGCCCGCGTCATGACGCAGAACACAGCACTTTGTTGCCGCGCCGGGACGACGACGGCCGGCCGCGACCTCGTGCGAGGCGCGGCCGGCCGTGTCGTCGCAGGTCAGCGCGGTATTCCCGGGCAATCGACCCATTCTGGACCCGATGGTCACGATTCGGTCACGACGCCCGGGACGGCGTCAGCCCGCCTGGGCGGCGTACTCCTCGGCCGTCAGCAGCGCCCCGCGGGAGGTCACGTCCACCTTGAACAGCCAGCCGGCGCCGAAGGGGTCGGAGTTCACCACGGCCGGGTCGTCCACGGCCGCCTGGTTGACCTCCACCACGGTGCCGCTCACGGGCGAGTACAGCTCCGAGACCGACTTGGTGGACTCGATCTCGCCGACGACGGCGCCCGCCTCGATCGCCGCGCCCACCTCCGGCAGCTCGAGGTAGACGACGTCGCCCAGCGCGTCGGCGGCCACGGACGTGACGCCGATCGTCGCGGGCGACGCGTCGTCCACCCACTCGTGCTCGGCTGAGTAGCGGAGGTTCTCGGGGAAGTCGGCCATGGGGACTGCTCCTTCGGGGGGTTCTGCGTGCTATGACGGCGGTCGGGCTGAGGGCGAGGTCAGGACGATCGTCCTACGACCGCTGGTAAAAGGGCAGCGCCACGACGACGAACGGCTCGGCGCGGCCCCGCACGTCGACGGCGAGCTCGGTGCCCTCGGCGGACACCTCGGGCGTCACGTACGCCATCGCGACCGGGTACCCGAGCGTCGGCGACGGCGCGCCCGACGTCACCTGGCCGACGACCGCGCCCGCGGCGCCGTCCAGACCCCGCTGCACGACGTCGTACCCCGCGCGGGCGGGACGACGCCCCTCCCCGCGGAGGCCGACGAGGACACGCGCGGGCGCGCTGTGGGCGCGCGACGCGAGCGCGTCGCGCCCGACGAACGGCAGCGGGGCGCCGTCGGCGTCGGTCTTGTCGAGCTTCACCACGCGGCCGAGGCCCGCCTCGTACGGCGTGGTCGTCTCGTCCAGCTCGTGCCCGTAGAGCGGCATGCCCGCCTCGAGCCGCAGGGAGTCGCGGGCCGACAGGCCGGCCGGGACGAGGCCGAAGGGCTCCCCCGCCGCGAGCAGCGCGCGCCAGAGCTCCACCGCGCGGTCGGCCGGCGCGAAGAGCTCGAACCCGTCCTCGCCGGTGTAGCCCGTGCGGGCCACGAGCACGCCGACCCCCGCCACCGTGGCCCGGGCGGAGGCGTAGTACCGCATGCCGCGCACCGTGTCGACGTCGCCGTCGGCGGTCAGCGACGCGACGATCTCCTCGGCCCGCGGGCCCTGCACCGCGACGAGCGCGGTCTCCGCCGAGCGGTCCGTGACCACCGTGTCGAACGCGGCCGACCGCGCCACCAGCTCGGCCGCCACGCGCGGCGCGTTGCCGGCGTTCGCGACGACCAGGAAGTGCTCGTCGGCCAGGCGGTACACGATGAGGTCGTCGAGCACCGAGCCGTCCTCGGCGCAGATCATCGCGTACCGCGCTCGGCCGACCCCGATGGCGCTGGCGGCGCCCACCAGCGCGGCGTCGAGCGCGGCGCCGGACTGGGCACCCTCGAGGTGGATCTCCCCCATGTGCGACAGGTCGAACAGGCCGGCGGCCTCGCGCACCGCGCGGTGCTCCGCCAGGTCGGAGGTGTACCGCAGGGGCATCAGCCAGCCGCCGAAGCCGGTGAGGCTGGCACCCAGCGCGACGTGCTCGTCGTGCAGCGGCGTGGTCTTGTCCTGCGTCTCCTGCTGGTCCTCGGCCATCGAGGCTCCCTTCGGTGTTGTGAGCGCGATTTCGGGGACAATTCGGGGCGGAATTGTCCCCGAAATCGCGCTCACAGCGGTCAGTGGGCGATCGGCTCCGCGTAGGACTCCAGCGGCGGGCAGGCGCACACGAGGTTGCGGTCGCCCTTGGCCCCGTCGATGCGGCGCACGGGTGACCAGTACTTCGCGCCCCGCAGGCTGGGCAGCGGGAAGGCGGCCAGCTCGCGGGAGTATGGGTGCGCCCACTCGTCGGCGACGACGCTCGCCGCGGTGTGCGGCGCGTGGCGCAGCGGGTTGTCGTCCACGGTCCACTCCCCCGCCGCGACCCGGTCGATCTCGCCGCGGATGGCGATCATCGCGTCGACGAAGCGGTCGAGCTCCGCGAGGTCCTCGCTCTCGGTGGGCTCCACCATGAGCGTGCCCGCCACCGGGAACGACATCGTCGGCGCGTGGAAGCCGTAGTCGATGAGGCGCTTGGCCACGTCCTCCGCCGTGACCCCCGTCTCGGCGGTCATCGGCCGCAGGTCGAGGATGCACTCGTGCGCCACGAGGCCGTTCTCCCCCGTGTAGAGCACCGGGAAGTACGGGTCCAGCCGCTTCGCGACGTAGTTCGCGGTGAGGACGGCGGCCTTCGACGCCTCCGTCAGCCCGTCCGGGCCCATCAGGGCCAGGTAGGCGTACGAGATCGGCAGGATGCCCGCCGACCCGTGCGGCGCCGCGCTCACCGGCGCGATGCCGTCCTGCGCGTCGGTGCCCGGCGTCGGGTCGGCCGGCAGGAACGGCACCAGGTGCGCCGCCACCGCGACCGGGCCCACGCCCGGGCCGCCGCCGCCGTGCGGGATGCAGAACGTCTTGTGCAGGTTGAGGTGCGAGACGTCCCCGCCGAACTCCCCCGGGCGCGCGAGCCCGACCAGCGCGTTGAGGTTCGCGCCGTCGATGTACACCTGGCCACCGGCTTCATGTACAAGATCGCAGACCTCGCGCACGTGCTCCTCGTAGACGCCGTGCGTCGACGGGTACGTGATCATGATCCCGGCCACCTGCGGGCCGTGCTGGTCCAGCTTCGCGCGCAGGTCGTCCAGCTGGATCTCGCCGTCGTCCGCCGTCGCCACGACCACGACCCGCAACCCGGCCAGCGCCGCCGACGCCGCGTTCGTCCCGTGCGCCGACGCCGGGATCAGCACGATGTCGCGGTGCTCCTCGCCCCGCGAGCGGTGGTACCCCTTGATCGCCAGCAGCCCCGCGAACTCCCCCTGCGAGCCCGCGTTCGGCTGCACCGACACGCCCGCGTACCCCGTGATCTCCGCGAGCTGAGCCTCCAGCGTCGACACCAACTCCGCGTAGCCCAGCGCCTGGTCAGCCGGCACGTACGGGTGGATGTCCGCGAACCCCGGCCAGCTGATCGCCTCCATCTCCGCCGTCGCGTTCAGCTTCATCGTGCACGAGCCCAGCGGGATCATCGTGCGGTCCAGCGCCAGGTCCTTGTCGCTGAGGGACCGCAGGTAGCGGAGCATGGACGTCTCGCTGCGGTGGATGTGGAAGATGGGGTGCTGGAGGTACGGCGTGCTCCTGGTCACGGCCGCGGGGAGGTCGGCAACCCCTCGCGCGGACGCGTTCACGGGCGCCTGGGCGCCCTCCACTTCGGGAAGGTCTACGTCCGCGCGAGGGGTTGCCGACCTCCCCGCTTCCTGCACCGTGTTGCCGTCGCCCAGCACGGCGGCGAAGGCGGCGAGGACCGCAGCGACGTCGTCGGAGGTGGTGGTCTCGTCGCAGGCAATCTGTACATGGTCGGCGTCGGCCTTGTACAGGTTGTAGCCGGCGTCGGCGGCTGCTGCCACGATGCGCTCCGCCTGGCCGGGGACGACGGCGCGGACGGTGTCGAAGAAGATGTCGTGCTCGACGGCGATCCCGGCGGCGCGGAGGCCTGCCGCGACGGCGGCGGCGCGGGCGTGGGTGCGCTCCGCGATCGCGCGGAGGCCGTCGGGGCCGTGGTAGACGGCGTACATCGAGGCGACGATGGCGAGCAGGGCCTGCGCGGTGCAGATGTTGCTCGTGGCCTTCTCGCGGCGGATGTGCTGCTCGCGGGTGGCCAGGGCCAGGCGCAGGCCCGTGGCGCCGTCGGCGTCGGTGGAGACGCCGACGAGGCGGCCGGGGAGCTGGCGCTCCAGGCCCTTGCGGACCGCCATGAAGGCCGCGTGCGGGCCGCCGTAGAACAGGGGCACCCCGAAGCGCTGGGCCGAGCCGACCGAGACGTCCGCGCCCAGCTCGCCCGGCGACGTCAGGATCGTGAGCGCCAGGAGGTCCGCGGCCACCGTGACGAGCGCCCCGCGCTCCTTGGCCTCCGCGACCACGCCGCGCGCGTCCAGCACGCGGCCCGACGCGCCCGCCTGCTGCACCACGACGCCGACCAGGTCGCCGTCGGGCAGCGTGCCGCCCGCGGCGACGAACGCGTCCAGCCCGGCCGTGAGGCCGTCGTCGAGACCGACCACCACGACGGGCAGCCCGATGGCCTCCGCGCGGCCGCGCGTGACCGACAGGCTCTGGGGGAACAGGTCGGCGTCGAGGACGACGTACCCGCTCTTCGCCCGCGAGGCCCGCCACATGAGGGCGACCGCCTCGGCGACGGCCGTGGCCTCGTCGAGCAGCGACGCCCCGGCGATCCCGAGACCCGTGAGGTCCTCGACCGCCTGCTGGAAGTTGAGCAGCGCCTCGAGGCGGCCCTGCGAGATCTCGGGCTGGTACGGCGTGTACGCGGTGTACCAGGCGGGGGACTCGAGCACGTTGCGGCGGATCACCGGGGGAGTGGTGGTGCCGTAGTAGCCCAGGCCGATCATCTGGCGCTTGACCTGGTTCTTGCCGGCGAGGTCGCGCAGGTGGGCGAGCACCTCGGCCTCCGAGCGGGCGGCCGGCAGGTCCAGCGGGCGGTCCGTGCGGATCGACGCGGGGACGGCTGCGTCCACCAGGGCGTCGAGGGACGCGTGGCCGAGGGTGTCGAGCATCGTGGCGACCTCGCGGCCGCGCGGGCCCACGTGCCGGTCGGCGAACACGTCGGGGTCGACGCCGGTGAGGGTGAGCGAGTCGTCCGGGAGGGTGGTCACGTCGAAGCTCCGAGGGTCGGGCCGGGCAGGCGGGGGACTGGCAGGTCCTCCCCGCTCTGTCATCGGACGCCGTGCGTCGACCTGAGAGTTTTGCCGGTCCGCCAGGGCGTCGTCGCAGACGTGACCTACGACGGCGACGGGGCGCGCCGACTTGCACCGTCGGTGGGCCCACGCCCGCCACGAGGACGGGACAGGGCCGCTTTCCAGAGTTGCCTCGCCGTGACGGTACGGGTGCCTGAGAGATTCCCGGGGAGGGTTGCTCCTTCGGCGCCGGCCGGTCCCTGCGGGCCCGGCACGAGCTCTCCCGTCGCGGTTCGAGCGGCTATGTGGCAACCGCACCCGGGGGTGCGGCCGCGTTGTGGGCAGCCAGGGCTGCGGTGTGACGCGGCCGATCCTACCCGGCCGTGCCGCCGTCGCGGGCCTTGCGGGCGTCGTGGGCGCGGGTGCCGGCCGAGAACGCGCCCACCACCAGCACGGCACCCGCCATGAGCAGGTAGAGCGCGAGCAGCTGGGCGGCGGTCGCCACGCTCGTGCTGGGCCGGGCGAGCATCACGACGCCCAGCACGATCCACAGCACCGCGTTGACGAGCTGCCAGTCCCACGACGTGGTGCGCAGCGCGCGCCCGCGCAGCGCACCGATCACGCCCGCCACCCCCGCCGCGCACGCCCACACCGCCACGACCAGCACCATCACCGGCCCCGACATGGACGGCCACAGCAGGATGACGAGACCGGCGCCGATGCTCACCACGCCCGCCAGCAGACGCCAGCTCACCTCGTCGCCCTCGCCCCGGCGCCGGCCCGAGCGCTTCGTCGGCGCGCCCTCGACCGTGAGCAGCACGCCCTGCGCGACGATCACCAGCCCGATCAGCCACCGCACCCAGGTGAGCCCCTGGTCGGGGTTCGCGAAGAGCACCACGCCCGCCACCAGGTAGAGCAGCGCGCGCAGGTACGTCAGGCCCCACAGCCGCCGCGCGACGCCGAGCGTCCGGTCCGACAGGGGTGTCGGCTCCCGTCCCGTCCCGTCCGCCGGGAGCGTGCCCGGCGTGCTCTCACCCATGACGCGATGGTAGGAGCGGAGACGGCCGGACGCGCGGCGACCTGCGACGTCGTCCGCGCGACCTGGCCGGCAGGACGGCCCTCAGCCGAGCTCGAGGTCGCGGGTGACCTCGACCATCGCGTCGACGACCGCGCGCACGGCCGGGCCCGGCTCGTGCCGGGTCGCGCGGTGCCGCGCCACGATGCGGCGCGTGCCGAGGCCCGCGAGCCGCGCGACCTCGACGCCCTCCGGCACGTCCCCGCCCTGCAGGGCGAGCGCGGGCAGCATGGCCACGCCCTGGTTCGCCGCGACGAGCGAGAGCGCGGTGTCGAAGTCGAAGAACCGGTGCCGCTGGCTGACGGTCGTGCCGAGCGTGCGGGCCAGACGGCGCAGCGCGCGGTCGGACGCCGTGTCCGCCTCGGCGCCCACCCACTGCAGGTTCGCCAGGTCGTCGAGGCGCTCGGGCATGGGCAGCCCGGCGGGCACGACGACGCACCACGGCTCGTCGACCAGCGGGACGTCGTGCACGCCGCGGGGAGCGGGGGAGTCCATGTCGGCGTCGCGCTCGAGAAGGATGACGTCGAGGTCGCCGGCGCGCAGCATGCGGACCGCCTCGGCCGGCTCATGCTCGCGCACGTCCACCTCGACCGCCGGGTACTGCTCGGCCAGGTCGAGCAGCATCGGGGCCACGACGGCCCGGATCGCGGTCTGGAAGGCGCCCAGGACGACCGTGCCGCTCACGCCCTCGCCGAGCCCGGCGATCGCCTGGCGCGCCTCGAGCAGCTCGGCCTCGATCCGCTCGCCCGCCTCGGCCAGCACACGGCCCGCGGCGGTGAGGGTGACGCCACGCGGCCCGCGGTCGAGGACGGCGATGCCCTCCTCGGCCTCCAGGCGGGCGATCTGCTGGGACACCGCGGACGGGGTGACATGCAGAAGATCTGCTGCCGCGAGCACGCCCCCGGCACGGTGCACGGCAAGGAGGAAGGCAAGTCTCCGTGGGTCTGTAGCCATGTAGGAATACTAACTGCCGGTCGGAGAAGGATTTGATTGTGCTGAACGCAGATCGTGCTGCAGAATCGTTTCGACGCGGCCGGAGCTCTCCGGTTCCCGGCTCTCGGGAACGGCGTCCCCCACATTCTCAGCTCGACCTTTCCGTGGCACAGGTGTGCCACCCGACCCCCCGGAGGTGCCCGTCATGACGATCTCCCTGCTGACCGTGATTACCGCCCTCGGCTGGGTCGGCGCCATCGCCGTCGTCCTCGCCTACGGCATGGTGAGCAAGGGCCGCTGGACCGCCGACTCGCTCCCGTTCCAGCTGTCCAACGTCGCCGGCGCGTCCGTGATGCTCGTCATCGCGATCGTGAACGGCATCTGGCCGTCCGCGCTGTCGAACGTCGCCGCCGTCGTCATCGGCGCCGCGGCGATGCGCACGATCGCCCGGGCCCGCCGCGCCGAGCGGGCGGCCGCCGCACAGCTCGCCGCGCTGCAGGCGACCGCCGAGCCGCACGCCGTCACCGTCGTCGACGGGTCCGCCGACGCGACCGCCGGCGCCCTCGGCACCGAGGCCCGGCTCGACGCCGCGACCGAGGCGTCCGACGTGGCCGACGTCGCCGAGCTGCCCCGCCAGGAGCGCGTCGACCTCGCCGCCTGACGGCGTCGTCGCCGCGGGTGGTGACGGCCTCCCGTCAGCGCCCGCGGTGCCGCACGAACGCGGGGACCACCGCCCACAGGCCCAGCAGCACGACGGCCGACGTGGCGCCCACGACGATCCCCGCGGCGCGGCCCACGACGACGTCGAACACGAGCTCCGCGGTGCCCGCGAGCGCGATCGCGAGCAGCACCAGCCCGGCTCGCGCCATCCGGTCGCCCCCGGTCACCACCGAGCGCTTGAGGTGCTGGCGGAACAGCGCCCGGTGCAGCGCGACCGGGGCGACGAGGAGCCCTGTCGTCGCGACGCACACGAGCACGAGCACCAGGTACACCGTGCGCTGATAGTCGTCCAGGTCCCCGAACCGGCTCTGGAACGGCAGGATCAGCAGGAAGCCGGTGAGGATCTGCACGCCCGTCTGCATGACGCGCAGCTCCTGCAGCAGCTCGTTCCAGTTCCGGTCCGAGCGCTGCTCCGGCGTCTCCGGGCGGCCGTGCCCGCGGTCCGGGACGCCCCCGGTCGGCTGGTCCGTCATGCCGGCTCCCCGCCGAGCGCGACGTCGACGACGACCGCGCGATGGTCGCTCACGCCGAGGTCCACGGCCCTCGCGACGCCGGTGGCCGTCACCGGGCCGTCTACCAGGACGTGGTCGATGCGGATCCAGGGCCGCATGCGCGGGTACGTCGGAACGTGCACGAGCTCGCGCCAGCCCGTGCGCCGGGCCGGCAGGTCGCCGCGGGTGTTGAGGTCCCCCAGCAGCACCAGCGGGCGCGGCGCGTGCCGCACCCGCTGCCGCAGCCGCCGCAGCTGCGCGGCCTTCCACGGCTCGCTCTTGGACAGGTGCGTGGCGACGACGGTCAGCGGGCCGTCGGGGGTCGTAACGGCGGCCGCGACGGCCACGCGCGGCTCGTCGACGCCGAGCGGCGGCACGCCCGGAAGGTTGAGACCGGGCAGTCGCATGGCGCGCCAGGCGCGCACCGGGTGGCGGCTCAGCAGCGCGATGCCGTAGCCGGCCGGGGCGGGCAGGCGGCCGTCGTCGCCCTCGGCGGAGCGCGGGGCGCGGCGGCGACGCCAGGCGGGGTCGAGCGCCCCCCGGACCGCGGGGACGAAGCGGTGCTCCGGCATCCCGAGCGCCCCGGCGATCCGGTACGCCTGCGCCTCGCCGTCGGACCGCGCCTGGCCGTGGTCCACCTCCTGGAGCGCCACGACGTCGGCGTCCAGCGCGGCGAGCGCCGTCCCGAGCCGGTCGAGGTCCACCCGCTCCCCGTCCACGAGAGCGTGCTGGACGTTCGCCGTCACCAGTCGGATCATCCGTCCTCCGTCCGTGAGGAAGTCCCGCTCCCGCCGAGGTAGTTCCGGTCCTGCCGAGGTAGTTCCGGTCCTGCCGAGGTAGTGCGAGCCTCCCGCACGACGCCGTGCCTCGCACCCACGACCGGCCCTTCACGCACCACCTCGCGGGGACCGGAACTACCTCGCCGTCAGAGGGTGCGGTGCCAGGCGACGATGCGGTCGACGGCGCGGGAGACGACGTCGGGCGCGGCGGCGAAGGAGAGGCGCACCCAGTCGCCGCCGGACACGGTGTCGAAGTCGGCGCCGGGGGTGATCGCGACGTCGGCCTCGGCGAGCAGGCGCCGGCAGTAGGCCACCGAGTCGCCGCCGACGGCGTCGCGGAACCCGGACACGTTCCCGTACAGGTAAAACGCGCCGTCCGCGGGCGCGACGGGGCGCCACCCGAGCTCTTCCACCCGGTCGAGCAGGGCGGCACGCGACGCCGCGTACCGGGCGACGTTCTCGGCCGCGGCGGCGTAGCCGGCGGGGGAGAAGGCCGCGACCCCGGCGTGCTGCGCCAGCGCCGGCGGCGACAGCGCGACGTTGCCGGCGAGCGCGTCGACGGGACCGACCAGCTCGTCGGGCAGCACGAGCCAGCCCAGACGCCAGCCGGTCATGGCCCAGTACTTGGAGAACGAGTTCACCACCACCGCCCCGGCGTCGGTGTACATCGCGGCAGTGGCCTGTTGTACGTCAGCGGAGTAGGCGATCCCGTGGTAGATCTCGTCGCTGATCAGGCGGACCTCGTGCTCCTCGCACCAGCGCGCCAGGGCGGCCAGCTCGGCGGGCGGCAGCATCGTGCCCGTCGGGTTGGCGGGGGACGCGACGACCAGCCCGTCCAGCCCGCCCTCGTAGTAGGCCTCCATGAGCTGGGAGACGGTGGGCTGGTAGCGGGTGTCCGGACCGCAGTCGAGCTCCACCACCTCGCACCCCAGCGCGGCGAGGATGTTCTTGTACGCCGGGTACCCCGGCCGGGCGAGCGCCACCCGGTCGCCGACGTCGAACGCGGCGAGGAACGCGAGCAGGAACCCACCGCTCGACCCGGTCGTCACCGCGATGCGTGCCGGGTCCACCTCGACGTCGTACCAGCGGCGGTAGTGCCCGGCGATCTCCCGCCGCAGCGCGGGCACCCCCATCGACTCGGTGTAGCCGAGGTCGGCGGTGCGCAGCAGCTCCGCCGCCTTCTCCCGCACGACGTCCGACGCCCCCGTGGACGGCTCGCCCGCGCACAGGTTGAGCACGTCGTGCCCGGCGGCTCGACGCCCGTTGGCCTCCGCCAGCACCTGCATGACGGCGAACGGCGGCACGTGGCTGCGGCGCGAGACCTTCATACGGCCATCATGCCGGGTCGCGGTCGGCCGTGGCCGGCCGGTCCACGCCTAGTCTGGACGCAGACGACCCGAGAGGAATGCCGATGTTCCGACGCCGCCGCGACGACCAGCGCGACCCGGCTCGCCGGGCCGCCCAGTACCAGGTGGACCGCGAGATCGCGGCGGAGGCACGCGACGCGGGCGGGGAGGCCGGCGACGCGGAGCCCGCCGCCGCGCAGCCCCGCCGCCGCATGGACGACCGCGCCCTGTGGGTGGACACCGTCGTCGACCAGGCCATCCGTCGCGGCGAGTTCGACGACCTCCCGCTGCAGGGCAAGCCGATCCCCGGGCTGCGCGGCACGCACGACCCGGACTGGTGGCTCAAGAACCTCGTGGAGCGCGAGCAGATCACCGGTGTCCTGCCGGCCGCGCAGCTGCGCCGCGACGACGCCGAGCTGGACGACACGCTCGACCGCGAGCCCGAGGAACGGCGCGTCCGGGAGGCCGTCGAGGAGTTCAACGCGCGGGTCGTCGACGCCCGCCGCCAGCTCCTGGGCGGTCCACCGGTCGTGACGCCGACGCGCGACGTCGAGCGCGAGGTGCGGCGGTGGCGCGAGCGCCGCCGCGCCCGCGGGATCTTCTGAGGCCGCCGTGGGAGACGTCGTCGTGGTGACGGGCCCGCCGGGCTCGGGGAAGTCGGCCGTCGGGGCGGCCCTGGCCGACCTGCTCGACCCTTCCGCGCTGCTCGAGGCGGACTGGTTCTTCGGCCGGTGGCGGTGCGGCGGCGTCGACCCGTGGCTCCCGGAGGCGGCGCCGCAGACCGCGCACGCCGGGCGGGCGGCGATGGCCGCCACCGTCGAGTTCGCGCGGTCCGACGCGTGGGTGGTCTACGACGGCGTCCTGCACGCCGACGCCGCCCGGGACCTCGCCTCCCTCGCGGCGGAGGCGGGTGCCGCCGTGCACCGCGCCGTCCTGCTGCCGCCGGTCGACGTGTGCCTCGCCCGCGTGGCCACGCGCACGGGGCACGGCTTCGACGACCCGGTCGCCACGCGGACGATGCACGCCGCGTTCGCCGCGGAGGTCGACGGCACGGCGGACGACGCCGTCGTGCGGGACGACGCCGCGTCGCCCAGCGACGTCGCGGCGCGGGTCCGCGACCTGCTGCTCGCCGGGGCGCTGCGGGTACCCGGGCCGGTCACGACCGGGGGAGCGCGGCCGTGACCGGGCACGCGGTGCTGCTCGACCTGCAGGGCACGGTGTACGAGGGCGACCACCTGGTCCCTGGCGCGGACGCCGCGGTCACCGCGCTGCGGGACGCGGGCCACGCCGTCCGCTTCGTGACCAACACCGACTCCCAGGACTCGCCGTCGATCGTCGCGCGCCTGCGCGGGATGGGCCTCGGCCTGGACCCGAACGAGCTGTTCACCCCGGTGGACGCCGCGGCCGCGGACCTCGCCGGCACGGGCGCGCGGGTGCACGTGCTCGCCACCGCCGCCGTCCGCGACCAGCTCGCGGCGCGTGTCGACGTCGTCGGCCCCGACGACGGCCCCACGCACGTGCTGGTCGGCGACGTGCACGACGTGCTCGACTACCCAGCCCTCGACGCCGCGTTCCGCGCCGTGCTGGACGGCGCGGAGCTGCTGGCGCTGCAGCACGGCCGCTGGTTCCTGCGCGACGGCCGGCCCGCGCTCGACACGGGCTCGGTGGTCGCGGCGATCGAGCACGGCGCCGAGGTGACGGCCCGCACGCTGGGCAAGCCGAGCACGGAGTTCCTGCGGCTCGCGCTCGGCACCGTCAGCCCGGCGCCGGCCCTCGACCACACGTGGGTGGTCGGCGACGACCGCTCGTCGGACGTCGCGATGGGCCGCGCGGCCGGTGTCCGCACGGTGCTGGTGCGCACGGGCAAGTTCGCACGGCAGGCCGACGACGAGTCCCTGCCGCGCCCCGACCACGTGCTCGACGACGTCACCGGCCTCCCGGGGCTGCTCCACCGGGCCTGAGGGACTGCGCCCGAGGTGCCGACCGGACGAGTCGGGGCCGGCGGTTACCGTGGCGCCGTGACGACGCGCCCGCACGACCCGACCCTCACCGCCGCATGCCTGGTCTCCCGCGCCGCGGCGGCGCTGGCGGTGTCGCCGCGGTCGACGACGGTCGACGGCCTCGTCGCGGGCGACCCCGGCACCCTGGTGCGCGGAGTCGCCGTGACGACGCTCGCCTCGCTCGAGGTGCTGGAGCGCGCGGTCGCCGCGGGCGCCAACGTCGTCGTCACGCACGAGCCGGCCGACTACGACCACACCGGCGCCGCCGTCCCCGACCTGGAGGCGGAGGGCGACCCGGTGCTCGCGGCCAAGCGCGCGTTCGTCGCCGACCACGGCCTCGTGGTGTGGCGCGCGCACGACGCCTGGCACGACCGGCGCCCGGACGGCGTCGACGAGGGCACGGCCCGTGCGCTGGGCTGGTCGCTCGACCCCGCCGCGGACGGGGCGTCGGTGTGCGACGTCGGCCCGACGACGCTGGGCGAGCTGGCCGCGCACGTCGCGACGACGCTCGGCGCGCGCACGGCCCGCTATGTCGGCGACCCGGACCAGCCGGTGCGGCGCGTGGGCCTGGACCTGGGCTTCCGCGGCTTCGCGCGCAACCGTGCGGTGCTGCGCCGGGACGACGTGGACGCCGTCGTCGTGGGGGAGGCGCACGAGTGGGAGACGCAGTCGTACGCGCTGGACGCCGCCCACCTCGGCACCACCGGCCGGGGCGCACCGAAGGGGCTGGTCGTGGCCGGGCACGTGCCGGCCGAGCAGGCGGGGATGGCCCTGTTCGCCGACTGGCTGCGCGACGTCGTCCCCGAGGTGCCGGTGACGTTCCTGCCCACGCCGGACCTCGCCCGACCGGCGCTCCCGCCGGGACGGCCTGCGACCTCGGCGGCCGGCTGAGCGGGCCGCCTGGGCCGCTCAGGCGAGGTAGGCGAGCGCGTCGATCTCGACGAGCATCTCCTCGCGCGGCAGGCCGACCATCACCGTGGTGCGGGACGGCAGCACGGCGTCCGGGCCGAGCCGCTCGCCGAGGAACGCGCCGTAGGCGTCGTTCATCGCGGCGAAGTCGTCGCGCGTCGTGAGGTAGACCCGCAGCATGACGACGTCCGCCATGGTGCCGCCGCCGGCGCGCACGATCGCCTCGACGTTCTGCAGGGTGCGCGTGGTCTGCGCGGCGACGTCCCCGGGGTGGAGGTACTCGCCGGTCGCGGGGTCCACGGGGCCCTGACCGGAGACCTGGAGCAGGTCGCCGACCCGGACGCCCTGGTGGAACGTGTGCGCCGGGGCGGGGGCCTGGTCGGTGGAGATCGCGGTCTTCGGGGTCTGCTCGGCCATGTGCTCGTCCTTTCGGGGTGGGGCGGCCTCCCCGGACCTGGCGTGCATTTCTGCAGGCGGTACGGCATCGTCGCACCGTCGACGGCGAACGAGGAGGCCTGACGATGGACGGTACCGGAGCCGTGGACACCTGTCGGATCGACCGCGAGAAGATCGCCGCCCTCGACGACGAGCGCGTCGGCCCGCGCCACAAGGCGGTGCCGCCGGAGCTCTGGGGGCTGTCCGTCGCCGAGGTCCGCGCGCGCCGCCCGCGCCTGTCGCAGCTGCCGACCCCGCTGCTCACGCTGTCCCGGTCCGCGCTCGACACCAACCTGCGTGTGATGGCCGACTGGTGCGCCGAGCGCGGGCTGGACCTCGCCCCCCACGGCAAGACGACGATGGCGCCGCGGCTGTGGGCGGAGCAGGTCGACGCGGGCGCCTGGGCGATCACCGTCGCGAACCCGTTCCAGCTCGGCGTGGCCCTCGAGTTCGGCATCGGCCGGGTGCTGGTCGCGAACAGCGTGATCTCGCCCCTGGCGCTGCGCTGGATCGCGGACGAGCTGGCCGCCGACCGCGAGCTGCGGGTGCTGGTCTGGGCGGACTCGCCGGTCGCGGTGGACCTCATGCACGACGCGCTCGCGGCGCACACCGCCGCGGCCGGTTCCCGCCCGCCCCTCGACGTCCTCGTCGAGCGCGGCGGCGCCGGCGGTCGGACGGGCGCCCGGGACCTGGAGACCGCGCTGGCGACGGCGGAGCGCGTGGCCGCGTCCCCGCACCTGCGCCTGGCGGGCGTCGGCGGGTACGAGGGCGCGCTCGCGCACGACTCCGACACCCGCAGCCGGGACGTGGTGCGCGGCTACCTGCGCGACCTGGTCGAGGTGCACGAGCGGCTGGTCGCCGACGGCCGGTACGAGGTGGAGGTGCCGGTCGTGACGGCGGGCGGCAGCGCCTACTTCGACGTCGTGGACGAGGTGCTGTCGCCGCTGGTCGCGGCGGGGGCACGGGTGGTGCTGCGCAGCGGCGCCTACGTGGTGCACGACGACGGCTTCTACCGGCACGTCTCCCCGCTCGGGGAGGAGCCGCGCACCGGCGGCCCGGGATTCCGCAGCGCGATGCACGGCTGGGTCCGCGTGAGCTCGCGGCCGGAACCGGGACTGGCGCTGTTCGACGCCGGCAAGCGCGACCTGCCGTTCGACGAGGGCCTGCCGGAGGTGCAGCTGCGGCGCCCGCGCATGCCCGGGGACGCGCCGGCGACCGTCGCGGGCGTGCAGGTCACCGCACTGAACGACCAGCACGGCTTCCTGCGGTGGGACGCGCACGACGGCGGTGCCGACGGTGCCGACGGTGCCGACAGGGCCGACAGGGCCGACGGTGCCGACAGGGCCGACCTGCGCATCGGCGACGAGCTGCGCCTGGGCCTGTCGCACCCGTGCACGGCGATGGACAAGTGGACGCTCGTGCCGGTGGTGGACGACGCGGACGCCGCCGACCCGGTCGTCGTCGACCTGGTGCGGACCTGGTTCTGAGGGGGAGCATGACCGCCGACCTGCTGGTCCGCGACGCGCTGGTGCTCGACGGCACGGGCGCCCCGGGGGTCGTCGCCGACGTCGCCGTGGCGGACGGCCGCATCGTCGCCGTCGACCCCGGGCGGTCGGACGCCCGGGCGGCCGGCGCGCACCGCACGGTGGACGCGGCAGGCCGCGCGCTCACCCCGGGCTTCATCGACATGCACGCCCACTCGGACGTGCAGATCCTCGCGAACCCGGACCACACGGCGAAGGTGAGCCAGGGCGTGACGCTGGAGGTGCTGGGCCAGGACGGGCTGTCGTTCGCGCCGGTGGACGAGCGCACCCGCACCGCGATCCGCGCCCAGATCGCCGGCTGGAACGACGACCCGCCGGGTTTCGCCTGGGACTGGGAGTCGGTGGCCGGCTACCTGGACCGCCTGGACCGGGGCATCGCCTGCCACGCCGCCTACCTGGTGCCGCAGGGCACGCTGCGCCACCTCGTCGTCGGGCCGGACGAGCGCCCGGCGACGCCCGCGGAGGTCGCCCGGATGGGCGAGCTGCTGGCCCAGGGGCTGCGCGAGGGCGCGCTGGGCATGAGCAGCGGCCTCACGTACACGCCGGGCATGTACGCCGACGACGACGAGCTCGCCGCGCTGCTGCGCGTCGTCGCCGCGCACGACGGCTACTACAGCCCGCACCACCGGTCGTACGGGAAGGGCGCGCTCGAGGCGTACGCGGAGATGATCGACCTGGCCCGTGCCACGGGCTGCGCGCTGCACCTCACGCACGCGACGATGAACTTCGCCCCCAACCGCGGCCGCGCGGGCGAGCTGCTCGCGCTGGTCGACGCGGCGCTGGACGACGGCGTGGACGTCACGCTCGACACCTACCCGTACCTGCCGGGCTCGACGACGCTCAGCGCGATCCTGCCGAGCTGGTCGTTCTCGGGCGGCACGGACGCGCTGCTGTCCCGGCTCGCCGACCCCGCCGACCGCGAGCGCATCGTGTACGAGCTGGAGCACGTCGGCACCGACGGCTGCCACGGCTGTGTCGCGGAGTGGGACACCATCGAGATCAGCGGCGTGCAGAACCCGGCGCTGGCGGGGCGCGTGGGACGCACCGTGGAGGCGATCGCCCGCGACGAGGGCCGCGCGCCGGGCGACGTCTTCGTGGAGCAGCTCGTGGCCGACCGGCTCGGCACCACGATCCTGCAGCACGTGGGCCACGAGGAGAACGTGCGCACGATCATGCAGCACCGCACGCACTGCGGCGGCTCGGACGCGATCCTCGTGGGCGGCCGCCCGCACCCGCGCGCGTGGGGCACGTTCCCCCGCTACCTCGCGCGGTACGTGCGCGAGCTCGGCGTCCTGTCCCTCGAGGACTGCGTGCACCACCTCACCGGACGCCCCGCGGCCCGCCTGCGGCTGGTCGACCGCGGCCTGGTCCGCACCGGCCACGCCGCGGACCTCGTGCTGCTCGACCCCGACACCGTCCAGGACACCGCGACGTTCGCCGAGCCGCGGCAGCAGGCCACGGGCATCGACCTGGTCCTCGTCGACGGCGTCGCCGTCGTCGACGCCGGCGCGCGCACCGACGCCCTCCCCGGGCGTGCCCTGCGGCGCACGGGCAGCGGCACCCGCTGACGCAGGAGGAGCCCCGCGGGCACCCGGCTCGCGCGGGCGCGCCGGGTTCCTTACGTTCGGGTCGTGGAGCAGGCCGGCACGAGCAGCACGTGGGAGCCCGACGTGCTGCCCGGGTTCGAGCGGCTCACGCTGCCGCTGGAGCCCGACTTCGAGGGCGACGTCGTCGCGACGCTCGTGCGCAGGGCCGTGGAGCCGGGTGTCGACGACGACGCCGAGCGAGACGCCGGCATCGACGTGCTGTACGTGCACGGCTGGGTGGACTACTTCTTCCAGACCCACCTCGCGGCGTTCTGGGAGCGGCAGGGGGCACGCTTCTACGCCCTCGACCTGCGCAAGTACGGCCGCAGCCTGCGCGAGCACCAGACGCCCGGGTTCGTCACGGCGCTGGCCACGTACGACGAGGACATCGAGGCCGCCCTCGCCGCTCTCGGGCACGGCCCGGACGCCGCCTCGGACCGCCGCCTGGTGCTCATGGGCCACTCCACGGGCGGGCTGGTGCTCAGCCTCTGGGTGTCGCACCGCCCGGGACGCGCCGACGCGCTGGTGCTCAACAGCCCCTGGCTCGAGTTCCAGACGGGTGGCGTGGGGCGGTGGGTGCTGGAGCCGGGCGTGCGCGCCCAGGCCGCGCTCGCCCCGCGCAGCCAGCTCGTGAACGTGGACCTCGGGTTCTACGCGCGCAGCATCTCCGACCGGTTCGACGGCGCGTGGTCCGTCGACCCCGCCTGGCGGCCGGACACCGGCTGGCGCTCCACCCCGGCGTGGCTGGCGGCGATCTTCCAGGGGCAGGAGCGCGTGTCGCGCGGGCTGGGCATCGACGTGCCCGTGCTGGTGCTGCTGTCGGCCCGCTCGACGGCGCCGGTGCGGTGGAGCCCCGAGATGATGACCACCGACTCCGTGCTCGAGGTGAACGGCGTCGCGCGGCGCGTGCCCGCGCTGGGCAGCCACGTCACCCTCGTGAGGATCGACGGCGCCCTGCACGACGTCACGCTCTCCGCGCCCGCGGTGCGCGACGTCGTGTGGCGGGAGCTCTCCCGCTGGGTCGCCGCCTACGTGCCCGCCCCGCCGCCCGCCGCCGCGCCGGAGCCGACGGGCGTGGCCGCCTGGTGGCGCCGGACCTTCGGCCGCGGGCGACCCTCGCGGCGGACGGTCACAGCGCCCGCACCAGCTCCAGCTCCTCGCCCTGCTCCAGGACGAACCGCGCGCCCGACGGGGTGAACCCCAGCTTGCGGTAGGCGGCCTGCGCGCGCGGGTTGTCGACGTGCACGCAGAGCCGGGCCCGCTCGACGCCGAGGTCGCGCGCCCAGTCCTGCACGCCGTCGAACAGCCGCGCCAGCAGGCCGGCTCCGCGGTGCTCCGGCCGCACGAACACGCCCACGAGGTGCACCTGCCGCTGCTCGACGGGGCCACCCAGGACGTCGGTCGCCCCCGGCTCCTCGACCAGGCCGGTCGTCGTGGCGACCCAGCGGCCGTCCGGGTCGACGGCGACGAACGCGGCCACCGCGTCGCTCGTGGCGTTGCCGCGCGCCCGCTCCTGCCAGAACGCGTCCGGCCGCGCGGCCGCGACCTCGTGCGTCTCGAGGAACGCCACCGGCGCCGCCGGGTCCTGCAGCGCCGCCAGGCGCAGGTCGCGCGTCTCGCGCCACTCGTCCTCGCGGGCGCGGCGGACGGTGAGCGGGGCGGGCGGAGTCGTCATGGCCCGATCCTCGCACCCGGCCCAGAGCATCTCGTCCGGCTTTTTCCGCCCTGCGCGAGCCGGGTCAGCCGCCCAGCCGCGCCCGCACGTGCTCGACGACGCCGTCCGCGGCCGCCTCGACCTCCGCCAGGGTGGTCTCGAACCCGGACTCGTCGCCGTACCAGGGGTCGTCCACGTCGAGCACGTGCTCGTCGCCGCCCGGCTCCACGACGGGGGCCGCGGGGTCGAACGACCGGTACATCCGGATCTCGGCGAGCCCCGGGGAGCCCGCGGCGCCGTCGGCCAGGCGCCGCAGCCGGCGCGCGTGCTGCGCCGTCATGGGCAGCACCAGGTCGTGGTCGGCGAGATCCGCCCGGGTCACCTGGCGGGCGCGGTGGCCGTCGCCGGTCGGGTAGCCGTGCGCCGCCAGCGTGCGCCGGGCGCGGCTGTCGACGGGGTTGCCGCGCTCCTCGTCGCTCACGCCGGAGGAGTCCACGACGACGGCGTCCCCCAGGCCGGCGGCCTCGAGCCGGTCGCGCAGCACGATCTCGGCCATGGGGGAGCGGCAGATGTTGCCGGTGCAGACGGTCATCACGCGGTACGGGGTGGCGGTCACGGGCCCATTCTCACCTCTCGCCGAGCCCTCTTCCCGATCCGTGCCTACCGTGAAGCATGGCGAGATGGGCGGCGGACGGGCTGATCGCCGTCACCGGCGCGAGCGGACGGCTCGGGTCACGACTGGCGTTCCGGCTCGCGGCCGAGGGCGCCCGGCAGCGGCTGGTCGTGCGGTCCCCGGCGCAGGCGCCGCGGCTCAGCGACGGCCGTCCGCTGCCGGTCGCCGAGGTCGCGGTCGCGGACGGGTACCGCGACACCGCCGCGATGCGCGCCGCGTTCGACGGCGTGCGCACCGTCTTCCTCGTGAGCGCGCGCGAGGCGCCGGACCGGGTCGCGCAGCACACCGCGATGATCGACGCCGCGGCGGCCGCCGGCGTCGAGCGCCTGGTCTACACGTCCTTCGCGGGCGCGGCGCCCGACGCCGTGTTCACGTTCGCGCGCGACCACTGGCATACCGAGCAGCACCTCGCCGAGGTCGCGGCGCGCACCGGGCTGCGCTGGACGGTGCTGCGCGACAACCTGTACTTCCACGCGCTGAGCACGTTCGTCGGGCACGACGGCGTGATCCGGGGCCCGGCGGCGGACGGGCGCGTCGCGGCCGTGTCGCACGACGACGTCGCGGACGTCGCCACCGCCGTCATCCTCGACGAGCGACCGGCCCGGCACGACGGCGCGACCTACGAGGTCACCGGGCCGCAGGCGCTCACGCTCGACGAGGTGGCCGCCACCCTCGGGCGCGCCGCCGGCCGCGACCTCACCTACCACCCGGAGACCGAGGAGGAGGCGTACGCGTCGCGCGCCGGGTTCGGGGCGGAGCCGTTCGAGCTCGACGGGTGGGTGACGTCGTACACCGCCATCGCCGCGGGCGAGCTGGCGCGCGTGTCCGACGACGTCGGCCGGCTCGTCGGCCGGCCGGCGCGCTCGCTCGCCCAGTGGCTCGACGACTACCCCGGCGAGTGGGCGCACCTGCGGCGCGCGTAGGCCCTCGTGCCCCGGGCCGAGTTCACCCTGAGGAAAACCCTTGGCCTCCCCGCGACGGCGGGCGTAGCGTCGTCGGCACATGAGAAGGGAGGTGATCCGAGCAGTGAAGACTCTTCGGACCCATGAGGTGGTCGCGCGCTAGTCGCGCGCGCTAGAACGTCGGGCGGGTAGCGAGTTCCTCGCGACCACCGGAGCCCGCGGGTGCCGTGACCTCGTCCAGCACGGCAGGAGGCTCGACCTCCAGCCCGCGGGCTTTGCCCTGCCCGGGACCATGGCGCCAGGGCCTCAGACCAGCGCGGCCGCGCGACGCTCCCTGCGCAGGCGCCGCTCGGCCTGGGCGACGAGCTCGTCCGCGTCGGCCGCACCGGCCACGGACCACGCGGCCGCCGCGCGGAGCTCGGGCCAGGGGCGGGCACCGAACCCTGGGGACGGTGACGCGACGTGCGCGAGAACGTGCTGCCGCAGGGCGTCCGCGGACGCCGCCGCCTGGATGTCGTCCATCGCCGGTAGCGTCGCCAGCACCGCGAAGCCGTCGCCCTCCACCCGGCCCGCCTCGCAGCCGGCCGGCAGCGCCGCACCGATCCGGACGGCGAGCTCCGCGAGCACCTCGTCGCCGGCGTCCTGCCCGTGGCCGGCGTTGATCGCCGCCATCTCCCGCACGTCGAGGAGCACCAGCACCACCCGGGTCCCGCCCCCGCGCACCAGCGCGCACCGGCGACGCAGCGCGTACCAGGTGGCGGGGCGGCCGGGCAGGCGCGTCAGCGAGTCGTGGGTGGAGCGCTCGGCCAGCTCGGCGACGACCGCCCGCATGACGTCCGCCGTGCTCGCGGAGCCCCAGGCCGAGGGGCCGCTCACGAGGACGTCGTCGTACCGCCGGGCCGCGGTGCGTGCCATCGCGAGGCCCGCGGCGTCCGCGACCGACGTCCCCGGCTCGACGACGAGGGGCGACCAGTCCGCGACCGCCCCCGTCGGGCGCCGTTCCAGGACGGCGCGCCCGTACCCGAGCCGCCCCGTGAGCGCCGCGGTCAGGCCGGCGCGCGTGACGATGCCGGTGCGGGCGGGTGCGGCGTCGTCCTGCACGGCCACCGCGCTCACCTCCGGGCGCCGGAAGATGACCTCGAGCTGCCCGACCGGCAGCGTGGAGCCCACGACGAGCACCGGTTGCGCCAGGTCGGCGACCGACGCGACGCGGGTCCGGCGCGGGGCGACGTGGCGGGCCAGGTGGGCGATCTCGTCGTGCACAAGCGGCAGTATGGCCGCGGCGGGGGGCCGTCCGGCGTCATCGGCCGAGATGTTCGCCGAGCGTTCGCCGGTCGTTCAACCCCCGGCGCCAGGGCGGCGGCCACCTGCGCGAACGTGGGAGCGAGACCACGCTGCGCCCGGGGTTCCCGGTCCCTAGAGTGTCGCCAGGTACGCGAGGTTCGCGACGTCTCGGGGGCGGCACATTGAGAAGCACGGGTGGTTCGGCGGGGCGCAGGACGACGAGCGGCCTCGTGGCCGCCGCGCTCGCGCTGGGTGGGCTGGTCGGCCTCGGCGCCCAGACGGCGACGGCACCGGCGGCCGCCGCGGCCGAGGGCGACATCAACCCGTTCTCGTCCGCGGGCGGGTTCACCGTCTACGCCCAGCGTGACGCGGTCGTGGCCAACCAGGAGCTCGAGGGCTCGCTCGCCGCCGGGCGGAACCTCACGGACACGACCCTCGCCCAGTGGGCCGTGATCCACGTGGCCGCCGGCACCGCCGACTACACGATCCCCACGGTGGACGGCGACCCGACGCGTCTCCTCATCGGGCGGTTCGACCCGGACACCACGCGCAACGTCGGCCAGGTGAACGTCACCAGCCGCGGGGCGACCACCCCGGAGAACGTCGGCACGCTCAAGACGGTGGACCGCGACCTCGGGCCGTTCCGCACGGAGGCGCGGGGCGAGGGCTGGGTGCGGCAGTCCGTCGCCGGCAACCCGCCGCTCATCGACGCCACCGCGCAGACCTACCCGGCGGACGCGGAGCCGCCCACGGGCGGCAACACCTCGATCTTCACCGAGCAGACCGGTGACACGCAGGACGTCGTGGCCGGGTACGTGCAGGCCGCGCAGGACGCGACCCTGGACGAGTCCACCCAGTGCCTCGCGACGATCACCGACCCGGACGGCCACGACGCGAACCACGTGACGGTCGCCGAGGACGTGGGCTCGCGCAAGGTGCTGTCGCCGCTCGCGTCCGACCGCCCCAACGTCGTGGCGTACGAGGACGTCGTGGGCGCCGACCTCCTCCAGTTCTCGGCGGGGAGCGCCGTGCCCGGCCGGCAGAACCCGCTGATCATCCGTGTGCCCGCCGGGACCACGGAGGTGCAGGGGGTGCGCGTCGACCCGCAGGGCCAGTACTCGCCCTACATCCTGTGGGACCTGTCGGCCGTCACCGGCGACGTGACGGTCGCCCACACCGGCGAGCGCATGGACGGGTCGGTCTTCGCGCCGAACGCCGACGTGACGGTCGACGCCGCGCCGCTCGACGGGCAGGTGATCGGGCGGGACGTCACGATGCGGGGCGGCGAGGTGCACTCGTTCCTGTTCGCCGGGACGGTGCCGTGCGGCGAGCCGCACGGCACGTTCGAGGTGTCCAAGGAGCTGGACGGGATCGACGCCGACGACCTCCCCGACGGCACGACGTTCCAGGTCGACTGGACCGCGACGTCGCCAGCCGGCGAGGTGCTCGGCACCGGCACGCTCCGCCTGCCCGCCGACGGCAGCCCCGTCCGCCCGCAAGACGTCGACGGGACCCTGAGCACCTTCCCCGTCGGCACGGTCGTGACGTTCGACGAGCAGCCGCCCGGCGACGTGCCCGGCTGGGACTGGGTCGGCACGTCCGTCTCGCCGTCCTCTCTCACCATCACGGACGAGGGCGACGGCGTGGCGAGCGCGGCGGTGACGAACGCGGCGGAACGGACCCGTGGCACCTTCGAGGTCGTCAAGACCGTGGTCGCCACGATGGACGACCCGGTCCCCGTGGACGCCGGCACCACCGTCACCGTGGGGTGGACGGCGGTGGACCCGGAGGGCATCGAGAGCCGCGGCACCATCGAGCTCGTCGCCCGGGAGGACGGCACGTTCGAGCCGGAGGGCCCCGTCGACGAGGCGGGGGAGGCGGTGACGTTCCCGGTCGGCACCCAGGTCACCGTCGCGGAGACGGACCGGGGCGTCCCGCCCGACGGTGCCTTCTGGGGCACGGAGTCGTGGAGCCCGGGCACGACGATCACCATCGAGCGCGAGAACCAGGTGGTCGAGGACCAGGTCACCAACTTCCTCCTCGCCGAGAGCCCCGAGCCCGCCGAGGCGCGGTTCAGCGTGGTCAAGGTGCTCGACGTCGACGGGCCGGTGGACCCGGACCTGCAGTTCTCGGTCGAGTACACGTTCGACCCGCCGGGTGGGACGCGGGAGGCCCGCCAGCGCGAGATCGCCGTGGGCGACCCCGTGACCGTCTCGACGCTCCTGGACGGCGAGCCGATCCCCGACGGCGCCACCGTGTGGGTGCGCGAGCCCGAGCCGCTGTTCGACGAGGGCATCACCTGGCAGGACCCGGTCCTGTCGGTCGACGGCGAGCCCCTCACCGACCCGGACGAGGACGGCTTCTACCCCGTGGAGCTCACCGGCGGGGAGACGATCGCCCTCGAGGTGACGAACGTGGGGCACGTGCCCACCGGCTCGTTCACCCTGGCCAAGACGCTCGAGGGGCCGGACGGCGAGGACGTGCCGGAGGACCTGGAGTTCACGGTCGCGTGGACCGCGACCTTCGTGGACGGGACGACGACCAGCGGCTCCACGTCCCTGGCGCCGGACGGCGAGCCGGTGACCCCGGCCGACGCCGACGGGGACCCGATCGACTTCCCGGCCGGCACCACGGTGACGTTCGAGGAGCCGACGCTCCCCGACGTGCCCGGCTGGGAGTGGAGCACCCCGACGATCTCCCCGTCGCAGATCACGGTGGGCGACGGCGAGGCCGCCGCCGTCACCGTCACCAACTCCGCCGACGTGGAGCACGGCACGTTCGAGGTCTCGAAGGCCATCGAGGGCGCCGACCCGGGCGACGTGGGCGCGGACGGCTTTGACGTCCCCTGGACGGCGACGCTGCCCGACGGCAGCACCGACGAGGGCGTGCTGCGCGTGCCGACCGACGGGACCGCCGCCGCCCCGGACCGCGACTTCCCGGTCGGGACGACGGTGCGTGTCACCGAGGAGCCGCCGTCCGACGACCTGCTGCCCGACGGCTGGACCTGGGCCGTGCCGACCTGGACCCCGGGCAGCAGCCTGACGATCGACGAGGGCACCGGCACCACCGCGTTCACGGTGACGAACTCGGCCGTCCCCACCACGACCCTGCGCGTGGAGAAGCTGGTCGAGGGCACCGACCTGCCCGACGGCACCCCCTTCCCGGTCGAGTACCGCGTGGACGAGGGCCCCGTGCAGACGGGTGACCTGGTGCTCGGTGACCCGTTCGTCGCCGACGACGTCCCGCTGGGCACCACGGTCGAGATCCGCGAGGCCGACCCGCCCGGCGTGGAGGGCGCCACCTGGGACGCGCCGCGCTGGGCGATCGACGGTCAGCCGCTCGAGCCCGACGACGACGGCTGGGTCGTGATCCACGCGAACGACGGGCGCGTGAACACCGTCACGCTCACGAACACGGCCCGCCCGACCACTCCCGACCAGCCGGGGACGCCCCAGCAGCCGGACACCCCTGGAGCGCTGCCGGAGACGGGCTTCGGCGGAGGGCTGCTCCCGCTGCTCGCGCTGGGGCTGCTGCTCCTCGGCGCCGCCGCCCGCCTCGTGGCACGGAGGCTCCGGGCCTGACCTGCTCGGCAGGGCCCGCCCGACGGCCCGCTCAGGCCTCGCCAGCGACCGCGACGCCGATCGCGACGGCGAGGTCCTGCCACGACATGCCCGACCCCTTGAAGACGTTCGGCCGGTCCGTGGCCCGGGCGTGCCCCCGCACGACGTCGGCCAGGGGCACCAGGTCGCCCGTGCTCAGCGCGCCCTCCTCGACGGCGAGCACGACGTCGCCGCACTCGCGCATCGCGGTCGCGCGGTCCTCGACGACCACGAGCGCCCGGCCCATGAGCCCGGCGTCCAGCTCCCGCCGGTCCGGCTCGTGGGAGCCGATCGCCACGACGCACGCGCCGTCGCGCACCAGGGCCCCGTCGAAGAGGGGCTCGCCCGCCGACGTCGCGCACACCACGAGGTCGGCGTCGGCGACGTCGGCCGTGCTCCCGGCGCGGGCCGGGAGGCCCCGCGCGGCCAGCGTCTCGACGGCCCCCGCCAGGCGGCCCGGGTCGCGGCCGACGAGCGCAACGTCGTCCAGCGCGCGCACCGCCGCCATCGCGACCGCGTGCTCGACGGCCTGCGGCCCGGTGCCGAGGACGACCAGCCGGCGGGCGTCCGGCGCGGCGAGGTGGTCCGCCGCGACGGCCGACGTCGCGGGCGTCCGCAGCTCCGTGAGCGCCGACCCGTCGACCTGCAGCCGCGGGGTGAGGGTGGCGGCGTCGAGCAGCAGGTAGGTCGCCTGGATGCGCGGCAGCCCGCGAGCGGGGTTGCCCGGCGCGACGGAGGCGATCTTGACCCCGGCCCAGTCGCCCAGCACCGACGGCATGAGCAGCAGGTGCCCCGCGCCGGCGGCCACCGACGACCGTGCCGGGTCGTCGGCGGGGTCGAACCCGTCGCGCAACGCCCGCTCGACCAGCCGGCGGGCGTCGTCGGGCCCGACGCGGCGGCGCACCTCGTCCGCGTCGACGAACGGCAGCCCGGTCACGCGGCCACCGCCTCGCGCGCCTCGCGCTCCTCGATCCGGGCCCGCTCGAGGCGCACGACCCGGCCCGACAGGGACACGGCGACGAGCGCGACGGCCGCGAGGCCCACCATGTACACCGCGATCGGCCACCACGCGCCGTCGAACCGCGCGAGGAGCCAGGTCGCGAGGAGGGGCGCGGTGCCGCCGGCGAGCGCCGCGCCGATCTGGTAGCCGAGCGTGACGCCGGTGTACCGGACGCGGGTGGTGAAGGTCTCGGACATCAGGGTGCCGAGAGTCGCCGTCACCGGCGGCCACACGATGCCCAGCCCGAGGACGACGGCGGCGTACACGGCCCAGTCCACGCGCAGGTCGAGCAGCAGGAAGAACGGTGCTGCGAAGACGGCGATGAGCACCGTGCCGCCGAGGAAGACGGCGGGGCGGCCCAGCCGGTCCGAGAGCCGGCCCATCGCCAGGATCGCGAGGGTGCTGACGAACGCGGCGGCGCTCACGGCGTTGAGCACCACGGACTGCTGCATGCCGAGGGTGCCGGTCGCGTAGCTCACGACGAAGGTGGCGAAGATGTAGAACGGGCCGGTCTCGACGACCTTGGCGCCGACCGCGACGAGCACCGAGCGCCAGTGGTCGCGCAGCGTGTCCTTGATCGGGAGCTTGGCGACGTTGCCGCTCTCCTTGGCCTCGCGGAAGGCGGGGGTCTCGGCGAGGCCCTTGCGGATCCACAGCCCGACGAACACGAGCACCACGGAGGCGATGAACGGCAGCCGCCAGCCCCAGCTCTCGAACGCCGCGGTGGGCAGCGAGCTGACCAGCGCGAACGCGATCGTCGACAGGAGCATGCCGATGGTGACGCCGGTCTGCGGCACGGAGCCGAAGAAGCCGCGGCGGTTCTTCGGTGCGTACTCGTAGGCGAGCAGCAGCGCACCGCCCCACTCACCGCCGATGGCGAGGCCCTGGATGATGCGGCAGAGGATCAGCAGCACGGGGGCGAGGACGCCGACCTGCGCGTACGTGGGCAGCAGGCCGATGGCGATCGTCGCGCCGCCCATGAGGGAGAGCGTGATGACCAGGGTCTTCTTCCGGCCGATCTTGTCGCCGATGTGGGAGAAGACGATGCCGCCGAACGGGCGGATGAAGAAGGTCAGCGACAGCGACAGGTACGACAGCATCAGCGAGACGGCCGGGTCGTCCGTCGGGAAGAACTGCTTGTCGAAGATCAGGGCTGCCGCGGTGGCGTAGAGGAAGAAGTCGAACCACTCGATCGCGCTGCCGGAGAGGCTGCCGACCAGCACCCGGATGTTGGTGGCCGGTTTCCCGACCGTGGACTGCTGCGAAGTCACGTGCCTGCTCCCGTCCGGCCCACCACGTCGGGGGCCTCGAATGCGGTGCAACGTACAATTGCACCGTCAGGCGACGCAAGGGCTTCCCGTGTCGTGAGCAGGGCGTCTCCGGGTCAGCCGGCGGCGGGGGCGCCGTCGGCGGTGCCCGCCGTGGCCCGGGACGGCTCGGCCGTTCCCTGCCCCGACCAGACGTCGCGCACATGCTGCAGGTGCCGGCGCATCCACGCCTCCGCGCCCGCCGCGTCGCCCGCCTCCAGCAGGTCGAGCAGCTCGTGGTGCTCCCGGATCGTGGCCACCAGGCGCCCCTGCTCGTGCAGGCTCTGCAGCCCGAGCAGCCGCGACATCCCGCGCAGCCGGCGGACCTCCTCGACCAGGCGTTCGTTCCCGGCCAGGGCCAGCACCTGGGTGTGGAAGGCCGTGTCCGCCGCGACGAACTCCTGCAGCTCACCGGCGGCCGCCGTCGCGTCGATGCGGTCGGCGAGCGGGCGCAGGGCCTCCACCTGGGCGGGGGTCGCCAGGGCTGCGACCCGCGCTACGGTCGGCGCCTCGATGAGCTCCCGGACCTGCAGGATCTCCTCGAGCGCGACGTCGCTCAGCTCCACCACGCGGTAGCCGCGGTGGCGCAACGTCTCGACCAGTCCCTCCCGGGTGAGCTCCATCATCGCCTCGCGCACCGGGGTGGCCGAGACGCCCAGCCGCTGGGCGAGCGCCGGGGCCGAGTAGATGGCGCCCGGCTCGAGCTCGCCCGCCACCATCGCCTCCCGCAGCGTCACCAGGACGCGGGCACGGATGCTGTCGGGCACGTCCATCGACCCCAGGATCGACGGCCTGCCACGACTGCCCGCACCGGCGCTCATCTGGTGTCTCCTGGCCTCGACGTCACGGACGTGGCCAGGATGCCACGGGTCCGCTACGGTGTGCGCAGAGCGGACGGCCGCGCACGGGACCGGCCGGCCCGTCGGAGGGGTCGACGGGCCGGCCGGGGTCGGGGCGACGGCACGACCGTGCCGTCAGGGACGGGTCAGCTCAGCCGAAGGTCACCTCCAGCGAGCCGTCCGCGGCGAAGGACCAGTCCAGGTCGCCCGCGTAGGCGCCGCACGCGGCGCCGTCGGAGCCGGACCAGAACTGGTTGGTGCCGTCGTCGCTGCCGACGATCCGGTCGTTGGAGCCGCTGTCGCACGAGACGTTGCCGCTGAACCGGTGGCTGCCCTCGTCGAAGTTGAAGTTGCGCTCCTCGTTGCCGATGCTCACGTTGTCGCTGACCGTGATCGAGCCCGGGTTGCTGTTGTACGTGAGCCCGTGCTTGCCGTTGTGCCACGCGATGCTGCCCGTGATGACGTGGTCCACCGGGATGTCCTCGCCGCCCAGCTTGTAGCCGTTGCGGTCGCCGCTGCCGGCCTGCGAGCCGTCCGACAGGGTGCCGTTCTCGTAGGAGAGCGAGTCCTCGATCGTCACCACGCCGATGGGGCCCGTGTCGGACTTGGCGTACAGGTCCCAGCCGTCGTCGATGTTGTTGTGGGACACGCAGTCCCGGAACACGTTGCCCTCGCCGACCGTCAGCTTGGCCGCGAAGCCGTCCGCGTCCTCGCCGTCGGAGTCGACGTTGTCGTAGGACTCCGAGGAGAGCACCAGGTTTCGCGCCGGCCACTCCGCCTTCGGCGCGCCCGCGACCAGGCGGGCGATCTGCAGGCCGGTGTCGGCGTTCCCGCGGGTGACGACGCGCTCGATCACGTTGTCGTCACCGCCGAGCAGGATCCCGTTGTCGCCCGAGTTCTGGACGGTGATGCCGTACACGTGCCAGAAGTTGCCGCCGATGGCGAGACCGCGGTTCGCGGAGTCCTCGGCCTGGGCGGAGAAGTCGAGCACCGGCTTCTCGCCCGGGTAGGCGGCCAGGACGGTGCGCGCCGACGACGTGCCGTCGTTGCCCGGCTCGATGGTCACCGTGTCGTCGAGGTCGTACTGGCCGCCGCGCAGGAAGATCTGCCCGCCCGGCTCCACCGCGGCGATGGCCGCGGGGAGCGTCGTCGGGTCGGCCTCGGTGCCGGCGGCGGAGTCCGTGCCGTCCGGGGACGCGACGATGGCGCCCGGTCCGGGCTCCGGCGCGCCCGTCACCGGGTCGGTGGGGTCGGTCGGGTCGGTGGGATCCGTCGGGTCGGTCGGGTCCGTCGGGTCGGTCGAGCCCTGGTCGGCGTAGGTCTCGAGCTCGGCGACCTTCGGCGTGCCGGAGGCGCTGGTGATCTCGAGGTTCAGCTTGCTCAGGGTGGTCGTGGGCAGGTTGACGACACCGGCCCGGGTGCCGGTCGCCAGCACGGCGCCGGTGTCGTGGTTGACGATGCGGTAGCCGGTGATCGTGCCTTCGGATCCGGGAGCCTCGACGACCCTGGCCTGCGCCACCGTCTGCGGGGTGGCCCACTTCACCGACACGCGGCCGGTGCTGCTCGAGGGCGACCAGGAGGTGCCGAGGTCGCCGTCGACCACGTTGCCGTAGCTGGTGCCCGAGGCCTTGCTCGAGCCGTCCGCGCCCGCGCCGAGGCTGAGGTTGGTCCCGCTCGGCTCCTCGGTCGGCGGGTCGGTGGGCTCGGTGGGCGGGTCCGTGGGCTCCTCGGTGGGCGGGTCGGTGGGCTCCGGCGTCTGCGCCTCGCACGAGCCGTCGGACACCTTGAGGCCCGTGTTCGCCCCGGCGGTCGCCGCCACGACGTCGGGCACGCACCCCGCGTCGTCGAGCGCGTAGTCGTAGGGGATGCCGACGGTCGTCGTGGACGTCGGGTTCGGGCCGGCGGGGTTGTTGTCCTCGCCCGGCTCCGACCAGGTGACGTTGTCGAAGGTGTTCCCGGCGACCTGCCAGTAGCCCGGCAGGTCGGTGTAGAACGTGCCGAGCACGTCCTTCGAGTCCTGGAAGTAGTTGTTGTCGACCTTCGCCTTGCCGCCGGCGCGGGCATTGATGCCCGACTCGTGGATGTCGACGTAGTGGTTGTTGTAGATGTGGGCGGTCGCCCCGCGCAGCAGGGGGAGGCGCGAGTCGATGTTCTCGTAGAGGTTGTGGTGGTAGGTGACGGGCCCGTTGCCGAGGTCGCTGTCGCCCGACCCGACGAGGCCGCCGCGGCCCGAGCCGCGCAGGATGCTGTACGAGAGCGTCACGTACGTCGTGTCGCCCTTCATGTCGAAGAGGCCGTCGTAGCCCTCGGACTCCCCGCCGGACGCCTCGAGCGTCACGTGGTCGGCCCACACGTTCGAGACGCCGGACTCCATGCCGATCGCGTCGCCGCCGTTCGACGTCGGGGACCCGGACTTCTTGACGTTCTTGACCGTGACGTTCTGGATGATGATGTTGCTGGCCTCGCGCAGGTGGATGCCCACCTGGTCGAACGTGGCGCCGCTGCCGACCCCGACGAGCGTGACGTTGCTGATCTGCTTGAGCTCGATCACGCCGTCCGCGGTGTTGCAGCTGTCTCCCGAGACCTTGCTGGTGTTGCCGTGGTTGATCGTGCCCTCGACCTGGATCGTGATCGGGGTGTCCTCGGACGCTCGGCTGCACAGCGCCTCGTGGATCTGGGTGCCGGTCGTCGCCCGGACCACGGCGCCTCCGGCGCCGCCCGTCGTGCCGCCGTTCTGGGTGGCGAACCCGGTCGGGCCGCTCTCCGCCGCCTGGGCACCCGGGAGAGCCAGAGCGGTCACTCCGATCGCGGCGGCCAGGGAGGTCGTCACCCCCGCCGCCAGGAGTCGTCGTGCTGCTGTCCGTCTCATCTTGCTGCCTCACCTTCGTCGTCGAACGCGGGACCTGCGGGCCAGTGCCGGGCCCTCCCGCGCGGCGGGACGACCGCTGTCCGGGACCCACGTTGGTCACGAACAGATCACAGCAACCGGTTTCTTGACCGTAGGGGACCGGTTTCCCGGAGCGCAACCCCCAATTTCACCCCGTCGTCGCCCGAGGCGCTCTTGACGGACCAGAGCCGGATGCGTCAGGCCGCGGGTCCCGCGGTCCGCCGCGCCCACCCCGCCAGGAGGTCGACCACCTGCACGCGCGGGTCGCACCGCGAGTCCACCTGCCGCACGCCGAGGAGCGGCGGGGGAGCCGGCGAGACCGCCGCCGCGAGGGTCGCGGCCAGGACGGCGGTGCGCTGCGGCGTCAGCGCGCTCTGCTCGTCGTGCACGACGGCGACCGAGCGGCCGCCGCGGCTCCACCGCAGCACCGTCTCGGCCAGCGCGGGCACGAGCGGCTCGAGCGGCGGCGGGACGGCCGGGTCGCCGTCGAGCAGGCGGTCCAGCACGCTGACCACGTCGCGCCGGGACAGCCCCGCGAGCCCGGGCACGCCGTCGGCCACGACGCCCGGGACGAGGGCGAGGAACCGGTCGACCGCGGCCGGGTCCGGCCGACGCCGGTGCTTGAGGTGCGTCATCGCGACGAAGGCCGCCAGGACGTCGGTGCGCCCGCGCAGGACGGCGGCGGCGCGGCCGTGGTCGCGGCCGAGGCGCGTCCCGTCGAGGTAGGACGGCTCGCCCGTGAACAGGTCGAGCACCCGGCCCGCGACGTGGTCGCGCTTGTGGACGACGTGCACCGTCGAGCGGCCCGCCAGCTCGGACAGGAACCACGCCACCGCCTCCGGCTGCCCCGGCCGCAGCAGCAGGTGGGCCTTGTGCTCCGTCGCACCCCGGTGGTGAAACCGCGAGCGGAGCGTGGCCAGCACGGCGGCCGCCTCGTCCCGGGTGAGGTCCGCGGACGCGTGCGCGATCACCGGCGACGCCGGGTCGAGCAGGTTGGTGCCGGAGAACCCCGACTCGTCGCACGCGATCTCGACGACGACGGCGGGCCCGGGCATGACGTCATCGTGGCGCGGACGGTCGCGGGCCACCAGCGCTCCCGACGCCGCGCATGACACCTGTCATGCCCGGTCCGGGAGGCCCGCACGGGAACCGGTGACGCGCAGCACTACCTGGCGGCCGGAACCGCCGGTGGACTGGGTACATCACCCCGCACCGCTCGACACCCCTACGGAGGACCGCATGAACCTCGTCGCCACGTTCCAGGACCTGGTCGCCCAGGTGCCCGACCTGGTCCAGCCGCTCATCGTCGCCGTCGCGGCGATGGTGCCGTTCATCGAGGGGGAGGGCGGCGCGACCATCGGGATCCTCGGCGGGATCAACCCCGTCGTCGCGGCCGTCGCCGCGATGGTCGGCAACTTCCTCGCCGTCGCCGCCGTCGTGCTGGCCAGCGCCGGCGCCCGCAACGCCGTCGTGAACCGCCGTCGGGCCAAGACCCGGCAGCGCAGCGCCGTCCTGGTGGGCTCCGGGCCCGCGCAGGCCACCGCGGGCCCCTCCTCCCCGGCGGACGACCGCCGCAGCGCCCGCCGCGCGAAGTTCCAGCGCGCCTACGAGCGCTACGGCGTCCCCGGCGTCAGCCTCCTGGGCCCGCTGCTGCTGCCCACCCACTTCACCGCCTCGATGCTCGTCGCGTCCGGCGTCGGCAAGGCCCGCGTGCTCGTCTGGCAGGCGGTGGCGATCATCGGCTGGACCACGGTCACCGCCGTCGTCGCCAGCCGGTTGCTGAACCTCGTCTACTGAGGTCGTCGCCGCGCGCTGCGCGAAGCATTGGCGCGATGAATTCCGCACTCACCGGTCGGGGACGGGTGGGGTCGAGCGCGCGTAGCGCGCGGTCAGACGGCGGAGGTGTGCGACGAGCTCCGGCGGGCCGGTGACGTCGAAGTCCGCGTCGAGCAGTCCCAGGTACGCGCCGAGCGTCTCCACGGTGTCGGCTCCGGTGTCCAGCACGCACGTCTGATCGTCGATGCGTTCGACGACGCCCACCGCCGGGCTGATCCGCATCCCCACCACCTCGGCAGGGGCGTGCACGGTGACCCGCGTCCGGTATCGCCAGGCGGCGGCGGAGACCCGGCTCGACACGTACGCCGCGACGTCGTCGGGCAGCTCCCGCGGGGCGAACCGCGGACCGGTAGGGACGCGCGGCCGCATCCGGTCGACACGGAAGGTCCGCCAGTCGTCCCGGTCCAGGTCCCACGCGAAGAGGTACCAGCGGCGGCCCCAGCTCACCAGCCGGTACGGCTCGACGGCGCGGACGGTAGCCGCGCCGGAATGGTCCGCGTAGTCGAACCGGAGCCGCTCGCGGTCGCGGCAGACGGCGGCAAGCGACGTCAGGACCTCCGTGTCGACGGTCGGCCCCGTGTCGTCGCGGGGCACAGGCACCGTGTAGGTCTGCAGCGTGCCGACCCGGCGGCGCAGCCGGGAGGGCAGCACCTGCTCCAGCTTGGCCAGCGCCCGGAGCGACGCCTCCTCGATGCCCGCGATGGCGTCACCCGTGGCCGTGCGGAGTCCCACGGTGACCGCTACCGCCTCGTCGTCGTCGAGCAGCAGCGGCGGCAGGTTCGCACCCGCGCCGAGGCGGTAGCCGCCCACGTTCCCGCGTGTGGCCACGACCGGGTAGCCGAGGTCCCGCAGACGCTGGACGTCGGCGCGCACGGTCCGCCCGCTCACCCCGAGCCGCTGGGCCAGCTCGGGACCGGCCCAGTCGCGCGGGAGCTGGAGGAGCGAGAGCAGGCGCAGGAGCCGCGCGGAGGTCTCCAACATGGCACCAAGATTCGCACGCCATGAGGAAGCAAGTCTTCCTCATAGGCCGCCAGAGTGGGATCCATGGACATCAACGAGTACCGCATCGACATCCCCCAGGCCGACCTCGATGACCTCGACCAGCGCCTCTCCCGCGTGCGCTGGACCAACGAGCTGCCCGACGGCGGCGCCGACTACGGCGTGTCGCTCGAGTACCTGCAGGGTCTGGTCCGGCGCTGGCGCGAGGAGTACGACTGGCGCGCCTGGGAGGCGCGGCTCAACCGGTACCCGCAGTTCACCACGACCATCGACGGGCAGAACGTGCACTTCATGCACGTCCGCTCTCCCGAGGCGGAGGCGACTCCCCTGCTGCTGACGCACGGCTGGCCGACGACGGTCGTCGAGTACCTGGACGTGATCGACCGCCTGAGCGACCCGCGGGCCCACGGCGGCGACCCGGCCGACGCTTTCCACCTGGTGATCCCGTCGGTGCCCGGCTTCGGCTTCTCGGGCCACACCACCGACCGGGGCTGGAACCGGTACCGGATCGCGCAGGCGTGGGCCGAGCTGATGCACCGCCTCGGGTACGAGCAGTACGGCGCGCACGGCAACGACGGCGGCTCCCTCATCTCGCCCGAGGTCGGGCGCTGCGACCCCGACCATGTGCTCGGGGTGCACGTGACCCAGGTCTTCTCGTTCCCGTCCGGCGATCCCGCCGAGCTGGAGAACCTGTCGCCGGAGGACCGGAAGAACGTCGAGTTCCTGGCGTGGTGGCTGGAGAACGGCGGCGCGTACGACAAGCTGCAGTCGACCGCCCCGCAGACTCTCTCGCACGCGCTCGCGGACTCTCCGGTGGGGCAGCTCGGCTGGAACGCACAGCTGCTCGGCCCGAACCTCGACCCCGACTACGTGCTCACGAACACGATGATCTACTGGCTCACCAACACGGCGGCGTCGTCCGCGCGCCTCTACTACGAGGACTTCCACGCCACGGACAAGCCGACCGAGCCGACCACCGTGCCGCTGGGGCTGGCCAACTTCGCCTGGGACTTCCACTCGATCCGCGCGTTCGCCGAGCGGGACCACAAGAACATCGTGTCGTGGAACGTCTACGACACCGGCTCCCACTTCGCGGCGCACGACGCGCCCGACCTGCTGGTCGACGACATCCGCGGGTTCTTCCGCAGACTGCGCTGAAAGGCGTCGGGTCGACCGTCGCCCACAGCCGGACCGCACCTCCCGGAACGCAGAAGGTCCCGGCCAGGAGTACCTGACCGGGACCTTCTCTTCACGTCACGTCACGTGGGTGGTTCCCGAAAGTCGCTGACCGGTGCGGAGACCGTTACCGATGCGAGGCCGAGCACACCTCGAGGCCCCCGCCAGGCACACCGTCCCTTGTCGGTGATTGCTCTGGCGTCTCCTAGGTCGTCGGCCACGGGGACCGAGGTCAGGGCAGCTGCGGCAGGAGCAGCACCTTGCCGGCATCGCCGCTCAGGAGGCCGACGGCCTCATCGGCGTCCCGCAGGGACATCCTGTGGGTGATGAGTTGGGAAAGGTCGACCCGACCGGACTCCACGAGCAGGAGCAGCTGCTCCCAGGTGTCCCAGAGCCTGCGGCCGAAGATGCCCCGCAGCGTGATCCCCTTCTTGTTGATGTGGGCGGCGATGTCGATCGGTGCAGGCTCGCTGGGGTGTCCGACGGTGACGAGAGTCGCCTCGCGGCGCAAGGCGTCGAGGATGCGGGGCAGCACGCCGCGGACACCGGAGACCTCGAAGGCGACATCGAATCCTCCGCGGTCGCCGGCGAGCTTCCGGCACAGCGAGACGACGTCGTCTGACGGTTCCACGACCGTGGCACCGACCTGCTCGGCCTGCCCGCGGCGGAAGGGGTTGGGCTCGACCACGACGACGTGAGCGGCGCCCATGGCGCGGGCGATCTGTGCGATGACCAGGCCGACAGGCCCGCTGCCGTTGACCAGGACGTTCTGGCCGGCGACAGCCAGACCGGAACGCTGCACGGCGTGCATGGCGACACCGGCCGACTCCAGGAGGGCGCCGCTCTCGAGTGAGATCGACTCGGGCAGGCGGACGCAGACATCCTCTGGAAGCGCGACGCGCTCGGCGAAGAGCCCGTCGATGTGCATGCCGATGATCTGGGTGCGCTCGCAGGTGTGGGCGCTGCCCGTGCGACACGGGAAGCACCGGCCGCAGACGAGGTGGCTCTCGAACGCGACCCGGTCTCCGACGGCGACGGACGTGACACCGTCGCCGACCGCCGCCACGGTGCCTGAGCCCTCGTGGCCGAGGACCACGGGCAGGTTGAGGCCGAACGCCTGCGCGGACGGCGTCCACTCGTAGAGCTCTCGATCCGTGCCGCACAGCGATGCGGCGGCGACCTCGATCAGGACCTGCCCGGGTCCGGCGGTCGGTTCGGGCCAGTCCTCCCGGTACGTGAGCCCGGCCTCGGCGGTGGTCTTGACGACGGCTCTCATGATGTCCTCTCGGCGGCGTGGGTGGCAGTGTCTGGGGTGGGGCCGGCTGCGGAGCCAGCGCCGGCGTGTGGTTCGCGCACATGGCCGGCGAAGCGTCGGAAGAGGTCTGAGCCACCGACCTGGCCCCCCTTGAGCAGCAGGCGGCACCCGGCGACGTCCGAGTCCTCGTCGGTGGCGCAGACGGGGCCCGCGACGACGAACTGGTCGCGCACGCGCAGCTCTCGCACGCGAAGGGCCAGGAGTGCGTGGCTCGAGGTGTCGCCACCGCAGATGACCACGTCGCGCGTCAGGCCCTGGCGAGCCATGGTGCCTGCGAGTCGGCCGATCGTCCCGCCCACCTGGGCGGCGGACCGGGAACGGCCGGCATCGAGACGGGGATCGCTCGGGCCACGGGTGGTGTGCGCGACGACGTCCCGCCCGGAGCGCAGAGCCGCCGTGACCGCTTCGACCCAGGCGCCTTCGGGAGCGGTACCCGGCGCCGCGGCCACGAGCGCCTCGGGCGGGATCGCCACGTCGGCCCACCCGGCTGCGACAGCGTCGTCGATCTGTTCGGCGGTGGTCGCGGATGCCGACGCGCTGACCACGAGCGTCGGGCCGCCGGAGGCCATCGGGGTGGCCTCCGGTGCGGTCCGGCTGCCGGCGGTGCGGGCGAGGGCTGCCATGATGCCGCCCGACCCGACCACCAGTGCCGGGCTCTGCGACGGGTGCGATCGCCACAGCGCGTCGGCGACCCGGTCCAGGTGCGCTTCCTCGACGGCGTCGAGGACGAAGGCCGCCGCATCGCCGCCGCTCAGCTCGTCCCATCTGTCCATGAAGCTGCCGTCGCCGTAGGCGGGCAGGTGGATCGCCGGCGGCACGGCGCCGTCGGACAGCTGGGTCGACAGGACGAGTCGGAGGTCGGCCTCCGACATCGGCGTCGCTGGGTGCCGGGACATCACCGGGTGACGGTCCAAGCGGTGCGCTTGGCCACCGTGGACGCCGAAGTGCTGGCTGAAGGCGGTGTATCGACCGAAGCCTGGCTGGGCCGGGACCACGGGGATCGGCCCGTGGGCGGGGAAAGCCTCGTGCAGCAGCTCGATCGCGCGACCGATGCTGCCGACGGTCGGCGACGAGTCGAACGTCGAGCAGACCTTGTAGATCAGCACGGTCGGTGACAGGGCAGCCAGCGGTGCGAGGCTGCTGCGAATGGCCTCGTCCAGCTCCCGCCCGGACAGCGAACGCGCCGGGCCGGCGATACCGACGACGTCGGCGTCGCGGGGAATCGCCCTGGTGGGGTCGAGGACCAGCATCGCCTCGAGCCCTCGGGCGTGAGCCTGTGCAAGAACGTCTGCCGCTCCGGTGAGGTCGTCCGCGAAGAATCCGATCCGAGCCATCAGGAGACCGCCTCGAAGGCGTCCACGGCGTGCGCGAGTGCAGGGTCACCGTCTTGCTGGCACCGCTGCGCGCCGTCCTGCAGGGTGTGACCGGCGACCGCCACGTCCCATGCCTGGCGCAGGCTTCGGACCCCGGCGGCGGGCCCGTCGGGATGAGCGGCGATGCCGCCACCGGCCAGCATGAGCACGTCCTGCGAGCCGAGGGCGTCGAAGGTGAGACCGGCAGTATGGACGTTCTGGCCGGACGACAGCGTCGGCACCGGCTCCTCGCCGTGGCCGAGGGGTGTCTGGAGACTGCGGATGTTGGCGACGACCTCCTCGTCGCGCTCGTAGAACTTGCTGCCCAGTCCGCTCACGTGCAGGTGGTCCGCACCCGCCAGCCGTGCCAGCTTCTGCCAGGCGCGATAGTCCACGCCGAGGCCGGGATGGCGCATGGAGGCCGCGAGGCCGGCCCGGTGCCCGTGGATGGGCACCTCGGCAAAGGATCGCAGGAGCTCCAGCGCTGGGATGCCCATGACAGGAACGTTGAGCATGACGCAGCTGCCCCCGGCCTCGACGACGAGGTCGTGGCGCCGTCGCAGACCCTGCAGGTCACCGGTGATGTTGAACGCGTACATCGTCGGGTGGCCCGTCGTCTGCTCGGCAGCCCGGATCTCCTCGGTCGCGACCCGGACCCGCGTCTCGAGCGGGAGATATCCAGGGTCGGTCATCAGCTCGTCGTCCTTGATGACGTCGATGGACGCGCGAGCCAGCTCGCGGACCACCGCGCGGTACTCGTCCTCGGCCAGGCCGACGTTGGGCTTGACGATGGTGCCGATCATCACGCCGGAAGGCCGGTTCAGGAGCTTGCGCGTGCCACGCACGCCGAACGCAGGCCCGGGGTGGGCGTCGGCGAAGGCCTCGGGCAGGTGGATGGTGGTGAGCCGGCAGGCGTAGAGCTGACTCAGCTCGAACAGGTTGCCGGCGACCATGGTCAGGACCGTGGCCAGGTCCGTCCCGGCGTTCTCCATCGGGAACTCGACGACGACCTCGGCCGCCGTGACCCGTTCGGGCATCGTGCGCGACGGGAGCGATGGCGGGACCTCTCCGAGCTCGCGGACCGCGACCACCTCGGCGCCGTGGCGCTGCCGGAGGCGGTCCGACTCGCCGGGTACGGAGACGAAGGTCCCGCTCGACTGCTCGCCGGCCAGCCCTGCCGCGGCCTGGGCCGGGTCGACGGCGGACTCGATGTAGTAGGTGCAGGTGATCCGGCGCGGGTCGCGCATGGGCCCTCCTGGTGTGGGGTGGTCGATCGCGGCAGGTCTCGGGGAGACGCGAGGGGCGGGCGTCGCTACGACGCGAGGGCGGTGGCACGAAGGTCCTGCGTCGAGGTGTCGTCCTTGAGACCGCCCGCACGCTTCATCACGAACGCGGCCACCGTCGGGGCCAGCAGGGCTGTGACGAGCACCGCAGAGGCGGCCTGCGAGGCTGCGGTCGCGACGAACGGGGCGAATGTCGGGTCGGCTGCGGCGACGACCGCGGGCACGGCCACGGCGTTTCCTGCCGTCGTCCCCGCGGCGAAACCGATGCCGCTCTGCGGCCCGCGCCGTAGCAGGAAGCGGTAGCCGAGGTAGGTCAGACCGCCGGTGAGCAGGACCACGCCCACGCCCAGGGCGACGCCCCACAGACCGCCGGTCAGGACGGTGCGCACGTCGATGCCGGTGCCCACGGCGAAGGACATGAACGGGATGACGACGTTGGGCACTGATCCGAGCACCGCGGTCCACTCCCGGTCGACCTTGCCGATCACGAGCCCCACGACGAAGGGGACGATCGCCGCGACGAGCGCGATGATCGGGATGTCACCGAGACCCGAGGCACCCAGGAAGATCAGCGCGAGGAACGGTCCGTCGTCGAACGCGCTGGCCACGTAGGCACCGCTGTCGCGCTCGTCCCCGTATCGGCTGGCGAACGCGAGCCAGAGACCGCCGTTGCTGTTCCCGAAGATCGTGATGAGGGCGAGAATGGAGACTCCGGCGAGCCCCTCGATCCCGACGGTGAGGCCCAGCAGCACGCACAGGGTGATGGGTACGAGCGTCTTGGCCAGGAGCACGACGAGCGTCGTGCCGGCGGCAGCCTTGCCGCTCTTGCTCCCGGTGATCTGGGCGCCGGTGGCCACGATCAGCACCGCGATCAGGGTCAGCGTTCCGTCGCGGAAGAGAGCCGTAGTGAACCCGCCGATGCCGAGGGCGTCCGGGAAGAACGTGTTCATCAGGACCCCGCAGACCAGCGGGATGATCATCAGGCCACCGGGGACCTTCGCCATCCATCGGAACATGGGGAAGATCGAGCGGCTCGGCAGGGCTTCGGTGCTCATGCGTGCTCCGTCCAGACAACTTCGTCCGTACAATTAGTACGTACAAGATGACCGACCCGGCGCCGCCTGTCAAGATCGTCCGACCGAGGCGCGACCGTCACGGTGCCGCTTCGGACGAACACAGGGAGAATCAAGCCGATGACGCACCCCCTCTCCGCGCTCGACCGAGCGGCGCCGTCGCCGTTGTACGCGCAGATCCGTGATGCGCTCCGCCAGCAGATCGAGAGTCACTCGATCCCGCCCGGAACCCTCCTGCCCACCGAAGAGGAGCTGCAGGTCCAGTACGGCGTCTCCCGCAGCGTCGTGCGCCAAGCGCTCGGCGAGCTCGCCGATCTGGGCCTCATCACCCGACAGCGCGGACGCGGAAGCGTCGTCGCACCGGCCCCGGAGCATCGCCGGCGCGCCGAGCAGGCCGGCGGCCTGCGCCAACAGGTCGCGGCCACCGGTCGACACCTACGAACTCGCGTGGTGACTCTCGAGGTGATGCCCCCGCCGGCGGCGGCAGCCGAGGCCCTGGGCACCGGGACGACATGGAGGCTCGAACGGGTCCGCTTCGTCGAGGACGAGCCGGTGATCTTCATGCGCACGTGGCTGCCTCACAGGCCGTTCAGCAGCTTGACCGCCGCAGGGCTCGACGGCGGCTCCCTCCACGAGTGGATGCGATCGACCGGGACCGACCCCATCGGCGGCCCGCGTCAGGTACAGGCCGTGCCCGCGGACGAGCTCGTCGCCGAACACCTCCAGATCCCGGTAGGCGCCCCCGTCCTCCTGCTCGAAGGCGTCACGCGCGACGCGACAGGGCGAGGAGTCGAGTGGTTCTCCGCCTGGCACGGGCCCAGCACCGTCTTCGACGTCGACGCCCGCGTCGGGCCCGACCAGACGGGCTTGAGCACGGGTTGGTCGCAGACGACGGATGCACGACTTGCCGAAGCGCGTGGGATCGTCCGAGAGCTCGCCGCCATCCTCGAAGCGTGATCACGACGCACGCTCGTGGGCGACAGGTCACCAGCGTTTCAGGTGGCCGCTGACGAGGATGCACGCGCGACGAACGCGCACCCTGGAGACCGTCGGTACGTCCGCCTCGATCGGGCATCTTGACACGACCGGGCCATGCTTCTAACGTTCTGGCAGCGCACAGGTTATACGAATGACGCCAAGGTTGACGTCCGACGCACAGGGAGGTGATGACCATGCCACGCGGCGCGAACAGCTCGTCCAAGCAGCCGACGATGTGGGACGTCGCCAGCCTTGCAGGCGTCTCACAGGCGTCGGTCTCGCTCGTTCTCAACGGCGGCGGGAGGGGGCGGGTATCGGACGCCACGCGCGAGCGGATCATGGACGCGGTGCGCGAGCTGGACTACCGCACCAACGCGTTTGCCAAGTCGCTGCGCAGCGGGGAGTCCGGCCTGATCGGCTTCATCTCGGACGAGGTCGCCAGCGCGCCGTTCGCTGGGCGCCTCCTGAAGGGGGCTCAGGAGCTGGCCTGGGAGACCGGGCACGTCATCTTGAGCGTCGACTCCTTCGGCGACGACGCCCTCGAGAAGGCGGCGATCGACATGATGCGCTCCTACCGCGTGCGTGGAGTCGTGTACGGATCGATGTATCACCGTGTGGTGCGGCTTCCCGCCGCCCTGCAGGACATCCCGGCGGTGGTCCTCAACGCGAGGGAGGCGGACGGCGCGGTGCCGAGCTTCTTCCCCGACGAGGAGCTGGGCGGCTACACCGCCACGCGCCACCTGCTCGACGCCGGTCACACCCGGATCGCGATGATCAACATCCAGCCCCCCGAGAGCGACCTCCCCGCCGGTATCGGGCGGATGGCGGGGTACCGCCGTGCGCTGGACGAGGCCGGCGTGGAGTTCGATCAGCGGTTGGTGCGCCATGGGGGCGGTGTGGTCGAGGACGGCCTGGCACTGACCCGCGATCTCATGGAGGGCCCGGTCGTGCCGACCGCGATCTTCTGCGGCAACGACCGCACCGCCTGGGGGGCCTACCGCGCCCTGGAGTCCCTCGGCCTACAGGTCCCCGACAACTGCTCGATCGTCGGTTTCGACGACCAGGAGACGCTCGCTCCGTACCTGGACCCTGGGCTGACGACCGTCGCGCTGCCGTTCGAGCAGATGGCGCGCAGCGCCCTGGAATCTCTTCTCGGGGCACGCTCCGAGAAGACGGACAACCATCCGATCGAGTGCTCACTGATCCCTCGGGGATCGGTGGCGAGTGCGAAGGTGCACGAATGACAGCTCAAGCAGAGGCCCCACCGAGGCCTGTCGCGCGCCGCACGCCCTGGTGGCGGCGCGCGCTGAGGTCCTGGCAGTTATACGTACTACTTACTCCGGCCGTCGCCTACGTCCTGGTCTTCAAGTACTGGCCGATGTTCGGCGCGCAGATCGCCTTCCGGGACTACAACCCGGTGGACGGGTTCACGGGCAGCCCGTGGGTCGGCCTGGAGCACTTCACCCGTTTCGTCGAGTCGTTCCAGTTCGAGCGCCTCATGGTGAACACCCTGACGGTAAACGCGCTCGGCCTGCTCATCGCTTTTCCCGTGCCGATCATCCTCGCGCTGATCGTGAACCAGCTGGCGAGCGATCGGTTCAAGAAGTTCACGCAGACCGTGCTCTACGCGCCGTCGTTCATCTCCGTCGTCGTGGTCGTAGGCATGATCTACCTGCTGTTCTCGCCACGGTCGGGGATCGTCAACAACGCGATCACTGCATTCGGCGGCGAGCCGGTCTTCTTCATGGGATCGCCCGAGTGGTTCCGCCCCCTCTACATCGGGTCGGACATCTGGCAGAACGCCGGGTTCTCGATGATCGTCTACCTGGCGGCGCTGACCGCGATCGATCCGGCGCTGCACGAGGCTGCACGTGTCGACGGGGCGAACAAGTGGCAGCGAATGTGGCACATCGACATCCCCGGAATCCTCCCGGTGATCACGATCTTGTTCATCCTGGCGATCGGAAACCTCTTCAACCTCGGATTTGAAAAGGTCCTGCTGATGCAGACCGACCTCAACCTCCCGACGTCCGAGGTCATCCAGACCTACGTGTACAAGACCGGCCTGCAGGGCGCCCAGTTCAGCTACTCCGCCGCGATCGGGCTCTTCAACTCCCTCATCAACCTCGCCCTCCTGCTGACCTTCAACTGGGTCGCGCGGCGGGCCAACAAGACGAGCCTGTGGTGATGACGCCATGACAACCATCCATCCCCCCGTCGAGAAGACGGTGCCGGCCGCGGACGCGAGCACGCAGCGCCCTCGGCCTCGGCGGCAGCGCGAATCCGGTGCCGACAGGGCCTTCACGATCGTCGTGACCGTCACGCTGCTGTGCGCGATCCTCGTGATCCTCTACCCGCTGTACTTCGTCGTCGTCGCGTCGGTCAGCGAACCGTCCGCAATCCTCAACGGTGACGTGTGGCTGTGGCCCCGAGGACTCACCTTCGAGGGCTATGCCCGGATCCTGTCCGACCCGGGGATCCTGCGCGGCTTCGCCAACTCCGTGCTCTACACCGTGGTGGGGACGGCGATCAGCGTCGCCACGATCCTCTGCGGCGCCTACGCGCTCTCCCGCCGCGACCTGTTCGGCCGCACGTTCTTCATGCTGTTGTTCGTCATCACGATGTTCATCGACGGAGGCCTCATCGCCAGGTACCTGGTGGTGCAGGAGCTCGGGATGCTCAACACCATGTGGGCCGTCGTCCTACCGGGCGCGGTCGGCGTGTGGAACCTGATCATCGCGCGGACGTTCTTCGAGAGCAACGTCCCCGACGAGCTCCGTGACGCCGCTCAGCTCGACGGCGCGAACGACTTCCGTTTCTTCTGGCGGATCGTCCTGCCGCTGTCGAAGCCGTTGATCGCGCTGATGGTCATGATCCACCTCGTGGCGAACTGGAACGCGTTCTTCGACGCGCTGATCTTCCTCGACGACGAGAACAAGTACCCGTTGCAGCTCGTGCTGCGGAACATCTTGATCCAGTCGGAGGTCTCCGCTTCCGGCGGCGCAGGTGCCGTCGATTCCTATGCGGCAGCACAGCGTATGGGCGAGCTGATGAAGTACGGAATGATCGTCATCTCCACGATTCCGCTGCTCGTCGCGCTGCCTTTCATGCAGAAGCACTTCACCAAGGGCGCCCTGCTCGGCGCCGTCAAGAGCTGACTTCCTTTCATTCACCATGGCAATCGCGAGGAGCGAACCGATGAGACACAGCCGTTTTGTCATCCCTGCCGTCACGACCGTCACCCTGCTGGCCCTGGCCGCCTGCAGCGGCGGGTCCGAACAGGTCACCGAGATCGAGGACGCGTCCGCCGACTACGGGCTCAACACCGAAGGGCTCCCGATCGTCGACAAGACCCTCACCCTGAGCTTCGGCGGCTCGAAGTCCGCCCTCGCGCCGGACTACTCCGAGATGGAGCTCGTCCAGCAGTGGGAGAAGGACACGAACATCGCGATCAACTGGGAGAACCTGCCCGACCAGGTCTACCAGGAGAAGAAGAACCTCATGCTGGCCTCCGGTGACCTCCCGGACGTGCTGTTCAACTCAGGTCTGACCGACGCCGAGGTCGTGGACAACGGCACCAACGGCACGCTCCTGCCGTTGGAGGGCCTCATCGACGAGCACGCACCGACCCTCAAGAAGATCCTCGACGAGCGCCCCGACATCCGGGCGGCGATCACCGCCTCCGACGGGCATATCTACACGCTGCCGTCGGTCGAGGAGCTGGGCATCCTGCCGTACCCGAACTTCCTCTTCATCAACAAGACCTGGCTGGACAAGCTCGGGCTGGAGATGCCGCGCACTTTCGAGGAGTACCACCAGGCGCTCGAGGCCTTCGCCACCGAGGACCCCAACGGCAACGGCAAGGCCGACGAGATCCCCCTGAGCTTCCGCCCCGACTCGTTCGCCGCCAATCCCTGGGACCTCATCACCGCGCTCGGAGGGCAGCCCGAGAACAACGACCACAGGATCGTGCGTGACGGGAAGGTCGAGTTCACGGCGAACACCGACGAGTACCGCGCCGGGGTCAAGGGGCTCGGGGAGTGGTACGCCGACGGGCTCATCGACCCTGAGTCCTTCTCCCAGGACGACGTCGCCTACCTGGCCAAGGGCAAGGCCGACACCCCGGTCCTGGGCTCGTTCTTCTGGTGGGAGCTCGAGGAGATGGTCGGTACCGACCGCCTGGACGACTACGCGATCGTGGGCGTCCTCGAGGGCGTCGACGGCCAGCAGCGCGCGTCGGTGACCAACAACCAGGAGATCAGCCGCGGGGCCATGGCCATCACGCGGGCCAACAAGTTTCCGGTGGCCACGATGCGGTGGGCGGACCGGCTCTACGACCCCGTCATGTCGGCCGAGACCGCGTGGGGGCCGATCGGCGTGACCCTCGAGAAGGACCCCGAGTCCGGTCTCCTGGTACAGATCCCCGCCCCGGAGGGGACCTCCGAGGGGGAGCGTCGTCAGCAGGTCGCGCCGATGGGACCCCGGATCACCACGGCTGAGGACTTCGAGACCGTCGTCGCCCCCGAGCCGCGCGCCGCGGACCGACAGAAGCTCGTCAAGGAGTACTACGAGCCGTTCGCGGCCAACGAGAAGTACCCCCCGGTCCTGCTCTCGAACGACGAGCTGGACAAGGTCTCCTACCCGGAGACCGATATCAAGACCCTCGTCAAGGAGAAGTTTGCCGCCTGGATCGTCGACGGCACGATCGACGGCGAATGGGACGGGTACGTCTCCCAGCTCCAGAGCCTCGGGGTGGACGAGGTCACCGCGACCTACCAGCAGGCCTACGACCGCTTCATGGAGACCGATCAGTGACAGACACCACCGTCGACCGGGCGCAGGATCGTGCCGCCACGCGCCTGCGCCCGGTCGCGCATTTCACCGCCCGCGACACCTGGCTGAACGACCCCAACGGCCTGGTGTTCCACGACGGCACCTGGCATCTGTTCTTCCAGAACAACCCGCACGGTGACACGCACGGCAACATGTCCTGGGGCCACGCGACGTCCCCCGATCTCGTGACGTGGACCGAGCGGCCCGTCGCGATCCGGCACACCCACACCGAGGAGGTCTTCTCCGGCAGCGCCGTCGTCGACGACAAGAACACCGCGGGCTTCGCCGGACCCGGACAGACCGCGCTCGTGGCGATCTACACGAGCGCGTACCGGCCCGCGCACCCCGCTCTCGCCGGCCGGCAGGCGCAGTCCCTCGCCTACAGCCTCGACGACGGGCACACCTGGACCCGCTATGAAGGCAACCCCGTGCTCGACCGGGAGAGCGCACACTTCCGCGACCCCAAGGTGTTCTGGTACGACAGCGCGGACGGCGACGGCTACTGGGTGATGATCGCCGTCGAGGCCGTCGACCGCCAGGTCGTGCTGTACCGGTCCGACGACCTCAAGCGGTGGCACCACCTGTCCACATTCGGACCCGCGCGCGCCACCGGTGGCGTCTGGGAGTGCCCCGACCTGTTCCCACTGCCCGTCCGCGGGACCGACCGCACCCGCTGGGTCATGATCGTCAGCCTCAACCCAGGCGGTGTCGCCGGGGGCTCCGGCGTGCAGTACTTCGTCGGCGACTTCGACGGCACCGTCTTCACTCCCGACCGACCGGGGGACGGGCCGTCCGACGCCGACTGGCTCGACTACGGGCGCGACTACTACGCCCCCGTCTCGTTCAACGGCGTCGCGGACGGCAGGCGTGTCACCGTCGGGTGGGCGAGCAACTGGGACTACGCGAACGAGACCCCCACCTCGCCGTGGCGCTCGACGATGTCGCTGGCCCGTGAGCTGGACCTCGTGCGGACCTGCGACGGGCGGGATCGTGTCGTCCAGCGGCCCGTGCTCCCCACGGAACGCCTCGACGGGCTCGTGGTGCACGAGCTCGAGATCCCGGCCGACAGCGGACGGCGCCACGAGATCGTGCTGCACGGCGACGGGCCCGACGTCGTCGTCCTCATTGTGGACCCGGCCGAACGGACCCTCACCAGCGACCGCCGCCGCAGCGGGGACGTCGACTTCCATCCTGCCTTCCCGTCCGTCGACACGGCACCGCTGGGCGAGGTCGGGTCGTCCGTCGACCTGACCGTCGTCGTCGACGGGTGCGTGATCGAGGTCTATGCCTGCGGTGGGCTCACCACGCTCACCCAGCTCGTGTTCCCGAGCGCCCCGCTCACGCAGGTCGCGGTGCGCGAGGTTGCTGCGCCGTGAGCGAGTTCCTGGTCGTGGGCGAGGCTCTCGTCGACATCGTCGAGGACCGCAGCGGCGCCCGAGCGCACCACCCAGGGGGGAGCCCGGCCAACGTCGCGCTCGGTTTGGCGCGGCTCGGCGGGTCGGTCGATCTGCTGACGTGGCTCGCGCGCGACCAGGCCGGCGCCGGCGTCGTCGACCACCTCGAGGCCTCCGGCGTCACCGTCCTGCCGGAATCGCTGGGTGGGTCCCGCACCTCGAGCGCCCTCGCGCGCCTCGACGCCGACGGCGGCGCGACCTACGAGTTCGATCTCGAGTGGCACCTCGCCCCGGCCGTGCCGGGGCACGACGCACGCGTGGTGCACGCGGGCTCGATCGCCGCGGTGGCGGACACCGTGCCGGCCGACGCCCTGCTGCGCATGGTCCACGACGCGCGACGGTCCGCGACGATCACCTACGACCCCAACCTGCGGCCGTCGATCATGGGCGACGCCGAGGCGGTCCGGGCGCGCGTCGACGCGCTCGTCGCCGCCGCCGACGTCGTGAAGGTGAGCGAGGAAGACCTGGGTTGGTTGCACCCGGACGCCGCACCGCTCGACGTCGCCTCCTCGTGGGCGGACGACCTCGGGTGCGCTGTCGTCGTCGTGACCCATGGCGGTCGAGGGGCGACAGCCGTCCGGGCACACGGCCACCCTGTGGTGACGCCGGCACGGCCGGTGACCGTCGTCGACACCGTCGGCGCGGGCGACTCGTTCATGAGCGGGCTGCTCGCCGCCCTGCACGGCCGCGGCCTGACCGGAGCGGACCGGCGCGACGCGCTGCGCCGCGTCGACACAGCGGCCCTCGAAGCCGTCCTTGACTTCGCCTCCCGGGCGGCCGCCGTCACGGTGAGCCGCGCCGGGGCGAACCCGCCGCACCTGGCGGAACTCTGAAGAGACCGAGAAGTAGGCCCGAATGACAAGGAGCTTGTTGCGATGACGGAACAGCGACGGACACACCGGGGCACCGGGCGCGTGCTGGGGCGCAGGACGTTCCTGCGCGGCGCGACGGTGATGGCAGCGGCGGCGGCCGTAGGTGTGCCACGACCGATCGCCGCCGGCGCGACCGGTGCCACAGAACCGGTGCTGCACCTGACCTACGACGAGGCGAACGGATCCACCGAGTTCCTGGACACTGCGGGCCAGCGGACGTTTAGCGCCCACGTGGCGAAGAACCCGGCCGAGCGCGTGCCGGGCGTGCAGGGGAACGCCTTCCGCACCGACGGGTTCTCGACGTGGGCCACGGGTGAGTTCACCGCGCCGATCACCTCGCAGATGACGGTGCAGACCTGGATCGCCCTGGAGAGCTATCCCTCCGGCACCGAGAAGCCCTACGAGGAGCTGTCCTCCTCTTCGATCATCCACCAGAAGACCGACGGCGCCGGCTTCGACATCGGCATCAACACCTACGGCGAGTGGTGGTTCACCGCGACGATCGACGGGCAGGCGCGCACGCTCAAGGCGCCTTGGCTGTTCCCGTTGTACGAGTGGGTACACGTCGCCGCCGTCGTGGACGGCGACGCGGGCGAGCTGCGGCTCCAGATGGACAGCAGCGCCGGGACCCAGGAGGCCCGCGTGGCGATCCCCACGGCCTCGACCTTCGACCAGGCCACCGGTGCGCCGCTGGTCATCGGGAAGGCCGCCGAGGACGAGATGATGGACATCTTCCTCGTCAACGCCCTGGACGCGGCGTACGACGACACGAAGATCTACACGGTCGCCCGGGACAAGGCCACCATTGCCGCTGAGTACACCGCGGGGATCGAGGGCGCCGGCACCGCGGACGAGGCCCTGCAGGTCACGGCGCTGCGGTTCGCCGACGACGTGCTACGGCCCCGTTTCCACGGGATGCCGCCGGCGAACTGGACCAACGAGCCGCACGGCCTGGTCGAGCACGGCGGCAGGTACCACCTGTTCTACCAGCGCACCCCGAACGGCCCGTTCAAGTCGCAGATGCACTGGGGCCACATGTCGAGCGCCGACCTGGTGACGTGGAAGCACCAGCACGACGCCCTCCTGCCGGAGCTCAACGACCGGGAGGCCACGCTCGGAGCGGTGGCCGGCGAGGGCCTCACCGGGCAGGGCTCGAAGGGCATCTGGTCGGGTGACGTCGTGTCGGTCGAGGGCACCGCCTACGCGTTCTTCACCACGGTGAACTACGGCGGTCCGTTCGACCCGGGAGTCACCCGGGCCACCAGCAACGACCCGGACCTGGCCACGTGGACGAAGGACGCGGCCGGGCTGTTCGACAAGACGGGCGTCAACGACATGCGCGACCCGTACCTGTTCCAGGACGGCGACACCTGGCACATGATCGTCGGCGCCGCCGTGGAAACCGGCGGTGGCCTCGCGCACTACACCGCATCGAGCGTCGGCGGGCAGTGGACCAGGTCGCAGACGCCGTTCTCCACCGTGGGGTTCGGGTCGATGGACATCGGCTCGGTCATCTGGGAGATGCCGGTGTTCGAGAAGCTCGGCACGCACGACGGCACCGACGTGTACATCCTCGTGGCCAACCCCATCGGTGGCGCTGTGTCCAAGCTGACCGAGCCGTACACCCGGGGCGTCTACTGGACCGGCACCTGGGACGGGATGCAGTTCACGCCGTTCGAGGCCAAGCCCAAGCCGCTGGACGTGATCCATGGGCACCTGTCACCCGCAGTCGCACGCGACGCCGACGGCAACCTCGTGGGGATCGGCATCGTCGACGAACGGTCCAGCTCGCAGATGCAGCTCGACCTCGGCTGGGCGCACACCTACAGCCTGCCGCGCGAATGGCGCCTGCTGGCCAACGGCAGGTCCCTCGGACAACGCGCCCTGCCGGGCCTGCAGACGCTGCGCGGCACCGTCACGACCGACAACGACATCATCGTCAGCGGCGACCACCGGCTGGCCGCGACAGGCAACCAGGTCGAGATCCTCGCCCAGGTCGACCCCACCAGCACCGGGACGGCCTACGGCATCAGCGTCGGAGCGTCGCCCGACAACCAGGAGATCACCCGGATCTACTACGACGACGGCGACCTGGTCATCGACAAGACCAGCTCGAGCACCGGCTTCGACAACGAAGAGGCCGTGCTGCTACGCGCCCCCTACGACGAGGCCGCCTTCGGCAAGCCCTCGACGTTCCACATCTTCGTCGACCACTCGGTCATCGACGTCTTCATCAACGACGCCGCCGCGTTCTCCAACCGCATCTACCCCACCCGCAAGGACGGAGACGCCGCCCTGAGCACGGGAATCCTGCTGTACTCCGCAGGAGGGGAGACCACATTCAGCAGTGTCGACGTCTGGCCACTGAAGAACAGCATCGACTGACAGCGAACCGCACCGTGAGCGCGACCTCGAGGTCTCGCTCAGGCACCGGGAGACCCTTGCGGCGGGCCGTCGTGAAGCTCTCGCCGACGGGCGGAGCTGCCGTCTCCCGGCCCCTGCCCCGCCATGCGCGACGTGCGCGCCACCGACCAGGTATCCGGCCAATCTGCCTGGAACGACGAAAGTCCCGGCCGAGTGTGCTCGGCCGGGACTTTCCGTCATCTGGGCCCCCTACAAAGCGGGAATCCCCCGCTTCACGTGGGGGTTTCGGAAATGCTCTGTCCAGCACCGATGGGGAGGGCCCCGGCTCTCCAGGCACACCTCAAGCCAGCCGTCAGGCACACCTGCGAGCCCCTGGCGCGAGCTTCTGCGCGCCTGATCTCGGTCTCGATGAACAGACGCGAGCGGACGTGCGCCCACGCGAGTCCTCCTCCTACTGCCGGTAGCCCTCGACGACGCTGGAGGAACGGACCTTCACCTGGTTCGGATCGCGGCCGAACTCCCGTGCTGCTTCTCGCTGACACAAGAGGTCCCAGCACTGGTCGAGCTGGATCTCCGTCTGGGTCAGCTCGGAGTGTTCGGCGGTGGCGTCGAGCAGACCGGCTGCCCGGCGGGCGCGAAGGTCGTGCTCGCGGGAGATCAGGGTGCTGATGGTGGCGCGGATGTCGGGGTCGGTGGTCATGACTGCTCCTGCAGAGGCTTGAGGTTGGCGAAGAGGTCGTTGAACGCTTCGGTCATGGAGGGGTGGGTGTAGATCTCGTCGCGCAGCTGCGTCGCGGTGATGCCGTGGCGCATGGCGAGAGCGACGGTGTTGATCGTTTCGTGGGAGTCGTGGCTGAGCATCGTGACGCCGAGGATCTGGTCGGTCTCGGCGTCGACGACGGCCTTCATGAGGCCGCGGGGGTCGTGCACGATGCGCGCTCGAGGGACGGTCGCCATGTCGGCGACCTGCCGTACGGCGAGGAGCAGGGGCCGCCCGGTAGCCCGAGCTTCGGTCTCCGTGAGCCCGACGCGTGCCAGGGGCGGGGTCATGAAGAGCGCCGAGGCGACCGCCTTACGGTCGGCGGTGGTGCGCGCGCCGGTGCTGACCAGGTCGTCGAGCACGATGCGGTAGTCGTCGAGGGAGACGTAGGTGAACTGCGGTCCGCCGTTGACGTCGCCGATCGCGTACACGTGCGGCTGGGAGGTGCGCAGGTGCTCGTCGACGACGATGGCGCCGCGGTGGTCGGTGCGGATGCCCGCCGCTACGAGATTCAGGCCGTCGGTGTGGGGCCGGCGGCCGAGCGCGGCGAGCACGGTGTCGGCGGGGACGGTCTGCTCGACGCCGTTGTCGTCGGTGTAGGTGACGTGAGCGCGGTCGTCGTCGTCCTTGATGCCGGTGATCGTGACACCAGTGCGGATGGTGACACCCGAGGAGGTGAGGATGTCGGCGGCCGCGGCGGCGACGTCGGCGTCTTCGGTGCGCAGGATGCGGTCGCCACGTTCGAGCACGGTGACCTGGGCGCCGAAGGCGGCGTGCATGGAGGCGAACTCGACGGCCACGTACCCACCGCCGATCACGACGAGGTGGTCGGGTCGTTCGTCGCGGGCGAGCAGCTGGGTGCTGGTGACCACGTGGGCGCTCTCGCGCAGCCCGGGAAGAGGTGGGAGGTCGGGGTCGGCTCCGGTGTTGATGACGATGGTGCGGGCGGTGACCTGCATGGTGTCGTCGCCAGCCTGCACGGTGAGCGTGTGGGCGTCAGTGAATGCCGCGGTGCCGGTAATCACGGTGACCGTGTCGAGGGTGTCGAGCATCGCGAAGTTCTTCCCGCGCAGCAGTGCGGTGAGGTCGTCGGTGCGTCGTGTGGCCTGACGGTATCGGTCGGGTCCGGGAAGGTCGCCGCCGGTGTTCTCGGCGTCGTACACGAGGGCCTTGGTCGGGACGCAGCCGATGTTGATGCAGGTGCCGCCGTACATCTGGTCGGACTGCTCGATCATCGCGACGCGGGCGCCGCGCTTGGCCATGGCGGCGGCGAGGGTCTTGCCGCCCTTGCCGAAGCCGATCACGGCCAGGTCGACGTCGAGCGTGGTGGGCAAGGTCTGGGGTTCGGGTGCCTCGGTGGTCATGGTCGGTCTCCTGTCTGGGCGGCGTGATCAGGGGCGGGGGGTTCGGGCGTTGTCATCAGCGCCGAGTGGTGGCGTGGCGGGTGCGGGGTGTGCTGCGGGACGGGCTGGGTGGTGTCGAGAGTGCCGGGCGTACGCGATCGCGGCCACCGCGATGACGGCGGGGACGATGAGCGCGGTGCCCGCGCTGAGGAGGAGCCCGGCGACGGCGGCGGCGCAGGCCATGGCGGTCCAGCGCGCTGGGCTGTGGCGTGAGAGCAGTCGTACGGCGGCGAGCAGCACCGTCAGGTAGACGGGCAGCTGGCTGGCTGCGCACACCACGACCAGCGTTTCGACCGGCGTGGTGGTGACGGTAGCGAGGCTCAGCGTGACGGCGATGACGGTGCCGACCACGGCCAGGGACCGGTGGCGTGACCCGGTGACCGGTTGGGCCACGAGCGTGAGGCTGTAGGTGTAGGCGGCGGCGTTGTTGAGGGCCACCACGGGCGCGAGGACCACCGCGCCCAGGGCGCCGACGGGCCCTAGCGCAAGCTCGAGCAGCTGGGCCACGGGCGCCGGGCCGGGCTGCGGCCCGAGCGCGAGGATCTGGCCCAGCGTGAGGGTCAGGAAGAGCAGCCCGACGATGAGAACGGCACCGGTGGTCACACGGCGCAGGGTGCGCCCCCGGTCGGCGAGAGAGCCGGCGAAGTTGGCGGCGGCTTCCCAGCCGGTGAGGATCCACGCCAGGACCAGCGCGGCGGGGAGAACTGCGGTCCACCCGTGGGGGGCGACCGGCTGCAGGTGGGACGAGTCCCAGCGGCCTGCGGTCAGCACGACGGCCATCAGGACGACGGCGGCGAGCAGGATGGTCAGGGGCAGGTTCAGCACGTCGACCGGGCCCCGTGGCCCGAGACAGGCGACCAGTGCGGCGAGGGACAGGGCGATGCTGGTCACCAGCACCGTCACCCGTCCGCCACCGGTGAGTGCTGCGACGTACTCTCCGGCGATCATGCCGAGCGCGGGGACACCGACCGGCACTCCGAGCACGAACCAGGCCCGCACCACCGTGGCGGCGGTCGTGCCGAAGGCGAGGCGCGTGTACTGGACCACGCCGCCGCCCTGGACGCCGGTGTGCCGTTCGAGCGCCACGAACGTGGCGGCGACCCCGGCCGAGAGCAGGAGCAGGCCGGCCACGGCCACCACGGCGGCCGGCCCCGCGGTGGCGGTGGCCACCGCGGGGAGGGTCAGCAGACCGGGGCCGGCGACCGCCGCGACATACAGCGCGGTGCCCCGCACGGTCCCGATCCTTGGCGTTGCCATGGCCGGGGCCTCGTCACTGGCCGTCGACGGTGCCGACGACGGACCGCACGTCCTGGCGGGCGAGCCAGCCCAGGGCGTAGTCGGCCACCCCGTGCCAGCCGTGGTCCAGGACGAGGGAGTGCCCCTTGTCGGCGAACTGGCGCAGCTCGACCGAGGGAGTGTCGCCGTACAGCTTGTACGTGGCCCGGGTGACGACGTCGGGCACGGTGTGGTCCTCCTGGCCGGACATCAGCAGCAGGGGGCCACGGTCGGCCGCGTGCACGTCCACGGCCGCGGCCGAGTGGGGCGTGAAGTTGGCGAACGCCGCCTCGAACAGCGGACGTCCGGGCGAGGGGATGGCGTACGCCTCGAACAGCTGGCGAGACTCGGCCTCGTCGACCGCGTTCGCGAACGCGTACCGGAACTGGTTCGGGGTCAGGGACACCGAGCGGTGCTTGTTCGCGGGGTTGCTCAGCGCCGGGAAGCCGGCGCGAAGCTGGGAGAACGGCAGCGGCTTGACGCCCTTGATCTGCGTCGGGTCGATCGCGACGGTCGCCCGTGCCAGGCCCGCGGCGGCGAGCTTCTGGGCGATCAGGCCACCGAACGAGTGCCCGATGATCACGGGCTTCTGGTCCAGCCCGGCGATGATGCGGGCGTAGTGGTCGGTGACGTCCTGGACGCCGAGACCCGCGACAACGTCCAGGTTCTCCCGGGCCGCCTTCACGGTCTGCGGCTCGTTCGGCCAGCCGGGAGCGATCGGCTCGTAGCCCTTGTTGCGGAACAGCTCAACCCACGGGTCCCAGGACGTGGCATGCAGCCACAGTCCGTGGATGAAGACGACGGGGGTGTGGATGGCGGTCATCGGTGTCTCCTCGAGTCTGGGCCCGGAGGAGCTCCGGGCGATGACCTCAGACTCGTGCCGGCACAGGGGGCCTGGGATGAGCAGGACGACCTAATCCGACGACCTACGTCATGCCGTCAGTCGGTTGCCGGCGCGGGGTCGTCGAGGCCGGACCGCTCCAGCGCGGCGCGCAGCGACGCTCGGTTGGTGACCCCGAGCTTGGGGAACGCCCGGTACAGGTGAGCACCCACCGTGCGCGGGGACAGGAACATCCGCTCGCCGATCTGCTTGTTGCTGAGACCCTCGGCGGCGAGCCGGACGACCTGCAGCTCCTGGGAGCTCAACGAGACCGGTGCGAAGGCACCGTGGTGCACGGTGGTGCCCGCTGCACGAAGCTCTGCCTGGGCTCGGACCACCCAAGGGGCCGCGCCCAGCTCGGTGAAGATCTGCACGGCCCGCTCCAACACCTGCCGCGCCCGTGCGTACTGCCGCACGCGGCGCAGCCAGACGCCGTGCGCGAGGGCGATCCGGCCGTGCTCGAACGGGAAGGACGCCGTCCCAGGGTGCGACTCGGCAACCTCGAACAGGCGGCCGGCGTCCTCGTCGTCGGCCGTCATCGCCCTCGCGCCGGCGACGACGAGCCCGAACCGTGGTGAGAGCTCGCTCAGGCCGTGATCGACCGCCGCCTGTGCGTGGCGGCGGGCCTCGTCGAGGTGGCCCGACCGCACGGCAGCCTCCACGAAGTCCAGGACTCCGCGCACCGCCTGGTGGGAGTACGCCGAGAACTGCCCAGGACCGGTGATCGCGCACGCCGCGGCGTAGGCGTCCTCGTACTTGCCGTCGCCGAGCGCGCGCAGCACCGCGGTCAGCTGGACGTACCCCAGATGGAGGCCGAGGCGTCGAGGACGTGCCCACGCCTCCACCTCCTCGGCCAGCGACGCTGCCCGCCCCGCGCCCCCGCGACTGGCGGCCAGGACGCCGAGGTAGATGAGGAACTGGTGGGCGAAGAGCACGTACCCGTGCTCGCGAGCCAGGTCGAGCCCTTGGCGGCCAGTCTGTTCCGCGGCACCCCACTGCCCCGAACCGATCTGGTCCAACAGCTGCAGGTGCATCATCGTCATCGCGTTGGCCACGGCGCCGCTCTGCCGCTCCGCGCGCACGGCGTCCGCCAGCACCGACCGGTACTCGTCCAGGGCGTCGGTGTAGTACGCCGCCACGCCGAGGCGCATGACGTCCCACGGGTCGTGCTCGTGGATTCGCTCGAGCTCCTGGATGACCCGGTCGCGCACGCCGGGGCCATGACCGGCGACGTCGCCCCACGCGTCCCGGTAGATCAGGGACAGCGGCTCGGCCTGCTCGCCGAGAGCATCGATGGTGCGATCGGTCGCCGACCACAAGGCGGGGTCGGCGGCGTACTGGGAGACCGCGAGCAGCAGGTTGACCAGACGCGCGCGCGTGACTGGGTCGAGGCCGTCCGAGCGGTCCAGGAGGCTCACCAGACGGCGGTGGGTGGAGACCACGTCCCCGTCTTCGTACAGCGCCGCATAGGCCTGCGCCATGACGCCGGCGGCGGCCTCCTGCGGGTCGTGCACCTGGACCCCTGCCATCAGCTCACGCGCCGTACCGAGCTGCGCGGACTGCCCGGCCACGTAGGCGGCCTCGGCCAGGCGGCGGCTGCGGGCCTCGCCGCGCGGGCTGAGCTCGGCCGAGCGCTGCAGGAGTCCGATCGCCGACACCGCGCCGCCGCGACGCATCGCCAGGTGCGCCGCGGCCTCCAGCTCCGCGGCGACCGCCTCGTCCGGGTCGATCGTCGCCGCCGCGAGATGGCCCGCCCGGCGCACCAGGTCGTGGGGGTAGCGACCGGCGAGGACGGTGTGCGCATCGCGCCGTTCGTTCACCGTCGAGCTCTGCACCACCGCCGAACGCACGAGCGGATGACGGAACATCAGCTCTCCTGCGTTGTCCAGGCGCAGCAGGCCCAGCTCGATCGCCGCGTCGACGCCACGCATCGGGTAGCGCCCGGCCCCGGCCGGACCCGCTGACGCAGCAGCCGCGCCGTCCAGCGCCCCACGCAACAGCTCCCGACGTGCTGCCGCGTCCAGCTCGCCCAGACGACGGCCGAACACCCGCTCCAGTCGACGCGTGAGCGGGACCTCGCCCCGGGCGGCGAGGTCGCCGCTGTCCGTCCCAGGCCACCCAGACCGGCCCAGCTCCTCCAGCGCGAGCACGTTGCCGGCCGCCGCGGCAAGCACGCGCTGACGTGCCTGTCCGGTCAGCTGCGGGTAGCGCGAATCGAGGAAGAACTCCGCCTCGTCGGGCGTCAGCTCCCGAACCGGCACCTCCTGCAGTCCAGAGGAGTCGAACCCGCCCTGCTCCCCCGCGCGCATCGCGACGAGCATCCGGACCGGCTCGCCGCCGTTGAGCCGACGGGCCACGAAGGCGACCGCCTGGGCACTGACGTCGTCGAACCACTGCACGTCGTCGATCACCACCAGCACCGGACCGTGCGCGCCGGCAGCCTCGGCAAGGGCGAGCAGGGCCGTCCCGCAGGCCATCGGGCTCAGGGCTCCGGAAACGTCGCCGGTCAGCACCGCCGAGAGCACCTGCTGCTCGGCATCGTCCACGCCGGTGCGGTGAGCACGCAGGGCGTGCACCAGCTGGTGCAACCCCGACAGCGGAAGCGCGCTCTCGGCCTCGACCCCCGTGGCGCGCACGACGGTATGACCCGCCTGCACGGCCTGCGTGACTGTCGCGTCGCACAGGGCGGACTTGCCCACCCCAGGGCCTCCCCGCAGCACGAGCGCGCCATCGGAGCGCCCCGAGGCGAGATCGGCCAGCATCGCGACCTCGACCTCACGACCCACCAGTCCTGGACCCACCACGCTCACGGTGCCTCCCGCGCTAAGCCGTCGAGACAGTCATTTGGCCGATCCCGCGGGATCCCCTGCCGACGCAATCTCGGGGAACGGCACCAGCCCGGTGCCAACAACCCAGAGAATCTCGGAGGCACCCCATGAACCGCAACCCCAGCCGAGCACGGCGACGCTTCTCCGTGCTGGCGATGCTGACCGCCCTGCTGCTTCTGGTCTCCGGCGGCACGATCGCCACCGCCGACACCACGGCAGGTCGCACCACCTCCGCCAAGCCCACCGTCGTGCTCGTGCACGGCGCCTGGGCGGACGCCGGAGGGTTCGCCGCCGTCGAGACGTCCCTCGACCTCGCCGGCTACAAGGTCCAGGAGTTCGCCAACCCCCTGCGCTCCCTCGAGAGCGACTCGGCCTACCTCGCCGCCTACCTGCAGCAGCGCACCGAGGGCCCGGTCATCCTGGTCGGGCACTCCTACGGCGGGGCCGTGATCACCAACGCCGCCACCGCCGACCCGGACGTGAAGGCACTCGTCTACATCGACGCGTTCGTGCCCGACCAGGGCGAGAGCCTGACCGACCTGCTCACCCGCCAGGGCCCGGTCGACCCGACCCAGCTGTTCGACTTCGTCGGCTACCCCGGCGCCCCCGAGGGCGACGCGGACCTGTACCTGAAGGACGAGGTCTTCCCCGTCGTCTTCGCCAACGGCCTGCCGAGCCTGGTCCAGTCCCAGCTCCTGGCCTCCCAGCGCCCCCTGGCGGCCAAGGCCCTCGCCGAGCCGTCGGGTGAGCCCGCCTGGAAGACCCTGCCGTCCTGGTACGTCAAGGGCAGCAAGGACCAGATCGTCCCGCCGGCTCTGCAGCAGTTCATGGCCGACCGCGCCGGCGCCACCGTGACCACCGTGTCGACCGGGCACCTGGCCATGGTCGCCCGACCCGACGTCGTCACCGCGACCATCCTGCGGGCCGACCGCGCCACCCGCTGAACCCTGCTCATCACCCCAAGCCCCGGTGGGCCGGCAGGAGACATCCCCGGCCCACCGGCTGGCACCCCCACCATTCCCACCTCCCGAAGGAGAGCACCATGAGCACCGTCCACCACCGCACCACGACCGTCCTTGGCCGCACCGTCTTCTACCGCGAGGCCGGCGACCCCGACCGCCCCACGATCGTGCTGCTGCACGGCTTCCCCACCAGCTCCTTCATGTTCCGCCACCTCATCCCCCAGCTGGCCGGTCAGTACCACGTGATCGCGCCCGACCACATCGGTTTCGGCCTCAGCGATGCACCCTCGGTCGACGAGTTCGACTACACGTTCGACCACCTCACCGACGTCACCGAGGCCCTCCTGACCCATCTCGACGTCGAGCACTACGCCCTGTACGTCCAGGACTACGGGGCCCCGATCGGCTGGCGGCTCGCCCTGCGCCACCCCGGCGCCGTCACCGCGATCGTCACCCAGAACGGCAACGCCTACGAGGCCGGCTTCGTCCGCGCCTTCTGGGACGGACTGTTCGCCTACGCCAAGAACCCCGGCCCCGACACCGAACCCGGCGTCCGCGCCGCCCTGGCCCTGGAGTCCACCCAGTGGCAGTACCTCAACGGTGTCCCCGACCCCAGCCGCGTCAGCCCTGACACCTGGACCCACGACCAGGTGCTCCTGGACCGCCCCGGCAACGACCTCGTCCAGCTCGCCCTCTTCCGCAACTACCCGACGAACGTCGACCTCTACCCCGCCGTCCACGAGTACTTCCGCACCAGCCAGGTGCCCCTGCTCGCCGTGTGGGGCGAAGGCGACGGCATCTTCGGCCCGGACGGAGCCACCGCGTTCCGCGACGACCTGCCCGACGCCGAGATCCACCTGCTCCCCAGCGGCCACTTCGCGCTCGAGAGCGAGCTCGACACCATCACCACCCGCATGCAGGACTTCCTCGCCCGCCACCTCGGCTAACACCCCGGCTGGGCCGCCGCCATCACCCGCGGCGGCCCAGCACCCCAGTCAGGAGACCCCCATGACCACCACCACTGCAGCAGTTGAACCCCGACACGTCGTTGACACCGTCCTGACGGAGTGGAAGCACCACGTCGATGCCCACGACCCCGACGCCGTCGCCACCGTGTTCACCCACGACGCCCTCTTCCAAGGGCTGCGACCCACACACACCATCGGACGCGACTGCGTCCGGGCGTACTACGACGCCCAGCCGCACGGCATGACGGCCACCTACGACGTGCTCGACGCCCGGACCCTGAGTGACCGGGCCATCATCGCCTTCGCGCGCCTGACCTTCGGCTTCGTCGACGGACGGACGATCGCTGTCCACCTCAGCGCGATCGCCGAACAAGACGGCCCAAACTGGCGCATCAGCCACTACCACGTGTCCCGCATCCCGGCTTGAGCAACCCTCGACGTACGACCCACGCGGTCGCTCCGCGCGACGTCCTCCTCGAGCAGCCCGGACCCGACAGTCCGGCCCCGGCCGCTCGACACCGAGCGGCCCGGGCCGGACTCCCCATCCCGAGAACGAGAAAGTCCCGGCCGAGTTGAACTCGACCGGGACTTTCCGTCATCTGGGCCCCCGACTAAGCGGGAACCCCCTCACGTGCGCGAGGGGGGAGTTGAACCCCCACGCCCTTTCGGGCACACGGACCTGAACCGTGCGCGTCTGCCTATTCCGCCACTCGCGCGTGCCGCAGAAGATTAGCACGGCGCGGGGGGTGCTCCCCAATCGCCTGTCGGGAGCCCCGCGGGGCCCGGATCCGGGCCGGTCCCGGGGCCCGTGACGGCGGTGACGGGCGTCACCGGGCCGTGACCTGCCGGTTCCGCTTCTGCCCCGAGCGTTCGCAGGAAATCCACACCGCGCGGAGGAGTGGTGCTGCAGCGCTGCCTACGATCTAGATAGTCTGCCCGCGGACGAGTCGGGCCAATGGGAGGAGGTGGCATGGGCGCCCTGGATCGCTTCGAGAAGAGCGTGGAGCGCGTGATGAACAACGCGTTCGCGAAGGTGGGTCGCAACAGCGAGATCAAGCCGGTCGAGCTGGCGAGCCGCCTGCGACGCGAGATCGACGACCGCGCCGCCGTCGTCGGGCGCGACCGGACGGTCGTGCCGAACGAGTTCACGATCGAGCTGTCGTCCGCGGACTTCTCGCAGATCGACGCCTGGGGCGCGGAGACGATGGCCGACGAGCTGGCCACGAACCTCACCGAGTACGCCGCCTCGCAGCACTATGCCTTCGTGGGCCCGGTCAGCGTGTCGTTCGAGGAGCACGAGGACCTGCCGGGCGGCCGCTTCCAGCTCCGCTCCGCGACCGTGCGCGGCAACGTCGCGCCGGCCACGTCGGCGGCACCGTCCACACGCCACCCGCTCATCGACATCGACGGTCAGCGCTACCTGCTCACCGGCCCCGTCACGGTCATCGGTCGTGACGCCGAGGCCGACATCGTCGTGGACGACCCGGGCGTCTCGCGCCGCCACCTGGAGATCCGCGTGACCCCGGAGGGCGTCGTCGCCACCGACCTCGGCTCCACGAACGGCCTGTTCGTCGAGGGCCACCAGGTGCCCGCGGCGACCCTGCTCGACGGCAACACCCTGACCATCGGCCGTACCCGCATCATGTTCTGGACCGGCAGCGCCTCGGGCCAGCAGACCGAAGGCTGGTGATCCCCCCAGGATGAGTGAGCTGACGATCACCCTGCTGCGGCTGGGCTACCTGGTGCTGCTCTGGGTGTTCGTGCTCTCCGCGATCGCTGTGCTGCGCCGGGACCTGGCGCCACGCGGTACGCCGCGCGCCTCCCGCGCCGAGCGCCGTCGCACCGAGGCCGCGCCGCCCGCCGCAGCCGCCGGCGTCCCCTCCGCGCCCACGCCCGCCCGCCGGTCCGGCCCCACCCGCCTGGTCGTGACGGCCGGCCCGCTCACGGGCACCACCCTCCCGCTCTCCTCGGCGTCGATCCTCATCGGTCGCTCGCCGGGCTGCACCCTCGTGCTCGACGACGACTACTCGTCGTCGCGGCACGCCCGCATCTTCCCGCAGGGCGACCAGTGGTACGTCGAGGACCTCGGGTCGACGAACGGCACCTTCATCGGGGACTCCCAGGTGTCGGGACCGCAGCCGCTGGCGCCGGGTGTCGGCGTCCGGATCGGCCAGTCCGTCGTCGAGCTCCAGGGGTGACCGCCCCGTGACCCTCACCCTGCGCTACGCCGCGCGGTCCGACGTCGGCCTCGTGCGGTCCAACAACCAGGACTCCGCGTACGCCGGGCCGCACCTGCTGGTCGTCGCCGACGGCATGGGCGGGCACGCGGGCGGCGACGTCGCGTCGCGCCTCGCGATCGCCGCCCTCGCCCCCCTCGACCGCACCGAGCACGGCCCCGAGGAGGCGCTGACCGACCTGGAGCACACGGTGGAGCGCGCCCGGCAGGACCTGGTGCGCGCCAGCGACGCCGACCCCGAGTTGGTCGGCATGGGCACCACCGTCACGGCCCTGCTGCACACCGGCACCACGCTCGTCATGGCGCACCTCGGCGACTCGCGCGCCTACCTGCTGCGCGAGGGGCGCCTCACGCAGGTCACGGTCGACCACACGTTCGTGCAGCACCTGGTCGACACCGGCCGCATCTCCCCGGAGGAGGCGGAGCACCACCCGCAGCGCAACGTGGTCATGCGGGTTCTGGGCGACTTCGACGTCGACCTCACGCCCGACATGTCCGTGCGCGAGGCGCGCGCCGGCGACCGCTGGCTGCTGTGCTCCGACGGCCTGTCCGGGTTCGTCTCGCCGGAGCAGATCACCGAGGTCCTCACCGAGACCACCTCTCCCGACGAGGCCGCCGACCTGCTGATCACGCTGTCCATGACGGCGGGCAGCACCGACAACATCACCGTGGTCGTCGCCGACGTCGTGGAGGACGACGACGCCCCCGCGGCCGAGGACGCGGCGTCGGCCCCGGTCGAGGGAGCGACGCTGCCGCAGGTCGTCGGCGCGGCCGCGACCGGCGAGCTGCCCGCGGTCCTCGCCACCCCCGCGGAGGACGCGGCGGACGACCCGTCGCCCGCCGACCAGGGCACCGACCCCGCCGACGACCCCGAGGACGACGACGCCGACGACGCGGACGCCCGCCCGGAGCGCAAGCGCCGCCCGTGGATCACCGTGCTGGTGGTGCTGGTGGTGCTCGGCGGCGTCGGGTACGGCCTGTGGCGCGCCTACGGCTGGACGCAGGAGCAGTACTACGTCGGCGTCGCCGACGGCGAGGTCGCCGTGTTCCAGGGCATCCCGGCCAGCGCCGGCCCCCTCACCCTCTCCACCCCGGTGGAGCTCACCGGCACCCCGGTCTCCGACCTGCCGGGCTACTGGGCGGACCGCCTCGACGGCTCCATCCGCGCGTCGTCCGAGGCCGACGCTCGCGAGCGCGCGGACCGGCTCATCGCCGAGGCCGCCCCCGAGCCGACGCCCACCCCCACCCCCTCTCCGACTCCCTCGAGCACGCCGTCCGCGACACCCAAGAGCACGTCGACCGCGAAGCCGGCCGACGCCGACACCACGGCTGACAAGCCGGCCGACAGTAAGGCCGACGGGGGGTCGAAGGAGTGAGCGCCGCCGTCGAGACCCCCGCCGAGCGCACGGTGGAACCCACCGAACGCCGTCCTGCCCGGCTGGCCGAGCTGTTCCTGCTGATCCTCGCGCTGGCCGCGGGCATCAGCGCGTTCGCGATGGTGGGCCGCAGCGTCACGGGCGAGCTGCCCGGCGACTTCTGGGCGGTCAGCCTCCTCCTCACCGGGATCTCCGTGGCCGCGCACGTCGTGCTGCGCCTCCGCGCACCCTGGGCCGACCAGGTGATCCTGCCCGCGGTCGTGCTGCTCAACGGGCTGGGCCTGGCCATGATCCTGCGCCTGGAGCTCGCCGGCACCAAGGGCGCCGACGCGTGGGCGCAGATGATGTACACGGCGCTCGGCGCGGTCATCGCGATCCTGCTCGTCTGGTTCCTGCGCGACCACCGCTGGATCCGGCGCCTCACCTACACGGCGATGCTGGTGGGCCTGGGGCTCGTCGTGCTGCCGCTGCTGCCCGTCATCGGGCGCGAGATCAACGGCGCCCGCATCTGGGTGAACATCGCCGGCTTCTCGTTGCAGCCCGCCGAGTTCGCCAAGATCGCGTTCGCGATCTTCTTCGCGGGCTACCTCGTGACCAACCGGGACACCCTGGCCCTCGCGGGCAAGAAGGTGCTGGGCCTGCAGCTGCCGCGCATCCGCGACCTCGGGCCGATCATCATCGTGTGGGCGGCGTCGCTGGCCGTCCTCGTCTTCGAGCGGGACCTGGGCACCTCGCTGCTGTTCTTCGGGCTGTTCGTCGCAATGCTGTACCTCGCCACCGAACGGTTCAGCTGGGTGCTCATCGGCCTCGTCCTGTTCGCCGCCGGCGCCCTGGTCGCGGCGAGCGTGTTCCCGCACGTCGGCGCGCGCATGGACGTCTGGCTGAACCCGTTCGACAACGAGCTGTACAACGCGGTCGGAGGCTCCTTCCAGATCGTGCAGGGCACGTTCGCGCTGGCCGCGGGCGGGCTCTTCGGCACGGGCTGGGGCGAGGGCTACCCGTACCTCGTGCCGTACGCGTTCTCCGACTTCATCTACTCGTCGCTGGGCGAGGAGCTGGGCCTGACCGGCCTGCTCGCCGTCCTGCTGACGTACCTCCTCATCGTGCAGCGCGGCCTGCGGACCGCGATCGCGGTGCGCGACGGCTTCGGCAAGCTGCTGGCCGGCGGCCTCGCGTTCGTCATGGCGCTGCAGCTCTTCGTCGTCGTCGGCGGCATCACGCGCATCATCCCGCTCACCGGCCTGACGCTGCCGTTCATGGCGCAGGGCGGGTCGTCGCTGCTGGCGAACTGGATCGTCATCGCGCTGCTGCTGCGCATCTCCGACAACGCCCGGCGTCCGTCGTCGCTGCCCGTGCGCGGCACGATCGCCCAGGGCGGGGCGATGCACGACCCCATCGTGGTCGGCGCGCACGACGGCACGACGCCGGGCGCCGGCGTCCCGGTCCGGCGGGCCGCGGCGGACGCGCCCTCGCGCGGGTCGACGCCGTCGCACCCCACCGAGGCCATCACGCCGCACCGCGACGATCCCCGAGGCACGACAGGAGGTGAGCACCTGTGAACACGACCCTGCGCCGGCTCGCGAGCGTCGTCATGGTCATGTTCCTGGCGCTCATGGTGTCGACCACGTGGATCCAGTTCTTCCACGCCGACGAGCTCAACAGCGACACCCGCAACATCCGCTCGATCTACGCCGAGTACGGCCGCGCCCGCGGCCCGATCGTCGTCGGCGGCGAGGCGATCGCGCTCTCCAAGCCCGTCGACGACGAGTTCGGCTACCAGCGCGAGTACACGGACGGCAAGCTCTACGCGCCGCTGACCGGGTTCTTCTCGCTGGCCAACGGCACCACGAAGATCGAGCACACGGAGAACGACTACCTCAACGGGCAGGCCGACGCCCTGTGGGTGGACCGCCTGCAGAACCTCCTCACCGGCGCCGACCCGGAGGGCTCCTCGGTCGAGCTCACCATCGACCCGAAGGCCCAGCAGGCGGCGTGGGACGCGCTGGGCGACCAGCGCGGCGCCGTCGTGGCGCTCGACCCGAAGACGGGCGCGATCCTCGCGCTGGTGTCGAAGCCGTCGTTCGACCCCAACGACCTGGCGTCCCACTCCACCAGGGAGGCGGGGGAGGCCTACACGAAGCTGCTCAACGACACCGAGAACAAGCCCCTGAACAGCCGCGCCACGAACTGGAGCTACCCCCCGGGCTCGACGTTCAAGCTGGTCACCACGGCCGCGGCCCTCGAGAGCGGCGACTACCAGCCCGACACGGTCATCGACGCGCCGTCCACCTACACGCTGACCGGCACGCAGACGCAGGTCGGCAACTTCGCCGGCACCTCGTGCGCCTCGTCGGGGCAGATGACGCTGGCCGACGCGCTGCGCATCTCCTGCAACACGGCGTTCCTCGGGCTGGGCGGAGAGCTCGGCGCAGACGCGATGGACGAGCAGGCGGAGAAGTTCGGGTTCGGCAAGACCGTCGACGTCCCGTTCCGTGCCGACGCCAGCCAGTACGACCAGGACCCGGACGCGATGAACACCGCGCAGGTGGAGCTGTCCGGTATCGGGCAGGGCTCCGTGACGGCCACCCCGCTGCAGGTCGCCATGGTCTCCGCGGCCATCGCGAACGGCGGCGAGGTCATGCAGCCCTACTCGGTGGACACGGTCCGCGACCCGCAGCTCGAGGTGGTCCGCCAGACGTCGCCGACCAGCCTGGGCCGCGCCGTCTCGGAGAAGACGGCGGGCCAGCTCACCGACATGATGAAGAGCGTCGTCGAGTCGGGGTCGGGCACCAGCGCCCAGATCTCGGGCGTGCAGGTGGCCGGCAAGACGGGCACCGCCCAGTGGGGCGACACGTCGAAGACGAACCCGCACGTCTGGTTCACCGGCTTCGCGCCGGCGGACGACCCGCAGGTCGCGGTGGCCGTCGTGGTGGAGAGCGGCGGCGACCTCGGCGGGCAGGCCACCGGCGGCTCGGTCTCCGCGCCGATCGCCAAGGCCGTCATGGAAGCGGTGCTGAACGGATGAGGCCGGCCACGGGGCTCGCGCTCGGCGAGCGGTACCGTCTCACGCGCCGCATCGCGATCGGCGGCATGGGCGAGGTCTGGGTGGCCGACGACGGCTACCTGGGCCGCGAGGTCGCCGTGAAGGTGCTCCGCGAGGAGTACACCGGCAACGAGGACTTCCTGCGCCGCCTGCGCACCGAGGCGCGCAACAGCGCCGCCCTGTCGCACCCGAACATCGCCCAGATGTACGACTACGGCGAGCAGGACGGCGCCGGCTTCCTCGTCATGGAGCTGGTGCTGGGCGAGCCGCTGGCCGACCTCCTGGAGCGCGAGCCCGTCGTCGCGCCCCGCAAGCTGCTGCCGATCCTCGCCGCCACGGCCCGCGGCCTGCACCACGCGCACCTGGCCAAGGTGGTGCACCGCGACGTCAAGCCCGGCAACATCCTGCTGGAGCACGGCGGCAGCGTGAAGATCACCGACTTCGGCGTCTCCCTCGCCGCCAACCAGGCCCCGATGACCGCCACCGGCATGGTCATGGGCACGGCGCAGTACCTGTCGCCCGAGCAGGCCGTCGGCCAGCCCGCGACGGCGGCGTCCGACGTCTACGCGCTCGGTGTCGTCGCGTACGAGGCAACCGCGGGCAAGCGCCCCTTCACGGGGTCGACGCCGGTGGACATCGCCGTCGCGCACGTCAACGCGCCCGTCCCGCCGCTGCCCACGCACGTGCACCCCGGCCTCGCGGACGTCATCGGCCGCATGCTCGAGAAGGACCCGTCGCGGCGCCCCGAGTCGGCCGCCTCCCTCGCGGGGGAGCTCGAGACGCTCGCGCGCGAGATCGCCGAGGACCCGCTCGGTGCCCGGTCCCGGTCCGCGCGGCGCGCCGCGGCGGCCCGCCAGGGCACCCGGCCCGCGCACGCCGCACCGGCCCACGCCGCACCCACGCCGCCGCGACCTGCTCCCGCCGCCCCCGCCTCGCCGCCGTCGGCCGCGATGCCGGTCGCGTGGGCGTCCGTGACCCCGTCCGACGACGAGCGCGCGCCCTCCGGCGAGCCGGCGCCCGCGGCCCAGGGCGACGAGCCCGCCCCCCGGACGCCGGTCGAGGGCGTCGCCGCCGGTCGCGCCTACCCGCTGCGCCGCGACGTGCGCGCCGGCGCCCACGACGCCCGACGTCCCCCGGTCCGCAAGCCCCAGCCGGCCGGCACCCGCAGCCGCGCGGCCTCCCGCGCCACCCCCGACGCGAAGCCCGCGCGACGCACCTCGACGTCGACCGGCCAGCGCTTCGGCCCGCTCGGGCGCCTCTCCTGGCCGTTGCTCGCGCTGCTCGGCCTCCTCGTCGTCCTGCTGCTGGCCACCCTCGTGCAGGCCATGGCGGCCGACGCCGGTCAGGCCGCGGCGCTCCTGGCGGGCCCGGCCCTCGCGCTCTCCCGCCCCTCCCGCACGGATGCGTCTCCCTCCTCTGGGATGATGCTCCGAGACACGCCGCACGCCCCGCGCGCGGCCATGACCGAGAAGGACATCTGAGTGGTGGACAACACGCCCCGGGTACTCGCCGGCCGCTACGAGGTCGGTGAGCTCATCGGCCGCGGCGGCATGGCCGAGGTGCACATCGGGCACGACACGCGCCTGGGTCGCACGGTCGCGATCAAGGTGCTGCGGTCCGACCTCGCACGCGACCCGTCCTTCCTGGCGCGGTTCCGCCGGGAGGCCCAGTCGGCCGCCGCCCTGAACCACCCCGCGATCGTCGCCGTCTACGACACGGGCGAGGACACGCACACGGACACGCAGGGCGCCTCCGTGCACGTGCCGTTCATCGTCATGGAGTACGTCGAGGGCCACACGGTCCGCGACATCCTGCAGGACGGCGCGGCGGTGCCGATCGAGGAGGCCATCGAGATCACGGCGGGCATCCTCAGCGCCCTCGAGTACTCGCACCAGGCCGGCATCGTGCACCGCGACATCAAGCCGGCCAACGTCATGATCACGCCCACCGGCGCGGTCAAGGTGATGGACTTCGGCATCGCGCGCGCCGTGGCGGACTCCGCCGCGACGATGACGCAGACGCACGCCGTCATCGGCACGGCCCAGTACCTGTCGCCCGAGCAGGCCCGCGGTGAGACCGTGGACGCCCGCTCCGACCTGTACTCCACCGGCTGCCTCCTGTTCGAGCTGCTCACCGGGCGTCCGCCGTTCATCGGCGACTCCCCGGTCGCGGTGGCGTACCAGCACGTCGGGCAGGCGCCGCAGCGGCCCAGCGAGCTCGCCTCCGACGTGCCCGAGGTGCTCGACCGCATCGTCCTCAAGGCCCTCACCAAGGACCGCGACGCCCGCTACTCGACCGCCGCGGAGTTCCGCGCCGACCTGGAGACCGCGCTGCGCGGGGGCGACGTCACCGCGCCGCTGCTCGGTGCGGCCGCCGCCGGCGCCGCCGCGACGCAGGTCATGGGCCAGCCCGCGGGCACGCAGGTGATGGACCCCGCGACCACGTCGCAGTGGGGCACCACCGGGGTCCAGGGCGCGAACGGCGGCGAGCCGGAGGAGGAGAAGAAGAGCCGCAAGGGGCTCATGTGGGCGCTCATCGCCATCGGTGCCGTCGCGCTGGCCGCGATCATCACGTTCCTCATCATGAACGGGGCCGAGGCGAAGACGACCGTCCCGGAGCTCAAGTCCAACGTCACCCCCGCCGAGGCGGAGCGCGCGATCACCGCCGCCGGCCTCGAGTACGAGCAGTCGGTCGACACCGAGTCCACGGAGCCGGAGAACACCTTCCTCGGGCAGGACCCGGCCGGCGGCACCGAGGTGGACCGCGGGACGGTCGTGACGGTGACGTTCTCCGCCGGCCCGGACACCATCGCCGTGCCCCAGCTCGCGGGCATGACCGAGGACGAGGCGAAGGCCACGCTCGAGGAGGCCCAGCTCACGCTCGGGGACGTGTCCGACGCGAACAGCAAGGACGTCGACGAGGGGCAGGTCATCGAGTCGAAGCCCGCCGAGGGCCAGGCGGTCAGCGAGGGGTCGTCCGTCGACCTCGTGCTGTCCAACGGCCGGGTCGAGCTGCCGAACCTCAAGGGCAGGTCGGAGCAGCAGGCGAAGGACACCCTGACCGACCTCGGCCTGAGCAGCTCCACCAGCACCGAGGAGAGCGACGAGAAGGCCGGCACCGTCATCCGGCAGAGCCCCGAGGCGGGCAACGTCCGTCAGGGCAGCTCGGTGGAGCTCGTCATCGCCAAGGAGAAGGCCCCGGAGATGACGACGGTGCCCAACGTCGTGGGAAGCTCCGCCGCCGAGGCCCAGGCCGCCATCAACGGCGCGAACCTCAGCCCGCAGATCACCTTCGAGCCCTCGGACGACGTGCCCAACGGCTTCGTGATCTCCCAGGACCCGGAGGGCGGCGAGGTCGAGGTCGGCTCGAACGTCACCGTCGTCGTGTCCAGCGGCCCGGAGCCCGGCGAGACGCCCACCGACGAACCGACCGGGGAGCCCACCGACGGGGAGACGGACGACGCCGGCGACCCGCTCGGCATCCTCGGCGACTGACGACGAAGGGTCGAGCCCGTCGGAACCGGAGTTCCGACGGGCTCGACCCCTGCGTGGGCCGCCTCAGCCCTGGTGCACCAGCGGCGCCATGCCTCGCGACCGCTCCACCGCGCCGTCGTCGCCGCACACGGCCAGCCAGTTGGCCAGGAGCCGGTGCCCGCCCTCGGTGAGCACCGACTCCGGGTGGAACTGGACGCCGTGCAGCGGCAGCTCGCGGTGCTGCAGCCCCATGACGACGCCGCTCGCCGTGGCGCCGGTCACCTCGAGCTCCGCGGGCACGCTCTCCGGCAGCACCGCGAGCGAGTGGTAGCGCGTGGCCGTGAACGGGGACGCGAGGCCGTCGAGCACGCCATCGCCGCCGTGCTCCACGAGGCTGGTCTTGCCGTGCATGAGCTCCGGGGCGTGCGCCACCGTGGCGCCGTAGACCTCCGCCAGGGCCTGGTGCCCCAGGCAGACGCCGAGCATCGGCGTGCGGGACCGGGCGCACGCCCGGATGACGTCCTCGGACGCGCCGGCCTCCTTCGGGGTCCCCGGGCCGGGGGAGACGAGCACCCCGTCGAAGGGCTCCCCGTCCGCGTCGCGGAAGACGCCGTCGGCGTCGGGCTCGGGCACGGCGTCGTTGCGCACGACGACGGTGCGCGCCCCGAGCTGGTCGAGGTAGCCGACGATCGTGTAGACGAACGAGTCGTAGTTGTCGACGACGAGGATGCGCGGGCCGGTGGTCGTGGTGGCGGGGGTGGTCATGGCTGTCTCGCTTCGGGGAGGTGGTCAGGCGGGCTGCGGGGCGGGACGGCGGCCACGCCATCGCCGGCCCGGCAGCGCGGTGCACGCGGCGATCGCGCGGCTCACGAGAACACGTCCGTGCCGGCGGGGACCGTCGCGTACTTCATCTCGGAGCTGCCGGTGTAGGCGGGCAGCTCGAGCGTGCCCGCGTCCTTCACCGACCACCCGAGGGCGACCCAGTCGACGTACTGCTGGTAGATCGCGACCCCCGGGTCAGCATCCAGGGACGCCCGGAGCTCCTCGGGGTCGCCCACCGCCTCGATCACGTACGGCGGGGAGAACACCTTGCCGTGCAGCAGCAGGATGTTGCCGGAGCAGCGGAACGCCGACGTCGCGGTGACGCGCTCGCCCTGCAGCGTCATCGCCTCGGCGCCGCCCGCCCACAGCGCGTTGATCACGTGCTGTACGTCCTGCTGGTGCACGACCAGGTCGTCCGGACGCGCCCCCGAGATGGACTGGCTGGACGCGGGCGCGTCGTCGAGCGCCACGCGGAGGCCCGGCCCCGACACGGGCGCGGCGCCGGTGACGACGGACTCGTCCGCGACGAGCTCGGCGCTGCGCGTGGGCAGGTCGGTGCCGACCTGCTTGCCGAGGTCGTCGATCTCCGCCTCGAGCTCGTTCATCCGGTCGGTGAGGACGGCGACGCGGTCGGACTCCGTGGTGACCAGCTCGGCGAGGTCCTGCGGGTCGCGGCCGTCCTTGGTGTCCGCGAGCTGCGCGCTGGCGGTGAACAGGAGCCCGGACGCGGCGAGGACGCACGCGACGGTCGCGCTCTGGCGCACTCGGCGGTTCATCGGCACCCCTCGCTGTCCTTCTCGAGCCTGCTGGCCACTACGCTAGTCGACAGAATCGCCGACGGTGGCGGGCATCCGGCCCGCGGCCGCCGCCCCACCGTCCGGACAGGAGACCTCCCCGTGCCCGAGTCGAAGCCCCGCAAGAAGAAGAGCGCCCCCGTCGAGCAGGCCGGCGCCCCGGCGAAGGCGAAGCCGCAGGGCAACCCGCGCTGGTTGGTGCCGACGATGCTCACGCTCATGCTGCTGGGCCTCGCGTGGATCGTCCTGTACTACCTCACGGCCCAGGGACTCGGCCTGCCCGTCCCGGCGCTCGGCGCCTGGAACCTCGCCGTCGGCTTCGTGCTGATCATCGCGGGCTTCGGGCTCACCACGCGCTGGCGCTGACCCGAGGCGGGATTTCACCCGTGTAGTTCGTTCCACACCTGTGGACAACCCTGTGGGCGACGCTCAGAGCATCCCCACCGAGGTGTACTTCCACAGCGTCGCGGCGAGGAGGACGACGGCCACCCCCGCCGGGAGCAACCACCCCACGAGCGCCTGCCGCTCGCGGGGCGCGAAGGCGAACCCTGCGCCCATCGCCAGACCGATCACCAGGCCGCCGAGGTGCGCCTGCCAGGCGATCCCGCCGACGAAGAACGGGATCGCCATGTTGATGGCGATGAGCACGAGGATCTGCGTGGCGCTGCGCCCGGTACGTCGCAGCACCGGGATGATCGCGCCGAACAGCCCGAAGACGGCCCCGGAGGCGCCGACGACGGCGGTGTACCAGGAGTACCCGTGCGGGTCGGCGAGCAGCAGGTAGCCCACGGAGCCCGCGATCGCGGACAGCACGTAGAGCGCGATGAACCGGCCGCGCCCGAACGCCTGCTCCAGGAACGGGCCCGTGAGCCACAGCGCGTACATGTTGAACAGGATGTGCAGCGGGCTGGTGGAGTGCAGGAACGCGGCGGTGAGGAACCGCCACGGCTCGGCGAGCCCGACGGAGGCGGCGAAGGCCCACCGCTGCGTCCAGTCACCGCCCGTCACGAGCTGCAGGACCCAGCTCACCACGCACAGGGCGACGATCGTAAGCGTGACGACCGGGCGCCCGCCACGGACCGTGCCGCCGAAGATCGTCCGCGCGCTCGGCATCGCACGCGACGCCTCCTTGACGCAGTCGACGCACTGGATCCCCACCGCGGCGGGCCGCTGGCACTCCGGGCACGTCGGGCGGCCGCAGCGCTGGCAGCGCACGTAGGAGACACGGTCCGGGTGCCGCGGGCACACCGGTGGCGCGGCGGGCTGCCCGTACTGCGGTTCGGCAGGCGGTGTCGAGATGAGTCGGCCCTCCGTGAGGCGATGGAAAGGTCGGGGTCGGAAACCTCGTCGCAGTCCTATCTTTCCCGAAGTGGAGCGCCCCCTGGGGCGCGTGAACGGGACTGCGACGAGGTTTCCGACCCCGACCGTGACCTGGCGACCGGTATCGGTCTGGTCAGTCCTCGATGGTGACGCTGTTGATGACGATGTCCTGGACGGGACGGTCGCCGGGGCGGGTCGCCGTGGTGCCGATCGCGTCGACGACGGCGCGCGACTCGTCGTCGGCCACCTTCCCGAAGATGCTGTGCTTGCCGTTCAGCCACGGCGTGGCGGCGGTGGTGATGAAGAACTGCGAGCCGTTGGTGCCCTCGACGGCGCCCGTGACCGGGTTGCGGCGCTTGCCGGCGTTCGCCATCGCGAGGATGTACTTGTCGTCGAACTGGAGCTCCGGGTGGATCTCGTCGTCGAAGGTGTAGCCGGGGCCGCCGGTGCCGGTGCCCAGCGGGTCCCCGCCCTGGATCATGAAGCTGTCGATGACGCGGTGGAAGATGACACCGTCGTACAGGGGGTCGTTGCGCTCGGCGCCCGTGGCCGGGTCCGTCCACGTCGTGGTGCCCTTGGCCAGCCCGACGAAGTTCGCGACGGTCTTGGGCGCGTGGTTCGGCAGCAGCTCGATGCGGATGTCACCGGCGGTGGTGTGGAGGGTTGCGAACATGCCCTCATCCTCTCACCCTCGCTCTCACCATCCGTCTCCAGGACCCGCACGGCGCGGCCCGCGCGTACCGCTGCAGGCCAGGGCACCTGGTGGCACAGTGGGTCCATGGTGCGAAAGAACGTGGGCGACGGCGTCAAGGACGCTGCCAAGGACCAGGCCGAGAAGCTCTCCTCGAAGGTCTCCGAGAAGGTGAGCTCGACGATCAACGACATCGACACCGAGAAGCTCAAGGACTCCGCGACCGAGGCGGCCGCCGCTCTGGTCGGCGCCGGGACCCGGGCTGCGGGCGGGGCGAAGGAGGCCGCGAACCAGGCCAAGGACTGGGCGGAGCCGCGCGTCGACTCGTTCCTCGAGTGGCTCGTGCCCCGCGCCGAGAAGGCGTGGCGCGAGAGCGTGCTCGCGGCGGCGCCGCGGGTCGAGAAGGCGGCGGACAAGGCCGGCCCGCTCGTGGACACGGCGCACGACAAGATCGTGGACGACTACCTGCCACGCGTCGTGCAGGCGTTCAACGACGCGGCGGCGCGCGCCGGTGCGGCTGCGGGTGCGGCCGGCGTCGTGGCGGCGGACGCAGCGCGCGACGCCGCGGCGAAGGCCGGCCGCGCGGGCAAGAAGGCCGCGAAGCAGGCGGCCAAGGAGGCCGCGAAGGCCCAGGCCGCCGCCGAGAAGGCGGCGGAGAAGGCCGCCAAGGAGGCCGGGAGGTCCGGCAAGGGCAAGGGCCTGTTCTGGTTCCTCGCGCTCGCCGGGGCGGCCGTGGCGGGCTTCGCCTTCTGGCGTCGCGCCCAGCCGCAGAACGACCCGTGGGCCGAGCCCTGGGAGCAGCAGTCCGGCCCCGACTACGACGGCGCGGCCCGCGACGCGCGGCACGCCGTCGCCGACGCGGCGGAGGCGGTCGGCGAGGCCGCCGGGCACGCCGTCGCGAAGGGCCGCGAGGCCGCCGAGCGCGCCTCCGAGCGGGCGGCCGAGCTCGGCGAGGAGGTCACCGACGCCGTGGACAAGGCCAAGGACAAGGCCAGCGACGCCGCCAAGAAGGCGACGAACCGCACGCGGTCCACCACCCGCAAGGCGGAGGACACCACCGGCGACGCGGCAGACGCTGCCGAGGACGCCACCAAGGACGCGGGGGAGGGCGACAAGGCCTGACCGCCGCGCCGTCCGGGACGGCACCGCACCGCTCGCCACAGGGCCGCGTCCACGAGGGCGCGGCCCTGTGGCGCGTCCGGGGTCCGGCCCGGGGCGCACCGTGCGCACGGCACCCTGGACATGACGAGACCCCGCACGCGGGGCGTACGGGGTCGTCGCTGGTGGAGCCAAGGGGACTCGAACCCCTAACCCCCTGCTTGCAAAGCAGGTGCGCTACCAATTGCGCCATGGCCCCTGGCGGCCGCGTCAGACGGGCCGGGCGTTCAGTCGATGGTGTCGGTGACCTCGGACCACAGGTCCCGGTCGGCCGAGTCCTCGTTGAGACGGCGCCAGACCAGGTATCCCGCGCCCAGCGCGAGCAGGAGGACGAACAGCTTCTTCATCTTCTGCCTCCTCGTCACGACCGTGGTCGTGCGTCTCGGGCCCGGGCCTGAGGTGGCCTGGAGTGGGGCTAGGAGGACTTGAACCTCCGACCTCTTCCTTATCAGGGAAGCGCTCTAACCGTCTGAGCTATAGCCCCGAGCGCGCCCCACGAGGGAGCGCGTGCAGCACGGAACATTACCGTACGCGCGGGTCCGTTCCCAAACCGGGACCGGTGTCACGCGGTGTGACGTCGGTCCCGGCCGGGGGACGGGGTCACTCGTCCGTCAGCGTGAGGTGCACGCCGCCGACGAGCGCGGCCGTGACGTTGTACAGGATGGCCATGATCGTGGCGAGCGCGGTCAGCAGCACCACGTTGACGATGGCGATCAGGACGGACAGCGAGACGACGCGGTCGAACTCGATGAACTGCATGAGGTTCACGGCCTGCGGGCCGATCGTCTCGCTCAGGAAGCCCTGGATCTTCGCGAAGGTGCCCATGTCGTTGAGCACGTACCAGACCACCATCGTCGCGACGACGGTGATGAAGCCGATCGCGACGGACAGCAGGAACGCGAGCTTCATGATCGACCACGGGTCGACCCGCGACACGGACAGCCGGACCCGGCGCGCGCCGGCGCCACCCTGCGCAGCCCCGACCATCGGTCCGCCGACGGGCGCCGCCGCGGGGGCGGCCGTCCCCTGCACGCCGCCCGCGGAGTAGTGCATCTCCGGGCGCGGCTCGGCCGGCGTGGAGGCCTTCTTCGACGGGGCGGGAGCACCCGCGCCGTCCGTGCCGTCCTGACCCTTGCCCGTCGTCTCCGGCATCACCGACTGCACCTTCTTCGCCGCGTTGCGCGCGGCAGCGAGAGCGGCGGCCGCGGCCTTGACCGCGCCGTCCTTGACGGGCGAGGCGCCCTGGGTGGTGGCGCCCCCCGCCGGGGGAGCGGGCGGCGACGCGACGGGGGGAGCCGGCGGCGCCGGGACCTCGCCGACGCGGACGGCGCCCGTCGACGACATCGACGGCGTGGCTGCCGCCGTCGTGCCCGCAGCCGGGCTGCGGCGGTGGGTCGACTCGTCGATCTCCGCCTCCCGCGTGGAAGGCGCCGACGACGCCCGGGTCGACGCGCTGTTCTCCGTCATCAGTCCTCGTCCCCGCTCGTGGTCTGCTCGTCGGCGGCCTGCTCGTCCACGCTAACCGACTCGTCGCCGCTTGCCTCGTCGACGTCCCGGCGCTCGACGTTGCGGGCGACGGCGATGATGCGGTCCCCGCGGTCGGGCTTCGCGAACGTCACGCCCTGCGTGGTGCGGCCGGTGAGGTTCACCTCCGCGACCGCCGAGCGCACGATCTTGCCACGCTCCATGATGACCAGCACCTCGTCGTCCGCCTCCGTCACCAAGGCCCCCACGAGGTCTCCACGAGCCTCCACCAGGTTGGCGACCTTGATGCCGTAGCCGGCGCGGCCCTGGACGCGGTACTCGGTGATCGCGGTGCGCTTGGCGAAGCCACCCTCGGTCACGACGAACAGGTCCGTCCCCGGGGTGACGACGTCCGCGTTGAGCAGCTCGTCCTCCTCGCGGAACTTCATCCCCGTGACGCCGGACGTCGCACGCCCCATCGGGCGCAGCGTGTCGTCGTCGGCGGGGAAGCGGATCGACTGGCCCTTGCGGGACACGAGGATGAGGTGGTCGTCCGCGTTCACCAGCCGTGCCGCGACGAGCTCGTCGGGCTTGCCGTCGTCGTCCTCGCGCAGGTTGATCGCGATGAGGCCGCCCGAGCGCGGCGAGTTGTACTCGCCGAGGCGCGTCTTCTTCACGAGCCCGCGGCGCGTCGCGAGCACCAGGTAGTCGGCCGCCTCGTAGTCCGGCAGGTCGAGCACCTGTGCGATGTGCTCGCCCGGCTGGAACGCCAGCATGTTCGCCACGTGCTGGCCCTTGGCGTCACGGCCGCCCTCGGGCAGCTCGTAGCCCTTGGCGCGGTACACGCGTCCCAGGTTCGTGAAGAACAGCAGCCAGTGGTGCGTCGTCGTGACGAAGAAGTGCTCGACGATGTCGTCCTCGCGCAGCGCCGCCCCGCGCACGCCCTTGCCGCCGCGGCGCTGTGCCCGGTAGTTGTCCGACCGCGTGCGCTTGGCGTACCCGCCGCGCGTGATCGTGACGACGACCTCCTCCTCGGGGATGAGGTCCTCGACCGACATGTCGCCGTCGAACGGCAGGATCGTGGTGCGGCGCTCGTCGCCGTACCGCTCGACGATGTCGTCGAGCTCCTCCTGGACGATGGTGCGCTGCCGCTCCGGCTTCGCGAGGATGTCCTTGTAGTCCTCGATCTGCCGCTGCAGGCCGTCGTGCTCGTCGATGATCTTCTGGCGCTCCAGGGCCGCGAGGCGGCGCAGCTGCAGCGCGAGGATCGCGTTGGCCTGCTGCTCGTCGACGTCGAGCAGCTCCATGAGGCCGGTGCGGGCCTGATCCACGTCGGGCGAGCGGCGGATGAGCGCGATGACCTCGTCGAGGGCGTCGAGCGCCTTGAGGTAGCCGCGCAGGATGTGGATCTGACGCTCGGCCTCGGCCAGCAGGTACTCCGTGCGGCGGCGCACGACCTCGATCTGGTGCGTGGTCCAGTGCCGCACGAAGGCGTCGAGGCTGAGCGTGCGCGGCACGTCGTCGACGAGCGCCACCATGTTGGCGCCGAAGCTGAACTGCAGCGGGGTGTGCTTGTACAGGTTGTTCAGCACGACCTTGGCGATGGCGTCGCGCTTGAGCACGATGACGAGGCGCTGGCCCGTGCGGCCGGACGTCTCGTCCCGGATGTCCGCGATGCCGGCGAGCTTGCCGTCGTTGACCAGGTCGGCGACCTTGCTGGCGAGGTTGTCCGGGTTGACCTGGTAGGGCAGCTCGGTGATGACCAGGCAGATCCGGTTCTGGATCTCCTCGACGTTCACGACGGCGCGCATCGTGATCGAGCCGCGACCGGTGCGGTACGCCTCCTCGATGCCCTTGGTGCCCAGGATCTGAGCGCCGGTCGGGAAGTCCGGGCCCTTGATGCGCTGCATCAGTGCGGCCAGGAGCTCCTCGCGGGAGGCGTCGGGGTTCGCCAGGTGCCAGCGCACGCCCTCCGCCACCTCGCGCAGGTTGTGCGGCGGGATGTTGGTCGCCATGCCGACCGCGATGCCGGCGGAGCCGTTGACCAGCAGGTTGGGGAACCGGGCGGGCAGGACGACGGGCTCCTGCGTGCGGCCGTCGTAGTTGTCCTGGAAGTCGACCGTGTTCTTGTCGATGTCCCGGACCATCTCCATGGCCAGCGGGGCCATCCGGCACTCCGTGTACCGCGGGGCGGCGGCCGGGTCGTTGCCGGGGGAGCCGAAGTTGCCCTGGCCGGCGACGAGCGGGTAGCGCAGCACCCAGTCCTGCACCAGCCGCACGAGCGTGTCGTAGATCGCGGTGTCGCCGTGCGGGTGGAACTTGCCCATGACGTCGCCCACGACGCGCGAGCACTTGGAGAACGCGCGGTCGGGGCGGTAGCCGCCGTCGTACATCGCGTACAGCACGCGGCGGTGCACCGGCTTGAGGCCGTCCCGCACGTCGGGGAGCGCGCGCCCGACGATGACGCTCATCGCGTAGTCGAGGTAGCTGCGCTGCATCTCCAGCTGCAGGTCCACCTGGTCGATGCGGCCGTGCTGCACCGCGACCGAGCCGTCGGTCGTGTCGATCGCCTCGTCCGGGGCGCCGTCCGTCATGTCGGGACCGGGGGTCTCGTCCGTCACCGTCTACCTTCTTCCTGTCCTGCGCCGCCGGGGCGCGGGTTCCGTCCTCGTGGTCCATGGCCGTGTACAACATCGCCTGTACGAGTTGTACGGCGACGTCGTCGGCCGCTAGATGTCGAGGAAGCGGACGTCCTTGGCGTTGCGCTGGATGAAGCTGCGGCGGGACTCGACGTCCTCGCCCATGAGCACCGAGAAGATCTCGTCGGCCGCGGCCGCGTCGTCCATGGTGACCTGCAGCAGCGTGCGGTGCTCCGGGTCCATGGTCGTGTCCCAGAGCTCGGTGTAGTCCATCTCGCCCAGGCCCTTGTAGCGCTGGATGCCGTTCTCCTTGGGGATCCGCTTGCCCGCGGCGAGACCCTCCTTGAGGAAGGCGTCCCGCTCGCGGTCGGAGTACACGTAGTCGTGCGGCGCGTTCGACCACTTGAGCCGGTACAGCGGCGGCTGGGCCAGGTACACGTGGCCGTGCTCGATGAGCGGGCGCATGTACCGGAACAGCAGGGTGAGCAGCAGGGTGCAGATGTGCTGGCCGTCGACGTCGGCGTCGGCCATGAGCACGATCTTGTGGTACCGGAGCTTCGAGATGTCGAAGTCCTCCCCGATACCGGTGCCGAAGGCCGTGATCAGGGACTGGATCTCCTGGTTGGAGAGCGCCTTGTCCAGGCGCGCCCGCTCCACGTTGAGGATCTTGCCGCGCAGCGGCAGGATCGCCTGGTTGTGCGGGTTCCGGCCGCGGACCGCGGAGCCGCCGGCCGAGTCGCCCTCGACGATGTAGACCTCGCAGTCCTCGGCCCGGTTGGACTGGCAGTCCTTGAGCTTGCCGGGCATCCCGCCCGAGCTGAGGATCCCCTTGCGGCGGGTGGCCTCGCGCGCCTTGCGGGCCGCCATCCGCGCCTGCGACGCCTGGATCGCCTTGCGGATCACGTCGCGCGCCTCGGTGGGGTGGGCGTCGAACCAGTCCACGAGCTTCTCGCGGACCACGCGCTGCACGAACGTCTTGGCCTCGGTGTTGCCCAGCTTCGTCTTGGTCTGGCCCTCGAACTGGGGCTCGCCGAGCTTGACGGAGATGACGGCGGTGAGCCCCTCGCGGATGTCGTCACCCGTGAGGTTCTCGTCCTTCTCCTTGATGATGGCCTTCTCGCGCGCGTAGCTGTTGACCAGCGTGGTGAGCGCCGCGCGGAAGCCCTCCTCGTGCGTGCCGCCCTCCGTGGTGGAGATGGTGTTCGCGAAGGTGTGCACCGACTCGCTGTACGCGCTGGTCCACTGCATCGCGATCTCCACGGAGATCTTCCGCTCGGTGTCCTCCGCCTCCACGTCGATGATCTCGGGGTGGATCAGCTCGGACTTCTTGGCCGCGTTGATGTGCGCCACGTAGTCGGTGAGGCCGTTGTCGTAGCGGTACGTGACCGTGCGGACGGGGTTGGCCTCCTCGACGTCCGCGGAACCGTCCGCCGCCGTCACGTCGGCGTCCGCGCCGTCCGGGGCCTGCCCGGCCACCTCGTCGTCCGCGACGGCGTGGCCGGCGCGCTCGTCCCGGAGCGTGATCTGGAGGCCCTTGTTGAGGAAGGCGTACTGCTGGAAGCGCGAGCGCAGCGTCTCGAAGTCGTAGTCCGTGGTCTCGAAGATCGACCCGTCGGCCCAGAAGGTCTGCGTGGTGCCCGTGCCCTCGCCCTCGGCCAGCGGCTCGAGCTTCTGCACCTCGGTGACGGGCTCGCCACCCTCCTGGTACTCCTGGCGCCAGTGGAAGCCGTCCCGCTTCACCTCGGAGACGAAGCGGGTGGACAGCGCGTTGACCACGGACATGCCCACGCCGTGCAGGCCGCCGGAGACGGCGTACCCGCCGCCGCCGAACTTGCCGCCCGCGTGCAGGATCGTCATGACGACCTCGAGCGTCGGCTTGCCCTCGGTGGGGTGCATCGCGACGGGGATGCCACGGCCGTTGTCCCGGACCCGGACGCCGCCGTCGGCGAGGAGGGTCACCTCGACGCTGTCGGCGTGACCGGCGAGGGCCTCGTCCACAGAGTTGTCCACAATCTCGTAGACCAGGTGGTGGAGGCCTCGCTCGCCCGTGGAGCCGATGTACATGCCCGGGCGCTTGCGGACGGCCTCCAGGCCCTCCAGGACGGTGATGTTGCCGGCGTCGTACCCGCTCCCCGGTCCGGCTGCTCCGTTGACTCCGTTGGCGACTGTGTCGGGACGGGGGGTGTCGGTTCGGTCTGCCACAGGCGGAGCTGCTCCTCGGTCGTCGTGCACGCGCCGGCGCTTCGTGCGTGGTGCAGGCGGCGCGGCTCTCAGGTTCCGGGCTGCGCGCGACCGAGCCGTGCGAGAGGTCGCAGCACGACCCGGAATGACCCTCCCAGTCTACCTGCCGGAGGCAAGGAAACGGCGGATTGACGCCGCTGGAGGGAAGTTCCGCACACGTTGTCCACAGGTCGTGGACGACGAGATCTCCACAGCCTTGTCCACAGGGTTTTCCCCAGGGTTGTCCACAATCCGCGGGTGATCGGTGCCGCTCATCGGTAACGTCCGGTTTTCGTACTCTGACCGTTATCGACGGCTCTCCCGATTTACTCCGAAAACTGGTGTACTACAGCACGATTCCCCGTTTCGCACGTCGACTGGCGCGCGCCCGTGCACCGGTCACCACCGAAGGGACAACCCCACAGTGAAGAAGACCCTGGCAGGCGTCGCCGCAGCGACGCTCGCCGTCGGAGGGATGCTCGTCGCCACCGCGGCGCCCGCCTCCGCGCACACGCCCCGTGTCAAGGACTCCTGTTCCAGCCTCGAGGTGAACCTGACCCAGTACCGCGGCGCGGACGTCGTCGTCCAGATCGACGGCAAGACCGTCGCCGAGGACGACTTCTACGACTCCTGGCACCGGACGTTCGACCTCGACGGTTCGACGGGCCACGAGTGGACCGTCGATGTCGACGCGCGCGACGGGGACAAGTACGACGCCCACGAGTCCGGCCGTACCCAGCCCTGCACCCCGACGACACCGGAGCAGCCCCAGGGCACCGACATTCAGGTCGGCATCTACCTGTACCCGAAGCTCGACAAGGACGCGCCTGCTGCGTGGGAGAACTCCGGGAAGCAGCAGCTGCTCGGCACCACGCCGCTCACCGTCCCCGAGGACGAGCTCAAGAACGACCAGCACTGGTACACCGAGCTGCCCGAGACCGACGCGCTCGACGACATCGACCTGTGCACCGGCTGGGGGATCCAGCAGGACCTGGTGCGCGGAGGTGTCGACGACTACACGATGCCTGACACCATCACGTACCCCGACGGCTCCTCCATGGACGGGCACCTCGTCGACTGGCAGCACCAGGAGCTGAGCGACTTCGGGATCGAGCTGCCGTCCGCCGCGGACTGCGCCACCCCCTCCGAGCCTGAGGTCCCCGCGGTCGAGGAGCCCGAGGTCGTCGTGCCGCAGGCACCGGCCCCGGTCGAGATCTGCGGCGCCGACGCGGGCGACGTCATCCTTCCGGCCGACAGCGAGGACGTGACCTACCTCCGCACCGAGCAGGGTGTGCTCGCCATCCCCGGCAAGGACCGAGTCTTCGGCACCGACCTCGCCGGCTACACCCGCACCGAGGGGGGTGACGTGATCTTCCCGATCGAGCAGCTCGTCCCCTCGGCCGAGGAGTGCGCGCTGATCCCGGGTGACATCGGTGCCGTGTGCGTCGGCGACACCCCGTACCTCGGCTACGGCGTCTCCCTGCCCGAAGGCATCGAGGTCGACGACGACACGCCGCTGACGATCACGTTCCTCCACCCGGACGGCGGCGAGAACTACGTCGCCACCGACCAGCCGCTGGAGGGCCAGCTGCTGTGGCCGGGGGCCACCGACACCGCGCCGAAGCAGTGGCCGGGCTGGGAGCAGCAGGACGACGGCTCGTACGTCGAGACCGACGGCAACTACGCCTGGACCCGTGAGGGCGTCGAGGTGCTGTTCGAGGTCAACCCGGAGTACTCGCAGATCGTGAGCTACCCGGAGGCGACGACCGAGTGCGCCAACCCGGTCGGCATGGGCGGGGCGGACGTGGTGGACGCCGTCGTGGACGGCCCGGACGACACGGACGTTCCCCCGGCCGCGGCCGAGGCGGTCGACGAGCTCCCGCAGACCGGCGCGACCGTCGGCGTCATCGCCGGGATCGCGGCGCTGCTGGTCGTGGGCGGCGGCCTGCTGTTCTGGCTGCGTCGTCGCATCCAGCACTGACGCACCACGCACAGGACAGGGGCCCGGCCGCACCAGCGGCCGGGCCCCTCGCCGTCCACAGGCTGTGGGTCAGCCGTAGGTGTCGCGCGGGCCAGGACCGCGCACGGACCGTCGTCCGCGGCGGAAGCCGGGCCCTGCGGGCCCCAGCACGGTCACCTGCTCGACGACGCCCTCGCCGACCTCTTCCTCGAGACGGCGCAGCAGCGTCGGCACCAGCAGGCGCACCTGGGTCGCCCAGGCGGTCGAGTCGGCGCGCACCACGAGCACCTTCTGCTCGAAGGTCTCCGGCTGGCAGTGGTCGGCCACCTGGTCGCCCACCACCTCGCGCCAGCGGCCGATCACCCCGCCCACCGAGACGTCCGCCGTCCAGCCCTTGTCGCGCATGAGGCGCCCCAGCACCTCTGACAGCAGCTGCGGGTCGCGCGCGCCCGGGCCCTGCCCGGACAGGCGCGGCTCCGCGAGGGGGGAGCGTCGTGCCGGCGACCCCGGCCGCAGCCCTTTCGCCCGGGCGGCCGCCTTGGCCCGGTTCAATGCCTCACGAGCCACCGCCGACGGCGGCGTGAGCTCGGTGCGGTCCTTGACCGGTCGCGGGTCCTCGGCGTGCGGCGAGGACCCGTGCCCCTCGTCGTCGCGGTCGGCCAGGCCTTCGTCGGCGTCGTCACCCCGCACGACGCACCTGGCCCGGGGTGACCTCGAACCGGGCACCGAGCAGCCCCGGTGGCACGTCGTCCGGCACCGCCGCCGTGACGAGCACCTGCCGTGCCGGCGCGACGAGCTCTGCCAGCCGCTCGCGGCGCCGCACGTCCAGCTCGGCGAACACGTCGTCCAGGATCAGCACCGGGTCGGCGTCCGTGTCGAGGTCCGGGTCCCAGAACGCCGCGTCCGGCACGTGCTCCGCGGCCTCGCCGCCACCCAGCAGCCGGTACGACGCGAGCCGGAGCGCCAGCGCGAACGACCACGACTCGCCGTGGCTCGCGTACCCCTTGGCCGGCAGCCCGCCGAGCGTGAGCACCAGGTCGTCCCGGTGCGGCCCGACGAGGCTCACCCCACGCTCCAGCTCCTGGGCGCGGGACTCCGCCATCGCGCCGAGCATGGCCTTCTCCAGGCCCTCCGCCGCCGGGGTCGCGCCGTCCGCGATCCCCGGCACGCTCGCGCGGTAGGCGAGCTCGGCGTCGCCGTCCGCGTCGCTGACCTGCTCGTAGGCCGCCGCGACCTGCGGCCGCAGGGCTTCCACCAGCGCGAGCCGCATGGCGAGGATCTGGCCGCCGAGCTGCGCGGCCCGGGCGTCCCAGACCTCGAGCGTGCTCGTGTCCACCGCTCCGGCGCCCGACCGGCGCACCCCGCGCAGCGACTTGAGCAGCGCCGACCGCTGCCGCACGACGCGCTCGTAGTCGCCCAGCAGGCCCGCGGCCCGGGGGAGGAGCTGCACCACCAGCTGGTCGAGGAAGCGGCGCCGGCCGTCGGGGTCGCCCTTGACGAGCGCCAGGTCCTCCGGGGCGAAGAGCACGGTCCGCAGGATGCCGAGCACGTCACGCGCCCGGCCGAGCTGCCCGCGATTGACGCGCGCCCGGTTCGCCTTGCCGGCGGTGATCTCCAGCTCGACCGTGGACGCGCGGTCGCCCCGCACGATCCTCGTCCGGACCACGGCCCGCTCCGACCCAGCGCGCACGAGCGGGGTGTCGTTCGCGACCCGGTGGCTTCCGAGGGTCGCCACGTACCCGATGGCCTCCACGAGGTTCGTCTTGCCCTGACCGTTGCGCCCGACGAACGCGTTCGGGCCCGGCTCGAGCTCGACGTCCGCCGCGGCGTACGACCGGAAGTCGAGGAGGGAGAGGTGGGAGACGTACATCTAACCTGCTCGGCGGCCCGACACCGCCGGCCTCACTGCGCGGGCTTGACCGCGTGCCCGCCGAACTGCTGGCGCAGCGCGGCCACGGCCTTCATCGCCGGGGACTCGTCCTGCCGGGACGCGAAACGGGCGAACAGCGCCGCGGAGATCACGGGCAGCGGCACCGCGTTGTCGATGGCCTCGTCGACGGTCCAGCGTCCCTCGCCCGAGTCGTCGACCCAGTCGTCGATGGCGGCCAGGGCCGGGTCCTCCTCGAGCGCCTTCACCATGAGGTCCAGCAGCCACGACCGCACGACGGTGCCACGCATCCACGCCTTCATCGTGCCGTGGACGTCCGTGACGATGTCCTTCGCGGCGAGAAGCTCGTAGCCCTCCGCGTAGCTCTGCATGAGCCCGTACTCGATGCCGTTGTGCACCATCTTCGCGAAGTGCCCCGCGCCCACCTCGCCGGCGTGGACGAAGCCCTCCTCGCGCGGCCCCTCGGGACGCAGCGCGTCGAACACGGGCATCAGAGCCTCGACGTGCGCACGGTCGCCGCCGCACATCAGGCCGTACCCGTTCTCCAGGCCCCACACGCCGCCGGAGACGCCGACGTCGACGTAGCCGATGCCCCGCTCGGCCAGCTCCGCGGCGCGCGCCTGGTCCTCCGGGTAGTGCGAGTTCCCGCCCTCGACGACGACGTCGCCCTCACCGAGCAGCGTGCCGAGCTCCTGCACGACGCCGCGCGTCGGGTCGCCCGCCGGCACCATCACCCACACCACACGACGGTCCGCGGGCAGGGCGGCCACGAGGTCCGCCAGCGACGCGACGTCGGACACCTCGGGCCGCGGGTCGTACCCGGTGACGTCGATGCCGCCGCGGCGCAGCCGCTCGCGCATGTTGTTGCCCATCTTGCCCAGACCGACGAGTCCGATGTGGCTGACCATGGGTTCCTCCGGGTGCGGTGCGGGCGAGCGGACGGGTGTGCTCGGCGTGCTCAGCCGGCGAAGCGGATCGGCACGAGCAGGTAGCGGTAGTCCGACGAGTCCTCGCCGTCGAGCGACTCCTGGCCGGTGAACTCCACCGGCTTGTTCGGGTGCGTGAACGAGAGCCGGACGAAGTCGGTGCCGAGCGCGCCCAGCCCGTCCAGCAGGAACTGCGGGTTGAACGCGACCTGGATGTCCTCGCCCACCAGCACGGCCTCGAGGGCCTCGGACGCCTGCGCGTCGTCGCCCTGGCCTGCGTCGAGCACGACCTGGCCCTCGGTGAACGACAGGCGGATCGGGGTGTTGCGCTCCGCGACGAGCGAGACGCGCTTGGCAGCCTCGATGAGCGGCGCGGTGGCCACGACGGCGTGGATCGGCGTCGCGTCCGGGAACAGGCGACGCACGGGCGGGTAGTCGCCGTCGACCAGCTGGGACGTGGTGTGGCGGCCGCCGGCCTCGAAACCGATGAGGTCGACGCCCTGGCCCGTGGACAGGCCCACGTTCACGAGGCCGCCACCCCCGCCGAGCGACTTCGCGACGTCGGTCAGGGTGCGGGCCCGCACCAGCGCCACGGCCGAGTAGCCCGGGGTCGCGGGCGTCCAGGTCAGCTCGCGCAGCGCGAGCCGGTACCGGTCGGTGGCGATGAGGGTGATGCGCTCGCCCTCGATCTCCATCCGCACGCCGGTGAGCAGGGGGAGCGTGTCGTCACGGCTCGCGGCCACGCTGACCTGCGCGACGGCGTGCGTGAGCGCGTCTCCCGTGACCGTGCCGCTCAGCTCGGGCATCTGCGGCAGGGCCGGGTAGTCCTCCACCGGCATGGTCAGCAGGGTGAAGCGCGAGGCGCCGCACGTCAGGACGACCTTGGTGCCCTCGAGCGTGACGTCCACAGGCTTGTTCGGCAGCGCGCGGGAGATCTCCGCCAGCAGGCGGCCCGAGACGAGCACCGTGCCGGGCTCGGAGACCTCGGCGGGGATCTCGGCCCGTGCGGAGACCTCGTAGTCGAAGCTGGACAGCCAGATCGTGCCGGCGGTGTCGACCTCGATGCGGACGCCCGCGAGCACCGGTGCCGGCGGGCGCGTGGGGAGCGTGCGCGCCGTCCAGGTCACGGCCTCGGCCAGGACGTCACGCTCAACCCGGAACTTCATCCCACTCCTCGCGTTGTCGACCCGTGTCGATCGAAGTGGACGTGCAGGCGTGCGGTCGGTGGCCCGGGACCAGCCCGGACCGTCGAGGTTCGCCGACCTGCCTCGTCGTCCGAGCCAAACCCTACGCGAGACACCGGCTCTTCGGCACGTGATCCTCGGTCTGCCGAGGGGATGGCCCTGGAGTGTCGCGCCGCCCTGATGAAGGTGTGGGGAAATTTCTGATGATCAAACGTTCGTCATCGTCATAGGGGTTGTGGAATCTGGGGATGACGGGTGTTTGTGCAGGTCAGAGCACTGCTCAGGGTGTGGAGGCTGTGGGGGCGGCGCTGTGGACAACACCTGTGGCCTGTGGGCGACGGATTCTGTACCCACAGCCGTCCACCGATCGGGGCGTCGTCGTCCACGGATCTGGTGCAGTGGTCCACACCCGTCCACAGAGTTTTCCACAGGTGTGAATCGTGTCCCGCCCGGTGATGACGGTGTTGTCCACGGTATCCCTCCACAGGCCTGGGGACAGATTGTGCAGAACCGGGCATTTCTGGGCCCCACCCTGTGGGCAGAGATGTGGAGAGACGACGTCGGGCCCGCATCCACACCCCTGTGGAAGGTGTGGATGCGGGCCCGATGGGCTCGTGTCGTGCGGTGGGCGCGCGAGAAGGGCTCAGCCGCGGTGCTGCTGCTTGATGCGGCTCGTGAGCTCCGTCACCTGGTTGTACGTGGAGCGGCGTTCCGCCATCTGGCCGGCGATCTTCTTGTTCGCGTGCATGACGGTCGTGTGGTCTCGGCCGCCGAACTGCTGCCCGATCTTCGGCAGCGACAGGTCCGTGAGCTCGCGGCACAGATACATGGCGATCTGCCGGGCGGTGACGAGCACGCGCGACCGGGAGGAACCGCACAGGTCGTCGATCGTCAGCCCGAAGTAGGCCGCCGTCTGCGCGATCACCATGGACGGGGTGATCTCCTGCGTGTCGTCGTCGGTGATGAGGTCCTTCAGGACGATCTCCGCCAGCGCGAGGTCGACGGCCTGACGGTTGAGGTTCGCGAACGCGGTGACGCGGATGAGCGCGCCCTCGAGCTCGCGGATGTTCGTCGAGATGCGGGAGCCGATGTAGCTGAGCACCTCGGCGGGGACGTCGAGCCGTTCGCTCGCGGCCTTCTTGCGCAGGATCGCGATGCGGGTCTCGAGGTCCGGCGGCTGGACGTCGGTGATGAGACCCCACTCGAACCGGGACCGCAGGCGGTCCTCGAAGCCGTTCAGCTGCTTGGGCGGGACGTCGGAGGTGATCACCACCTGCTTGTCCGCGTTGTGGAGGGCGTTGAACGTGTGGAAGAACTCCTCCATCGTCTGTTCCTTGCCCTCCAGGAACTGGATGTCGTCGATGAGGAGGACGTCGACGTCCCGGTAGCGCCGCTGGAACGCCCCCGCGCGCCCCTCGCCGATGCTGTTGATGAAGTCGTTGGTGAACTCTTCCGAGTTGACGTACCTCACGCGCACATGGGGATAGAGGTTGTGGGCGTAGTGGCCGATCGCGTGCAGCAGGTGCGTCTTGCCGAGCCCGGAGTCCCCGTAGATGAACAGCGGGTTGTACGCCTTGGCGGGCGCCTCGGCGACGGCGACGGCCGCGGCGTGGGCGAAGCGGTTGGACGAGCCGATGACGAACGTCTCGAAGATGTACTTCGGGTTGAGTCGCGTGGGCTCGGCGGGCTGCTTGGGGCTCGGTGGCAGCGGCGGCGCCTCCGGCTCGTCGGGGACGCCCGGCTCCGGGGGAGCGGTGTAGTCCTGCGACGGTCCGGTGAGGGTGTCGCTGCTCAGCTCGGGGTCCACCGTGATGCCGAAGCGGATGTCGCGGCCGAGCGTGGATGCCATCGCGGACACGAGCTGGTCGCGGACGCTGGTCTCGAGGTAGGCGCGCGTCTGCTCGTGCGGCACCGCGATGAACACGGTGTCCTCGAGGATCGCCATCGGCTTCGCGAGCTTGATGAACGCGAGCTGCCGGGCCGTCATGTCCGGACGAGCCTCGAGGGTGGCGAGCGTGTGTGCCCAGACGTCGGTGATGTTCTCGTCCGGCTGGGCCACGGGCGTCGTCCTTCGGGTCGTTCGAGATGGGCAGCTGTTGGTCAACGAGATCGCGAGTCTGCCACGCCGGAACTCCGTCCACAGCGTTGTCCACATGCTGTGGAACCTGTGGACAATGCTGTGGGCGAGGACCGTGCGGGAGAGCCGGCGCGACGTCGCGCCGAGGTGCGTGAGGTCATCCACATCGTAGCCACCGGCCGCTCCAGGTCGCCCCCGGGCGGGTTTGACCCGAGGGGGCTCCACGGCGTAACGTCGGACAGCCGTTCCAGGTCCTTTCGCGCGCCCTTAACAAGGCTGCCGGTCCTCGGGTCGGCCCGGTCGGTGCTTCCACGTCTCGTGCGCGAGGTCCGACCTGCGACAAGACCCTGCATCGTCGAGGAACTGACGGTGTACCTCCCCGACGTTTCTTGGAGTACCTCGTGAGCAAGCGGACCTTCCAGCCGAACAACCGCCGTCGTGCCAAGACCCACGGCTTCCGGCTGCGCATGCGCACCCGTGCCGGCCGCGCCATCCTGGCGAACCGTCGGCGCAAGGGTCGCGCCGAGCTCTCTGCCTGACGGATGCTGCCTGCGGCGCACCGACTGCGCCGTTCCGTCGACTTCGAACGGACGGTGCGCCGCGGCACGCGTGCAGGTCGATCGACCGTGGTGGTGCATCTCCTCGTCAACCCCGACGCCGGCCCTGAGGCCGGCGTCGGTGCTGTCGCGGGCGGTGCGCCGACACAGGTCGGTCTTGTCGTATCCAAGGCCGTGGGGAACGCCGTGCACCGCAACCAGGTGAAGCGTCGTCTGCGGCACATCGCGGCCGCCCACCTCTCCGCGTTGCCCGCCGGGGCCAGCATGGTCGTCCGCGCCCTGCCTGCCTCCAGCGGCGCCACGTTCGCGGAGCTCGACCGGGACCTCACGAGCAGCCTCGACCGCGCCGTCGCGCGGGCCCGGAGGACGACGTGACCGCGTCCACGCTCGACCGCGGGCGGGACGTGCTCCGGAACCTCCCGGCCTCGGTCCTGATCGGTGTCCTGCGCGTCTACCAGTCGGTGATCTCCCCGCTCACGGGGCCCACCTGCAAGTACTACCCGTCGTGCTCCCAGTACGCGATCATCGCGATCCGCACTCACGGCACGCTTCGGGGAACCGGCCTCGCACTGTGGCGGATCCTGCGGTGCAACCCCTGGAGCCTCGGCGGAGTCGACGACGTCCCACCCGCTCGCACCCCGCACGTCGATGTCGACGACGCGGATCACGAGCACCGCGGCGCTGCACGCCACTGACCTTCCCGGACCGCGCCGCCGGGGACGCAGACTTTCCGACAGAGGAGACAATTCGGGATGTTGGACACCATCCTCTACCCCATCGAGTGGGTCGTGGCCTGGATCATGTACGGGGCTCATGCCCTGTTCACGACCCTCGGGATGCAGGACGGCCCTGGTTGGGCATGGGTCTTCTCGATCGTCGCCCTGACGGTCGTGATCCGCGTCGCGCTGATCCCGCTGTTCTTCAAGCAGATCAAGGCCTCACGCGGGATGCAGATGATGCAGCCCGAGCTGCAGGCGGTGCAGAAGAAGTACAAGGGCAAGACGGATCCCGCGTCCCGCGAGGCCATGGGCCGCGAGACCATGGAGCTGTACCGCAAGCACGGCACCAACCCCATGGCGTCCTGCCTGCCGATCCTGCTGCAGTCGCCGATCTTCTTCGCGCTGTTCCGGGTGCTCAACAACCTGCAGGCGATCGCTGTGGGCTCGCGTGACGCGATCGGCCCGATCGATCAGCGCATCGCCGGCGACATCGAGTCGTCGAGCCTCTTCGGGGCCCAGCTCTCCGACGTCTTCCGCACCACCGACTCGACGACGTCGCGCGTGGTCGTCATCTGCCTCATCATCCTGATGAGCGCCACGATGTTCTTCACCCAGCGTCAGCTGACGATGAAGAACATGCCGAAGGCCGCTCTTGAGGGGCCGATGGCGAGCACGCAGAAGATGATGCTCTACATCCTCCCGGTGATCTTCCTGATCTCGGGCATCAACTTCCCGGTCGGTGTGCTGATCTACTGGGTCGTCTCCAACCTGTGGACGATGGGCCAGCAGTTCTACACGATCAAGAAGATGCCGGCCCCTGGCTCGGAGGCGGAGCGTCTCCTCAAGGAGAAGAAGGCCCGGAAGGCTGCGGCCAAGGGCGTCATCGAGGCGACCCCGGAGCCGGAGCCCGAGAAGCCCCGCGGGCAGCGTGAGCAGCCCAAGCGCAAGAACCGCCAGAAGCGCCGCTGAGCAGCGAGAGGAATCGAACCCCGATGACGACGGACACGCCGGTGGACCAGGGCCCCGACCGTACGAAGCGCCTCGAGGAGGAGGGCGAGATCGCGGCGGACTACCTGGAGGAGCTGCTCGACATCGCGGACCTCGACGGTGACATCGACCTGGACATCCAGCACGACCGCGCGGCCGTCGAGATCGTGGCGGACGAGGACGAGGATCTCTCGGTGCTCGTCGGGCGCGACGGCGAGGTGCTCGAGGCGCTGCAGGAGCTCACCCGCCTGGCCGTGCAGGCACGGACGGGGGAGCGGAGCCGGCTGATGCTCGACATCGCCGGCTTCCGCGCGACGCGCCGCCAGGAGCTGACCGTGCTGGCGGAGGACGCGGTCCGTCAGGTCCGGGAGTCCGGCCGGGAGGTCGAGCTTGACCCGCTGAACGCCTTCGAGCGGAAGGTCGTGCACGACGCCGTCGCGGCCGCGGGGCTGGTCAGCGACTCGCGGGGCGTGGAGCCGACGCGATACGTGGTGGTCCAGCCGGCCTCGGACCAGGGTTCGGCGACGGAGTCCTGACAGACGTTTCGAGAGCCCGTTGTTTCACGTGAAACGACGGGCTCTCGTCGTGTAACGGGAGCGCAAGGGAGAAATGGTGAGTGACGTGACAGAGGTCCCGACGGGCGATGAGGACGCGGCGCTCGGTGAGAGCGCGGCGGTGCGTGAGTACCTCGGTGACCGTTACGACCTGGTGGCGCGGTTCGCCGCGAGCCTGCGGGCGGAGGGCGAGCTGCGCGGCCTGATCGGGCCGCGCGAGGTCGCCCGCCTGTGGGAGCGGCACATCCTGAACTCGGCCGCCGTGACCCCGTATCTCGGCGACGCGCGATCGGTCGCCGACATCGGCTCAGGGGCGGGTCTGCCCGGTCTCGTGCTGGCGATCCAGCGCCCGGACGTCGAGGTGCACCTCATCGAGCCGATGGAGCGTCGGACCGCATGGCTCCAGGAATGCGTGGAGAACCTGGGTCTGGCGAATGTGCTGGTCAAGCGCGGTCGCGCCGAGGAGTACCACGACGCCTTGGAGGTCGACGTCGTGACGTCGCGTGCGGTAGCGGCGCTGAGCAAGCTCGCTCGGATGAGCCTGCCCCTCGTGCGCCGGGGAGGAGCGATGGTCGTCCTGAAGGGCCGGAACGTGGAGCGTGAGATCGAGCCCGCGCGGAAGGTCTTGCGTTCCTTCAAGGCGGCCGAGCCCGAGATCCTCGAGGGGCGCACGGTCGACAACGTCGAACCCACCACCATCCTCCGGATCCGGCGACACTGAGCGTCGACGGATGACCGCAGGCTGCGGGGTGCGCGGCGTGTCCACAGGCCGGAGTTTCGACCCGTCGGGTCGTCAGTGAGGCCGTAGAGTGAGCGCGGAGCACCGGGCCGTGGCGTCGTACGTGCCGTGACCCGGGCGCACAGTCCCTGTGACGAACCGGAGGAGTGGCACGTGAGCACGAGTACGGAGCACGTCGACGACGTCCCGAGGAACGACGGGACCGCGACGGGCGATCCGCACGTTTCACGTGAAACGGCGCCGGGACTGTCCTGGGCCGACGGCGGTCTTCCTCCTGTGATCGACGGACACCGCGCCGCGCTCGTGGCCTCGGTGCCCGAGGCTGACGAGTCGACCCCGCTGGCCGCCCAGCTCGCCATCGACGCACGCCGACGGATCGAGCTGCAAGGCCGACAGTTCCCCCGGCCTGCGAGCACCCGGATCATCACGGTGGCGAATCAGAAGGGCGGGGTCGGCAAGACGACGACCACCGTGAACCTTGCCGCCGGCCTGGCCCAGTCCGGCCTGAAGGTGCTGGTCATCGACAACGACCCCCAGGGGAACGCGTCGACTGCGCTCGGGCTGGAGCATCGCGCCGGTACCCCCTCGATCTACGAGGTCCTCGTCGAGGACGAACCGCTCGCGAACACCGTGCAGGAGTGCCCTTCGGTTCCCGGCCTCTACGGTGTTCCCGCGACTATCGACCTGTCGGGCGCAGAGATCGAGCTGGTCTCTCTCGTTTCACGTGAAACACGTCTACGCCGGGCCGTTGACGCGTACCTGGCGCAGCGAGAGGAGCGCGGGGAGGAGCGGATCGACTACGTCCTCGTCGACTGCCCGCCCAGCCTCGGCCTCCTGACGGTGAACGCGTTCGTGGTCGGCCGTGAGGTGCTGATCCCGATCCAGTGCGAGTACTACGCCCTCGAGGGACTGAGCCAGCTCCTCAAGACGATCGAGCTGATCAAGGCGCACTTGAATCCGGAGCTTCGCGTCTCGACCATCCTTCTCACCATGTATGACGGGCGGACGAACCTCGCCCAGCAGGTCGCGGCGGAGGTCCGGGAGCACTTCCCCGAGCAGACGCTGCGCACCACGGTCCCGCGATCGGTGCGCATCTCCGAGGCGCCCAGCCATGCGCAGACGGTGATGACCTACGATCCCGGGTCGACAGGATCTCTCGCATACCTCGAAGCGGCCCGGGAGCTCGCGGAGCGCCTCCCGCAGCGCCCGGACCTGCGATGACATCGACCCATGGAGAGCGAGTGAAGGGCGCGCCGTCGACGATGACGGTGCACCTGAGCACGCCCCCCGCACGTGACATGAAGGTTTCCCCGTCCACGCGGGGGCACGACGGCAACTTCGGAACGACCAGGGGAGCGCGGAGCCGGATGGTTCAGGAGGCTGGAGCATGAGTCAGAAGAAGCGTGGCCTGGGTCGCGGACTCGGCGCACTGATCCCATCCGGACCCGAAGGGGACCGGCCGGTCGACGTCTTCTTCCCGGCTGGGGACGGCCGTGATGGCGGCGAGAGCGGGAATGCCCTCGCGTCCGTGGGAGCAGAGCGCACGACCAGCGAGGTCGGCGAAGACTCGGGCCGCGCCACCCGACGGTCAGCGTCCTGGGACTCGGCGATCGCGGGTGGTCGGCTGAGCATTCGTACTGGTGGGGAGGCTCAGGCCAAGGAAGGCGCCCCGAACTCCGATGGGGTGTCGTCTGCCCTGACGGACACTCCAGGCGTCTCCGCCGATGCCGTGGATGCGGGTGAGGACCGCGAGTCGAAGGAGCCCTTCGGCTCGGACGGCCTGTCCCTGGGGTTGATCACCAGCATCGACTTCCCGGACGTCGATGACGTCTCCGACTCGTCCTCCGCCGGAGACGGGTCGGCGGTGCCTACGACGCCCGACGCTGGGTCGATCGACGGGGCATCGTCTGATGTTCAGAGTGCTGACGCCGTTTCACGTGAAACGGAGCTGAAGCCCGTCCCTGGTGCGACCTTCGCTGAGATCCCGGTGGAATCCATCCGTCCGAACACGTGGCAGCCGCGGACGGTGTTCGACGACGGCGAGCTGGACGAGCTGGTGGCGTCGATCTCGGAGATCGGCGTCCTTCAGCCGATCGTGGTGCGTCCTGACGCCTCCGACCCGGATCGCTACGAGCTCATCATGGGCGAACGGCGGTGGCGCGCCAGCCAGGCCGCCGGCCTGGAGACCATTCCGGCCATCGTGCGGGTGACCGACGACAGCGACATGCTGCGTGACGCCCTCCTGGAGAACCTCCACCGCGCGGCGCTGAACCCGCTCGAGGAGGCCGCCGCGTACCGTCAGCTGCTCGACGATTTCGGCTGCACCCACGAAGAGCTGGCTACGCGCATTGCAAGGTCGCGCCCGCAGATCTCTAACACGCTCCGTCTGCTGAAGTTGCCGCCGCTGGTCCAGCGGCGCGTGGCCGCCGGCGTTCTCTCGGCCGGCCATGCTCGTGCTCTGCTCTCGCTGAGCGATGGCGCAGAGATCGAGCGGCTTGCTCAGCGCATCGTCTCCGAAGGGCTGTCCGTGCGGGCGACCGAAGAGGTCGTCACGCTGCTGACCAGCGGCGACACCGCGTCGCCTACGCGACGAGCTCCCCGCGCCGGCCAGCGGAGCGAGGCCATGGATGAGCTCGCGACGCGTCTCGCCGACCGCTTCGAGACTCGCGTGAAGGTGAGCATCGGCAAGACGAAGGGCCGACTCACCGTGGAGTTCGCCTCGGTCGACGACCTCAACAGGATCCTGGGCGTCATGGCACCCGAGGACCCGGGCCTCCTACGCTCCGGACCTGCGTGACGCCTGCGACGCCCGAACGGGTGCCACTCCTCTTGGGGGAGTGGCACCCGTTCGTCGTTGCGGAGGGAATCAAGGAGGGCGCGTGCGTCGGTGGCGCTCGGCGCTGTGTCGTCGCACTCACCGGGCGCCGTGCACGCGTTTCACGTGAAACAGGTGCCGCCACGGTGACACAGCGGGAGAGAGACCTGCCAGGTTCTCGGGGTCACAGGTCGTGGGGTGGGCTACGACCCGCTGCAGCGGTCGTCGGTCGCCTCCTTCGTGCGGCTGGCCATGCAGGTCAGCCGCGCATGGGAACGCCTCAGGCCGCAGGAGCGGGTGGTCGGTACTCCGAGTCAGTTGGTCGTGGACTAAGGGAACGGGGGGACACGACTACCCAGGTGAGGGTGCACAGCAGATCGGGGCGACCGCCTGGATATGTGCGGTGAGGCATCGAGGGCGACCCGTCGCGGATCGACTCCAGACGTTGGTGCGGAAGGCCGCTGGGATTGGCCCTTCCTGTGCCGCGGATCGGAGAACACCGGGGAGAGAGCGCGGTGACGTGATGGGTCGGTCACGCTCGTGGGCCCGTCGTCAGCAGCGCGGCACGCGGGGGGAGTGTTCCGTGACGGTGCGTTGGGTAGGGATGTGGCTCGGCAGGTCGGACCGAGGTTGGTACCTCTGAGGAACCCGCGATGCCCAGGTGAAGGACACCGGGGTTCCGCCTCACGCCAGACGATCCGGCCCGCGCGAGCGCGTACAGAATGCACGAGGTACGGAGGGCCAGAGAGGAACGGCCGAGGTCCCTGGCTGTCGTGAGGCGCGCCGGAAGGCTCGACGAAGATGGCGGGCGCCGGCTGGTCGAAGCCGGTCGACACAGAGCGCGCAGGCCCACCGACCCCAGGCGCGCGGACTTCTCGATCACGGCGCAGCTGAGTCTCTCGTTTCACGTGAAACGTGCCGGAGGGCGCCTCGTCGTATCGCTGGGCAGTCCGTCGCGCGCCCGATCAGTGTGAGGGCAGCGGACGTCCCTTCGCGCGCGCCTGTTTCACGTGAAACGGGCCTGACGTTTCGGATACGCCGCTCCCTGCCCAGCCCCAGTCGCGCGGCGCCCGAGGGACGCGGCGCCCGAGGAACGCGGCGACCAAGGGCCACCCGAAACCGCGGGACCGGAGCGCTAGGCTGCGTCGCGAGGACTGCTGGTCTGGGGGAGGGGCGCCCCCCGTTCCACGTGAAACACCAGGGGCCCAGCGGGCGGCGTGGGCCAGATCGCGGCAGAACGGCGGGACCACGCATCGCGACGACGTGATCCGGTCGGTTGTGGACGCTCTCAGGGGCGCAAGAAGGAGCGAGACCGTGAGGGCGGCGTCGGGAAGAGGTGGACTGCGGGGGATGCTGACTTCTCATTCGGTGCATGACGGGCGCGGCAAGGTCCGGTCGGGTAAGGCCAGGCCGGCGACGTGACTGGTCACCGACGTGACAGGGCAGCGACGTGACAGGGCAGCGACGTGACAGGCCAGGAGCGGGGAAGAAAGGACGGGAGGCCGGGAGCGGCGGGAGTAAGGGGCGGGGGAGTAAGGAGCGGGGGAGGCTGCAGCATGGTGGTCGGCAACGGGTCTGCGAGTAACGCGGCATGTCGGAATGGGGCGATGCGGATCAGGTCACGATGACCGCGGACAATGTCTACGACCTCGCGAGCCTCGAGCGCTCCGAGCAGGCCGTTCGCCTCGGACGCGCTCGAACAGGCAGGCGATCGTGGTGGGGCACAGCACGCCCCGTTGTCTTGAGTCGCGCTGGCCGCTGGTCGAGGACTGAGCAGGACGAACTGCTCGGCCGTTGTCGGCGAGAGGCACTGGAGCCCGTTACGCTTACGGCTCACCTCCGCCAAGTGTGGCGAAGGGTCCTCCCGGTACGGGGGCTCGCTGCCGTGGGACTCCCAGCTGCGGTGGATGCTGCCTTCCTCCTGTCCCGAGACTTCCGGGTGTGTCCTGGCTGCTGCTGTCCGACGTGGACCGAATGCGCGACTCGCCCTGTCTGACCGACATGGAGCCGATGCGAGGAGCGCTCTTTCGCTCGTGAGTCAGGTGCCATCCCGCGGCCGACGAGATGACACTCGTGTGCCGAACGCGGGGCCCCGCGAGGACGGGCCAACCGACCCCACCCTGGTAGGTGGACACGTCAACACCGCACGCGGCGTACCGGTCGGCGGACAGGCGAGACGTTGACGCCGTGCACGGCATACAGATCGTCGGCCACACGGTGGGTCCTCGCGTCGGGCGCGACGCGCGCTCACCGGTCGCAGGAGGACGCGCGCTGGGCGTATTCGTGAATGTATCGCCGCAGGTCACACCGTGTGACAACACGGCTCATGGACATACTTTCGACGGCACGCCACTCTCCGGATCGCCAACCCGGCGACCTGCTGAGCTGCTCTCGGGGCCCCGCTGCGCGCCCGGGCCGTCGCTGAAGCTGGCCCCTCAGGTGCGGGGCGGTGACGTCCGCGGCAACTCCCGACTCGGACTGGGGGCTCACACACATCGACCCGCACTGGCCCGGGCCAGCCAGCAGTGGCCTGGGCCGGCCAGCACTGAGCCGCGCCAACCCGCACTGACGCGCCCCACCCGCACTGACGCGCCCCACCCGCACTGACGCGCCCCACCCGCACTGACGCGCCCCACCCGCACTGACGCGCCCCACCCGCACTGATGGGCCCTGAGCCGCTGCGACCGACATATCAGCCCCGCGACCGCCATCGGCCTCGCCGGCCCGCATCAGCCTCGGGACCCGCATCAGCCCCGTTGGCCCGCATCAGCCCCGTCGGCCGTGTCGGCGCGCCCGGGTGCGGCTGGCCCTCGGATTCGCCTGCTCCCTACTCCCTGCCCTGCTCGGGTGCGGCGCTGCGGCCCGCCAGGACACCGGCGCCAGGACACCACCCCCCCCTGCTGCGAAGTCGGGTTCAGGCCGAGGCAAGAGATGTCCACCGCGCTCAGGCGCGCGGCAGGGGCGCTAGCAGTGCTCAGCGCTGCCGCTCAGGCGGAGTGCGATGGCCACCGTTGCCTCGCCGCTGTGCCGCGCCCGTGGCATCGCGGGCCGTGTGGCAGTCGGCCTCAGGGACCTCAGGCCACCACTCCTTCCCGGGCACGGCGAAGGCCGCCCGTGTTTCACGTGAAACAGGGGCGGCCTTCGGGGGAGTGCTCAGGCGCTCGGCGCGAGAACCGCGTCGATCTCCTCCTGGAGGGCTCGCTTGGGGCGGGCGCCGATCACGGACTTCACGAGCTCACCGCCGGAGTAGACGTTGAGCGTCGGGATCGACGTGATGCCGTAGGCCATGGTGGTGGCCTGGTTGGCGTCGGTGTCCAGCTTCACGATCTTGATCTTGCCCTCGTACTCGTCCGAGAGCTCCTCGAGGATGGGGGCGACCATGCGGCAGGGACCGCACCAGGTCGCCCAGAAGTCGACGAGGACGGGGACGTCGGACTCGAGAACCTCGGCCTTGAACGTGTCGTCGGTGACGGCGACGGTAGCCATGTGTCGCTCCTTCGGGATCGGTGGGGAAAAGTCAGCCAGCGACGGAGTCCAGCGCGCCGTCGAGGGCGGCGGGAAGCCCGTCGGGGTTGGGAACGTCCGGCGTGCCGGCGAGGGACTGCTCACCCTCGGCGTCGGCCACCTCGGTGAGCCAGGACTGGGCGTCGAGGGCAGCGGCGCAACCGGAGCCGGCGGCGGTGATCGCCTGGCGGTAGGTGTGGTCGACGGCGTCGCCACAGGCGAAGACGCCCGGCAGGTTGGTGCGCGTGGAGCGACCCTCGACGAGGATGTAGCCCTCGTCGTCCAGGTCGATCTGGCCCTTGACCAGGTCGGTGCGCGGGTCATGACCGATCGCGACGAACAGGCCGGTGGTGTCGAGCTCGCGCTCCTCGCCGGTGACGGTGTCGCGCAGCGTGAGGCCGGTGACCTTGTCCTCGCCGGAGATGCCGGCGACCTCGCTGTTCCAGGCGAACTCGATCTTGGGGTCGGCCTGGGCGCGGTCCGCCATGATCTTCGAGGCCCGCAGCGAGTCGCGACGGTGCACGATCGTCACCTTGGACGCGAAGCGGGTGAGGAAGGTCGCCTCCTCCATCGCGGAGTCCCCACCGCCGACGACGGCGATGTGCTGGTCACGGAAGAAGAACCCGTCGCAGGTGGCGCACCACGACACGCCGCGGCCGGACAGCTGCTTCTCCTCGGGCAGGCCGAGCTCGCGGTACGCGGAGCCGGTCGCGAGGATGACCGCGCGGGCCTTGAACGTCTCGCCGCCGCCGGTGACGACCGTCTTGATGTCGGCGGTGAGCTCGACCTGCTCGGCGTCGTCCCACAGCACGCGGGCACCGAACTTCTCGGCCTGCTCGCGCATGGCCTCCATGAGGTCGGGGCCCTGGATGCCGGCGGGGAAGCCGGGGAAGTTCTCCACCTCCGTGGTGTTCATCAGGGCGCCACCAGCGGTGACGGAGCCCGCGATCACGACGGGTGCCAGACCAGCCCGGGCGGCGTAGACGGCCGCGGTGTAGCCGGCCGGGCCCGAGCCCACGATGACGATGTCGTGCACGGTGGCCTCACCGGTGGTGTTGGTCGGCTGATCGGTCACGTTCTCTCCTGGTCGTCTGGTGGTCGTTCGCGCCCTGAGGCGCCATCGCCCTCAACACCCCGAGGGGGTGAGGTGTTCCCGGGCGACGGTCGCCGCCCGGGAACGTCACGAGAGGACGATCTCGTTGAGCTCGAGGTAGTACTTGTCGTTGGTCTGCGGGAGCTCCGTGATCCAGATGACGAAGGAGTCCGCGACGGTCTCCTCCTTGAGGTCCAACGTGGTCTCGGAGCTGAACGAGCCCTCGGCGAGCACCGGCCCGTCGGTGGGCTTGTCGCGCGACGTCGCGCGGATCTCGACGTGACCGCCCGACGAGTTGGTGTTGAGCGAGATCGACGTGACGGGCGCCGGCTCCTCGAGCTCGATGACGTAGCCGAAGCCGCTGCGCAGGCCCGCGAAGTCCGCGCCGTTGAACCACTGGGTGTACCAGAACGTCGACGGGTCACCGTCGTACGCGAGGTCGACGGCCTCGGGGTGCTGTCCGTCGCCCTCGGGGTCGAGCTGGTCGCCCGACTCGATGACCGGTCGGACCTCCGGGGTCTCCTCGGGCTCGCTCGACGCCTCGTCGGCGGGCTCCTCGGCGGCCGGGCCGCCGCCCTGCTGCTCGGAGACGGACGGGCTGGCCCCGGCCACCGGGGTGTCGGAGGGCGAGGACATGACCTTGGAGACGGCCCACAGGGCGCCGGCGAGCACGAGCACGACCACGAGGCCGAGCACGATCGGCGTCGGGTTCACGCCGCGCCGCCGGGGCGGGGCGGGCGAGGAGGCGAAGCCACCGGTGTCCGTGCGCGGCTCGCCACCGCCGGGCGGCGGGGGCACGGGAGCGTGCGCGGTCTGCTGCTGGACCGGGGCGGCCTGGCCCGCGTAGGCGGCCGCCGGCGCGGCGCCGTACGCCGCGGCGGGCTGCGGCGCCGGGCCAGGCTGCTGCTGCGGCTGGACGGGGGCCATCGCGGCCGTGGCCTGCACGGGCGGTACCGGCGGCTGCGCGGCCGTCGGCGTCGCGACCGGCGGCATCGCCTGCGTGGCCTGCGCCGGGACAGCCGCGGCGGCTCCGGCGGCCGCACCGGTGGCGCCACCGACGGCGGCGGAGCGGGCGATGCGCCCGCTGGCAGGACGACGGACGGGCGGGGCCGGAGGCGGGGTGCCCGGCAGCGCGGCACCGGTACCGACGGCGCCCATGACGGAGGCTCGGACGGGCGGCTCGGTCGACGGCTGCACGAACTGCGGGAGGGACGCGACGACGGAGACCTCGCCCCAGGGGGCCAGCGCGGCGACGACGTCACCGGGGGTCGTGGGCGCGTCCGGCGAGTCGGAGCCGAAGGTCCGGCGCACCAGGGAGTCGAGCTCGGGATCGACGTGCGGCACCAGGGTGAACACCGGCACGACCCCGTGCTCGTCGCGCTGGGCGGGCAGCGGACGCACGGCGTCGGGGGCGATCCACGGCTCGTCGAGGGAGTCGCCGGGCCAGCGGGCGGTGAGCGCGTAGTAGGCGAGGGCGACGAGGTCGCGGGCGTCGGCGGCGGCCGCGCCGGCGCCGGTGATGTGCTCCCGGCCGCCGTCCACCCCGGCGAGCGCGGCGTCGATGCCGAGCCCGGTGACGACGACGCGGTGACCGTCCACCCGCACGGCCTCGGGACGCAGCGCCAGGTGGTGGACCCCGCGCTGCCCGGCGGCCTCGAGCGCCGCCGCGGCCTCGCCGACGACGGCGCGCGCCTGCTGGGCGTCGACCAGCCCGCCGGAGACGACCTCCGTGAGCGACGAGCCGCGGTAGGGCTCGGAGATGATGTAGCTGCGCTGGCCCGCGCCGAGGTCGGTGCTGCCGACGTCGAGCACGCGCGAGAGCCGCGGGTCGGCGACGAGCGCGGCCCGCCGGGCCGCGTCGAGGGCGGCGGACGCGAACTGGCCGTCGACGAAGGTCACCCGGACGGGACGGTCCAGGATCTGGTCGTGCGCTTCCCACGCCTCGGCCGCGGCGAGGTCGGTGGCCGCGAGCTGGACGAGTCGATAGCGATCGACCATGACGGTCCCGGGATGGGCGGTGCTCACCTGTGCTCCTCGGTGGGGGTACGGGGGGAGAGAGTCCTCCGGTCCATCGGACCATGGTACGGGCGGGCCGGTGGCCACGAGGCCGCGCGCGGCGGGCGTGCCCGCAGGGCCCTCACGGAACCCGCGCGAGCCGGGCACGCGACCGGCGTCATCGCTTGATCCGCCGGAGGACGGGGGCGAGCGCGTCGTCGAGCTCGCGCACGTGCAGCACCTTCAGCGCGAGAACGTATCCGATGATCATGACGATCCCGGCGACCGCGGTGACGAGCACCGAGTGCCCCCAGGACGTGACGTCGTAGCCGTCGAGGAGGCGCACGGTCAGCCAGCCGAGCAGGCCGGCGATCAGCGCGCCGACCAGCGCGCGGACGTAGAGCCGCAGGACGCGCCGTCCGTCCATGCCCTGGAGCTTGCGGTGCATGCCGCGCACCCGCAGGAGCAGCGAGATCCAGGTCGACAGGGCGTACGCGCCGCCGGCGGCGACGGCCCACCACTGCGGCGCCAGGACGCGCGTCGCGCCCCACAGGACGAGCACCATCGAGACGGTCGCGATGACTTGGATGCCGAAGATCGAGCGGCCGTCCTCGAACGCGAAGTACATGCGCCTCACCAGCACCGTCGCGCCCAGGGCGATGATGCCGACCGCCATCGCCTGGATGATCGGCGCGACGGCCGCGATGCCGTCCTGCCCGAGCGACGGGAGCAGCGCGCCGGTCAGCGGGACCGCCAGCACGACGAGCACCGCGGTCGAGAAGACGGAGAAGACGCCGGCAGACCGCATCCCCAGGGACATGTCGCGCCGCACGCCGGGAAGGTCGCCGGCCTGGACCGCCGCAGTCATGCGGGGGAAGAGCACGGTGACGATGGAGACGACGACGAGCGAGTGCGGCAGCAGGTAGATCGTCATGGCGTTGGTGTATGCGGCGTTGCCGGCGAAGGCCTCGTCGAGCGAGGTGCCGGCACGTCCGGCGGCGCCGAGGACGTTGGTGAGGAAGAGGACGCCGACCTGCTCGAGCGCGACGGCGCCGATGGTCCAGCCGACGACCGAGCCCGCCGCACGCAGTCCGATGCCGCGCAGGCCAAGCCGGAAGCGCCACCGGAAGCCCGAGCGGCGCAGCGCGACGACGAGCACCAGCGCCTGGGCGGCGATGCCCAGGGTCGCGGTGCCGGCGAGCACCGCCGTCTGCGCCGTGGACCACTGGGAGAGGTCGGAGATACCGCGGTCCGGCGCCGCGCCCCACACCAGGAGGAACGCGCCGAAGCCGAGCAGCGAGACGACGTTGTTGGCCACCGGCGCCACGCCGTACGCGCCGAACTTGCCCTGGGCGTTGAGCAGCTGGCCCAGCAGCATGTACAGGCCGTAGAAGAAGACCTGCGGGATGCACCAGTAGGCGAACACCACGGCCAGGTGCCGCTCGTCGGGGGTCCAGGCGCCGCTCAGGGTGGACAGCCAGACGATGAGCGGGGCCGCGACGACGAGCACCGCGGTGAGCAGGAGCAGGCCCAGTCCCGAGAGGCTGAGCAGCTTGTCGAGCCGCTCGCGGGCGTTGTGGGCGTTCATCGCGCGCAGGATCTGCGGGATGAGCACGGCCTGCAGCACCCCGGCCGAGATGAGCGCGAACAGCATGTTCGGCAGCTTGTTCGCGATGTCGAACGCGTCGGCCACGGTGCCGACGGCGCCCACGCAGGCCACCAGCAGCATCGCGCGGATCAGCCCGGACGCGCGGGACGCGACCGTGCCGAGCGTCATCACGACGGAGCCGCGGCCGAGGCTGGTGCGCCGCACCGCGTCGGCGCCGCCTCCGTCGCCTGCCCCTCCGTCGCCTGCCCCTCCACCGTCGCCCGCGCCGCCGCCACCGGCGGCATCGCCGCCGGGAACGGCCCCGCCGCCACCGTCGACGTCACCGGCGTCACCAGTCCCACGGGCGGCATCGCCGCCGGCCGCCCTGGCGGCGTCCCCACCTGCCGGGTGGCCGCCGGTGTCGCCGACGGGGTGCCAGCTCGCGCCGGGGGCGCGGGGCGGCGTCGCGGGGTCGGCCGGGCCGCCCGCGCCGGGCAGCTCGGACCGGCCGTCGTCGGGGAAGGCGGACGTCGAAGTCATGAGGGGTCGGTCTCCGTGGCCGGTGCGGGGGACGTGCGGGCAGCGGGGGGCGGGCCGCCGCCCGGGTCGTCCGGCCGGTCGACGGGTCCGCCGTCGGGGGACCCGTCGTGCGTGTCCGGCTCGCTCGCCGAGGTGGCCTCGGGTCCCTGCGGGTCGGCCGCCGCCGCGGCGACACCCTCTCCGGTGGTCCGGGCCGAGGACCGCCCTCGACGCACGGTACGCCAGATGCCGCCGAGGAACAGGAGCCCCACCAGTGCGGCGACCACGGCGGTGCCCGCGGTCTCCCACCCGGCGCGGACGCGGAGGGAGAAGCTGGTCGGCCCGGCGGCGACCGTGCCGCTCGGGGTGAGCACCTCGACCTGCAGGTTGACGTCGCCGGAGCCGATCGCGCGCACCGGCACGTGGACGTTGGTCGACGTGCCGGCGGGGACGACGACGGTCGGTCGTGACTCGACGACCAGCCGCGACGCGTCGGGCCGCAGCACCACGGTGACGGTGGCGTCCACGGGCAGCTCGTTCGACACGGTCACGGGCAGCTTCCCGGTGTCGCTGACGAGCGTCACGTTGGAGCGGTCGGCGACGCCGATGCCCCGCTGCAGGGCGTCGGACTGCTCGACCGCGAGGTCGACGGCGCGGTCGCGGGCCGTGGGCTCGGTGCGTGCCGCGACGGCGAGCGGGGCGACGAGGGCCTGGTCGGCGTCGCCGCTCAGCTCGACGGGGTCGCTCGCCACGGTCGAGAAGGCCGCCAGGTCGCGGTGGGAGTCGAGGAGGCGGCGGACGGAGGCCGGCGCCAGCTCGTCCTCGGACCGTCCGGCCTTGCCGCCGCGCGCGGGCTCGTCGCGCGGGACGCGGGAGGCGGGAGCGGCCACGGTCTCCGAGAGCGGGACGACGTCGGCCCACGAGGCGTCGTGGAGCGCGCCCAGCACCGAGCCCACCAGGGCAGGGTCGGGGGACCATCCGCGGGGGAGGGCGGCGAGCACGTGCACGTCCTGCTGCCCGGACTCCTGCTGCTGCAGGGCGACGAGCGCGGCGTCGGCGAGCACCCGGGTGGACGCCTCGGCATCGGTCGGGGCGTCGTCCTGGTCGGTGAGGGAGGCGAACGCGGAGGAGAGGCCGGCGTCGGCGACCAGCGCGGGCACCTTGCCCGACGGCGTCTCCACGGCCGTGCGTGCGGACGCGGCGACCCCGTCGGCGGGGGCGAGCCCCTCGGCGACGACCACCTGGTCGACCGGGGCCTCGCGCCCCGCGGCGAGGGTCGCGGCGTCCGGCCGACCCTCCGGCCAGGCAAGGGTGAGCTCCCAGTCCGCCGGCCGCTGCCAGGTCGCGCCGAGCGCGGCCTCCCCGCCGGTCGCGGCCGCGACGTCGGCGCGCGACGGCTCGGCGTGCGCCACCGCCGCGAGGTCGGGGTCGTAGCCCGGCAGGACGGCGACGTCGGCCGGCTCCCCGGCCGGCGCGCTCGTGGCGCCGGCCAGGCTCGCCGCCGTGGCGCTCGCGTCGGCAGTCTCGTCGGACGTGTCGGCAGCGTCGTCAGCGTCGTCAGGGGAGGGCGCTCCCGTGAGCCGGGTGGCCCACGCCTGGGCGTCCTCGTCGTCCGCGGCGGCGGCCGCGGCGACCAGCGCGGGGTCGACGGCGAGGGACATGCCGGGGGAGGAGCCGGTGACCGCGGCGGCGTCGAGCAGCCGGGTGAGCCGGCCGCCGGTCGCGGTCGCCGTCGCGAGGTCCAGGTCGTAGCCGCCCGGGTCGAGCGGGTCGACGGCGGGGCCCGTCGCCGGTGCGACGACGCTCACCGAGACCGGGTCGGGCGCGTCCCCGTCCGGCGCGAACAGCAGGAACGTGTGGACGACGTCGAGGGTGGAGCCGCCTCGCGTCAGCGCGACGGACATCTCGCGCGGCCCCCACGGGTTCTCGGCGCTGAGGCCGAGGGCGTCGACCTCGAGGTCCATCGTGACCTCCGTCGAGCCGCCGGGCGCGAGGCGTTCGACGGGCTCCTCGGCCTGCTTCGCGGCGGTGGCCTTGCCGTCCTGCTCCGCCCAGGCGGACAGGTCCTCCCGCGAGGTGAGCGGGCGCCACGAGACGCCGAGGTCCAGCCCGGCTCCCTCCAGCACCGAATCGGTCCCGTTGGTGACCCGGAGGGTGAGGGTCACGGTCGAACCGGGGGCGGCGAGCACCGGCGCGGAGCCCACGAGCTCGACGGTCGCCTTCCCGTCGCGGGCGGTGGGCAGGAACGACGGCGACGGGGTGGTGGCCGACGCGCTCGCAGCGGGCAGCGCCACGAGCGCGCCCGTCAGGAGCAGCCCCGCGAGCACGAACAGCGCGGTCAGCGCGGACAGCCGCGTGGCGAGGCGGCGGGCCGGCCGGGCGGGCGTCGGCGCGGGTGCGCCCGAGGCACCCGACGTTCGGGGAGCGGTCACGCGGCGGGCCTCACTCGACTGCTCCGAGGCCGGGGTGCCCGAGCACCTCGGGCGTGCGGCGCAGCGTCTGCTGCGCGACGACGGCGAGCCGCTGCTCGTTGGGGTAGGAGAGGCGCTCCGTCAGCTGCTCGACGGGCACCCACAGGGCGTCCTCGGCCTCGCCGTCGGGGTCGCCCTCGGCGGTGATGGTGCCGCCCTCCGCGCGCAGGAGGAAGTGGTGCACCACCTTGTGGACGCGGTGGTCCTCGCCGCTGAACCAGTAGTCGATGACTCCCAGGCGCGTGCGGATGGTCCCGAGGATTCCCGTCTCCTCGCGGATCTCGCGGACGGCCGCCTGCTCCGGCGTCTCCTCGCCCTCGAGGTGGCCCTTGGGCAGGCACCACTCGAGCCGCCCGCCGCGGTTGCGCCGCACGATGACGGCCGCCTCCGGACCGCCCGCCGCGACCTGCACCACGAGGCCGCCCGCGGACGTCTCCTCGTGGACCGGCAGGTGCGTGGTCGTGCCCGACGGGGCGACGCCCACGACGGCGGGGGTCGCCGTGCCGCGCGGACCGGCGAGGCGGGCAGGGTCGACCTTGAGCGGGTGTCCTCCCGGTGGCACGGGGACCGGCGCGGCCGGGCGCCGGCGCCGCGGGCCGGGAACCGGGGCCGGGGATGACATGCGCCCCACCCTACCGAGTGACGACGCCCCGCCGGCCCAGCCCGCCGGGGCGCCGACGCGCCGGATCTGGGAGGATGGGACGCCGTGTCGACCCCTGAACCCCCGGCCCCCGCAGCACTGCTGCGCCGCGCCCTCGCCGTGCTGACCGAGATGGCCCCCGCGGCCGTCGAGCTGGGCGAGGTGTTCCGCGCCGCCGGGCACGAGCTCGCGCTGGTCGGCGGACCCGTCCGCGACGCCTTCCTCGGCCGTACCAGCAACGACCTGGACTTCGCGACGTCGGCCTCGCCCGACGAGACGCAGGCCCTGCTCGCCCGCTGGGGCGACGCCCACTGGGACATCGGCAAGGAGTTCGGCACCATCGGCGCGCGGCGGTTCGCGCGCACCGGCGGGTCCGGAGCCGGGGCGGCGCCCGCGTCGGGCGACGTCGTCGTCGAGGTCACCACCTACCGCAGCGACGAGTACGACCCCGCCTCCCGCAAGCCCGTCGTGGCGTTCGGCGACACGCTCGACGGCGACCTGTCGCGCCGCGACTTCACGGTCAACGCGATGGCGGTGCGGCTGCCCGACCTCACGTTCGTCGACCCGTTCGACGGGCTCTCGGACCTGGCGCGCGGGGTCCTGCGCACCCCGATCGCCCCAGAGCGGTCGTTCGACGACGACCCGCTGCGCATGATGCGGGCCGCGCGCTTCGCCGGCCAGCTCGGGTTCGACGTCGAGCCCGCCACCCGGCAGGCGATCGTGGACATGGCGGGCCGCATCGAAATCGTCTCGGCCGAGCGGGTGCAGGCCGAGATCTCCAAGCTGCTGCTGAGCGACCGTCCCCGTGCCGGGCTCGAGGTGCTGGTCGACACCGGCCTGGCCGACCACGTGCTGCCCGAGCTGCCGGCGCTGCGGCTCGAGATCGACGAGCACCACCGCCACAAGGACGTCTACCAGCACTCGCTGACCGTGCTGGAGCAGGCGATCGCGCAGGAGACCGGGCCCGACGGGCCCGTGCCCGCGCCGGACCTCGTGCTGCGGCTCGCGTCCCTGCTGCACGACGTCGGCAAGCCGGCCACGCGCCGGTTCGAGCCCGGTGGCGGCGTCAGCTTCCACCACCACGAGGTCGTCGGTGCGAAGCTCGTGGCCAAGCGGCTGCGCGCCCTGAAGTACGAGAAGCAGGTGGTCAAGGACGTGGCGCGGCTCGTCGAGCTGCACCTGCGCTTCCACGGCTACGGCGACGGCCAGTGGACCGACTCCGCCGTGCGCCGCTACGTCACCGACGCCGGGCCGCTGCTGGAGCGGCTGCACCGTCTCACGCGCGCCGACTCCACCACCCGGAACAGGCGCAAGGCACAGCGGCTCGCCGACTCGTACACCGACCTCGAGCACCGCATCGCCGCCCTGCGCGAGCAGGAGGAGATCGACGCGATCCGCCCCGACCTGGACGGCTCCCAGATCATGGCGGTGCTCGGCATCGCGCCCGGGCCCGCCGTCGGGCAGGCGTACAAGCACCTGCTCGCCCTGCGCATGGAGCACGGCCCGCTCGGCACGGAGCGTGCGGAGCAGGAGCTGCGCACCTGGTGGGCGGGGCGCGAGGCCTGACCGACCCTCCCGCACCGGCACGGGCGGGGTCTATCCTCACGCTTGCGCGCGGGCCCGACGGCGAGCCCCGGAGCGCGACGAGCGGAGGCTGGGCATGAGCGGGTCCGGTGGGACGTCGAGTGGTGCGGGCAGCGGCCCGGCGGGTGGCCCGGCGAGCGACAGGGGCGCTGCGGGCGGCGGCGACGCCGACCGGCGTGCGCGCCTCGTGGTGACGGCGTTCTACCTGGTGCAGGGCATGTGCTTCGCAGGACTGCTCGCCCAGGTCCCGACGCTGCAGCACGACCTCGGCATCTCGGACGGCACGCTGACGCTGATCCTGCTGGCGGTGCCGGTCGTGGCGGGCGTCGGCAGCGTGCTCGCCGGGGTGCTGGCCCCGCGGGTGGGCAGCGGCCGCCTGCTGCACGTCTGCGGCCCGCTCGTGGCGCTCGCGGTGCTCGGCGCGGGCCTGGCCCCGACCGTCACGGTCCTCTACCCCTCGGTCGCCGCGGTCGGCCTGCTGCTCGGCCTGGTGGACGCGAGCATGAACATGCAGGGCGTGGAGGTGGAGCAACGGTACGGACGCAGCCTGCTGAACTCCTTCCACGGCGCGTGGAGCGTGGGCGGCATCCTCGGGTCGCTCGCGGCGGTGCTCGCGCACTCTCTCGGCTGGTCGCTCGCCGCCGGGCTGGGGCTCGTGGCCGCGGTGGGCGTCGCCGTCGACCTGGCGGCGACGGCGGCCTCGGGGGGCGGTGCGGCACGTCCGGCCGGTCGAGCCGTGCCGGGCCTGGTGACGGCGGAGCGGGCGCTGCACACAGTGAACGGCGTCCCGGAGCCGGTGGGGCCCGTCGGAGGGGAGCGAGCCGTCGCGGGGACCCCGCGGCCCGTGCGGCCTCCGTGGGGCCCCCTGATCCTGGTGGGGCTCGCGGTGACGATCGTCTACGTCGCGGACTCGGCGACGTCGAACTGGTCCACCAAGTACATCCAGGACGCACTCGGCGCGGCGGCGAACGTCGCCCCGCTGGGCCTCGCCGCCTACCTCGGCTGCCAGCTCCTGGGGCGGCTCGCTGCGGACCGGCAGGTCAACCGGTTCGGGCCGGTGGCCCCCGTGGCCGTCGGCGGGATCGTCGGGGCGGCGGGCCTCGCCGCGGTGACGCTCGCGCCGAACCCGTGGGTGGCCGTCGTCGGCTTCGGGCTGACGGGGCTGGGCCTGAGCGTCGTGGTGCCGCTGTCGTTCTCCGTGGCCGGTCGCCTCGACCCCGAGGGCACAGGGGTGGCGGTCGCGCGCGTCAACCTCTTCAACTACGTGGGGTTCGTCGTCGGGGCGGGCCTGATCGGCGGCGTCGCCGAGCTGCTGAGCCTGCGGCTCGCGTTCGCCGTGCCCGCACTGCTGGCGCTCGGCGTGATCGCGCTGGCGCCCGCGTTCAAGGTCGCGGCCCGCGACGACGTCGCCTCGCAGGCAGCGTCGTCCTGACGGGCGAGGGCGACATCGGGGGACGGCGGCGGGGAACGACGACGGGCGGTCACCGTCGTGCGACGGTGACCGCCCGTGGCGGCCGTGGCGGCGCCGCCGGCCCGTGACGGGGCCGACGACCGGTCAGTGCGCCGCCGACATCCCCTCGCCGTCAGGCGAGGCGGGCACGCGCCGCAGCAGGAACGACAGCCCCACCGCGACGAGCATGATGGCCGCGCCCCAGACGAACGCGTCGCCGACGCCCTCGGCGAGCGCGACCTGCGCCGTCGCCCCGTCCTCCATGAGGGCGACGGAGCGCGTCGTCATCACGGCGACGAACATCGCCGTGCCGGCGGCGCCGGCGAGCTGCTGCACGGTGCCGATCGCGGCCGAGCCGTGCGAGTACAGGCGCGGGGCGAGCGACGAGAGCGCCGAGGTGAACAGCGGCGTGAACATGAACGCGAGGCCGAGGCTGAGCGTCACGTGCAGCGCCAGGATGTACCAGGGCGACGAGTCGGCGTGCACCTGCGTGAACAGGGCCAGGGCGATCGTCACCACGACCAGGCCGGGCGTGACCAGCGGGCGCGGCCCCACCCGGTCGTACAGGCGGCCGACCGTCGGCCCCAGCAGACCCATGAGCAGGCCACCGGGAAGCACGATGAGCCCGGTCGCCAGCGGCTCGAGGCCCATCGCGTCCTGCAGGAAGAGCGGGAGCAGGATCAGCGAGCCGAACATGGCGAGCATGCCGACCGCCATGATGGCGAGGCCGACGGAGAACGCGCGGAACCGGAACACGCTCAGGTCGAGCAGCGCGCGGCCGTGGCGGGCCAGCCGGAGCTGGCGCCACACGAACAGGCCGAGCGTCGTCGCGCCGACGAGGATCGGGATCCACGGCGGGACGGGCGGCGCGTGGCGTGCCGCCTCGCCGATGCTGGACAGGCCGTACACCAGGCCGCCGAACGCCACGGCCGCGAGGAACAGCGACAGTGGGTCGAGCCGCGAGTGTGTACGGTCCGCGACGTCCCGGACGTACAAGAAGCCCATGACCAGGGCGAGCACGGCGATCGGGAGCACGATGCCGAACACCCAGCGCCAGCTCAGCGCGTCCAGGATGATGCCGGAGATCGCGGGGCCGAGCGCCGGGGCGGCGGCCATGACGATGGAGATGTTGCCCATCACCTTGCCGCGGATGGCCGGCGGCACGACGGTCATGATCGTCGTCATGAGCAGCGGCATCATGATCGCCGTGCCCGACGCCTGCACGATGCGGCCGCCCAGGAGCCATCCGAAGCCGGGGGAGAGCGCGGCGAGCAGGGTGCCCGCGCTGAACAGCGACATCGCGAGCAGGTAGGCGCCGCGCGTGCCGAGGCGCTGCAGCAGGAACCCGGTCGCCGGGATGATCACCGACATCGTGAGCATGAACGCGGTGGTGAGCCACTGTCCGGTGCTCGCGGTGATCCCGAGGTCGGTCATCAACGGGGCGAGGGCCACGCTCATCGTCGTCTCGTTGAGGATGACGACGAACGCGGAACCCAGCAGCAGCGCGATGACGGTGAACTGCTGGCGGGTCAGCCGCTGGGGGACGGCCTCGTCGATCACGATGCCGCGGGCGGGCATCGTGGCCTCGTCGGTGGTGGCGGGGTTCGTCAGGGTGGCCTCCGGGGAGCTCGCGTCGGGTCGGGCGGTGTCGGACTGTCGGGGGGCTGGCACGCTGTGCTCCGCTCGCGTCGTGCCGGGGGTCCCGGCGGAGGACAGGGGAGGGCCGACGCCGGTGGGCGCGGCACGTCGTCGTGGTCGGTCGTGGTCCCGGGGGACGGTCACCCTCGGTGCGATCATCGTGCGGTCGGCCGGGCGGGCGAGACCGTACTGTGTACGACCACGAACCATCCTGCGATATTCCCGCTCCCGTGACGACCTGATTTCCGGGCGGAACTCGTCGGTCCGTCAGGTGCGAGATCTCGCGGCGTTCTCGCGGCGACCTCGTCGCCGGGGCGGGAGGCGTCAGGCGCGGGTGGCGGTGTCCTCGGTGTCCTCGGTGCCCCCGGCGCGGCGGACGCGGGCGGGCACCTCGGCCGGGGTGCGGGCGCCCCGGGTCGCCATGAGCAGCGCGGCCAGCACGTAGGCCACCGCGAGGGCGATGAAGACACCGCGCGACCAGCCGGTGTCCGGGAGGGTGAACGCGGCGAGAGCGGCCGCGCCGACGAACGCGGCGTTGAACAGGACGTCGTAGAACGCGAACGCGCGGCCGCGGAACTCGTCCTCGGCGTCGCGCTGCACGATGGTGTCCACGGCGATCTTCGTGCCCTGGGCCGCGAGGCCGAGCAGGGTGGCGCCGACGTAGACGACGACCCGCTCCGGCGTCGTGACGAGCAGCAGCTGGCTCGCGGCGGCGAGCAGCAGCATGACGGCGATCCAGCCCTGGGGGCCGGTACGCCGCGAGAGCGTGGGGGTCAGCACCATCGCGAGGGCGCCGCCGACGCCCGTGAGGCCGATGACGACGGCGAAGGTCGCCATGCCGGCGCTCTGGCTCCCCGGGTCCAGCAGGTTGCGCGAGATGAGGATCGACGCGATGAAGACGACGCCGTACAGGAAGCGGTGCACCGCCATCGCGAGCAGCGCCTGGCCGGGGGTCCGCCGGGCGACGAGGTAGCGCGCGCCGTCGGCGAGGCCGCGCGCGACCTTGGCGATCTCGCTGCGGATGTCCGCCTCCGCGGGCCGCTCCGGCCCGAGCTGGGTGCGCCGCAGGCGCGTGGCGAGCAGGGAGGCGACGCCGAAGACGAGCGCCGCGCAGACGAGCGCGGAGGAGTCCTTGACCCGCCCCGGCTCGAACGTCAGGCCGAGGAGAAAGCCGATCCCGCCGCCCACGAACGCGGCCCCCGCGCCGAGCGTGGGCGACAGCGCGTTGGCCGTGAGCAGCAGCGGCCCGTCGACCACCCGCGGCAGGCCGGCGGAGAGGCCGGCGAGGAGGAAGCGGTTGACGGACAGGGCCGCGAGGCCGAGCGCGTAGGTGACGCCGCTGACGCCCCAGGTGAGCATCGCACCGGCCATCGCGACCGTGATCACGACGCGCACCGCGTTGCCCCACACCAGCACCTGGCGACGCTGCCACCGGTCGAGCAGGACGCCCGCGAACGGGCCGACGATCGTGAACGGCGCGAGCATGACCGCGAACGCGCCGGCGATGGCGGCCGCGGTCCCCTGCGACTCGGGGGAGAAGAACAGCAGGGAGGCCAGGCCCACCTGGAACATGCCGTCGCCCGCCTGCGAGACGAGCCGGACGGTGAAGAGCTTGCGGAAGCCCTCCAGCCGCAGCAGCGCGCGCAGCTCGTGCCAGGTCTCGCCGAAGCCTCCCACGTCCCTACCTTCCCATGCGGGGTTCGTCCCAGGCAGAGAGGCCTTCCCCCGCCGTGACGGGGGGAAGGCCTCTCTGTCGCCGTGTCGGTGGTGGCGGTGTCAGCGCTCGACGTCGCCGCGGATGAACGCCTCGAGCTGGGCGCGGCCCGCGGTGTCCTCCATCTGCACGGGCGGGGACTTCATGAAGTAGGTCGACGCCGAGAGGATCGGGCCGCCGATGCCGCGGTCCAGCGCGATCTTGGCGGCGCGGACGGCGTCGATGATGATGCCGGCCGAGTTCGGGGAGTCCCACACCTCGAGCTTGTACTCCAGGTTCAGGGGGACCTCGCCGAACGCGCGGCCCTCGAGGCGCACGTAGGCCCACTTGCGGTCGTCGAGCCACGCGACGTAGTCCGACGGCCCGATGTGGACGTTGCGGTCCTCCTTCTTGCCGCCCAGCGGGCCCTCGAGGTTGGAGGTCACCGCCTGCGTCTTGGAGACCTTCTTCGACTCGAGGCGGTCGCGCTGCAGCATGTTCTTGAAGTCCATGTTGCCGCCGACGTTCAGCTGGTACGTGCGGTCGAGCACGACGCCGCGGTCCTCGAACAGCTTGGCGAGCACGCGGTGCGTGATCGTGGCGCCGACCTGCGACTTGATGTCGTCGCCGACGATCGGCACGCCGGCGTCCTCGAACTTCTTCGCCCACTCGGGGTCCGAGGCGATGAAGACGGGCAGCGCGTTGACGAAGGCGACCTTCGCGTCGATCGCGGCCTGCGCGTAGAACTTGTCCGCCTCCTCGGAGCCCACCGGCAGGTAGGAGACGAGGACGTCGACCTTCGCGTCCTTGAGCGCCTGGACGACGTCGACCGGCTCGGCGTCCGACTCGTCGATCGTCGCGGAGTAGTAGTCGCCGAGACCGTCGAGGGTGTGACCGCGCTGCACGGTGACGCCGGTGGGCGGCACGTCGGCGAACTTGATCGTGTTGTTCTCGGAGGCGTGGATCGCCTCGGCGAGGTCGAAGCCGACCTTCTTCGCGTCGACGTCGAACGCCGCGACGAACTCCAGGTCACGCACGTGGTAGTCGCCGAGCTGCACGTGCATGAGGCCGGGGACGGTGTCGGTCGGGGCGGCGTCGCGGTAGAAGTGCACGCCCTGGATCAGGGACGATGCACAGTTTCCGACACCGACGATGGCAACGCGGACGGAGGTCATCCTCGCTCCTTGTTTCTCTGGGCCGGCGCGTCGGACGCCCCGGCGTTGTGGTCGCGGGCGCGGCCGAGAGCACGGTCGCGTTCCGTGGTGATGAGTCCGTCGAGCCAGCGCACCTCGCGCTCGACCTGTTCGAGCCCGTGGCGCTGCAGCTCGAGGGTGTACTCGTCGAGCCGCTCGCGGGTGCGTGCGGCAGACTCTCGGACCGCCTCCAGGCGCTCGGTGAGCCGGGTTCGCCGGCCCTCGAGGATACGGATGCGGGTCTCGGCGTCCGTCTGCGCGAAGAACGCGAAGCGGACGTCGAAGTTCTCGTCCTCCCAGGCGGCCGGGCCGGACGACGCGAGGACGGTCTGGAGATGCTCCTTACCGTCCGCCGTCAGCCGGTACACGATGCGCCCGCGCCGGCCCGACAGGGGAGCCTTGCCCGAGGGCTTGGCACCGGCCTGCCGCGTGCCCGACGCCCGGGCCGCGGTGGCCGGGGTCTCCCGCTCCGTGGTCTCGATGAGGCCGCGGGCGACGAGGGACTTCAGCGCCGGGTAGAGGGTGCCGTAGGAGAACGCGCGGAACGAGCCGAGCAGCAGGTTGAGCCGCTTGCGCAGCTCGTACCCGTGCAGCGGGGCGGAGTTGAGCAGGCCGAGGATGGCCGTCTCGAGCACCACAGACCTGGTGCGCACGAGGGTTCCCCTTCCCGTCCTGTCGTCCCGTTGCTGCCGACCCGTCGTCACGACGTATCGAGTCGATACATCGCGAGGATAGGACTCGCCGACACGGTCGTGCAACGGGAGGTGGCCGCTCGGGACGCCCGGGCAGTTGTGAAGGTTCCGCGGAGCGCCGGCCAGAGGGCTGGGGACGCCTGGGGCCGAACCGTCGCCCCGAGCGCCCGAGGCTCCCTCTGGCCCTACCGCATCGCCTAGTGTTCCCTGTGGTCCGCAGGCTGGCGCACTCTATGAGCACGACGCCGGTCCCGCACGACGAAAGGCTTGACGTGGCGAGGAGACGTCGCTTCTGGAACTACCCGCGCCCGCGCAAGGGCCCGGTGCAGCGCTGGCTGCCGTCCTGGCGCATCGTCGTCGGCACCCTGCTCACCGGGACGGCGCTCGGCGCGGGTCTGTTCGTGGCCGCGTGGAGCACGACGACGATCCCCGACGGTCTCGACGACGTGCAGTACCAGGCCACGACCGTGTACTGGGCGAACGGCAAGGAGATGGGCACGTTCGCCGAGCAGAAGCGCGAGATCGTCCAGCTCGCGGACCTGCCCGCCTACGTGGGCAACGCCGTCGTCGCGTCCGAGGACGAGACGTTCTGGACCAACAAGGGCGTCGACCCCAAGGGCATCGTGCGCGCCGCGTACAACAACCTCAAGGGCGGCGGCCGACAGGGCGCCTCCACCCTGACGCAGCAGTACGTGGAGCGGTACTACCTCAACACGACGACGTCGTACGCGGGCAAGGCCCGCGAGGCGATCATCGCGCTCAAGGTGGCGCAGTCCCAGCCCAAGGAAGAGGTGCTGGCGAACTACCTCAACACCATCTACTGGGGCCGCGGCACCTACGGCATCCAGGCGGCCTCGCAGGAGTACTTCAACAAGGACGCCAAGGACCTCACGCCGTCCGAGGCGGCGATGCTGTCCGGCATCATCCCGTCGCCGGTGAACTGGGACCCGTCGGTGAACCCCGACCAGGCGAAGATCCGCTGGCAGCGCAGCATCGACCGGATGCACGAGCAGGGGTACATCACCGACGACGAGTACGCGAAGGCCGAGTTCCCCAAGTTCCAGAAGAAGAAGGAAGCCACCAACACCCAGGGCGGCCAGAAGGGCTACCTCCTCGCCCAGGTGAAGAAGGAGCTCGTCAGGTCCGAGAGCAACCCGGACGGGCCCCTCGAGTCCGAGCAGGAGCTCGAGACCCGCGGCCTCAAGATCACCACCACGATCGACCAGAAGCTGCAGAAGACGGCGGTCGAGGTCGAGAAGTCGCTGCACGAGGACGGCACCTACGGCAAGGCGAACAAGAACGTCCGCATGTCGCTGGTGTCGATGGACCCGCAGACCGGTGCCGTGAAGGCGCTGTACGGCGGGCCGGACTACGTCAAGCAATCGCTCAACACGGCCACGCAGGACGTCGTCCAGGCGGGCTCGACGTTCAAGCCGTTCACCCTCATGGCGGCGCTCGAGAACGACTACACGCTCGAGGACACCTTCGACGGCAACTCGCCGCACGTCTTCCCGGACATCAAGGACGACGAGGGCAAGCCCTGGTCGCCCGCCAACTTCGGGCTGGAGGACTTCGGCCAGATCGACCTCGCCGACGCCACGGCGCACTCCGTGAACACCGCGTACGCGGAGCTCAACGTGGAGAACGGGCCGGAGAAGACCGTCGACGTGGCGCACCGCGCCGGCATCCGCGACTCGGAGTCCTACCCGATCGACGCCGTCCCCTCCAACGTGCTGGGCACCGCGTCCATCTACCCGATCGACCTCGCGCGTGCCTACTCCACCATCGCGGCCGGGGGCTACCGCACCAAGCCGCACATCGTGGCGAAGGTGGAGACGCTCGACGGCACCACGCTCTACGAGGGCCCCACCGAGCAGGAGAAGGAGTTCGACGCGGACGTCACCACCGCGGCCACCTACGCGATGACCAAGGTCGTCGAGGAGGGGTCCGGGGACACCGCCCAGGAGCTCGGCCGGCCGGTCGCCGGCAAGACCGGCACGTCGCAGAACAACCGGTCCGCATGGTTCGCGGGCTTCGTGCCCCAGCTCACCACCGTGGTCGGCCTGCGCCAGTACCAGACCCTCGACCTCGAGGCGGGCAAGATCTCCGGCCAGGACGAGATCGACGGCTTCGGCGAGTGGAGCGAGATCACCGGTGGTTCGTGGCCGGTGCGCGCGTGGACCGACTTCATGCAGGTCGCGACCGAGGGCATGGACGTCGAGGAGTTCCCCGAGTACGTGCCGTCGCAGCCGACGTTCTCCCCCTCGCCGACGCCGAGCGAGACCGAGGAGGAGAAGGTCACGGTGCCGGACCTCACCGGCCAGGACGTCGCCAAGGCGACCCGGGAGCTGGAGAAGCTGCAGCTCGTCGTCCGGACGCAGGCGCAGAACAGCGACGAGCGCAAGGGCACCGTGCTGCAGACGTCGGGCGCGGGTCAGGAGGTGCCCGTGGGCACCACCGTCACCCTCGTCGTCTCCACCGGCCAGCCCGACCAGCCGGAGCAGGTCGTGGTGCCGAACGTCGTCGGGCAGCCACGGACCACCGCCGAGCAGATGATCTACGGCGACGCCCTCCAGCCGAAGGTGCGCGAGGAGTTCAGCGACCAGCCCGTCGGCGTCGTGATCGGCACCGATCCCGGTCAGGGCAGCAGCGTCGACCAGGGCTCCACCGTCACGCTGATCGTCTCGAAGGGTCCCGAGCCCGGCAACGACGACAACGGCAACGGGAACGGCGGCGGGAACGGCAACTCGCCGACCCCGGACCCGACCGCCACCGAGGACGAGGGCGGCTTCCTCGACGGCATCGACGGCGCTGACGACTGACCGATTTCCAGGACACCCGCCCCGGCGGGTATCCTGGTCGACTGGCTGTGCCCACCATCCCGGACCGTTCCGGGGCGGCGCGCGGCCGACGCACGCAAGAACCCTCCTGTCACGGAACGACCGTGACCGCTGAGACCAGAGGAGGTGGGTTGAACACATGCGTCAGTACGAGCTGATGGTGATCCTGGACCCGGAGGTCGAGGAGCGCACCGTGGCCCCGTCGCTGGACAAGTACCTGACGGTCATCTCGACCGAGGGTGGGTCCGTCGACAAGGTCGACATCTGGGGTCGTCGCCGCATGGCGTACGACATCAACAAGCGTTCCGAGGGCATCTACGCCGTCGTCGACTTCACCTCGACGCCGGCCACCGCGAAGGAGCTGGACCGCCAGCTCGGCCTGAACGAGGCCGTGCTGCGCACCAAGATCCTGCGCACCGACGCCCGCTGAGACCTGAACCGAAACTCTGCCCCCGTCGCGGGCGGCGTCCTCCCCGTTGTGGATATCGACAGGGTGGATGTCACAGTCCCGTGATGGGATCCCCTCACGACTCTCGGACGAACGAAGGAGCATGGCATGGCTGGTGAGACCGTCATCACGGTCGTCGGAAACCTGGTCGCGGACCCGGAGCTGCGCTTCACCCCCTCAGGGGCTGCCGTCGCCAACTTCCGCATCGCGTCCACGCCGCGCACGTTCGACCGCCAGACCAACGAGTGGAAGGACGGCGAAGCGCTGTTCCTGTCCTGCTCGGTCTGGCGCGAGGCCGCGGAGAACGTCGCCGAGTCGCTGACGAAGGGCATGCGCGTCGTCGTGCAGGGCCGTCTGACGCAGCGCTCGTACGAGACCCGCGAGGGGGAGAAGCGCACCGTCATGGAGCTGCAGGTCGACGAGGTCGGCCCGTCGCTGAGGTACGCCTCGGCGAAGGTCACCCGCGCCCAGCGCTCGGGTGGCGGCGGCGGCTTCGGCGGTGGCGGCGGCAACCAGGGGGGCGGCTACGGCGGCCCCCAGGGTGGCGGCGGCCAGCCCGGCGGAGGCTTCGGTTCTTCCGGCGGCGGTCAGAGCAACGACCCGTGGGCCACGGCCGGTCCCGCCTCCTCCGGTGGCGGGTTCTCGGACGAGCCCCCGTTCTGATCGGCGCCAGTCCCCAGATCACCCGTCCCACGCCGGCGGCCCTCGCGGCCGGCTCGTCGTGCGGACTGCACCTGTGAAGGAGCAACACCATGGCGAAGCCTGTGGTGCGCAAGCCCAAGAAGAAGGCCAACCCGCTCAAGACGGCCAAGATCGAGTCCGTCGACTACAAGGACACCGCGCTGCTGCGCAAGTTCATCTCCGACCGCGGCAAGATCCGCGCGCGTCGCGTGACCGGCGTCTCCGTCCAGGAGCAGCGTCAGATCGCCCGTGCGGTGAAGAACGCCCGTGAGATGGCGCTGCTGCCGTACTCGTCCTCGGCCCGCTGACCGGAAGGATCACTGAATCATGTCGAAGCTGATCCTGACCCACGAGGTCACCGGTCTCGGTGAGCCTGGCGACGTCGTCGAGGTGAAGGACGGGTACGCCCGGAACTTCCTCATCCCGCGCCGTCTGGCCACCCCCTGGACCAAGGGCGCCGAGTCCCAGGTCTCCGCGATCCGCAAGGCCCGCAAGGCCCGCGAGATCGCCACGCTGGACGAGGCGAAGGCGGTGGCCGACTCGCTGGCCGCCAAGACCGTCGTCGTCACGGCGCACGCCGGCGAGTCCGGCCGCCTGTTCGGTGCCGTCACCACCGGTGACATCGCCGACGCGGTCGTGGCCGCCGAGGGCCCGCAGGTCGACAAGCGCAAGATCGAGATCGGCCAGCCGATCAAGACGACCGGTGACTACACCGTGTCGGTGCGCCTGCACCCCGAGGTCTCCGCGAAGATCGCCGTCAAGGTCGTCGCCGGCTGAACGCCTGACGCCTGACGCACGAAGGTCCCGGCCCCCGCGAGGGGACCGGGACCTTCGTCGTCCCACCCCCGGGGGTTTCGTTCGGCAGCATCGGCGATGTTCGGCACCTACGGTTGCCGAACATCGCCGCGACTGCCGAACGAGACGCAGGCTGTGGACGACGGCGGAGGCCGCCCGCGCTGCTCGGTCACCCTGGGGCGGTGCCCACGAGAATCCTGCTCGCCCGCGACCACGACCCGTACGCCCTGCGGTCAGGGCTGCGCGCCGGCGCCCTCGAGCGGGTGCGCCGGGGTGCGTATCGTGCCGTCGACGGCGTGGAGCCGTCCACCGCGACGGAGCGCGCCACCCTGGCGCGGTCCGGGGTGGTGGACCGGGCGCACGCGGTGCACGCAGGGCTCCGCACGCTGCACTGGTTCAGCCACGCGACCGCCGCCGTCCTGCACGGGCTCCCGGTCTGGAGGTTGCCGGAGGACGTCCACCTGACCCAGCACTACCGCGCGTCGTCCCGCGCCGCCGCGGACGTCCGGCGCCACACCCTCCCCGTGGTTCCCGGCCAGCGCGACGTGGCCGCGGGGCTCCCGGTGACGTCCCTCGCCCGCACCGTCGCGGACTGCGCGACGACGCTGCCGGCGCTCGACGGTCTGGTCGTCGCCGACGCGGCACTCCGCCGTGGGGCTGATCGCGAGGAGGTGCGGGAGATCGTCGCGCGACGCTACCGGGGCGGAGCGCGTGGCGCAGTGCTCGTCGAGCTCGCTGACACGGGCGCAGAGACTCCCTGGGAGACGTGGCTGCGATACGTGGCGCTCTGGGCGGGGCTGCCGCGACCCGAGACGCAGGTGGAGGTGGTCACCAGGATCGGGACGTTCCGGGTCGACCTCGGCTGGCCGGAGCACGGCGTGCTCGCCGAGTACGACGGGCTGGTGAAGTACCGGGACGGCGAGCTCGCCCCGGGATACCGGGGTGCCGACGCCCTCGTGGCCGAGAAGCGTCGGCACGACGCCATCACCGAGGCGACGGGCGTCGCACCGTTCCGCGTCACCTCCCGGGACGCGGGCGACGTCGACGACGTCGCACGGCGGCTGCTGCGCAGGTTCCCGCCGCACGTGCGCCACGACGCGCGCCGTCGTCCTCCGCTCACCCGGCCCGGGTGACCCCGGCAGGCGTCCCGTTCGGCACTCCCGGACATGTTCGGCATCTCCAGGTGCCGAGAACCTGCACAGCTGCCGAATGAAGCCCGGGGCTCAGGCGCCTGTGACCATCCAGCGGTCGCCGCGGGCGCGCAGGCCGGTCGTCAGGGCGCGGGCGAACATGAACACGCCCGCGAACGCGGCCCACAGCCAGGCCAGCCCGAGGGGGCCCTCGGGAGCCCAGGTACGGACCGCGAGGGCGAACGGCACGTAGACCACCAGCGTGAGCATGCCCGCCCAGGCGAGGAACCGGCCGTCCCCGGCACCGATGAGGACGCCGTCGAGCACGAAGACCCAGCCCGCCATCGGCATGAGCACGCCGGTGACGACCAGGCCGGCCGTGATCGCGACGCGCACGTCGTGATCGCTGGTGAACAGCGGGGCGAGCCACCATCCGGAGGCCGCGAAGACGGCGCCGATGACGACCCCGGCGCCGACACCCCACTGCAGCGACCGGCGCAGGACGGCGCGCACCCGGCCCACGTCGCCGGACCCGAGCCCGTGGCCCACCAGCGCCTGGCCCGCGATGGCGAGCGCGTCGAGGGCGAACGCGGCGAGACCCCACAGGCTGTTGACGACCTGGTAGCCGGCCAGCGCGGTCGCACCGAGGCTCGTCGCGACGGCCACGGTGAGCAGGATGGCGAGGCGCAGGGACGCCGTCCGGACGAACAGCGGGGCACCGGCGCGGGCGTTGGCCCAGATGCCCGCGTGGTGCGGCCGCAGCGACGCGTGGTGGCGCCGGGCTCCGCGCACCACGACGACGGTGAGCACGGCGCCCATGCCGAGCTGCGTGGCGGCCGTGCCGATGGCGGAGCCCGCGATCCCCAGGCCGGCCCCGTAGACCAGGACGACGGACAGGATCGCGTTGACGACCGCCCCTGTGGACGCCACCCACAGGGGGGTGCGGGTGTCCTGCAGGCCGCGCAGCACGCCGGTCGACGCGAGCACCACGAGCATCCCCGGCAGACCGATCACCGACCAGCGCAGGTAGGTGGCCGCGTACCCCGCGACGTCCGGGCCCGCGCCCATCGCCCCGACCGCCCAGTGCGCCCCGACGGCGAGGACGGCGGCCAGGACGACGCCGAGGCCGAGGGCGAGCCACATGCCGTCGATCCCGGACTGCAGGGCGTCGCGGGTGCGCCCGGCGCCCACGAGGCGGGCGACGGCGGCGGTCGTCGCGTAGGCGAGGAAGACGCAGAGCCCGACGAGCGTGACGAGCAGGGTGGAGGCGACGGACAGGCCCGCGAGCTGAGCCGTGCCGAGGTGACCGACGACCGCGCTGTCCACGAGGACGAACAGCGGCTCGGCGACGAGGGCGCCGAGTGCGGGGAGCGCGAGGGCGAGGATGTCGCGGTCGATGCGGCGCCGGTCGGCCCTGTGGACAACCGTGTGGGCGGCCCGCGCCGGCGGGTGACCCCCCGGCGGCGTCGGTGAAGGAGGGGTGGCGTCGGGGTGTCCGCCGTCTGGATCCGGGGTGCGGTGCACCTCACCCAACTTTCTTCTCCTCCACAGCCTGAGGGTAGCGTCGCCGCAGGTCAGCGGCCCGCCAGAAGTTGTACACAGCCGATATCCCCAGTTGTGCACATGCCTGTCCACCGCCCGTGCACAGCCTGGGGTGCATATCCACAGGGTCATCCACAGTCGTGTCCACACCGTCGATTGCGCATGGTCGCGGGCGCGCCTAGCGTCGTCCGCGGTGTCAGAGGGCCACGGTAGAACGTGGACCTGACAGCGGGAGTCGATGTCCGGTGACGGACCGGACGCCGGCGACGGCGGGGGAGCGGGGTGAGCATGTCGATCGAGGAGCTCGAGGCGGGATATCAGGGGGCGCCCGGCGCCACCTTCGACCGCACTCCTCCTCAGGACGTCGCTGCCGAGATGAGCGTGCTCGGCGGCATGCTCCTCTCCAAGGACGCCATCGCCGACGTGGTCGAGCAGATCCGCGGCAACGACTTCTACCGTCCCGCGCACGAGGCGATCTACGACGCCATCATCGACCTGTACGGCCGCGGCGAGCCCGCCGACGCCATCACCGTCGTCGCCGAGCTCACCAAGCGCGGCGAGCTCGCCCGCGTCGGCGGCGCGCCGTACATCCACGACCTCATGGCGGGCGTCCCCACCGCCGCCAACGCCGGCTACTACGCCCGCATCGTGCAGGAGCGTGCCGTGCTGCGCCGGCTCGTCGAGGCCGGCACCAAGATCGTGCAGCTCGGCTACGCGACCGACGGCGGCGACGTCGAGGGCATCGTCAACACCGCGCAGGCCGAGATCTACGCGGTCACCGAGCGCAAGACCTCCGAGGACTACCTGCCGCTCGCCGAGATCATCGGCGGCACGATGGACGAGATCGAGGCGGCCGGCAACCGCGGTGAGGGCATGGTCGGCGTGCCCACAGGCTTCGCCGACCTCGACCGGCTGACGAACGGACTGCACCCCGGGCAGATGATCGTCATCGCCGCTCGGCCTGCCATGGGCAAGTCGACGCTGGCCATCGACATCGCCAGAGCGGCGTCGATCAAGCACCAGCAGTCCTCCGTCGTCTTCTCGCTCGAGATGAGCCGCAACGAGATCACGATGCGTCTGCTCTCGGCCGAGGCGCGGGTCCATCTGCAGAAGCTGCGCAACGGCTCCATGGGCGAGGACGACTGGCAGAAGGTCGCCAAGGTGATGGGCCGTGTGTCCGAGGCGCCGATGTTCATCGACGACTCGCCGAACATGTCGCTCACCGAGATCCGCGCCAAGTGCCGACGGCTCAAGCAGAAGCACGACCTCAAGCTCGTCGTCATCGACTACCTCCAGCTCATGACCTCCGGCAAGAAGGTCGAGTCGCGCCAGCAGGAGGTCTCCGAGTTCTCCCGTGCGCTCAAGCTCCTCGCGAAGGAGATCGGCGTGCCGGTCATCGCGCTGTCACAGCTGAACCGTGGTCCGGAGCAGAGGCAGGACAAGAAGCCGGCGATGTCGGACCTGCGTGAGTCGGGCTCCATCGAGCAGGACGCCGACATGGTGATCCTGCTGCACCGCGAGGACGCGTACGAGAAGGAGTCGCCTCGCGCCGGCGAGGCCGACCTGATCGTCGCCAAGCACCGTAACGGACCGACCGACACCATCACCGTCGCGTTCCAGGGGCACTACTCGCGGTTCGTCGACATGCAGTCGTGACGGTCGCTCACGACGGGCAGTCCTCTCCCCAGACCCGAACCTGTGCCACATCGCGCCTCGTGACCGCGGCGCCGTCGTCGCCCACCCGGTCCTCGGCCGCCATGGGCCGGGTCACAGACAGCGGTCCGCGCGCTGGTTAGGCTGGAGGGATGGGCGAGGAGCGGGGTGTGGAGGAGCGCGCGGTGCGCGCTCGTGACGCCGTGCGCGCACCTCGCCGTCGCCTTCCCGCGGGCGCTGATCGTCCCGCGGGGACGAACGGGTGGCTGTCGTCGTGGGGCACGAACGCGCACGGCGAGATCGCGGGAGTTCCGCCGTCGGGGGCCTTGCTCGGCTGAGGCCGAGCGACCGAGCCCCTGACCGCTGGCGAGCCTGCGCGCGTCGTTCCTCGACGTCGCGGGTGGCGCCGTGCCCCTGGAGTACCCGTTGCCTGTTCCTTCCTTGTCCTCCCCTGCCCGCACCGCCCCGCGGAGGCGTGTGCTCGACGTCTTGCGTGGCGACCAGGTCGCGGGCCTGCTGCTCGCCGCGGCGACCGTCGCCGCGCTGGTCGTGGCGAACTCGCCGGCCGCCCCGGCGTACGACGCCGCGCGAGAAGCCTCCTTCGGCCCGTCAGCGATCGGCCTGCACCTGTCGGTGGGGCACTGGGCCGCCGACGGCCTGCTGGCGGTGTTCTTCTTCGTCGTGGGGCTCGAGCTCCGTCGCGAGTTCACCCGGGGTGAGCTGCGCGACCCGCGGCGTGCGGCGCCCGCGATCGCCGGTGCGGTGGGCGGCGTCGTCGTGCCCGCACTGGTGTACGTCGCGGTCGTGACGATCGCCGGCGTGCCCGCCCTGCACGGTTGGGCCATCCCGACCGCGACGGACATCGCGTTCGCGCTGGCGGTCCTCGGGCTGGTCGGGCGTGGGCTGCCGCCCGCGCTGCGCGTCTTCCTGCTGACCCTGGCCGTCGTGGACGACCTGCTGGCGGTGACGATCATCGCCGTGGGGTACACGGACGACGTCCAGGGCTGGGCTCTCGCCGCCGCGGTGGTGCCCCTGGTGCTGTTCGCGCTCGCGACCGGCCGCGGGATCACGCACCCGCTCGTCCTCGTCCCGCTCGCACTGCTCGCGTGGACGCTGGTGCATGCATCGGGCGTGCACGCGACGGTGGCCGGCGTCGCACTCGGGCTGTGCGCCGCCGCCGGGCCGACCGCTGACCGTCTGGAGCATGTGGTGCGACCGTTCTCCAACGCCGTCGCCATCCCCGTCTTCGCGTTCTTCTCCGCCGGGGTCACCGTCGGGGGGATCACGGGGCTGCGTCAGGCGCTGTCCGACCCGGTCGCGATCGCGATCATGCTCGGGCTCGTGGTGGGCAAGGCCGTGGGCATCACGGTGGCCGCCCTGCTGGCCGCCCGCCTCGGCCGCACCGGCCTGGGTGACGGCGTGAGGCCGTGGGACGTCGCCGCGGTCGCCCTGCTGGCCGGGATCGGGTTCACCGTCGCGCTGCTGGTCGGCGACCTCGCGTTCGGGCACAGCGACACGGTGACGATCGCGATCCTCTCCGGCTCCCTCCTGGCCGCGGGCCTGGGCTCGGCCGCCCTGCGCGTCAGGGCACGCGCGCACGCGCGCCCGGTCGCCGGCCACCCGTGACGCACGGCGTCCTCACTCCGCGGCCCGCGCAAGGACGGCGATGCCGGGGGTTCCCGGGAGCTCGACGCGGCTCGGGCCGCGGTAGGTGCCCGGTGCGGGGGTGCTGGTCATGGTCCAGGTGTCGATGACCTCGACCGAGAAGTCGGTGTCGTCCGGCAGTTCGACGACCCGGTAGGCGGGGCGGTGGCGCCCGAAGTACTGCAGGTAGACGGATCCCTCGATCCCCAGGGTGGGTGCGCTGTGGCGGCGGTCGTCGTCGAGCGGGGCGACGTCGTCCGGCAGGCTCTCGACGACCTGCCGCAGGAAGGCGATGCGGGCCGGGCTCTCGCCGACCAGGTCGCCGCCCTGCGCCCACCAGATCGGGGCGTCGCCGTCGCGGAGGTAGGTCTCGCCGTGGCTGACGTAGCCGCCGAGGACGACGCCGGTCCAGAACGTGTCGACGACGGCCTCCGCGGTCAGGTCGCCCCACCGGAAGGGCAGGTCCCCCTCGTAGCCGCACTCGTCCACGACGACGGGCTTGGACCATTCAGAACGCCACTGGCGCATCTGCTGGACGTCCCAGTGCTGCAGGCTGACGTGCGACACCCAGGGGCGGTGGTGGTCGTAGAGGGCGAGGCTCGCGGGCTCGTACATGCGGGTGCCGTTGTGGATCGAGGCCAGGTGGCCGTACGGGTCGTACCGTGCGACGGTCGCGAAGGCGCGGTCCCAGTCGTCCATCGTCTTCTCGCGCATGAAGTCGTACTCGTTGGCCAGCGACCACCACACGTTCCGGTACGCCGCGAGGCGGGCCAGCGTGTACCGCAGGTAGCGTTCGTCCGCCTCGGCGTCCATCCGGTCGAAGCCCCACCGGCCCTTGTCGTAGGGGTGGAACAGGATGAGGTCGCACTCGATGCCCAGGCGTTGCAGGGCGACGACCTGTGCCTCGAGGTGGCGGTAGAACACCGGGTCGGGACGGGTGTGGTCGAAGGTCCCGTCGTCGTGGCGCTCGAACGGGAACCGGGTGGGTTCGGCGGCGTTGAAGGCGTAGTTCTTGGGAAACACGCACATCCGCAGCTTGTTGAACGACGCGTTCCCGAGCGCGGCGAGGGTCCGTTCCTGGGTCCCCAGGGGCTGGTGCGCCCAGGCGTAGCAGGTCGTGCCGAACGGCCGGTAGGGCGTGCCGTCCGCGTACCCGAAGCGGCGCTCGTCCCGCACACGCACCGGGCCGTGGTTGTCCCCGCTCGCCGGGACGCAGTCGAAGGCGCCTGCGGCGAGCGGGGCGCCGTCGGGCCCGGTGACGCGGTAGGCCCACGTGCCGACCTCCTCGGGCATGAAGCGCACCCGGTAGACGCCGTCGCCGTCGTAGAAGCCCTCGACCTCGTGTCGTGTCCGGCCACCGTGGGACCCGTCGAGACGGAACTCGGCGCGTGGGCGGACGTCGAACGGGTTGCCGGGGGAGTGGAGCTCCATCGAGACGTCGACGACGTCCCACTGCTCGACCTCTGTCCGGGCGGCACTCATCGTGCGGACCTCTCTGTCGTCGCGGCATCAGACGTGCGGCGTCATTGTCGCGAATCTCGGCAGGGCACGACCGAGATCGATCATTCGCGGACCCTCGGACGGCCCTCCTCCCGGCCGGCCGGGGCATGATGCCCCCGTGGACTTCTCGCAGCCGCCGGTGGTCCGGGTCGTGCCGGACGCCGAGCGCCCGCTGCCCGCGGGCGAGTGGCCGCGCACCGTCCCCGCCGTCGAGCAGCTGCTGCGTGACGGGCTCGATCTCGCGCCGGGCGTGACGTTCCTGGTGGGGGAGAACGGCAGCGGCAAGTCGACGCTCGTGGAGGCGGTGGCGGTCGCCTACGGCCTCTCGCCCGAGGGCGGCACCGCGTACGGCCGGCACTCGACCCGTGAGTCGGAGTCGCCGCTGCACCGCGCCGTGCGGTTGCAGCGCGGCGTCGGGTCGGGCCGGTGGGGCTTCTTCCTGCGCGCGGAGACGATGCACGGCTGGTACACGTTCCTCGAGGAGGAACCGGGGCCGCGCGACCCGGTCTTCCACGAGATGAGCCACGGCGAGTCCTTCCTCGCCGTCCTCGAGTCCCGGTTCGACGGGCCGGGCCTGTACTGCCTCGACGAGCCGGAGGCGGCGTTGAGCTTCGCGTCCACGCTGAGCCTCATGAGCGTGCTCGCGGACCTGGCGGACCGCGGGGGTCAGATCCTCTGCGCCACGCACTCGCCCGTGCTGGCGGCCCTGCCCGGCGCGACGATCCTGGAGGTCGGGCCGTGGGGCCTGCGCCCGACGACGTGGGCGGAGCTCGAGCTGGTGCAGCACTGGCGTGCGTTCCTCGACGCCCCCGAGCGCTACCTGCGCCACCTGCTGGGGTGAGCGGGTCGCGTCAGCGCGGCTGCCAGCCGCCGTCCTCCCGGACGGCGCGCCCGATCCGCCTGCTGATCTCCCGCAGCTGCCGGGTCTGCGGGGCCGTCAGCCGGTCCAGGACGAGCCGGTGGACGAGCTGCACGTGGCCCGGGGTGGCGTCCCGGACCTTCGCCCTCCCGGGGTCGGTGAGGACGGCGAGGGTGTAGCGCCCGTCCGCGGGGTCGGGGGTGCGCCGCATCCATCCCTGCGTCTCGAGACGGGTGGCCGCCCGGGACAACCGCGAGAGCGTGCTGTTGGCGTAGCCGGCCAGGACGCTCATCCGGAGGGCGCCGTCGGGCGCCTGGGCCAGGGCGTACAGGACGCCGTACTCGAAGTGGGACAGCTGCGCGTCGCGCTGGAGCTGGGCGTCCAGCGCGGGCGGCAGCCACTCGAGCACGGTCGCCAGGGCGGCCCAGGTCTCGAGCTCCTCGCCCGTGAGCTCCACGGGCTCGGTGGCGTGCGTGTCAGGGTCCGGCATGACGGTCAGCGTACGGGTGCTGCCGGTCCGGACGGGGGCATTGACTTGCCCAGGCAAGTCATCCTCGCCTAGCCTTCACTTGCTTGGGCAAGTGATCCAGGCAGAGGGCGACGGGAAGGGAGCGGCGTGATGGACCTGGGGCTGGCGGGCAGGAGGGCGTTCGTGAGCGGGTCGACGCAGGGCATCGGCCACGCGGTCGCCGAGGTGCTGCTCACCGAGGGCGCGTCGGTGGTCGTCAACGGGCGGACCGAGGACGGCGTCACGACGGCCGTGGGCAGGCTGCGCGACGCGGTCCCGGGCGCCGACGTCACCGGGATCGCGGCCGACTTCGGCGACCCCGCACAGGTGGTGCGGCTGCTCGGGGAGCTGGGCGAGGTGGACGTCCTGGTGAACAACGTGGGCGTCTTCGACGTCCAGCCGTTCCAGGACGTCTCCGACGACGAGTGGCAGCGGTACCTCGACGTCAACGTCATGAGCGGCGTCCGCCTGTGCCGGCACCTGCTTCCCGGCATGCTGTCCCGGGGCTGGGGCCGCGTCGTCTTCGTGAGCAGCGAGTCCGGCGTGAACGTGCCCGCCGACATGATCCACTACGGGACGACGAAGGCCGCGACCCTGGCACTGGCCAACGGCCTGGCCAAGCTCACCCGCGGGACGGGCGTCACGGTGAACACGGTCCTCGGCGGGCCGACGTACTCCGACGGCGTCGCCCGGGCCGTCGAGGGCATCTCCCGGTCCCAGGGCGTCCCCGTGGACCAGGTGAGGGGTGCCATCGAGGCGTCGAACCGGACGTCGCTGCTGCAGCGGTTCATCGAGCCGGCCGAGATCGCGCACCTCGTCGCCTATCTGGCGGGCACCGTTTCCTCGGCCACCAACGGCGCCGCCCTGCGCGCCGACGGAGGCGTCCTCACGACGACGCTCTGATCCGGATGTCGAGAACTGCCCGGCGGCTCCGTCCCCGGGGTGACGGCGCCCGACCGAGGTTCCGCGACGAAGGAGCAGACCATGACGCACTCGACCGGCCGGACGGTGGCCGCCAACCTCAGCATCAGCCTCGACGGCCGATACCACGGCGCCGGCGGCCCGGGCGACTTCGGGGCGTTCCTGCCCTACGTCGCCACCGACACGGCGCGCGACCACATGGCGAGCATGTGCGCGGGCGCGACGACGGCGGTGCTGGGCCGCGTCAACGCGGAGGGTTTCCTGGGCTACTGGCCGTCGGTCGCGGAGGACGAGGGCGCCGACCCGCGCGACCGGGCGTACGCCCGGTGGCTGGTCGACACGGAGAAGGTGGTGCTCTCGCGCACGCTGACGACGGCGCCGTGGCCGCGGGCCCGTGTCGTGGACGCGCCCGCACCCGACGTCGTGCGGGAGCTGCGGGGCGCGGGCGACGGCGAGATCCTCGTGAACAGCAGCCCGAGCGTGATCAAGGCGCTGCTCGCCGCGGACCTGGTCGACCGGCTGTACCTCCTGGTCGTCCCGGCGATCGTCGGCGGCGGCGAGCGCCTGTTCGACGACGGCCTGCCGGGCTCGACCTGGGATCTGACGTCCCAGAGGGCGGGGGAGCGCGGCGAGGTCGCCGTCGTCTACGACCGCGCGCGGTGAACGGCGAGCCGAGCCGCCGGTGGTGGCGACTACGCTGCTCCGGTGCTCGAACCTGCCCCGCTGATCGCCGGACTGCCGTGGACGGGCTGGGCCGTCGTCGTCGTGGTGGCGCTGCTCGTCGGCTTCTCCAAGACGGCGCTGGGCGGCCTCGGGATGATCGCGGCGGCGCTGATGGCGCTCGTCGTCCCGGCCAAGGAGTCCACCGGCGCGGTGCTCCTGCTCCTGATCACGGGCGACCTGGTCGCCATCTGGGCCTACCGCAAGCACGCCGACTTCCGGGTGATCGGGCGCCTGCTCGCACCCGTGCTGGCGGGCGTGGCGCTCGGCGCCGCCTTCCTCACCGCCGTCAGCGACGACGTCATGCGCCGCACGATCGGCGGCATCCTGCTGGCGCTGCTCGTGCTCAACCTCTGGCGCGACCGCCTGCGCGTGGACACGCGCGCCGCGACGCTCGGGTACGGCGGCCTGGCCGGCTTCACGACCATGGTCGCGAACGCCGGCGGGCCGCCGATGAGCCTCTATCTGCTCGCCGCGCGGTACGAGAAGTGGCGGTTCCTCGGCACGACGGCGTGGTTCTTCTTCACGGTGAACGTCATCAAGCTGCCCGTCGCCGTCGGCGTCGGGATCGTGGACTCCGGCACGGTGGCGCTGTGGGCCGTGCTGGCGCCTGCCGTGCTGATCGGGACGTGGATCGGTCGCCGCGTCATCGGGCACGTGGACCAGCAGCTCTTCGAGCGGCTCGTCACCGTGCTCGTGGCGCTCGCGGCCCTCAACCTGCTGCTGCTCTGACGCGGGCCGCCGTAGACGGCGTCAGGTGGGCCGCAGGCCCCACCGTGCGGGCGCCATCGTGTAGATCTGCCGGTACAGGGCGGTGCCGACGAGCACGCCGAGCGCGATGGCGACGATCGACCCGGCGATGGTCGGCAGGCTGGTGGAGCTGACGGTGCCCCCGCCGGCGGTCTGGGTGAGGCCGATCAGCCCGGTCGCGCCGGGGACCAGCAGCCAGAACGCGGGGAGGAAGCAGACGACCGCGGGCGGCGCGCCCTTGACGGTCTGCACGAGGTACGCGCACAGCGTCAGCGCCGCGGCCCCGAGGAAGCCGCTGTAGACGCCGCTGGTGACCGTCGCGCCGACGACCTGTCCGCCGTACGCCACCAGCAGGACCACGGTGAGGAAGAAGAGCGACCGGGGCGGCCCGCAGTGGTAGAGGAAGATGCCGAGGGAGAAGAGGAGCACGCCGATCCACGGCTGGAACGCCCCGAGCGTCGTGGCGGAGGCGGCGAGGGCGTCGCCCCGGGGCACGGCGGTGATCGCCAGGGCCGCGAGGATCCCGAACGCGAGGAACAGCAGCTGGGCCAGGCCGGAGACGAGGCGGCTGGACCCGGCGACCATGTCGCCGGCGGCGAGCTCCTGCACCCCGGTGGTGAGCGCCGCCCCCGGCAGCAGGGTGACCAGCGGCGGCACCAGCACCTGCAGGGGCTCGCTCACCACCGAGGTGCCCGCGAGCCCGAACACGAGGAGCGCCAGGCCGAACGCGGTGGCGACGGGGAGCAGGGTCGTGGCGTAGGTGCCGGGCCGCACGGCGAGCTTCACCGCGCCCACCAGGACGCCGAGCACGAACGCGTACAGCAGGCTGACGGGGTTGCCGCCGAGCAGCACCAGCCCGAGCCCCGCCGCGGCCAGGCCGTGCCCGGCGGTGCGCACCCAGGTGGGGAACCGCGGGTGGGCGTCCCGGACCCGCTGTAGCCGCTCGACCCCCTCGGACGCGTCGATCCGGCCAGCGACGGCGTCGTCCACGACGGCGTAGACCTGCGCGGCGCGGTCGAAGCGGACCTCGCCGCCGGCCGACTCCGCGACGTCGAACCTCGTCTCGGTGTCGCCGGGCATCCGGATGAGGATCAGCGTCGGGAAGACGAACAGCGTGGTGTGCGGCGACCCGAGCGCGACGGCCACCCGCTTGAGCGTGTGCTGGATGTCGGTCGCCGCCGTCCCGACGGTGAGGAGCGCGCCGCCGAGCAGCACCAGGAACTCCTGCAGCCGCTCGGACGCGGCGTCCACCACGGGCTCCGCCTCGAGCGACCGGCGCCGCAGGGAGAACCGCCTGAGGTGAAGGTGCCGGGGCCAGCGTCGAGCAGGCGTGGCTGGCGGTGTTGGCGGTGCGTCTTCCGGCGCGTCCACCGGCGGGCGGTCGTCGCCGTCGTCACCGGTCACCGTGCCTCGCCCTCTCCGACGGGTGTGGGAACGCGATCGCCAGACTAGGACGGCGGGACGAGGGCGACCACCGGGCGGTGCGGACGTCATCATGGGGGCCATGACCGCCGGCACCCGACCGCGCCGCTACGACCCCGAGCGCCGCGACCGCATCATCGACGCCTGCCTCGACGTCGTCGCCGCCCACGGCGTCGCCGGCACCACGCTCCGCCGCGTCGCAGCGGCCGCCGACGTGCCCCTGGGGTCCATGACCTACCACTTCGCCGGGCGGGAGGAGCTGCTGCGCGAGGCGTTCGGCCGCTTCTCCCGGGAGGCGTCGGCGCAGTTCGACCGCCGCATGGCCGAGGCGCCGGACCGGGACGCCGCCCTGTCCGCCGTCGCGCGCCTCATCACCCTCGACGTGTTCGCCACCCAGCGCGACCTCGTGCTCTCCCACGAGCTCTACACGCTGGCCGCGCGCGACCCCGCGTTCCGCGACCTCACCAACGACTGGATGCGACGCAGCCGTGACGCGCTCGGCCGCCACTTCGACCCGGCGACGTGCTGGGTGCTCGACGCGTTCATCGAGGGGATGACGATCCACCGCGCCCTCGACACCGAGCCGCCCACCGGGGTGGACGTGCTCGACGCGGTGCGCCGGCTGGCGGGCCCGGGGCCCGGACCGGTCAGTAGCCGCCCATCTGCGTGACGCCGGCCGTGTACTCCCAGTGCCACGGCTCGTACTTCGACCCGCCCGGGCGCGCCCAGTCGGGGTTGTCCCAGCCGTAGGCGGGGGCGTTCGCGGCGAGCCAGTCCCACCGGGAGCCGGAGTAGCTCTCGGGGCAGATGTCGACCGCGAGGCCCCAGCCGTGGTTCGACGTGCCGGGCGCGGCCGCGAGGTACCCCTTGGCGGCCTTCGTCGCGACCTGCTGCGCGTAGCTGCGGAAGCCGTCCGTGATGCACATGGACTCGCCCCACGCGGCCTTGTACGCCTCGTTGAGCTCGGCGAGCTTCACGGCCGCGTCCGCGCGGACCTGCGTGCGCCCGTCCCAGAGCGTGCAGAGCTCGCTGGAGGGGATCTCGCCGTTGGAGCCGGTGCCGGCGGCGACGCCCTCGCAGCCGGGCAGCACGGGGGGCGCCGCCTCGATCTCGCCGCGGGCCAGCTGCTCGACGGACATCTTCGCCTTGTCCGACACGGTGACGGTCGTGCCCGCTGCGGACTGCTTCACGGCCGAGACCTGCCCGACGCCCGCCCGGGCGCCGCTGCGGGAGGCGGCGTCGCCGCGCTCGTCGACGGCGGCGGCCGCCGCGGACGTGATGGCCTCGAGCGAGCCCGTCGTGGGCTGGTCGTCGGCCTCCGGTGCCGTGCCCTGCGGCGCGATCCCCGTGAGCGTCGTGGTGGTGGCAACGGCGACCGTGAGCCCGACGCCGAGGCCCGCCAGCCGGCCGGGGACGCGCTTGCGCGCCGACTTCCGCACGGGACGACGCTCGGGCCGACGGGCGGCGCGGGTCGTCTCGCCGCGGGTCGTCTCGCCGCGGGTCGTCTCGGCGTTCGCGGCCGGGCGGACCGGGTCGAACACGTGCGCGTGCAACGCGGCGGGCGTCGCGGGCGCGGGGGTGTGGACGTGCACGGGTGCCACGGGTGCCACGGGTGCCACGGGTGCCACGGGTGCCACGGGTGCCACGGGGGGAGCAGGGGGCGCGGCGTGGACGGTCGTCACGGCGGCCGTCGCGGCCACGGGGGTGGCCGGCATGCGCGGGGTGGGCGGGGTGGGCGGGGTGGGCGGCGTGGCCGGGTGGGCCGGCGCGGTGTCGCGGACGGGCTCAGGAACGTGCCGGACGGCGGTGACGGGGCGGCTGCGCCCGCCGCGGCCGGGGTCGCGCCGGCTCGGGTACGTGCGGGTGGGAGCCGGCGCCGGCTGCGTCTGCGTCATCGCGCGGCCCGCGCCGAGGCGTCGGACGGAGCGGGCGTGCCGCGGCGCGCGGTGCTCCTGTGATCGTGGGTTGTCATGCGACCTCTCCTGCTGCCTGAACCACCGGCCCGGAGGAACGTACCCCACCGGCGGGTGCAATGTCACGAAACGATCACAGCGGATGGCCCGTGCGGGACACCCCGACTCGGCCTAGCGTCGGGGGATGAGCGAGGACAACGACGTGGTCCGGACCGAGAAGTCGGGCGGCAAGGCCGCGAAGATCCTGTACCGGCCGGTGGGCATCGTCAGCTCCATCATCGGCGGGCTCGTCGCGGGGCAGGTCTTCAAGCAGGTGTACAAGAGGGTCGCGCCGGGGCACCCCGACGACGCGCCCACACCCCTGCAGTCGGAGTACCGGATGCGGGAGATCCTGCTCGCGTCGCTGCTCCAGGGCGCCATCTTCTCCGTCGTGAAGGCGGCCATCGACCGCGGCGGCGCGCGCGCCTTCGAGCGCTGGACGGGGGAGTGGCCGGGCGACTGACGTCACCGGTCCGGGCGGGAGTCCTTCCCGTCGATCCCTGGAGGGACTTTCCGGCAGTTCATTGACAAGGTGAAGGAAAGGGCGGCAGGCTCGGGGCGTGCAGCGCCGCGCAGACCTTCCCCGCCTCGGCTCGCTCGAGCCCTCCGCCCGGGCGGTCGTGCGCGCCTTGCTCCTGGCCGGGCCGCTCTCGCGAGCGGAGCTCGCGCGGCGCCTAGAGCGCTCCCCGGCGAGCATCACCAAGCTCACGCAGCCGCTGCTCGCCGCCGGCCTGATCGCCGAGGACACGGGCCGGGCCACCGAAGACGCAGCGGCCCCGGGAGAGAGCCGGGGGCGCCCGGGAGTCCCCCTGGTGCTGCAGGCGGCACGCCACCTGTTCATCGGCGTCAAGGTGACGTCGGACGAGGTGTTCGCGGTCCGCGCGGACGCCGCCGGTCTCGTGCAGGCGTCCGGGCACCGGGACCTGGCCGACGTCGAGCAGGAGACCGTCGTCGGCCAGATCCTTGAACTGGTGAACGAACTCAGTGAGCCCGGGGAGGTCCAGGCCCTCGGCGTCGGGCTGGCCGGCCAGATGTCCCGGTTCGACGACACCGTGCGCCACAACCCCTTCCTCGGCTGGGACCAGGTTCCCCTCGCCCGCATCCTGGAGCGGGCGACGGGCATCCCGACCGTGCTCAGCGAGGACGCCCGGGCCCTGACCGCCGGGGTGCAGTGGTCCGGCCCTGGACGCGGCATGAGCGACCTCGCCGTGCTGACCGTCGGCGTCGGCGTCGGGCTGGGCATCGTCATCGAGGACCGTGTGCTCGCCGGGCCGAGCGGCAGGGTCGGCCGGATCGGGCACATGCGGGTCGCGGACTCGGGCCCGGTCTGCGAGCGCGGGCACCGTGGCTGCGCGTCGGCGTTCCTCACCACGGCGGCCATCACCCGGGGCATCGGGGTGCCGCGCGGGCGGGCCGACCTGGACCTGGACGCCGCACTGGCGTTGGCGGACGACGGCGACGCCGTCGCGCTGCGCGTCTTCGCCGACGCCGGCCATGCCCTCGGGGTGCTGATCGCGATGCTCGCGAACACGCTCGGCCTGCCCGCCGTCATCCTCGCCGGCGACGGACTCGGCATGCTCGCCCACGCCAGGCCCGCACTGGACGCCGCGCTCGCCGAGCGCCTTGACCCCCACGCCACCCCGCCCGCGGTGGTGGCGTTCTCCTCCGGTTTCGACGAGTGGGCCCGGGGCGCGGCGGTCGTCGCGTGCCAGTGGATGCTCGTCGACCCGCCGCCGCACCGCACCGACCCAGCCTGACCGACACACCAGCAGGAGGCACCGTTGTCCGCACTTCCCCTCGACCCGACCGCCCCCCTCGCCGAGGACGCCGGCTCGATCAGCATCGGCATCGTCGGAGCAGGCCAGTTCTCGCGCAGCTTCGCGACGCTCTGGGACCTGCACCCGAACGTCGACCGCCTCACGATCACCGACCTGGTGCCGGAGCGGGCCAAGTCCCTGGCCGACCGCTACGAGCGCGCCACCGTCGTCGACAGCTTCGAGGAGATGCTCGACTCGGACGTCGACGCCGTCGCGATCTTCACCCAGCGGTGGACGCACGCGCCGCTGGTGCTGGCGGCGCTCGAGGCCGGGAAGCACGTCTACTCGGCCGTGCCGATGGCTACCGAGATCACCGACATCGAGGCGATCATCGCCGCCGTCCGGCGCACCGGCCTCACCTACATGATGGGCGAGACGAGCTACTACAACCCGGCCACCGTCTTCGTCCGGGAGAAGGTGCGCGAGGGGGCTCTCGGTCAGGTCTTCTACGCCGAGGGCGACTACGTGCACGACATGGACCTCGGCTTCTACGCCGCGTACCAGTACAGCGGCGGCGAGAACTGGAAGTCCACCGCGAGCTACCCGCCGATGCTCTACCCGACGCATGCGATCGGCGGCGTGCTCGGCGCGCTGCCGACCCGCGCGGTGAGCGTGAGCTGCATCGGGGTGGAGGACCGCCGCGGCGACGGCGTCTTCGACCGGGAGATCAGCCAGTTCGGGAACAGCTTCTCCAACGCCACGGCGCTGTTCGAGCTGGCCGACGGCGGTGCGATGCGCACCAACGAGATGCGCCGGGTGGGCTACCCCTCGCACATCCGGGAGTCGCGGTTCCGCTTCTTCGGCACCGAGGCCAGCTTCGAGCAGCTCGCGCACCAGAGCGTCTGGAACGACAAGGAGACGTCCACGGACGTGTCCGCCGACTTCGTCCCGGTCCGGGGCGGGGGCGACGACGCGGACCTCGCCGACGTCGACCCGGCGCTGCGCGAGGCGTTCACCTCGGGCTCGGCGCCGGTCCACGACCGGACGCGGCTGCCCGCCACGTACGCCGACGCGCCCAACGGGCACGAGGGCTCGCACCACTTCCTCGCCGACGACTTCGTGCGCGGCGTGGTCACCGGCGAGCACCCGCCCGTAGACGCCTGGCTCTCCGCGAAGTTCACGGCCCCCGGCATCGTGGCGCACGCCTCGGCGCTGGCCGGCGGCGAGCGCCTGCCGATCCCGGACTTCGGGAGCCGGCCCGCGCGCGACTGAGCACCACGCGGCCCGGCGTCACCGATGACGCCGGGCCGCACAGCACTGTCCGAGCACTGCTTGCAACGACGCAAGGAGGAACCTGATGGCTGCACCGACCGCACCACCCGTGCCGACCGTCCGTGGGAGACGGTCGGGCCGCCGGGACGACACCCGGCTCGCCCTGCTCTTCATCCTGCCGGCCAGCATCGGCCTGGTCGTCTTCTACTTCTGGCCGCTGGTCCGCGGCATCTGGCTGAGCTTCACGTCCTGGGACCTGCTCAGCCCGGCGCAGTTCGTGGGCCTCGAGAACTACCGCGAGATGGTGGCCGACCCGGTGTTCTGGAACGCCGTCCGGGTCACGCTCCTGTACGTCGTCATCAACATCGGCCTGCAGACGGTCGTCGCCCTGGTGATCGCGGTGCTGATGCAGCGGCTCAGCCGGTCGACGCTGCTGCGCTCGCTGGTGCTCGCCCCGTACCTCGTGTCGAACGTGGTCGCCGCCCTGGTGTTCCTGTGGATCCTCGACTTCCAGCTGGGGATCGGGAACCAGCTCCTGGAGTGGGTCGGCCTGGAGCGCATCGGGTTCTTCACCTCGGAGGCCTGGGCCATCCCCACCATCGCGGTGGTGAACGTCTGGCGGCACATGGGCTACACGGCGCTGCTGATCTTCGCCGGCCTGATGGCGATCCCGCCGACCACGTACGAGGCGGCGCGGGTCGACGGGGCGTCGGAGGTGCGGACGTTCTTCGGCATCACGCTGCCGCTGCTGCGCCCCATCCTCGGCCTGGTGCTGATCATCTCGGTGATCGGCTCGTTCCAGGTGTTCGACACGGTCGCGGTCACGACGAACGGCGGCCCGGTGGACGCCAGCCGTGTGCTGCAGCTGTACATCTACGACAAGGCGTTCGGACAGTTCGACTTCGGGTACGCGTCGGCGCTGAGCGTGGCCATGCTGCTGATCCTGGTGGTCGTCACCTTCTTCCAGTACCGCATGACGCGGGCCGGCCAGACGGACCTGAACTAAGAGGCGGCGACCATGATCGAGACCACGACGGCACCAGCCGCAACCCCGACCGTCTCCGCGTCCGACGCGGACCGCCCCGCGCCGCCGCGCCGTCGCCGGCGGCTCAGTCCCGGCCGCGTCCTGGCCTGGGCAGTGATGATCATCGTCCTGCTCGTCACGCTGTTCCCCTTCTACTGGATGCTGCGTACTGCGCTGTCCAGCAACGGGGCTCTGTACGCCAACTCGACGTCCCTGCTCCCGGTCGACTTCAGCTGGGGCGGGTTCGAGCGCGTCTTCGGGTTGCAGTCCACGGAGGAGGCCATCGCCCAGGGCGGCTCCGGCGCCTCCATCGACTTCTGGCTCTACCTGCGCAACTCCGTCGTGGTGGCCACCGTGGTCACCGCGTGCCAGGTGTTCTTCTCCGCGATGGCCGCGTACGCGTTCTCGCGGCTGCGCTGGCGGTGGCGCAACGCCGTGTTCGCCGTCTTCCTGCTGTCGCTGATGGTGCCGGTGATCTTCACGCTGCTGCCGAACTTCGTGCTGGTCCGGGAGCTCGGGCTGATCGACACGCTGCTCGGCATCATGCTGCCGGGGCTGTTCATGACGCCGTTCGCGATCTTCTTCCTGCGGCAGTTCTTCATGAACGTCTCCACCGAGGTGGAGGAGGCCGCGCTGATCGACGGCGCCAGCAAGGTGCGGGTGTTCTTCTCGATCATCATCCCGATGTCCGTGGGGCCGATCGCGACCATCTCGATCCTCACGTACATCGGGTCGTGGAACGACTACTTCTGGCCGCTGATGGTCTCCTACACCGACGACTCGCGCGTGCTCACCGTCGCCCTGGGGAACTTCAACGCGCAGACGCCCCAGACGGGGCCGGACTGGGCGGGCCTGATGGCCGCGACGCTCGTGGCGGCCCTGCCGATGATCCTGCTCTTCTGCGTGTTCGCACGGCGGATCGTCAACTCCATCGGCTTCAGCGGGATCAAGTGAGGAGGCCCACCGTGCAGCACGCACGTCGTACCACCGCGTCCCTGGCCGCGGCCCTCGCCGCCGGCACCCTCGCCCTTTCCGGGTGTGCCGGTCCGGGCAGTGCCGCTGCCGCGGACTCCGTCGTCGTGGACTACTGGCTCTGGGACGCCAACCAGCTGCCCGCCTACCAGGCGTGCGCGGAAGAGTTCGAACGGCAGAACCCCGACCTGCAGGTGCGGATCAGCCAGTACGGCTGGAACGACTACTGGCGCAAGCTCACCGCGGGGTTCGTCGCGGGCGCCGGTCCGGACGTGTTCACCGACCACCTCACCCAGTACCCCGGGTTCGCCCAGCGAGGGCTGCTGCTGGACCTGAACGACCTCGACGCGACGGCCGGCGTCGACTACGGCGGTTTCCAGGAGGGCCTCGCGGACCTGTGGGTGGGCCAGGACGGCAGCCAGTACGGGATGCCGAAGGACTTCGACACGGTCGCGCTGTTCTACGACGAGAACGTGGTCGCCGAGGCGGGGATGAGCCCTGAGGACCTCGCGGACCTCGACTGGAACCCGGACGACGGCGGCAGCTTCGAGAAGGCGATCGCGCACCTCACCGTGGACGAGAACGGGGTGCGCGGTGACGAGGAGGGGTTCGACCCCGAGAACGTCGCCGTGTACGGGCTCGCCTCGAACGGATCGGGCGGCACGGCCGGTCAGACGACGTGGTCCTGGCTCGCGGGCACGACCGGCTGGACGTTCACCGACAAGGACGTGTGGGGCACCGAGTACCACTTCGACGACCCGCGCGTGCAGAAGTCGCTCGAGTGGTTGTTCGGCCTCGTCGACAAGGGCTACATGGCCCCGTACGAGGAGGTCGGCACCGAGCCCAACCCGCAGCAGGCGATCGGCTCGGGTCGGGCGGCGCTCTCGGCGAACGGCTCCTGGATGCTCGGTACCTACGCCAACCTGGAAGGCGTGGACCTGGGCATCGCGCCACCGCCGAGCGGCCCCGTCGGTCACCCGGTGTCGATGTACAACGGCCTCGCCGACTCGATCAGCGCCCAGACCCCGGACCCCGAGGAAGCCGCTCGGTGGGTGGAGTTCCTCGGGTCGGACGACTGCCAACGGATCGTGGGCGACGCCGCAGTCGTGTTCCCGGCCCGCCCCGCGGGCACCGAGGCGGCGGTCGAGGCGTTCCGCGACCGTGGTCTCGACGTCTCCGTCTTCACGGACATGGTGGAGAAGAAGCAGACGCTCTTCTTCCCGGTGACCGAGCAGTTCGGCGCGATCGACTCGATGATGACGCCGATCATGGACGAGATCTACATCGGTGACCGGGACGTCTCCACGCTCACGGAGGTGAACGACCGGATCAACGGCCTCCTGAGGTGACCGGGCAGGGCGGGGCACCGTGACGGACGGCTGCCCCGCCCCCCGCCGTGACCGCACCGTCGGGTTCCGCCTCGCCACCCGCGGCCCGTCGGTTGGGCCGGCGAGGAGGGAGGTCGTGCCGCGGTCCGGGCGCGATAGGTTCGCCCGATGCGTCGCCCTGCCCCACAGCCCTCGTCGAACGTCGCGCGCGTGCCGGGGTTCCGGCCGCTGCTGGCGATGTCGGCGCTGGGCTTCTCGGGGTACGCGCTGCTGCTGCCGGCCGCGCCGCTGTGGGCCGTGCAGGGTGGGGCGAGCGAGGGCGGCGCCGGGCTCGTCAACGCGGTCCTCATGCTCGCCACCGTGCTCGCGCAGACCACGGTGCCGTGGCTGCTGCGCCGGGTGGGCTGGCGGCTCACGATGACCGTGGGCGTGGTGCTGCTCGGCGCACCCTCGCTCCTGTTCATGGTGTCGGACCAGCTCGGCTGGCTCCTCGCGCTCTCGGCGGTGCGCGGCATGGGGTTCGCCGTGCTGACCGTGTGCGGGTCCAGCGCCGTCGCCGCCCTGGTGGACGGTCCGCGGCACGGTCGCGCGATCGGGCTGTACGGGCTGTCGATCGCGTTCCCGCAGCTCGTGCTCGTCCCCAGCGCCGCGTGGATCGCCGAGGCGCTCGACTTCCGCGTCGTCTTCGCGCTCGGTGCGCTGCCCGTGCTGGCGGCGCCGTTCGCCGCGCTGCTCGGACGCCGGCTGGATGCCCTGGACGCGCAGACCCGGTCGGACGGCGCCCGGTCCGGACAGGGCGCCGACGCCGACGGTCCGGGGCGCGGGCGCGTCCTGCTCGCGCTGGTGATGCCATCGCTCGTGCTGCTGGCCGTGACGACGCCGGGGGGCGCGCTGCTGACGTTCGCGCCGCAGTTCGCCGGGGGAGCCGGTGCCGCCGTCGCGGGGCTGTTCGGGTTCACCGCCGCGACCGCGCTGGCGCGCTGGGGCGTGGGCGGCCTCGCCGACCGGTTCGGGCCGCGCGTCTTCCTCGCGCCGCTGCTCGCGTTCTGCGCCGCCGGCCTGGCGGTGTGCGCGGGGGCGATCGCCGACGGCGGACCCCGGTCGGTGCTGCTGGTGCTGGGGATGACGATGGTCGGCGTCTCCTACGGCAGCCTCCAGAACCTCACGCTCGTCGCCGCGTTCGCGGCCGTGCCCGCACGGCAGCACAGCACCGCCAGCGCCGTGTGGAACATCGGGTTCGACGCGGGCACCGGGCTGGGGTCCCTCGTCGTCGGCTTCATCGCCGCGGGCACGTCGTTCTCCGTGGGGCTGCTCACGACCGCGGTGGCGTGCGTCGTGGCGGCCGTCGCCGTCCTGGTGGCCCGGCCGCCCCGCTGATCCCTGCCGGCCCGCCCGACCTGCGACGGCGGCCTGGTGCACGATGGGTAAGGACACCGGCATACGACGAGCGGAGGCCGACATGGGCACCAAGCAGGAGATCGAGCACGGGAAGCCGGGCCGCGGCCGGAAGCGGGGGCCGGGGCTGTTCCAGCTCGTCATGGTCGGCCTGGTCGTCGCGGCCGTCACGAAGGAGCTGCAGAAGGACAAGGAGGACCGCACCTGGCACGGCACCGTCGCCGGGTTCGTGCCCTACGAGTTCCGCGTCCCCACCGTCGAGCGCGTCCGTGAGCGGGTCTGGGACCCGGAGGGCGGGCACATCCTGAGCCCGCACGTGTTCGGTGTGGGGTGGACGCTCAATCTCGGTCGCATCGTCGCGCTCGTGCGGCGCAAGGTCGACGACGCCCGCGAGGACGCCCCGGCCTGACCGGGCGGGAAGCTCGCCCGTCACCTGCCCCGATGGCGCCGTCGACCCGCGGTGGTGACGCGCCGGCCCGTCAGTCGTCCAGCCACGAGCGGCCGACGAGCGCGGTGGACGACCGGGGGAGACGCGGGGCGCCGCCGTCGGCGAGCGCGCGGCACGCTCGCATCACGGCGCTGAAGTCCGACGGCGCTCCCGTGTCCCCCTCCATGCTGCCGCCGTCGGGGTACCAGGTGGCCTTCCAGCCCTTGCCCTCCAGCAGGACGAACGGCCCGGCGACCACGCTGAGGACCTGGTCGTCGATGTTCTCGAGCAGACCCTGAGAGCCGAAGTCGCAGGCGTCGCACCCGCAGTCGGGGTGCCCGTGGTCGAGGGGATGGGAGGCGTCCTGGAGCGCCACCTGCAGAAGATCGACGGCGTCGCCGTGCTCCGTCGGGCCGGCGTCCCGCTCCAGCAGGACGAGCGGCAGCGTGCCCGGCACGGGGGAGACGATGCGCACGCCGCGGGCGAACGCGTGCCGGTCGGCCGTGACAGGCCCGAGGCGCTCGACGACGACGCCCGGGAGGGCGCCGAGCACCTCGGTCCAGGCGTGGGCGCGACCGTGCACCACCCGGTACTTGTGCAGGTCGGAGACCCGCGAGTACTCCTCGTCGCGCGGCTCGACGCCCTCGGGCCGAGGAGGGGGCCAGGACGGCAGGCCGAGACGGTCGTAGGCGTCCGCCACTCGCGCCCGCAGGACGTCGGGGCTCACGGCGCGTCGAGGGCGCGGACCACCAGCCCCTGCGCGAGCGCCCCGAACGCGCCGTGCTCGTCGTGCAGCACGCTGGACGTGAGGCCGGTGCCGGCAGCGCCGAAGACGACGGTCGTGTCGAGGCCCAGCCACTCACCCTCGGGTGCGCGGTGCAGGTGCGCCGACAGGTCCACGTTGGGGAACGCGACGCGACGCGGGTCGGCCCGCACCGTCATCCCGTTCGCGAGGTCGAGCAGCCCGACGGTGCGGGCGAGGGAGCTCACGTCCTCGTCCTCGACCAGAGCGTGCCCCGTGCGTACCCAGACCTGCCCGCGGCCCGGCGCCTCGAGGGTGCGGCGCACCTCGATCGACTCGACGAACCCGCCCGGCCAGTCCGCCGCGGGGTCCCAGACGGGGGTCGCGTCGGGTCCGGGCAGCGCCGCGGGGGCGCCTCCCGCGAGCGGGCTCGTCTCGCCGACGGCGGTGAGCCAGGCACGCAGGGTCACCACGGTGCGTCCGGCGCAGGCCACGGACGCCGCGACCAGCTCGACGCCGCGCCCCGGCCGCAGCACGCGGACGTCGGTGGTCATCTCCTCCAGGCGGTACGGGCCCCAGATGTCGAACGTCAGCCGGGTGGTGGCCAGGTCGTCGCGGCCCCGCTTCTCCCGGTCCGCCTCCACCAGGTGGGTGAGCAGCCCGAGCGTCGGGGCCACGTGCTGCTCGTCGGTCTTCCACGCCCCGCCGACATGCTCGGTGGGCTGGAACGTCGTCGCGCCGGTGCGGCGGAAGTAGGCCATGGATGTCCGTCCTTCGTGGGGAGTGACGGCCATCCTGCCAGGGGCGGGCGAGTGCGTCAGGCGAGTGGCGCGGCGATCCCCTCGGCGGGGTCGAGAGCCTGGTGGCCGGCGCCCCACGACGCGAGGAGCCGCAGGCGCTCGGCCGACGGCGAACCCGGCTCGGCCGTGTACACGAGCAGCACCTGACCGGGCTCCGCGGTGACGGCGAGCTCCTCGTAGGCGAGCGTGAGGTCGCCGACCGCGGGGTGGCGGAACCGCTTCGTGCCCGCGCCGTGGATGCGTACATCGTGGGCGGCCCACAGTGTACGAAAGGTCTCGCTGCGGGTGGAGAGCTCGCCGACGAGGTCCTGGAACGCCGTGTCGTGCGGGTTCCGCCCGGCCTCGGCGCGCATCACCGCCACGCACATCTCGGCCATGACGTCCCACTCGGGGTAGAAGTCGCGGGCCGCCGGGTCGAGGAACTGGAAGCGCGCCAGGTTGGGCGTGCGGCCGCCGTCGCCGATCACCGGCGCGTAGAACGCGCGGCCCAGGTCGTTGGTCGCGAGCAGGTTCTGCCGAGGGTCGCGCACGAAGGCGATCGCGTCGGTGATCGCCTCCAGGGCCCACTGCAGGCTCGGTCTTGGCGGGCCCGGTCTGGACACCCGGCCCCTCGACCGCCCCGACGTCGGGATGCCGTCGGCAGCACGCGCGAGGTCGAGCAGGTGCGCTCGCTCGGCGTCGTTCAGCCGCAGGGCGCGGGAGACCGCGTCGAGCACCGACGCGCTCGCGCCGGCGATGGCGCCCCTCTCCAGCTTCGCGTAGTACTCCACGCTCACCCCGGCCAGCATCGCGACCTCGCTACGGCGCAGGCCCGGGACGCGCCGGTGCGACCCGGCGGGCAGCCCCGCCGCGTCGGGCGTGAGCTTGGCGCGGCGCGACATGAGGAACTCGCGCACCTCGGCCCGGTTGTCCATGCCGCCAGGCTAGGCACGGTCGGGCCGGCCCGGCTCGGCCGAGGGGTGCCCTGTCGGTACACGGCACGCCAGTGACTCCCGCGCCGTCCCCGGACGACGCACGCTGATGGACATGCCCGCCGCCGCCCCGACCACCACCGCGCCGCAGCACCGGTTCGCCCGGACGCATCCTGCGCTGCTGCTCCTGCTCACCGTGTTCGGGCCCATCTCCATGGACCTGTACCTGCCGGCGCTGCCCGCGCTGACCGCGGACCTCGGGGCGGCGACGTCGGTCGCTCAGCTCACCGTGACCGCCTGCCTCGTGGGGCTCGCCGCCGGGCAGCTGGTCGCGGGCCCGCTGTCCGACCGGTACGGGCGGCGCGGCGTCCTGCTGGTCGGCGTCGTCGCCTACGTCGTGACGTCGGCGCTGTGCGCGCTGAGCCCCACCGTGGAGCTGCTGATCGGCGCGCGCCTCGTGCAGGGTCTCGCCGGCGGCGTCGGCATCGTCATCGCGCAGGCCGCGGGCCGCGACGTCTACGACGGCGGCGCTCTGATCCGTTTCTACGGCCGCCTCACGGTGGTCGGCGGGCTCGCGGCGATCGTCGGCCCGCTGCTGGGCGGGCAGCTGGACACCGTCACCGACTGGCGGGGCCTGTTCGTCTTCCTCGCCGCCGCAGGGGCGGTCATCCTCGTCGTGGCGCTCGTGGCCTTCCCGGAGACCCTGCCCGTCGAACGGCGCACCGCCGGGGGCTTCGCCCAGACCGGCCGCGACTTCCGGCTGCTGCTGTCCGACCGGACCTTCGTCGGCGCGATCCTGCACCAGGGGTTCATGTACGCGGCCCTGTTCGCCTACCTGTCGGGCGCCACCTTCGTGCTGCAGGGCGTCTACGGGCTGTCCCCGCAGGGGTACGCGCTCGCCTTCGGCCTCAACTCTGCCGGCTTCATGGCCTGCGGGTTCCTCGCGGGCCGCGCCGCCGAGCGCTGGAGCGTGCCCGGCACCCTCGCGGTCGGCACCGTCCTCGCGGGCGTCGGCGCCCTGGGCCTGCTGGCGTCCGGCCTGACGACGACACCGCTGTGGGTCGTCGTCGTGTCGCTGCTGGCGCTGGCGTCCGGGGTGGCCACCACCTCCCCGCCCGCGACGACCCTCGCGCTCGTCGGCTACCCGCGCCTGGCCGGCACGGCGTCGTCCCTGCTCGGCATGGTCCGGTTCGGCTTCGGCGGCGTGGCCGCCCCGCTGGTCGGCCTCGCCGGGGCGGCGACGATCCTGCCGCTGGGCCTCGTCACCGTCGTCGCCGTCGCGCTCGCGGCGGCCGCCGTCCTCGCCCTCGCCGCCCACGCCCGTGCCGCGGCCCCACCCGTCCACGTCATCGACCTCGACGCGGACCCCATCCACTCCTGAGTCACCCGAGAGAACGGAGCACCACCATGCGTGGAGTCATCCTGCACGCCCCCGGCGACGTGCGCGTCGAGGAGCGCGACGACCCGACGATCGTCGAGCCCACCGACGCGATCATCCGGGTCACCGCCACCTGCATCTGCGGGTCCGACCTGTGGCCCTACCGCGGCGTCGAGGACGTGCACGACGCACCGATGGGCCACGAGTACGTGGGCGTCGTCGAGGAGATCGGCGCCGACGTGCGGACCGTCAAGGTCGGCGACTTCGTCGTCGGGTCGTTCTGGGCGTCGGACAACACCTGCGAGATCTGCGAGTCCGGCTACCAGGCCTACTGCGTGCACCGCGTGCTCATGGGCACCCTCGGCACTCAGTCGGAGCGGGCGCGCATCCCCCTGGCCGACGGCACGCTCGTCGCCACGCCCGGGATGCCCGACGACGACCTCGTGCCGTCGCTGCTCGCCGCCTCCGACGTGCTGGGCACCGGCTGGTTCGCGGCCGTGGCCGCCGAGGCGGGCCCCGGCAAGACGGTCGCCGTGGTGGGCGACGGTGCCGTCGGACTGCTCGGCGTCCTCGCGGCGAAGCAGCTCGGCGCCGAGCGCATCATCGCGATGTCGCGGCACGCCGACCGCCAGGCGTTGGCCCGCCGGTTCGGCGCGACCGACATCGTCGAGGAGCGGGGGGACGCGGGCGTCGCCCGCATCAAGGAGCTGACCGGGGGCCTCGGGGCGCACTCCGTGATCGAGGCCGTCGGCACGCAGGAGTCGATGATGCAGGCGGTGCACTCCACCCGGCCCGGCGGCCACATGGGTTTCGTCGGCGTCTCCCACGACGTCGCGCTGCCCGGAGACGACATGTTCATGGCCGGCATCCACCTGCACGGCGGACCCGCCCCGGTGCGGCGCTTCCTGCCCGAGCTGGTGCGGCTCATCTGGGACCGCGAGATCGACCCGGGCCAGGTCTTCGACCTCACGCTGCCCCTCGAGCGGGCGGCCGAGGGGTACGCCGCGATGGACGAGCGCCGGGCGACGAAGGTGCTGCTGACCGTCTGAGCCCGGCTCAGGCCTTCGCCGGCGTGAGCGCCAGCACGCCGGCGAGGCCCAGCATCATCCCGCCGCCGGTGCCGCGGATCGCCGCCAGGCGCCGCGGCGACCGGGCGAACCATGCGCGGGCCGTCCCGGCGAGCACGGCCCAGGTGCCGTCGAGCACCAGCGCGATCAGCGTGAACTCGAGCCCCAGCACCAGCATCTGGAGCGGCACCGCCCCGGCGTGGAAGTCGACGAACTGGGGGAGCGCGGCGACGAAGAAGACGATCGTCTTGGGGTTCGTCGCGCCGACGACGAAGCCCTGCCGCAGCACCGTCCACGACGACGCGGGACGCGCCCGCGGGTCCGTCCCGACGTCGGTCCCCTCGCGCCGGTGCCGGATGGCCTGCACGCCGAGGTACGCGAGGTAGGCGGCGCCGAGCAGCTTAAGCGCGGTGAACAGCGCGATGGACTGCGCGACGAGCGAGCCCACGCCCAGCGCCACCAGGGTGACGGGGACGAGCGCGCCCAGCTCGTTGCCGAGCACGCTCAGCAGCCCGCCGCGCCGGCCGAGCGACAGCGACCGCCCGACGACGAACAGCACGCTCGGCCCCGGGATCGCGATGAGCACGACCGAGGCCAGCGCGAAGGCGACGAGCGAGTCCACTGACGGCACAGGCTCAACCTAGCCCCGTGCGGGGGTCCCGGGGACCCCGTGTCGCCCGCCGGGTGCCACGCCCACCGCCCCGTTGAGCCGCCAGAACAGCAGCCAGGACCGCGACCCGTAGCTCCGGCCCTCGAGGTACGGGTGCTCACGCGCGAGGTGCGCCCAGAGCAAGCACTCGCTGACGTTGGACGCCACCACCATGACCGGCACCACCCAGAGGGTGGGCACGACGTCGGTCGTGATCGCCGCCCACCCGATCACGACGATGAACACCATGCTGAGCACGCGCAACAGCCAGGGGCGCACCCAGAGCGGGCGCAGCAGCGACGGCAGCGTTCCGGACGCCACCCCCGAGGAGGGTCGCCGCGACGAGCACGAGGACGTCGTCCAGCTCTCCCACCACCTCGCTGTGCGGGCCTGCCCCCGTGGGCCGGCATGACCGAGAATCTACCCACGCGCAACCACGCTGTCGCCGGCGAGGGCGTCGTCGAGAGGGCGTCCGGGCGCAGGCCGCGGGTCCGGGAACGACCCGTGCCCGAACAGGATGCGCCGGGCCGCGGCACGCCCGGGCGGAGTGCGCAGCGCGGCGACGCCCGCGGCCGCGACGGCGGGCGTGCGCACCAGCGACAGGCCGCGGCGCATCGCGAGCCGCCCGCGGAACCGGGTGCGCAGGGCGGCGCCGTCGTACGCCGCGAGCGCGCGCCGGTCGCCGGTGCGCAGGGCGTGGTCGAGGACGTCCGCCGCGTGGGTCGACAGCCGCAGGCACGGGTCGAGCCCGCCCGCGGTGAGCGGTGAGACGGCGCCTGCCGCGTCGCCGACGAGGAGGCCGTGCGGGCCCGCGATCCGGCGCAGCAGCCCGCCGACGGGGATCGGCCCGGCACGCCGCTCGACGGCCTCGGGCACGGACACCCCCGCGAGGCCGGGGGCGCTCGCGGCGAACCGCCGCAGCGCGTCGCGCAGGCCGTGCGGGTACCGGGCGGGGTACCCGGCGACGCCGACGTGCGCGTGCTGCCCGTCGTCGAGCACCCAGGCGAGGTAGCCGGGCGCGAGGCGCGGGTCGAGCACGCAGTGGAAAGCCGGCACGACAGCGCGCCGCGGCACCTCGAAGACCTCCTCCGCGCCGACCAGCAGCTCGCGGTTGCGGTCGAGGCCCAGCTCGCGGGCGACGGCGGACCGGGCGCCGTCGGCCCCGACGACGAACGTGGCGTCGACGTCGACGGGCCCGTCGGGCCCGTGCAGCAGGTGCGTGTCGCCCCGCGACCCGAGGTAACGGGTGCCGAGCGCGAGCCGCACCCCCGCGACGGCGGCCCGGGCGGCGAGCTCCAGGTACAGGGGCGCCATGTCGCCCACGCGGAACTCGTCGCGCCGGCTGTCGAGGGTGACCGGGTCCCGGTGCGACGGCGGGTACAGCACCATCCGCCGGACCGGCGGCCCCAGGTGCTCGGGCGGCAGGTCGAAGTCCTCCAGCGTGCGGCGCACGAAGATCCCAGTGGTGCGCACGGTGGTGTCGAGGCGGGTGCGGCGGTCCGCGAGGACGACGTCGTGCCCCCGCCGCGCGAGCTCCGTCGCCGTCCACAGCCCGGCCAGCCCCGCGCCGACCACGAGCACGTCAGCCCTCATTGTCGGCGCTCCCGTCGGTCTCGTCGTCGACCCACTCCAGCAGGTCGCCCGGCTGGCAGCCGAGCACCCGGCACATGGCCTCGAGGGTGGCGAACCGGACGGCCTTGGCGCGCCCGTTCTTCAGGACGGCGACGTTGGCGGGCGTGAGCCCGACACGGTCGGCGAACTCGCCGACGCTCATCTTGCGGCGGGCGAGCTCGACGTCGAGGCGGACGACGATGGGCATCAGATCACCCCGTCGAGGTCGGTGCGCAGGTCGGTGGCCTGCCGCAGCAGCGCGCGCAGCACCACGACGAGGAGCCCGACGGCAGCCCCCACGAGCAGGACCAGCAGGAGCAGGGCGGCGAGCCCGGCGAGCCCCTCCGCGGCCACCAGCAGCGCGAACGCGGCGAGCACGAGCAGCCATGCGCCCGCGACGGCGGCGACGATGCCGTTCACCCAGACCAGCGCGTGGTCGGAGAAGATCCGGTCGTCGCGCACCATCGTCAGCAGCCGCCAGGTGCACACGATGACCGCCTCAACGCAGACGAGCCCGACGACGGCGAGCACCAGCAGCGGCCAGCGCAGGGGAGCGAGGTCGGGCGACTCGTCGGCCATGCGCGCGAACGCGGCGGGCAGCACGGCGACCTGGGTGGCGACGAGGGCGGCGAAGACGGCGACGAGCAGGCCGCGGAGCGGTCCGACGAGGCGCTGGGTGCGGGACATGACGCCGAGCGTGGCGCCTCACCTATCGAAAGTCAATAGATATCCATCGTGTCACGACGTCTTCGCAGAACCTTCGCGGCGAGTCTCGGCTCGATGTCGGCTTGGTTCACGACTGATCGATGCCCGACGCCCTACGACGTGGTGGTGCCACCCTTCACTCACCGGCAGTGCCTCGCCGAGGTCATCCAGATAGGCCCGTGCCAGGCGGTCGTTCTGGGCGGTGAACCGGAGCGATGCGTCAGGGTGGCTGACCATGAACTCGCGCAGTCCCTGCCTCATCTCGATCCGTAGGCGACGTCCGGACCCGGCGCCGATGCGGCGAGCGACATGGTTGTTCACGATCACCGACGTGCGACCGGCGTCCTGTCGCACTCGCGCACCGATGACAGCGGTGCGCTCGGCGTCTGAAAAGAGGACCCAGTGACGTGCACCGGTGACGACGAACGAAGCCACGGTAGTGAGAAGGAGGTAGGTAACCGCGGCGCCGAGGGCTGTCCAGCCGAGAGCTGGCCAGGCGCTCAGTTCCGGAAGGACCTGCGAAACGATCAGTGCGTCGGCGGCCCAGACGAGGAGCCCGCCGCCCGCCACCAACACCCAGAGGGCGGGCTGTCGAACGAGGTGGAACGGAACCCACCACACCAGCGCCAGCCAGGCTTCACACAGTGACGCGACGTGGACCTTCTTGGTGGCAAGCGCGGTGGCCAGGTCCGCCCTCACTGTGCGACGGGGCGTCGTTCTCGTGCGCGTCGCGGCGTTCTCACCCGGGGTCGAGGTGTCAATCCTCAACGTCGGCCCCGAGGTGTCGGTCGCGGGCCCGACGCCAGCGGGGACGCATGAACGCCACGTAGGCGCTCCAAAGCCAACCGGGCAGCCTGTCGTACAGAGCCGTTGGCACGTCGGGACGCCCGGGGCGTGCAAGGTCGAGCGCCTGGGAATAGAGGTCGGAGCCGCTGCTCCCTGGGTCGCGGGGCAGCACACCCGTCGCCGCCCACAGGCGCTCGCGGATCCATTGGCCTGCGCCATGGACCCTGAAGTTTCCGACCTGCGTCGAGTCCGCACGGTCCCGTTCGAGGAGAACAATGACCCGCCGGCCGGCATCGAGATCGTCCGAGACCTCCGACCAGTCGTCCGTCGCGCCGGTGTTGGTGGCCTCCAGGTCGTCCGAGCCCTCGTCGGAGTCGTCCGGTGAGAAACCCTCGCGCTCGTCGTCGGTGAGATGCTCCGCGATCAGGTGCACGTCGTCGATGCTCGCCTGGTACACGACGAGTGCCTCGTCGACGTACTCGTCGCAGAGGTTCGTCTCGAAGGAGCCCACGGGCATAGGTGTCGCGCCCCATGCGCCGAGGAGTGCAACGACATCCGTGATGCCCGCGGCCTCGGGTACTCCGAGCTCCTGGCGTGCCTGGGCAAGGAGTTCCGTGTAGCGGGATGAGGTCAAGATCGCTCCGCTCCTCAGCATCGCTACGTGCGGGCGTGGCCGTAGAACGAGTGCATCTTTGGGGTCCGGTTGTACGGGTGATAGTGCCACATGTACCCAGGCTTGCCGCCGCCGTGGATCTCCGGGCCGACAGGCTTCTTGCTGCCCTTGCGCTAGTCGTCGCCCTCGAACAGCCCGCCGTCGAGCAGCCAGTGGTAGCGCAGGCGCAGCGCGCGCTCGGTGCTGGCCAGCGCGGCGGCGACCACGAGCGCGACGTTGAGGGCCCCGGGGAGCCGGACCGGCGACGTGAACGTCCCGAGGTGCTCGGCGACCGGCGGGATCTGGGAGACCTGCTCGACGAGCTGCGGGACGCCGAGCACCAGTGCGACGGCGAGGACGGCCCAGGAGACGGCTCCGACGGTGCGGCTCAGCTCGGGGCGGTCGCGCTCCAGGCGGGCGCGGCGGCCCTCGGCGGAGGCGGGGTCGGGCTCGAGCTGGCGCTCGCGACCGTCGGGGGTCACGTAGTGGCAGCAGCGCAGCCCGTAGCTGCTGGCGGCCACCTGGATCGTGCCGCCTGTCACGGGGAGCTCGGCCGGGAGCTTGGACGTCGCGACGTGCACGCCGTCGCGGTAGAGCCGCGCCCGCACGTCGCCGTCGTCGGAGTCGCCCCAGAGCCGCACGTCGACGGACCACCGCTCGGGTGCGCCGCCGTCGCCCACGAGGTCCAGGTGGAAGAGCGCGCGCGACAGCGGCTGCCACCACCGGAAGCGCTTCAGGGCGTGCCCGTCCCCGGGCCTGATCCGTCGGGCGGCGCGCCGACGCCTGCGGTCCGAGAACATCCCGGCCAGCGTAGCCGGGCACCACCGGGCACCACCGGGCAGCAGCACCGGGTACGTCCGGGCGCCGCGGCTTCCGGACGGCTCGCCGGGCGCGGACGCCGGGTGCACGATGTCCCGCGTGAGCACGCCTGAGACGCCACCCCGGTCCCGCCTGGTGCGGATGGCCCCCCGCGACCCGCACGAGACCGGCCGCACGGCGAGCACGCTGGAGCTGTTCTTCGACCTCGTCTTCGTGGTCGCGGTGAGCGTCGCGTCCGTGCAGCTGCACCACGCGCTCACGGAGGGGCACGTCCTCGACGGCCTCGTCTCGTACGGCGTCGTGTTCTTCGCGATCTGGTGGGCGTGGATGAACTTCACCTGGTTCGCCACGTCGTTCGACACCGACGACTGGCTCTACCGGGTGCTCACGGTGGCGCAGATGGCCGGCGTGCTCGTGTTCGCCGCCGGCATCGAGGCGGTGTTCACCGAGCGGGACTTCACCGTGGTCGTCCTCGGCTACGTCGTCATGCGGGTGGCGATGATCGCGCAGTGGCTGCGCGCGTCGCGCGACGAGGGCCCGGCCCGGGCGGCGACCCGTGCGTACGCCGCGGGGATCGCCGTCGTCCAGGTGTGCTGGCTGGGCATGCTCCTGCTGCCCGAGTCCCTGCAGCTGCCGGTGTGGGTCGTCCTCGCCGCGGCGGAGCTCGCGGTCCCCGTCGTCGCGGAGACCCGCGGGCGCACCCCCTGGCACCCGCACCACATCACCGAGCGGTACGGGCTGTTCACCCTGATCCTGCTCGGCGAGAGCCTGCTCGCGTCGTCGAACGCGATCATCGAGGCGCTGCACGACGACCAGGACCTCGGGTCGCTGATCTCCGTCGCCGTGCTGACCGTCGTCGTGACGGCCGCGCTGTGGTGGATCTACTTCTGGCCGCCGCACCACCGTGCCCTGGACGGCAGGCTGAGCCGCTCGCTGCGCTACGGCTACGCCCACTACTTCGTCTTCGCCGCCGCGGGCGCGTTCTCCGCGGGCATCGAGGTGGAGATCGACGCGCTCACCGGGCACACCGCGCTGTCCGACGTCGGGGCGTCGTTCACCGTCACGATCCCCATCGCCGTCTTCGTGCTGGGCGTGTGGTGGATCGCGATCCGGGACGTCGCCGACCGCGTCGTCAACACGGTGCTCCCGGTGGGCGCGCTCCTGGTGCTGTGCGACCCGGTGATCCCGGTGCCCGTCACGCTCACCGCCGTGATCATGGTGGCGATCGTCGTGGTGCTGGTGCTGCACCCGCCGCTCAGCGCGACGCGACCTCCGCGAGCAGGTCGGCGGCACGGGCCGGGTGCACCAGCCATCCCAGGTGGCTCGAGCTGAGGTCGCGCACGTCGTACGGGTTGCTGGGGGTCAGCGCGTCGCCTTCGCGGATCAGCCGGTCCTGCATGGCGAGCGGCATGCTCGCGTCGTGGGTGAGCCGCACGAAGGTGCGCGGCACGGTGCCCCACGTGGCGGCCTGCGCCCGGTCGTCCGAGGTGCCGACGTCGAGGTTCTCGTCGGGCTGGAAGCTGTTGAGGAAGGTGCGGAACTCGTCGTCGGAGCCGTCGGCGAGGAACGCGGCCTTGAGGCCGGCGAGCACGTCCGGGTCGGCGGTACGGAAGTTGCAGCGCAGCAGGCCGATGTCGGCGGGGTTCGCCGCCGCGGCGCCGGCGACCGCCGCCGGGTCGAAGGACGCCATCTCCGGCTCGGCGTAGTAGTCGCCGACGTCGAGGTCCACCGGTGCCCATGCCGCCACGTACACGAGGCGGTCGACGAGGTCGGGCCGCGCGTTCGCCACCGCGGTCACGGTGGCGCCGCCGCGACTGTGGCCGACCAGGACCACGGGGCCGTGCTCCCGCACCCGCTCGAGCACCTCGATCACGTGCGCCGCGTTGTCCGCGAGCGTCACGCCCTTGATCGACCCGGGCGCCGTGGCGAGCGCGGCCGGGTCCTGCGGCGCCTGGTAGGCGGCGGGGAACGTGGCCGCGAAGCCGTGCCCGGGGAGGTCGACGGCGAGCGAACGGAGGCCGCGCAGCGCGAGCTCCGCCTGCAACGGTGCGAACGAGAACGAGTTGGCGAAGGCGCCGTGGACCAGCACGACCGTGGGAGACATGGGCCGAACCTAGCGGCCCGGGACCGGGAGAGCAGGCACGACCCACTCGATGCGTACGACCGTACACATGGCCGGTACGCTCGTCGTCATGACCACGGACCACTTCGCCGGCGACCCGCGCACGAACCACGAGCGGATGCTCGCGGGCGACCTGTACATCGCGGACGACCCGGAGATCGAGCGCCGCGCCCAGCGCGCCGCACGCCTGCAGGACGAGTACGCGCGCACGGCGCCGCGGGACCCGGCGGGCGCCCGCCCCCTGCTCGAGGAGCTCCTCGGCACCCTGGGCGAGGACGCCGTGATCCGGCCGCCGCTGTTCGTCGACTACGGCGAGAACCTGCACGTCGGGCCGCGGACGTTCGTCAACTACCACCTCACCGCGCTGGACGTCGCGCCGATCGTCATCGGCGCGGACTGCCAGATCGGGCCGAACGTCCAGCTCCTCACCCCGACCCACCCCGTCGAGCCCACCCCGCGGCGCGACAAGCTCGAGGCCGCGCGGCCCATCACGCTGGGCGACAACGTGTGGCTCGGCGGCGGCGTCATCGTCTGCCCCGGCGTGACCATCGGCGACAACTCCGTCGTCGGCGCCGGGTCCGTGGTCACCCGAGACATCCCCGCGAACGTCGTCGCGGTAGGCAACCCCGCCCGCGTGGTGCGCGGCATCGCGGAGGACGACGGCGCCGCGGACCAGGGCCAGAGGGGCGCCTGAGCCCCGGGGTCGAATCGATACGAGAATCGCGGATACGATCGTCCGCATGCCCGACCAGCTCCGCCGCCGCCTGTCGCTGTTCTCGCTGACCCTGCTGGTGGGGCTCGGCATGTCGTCGTGGATCACCCGCACGCCCGACGTGCGGGACGCGCTCGGCGCGTCCACCGCCGGGATGGGGCTGGTCCTCTTCGGGCTCTCGGTCGGCTCGATGACGGGCGTGCTGTCGGCGGGCCCGATCGTGCGCCGCCGGGGCGCCCGCCCCGTGATCCTGGTCGGCTCCCTGCTGGTGGTGGCCGGGGTCGCGGTCATCGGCCTGGCCGCGTCCGCAGGGCTCGCGGCGGGGGCGTTCGCCGGGCTGCTGCTCGTCGGCCTCGGCGGTGGCCTCGGCGAGATCGGCCTCAACATCGAGGGCGCGGCCGTCGAGGTCGAGACCGGGCAGCAGGTGCTGCCCGCCCTGCACGGCAGCTTCAGCCTCGGCACCGTCGTCGGCGCCCTGGTGGGCATCGCGCTCACGGCGCTCGACTTCCCCGTCGTGTGGCACCTGCTCGCGATGGCGGCCGTCATGGCCGCGTTGATCGCCTGGGCGATGCCCGGGATCCCGGCGGGCACGGGCCGCCGGGAGCGGGTGGCCCGCGAGACGGGCGAGGCCGGCGCCCCGCACGAGCGGCGCCCCAGCGTGTGGCGCGACGGCCGCCTGGTGCTCATCGGCGTCGTCGTGCTCGCGATGGCCTTCGCCGAGGGCGCCGCGAACGACTGGCTGCCCCTGCTCATGGTCGACGGCCACGGGATGTCGGCCACGCACGGCTCGCTCGTCTACGCCGGCTTCGCCGCGGCGATGACGGTGGGCCGGTTCGCCGGCGGGCCGGTGGTCGAGCGGTTCGGCCGCGCCGCGGTGCTGTCCGTGAGCGCGGTGTGCGCGATCGCCGGCATCCTCGCCGTGGTCTTCGCGCCGAGCCCGGTCGTGGCCGGGATCGCGGTGGCGCTGTGGGGGCTGGGCGCCTCGCTCGGGTTCCCGGTCGCGATCTCCGCGGCGGGCGACGACCCGGAGCGCGGCGGCGAGCGGGTGAGCGCCGTCGCCACGAGCGGGTACCTCGCGTTCCTCGTCGGCCCGCCGCTGCTCGGCTTCCTCGGCGAGCACCTGGGGCTGCGGCTCGCGATGCTGGCCGTCGTCGTGCTGCTCGTGGTGGCGGTCTTCGCGGCCCGCGCGGCGGCGCCCCGGCCGCTCAGCCTTCCGGAGCGGCCAGCACCGCAGCCCGCTCGGCGTCGCTGAGCAGGATGCAGAACTCGTTGCCCTCCGGGTCGGCGAGCACCACCCAGCCGCCCCGGCCGTCCGGCCTGCGGAGGTCGGCCACCTGCGTGGCGCCGAGCGCGAGCAGGCGCTCCACCTCCTGCGCCTGCGTGCGGTCCGTGGGGCGCAGGTCGAGGTGCCCGCGGTTCTTCACCGTCTTCGGCTCCGGCACCTCGATGAACAGCAGGCGCCCGTGGCTCTCCGCCGGTGCGTCGTGGCCGGGGGGCGGCACGATCATGCACTCCTCGTGGCCGGGCAGGTTCGGGTCGCCCGGCACGTCGACGTAGCCGAGCACCTGCTTCCACCACTCGGACTGGGCGTAGGCGTCGCGGGCGTCGAACGTCGTGTGCGAGATGCGTGAGGTCATGCCCGCATCGCACCACGTCGGCGCCCGCCGGTCCCGGCATTTACCCCGGCGCCCACCTATCCTGCGGGCGTGAGTCCCGAGGTCAACGCCACCGTCTCGTCCGTCGTCGTCTCCGCGGTGACCTGCGGGCTGTGGGCGACCTGGCTGGCGCACTCGCTGCGGGTGGACCGCCGCCGCCTGCGCAACGGGTTCCTCGCGCTCGCCGTCGTCTACACCGCGGTGGGCCTGCTCGGGCAGCTCGTCGCGCTGGTGCCCGGCGGCACGACCGCCATGGGGTGGCTCAGCCTCCTCCTGTTCGGCGTCCTCGGCCTCGGCCTGCTCGCGCTGCCCGTGTTCCTCGTGGCCAACGGGTTGACGATGGTGCGCCGCGAGCGCCGCAGCCTCGCCAACCTGCTGTCCCTGCTGGTCGGGGCGGCCATGCTCGCGGCGCCGTTCGTCGTCGCCGCGCCCGTGCTGCTGCGGGCGCCGTGGGCGGTGGGGCTGGTCGTGGGGCTGGCGCTGGGCACGGCCTGGCTCGGGTTCGTGTTCCTCGGCTTCGTGACCCAGACGCTCCTGTACCGGCGGTACGCCGCCCGGGTGCCCGCCCGCGGCGTCATCGTGCTGGGCTCCAAGGTCGTGGGCGGGCGGGTGCCGCCGCTGCTCGCGTCCCGCCTCGCGGCGGGGCAGGCCGCCGCCGAGCGGCTGGGCTCCGGCGGCGTCCCGGTGCCGATCGTCCCGTCCGGCGGCCAGGGCGCGGACGAGGAGCGGCCGGAGGGCGTCGTGATGGGGGAGTGGCTCGTTGAGCGCGGCGTGCCCGCCGGCCGGGTGCTCGTGGAGGACCGGGCGCGCACCACCCGCGAGAACCTCACCCTCGGCGTCGCCGTGCTGCGGGAGCACGGCACCGACGGGCCGTACCTCGTCGCGACGAACGACTACCACGCGCCGCGCGCCGCCCTGGAGGCGATGGACCTGGGCCTCGACGTGCACGCGGTGGGCGCCCCGACGGCGGGCTACTTCTTCCCCAGCGCGTACCTGCGCGAGTTCGTCGCGGTGCTGCGCCGCCGCCCCGCGGTGCACGTCGTGGCGGCGGCGGGCATCGCCCTCGTGGTGGTGCTGGTGACCTGGCTCGCGGTCGCCGGGCTGTAGCGGGTCAGCCGACCAGCGCGGGCTCGTCGTCGGCGTCGGGGACGGACGCCAGGTGCCGGCCGCCCTCCTGCTCGGCCCGCTGCCGCGGGATGCAGAGCACGATCGCCGCGCCCACGGCGGCGGCGGCCGCTCCGATGACGAAGCAGAGCTGGAAGGCGCCGCCCGTGGGGATCGCGGGGGTGCCCGGGGCCAGGACGGTGGTCCGGCTGGTGAGCACGATCGTCATGACCGCTCCGGCCACGGTGGTGCCCATGGACCGCATCAGGCTGTTGAGCCCGACGCTCGCCGCGGACTCCGCAGCGGGCACGTTGGTGAGGATCAGCGTGGGCATCGCGGCGTAGCCGATGCCGACGCCCGCCGAGGCCACGCAGGAGGCGAGCATGAGCTGCCACGGCGCATCCATGAGGAAGACGGCGACGACGTAGCCGAGCGCCAGGACACCGGCCCCGACCGCCATCGTCGTGCGCCCGCCGAGGCGGGTGAGCATCCGCGACGAGACGGGCGTGAATAGCATCATCATGAGACCGGCGGGGGCCATCCACAGGCCGGCCTGCAGGATCGTCTGGCCCAGCCCGTAGCCGGTGGCCTCGGGCAGCTGGAGCAGCTGGGGCACCACGATCGACTGCGCCATCATGCCGAAGCCGATGAGGACCGCGGCGAGGTTGGTGAGCAGCACGGGCTTGCGGGCGCTGGTGCGCAGGTCGACCAGCGGGTCGTCGTGACGCAGCTCGTACCAGCCCCACAGCAGCAGGACGACGACGCCGCCCACGATCATGCCGAGGGTGCTCGCGGCGTCCCAGCCCCAGTCGTTGCCCTTGGAGACGCCGACCAGCACGCCGACGAGGCCGAGCGCCAGCCCGAGCGCACCGACGACGTCGAGCCGGCCGGGGTGGGCGTCCTTGACGTGCGGCACCACGGCGAGGGTCCCGATCGTCATGAGGACCGCGAGGACGGCCGACACCCAGAAGAGGACGTGCCAGTCGAAGTCCTGCGCGATCCAGGCGGCGAGCGGCAGCCCGAGCGCCCCGCCGACGCCGAGGGTGGCGCTGATGCCGGCGACCGCCGTGTTGCGCAGGTGCGGCGGCGCGATCTCACGCACCATGCTGATCGCGACCGGGATGTAGCCCATCGCCACGCCCTGGAGCACCCGGCCGACGATCATCGGGCCGACGGAGTCGGAGACCGCGCAGACCAGCGAGCCGACGACGAGGATCCCCGCGGAGACCGCGAGGACCGGCTTCTTGCCGTACAGGTCGGCGAGGCGGCCGGTGACCGGCATCGCCACCGCGCCGCCGAGCAGCGTGGCCGTGACGATCCAGGACGCGTTGCTCGCGGTCGTGCCGAGCAGCTCGGGCAGCTCGCTCTGGATCGGGATGACGAGGGACTGCATGAGGGCCGCGCACAGGCTGCTGAAGCCTGCCACCAGGATCACGATCAGGGCGCGGGCGTTCGACGACGTCACCGGTGGGGAGTCGGGGGAGGGGGAAGGAGTCACGGCACACCTCAAATGTGTAACTTACATAAGAACGTGTGTATGCTACCTACATATTTGCTCCCGTCAACCCCGGAGGACTCCGATGCCTACCGAGACGCCGTCGTCCGGCAGCCCTGACCCGAGCCCGCGCGCCGCGGACCTGACCCCCGAGCGTCGTGTCGCGGGCCTCCTCTTCCGGCTCGACCTCCATCGCCGGCTGGCCGAGCACCGCAGCCCGCTCGGCACGGCGGACGGGCGCCTGCTGTGGCTGCTGTCCGACGGTCGGCCGCGCACGCTGCGGGAGATCGCCGAGGCGCTCCGCCTGGAGCAGTCCACCGTGAACCGCCAGGTCAACGGGGCGCTCGCGGCAGGGCTGCTGCACCGGTTCACCGAGCCCGGCCGGCCCGCCCGCCTGCACGCGCCGACGGAGGAGGGGGTCGCCCTCTTCGAGCGGGCCACGGACCAGGCGCTCGCCGCCTACGGCGACGGGCTGGCCGCGCTCGGCGACGACGCCGGGATGTTCCTCGACCTCCTGGACCGTTTCGCGGCGGCGTACGGCGGTGCCGTGCGCGAGTAGCCGCGCCGCCATCTCCCTAATCCTGCCCGAATTCGGGCAAGGTCTGGCATGTCGGTGCCGAGAGGCGCATGATGTCCCGGTGACCGACGCCGATCTCGTCGCCCGCATCGCGACCTCCACGGGGCTCTCCCCGGCGGAGGCGGAGCGGGTCGTCGAGGACGTCCTCGCCTGGTACCGCGAACCGGTGGAGGAGTACGTGCGTCGCCGCCACGCGTCGCTGCGCACCTACGGGCGCCGCAACGAGGAGATCTACGCGCAGATCGCCGCCGAGCTCCGCGAGCGCCTCGTGGCAGCCCCGGAGCTCAGCGAGCGCCAGGTCCGTCGCACCATCTACGGCTGAACATCAACGGCTAGGAGCAACCACCCATGTGCGGAATCGTCGGCTACGTCGGCCCCCAGCAGGCAGCGCCCGTGCTCGTCGAAGGGCTGACCCGCCTGGAGTACCGCGGCTACGACTCGGCGGGCATCGCCGTGCTCAACCCGCGCTCGAGCGCGCACCCGTCGCGCGTCGTGCGGGCCAAGGGCCGCGTGCGCGACCTCGAGGCCGCCCTGCCTGCTCGCCTCGCCGGCACCGTCGGCATCGGGCACACGCGCTGGGCGACGCACGGCGAGCCCAGCGAGCGCAACGCGCACCCGCACACCTCGTTCGACGGTCGCGTGCACGTGGTGCACAACGGCATCATCGACAACTTCCACGTGCTGCGCTCGCGGCTCACCGCCGAAGGCGTGGAGCTCACCTCCGACACCGACACCGAGGTCGTGGCGCACCTCGTGGCGCGCGAGCTCGCCGCCGGGCAGGGCTTCGAGGACGCCGTGCGCGCGGCCGTCGGGCAGATCGACGGCACGTACGCCCTCGCGGTGACCGACGTGCAGAACCCGGACCGCATCGTCGTGGCGCGCAACGGCTCCCCGCTGCTGCTCGGTGTCGGCGACGGGGAGATGTTCGTGGCGTCCGACGCCGCGGCGATCGTGCGCCACACGAGCCAGGTGGTGCTGCTCGACGACGGCGACTTCGCCTCCGTGACGGCCGACGGGTTCCGCACCTTCACGAACGACGACGAGCACACGGCGCGCGCCGCCGTCACGATCGACCTCACCGTCGAGGAGCTGGAGCTGGGCGGCCACGCCCACTTCATGCACAAGGAGATCCACGAGCAGCCGGAGACGGTGGAGCGGATGCTGTCTGGTCGCCTCGACGACCGGTTCGGCACCGCCAAGCTCGACGGCCTCAACCTGGACCCGCGCCAGCTGCGCCGGTTCGCCCGGGTGAAGATCCTCGGCTGCGGCTCCGCGTACTACGTGGGCCAGCTCGGCGCGTCGATGATCGAGGACCTCGCGCGCATCCCGGCCGACGCCGAGCCCGCCAGCGAGTTCCGGTACCGCAACCCGATCATCGAGCCCAGCACCCTGTACGTGGTGGTGAGCCAGTCCGGCGAGACGGCGGACACGCTCTTCGCCGTCCGCGAGGTGCAGCGCAAGGGCGGCACCGTCGTCGGGCTGGTCAACGCCGTCGGGTCGTCCATCGCCCGCGAGGTGGACGGCGGCATCTACCTGCACGCCGGCCCCGAGGTGGCGGTCGCGTCGACCAAGGCGCTCACGCACATGGGTGTCGGGTTCGCCCTGCTCGCGCTCGCCCTGGGCCGGGTGCGCGACCTGTCCTTCGCGGACGGCAAGCGCATCATCGCCGGCCTGCGCGCGATCCCCGGCCAGATCGCGCAGATCCTCGGCGACGAGGAGGACCTCGCCAGCGCGGCGAAGGTGCTGTCCGAGGCGCCGAGCCTGTTCTTCATCGGGCGCGTCCGGGGCTACCCGGTGGCGCGCGAGGGCGCGCAGAAGTTCAAGGAGATCACCTACCGGCACGCCGAGGCGTACCCGACGAGCGAGCTCAAGCACGGCCCGCTGGCGCTCATCAGCCCCGAGCTGCCGACGGTCGCGATCATGCCCGCCGACGACCTGATCGAGCGCAACATCACCGCCGCGCAGGAGATCCGCGCCCGCGGCGGCGCCGTCGTCGCGATCACGCACCCGGGCGTCGAGCTCGGTGACGCCGCGACGGCGCGCATCGAGGTGCCGCGCAACGAGGTGGAGCTGGACCCGATCCTGCTGACCATCCCCACCCAGCTGCTCGGCTACCACGCGGCCGTCGCCCTCGGCGAGGACGTCGACCGGCCGCGCAACCTCGCCAAGTCCGTCACCGTCGAGTGACGGCCGCGGGGGTGGTGCGGCGGCCCGCGGCGGAGGTCAGGACCCGACCTCGTCGAGGAGCTGCCGCACCCCCTCGCCGTCCATGAGGCCGATGACGTTGCCCGCCGGGTCGGTGAACCAGGCCCCGTCGCCGCCCTCCATGAAGCCGCGGGCGACGCCCTTCTCGTCCTGGTCGAAGCCGTCGTAGCGCTCGAGCGTCACGCCCTTCGCGACGAGGTCGTCCACCACAGGGTCGACGTCGTCCACCGCCAGGTGGAAGACGGTGAACGCGGCGGGCGTGTGGTCCTCCTTGGGGTACACGAACACCGGGGCGCCGGCGCCGAGGTGCACCACCAGTCCCATGCCCTCGTCGAGGGTCGTGACGCGGAGCCCGAGGGTGTCCGCGTAGAAGCTGCGTGCCGCGTCGAGGTCGTCCACCGAGAAGCTGGAGAACCCGCGCCGAGTCGTGTCCATCGCCGATCCACTCCCTTGTGCCGCCGGTCCCCGGGCGTGGGGAGCCGCCACGGGGTTGCCGGGTCCCTCCAGGATCCGCCCGCCGCACGGCCCACGCCGCCGCCCGGCGGGCGGGCGGCGGGTGAAGTTCCGCGGGACCGCGGGCCGGTCCCGATGTTCGCCGCGCGCAACGAACCGATGCGATCTACCTTTTCCTCGACGCTGTCAATCCGACACGTCGGAAGTGATCGGATTGGTGCCAGGGGGCGCGCATGAAGACCTCGATCGTCCGCCAGCGCCTCGGCGCGATCCTCGTCGGGGCGGTGACCGCGTTCGCCGCGGCCGTCACCCCCGTCCTCGTGGCACCTCCTGCGGGTGCCGCGACCGGCGTCGTGGCGCCGCTGCCGTCGCGCACCTACTCGCTGTCGTCCTACTACGGGCCCCGCTGCATGCCGGTCACCGGAGCGTCGACGTGGCACCTCGGCCAGGACCTGGGCGCGGGCCGCGGGGTCCGGGTCAACGCGATCGCGGACGGCGTCGTGCTGCGGGCCGGTGCGATCAGCGGCTTCGGGCAGTGGGTGGTGCTGCGGCACACGATCGGCGGCCGCACGGTGTCCTCCCTGTACGGGCACGTGATCGACGGCGACCGGTACGTCCGCGTCGGGCAGAAGGTCCGGGCGGGGCAGCGGATCGCCGACGTCGGGTCCAGCGGCACGTCCACCGGCCCGCACCTGCACCTGGAGGTGTTCTCGGGCGCGTACGGCTCCGGCGCCACCAACGTCGACCCGCTGGCCTACCTCAAGGGGCGCGGCGTCGACCTCACCAAGACCGCGACCCGCGTCGCCGTCCGCAGCGTGCCGTCGTCGTGCACCTACTACGCGACCAGCAACGTGAACCTCCGGTCGGGGCCGTCGACCTCCAGCCCGGTGCTCGCGGTGGTGCCGCGCGCGGGGACGCTGAAGGCGAAGCCGGGCGCCGGCTCGGGCTCCTGGCGGCAGGTGACCTACGGGTCGCGCACCGGGTGGGTGACGGCGGCGTACGTGAGCCCCCGCAAGCCGTCGGGCTCGTCCCCGGGCACGACGACGGGCTCCACCGCTCCGGCGCCGGCACCGTCGAAGGTGTCGTACGTGACCGTGTCGTCGCTGAACCTGCGGGCGAAGGCGTCGACGTCGTCGGCGGTGGTGGCGCGGCTGGCGAAGGGGACGAAGGTGACGCACCTGGCGGCGGCGTCGAAGGGCTGGGTGAAGGTCAAGGCGGGGACGCGGACGGGGTTCGTGTCCACGGCGTACCTGTCGGCGTCCAAGCCCGCGTCGTCCACGGCGAAGCCGGCACCGGCACCGGCTCCGGCTCCGGCGCCGGCGAAGGTGTCGTACGTGACCGTGTCGTCGTTGAACCTGCGGGCGAAGGCGTCGACGTCGTCGGCGGTGGTGGCGCGGCTGGCGAAGGGCACGAAGGTGACGCACGTGGGTGGGGCGTCGAAGGGCTGGCAGAAGGTGAAGGTCGGGACCCGGACGGGGTTCGTGTCCACGTCCTACCTGTCGGCGTCCAAGCCCGCGTCGTCCACGGCGAAGCCGGCTCCGGCTCCGGCACCGGCGAAGGTGTCGTACGTGACCGTGTCGTCGTTGAACCTGCGGGCGAAGGCGTCGACGTCGTCGGCGGTGGTGGCGCGGCTGGCGAAGGGCACG
>NZ_JBIRXP010000004.1:224548-355128 GCF_044389085.1 Isoptericola sp. NPDC019693 | reverse complement strand
CGAAGGTGACGCACCTGGCGGCGGCGTCGAAGGGCTGGGTGAAGGTCAAGGCGGGGACGCGGACGGGGTACGTGTCCACGGCGTACCTGTCGGCGTCCGCGCCGCGCTGACCCCGCCGGCCGCACCTGGGCCAGCGGTCGTCGCGACGCGGGGGTAGGTTCGCGCAGTGAGACCCGACAGCCCCCAGGCCCTGGCCCCCGAGGCCGTGGCGTCCCTGCAGCGCCGCACGCTGACCGTCGTCGTCGCGAGCCAGGTGCTCGGCGGCGCCGGGCTGGCCGCCGGCGTGACGGTGGGGGCGCTGCTCGCGCAGGAGATGCTGGGCACCGACCGCCTCGCCGGGGTGCCCACCATGCTGTTCACGCTGGGCTCGGCGCTCGCCGCGTTCCTCGTCGGCCGGCTCACGCAGCGCTCGGGACGCCGCGTCGGCCTGGGGCTCGGGTTTGCCGCGGGCGGTCTGGGGGCGGTCGGCGTCGTCGTGGCCGCGGCCCTGGACGCCGTCCCCCTGCTGCTGGTGTCGCTGTTCGTCTACGGGGCCGGCACGTCCACCAACCTGCAGGCCCGGTACGCCGGCACGGACCTCGCGGCGCCCGACCGCCGCGCGACCGCGGCGAGCGTGGCGATGGTGTCCACGACCCTCGGCGCGGTGGCAGGGCCGAACCTCGTGGAGCCGCTCGGCGGGCTCGCGACGTCGTTCGGCCTCCCCGCGCTGGCCGGGCCGTTCCTGCTGGCGGCGGTCGCCTTCCTCGCCGCGGGCGGCACGCTGTTCGCCTTCCTGCGGCCCGACCCGTTCCTCGTCGCGAAGGAGCTCGCGCGGGCGGACGACGCCACGCCCGCGGGGTCGGACGACGGGGCGGCGGGCGGCACGCGGCGCAGCGTCCCGGCGGGCGTCGTCGTCGGCGCGACGGTGATGGTGCTGACGCAGGTCGCGATGGTCGCGATCATGACGATGACGCCCGTGCACATGCGGGGCCACGGGCACGACCTGGGCGACGTCGGCCTCGTCATCGGCATCCACGTGGCGGCGATGTTCCTGCCGTCGCTGGTCACGGGCGTGCTGGTGGACCGGGTGGGGCGGGTGCCGATGGCGGTCGCCTCCGGTGTGACGCTGCTGCTCGCGGGGGTCACGGGGGCGGTGGCGCCGGGCGACTCGATGGCCCTGCTGGTGCTGTCGCTCGCGCTGCTCGGCCTGGGCTGGAACTTCGGCCTCATCGCGGGCACGGCGCTCATCGTCGACGCGACGACGCCGGCCACCCGCGCCCGCACCCAGGGCACGGTCGACGTGCTCATCGCGCTCGCCGGCGCGGGCGGGGGTGCGATGTCCGGGGTCGTGATGGCCGGCTCGGGCTACGCGACCCTGGCGCTCGGTGGCGGCATCCTGTCGCTGCTGCTGATCCCGGTGCTGTTCCTCACGCGGAGGCCGTCGCGGGCGACGGCGTGAGGGCCGGGCCGAGCGACGACAGCGAGCCGACGACGCTGTCCACGGCGCCCGGCACCGCCCGGTAGTACGCCCAGCGCCCCCGCTGCTCGCGCTCGAGCAGGCCCGCCTCGACGAGGATCTTGAGGTGGTGGCTCACGGTGGGCTGCGACAGCCCGACGGGCTCGGTGAGGTCGCACACGCAGGCCTCGTGCCCCTCGTGCGCGGTGACGATCGACAGGAGCTGCACGCGCGTCGGGTCGGCGAGCGCCTTGAACGTGCGGGCCAGGTCGCGGGCGGCCGAGGGGTCGACGACGTCTCCCGCCGCCGGCGTGCAGCAGCCGGCGGCAGTGTCGGGACGCTCCGCGAGGGGGAGCTGGATCGTCGTCATGCCGGACATCCTCCCACATATTGACAAACGTCGATAGGTCCCCCACGATCGTCGCATCGACAACGGTCGATACGACAAGGCGGGCCCGAGGCCCGGGTGACGTCAGGAGTGGTGATGAGCGAGATCGCACGGGACGAGCTGCCGGTGGTCGTGATCGGTGCCGGCCCGGTGGGGCTGGCGGCGGCGGCGCACCTGCTGGAGCGGGGCCTGGAGCCCGTGGTGCTGGAGGCCGGCGAGGGCGCGGGCGCGGCGGTCGCGTCCTGGGGGCACGTGCGTCTTTTCTCGCCGTGGCGGTACGACGTCGACGCCGCGGCGCGCCGGCTGCTCGAGCCCACGGGGTGGGCGTCGCCCGACCCGGACGCCCTGCCGACGGGCCGCGAGCTCGTGGACGCCTACCTCGCCCCGCTCGCGGCGACCGACGCGATCTCCTCGCGGCTGCGCACCGGGACCCGTGTGCTCGCCGTCGCCCGGGACGGCGCGGACAGGACGCGTTCCCTCGGCCGCGGGCGCCGCGGCTACCGGGTCCGCACAGTGGGCCCCGACGGCCGCGTGGCCGACGTGCTGGCCCGCGCCGTGATCGACGCCTCGGGGACGTTCTCGACGTCCAACCCCCTCGGCGTCAGCGGCCTGCCGGCCGCGGGAGAGGCCGACGCGTCGGCGTTCGTCACCGGCCCGCTGCCTTACGTCCTGGGCGCCGACCGGGACCGCTTTGCCGGGCGGCACACGCTCGTCGTCGGGATGGGGCACTCGGCCGCCAACACGCTGCTGAGCCTGGTCGAGCTGTCCGAGACGGCGCCGGGCACCACCATCACCTGGGCGATCCGCGGCGGCTCGGCGCGGCGGCTGTTCGGCGGCGGGGGCGACGACGAGCTGCCCGCGCGCGGCCTGCTGGGGTCGCGTCTGCGCGAGGCCGTGGACGCCGGGAGGCTGCGCCTGCTGACCCGCGTCTCGATCGAGCAGCTCGTCCCCGGCGCAGGGGCGAACGCCACGTCGGTGCAGGTGCTCGGCACCGCCAAGGACGAGCCGCTGGCCCTGGACGTGCACGCGATCGTCAACGCCACGGGCTTCCGCCCCGACGTCGACATGCTGCGCGAGGTGCGGCTCGACCTCGACCCCGTGGTCGAGGCGCCGCGGGCGCTCGCGCCGCTCATCGACCCGAACCAGCACTCCTGCGGCACGGTGCCGCCGCACGGCGAGCAGGTGCTGAGCCACCCGGACGACGGCTTCTACCTCGTGGGCATGAAGTCCTACGGGCGGGCGCCCACGTTCCTGCTGGCCACCGGCTACGAGCAGGTGCGCTCCGTGGCGGCCGCGCTCGCGGGCGACCGGGCGTCCGCCGACGCCGTCGAGCTGAACCTGCCGGCGACCGGCGTCTGCTCGTCCGACCTCGCCCTGGAGGCCGACGGCGCGTCGTCGGCCGGGTCGTGCTGCGGCACCGCGCCGAGCGAGCCGCAGCTCGTCACGCTCGGCGTCGGAGCCCCGGCCGGCGTCGGCTTCGCCACCGGTGTGGCGCACGGCCGCTCCGGCGACGCCGAGGACTGACCCCAAGGGGCAGGGGGCGGTGGGGTGACGGTCGGGTCAGGGGCGGACGGGCTCGACGCCGAGGGAGGCGAGCAGCTCGCGCACCCGGCGCTCGATCTCGTCACGGATCGGCCGGACGGCCTCGAGGCCCTGGCCCGCCGGGTCATCGAGCTGCCAGTCCTCGTACCGCTTGCCGGGGAAGATCGGGCAGGCGTCGCCGCAGCCCATGGTGATGACGACGTCCGACGCCTGCACGGCCTCGGTGGTCAGGACCTTGGGCTGCTCGGCAGTGATGTCGATGCCCGCCTCGGCCATGGCCTCGACGGCGACGGGGTTGATGCGGTCGGCGGGCATCGACCCTGCCGACCGGACCTCGACCGCCCCGCCCGACAGGGCGCGCAGGAAGCCCGCGGCCATCTGGGAGCGGCCGGCGTTGTGCACGCAGACGAACAGGGCGGACGGCTGTGCGCCGTCGGGGATCGACATGGCCCCATATTGATGGATGTCGATGAATTCGCGCAAGGACGCCGGCCTCAGGACTCCGGCTCGACGGGGCCGTCCTGGCCCGCGACGGCTTCGCCGCAGCTGGTCTCCTGCGCGGTGACGACCACGGGGTCCTCGCGGCCGGCGCCGGTGGCGACGGCGGTCGGCTCGCCGTTCGAGGCCGTCAGCGCGTCGTCGTCCAGGTCGACGAACGTGCGCTCGACGGTGAACGAGCCGTCGTCGGCGGCCGTCGCGTCCAGGCCGGCGAGGTGCAGCTCGCCGTCGACCTCCGTGCACCCGACGCCGGTGCCCTGGCCGGTGAAGCCCTCGTCGAAGGCGTAGGGGGCGCCGGCCAGGTTCTGCGTCGCCGCGAGGTCGCAGTCGGCCGCGGAGAACAGCAGCACCTCGCGGCCGGTGTCGACGAGCGCGACCGGGGCGGTGGCGTCGCCCGCCGCCACGATGTTCACGACGGCGGACGCGCGCTGCGGGCTCGCCGAGTCGAGCGCGGCGGAGAACGTGGCCCCCGACGCCGTCGTGATGCCGAAGCGGCGCTCGGCGCCCCCCGTGAGCCACGCCGTGTCGGCCTCCCCGTCACCGTCCACGTCGACGACCTCGTGCGTGTCCGCGCCCTCGGGGGTCTCGTCCTCGGTCTCGGCGCACCCCGCGGCGCCCGTCGTGCTGGGCGAGGCGGAGGGGTCGGGCGAGGCGGAGGCCTCCTGCGTGCCGGTCGCGGTGGGGGACGGCGGCGCGGCCGTCGCGCCGTCGTCGCCGTCGTCGCGGACGACGAGCCAGACGACGACGGCGACCACGACGACCGCGGCGAGCACGACCACCCGCCAGGTCCAGGGGCTGCGGGCGGGGCCGGGTGCGGGAGAGTCGCTCATGCTCCCCAGGCAAACACCGTCAGCCGGGGTCGCGCACGCCGTGCAGGCGGGCGTGCAGGGCGCGCACCTCGTCGGCGAGCTTTGGGGCGGGCCCGCGCGTGGGGGTCCCGGGCGCGACGTCGCCCACGGGCAGCGGGGTCACGGGACCCGCCGGGACCCCCCACCCCTCCAGCCACGCCGTGAGCTGGGCGGTGCTCGTCGCGTAGACGATCGGCCCGAGGCCCACCCACGCGTGCGCTGCGCTGCACATCGCGCAGTGCTCGCCCGACGTGTACGCGGTGGCGCCCGCCCGCTCCTCGGGCGTGAGGTGCGTGGCCGCCCAGCGGGCGATCTCGAGCTCGGGGTGGCGGGTGTGGTCGCCGTCCTTGACGCGGTTGCGGTCCTCGAAGACGACGACGCCCTGGGCGTCGACCAGGAGGGAGCCGAACGGCTCGTCCCCGTCGTCCAGCGCCTCCCGCGCCAGGTCCACGCAGCGGCGCAGGTACGGCAGGTCGGCCGCGGTGACGGGTTCGGTCTGGTATCCCATGTCGTCATCCTGGCGTCCGCGATCGCCGGGGTCCAGCGGGCCGCGACCCGGCGCCGGGGCTAGGAGCGCCGGCGCAGCGCCGGGTCGTCCTCGTTCGCCTCGAGCGCGGCGATGAGGGTGCGCGCGTCGTGCGGCCCGCGGTGCCGCACACCGTCGAGGAAGAACGTCGGCGTGCCGCGGGCCCCGGACGCCGTCGCGCTCGCCTGGTCCTCGCGGACCCGGGCGTGCAGGGCCTCGTCGGCCATGTCGGCGTCGAACCGCTCGAGGTCGAGGCCGACCGTGGCGGCGTGCTCGCGCAGCTCCTCCGGCTCCAGGTGGGACTGGTGCGTGAACAGCTGGTCGTGCATCTCCCAGAACCGGCCCTGCCGCTCGGCGGCCTCGGCCGCGACGGCGGCGAGGTAGGCGTGCGGGTGCACGTCCTCCAGCGGCAGGTGCCGCACGACGTACCGCACGCGGTCGCCGAAGTGCTCGCGCAGCTCGGCGCCCATGCCGGTGGCGCGGGCGCAGAACGGGCACTCGAAGTCGAGGTACTCGACGACGGTGTGCGCGGCGTCGACGTCGCCCTTCGCGTGGTCGCGGTCGGGGTCGACGGCGGGGCTGAGCGTGACGGGCAGGTCGGCGCTCGCCTCCCCATACCGCACGCGGGCCACGGTGAAGATCGTCCATCCCAGCAGGGTGGACAGCGCCATCGCGATGAGGATGCCGACGGTGGCGGCCTGCCCGGCGGGCGTGCCGTCGAACGCGAGGTCCACCACCAGCAGCGACACGGTGAAGCCGATGCCGGACAGGGCCGCGCCGCCGAGCACGCTGCCCGGGCCCACGCCGTCGGGCAGGCGACCGAGCCCGGCGCGGACCGCGCCCCACGTGCCGAGCCCGATGCCCACGAGCTTGCCCACGACCAGGCCCGCCACGACGCCCCACGTGATCACCGAGCCGAGGGCCGCGCCCAGCGCGCCGCCACGCAGGTCGATCCCGGCGTTGGCCAGCGCGAACAGCGGCACGACGACGAGGGACACGGGCCCGCGCAGGACGTCGTGCAGGCGGTGGTTGACGGAGATGGAGCGGGCGAGGCCGACGCGGGCGTTGCGCGCCACGCTGGCGCTGGGCGACTGCCAGAAGTCGCGGAACAGGCTCTTGGCCTGCAGCACGTCGTCGCGCCGGGTGGCGACGGCGGGCACCAGCAGGCCGGCGAGCATCCCCGCGATCGACGGGTGCACGCCCGCCTGCACGGTCGCGCCCCACAGCACCACGACCACCAGCACGTACGGCGAGCTGCGCCACTCCCGCATGCGGCCCAGCAGCCACAGCCCGGCGAGGGCGGCCAGCGCCACGAGCAGCGGGGCGAGCCGCACGTCCTCCGAGTAGACGACGCCGATGATGCCGACGGCGAGGAAGTCGTCCACCACCGAGAGCGTGAGCAGGAAGACGCGCAGCTGGCTCGACATCGCCGGGCCGACGAGGGCGAGCACGCCCAGCAGGAACGCCGTGTCCGTGCCGACGACGACGCCCCAGCCGTGCGGGTCGGCGTGCCCGGCGACGGCGAGGAAGACCAGCGCGGGGACGATCACGCCGAGGGTGCCGGCCACGAGGGGCACCAGGCGCTGGCTGCGCTGCCGCAGCGACCCGATGGCCAGCTCCTGGCGCACCTCGAGGCCGACGACGAAGAAGAACAGCACCATGAGGCCGTCGTTGACCCAGTGGTGCAGGTCCATGTCGAAGCGCAGGTCGCCGACGTCGACGTTGATCGGCAGCTCCCACAGCCGCTCGTACCAGCCGGACAGCGGCGAGTTCGCCCACACCAGGGCCAGCAGCGTCACGCCCACGAGCAGCAGCGCGGCACCGGACTCGGTGCGCAGCCGTTCGGCGAGCGCGCGTGCAGCCATGAGTGTCTCCCGTCCGTGGTGGGCGCGGGTCCGCGAGGAGCCTATGACGGCTCCGGCCGCCGGTCTCGGCGAGGGCGGCCGGGGACCCGCGCGGGGAGAACAGCGGCTATGCGGTGCGTGTTCCCAGCCAGGGTGCCAGCACGTCCTCCCGTCCGAGCCAGCGCAGCCCGCCGTCGGCGACCTCGTCCGCCGTGGCCAGGGCCTCGCCGAAGGCGTCGAGGATCCGGTCGTGCACCGCGCGGGCCTCGTGCGGCTCGCCCGCGCCGACCACGAGGATGCGGGTGACGGGCCGGTGGCCGGCCGCGACCGCGTCCCACGTGCCGAGGTCCGCCACGCACAGGGCGCCGCCCGCGCCCTCCCACAGGCAGGCGGAGTCGGGCCGGTTCGGCACGTGGAAGACGCCGCGGCTGCGCACCGGGCCGGTGCCCAGGTCCTCGACGTGCGCGAGCAGCCGTTCGGGGTGGAAGGGCCGGTCGGAGCGCAGCAGCAGGCTCCAGCTGCGGTCGTGCGGGTCGCGCCCGCGGCGGTGGTGACCGGGCCGGGAACCCGGGGTGCCGAGCGGGTGGGCGCGCCGCTCGGCGGCGGCGGGGGCGTGGGTCCGCCCCGTCAGGACGGCCGGCTCCAGGTCGTGCAGCCCGTCGACCCGTTCGCCGTCGGCGGCGCGCAACCGCTCGACGAGCCCGCTGCCGGTGGGCGAGCCGCCGGACGTGACGACCACGTCCACCTGCTCCAGCTGGGCGGCCAGGGCCTCGCCGACCGGGCGCTGGTCGTCGTCGGTGAGCGCGAGCCCGCGCTCGTCGACCAGGTCGTCGCCGAGCAGGTCGGCCTCCAGGGTGTCGAGGTCGACGACGCCGACGGTCGCGGCGAGCCGCAGGCCCTCGAGCGCCCCGCCGGGCTCCGCCTGCGCCGCCAGTGCGTGCGCGACGGGCAGCGGCTCCGCCGTGACGGGCAGGGCGAGCACCAGGTGGTGCCAGCGCCCGTCGCCGGCGAGGCGGGCGAGGGTCGGCACGGCGTCCTCGCGCACGCTGCACGACACGCACGCGTGCTCCAGCGGCACGGTCTCGTCCTCCAGCACGCCGCTCGCGTCGACGACGACGCGGCGCAGCGCCCCGGCGGCGGGGACGAGGTCGTGGCGCACCACGACGACGTCGGGCGCGTCGAGGGTGAGGCTCGCGGCGGCGGCGTCGCGCAGCACCGGGTCGACGGCGACGAGCACGCTCAGCGCGGGGGGCTTCGGGGGGTCGGGAATCACGGGCGCCTCCGGTGGGTTAGGGATGACAGAAGTTGAGAACGGTTCTCAGGTCTGTCACTCTAGCGGCCTGTCGAGAACCATTCTCAGTCATGGTCCTCCGGACCTGGGCACGAGGAGAGAACGTCTGATGGCATCCCGCACCGACCTGCGCCCGATCGTCAAGCTCCGCTCGACGGCGGGCACGGGCTTCACGTACGTCACCCGCAAGAACCGCCGCAACGACCCCGACCGCGTCGTGCTGAGCAAGTACGACCCCGTCGTGCGCCGGCACGTCGACTTCCGCGAGGAGCGCTGACGGCCGCACCGCCCGAGGTCACCACGTCCAGCCCTTCCGAAGGAGGCACCACCATGAAGCAGAGCATCCACCCCACCTACGGCCCCGTCGTCTTCCGCGACACCAGCGCCGGCACCGCGTTCCTCACGCGCTCCACGCTGGCGGGGGAGACCGCCTCCGGGCCCGGCCGCCCCACCCGCACGATCGAGTGGGAGGACGGCCGCACCTACCCCGTCGTCGACGTCGAGATCTCGAGCGCCAGCCACCCGTTCTGGACCGGCGCCGCGCGCGTCGTCGACACCGCCGGCCGCGTCGAGAAGTTCCGGCGCCGCTACGGGCAGGACGCCCGATGAAGGTCCGGGCCTCGCTGAGGTCGCTGAAGCGGCTGCCGGGCGCCAAGGTCGTCCGGCGCCGCGGCAGGACGTTCGTCATCAACCCGCAGAACCCGCGGTTCAAGGCCCGCCAGGGCTGACCCGGGCGGCCGGCGGCGACGACGCGTCGCCGGCCGTGCCAGGGTGGTGCCCATGGCACCCAGGATCGCGACGAACACCCGCGTCGAGCGCGAAGAGCTGCTCGACTTCCTCCGGTCCCGACGGCACGGCGTCCTGGTGACGACGCGCGGCGACGGCTCGCCCCAGCTCAGCCCCGTCACCTACGGGGTGGACGGCGAGGGGCGGGTCGTCGTCTCCACGTACCCGGACCGGGCCAAGGCGGCCAACCTGCGCCGCCGCCCCCAGGCCTCGTTTCTGGCGCTCGGCGACGACTTCGACGACGCGTGGGTCCAGGTGGACGGCACCGCCGAGGTGCTGGACGTCCCGGACTCCGTCGAGCCGCTGGTCGACTACTACCGGGCGGCCGCGGGCAGGGAGCACCCGGACTGGGACGAGTACCGTGCCGCGATGGTGCGGCAGGGCAAGTCGCTGGTGCGGGTCACGATCGAGCGCTGGGGACCGGTCGCCACGGGCGGGTTTCCCCCACGGCTCGCGCAGGACTGACAGGATCGGCGCACGACCGGCCCTGGACCGGTCCCGCGAGAAGGAGAAGGTGGACGATGGCGATCACCCTGTGCGTGCTGCTGTGGGCGGCCGACGGCGAGGCCCCGACGCTGGCCGACTACGAGACCGAGGTGCTGGCGCTGGTGCCGCGGCACGGCGGACGGGTGCTGCACCGCGTGACCAACGTGGCGCACACCGACGACGCCGCGCACGGCGCCGTCCAGCCGACCGAGGTGCAGCTCATCGAGATGCCCGACGAGGAGGCGCTCGCGGACTTCCTGGCCGATCCCGACCGCGAGGCGCGGCTCGACGTGCGCGACCGCGCGATCGCGCGCACGGAGATCCTCCGCGTGCGGCCGGTCGGATGAGCGCGCCAGGGGCAGGGCTGGCCCGACAGTCCACGATCTACCGCGCCGGGGTGCTGGGCCGGCGCCCCCGCGTCCCCACGAGCACGGCCGCGCTGGAGCGTGCCGCGCGCCGGGCCAGCAGCGTGCGGGCCTGGGCGTACGTCGCGGGCGGTGCCGGCGACGGCCGGACGATGCGGCGCAACCGGGAGGCGTTCGACCGGTGGGCGGTCGTGCCGCGCATGGCCAACGGCGCCGTCGAGCGCGACCCGTCGGTCGAGCTGTTCGGCACCCGGCACGCGAGCCCGCTGCTGCTCGCGCCCGTCGGGGCGGCGGCGCTGCTGGGCGCCGACGCCGACCTCGCCGTCGCGCGCGCGGCGGCCGCCACCGGGGTCCCGTACGTGCTGTCCAACCAGGCCTGCCACCCGATGGAGGCGTGCGCCGCCGAGATGGGGGACGCCGCGCGGTGGTTCCAGCTCTACTGGAGCACCGACGAGGCGCTCGTCGACTCCCTCATCGCGCGGGCCGAGGCGTCCGGGGCGGGCGCGCTCGTCGTCACCCTCGACACCACCGTGCTGGGCTGGCGCCCGCAGGACCTCGACCTGGGCTCCCTGCCGTTCGCGCGCGGTCTCGGCATCGCGCAGTACACGAGCGACCCGCGGTTCGGCGAGCTGGTGCGCGAGCGGGTCGCGCGCGCCGCGGCGTCCGGCGCGCGGGACGCGGTGCAGGTCACCGCGGGCGCGGTGCGCTCGCTGCTCGCGATGACGCGCGCGTACCCCGGCCGGTTCCGGGACAACCTGCGGTCGCCGGAGCCCCGCGCCGCCGTCGAGACCTTCCTCGACGTCTACTCCAACCCCGGCCTGTCGTGGGAGCACCTGGCGACCCTGCGCGACCGCACCCGGCTGCCGGTCGTGCTCAAGGGGATCCTGCACCCCGACGACGCGCGCCGGGCGTTCGACCTCGGCGTCGACGGCGTCGTCGTGTCGAACCACGGGGGGCGGCAGGTGGACAACTCCGTGGCGTCGCTCGACGCCCTCGTCGCCGTGCGCGACGCCGTCGGCCCCGACCGCACCGTGCTGTTCGACAGCGGCGTGCGCACCGGCGCCGACGTGCTGGTCGCCCTCGCGCTGGGTGCCGACGCGGTCCTGCTGGGCAGGCCGTACCTCTACGGGTACGCCGTGGCGGGTCAGGCCGGCGTCGAGGAGGTGATCCGCAACGTGCTCGCCGAGCTCGACCTCACGATGGCGCTCACCGGCGCGCGCGACGTCGCGGCGATCACGCGCGACCTGGTGGCCCCGGCGGGCCCGTCCCCGGTGCCGCAGGAGGTGTGAGGTCCGGGGTCGCGGCCACCAGCGCCCACCCACGACTCTCGGAGGAGCCGCACAGGCCGGGATGATGACGTGGGCGGCATGATGCGAGACGACCTCACCCCCCGGCGCGGCCGCGGCCCCGCCGCAGCCGGCGCCCACCCGTTCGCCCCGCCCCGGCGGCTCGTCGCCGGGGCGGGGGCCGTCGCGCTCGCCGGAGCGCTCTCGGCCTGCGGCGCGCCCACCTCGGCGGACGACGCCGGCGACTTCTTCGACACGAGCACCGTCCACACCGTCGCGGTCGAGTACGACGAGGACGACTACCAGGAGATGCTCGACACCTTCGCCGACACCGGCGACAAGGACTGGATCAGCGCCACCGTGACCATCGACGGCGAGGAGTACGACGACGTCGGGCTGCGGCTCAAGGGCAACTCCAGCCTGCGTGGCCTCGGCGGCGACGGCCAGGACGACCAGCAGGCCCCCGGGTTCGACGAGGGCGACGGCTCGGCGTCGGCCGACGACCCGGCGGGCCTGCCGTGGCTCATCCGGCTCGACAAGTACGTGGACGGCCAGGAGCACGACGGCCGCGCGGACCTCGTCGTGCGCGGCAACACCACCGAGTCGTCGCTCAACGAGGCGGTCGCGCTCCAGGTGCTGGCGCTCGCGGGCGTCACGGCGGAGCAGGCGACCTACACGCGGTTCAGCGTGAACGGCGGCGACGAGCAGCTGCGCCTGGTCGTCGACCTGCCGGACGACGACCTGTGGAACGAGGACAACTACCCCGACGGCGGCATCACGTACAAGGCGGACGCCGACGGCGACTGGGGGGTCAAGGACGACGCGGCGGCGTACGCCGAGTCGTTCGAGGCGAAGTACGACAGCACGGGCGGCACCGACGAGGAGGCCTACGCGCCCCTGGCCGAGTTCCTCGAGCTCGTCAACGACTCGACGGACGAGGAGTTCGCCGCGCACCTGGGCGACCACCTCGACGTCGACTCCTTCGCCCGCTACCTGGCGGCGCAGGACCTGGTCGCGAACTCCGACGACATCGACGGTCCCGGCAACAACGCCTACCTGCACTATGACCCGGACACGGGACTCATGGAGGTCGTCGCCTGGGACCAGAACCTCTCGTACGGCGGGATGGGCGGCATGGGCGGCATGGGCGGCACGGGGCGCCCCGGCGGTCAGGGGAACGAGCCGCCGGAGGGCATGGAACCCCCGGACGGCGCCGAGCTGCCGGACGGTGCCGAGGCCCCCGACGGTCAGCAGGCACCCCCGGACGGCGGGCAGCCCGAGGGGTTCGACCCGCAGGAGGGCGGGCAGGGCGCGCCCGGCGGCGGCTTCGGGGGCGGGAACGTGCTCGTGACGCGGTTCCTGGAGAACGAGGACTTCGCGGCGGCCTACGAGTCCGCCCTCGAGGACCTCACCACGTCGGTCTACGACAGCGGCGACGCGCAGGACTACCTGGACGCGGTGACGTCGACCCTCTCCGCGGACGCGTCCGACCTCGTCGACGCCGACACCCTGGAGAGCGAGTCGCAGGAGATCGCGGACCTGCTCACGGGCGACGCGGTGCAGAGCCGCGCCGACCGGGCGTCGGGACAGGCTTCGCAGGAGGGTTCTAGCGTGGAGCCGTGATCACCGTCGTCGAGTACCACCCGGGCTGGCCCGCGCGCTTCGAGGAGCTCCGCGCCGCGTACGCGCGGGCCCTGGCCGAGGCCGGGGCGCCGTACCGCAGCATCGAGCACGTGGGCAGCACGTCGGTCCCGGGCCTCGCGGCCAAGCCGGTGATCGACGTCGACGTCGTGGTGGACGAGGCCGACGTCGACGCGGCGTCCGCGGCCCTCGCCGGTCTCGGCCTCGTGCCGCGCGGCGACCTGGGCATCCCGGGCCGGTACGCCTTCGAGGCGCCCGCACGCTTCGCGCCGACCCACACCTACGTCGTGGTCGAAGGGTCCCTCGCGCTGCGCAACCACCTGGGCGTCCGGGACACCCTGCGCGCCGACCCGGAGCTGCGCGACGAGTACGGCCCGGTCAAGCGGCGTGCGGCGACCGAGGCCGCGGACATCGACGAGTACCTGCTGCTCAAGAGCGACGTGCTGGGCCGGATCCTGCACCGCGCCGGTCTGTCGGAGGACGAGCGTGCGGCGGTCGCCCGCACGAACCGCAGCATCGCCGGGCGCGGCGCGCGGGGCTGAGACCGCGAGGCCGCGCCTGCGGCGTCAGCCCGCGGCGGCGGGCATCTCCCGGCCGGGGATGAGGAGCTCCTCCGGGAAGCAGTAGCCCCAGTGCTCGCCGGGCTCCAGGGAGCGCATCACGGGGTGCGCGGTGGCGTGGAAGTGCGCGGTCGCGTGCCGCGACGGCGACGAGTCGCAGCACCCGACGTGCCCGCACTCCAGGCAGGCGCGCAGGTGCACCCAGGTGCCGCCGGCGGCCACGCACTCGGGGCACTCGCCGGTGGCCTCGGGCGCGACGGGGACGATCTGGTCGAGGTGGGAGCACGTGCTGGTCATGGTGACGCCCTCTCCGGCGGGTCCGGTCGCCGCCCTCGGCGAGTCTAGGGAGGTGTGGCGCGCGCTGCGTCGTGGACGGCCCCCCGCTAGCGTGTCGTCATGCTCGCCGGACCCCACCCACGGAGCGGCCTCGACGCCCGCGAGCGCACGGCTGTCGTCGTGGAGGACGACCCTGACGTGCGCGACCTGCTGGAGGCAGTGCTGTCGCAGGCGGGTTTCGCCACGCGTACCGCGGCGTCGGGGCGCGAGGGCGTCGAGCTGGTGCGCACCTTCGACCCGCTGGTCACGACCCTCGACGTGGGCCTGCCCGACATCGACGGCTTCGAGGTGTGCCGCCGGATCCGCACCGTGTCCGACACGTACGTCGTGATGCTCACCGCCCGTACGGACGAGATCGACGCCCTCATGGGGCTGGACGCCGGTGCGGACGACTACCAGACCAAGCCGTTCCGGCCCCGGGAGCTGCGCGCCCGGATCGAGGCGATGCTGCGCCGCCCCCGCCACGGCGTGCTCCCGGCGGGGGGCGGGGCGGCCGGGGCGGCCGCCGCCGACGGGCTCGTCGTCAACGTCGCGGCACGCACGGTCGCGGTCGACGGGACGGAGGTGCACCTCACGCGCAGCGAGTTCGACCTGCTCGGCGCGCTCGTGGACGCGCCCGGCCGTGCTATCCCCAAGGACGCGCTGGTGCGCGTGCTGTGGGGGGACGAGTACGACACCGGCACCCTGGTCACCGACCAGGACCGCCGCAGCGTCGAGGTGCACCTGACGAACCTGCGCCGCAAGCTCGGTGACGACGCGGCGTCGCCGCGCTGGATCCGCACCGTGCGGGGCGTGGGCTACAGGTTCGACCAACCCTCCTGAGCGAGCGCCCCGGCGACGACGATCGCGGCGGAGCGGGCCTCGTCGGCGATCTGGTCGACGTGCCGCTGCGCCCCCGCGACCCCCTCGTGATCGAGGGCGTCCAGCCCTTGCGTCGCGGCCTCGGCGAGGCGGTCCATCCCGAGCATGTCCGCGGTGACGGCGAGGGTCAGCAGCACCTCCCGTGCCCCGTCGGCGTCGGCGTGCGCGAGCGCGCCGAGGAGCGCGCCGGTGCGGTGGGGCAGGAGGCCCGCCCAGGAGCCCGCGAAGCCGGCGACCGCCGCGCGGTCCCCGTCGAGGTCGTCCTCGAGCGACTGCCAGGCGGCGGCCATGGTGGGCGTCAGGGACGGGTTCATGGCCGGCCCCCGGATGGTTCCTCCCGGAGCGCCCTGGGTCCCGCCGGCCGCAGGCCGTGACCGTGCACCCAGGGGGAGGTGTGCACGGCGGGCCCGGGGGGTCCGGGCGGCGGGATCGACATGGCGCTCCGGGAGGTGATCGTGGGGTCGAGCAGGATCGATCCTGCGGGGCGAACCTCGAGAGGACCTCGGGGCGGGGGCAGGTTTGCCTCAAGATCTGCTCAGGATTCCCGGGCCGCCTACCCTGACCGCATGCCCGAGCGCCTCGAAGCACGCGCCGAGAACCCCGCCGACCGCCCCGTGGTCCTGCTCGTCGCCGATGCCCACGCGCGGCAGGTGGAGGAGGAGTTCCGCGCCCGGTACGACCGCGACTACCGGGTGGAGCTCGTGCGCAGCGCCGACGCGGCCCTGGACCGGCTGCGCGACCTGGTGGCCGCGCGGGAGCCGGTCGCGATGATCGCCGCGGAGCGCCGGCTGCCGGACGCTGCGGGCGTCGAGCTGCTGCACCAGGTCCCGGCGGTGGTGTCGACGGCGCGGCGGGTCGCGCTGGTCCCCGGGGACGAGTACGCCGAGGCCCTGGACGAGATGCGGGCCGCGCTGCTGCGCCGCGACATGGACACCTTCGTCGGCATCCCGCGCGGCGCGCGGGACGAGGAGTTCCACACCGCCCTGGTCGAGCTGCTGTCGGAGTGGGGCTGGTCGGTGGCGCGCCCCACCGTGACGTCCACGGAGATCGTCGCCGAGCCGGGCGACCGCGACGCGGCCGCCGTCCGCGACCTGCTCGAGCGGCTCGGCGTCCCGAACCGGGTGCTCGCGCCGGACGACGCGGCGGCGCGCGAGATCCTCGGGGAGGCCGGCCCGGGCGCCGTCCTGCCGGTGGTGCGCACGTTCGCCGGGCGGGTGCTCTCGGGCGCGACGGCCCCCGCCGTGGCGGAGGCGATGTACGGCGGCTACGACTCCATCCCGCCGGGCGAGATCGCGGACGTCGCGGTCGTGGGGGCGGGCCCGGCCGGGCTCGCGGCCGCGGTGTACGCGGCGTCCGAGGGCCTGGCGACGGTGGTGCTGGAGCGTGACGCGATCGGCGGGCAGGCCGGGTCGAGCTCGATGATCCGCAACTACCTGGGCTTCCCGCGCGGCATCTCCGGGATGCGGCTGGCGCTGCGCTCCCGCATCCAGGCGGGCCGCTTCGGCGCCCGCTTCTACACGGGGCGCCCGGTGGTGCGGATCGAGCCCGGACCGGCCGACGAGCCGGAGCACCACCACGTGCACGTGGACGGCGCGCAGCTGTGCGCGCGCACGGTCGTGCTCGCCACCGGCGTGTCCTACCGCCGCCTCGGGGTGCCCGGCGTCGACGACCTGGTCGGCGCCGGCGTGCACTACGGCGCGGCGAGCTCGATGGCGCGCGAGATGACCGACCGGGACGTCGTCGTCGTCGGCGGGGGGAACTCGGCGGGGCAGGCCGCCGTGCACCTGGCGAAGTTCGCCGGCTCGGTGACGATCCTCGTGCGGCGGGAGGACCTCGCCGCGACGATGTCGGACTACCTGGTCCGCGAGATCGCCGCGACGCCGACGATCGCGGTGCGCCCGCGCACGGCGGTGGTGGACGGCGGGGGAGACGGTCGCCTGCAGTGGCTCGTCACCGAGGACCTCGACACGGGCGAGCGGTCGAAGACGCACGCCGACGGCCTCTTCTGCCTGCTGGGGGCCGACCCCGACTGCGGCTGGCTGCCGGGCGGCGTCGCGCTGGACGACCACGGCTTCGTCCTCACCGGTCGTGACGTGCCGCAGGACGGCTGGGTGGACGGTCGTCCGCCGGCCAGCCTCGAGACGACGCTGCGCGGCGTGTTCGCCGTCGGGGACGTGCGCGCCGGCTCGATGAAGCGGGTCGCGTCCGCCAGCGGTGAGGGCGCGTCCGTGCTGCCGCTGGTGCACGCGCACCTCGCCTGGCTGCGAGCGCAGGAGTTCGGCGGCGGGTCGGTGTCGTACGACACAGGTCGCTGACCCGCCGCGCGCCCGGCGCTGAACAGGGGTCGAATGGGCGCCATGGGAACCGCGCTGGACCAGCAGGCGCCGTGGGCGTCGCCACCGCAGGACGTGCTCGCCTCGCTCCGGACCGACGACGGCGGCCTGGCCGCCGCCGACGCCGCGGCACGGCTCGCGGAGGTGGGCCCCAACCGGCTGCCGCCGCCGGAGAAGGACCCGCTGTGGAAGCGGATCCTCGTGCACTTCGACGACGTGCTCATCTACATCCTGCTGGTCTCCGCGGTGCTCAAGGCGATCCTCGGCGACTGGGTCGACTTCACGGTGATCCTGCTGGTCGCGGTCGTGAACGCGGCGATCGGGTTCATCCAGGAGGGGCGGGCCGAGAGCGCGCTGAACGGCATCCGGCAGATGCTGTCCGTGCACGCGGAGGCCCGCCGCGACGGGGCGTGGGCCAAGATCGACGCCGACGACGTCGTGCCGGGCGACGTGGTGCGCGTGCGCTCGGGCGACCGGGTGCCCGCGGACGTGCGGCTGCTGCAGGCCACCAACCTGCGCGTCGAGGAGTCGGCCCTCACGGGGGAGTCGGTCGCGGCGAGCAAGCGGGTCGACGCCGTCGACCCCGACGCCGGCGTCGGCGACCGCACCAGCATGCTGTTCTCGGGCACACTCGTGGCCGCGGGCCAGGGCGTGGGCGTCGTCACGGCCACCGGAGAGCGCACCGAGATCGGCCGCATCCAGACGATGATCTCCGAGGTCACCAGCCTGGAGACGCCGCTGACCAAGCAGCTCGACCGGTTCGGCAAGCTGCTCGCGGTGCTCATCCTGGGCATGGCCGTGGTGATGGTCGTCATCGGCCGCGTGGTGCACGACTTCTCCGTGCCGGAGCTCGTGTCGGCGTCCATCGGGTTCGCGGTCGCCGCCGTCCCCGAGGGCCTGCCCGCCCTGGTGACGATCACCCTCGCGCTCGGCGTGCAGCAGATGGCCCGCCGCCGCGCCATCACGCGCAAGCTGCCCGCCGTCGAGACGCTCGGCTCCGTCACGACGATCTGCTCGGACAAGACGGGCACGCTCACCAAGAACGAGATGACGGCGCGCCTGGTGCGCACCGCCGGCCGGTCGTTCGACGTCGCGGGCGCGGGGTACGCGCCCGAGGGCGAGCTCACGCTCGCGGGCGAGGGGGCGCGGCACGCCGACCTCGCGGAGGACCACGACCTCACGGCCGTCGTCGCCGCGATGATGCTGTGCAACGACGCGCGCGTGGTGCCCGGCGACGCGGGCGGCGAGGGCGGCGAGGCATGGCGGCTGGTCGGCGAGCCGACGGAGGGCGCCCTGCGCAGCCTCGGCATGAAGGCCGGCTTCGAGACGACGGGCTGGTCGCGGCGGGACCTCGTGCCGTTCGAGTCCGAGAACAAGTACATGGCCACCCTCGACCGCGCCCCCGACGGCGCGGAGGTCGTGCACGTCAAGGGTGCGCCCGACCGGGTGCTGGACCGCTGCACCACGCAGACCGGCCCGGACGGCAGCCCGCAGCCGATCGACCGCGCGTTCTGGGAGGCGCAGATCGACGAGATCGGCGGTCGCGGCCTGCGGGTCCTCGCGGCGGCCCGGCGGCCGGTCGTGGGCTCCGCGCCGTCCGGCAACCTCGCCGACTCCCTCACCGGCCTCGAGCTGTGCGGCCTGGTCGGCATCGTCGACCCGCCCCGCCCGGAGGCGATCGACGCCATCGCGCAGTGCCGCGACGCCGGCATCGCCGTCACGATGATCACCGGCGACCACGCGGGCACCGCCGTGGCGATCGGCCGCGAGATGGGCATCGTGCGCGACGAGGACTCCTCCGACGGCACGGGGCCCGCGGTCCTCACCGGCGCCGAGCTGGAGGCGATGACCACCGAGCAGCTGCGCGCCGTCGTGCAGGACGTGCACGTGTACGCGCGCACCAGCCCCGAGCACAAGATCCGCATCGTCTCAGCGCTGCAGGCGCACGGCGAGGTGGTCGCCATGACGGGCGACGGCGTCAACGACGCCCCCGCGCTCACGCAGGCGGACGTCGGCGTCGCGATGGGCATCAAGGGCACGGAGGCGACCAAGGACGCGGCCGAGGTGGTGCTCGCCGACGACAACTTCGCGACCATCGAGCGGGCCGTGGAGGAGGGGCGGCGGATCTACGACAACATCCGCAAGTCGGTGCTCTTCCTGCTGCCCACCAACGGCGCGCAGTCGCTCGTCATCCTCGTGGCCGTGCTCTTCGGCCTGGTGCTGCCGCTCGCGCCCGTGCAGGTGCTGTGGATCAACATGATCACGGCCGTCACGCTGTCCCTCGGCCTCGCCTACGAGAAGGCGGAGCCCGACGTGATGTCCCGCCCGCCGCGCGACCCGAAGGCGTCGATCCTCGACGCCGTGTTCGTGCGCCGCATCCTCGTCGTGTCCGTGCTCATCGGCGGCGCCACGCTGTTCGTGTTCTACGCCGAGCGGGCGCAGGGCGCGCCGCTCGCCGAGGCACAGACCACGGCGGTGACGATGCTGGCGCTCGGCCAGCTCGCCTACCTGTTCAACTGCCGGTTCCTGGACCGGTCGAGCCTCACCGTGGACGTGCTGCGCGGCAACCGGGTCATCTGGCTCTCCGCCGTCGCGCTGATCGCCCTGCAGTGCGTGTTCGTCTACGCCCCGTTCATGCACGACTGGTTCGACGCCGCCCCCATCGGCCTCGAGGAGTGGGGCAAGACGTTCGGCCTCGCCGTCGTCGTCTTCCTGCTCGTCGAGGTGGTCAAGGCGGTCGGCCGGGCGCGGCAGCGGCGGGTTCGGGCCTGATCAGCCGCGGCGCACGCGCACCTCGTGCTCCCCGTGCCCGACGACGGTCGGCTCCGCGCCCGGCACGTCCAGCTCGGCGGTCGCGCCGACGGGCACGACGCAGCGCACCACGAGCTCCGTCCCGTCCGCACGGTCCTCGACCCGCCACGCGACCTCGGCGGTGCCGTACGGCGTGACGTGCCGGGCCGAGGCGTGGGTGAGCCCGCCCCCGGGGCGCGGGGCCACGCGGAACCTGCGGTACCCGGGCTCGAGCGGGGCGAGGCCGGCGACCACGCGGTGCAGCCAGTCGGCCACCGCCCCCAGGGCGTAGTGGTTGAACGACGTCATCTCGCCGGGGTTCACCGTGCCGTCCGCGAGCATGCTGTCCCAGCGCTCCCAGATGGTCGTGGCGCCCAGGTCCACCATGGCCAGCCAGGACGGTGAGGCGTGGCTGAGCAGCAGCGCGTACGCGGCGTCGAGCTGCCCCGTGCTGCTCAGGGCGTCCGTGACCAGGGGCGTGCCGGCGAACCCGGTGCCGACGGTGTCCCCGCCGTCGCGCACCAGGGCGGCGAGCCGCTCGCCCGCCCGGGCGCGCGCGTCGTCGCCGTCGAGCAGGTCGAAGACGATCGCCAGCGCGTGGGCCGTCTGGGTGTCGTGCGTGGCGTCGCCGCTGTCGACGTAGCGCTTGCGGTACGCGGCGGCGACCTCGTCGGCGAGCGTCGCGTACCGGACGGCGTCGTCGTCGCGGCCGAGCGTGCGGGCCGTCTCGGCGACGGACCGCGCGGAGCGGGCGAGGTAGGCCGTGGCCACGAGATGCGGGTCGGTCTGCGCGCGCAGCGGGTCCTCGGGCGGCGCCGTCGGGTCGAGCCAGTCGCCCAGCTGCATCCCGGTGTCCCACAGCCGGTCGGGCCCGGCGAGCCCGGCCACCTTGTCCACCCAGGTGACGGCACTCGCGTACTGCCGCTCGAGCAGGGCGCGGTCCGCGGAGTCGCGGTGCAGCGCCTCCGGCACCAGGGTGGCGGCGTCGCCCCACCCGGCGATGTCCTGCGTGGGCTGCCAGTAGGTGCCGCCCGGGATCCACGGCACGTACACGGGCACGGTGCCGCCGAACCGCCGCTGCTCCGCGGACAGCGAGCGCAGCCAGTCGGCGAGCATCCCGTGCACGTCGTAGAGGAAGGCGGCGGTGGGCGCGAACGCCTGGATGTCGCCGGTCCAGCCGAGGCGCTCGTCGCGCTGCGGGCAGTCGGTGGGGATGTCGACGAAGTTGGAGCGCAGGCTCCAGACGACGTTCTCGTGCAGCCGGTCGAGCGCCGGGTCGCTGCTGGCGAACCAGCCCGTGCGCGCCATGTCGCTGTGCAGCACGCGGGAGACGATCGCCGCGGCGACGTCCTTCTCCGTGGGTGTGCCGGGCCAGCCCGTGACGTGCGCGTACCGGTAGCCGTGCACGGTGAACCGCGGCTCCCAGGTGAGCCCCGCGCCGTCGAGCACGACCTCGTCCGTGGCGGCGGCGTCCCGCAGCGTGCGCGTGTACAGCGTGCCGTCCTGCAGCACCTCGGCGTGCCGGACTCGCACCACCGTGCCCGCGGGCGCGGCGGGAACGGTGAGCCGGGGGCGGCCCGAGTGGTTCTGGCCGAAGTCGACGAGCCAGCCGTCCTCGCCGTCCGGGCCCGGGGCGCGGGTCACGCTCACGGGCGGGAGCTCGCCCGTGCAGCGCACCGGCGGGCCGTCGGGCGCGGCGAGCACGGCGCGGTCGAGGGGGAGGACGGCGACGGGCGACCAGGCCGAGTCGTCGAAGCCCGGCTCCGACCACCCGGCCGGGAGCAGGCGGGCGTCGAACGTCTCGCCGTCGTACAGGGACGCGCGGGTCAGCGGCCCGGGGGCGCTGCGCCACGCGGCGTCGCCGCCCACCACGACCGTGCCCGCGTCGGTCACCACCTCGAGCTGGGCCAGCACGCCGACGTGCGCGCCGTAGAGGTCGCGGTGGCCGCCGTCGAAGCCGTACCGGCCGCGGAACCAGCCGTCGGCCAGCCACGTGCCGAGCGCGTTCGCGCCGGGCCGCACGAGGTCGGTGACGTCGTAGGCGTACACGCGCAGGCGGTCGTCGTAGGGGGTCCAGCCGGGCACCAGCTCGTCGCGGCCGACCCGCCGGCCGTTGAGCTCCGCCTCGACCAGGCCGTGGGCGGTGAGGTGCAGGCGCGCGCTGCGCACCGTGCTCCCCGGGACGTCGAACCCGCGGCGCAGCAGCGGCGCGCGGCGCGCCTCGGCCGGGCCCTCGTCGTACCCGGGCCCGACGAGCTCGGCCGTCCAGTCGTCCGGCGTCAGGCCGCGCTCGACGACGGCCGGCTCGCTCCACGGGCCCCAGCCCGCGCCGTCCGCACCTCCGTCCCGGGTGCGCACGCGCACCTCGGCGCGGGCGCGGGGGGCGAGCGGTGCGCCGGGCCACGGCACGAGGACCTGCGCGTCGCCGTCCATGACGGAGGTCGCCTCCTCGACGACGGCGCCGTCCGGCGCCGTCGTGCGCCACGCGACCTCGTACGCCCCCTGCCGGTAGGCCGGGTGCGCGGCGTCGACGTGCCAGGACAGCCGGGGGCGGTCCTCGCCGACGCCGAGGGCGGGCTGGGCGTGGTGCTCGACGCGCAGGACGGGCGGCGTGACGGTCATCGGGCTCCTTCGTCGGTGCGGACGGCGGTGGACGCAGCGGTGGTGGACGGCGCCGGGGCGACGGGCTCGTCGTCGGCGACGCGCGGGTACCGGGTGATCCAGAAGTACCCGATCACGCCGCCCACGGCGATGCACGCCGCGACGAAGACGAACAGCACGTCCGGGCTCGCCGCGAGCAGCGTGGGCGTCCACAGCGCGACGACGGCGGCGACCACGCGGGTGAACGCGATCATCACGCCCTGCGCGGTGCTGCGGTAGGTGGTGGGGATGAGCTCCTGCGCCCAGACCTTGAACATCGGCTCGCCCGCCACGGCGCCGGCGATCGAGCCGACGACGCCCATCGTCACCAGCGTCCACACCTCGACGCCGAACGCGACGGGGACGAGGTAGCCGAGCGTGTAGAACACGGCCATGACGGCGAACCAGCGCATGCGGTGCGCCCCGTCGACGATCCGCATGAGCAGGTAGGTCGCGGCGAACGCGATGGCGAAGGTGACGAAGCCGACCGTGGAGGCGAACCGGACGGTGGTGCCCGCGATCTCCGTGTACATGAGGGTGGAGAACTGGCCGCCGGTGTTCGCGCCCACGTTGACCAGGGCGTAGAAGAGCGCGACGGCGACCATCGGCGCGAGGTACGGCCCGCGCAGCAGCCGCTTGAGCGTGCCGAGGTCGACGGACTCGGCGCCGTCGCCCGCGGTGCCCGCCGTGCCCGCAGTGCCCGCGGCGTCGGCGTGCGCCGCCTGCCAGCGCGACGACTCCGGCATGCCCGCCCGCAGCACGAGCACCACGAGGGCGAGCACGAGGAGCTGCCCGTACATGATCCGGCCGCCGGTGATGCCCATGCCGCCGACGACGATCCCGAACAGCTGCGCGGCGATGATGCCGACGAGCCACAGGATGTGGGAGAAGGAGATGAGCTTGCCGCGGTGCTCGGGCGGCGCCTCCTCGGCGATCATCGCGAGCGACGCGGGCAGGTCGGCGCCGACCGCGAGGCCCAGCAGCACCACGCCGGCGTAGAGCGCCCCGGTGCCGGGCGCGGCCACGAGGATCGCGGCGCCGGCCACGTACACCGCCATCGTGGCGAGGAAGACCCGCTTGCGGCCGAACAGGTCGGCCAGCCGGCCGCCGACGAGCGCACCCGCCGCGATCATGAACGTCAGCAGGGCCGAGTACTGGCCGAACTGCGCGTCGCTGATGCCCAGCGGCTCCTTGTACAGCACCAGGGCCGTGCCGGTGGTGATGATCGCGCCGGCGTCGAGGTACGACGCCATGCCCGCCACCGTGGTGCGGTACCAGGTCCTGCCCGGGATCTTTCCCGGTGCCGTCGAGGTCGTCATCGTTCTCCCACTTCTACTTTGAAGCGCTTCAAATTGAGTCGTTTCAGAATGCCCGGGCCGGGCCCGCGTGTCAACAGCCGACCACGGGCCTACCGTGCACGCATGACCCGAGCCTCCGACCGACGCGAGCGCCGCCGGGCCCGCCGCGACCAGCTCACGCCCGACCAGCGCGCCGACCGGCTCAAGGAGCGCGTGTACGTGACGTTCGCGGCCCTCGCCGTCGTGCTGGCGCTGCGGGGGCACGCCGAGGGCCTCACCCCCGGCCGGGCCGCGACCACCCTGCTCATCACCGTCGGCGGCACGCTGCTCGCCGTCTTCCTCGCCGACCTCGTGTCGCACGTCGTGGTGCACAACCACCTCCCGACGCGCGCCGAGGGCCGCCACATGGTGGGCGTCGTGTCCAGCGCCGGTGGCGTCGTCGTCCTGCCGCTCGTGTTCCTGTGGGTGGCCGCGGGCGGGGCATGGACGACGGACGGCGCGCTCGCCGCCTCGACCGTCGCGCTGGTCGCGAGCCTGGGCCTCGTCGGCTACGTGGCCGTGCGGCGTGCGGCGATCCCCACCTGGCAGAAGTGGCTCCTCCTGCTCGCCGAGGTGGCGCTCGGGATGGTGGTCGTGGCCCTCGAGGTGCTCGCGCACGGCTGAGCCCGCGGGGCAGGATGACGGACGAGGACGAGCGAGGGAGCGACGCATGGCGGGCAACGAGGTGACGGTCGTCGTCGGGGTCGGCGGCATGGGGGAGGAGATCGCGCGCCGCACGCCGGCGGGCCGGACGCTGCTGCTCGCGGACTACTCCGACGCGGCGGTGACGCGCGTGGCCGACGCGCTCGGCGACACCCACGACGTGCGGGTGCGCGTCGTCGACGTGTCCGAGCGGGAGTCGGTCGCGGAGCTCGCCGCCGAGGCCGCGTCGCTGGGGCCGGTGACGTCCGTCGTGCACACCGCGGGGCTCTCGCCGACCCAGGCGGCGGTCGGGCCGATCCTGGCCGTCGACCTGCTGGGCGTCGCGCACAGCCTGGACGAGCTCGGCGCCGTGGTCGCGCACGGCGGCGCCGGCGTGGTCATCGCGTCCATGGCGGGGTCGATGACCGTCGGGCGGCTGCCCGCCGGCGTCGAGGCCGCGCTCGCGAGCACCCCCACCGACGCGCTGCTCGACCTCCCGTTCCTCCGCGGGGACGCGATCGCCGACCCGGGCGCCGCGTACAGCATCGCGAAGCGCGCCAACCAGCTGCGCGTCCAGACGGCCAGCCTCGCCTGGGGGCGGCGCGGGGCCCGCGTGAACTCCGTGAGCCCCGGCGTGATCGGCACCCCGATGGGGGAGCAGGAGCTCCAGGGCGAGTCCGGGGCGGGGATGCGCGCGATGGTCGAGGCGTCCGGCACCGGCCGGCTCGGCCGGCCGGAGGACGTCGCCGCGGCCGTGGAGTTCCTGCTCGGGCCCGGCGCGTCCTTCGTCACCGGCACGGACCTGCTCGTCGACGGCGGCGTCGTCGCGGCCGTCCGGTCCGGGGCGCTCACGCTGCCGGGCGCCTGATGCCGGCCCGCGGATGACCTGGCTGCTGCTCGTCGCGCTCGCGGTGCCCGCGGTGGTGGCCGCGACGCTGCTGGTGCGCTCGTCGCGCGGCCCTGACCCGGACCCAGGCACCGACCCGGGCCCGGACGGCCTGCTCCGCGCGGCGCCGCTCGCCCTCGTCCCGGTCGTGGTGGTGGACCTGCTCGGCCCCGTCGGCGGCTCGGTGCTGCAGCTGGACCTCGTGGGGCGGCCCCTGCTCCTTTTCGTCGGGGTGCTGTACGCGGCGGCGCTCGCCCTCACCGCGCGGTCGGCGGACGCGCGGACGGCGTCGCGCAGCGGGCTGCTGCTGGTCGCGTTCGTCGGCACCGCGACCGTGCTGGTCGCGGCCGACGCGGTGACCTTCCTCGCCGGGTGCGTCGTGACGACGGTCGCCACGCACCGGCTGATCCTGCACCCGCGGACGGAGACGGCGCGTCGCGCGGGCCGGCTCTACCTCGTCCTGGCGGCGGCGAGCGACGTCGTGCTCTCCGCCGCCGTGGTGCTCGTGGTCGCGGCCGGCGGTCTCCGTCTGGCGGACGCGCCGGCGGCGGTCGCGGCCGCGCCCACCGGCGGGGTGGTCGTGGGGCTCCTCCTGCTGTCGTTCGGCATCAAGGCGGCCACCTTCCCGCTGCACGGGTGGCTGCCGATCGACGAGGCGGCGGCGTCCGTGCCGGTCGGGGCGGTGCTGAGCGGCACCGTGGTCAAGGTCGGCCTGGTGGGCTGGCTCCGCTTCCTGCCCCTGGGGCACGAGGCGATGCCGGGCTGGGGCACCGCGCTGGTCGTCGTCGCCCTCGTCGGGGCGTTCGGCGTCCTCGTGCCCGGCGTCCTCACCGACGACCCGGAGGTCTCCCTCGCGTACAGCACGGTGGGCCAGATGGGATTCCTCGCCATGGTCGTCGGGGTGGCGCTCGGCGCGCCCGACCTGGCGGAGGCGTGCATGCTCACCGCCGTCGTCTACGCCGTTCACCACGGCATGGCCAAGGGCGGCCTGATCATGGCGGTCGAGGTGTGGGAGCGGTACGGCGCCGGGCGCGCCCGCGCCGTGGTGCTCGGCGGCGCGTTCGTGCTCGCGCTCGGGATCACCGGCGCTCCGCTCGGTAGCGGTGCCGTGGCCAAGTACGCCGCCAAGCGGGCCGTCGGGGAGGCGCCGTTCCTCGTCGACGTCACGGCGGCTCTCCCGTTCGTCGCGACCGTCTCGACGCTGCTGCTCGTGCGCGCCTTCGTGCTGCTACGGGCCTCGGGGCACGCGGGGATGGCCGCGCCGGACGGCGGGCTGTGGTCCTGGGTCGCGCTCGCCGTGGGCGGGACCATCGGCACCTGGGCACTGGCAGGCCTGTGGCTGCCGCCCGAGAAGGTGCCGGACCTCGACGCGGTCACGGCCTGGAGCGCGGCGTGGCCGATCCTCCTCGGCCTGGCGGTCGCCGGGCTCGTCCTCGCCGCGCGCAGGCCGGCCTCCTGCCCGCGTGGACACGCACGCTGCGCATCCCCGCGGGGGACATCGTGGACGCCGTCGCGCGCCGGTGGGATCGCCCCGCCGACGCGCGGACCAGGCGCGACGGTGGAACGATCGGCCGCAGCACCCAGTAGGGCCACCCGGTGGGCCCACGGTCGGACCACCCAGGAGGGCATGGCGCATGGCGCAGCAGGACCCCGCGACGTCGACGGGCGGCACCACCAAGGTGTCGCTCCTGACCCTCACCGCGATGGTCGTCGGGTCCATGGTCGGCGCCGGGGTGTTCTCGCTGCCGCGCCGGTTCGCGCAGGAGACCGGCGTCATGGGCGCCCTCATCGCCTGGGTCGTGGCGGGCGCGGGCATGCTCATGCTGGCCTTCGTCTTCCAGCGGCTCGCGACGCGCAAGCCCGACCTCGACGCCGGCGTCTACGCGTACGCGAAGGCGGGCTTCGGCGAGTACACGGGCTTCTTCGCCGCCGCCGGCTACTGGGCCAGCGCGTGCGTCGGCAACGTCACCTACTGGGTGCTCATCATGTCGACGCTGGGGGAGTGGGTCCCCGCGCTGGGCGCCGGCGACACGGTGCTGGCGCTCGCGCTGTCCACCGTCGGGCTGTGGCTGTTCTTCCTGCTGGTGCGCCGCGGCATCAAGGAGGCGACGGCGATCAACCGGATCGTCACCGTCGCCAAGGTCATCCCCATCATCGTGTTCGTGTTGCTGGCGCTGTTCGTCTTCGACCCCCGGGTGTTCGCGGAGAACTGGGGCGGCGCCGACTACGCGGGCTCCCTGTTCGACCAGGTGCGCGGCACGATGCTGGTGACCGTGTTCGTGTTCCTCGGGGTGGAGGGCGCGAGCGTCTACTCCCGGCACGCGCGACGGCGCGAGGACGTCGGTCGGGCCACGATCCTCGGCTTCGTGAGCGTGTTCGCCATCTTCGCGTCGGTGACGATCGTGTCGTACGGCATCATGCCGATGGCCGAGATCGCCGAGCTGCGCCAGCCGTCGATGGCGGGGGTGCTCGAGGCGGCGGTCGGCGAGTGGGGCAGCGTCTTCGTCGGCGCGGGTCTCATCGTCTCCGTCCTCGGCGCCTACCTGGCGTGGACGCTGATGGCCGCCGAGGTGCTGTTCGTCGCCGCCAAGGACCGCGACATGCCGCGCTTCCTCGCGCGCTCGACCGACCGGGACGTGCCCGTCAACGCGCTGCTGCTCAGCACCTCCCTGTCGCAGGTCGTGCTGATCCTCACGTACTTCTCCGAGGACGCGTTCGACTTCGCGCTCGACATGACCGCCGTCATGACGCTCATCCCGTTCCTGCTCGCCGCGCTGTACGCGGTGAAGCTGCGCGCCACGCGCGAGACGTACGCGGGCGATCCTCCGTCCACGCTGCGCGGGGACCTGGTGATCACGGTCCTGGCGACCCTCTACACGGCCTTCCTCGTCTTCGCGGCCGGCCTCAGCCTCGTGCTCGTCTCGTTCCTCTTCTACGCCCCCGCCACGGTCCTGTTCGTCATGACCCGGCGTGAGCAGGGGCGCCGGGTCTTCACCCCCGGCGAGCTGGTGCTGTTCGTCGTGGTGGCGGCGATCGCCGTCGTCGCGGTGACCGGGCTGGTCGCCGGCTGGGTCTCGATCTGAGCGTCACCACCGCCGTCACCGTCCGCCGTCCGACCGAAAGGCACTCCCCATGACCACCGCTCCCTCCGTGCCCTCGCCCCCGGCCCACGGCGTCCACTCGGAGGTCGGCCGGTTGCGCAAGGTGCTGGTCTGCTCGCCCGGGCTGGCCCACGAGCGGCTCACCCCCACGAACTCCGACGACCTGCTGTTCGACGACGTCATGTGGGTGGAGTCCGCCCAGCGCGACCACCTGGACTTCGTCAACAAGCTCACCAACCGGGGCGTGGAGGTCGTCGAGCTGCACGACCTGCTGGCGCAGACGATGGCCATCCCCCAGGCGCGCTCGTGGCTGCTGGACCGCAAGGTGGTGCCGAACCAGGTGGGGCTGGGCCTCGTGGAGGGCACGCGCGCCTACCTCGACTCGCTGGCCGACCGCGAGCTGTCGCGCTTCCTCATCGGCGGGCTGTCGACGCACGACCTGCCCGAGGACTTCCGCAGCGACTATGTGAACCTGGCCCGCGAGTCCACCGGCACCCCCGAGTACCTGGTTCCGCCCCTGCCCAACACCCTGTACACCCGCGACACGACCTGCTGGATCTACGGCGGGCTCACGCTCAACCCGCTGTTCTGGCCGGCGCGCAAGGACGAGACGCTGCTGATGAAGGCGATCTACTCCTTCCACCCGGAGTACGTGGGCTCGCGCGTGTGGTGGGGCGACCCCGAGCAGGACTGGGCGCAGGCCACCATCGAGGGCGGCGACGTCATGCCGGTCGGCAACGGCACCGTCCTGGTGGGCATGAGCGAGCGCACCTCGCGGCAGGGCATCACCCAGTTCGCCAAGGCGCTGTTCGACGGCGGCGAGGTGCAGCAGGTCGTCGTGGCGGGGATGCCGCGACTGCGCGCCGCGATGCACCTGGACACGGTGTTCACGTTCGCCGACCGCGACCTCGTCACCGTGCACCCGACGATCGTCGACGGCATCCACGCCTTCACCCTCCGCCCGTCCGACGCGGCGCCCGGCGTGGAGGTGACGGACGAGGGCGACACCCCGTTCGTCGACGTCGTCGCCCGGTCGCTCGGCCTGCCGAAGCTCCGCGTGGTCGAGACGGCGGGCGACGTGTACGCCTCCGAGCGCCAGCAGTGGGACTCTGGCAACAACGCCGTCGCGCTCGAGCCCGGCGTCGTCTTCACGTACGACCGCAACACGCTCACCAACGCCGCGCTGCGCCGTGCCGGCGTCGAGGTCATCACCATCGTCGGGGCCGAGCTGGGCCGCGGGCGGGGCGGCGGGCACTGCATGACCTGCCCCATCTCGCGCGACCCGATCGACTGACGCAGGCGGCCCGGCGCCCGGCCCGGAATAACCGTGGCGCAGGTCACGGTTCGACCTGTCGTGAGCCTGCTGACCCGCACCGCCCCTGCCGCGCTCGACCTCGACCCCCTCGGCGACCTGCCGGCCGTGCGGATCGTGCCCGCGGGCGAACCCGGGACGGCGGCACGCGGCTGGGTGGTGCGCCTCGGCCGCGACCTGTACGTGCGCTCCGCCCCGGGCGGGGCCCGCGTGGCGGGCGGGCGCGCGCACCTGCAGGTCGACGGCGCGCGCCGACCCGTGCTGCTCGCCGAGGTGGCGCCCGAGCTCCACGCGCTGCTCGACGACGCTTACCTCGCGAAGTACGGCCGCTGCGCGCCGGAGAAGGTCGCCGCCGTGACGTCCGACGCCGCGGCCGCGAGCACCTTCCGGGTGCGCCCGCGGCGGGCGTCGTGGGCCGAGCGGGTCGACGCCGCGCTCGACGCCGTGCGCGGTGCCGCGCGCAGGGAGCCCGCCGAGCGGCCCTGCCCGACCTGCTAGCCGCGTCGAGCAGGCCAGAGGTGCGGGCCGGGCGACTCAGAACGGTGGCTCGGGGAGATCCGCGGGATCCGGTGGGATCAGCTCCCGGCCGGTGAGGTCCACAGGGTCGGCGACAGGGTCGCGAGAGACGCGTCCCGTCGGTGAGGTCCACACCAGGGTGCCGTCGGGCTCCTGTCGCACCCGCCAGCGCGTCTCGTGCTTCATCACGTGGTGGCGGCGGCAGAGGTGCGCCAGGTTGTCGGCCGTGGTCCCGCCGCCGTCGGCCCACGCGACCGTGTGGTCGACGTCGCAGCGTGCCGCGGGGCGCGTACAGCCCGGGAACCGGCAGGTGATGTCGCGGGCCTCCAGGTAGGTGCGCAGCGCAGCAGGGACGGCATACGTGCCGGCGTCGGTCGTCAGCAGCTCGCCGGAGACAGGATCGACCAGCAGCCGGCGCAGGGACGGCGCCTGGGCCGTGAGGAACGCGGCGACCTCGCAGCTGATCGCACCGTGGCCGGCCAGCTCTGCCGCCTCGTCCGTGCGGCCCAGCAGCGCCATGACCGGCACCGTGACCTGGACGCGCGGGGTGATCCGGCGGGTGTGGTCGGCAAGATCAGGGACGAGCCCGGCGGCCAGCTCGTCCGCCAGGCCCGGGGTGTCGGGCCCGGGGGTGCTCCGCCCTGCGGCGCTCGCGACGGGAGGCGTGGTGGCCGAGGGCCCCGCGCTGCCGTGGCGGGGAGCGGGCGAGGGCTCCGCCCCGGCCAGCAGCAGGGCGGCGCACGCGTCGGCGCGGAGCTGTGCGACGGTCCGCGAGTCCCCGGCCTCGCGGGCGGACCGCGCGGCGGCCGTCAGCCGGTCGAAGGCTGCGTGGGCGCTCGTGGCCGGAAGGTAGGCGCTGAGCCAGGCCATGCCGTCGGCCGCGGGGTCGACGAACACCGCGCGCTTCTGAGCGGCTCGGTCGTGCCGGAGGGTGAACGGTTCCGGGTGTGCCCGGTCACGGGCGCGCCGGAGGAAGGCCCGGAACTGGGCGGGGGTGGCCGTGGCGGCTCGCGGCAGCGCCTCGGCCTGCACGGCGGCCCGGGCCTGGGCGTCGGGGAGGTCGGCGAGCACGTCGGCCAGAGCCGTGGCGTGCCGGGCCCCGATCCGCCCGCGGCAGAGCTGGGCCAGCGTGGCGGCGCCCGACGAGGTCAGCATCCGCGCGGTCTCCACGACGTGGTCGGCCTGCTGTTCGGAGAGGTGCAGCGTGGTCGCGACGTCGGCGTTGAACGCCCGCCGGGCCAGCTCGTGCCGCCGGGACACACCTGCCCGCTGCACCCGCAGCTGTTCGCCCGCCAGCAGGTCCGGCTCGCACCGGACAGCCGCTCGACGGGCCCGCTCGACGGCGAGGAGCTTCTCACCCTCCAGGGCGTTGATCCGCGCCTGGAGGTGCGCCGCGTCGGTGAGGGCGGCCGCGACGTCGTGCACCGTCGTCGGGCCGCTCGGGGAGAGCACGCCGTCCCACGGGGAGGTCGTCACCGGCAGCTCGTCGAGCACGACGTCGGGCACACCGTCTAGCACAGCGGTCATGCTCGTCGTCACCACCTCTCTGTCGCTCGGGAACCTCGCTCCGGGTCGAACATGTGTTCGATCCTAGCCGTCGCCGAGGCCCTGTGGCCAGGCCCGACGTCCGCCTGTGGACAGACGCTCGGCGGCCAAATCTCGTTGCCGCGGCAGCCGGCGTCGGGCACAGTCCGCACATGACGATCCGCTACCCCCGGCCCCTGCGTCCCGGCGACACGATCGGGGTGACCGCGCCGTCAGCGGGCGTGGAGCCGCGGCTCCAGGCACGGCTGCGCCACGCGGCCGACGGAGTGCGGGCCGAGGGGTACGAGGTGCGCCTGGGGAAGACGCTCTCGGGTGCGGGGATCGTCAGCGCGCCTGCCGAGGTGCGGGCCGCCGAGCTCACCGCGATGCTCACGGACCCGGCGGTGCGCGCCGTCGTGCCGCCGTGGGGCGGCGAGCTCGCCACGGACCTGCTGGGTCGGCTCGACTGGGACGCGCTCGCTGCCGACCCGACGTGGCTGGTCGGTTTCTCCGACACCTCGACGCTCCAGCTGCCGCTGACCCTGCGCACGGGCGTCGCGACCCTGCACGGCCAGAACCTCATGGACACCCCGTACACCGTGCCCGACGGCGTCCTGGGCTGGTGGGAGGTCGCGGCGTCGGCCCGGGCGGGCGAGGCGCTGGTGCAGCGCTCGCCGCGGCGGTTCCGGTCGCGGTCGCAGGGCTGGGACGACTACGAGAACGAGCCCGAGGTGTCGACGTGGACGCTCGACGCCGAGGGCCCCTGGCTGCGTCTCGACGGCGCGGACCCGGCCGCGCCGGTGGACGTCCGGGGCAGGCTGGTCGGCGGCTGCCTGGAGACGGTGTCGTTGCTGGCCGGCACCCCGTACGGCGACGTGCGGCGGTTCGCGGCGGAGCACGCGCCCGAGGGGCTGGTCGTGTATCTCGACATCCTCGAGTGGGAGGCGCTCGAGGTCGGCCGGGCGCTGTGGGCGATGCGCCATGCCGGGTGGTTCGACGCCGCGCACGCGGTGCTGGTGAGCCGGACGTACGCGCCGGACTCGGAGGGCTTCACCCAGCACGACGCGGTGCGCGACGCGCTCGGTGACCTCGGGATCCCGCTGCTCGCCGAGGTCGAGTGCGGGCACGTGCCCCCGTACCTCGCGCTGGTGAACGGCGCGCTCGCGCGCGTGCAGCACGGGGCCGGCGCGTCGGTGATCACCCAGCGCCTGGTGCCGTAGCCGACGGTCCCGCGACATGGTCGAGCACGCCGTCGAGCACCGCGTCGAGCACGGCGTCGTGCGTGCGACGAGGCGCGACCGCGTCGACCAACGAACATGCCACCAGGGCTTGACTACGTAGTCAGCGCCGTGCCAGTCTCCCTCCCTATGACGGTCTGACTACGTAGTCAGGCTCCGGCGGCGAAGGAGCCAGGATGTCCGAGAGAGCACGCAGGGGAGCGGTGCGCCCGCCCGCCATGGTCGACGTGGCGCGGTTGGCCGAGGTGTCCCAGAAGACGGTGTCGCGCGTCGTCAACGGTGAGCCCAACGTCTCGGCGGACGTCCGCGAGCGCGTGCAGGCAGCCATCGAGGAGCTGGGCTTCCGGCCCAACGGTGCCGCCCGCGCCCTGGTCACCGCCCGCTCCCGGGTCATCGGGTTCGTCTCCACCGGCAGCGCCCTGTTCGGGCCGAGCCAGATGGCCGTCGGGGTCGAGCAGGCGGCGCGCGAGGCGGGCTACGCGGTGGCCGTGGTGCACACCCGCTCCGGCGACCCGAGCGACGTCGGCGACGCCCTCGACGAGCTCGCCGCCCGGGGCGTCGACGGCATCGTCGTCTCCGAGCCCGCCGACAGCCTGCGGCCCGTGCACCGCACGCCCGCCGGCGTGCCCGTGCTCGCCCTGGAGCACCGTCCCGAGGAGTCCGACGAATGGATCCTCGTCGGCGCGGACGACCGCGCCGGTGCGCGCGCCGCGACGGAGCACCTGCTCGGGCTCGGGCACCGCACCGTCTGGCACGTGGCGGGGCCGCAGGGCTGGGGCACCACCCAGAACCGCCGCATCGGCTGGGAGGAGGCGCTCGTCGAGTCGGGCTGCCCGGTCCCCGAGGTGATCCGGGGCGACTGGAGCCCGGCCTCGGGCTACGAGGCGGGCGTGGTGCTCGCCACCCGGCCGGACCTCACGGCCGTCTTCGTCGCCAACGACGACATGGCGATCGGGCTGGTCCGCGCCCTCGAGCGCGCGGGGCTCTCGGTGCCGCGCGACGTGAGCGTCGTCGGGTTCGACGACGTGGCCGCCGCGGCCTACCAGCACGTACCCCTCACCACCGTGCGGCAGGACTTCGCGGAGATCTCCCGCCAGGGCATGCGCCGTCTGCTCGCGGCGATCGAGGGCCGTCCCGTCCCGTCGCGCCGGACCGCTGTGCCCGTGCACCTGGTCGTGCGCGACTCGACGGCGGCCCCGCACCCCGACCGCGGCCCGGTGCGGCCGGCACACCCCGGCGCGGGCGCCGGGCTCAGCATCGCGAGCCCCCTGGCGGGCATCCCCACCGACATCCTCGACGAGGAGGACCCCTCATGACGCTCTCCCGGCGCGACCTGCTGCGGGGCGCGCTCGCGCTCGGCTCCGCCGCCGCCCTCGGCCCGGCCGTCGCGGGCTGCGCGACGCGCACCGCCGCCGCCCCCCTGGCCTCCGGCGCCGTCGACCTGAAGTTCTGGACCCACGACCAGGGCTACGTCGACTTCTTCACCGAGGCGATCGAGGTCGCGGACCGGGCGACGTCCTTCCGCTACGCGCTCGACCCGACGCAGATCGGCGCGAACGACCTCGTCACCAAGCTCATCGCGCAGGCGGTCGCCGGCCGCGGCACGCCGGACGTGGCGGGCCTGGAGATCGGCAACTTCGCGCGGCTGCTGCGCGGCGACCTGGCCCCCGAGCTGCTCGCACCGATGGACGACGCCGTCGCCGACGTCCGTGACGACCTCATCGAGGCCCGGCTGGCGCCGTTCAGCCGCGACGGCCACCTGTACGCGCTCGACTCCGACGTGCCGATGGTCGTCTACTACCGGCGCGAGGACCAGTTCGCCGAGCACGGCATCCCCACCGACGTCGAGTCGTGGGAGGAGCTCGCGAAGGTCGGCGCCCGGCTGCACGAGAAGACCGGGCAGTCGCTCGGCGCGGTCGCCACCGGCACCGACCTCAACCAGGTGGTGCAGCTGTTCTGGATGCTGCTGCTCCAGCGCGGCGGCGGCCTGTTCGACGCCGACGGCGCGCTCACGATCGAGACGCCGGAGGCCGAGGAGGTCCTGGCGTTCCTCGTGGACGGCGTGCAGTCGGGCTTCCTGACCACCGTCTCGGACGTGTACGGCCCGTCCATGCAGACCGCGCTCAAGCAGGGCAAGGTCATCGGCCTGTGGATGGCCAACTGGTACGAGGGTTTTGGGCTCAAGCCCAACGTCCCCGAGCAGGCCGGGGCCTGGCGCATCGGGCCACTCCCGCCGTTCGAGGGCGGCGGGGGGCGCACCGCCGTCGGCGGGGGCACCGGCTTCGCCGCGATCACCGGGTCGCCGTCCACCGAGGCCGCCACGCAGTTCGTCGCGGCCGCCTACCTCGACCCGGACCAGCAGGTGCGCCGGTTCGCGGAGCTCGGCTACCTGCCCACCCGCCGCTCGGTCTACGACGACCCGCGCCTGCTCGCCGTCGAGGACGAGTACCTGGGCGGCCAGCGCACGTTCGAGGTGTTCGCCGACCTCGTCGACGAGGCGCCCGCCGTCTACCTCAGCCCTGACATCCAGATCCTGCAGACCGTCCTGTCCGGCGCGCTCGTCGACGCCTACCGCGGGCGCCGGTCGCCCGCGGAGGCGCTGTCCGGCGCCGCCGAGACGTTCCGCAGCCAGGCCGCCCGATAGGGGTCCCCATGTCCACCGCCACGACCACCGCCCCCGCGCGCGCCGTCGCCCCTGCCCCCCGGAGCGTCCGCGGCACCCGGCGCACCGCGCCGTCGGCCGCCACCCAGCGTGCGCCCTACCTCTTCATCGCGCCGTTCTACCTGCTGTACGTGCTGTTCATGATCGTGCCGATCCTCGCCGCGCTGTACCTCAGCCTGACCTCCTGGGTGGGCCTCGGGACGCCCGAGCTCGTCGGCCTGCGCAACTACGCGGGCCTGCTCACCGACTCCAGCTTCTGGACGGCGGCGGGCAACTCCGGGATCTACGTCCTCGTGTCCGTCGTGCTCGTCGTCCCGTGCGCGCTGCTCGTCGCGCAGGCGCTCAACGCGAAGGGCTTGCGGGCACGCGACCTGTTCCGCGTCACGTACTTCGTGCCGATGGTCGTCTCGCCCATCGTCGTCGCGCTGATCTTCTCGATGCTGCTCGACACCGAGTACGGGCTGGTCAACAGCATCCTGCACGCGCTGTTCGGCCTGCCCGGGGTCGACTGGCTGACCGACCCGAGCTGGGCGAAGGCGTCGGTGAGCTTCGTGCTCCTGTGGCGCTGGGTCGGCTACCTGACGATCTTCTTCCTCGCCGGCCTGCAGGCGGTGCCGCGCGAGCTCTACGAGGCGGCGGAGCTCGACGGCGCGGGCGCCGTCCGGAAGTTCACCACGGTGACGCTCCCGGCCATCAAGCCCGTCACCGCGTTCGTCGTCGTGACCTCGTTCATCAGCGCCGCCCAGCTCTTCGACGAGCCCTACCTCCTCACCCGCGGCGGGCCCGGCGAGGCGACGCTGTCGGTCGCGATGTTCATCTACCGCGCCGCGTTCGAGCGCCAGCAGTTCGGGTACGCCGCCGCCGCGGGCGTCGTCCTGTTCGTCATCGTGTTCGCCGTCAGCCAGCTGCTCAACCGGGCGCTGCAGATCGGGAGGGCCGCATGAGCGCCACGACCGTCACCACCCCCGCCCGGCCGGCCCGCGCGACGTCCGGCCCGGCGCCGCACCGCCCGCGCCGACCGCGCCGACCGGAGGGCACCAGCCTCCTCACCCCGCGCCGGGTCGCGCTGTACTGCCTGCTTGTCGTGCTGCTCGCCGTCTTCGTGCTGCCGCTGCTGTTCGCGCTGTCCGGGTCGTTCAAGCCGCGCGCCGACATCTTCGGCGAGCCGCTGCGCCTGATCCCCACCACGGCGACGCTGGAGAACTACGCGAACCTGCTGAGCAGCCAGCCGTTCTGGAGCTGGTTCGGCATGAGCGTCGGCGTCGCCACCGTCGCGACCGTCGTCTCCGTGTTCGTCTGTGCGCTCGCCGGCTTCGGCTTCGCCAAGTACCGCTTCCGCGGCAAGCAGGCCCTGTTCACGGTGATGTTCAGCTCGCTCGCGGTGCCGTTCGCCGTCATCCTCGTGCCGCTGTTCGTGCTGCTCGTCAAGACCGGGCTCGGCACGCCGTGGTTCGCGCTCATCGTGCCGTGGGTGGCGCCGGCGTTCGGCATCTTCATGATGCAGCAGTACATCGTGCAGTCCGTGCCCGACGAGATCCTCGAGGCCGCCCGCATCGACGGCTGCTCGGAGTTCCGCATCTTCCTGCGCGTGGTGCTGCCGCTGCTGCGGCCGTCGCTCGGGGCGCTCGCCGTGTGGAGCTTCCTGCAGTCGTACAACAGCTTCCTGTGGCCGCTGGTCATGGTCTCCGACGTGCAGCAGTACACGCTGCCGCTGGGCCTCAACATCCTCTACGCGTCGGAGAACAAGGCGTTCGACCTCGTGCTGCCCGGCGCCGTCCTCGCGTCCGTGCCGATGATCATCGTCTTCCTCCTGCTGCGCAAGCAGCTCCTGGAGGGCCTGTCCGCGGGGGCCGTGAAGGGCTGACCGCCCTGCCCCGCCACCCACCTGCCCCACCGTCCCCCGTCACGAAGGACACCATGACCGACCACCCGCCGCCCAAGGTCCTCTTCGGCGCCGCCTACTACCTCGAGTACCAGCCCACGCCCCGCCTGGAGGAGGACCTCGACCTCATGGTCGAGGCGGGCTTCTCCGTCATCCGCGTGGGGGAGTCCGTCTGGTCGACGTGGGAGCCGGAGGACGGCCGGTTCGACCTCGACTGGCTGCAGCCGGTGCTCGACGGCGCGCACGAGCGCGGGATCGCCGTCGTCCTCGGCACCCCCACGTACGCGGTGCCGATGTGGCTGGCGCGCAAGTACCCGGAGATCGCAGGGGAGCGGTCCACGGGCGACCGCATCGGGTGGGGCGCCCGGCAGGAGGCCGACTTCACGCACCCGGCGTTCCGGTTCCACGCCGAGCGCGTGGTGCGCAAGGTCGTCGGGCGGTACGCGGACCACCCGGCCGTCATCGGGTACCAGGTGGACAACGAGCCCGGCAACGAGCTCTTCTTCAACCACGGCGTCTTCCAGCGCTTCGTCGACGAGCTGCGGCACACCTACGGCACGGTGGACCGCCTCAACGCCGAGTGGGGCCTCACCTACTGGTCGCACCGGCTCTCCACGTGGGCCGACCTGTGGACGCCCGACAACAACGCCCAGCCGCAGTACGACCTCGCCTGGCGACGCTTCCAGGCCCGGCTCACCACCGAGCTCATCGAGTGGCAGGCGTCGGTCGTCAAGGAGTACGCGCGACCCGGCCAGTTCGTCACCACGTGCATGGCCTACGACCGTCCCGCCCTCGAGGACGACGCCGTGGGCGACGTCCTCGACCTCACGTCGGGCAACGCGTACTACCGGATGCAAGACCACCTGGCGCTGCCCGACCCTGCCCACCCGGACACCGAGCAGTCGTGGCACACGGCCGGCACCTGGACCGTCTACCGCACCGCCGACCGCATGTGGTCGTCGCGGCAGGAGCCGTTCCTCGTCACGGAGACGGACGCGGCGTCGATCTGGGGCTCCAGCCTCAACGAGACCGCGTACGACGGGCAGTGGCGCCAGGCCGCCTGGGCGCTGGTGTCCCGCGGCGCCTGCGCCATCGAGTACTGGCACTGGCACACCCTGCCCTACGGCACGGAGACCTACTGGGGCGGCGTGCTGCCGCACAGCAACCGGCCCGGGCGCGTCTACCGGCAGGTCGCGGACCTCGGCCAGGACCTCCAGCGTGCGGGGGGCGACGTCGTCGGCCTGCTGCCCGAGGCGGACCTGGGCATCCTCTACGCCAACGACTCCAAGTGGGCGCTCGCGTTCCAGCCGCCGTTCGGGGGCACCGAGCCCGACGCCCGCTCGTACGAGCGCATCGTCGACGCCTGGTACCGCGCCGCGTTCGACGCCCGCCGCCAGGCGCGCGTGATCCACCCGCGGCACCTGTTCGACCGCACCCCGGCGGACGCGGTCGCCGAGCTGCCCGTGCTCGTGGTGCCGGGCTTCTACGTGGCCTCCGACGAGCAGCTCGACTGGCTGCGGGACTACGCCGCCGTCGGGGGGCACCTGGTGCTCGGCATCCGCACCGGCTACGCCGACACCGAGGCCCGCGCGCGCGCCGACCGCCAGCCGGCCCGGCTCGCCGAGGCCGCCGGGGTGTCGTACGACGAGTTCTCCACCGTCGGCTCGCTGCCCGTGCGGGGCGGGGCCCTCGACCTGCCCGACGGCGCGAGCGCCGGCCGCTGGGTGGACGGCCTGGTGGCCGACGAGGGCACGGAGGTGCTCGCCGGTTACGAGCACCCGCACTTCGGCCGGTGGCCAGCCGCCACGACCCGCGCGCACGGCGACGGCCGCATCACGGTGGTCGGCACCCACCCGGACCCGGCGCTCGGCGAGGCGCTGGTGCGCTGGGCGGTCCCGGAGGCGGCCGCCGACGCGTGGGTGGCGGCCACGGACCGGCCGGAGTCGGTGACGGTCACGGGCGGCCTCGACCCCGACGGCGAGCACGGGCCGGTGCGGTTCGTGCACCACTGGGCGTGGGGGACGGCGACGCTCACCCTGCCCGTCGACGTCGAGGACCTGCTCGCCGAGCGCGGCACGGACGGCAAGCGCCCCGTGCTCGCGGCCGGCACCGAGCTGGTCCTCGGCGACTGGGACGTGCGCGTGCTGCGGGAGGTCACCGGGGCCTGACGGGCCGCGGACCCGTCACGTGGCGAGGGACCCGCGGACCACCGAGTCGCCGGAGTGCGCGGGATCGCCGTCGAGATGCTCCTCGGAGACGTCGACCACGGAGTAGGCAGCGAGATCCAGCCCTTCGGGCACGTCGAACCGTCCCTGGTCGTCCTCGAGGACGCCGAGGCTCACGAGCCCGCTCACGTCGGGCTTCAGGAGCCACACCTCGCGGTAGGTGCCCGCCGGCGCGGGAGCGTCCACGGTCACCAGGATCTGGCGCCGTCCGTCCGCGGTGGTCTGCAGCACGGCCTCCCCCGAGGAGCCCGCCCAGTCGGGCAGCGGGTCGAGGACGGTGCTCGCGACCGTCGTCTCCGCCGGTTCGAGGGTGCGGCGCTCCCAGAGCACGCCCCCCGCCACCCCGAGGACGAGCGCCGTGCACGCGGCGACGAGGACGGGCCACCAGGCGCGGCGGCCGCGCCGGGCGGCCAGCTCGTCGGGGACGGCGGCCGGCTCGTCGGGGACGGCGGCGTCCACCTCGCCGGGCGGCGTGCGCGGTGCGTCGGGGGGAGGCAGGACGGCGGGGACCGCGGTCAGCGCGAGCTCGTCGTGGACGCGGGCCCACACGGCGGGGTCGGGGGGCACCAGCTCGGGCGCGGTCCCCGACCGCCGCGCTCCCGTCGTGACGCGGGTGAGGTCCTGGGCCGTCCGCGCGCAGGTGGGGCACGTGTCGAGGTGGGCGCGCTGCTCCGGCTCGAGCACGTCCTCGCCGAGCGCGTAGAGCGCGAGCGTCTCGTCATCGATGTGCGGCATCGTCCACCTCCAACCGGTCCCGGAGCCGCAGGAGGCCCCGCCGTACGTGACTCTTGACGGTACCGAGCGGCAGACCGGTCTCCTGCGCGATCTGCGTGTGCGTGAGCCCCCGGAAGAACGCCAGCCGCAGGATGGTGCCGGCGGGGTCCCCCAGCAGCCGGAGCTCGTCCTCGATCACGATCCGGTCGGCGACACGGTCCACCGGCGACTCCGTGACCGGCGCCGGCGTCGCCAGCGTGGCGGCGTCCTGCGAGCGGCGCACCCGGGCCCGGGCCTCGTGGGCGTCGGCGACGGCGTGCCGGGTGATCCCCACCAGCCACGCGGGCAGCCGGGACCGCTCAGGGTCGTACCGGTGGCGCCCGCGCCAGGCCGAGACGAAGACCTGTTGCGTGACGTCCTCGGCGTCCGTGCGGGAGCCGAGCGAGCGCAGCGCCATCGTGTGCACGAGCGCCGCCCACCGGCGGTAGGCCTCCGCGAGCGCGACCTCGTCCCCGGCCGCGAACCGTTCCCCGAGCCGCCGCACGTCGACGCCCGCGTCCTCGGTCTCGGCGTCGTCGCGGTTCAGGGCGTGTCCTCGGGGTGGGCCAGGGTCCGCGGCCGACGGACGTCCGCGGTGACACGGCCGATCGTAGGACCGGCCGGCACGGCCGGCCAGCGCTCCGCTCACCGGCGGGGCACCGCGGTGACGACGACGTTGTCCGTGTACGAGCGGGCGTCCGCGTCCCACCGCCCGCCGCAGGTGACGAGGAGCAGGCGCGGCCGGCCGGACCGGTCGAACAGCCGGTCGGTCGCGACGTCGGCCTTCGCCGTGGACTCGCTCCGTTCCACTGTGTAGGTGTGCGTGGCGCCGTCGGAGGTGCGGACGCGCACGGTGGTGCCCGGCTCGGCCGCGACGAGGCGGGCGAACGGCCCCACGCTGTCCTCGTCGTCGACGTGCGCGGCGACGACCGTGGCGCCGGCGGTGCTGGCGGGCGCGGAGCCGAACCGGTACCAGCCGGCGACGTCGGCCGACCCGGGCAGGTCCATGCGGCCCTGCTCGTCGACGCCGACCGCGCGCACGCGGACGTCGAGGTCCAGCGCGGGGACCTCGACGCGGGTCGGCGCCGCCGGGGGCGGGGCCGGGACGTCGCGCGCGGGCCGGACGGGCACGCGGGCGACCCCTCCGGCGGGTGCGGCGCCGGGCGACGCCGCGGGCGTGCTGGTGACCTGCGGAGGCGGGTCCTGCACGGCCACGGGCCGGTGCTCGGCGGGCGGGGCGCACGCGGACAGCACGAGCGCGAGCGCGACCGCCACGGCGCGGGAGGCGGCGGTGCCGACCTCCCGCGCCGCGGCGGAGCGGGCGTGCGACGTCATCGGCGGGTCGCACCCGGCCGGTGAGCGTGCTCGCGGGCGTGCACCCGGGTCGCCCGGACGAGCTCGTACGCCGCGATCACGAGGAACATGACCACGAACGCGCTGCCCGTCAGCAGGGCGACCGTGCTGAAGGTGCTGCTCGGCGCCTGGAGGTCGGACGCGGCACCGGCCGCGAGGCCGGACACGCCCGCGGGCACGCCGTCGGGCGAGGAGTGGAGCCCGTCGACCGTCTGGGTGGCGAGGGCCAGCGTGTCGTCGTCGAGGCTGCCCCAGGCGTACACGATCGTGTTGACGCCCTCGGCGACCTCGACGTCCGTGGGCCCGAGCACGGGCTCGGTCGTGCCCGCGGCGGCGACCGCCGCCGACACGGTCCCGGCCGGCAGGTCGAGGGACTTCTCCTCCGGGTTCGCCAGCCCGCTGACCACCGCCTCGCCCCCGGCGAGGACGTCCACGGCCGGCGCGGCGGCGACGTGCCGCACGGTGAGGCGGCCCTCGCCGGCGGCCGTGGCGGACGTGTCGTTGGTGAAGAGCGTGGCGGTCGGCCCGCCGTCGGCGTCCAGGTGCGCGACGGTGGTGTAGTTCCCGCCGGCCTCGAGGTCGAGGTCGATCGGGCCGATCACGGGATCGCTCGTGTCCTCGGCGTCCGGGGCGGTGATCGCGACGGAGTACGTCCCCGCCGGCAGGTCGAGCGGACCCGCCATGTCCCCGGGCTGGAAGTCGTCGACCGTGAGCTCGTCGTCCACCCAGACGTCCACGGGGGTGTCCGGGACGCCGTGCATCACGGAGAGCACGGCCCCGTCGTCGGTGGCCGCGACGGCCGTCCCTGCGGCGCCTGCGGCGGACAGCGCCAGCGCGGCCAGGGTGGTTGCTCCCACGAGTGCGGCGTTGCGTCGTGCGGTGCGTTCCATGGTGTCCTCCCGATGTGGTGGCCCCCGTCGGCGGCGGCCCGGTCCTGACACCTCTTCTTCCGGCGGGAGGCGGCCCCTGGATGCACTGTGGTTGATGCTTGTATTTCTTTCCTGGCTAGCGGTCTGGTGGACGAGTCGTCGTGGCACGAGCGAGGGCCCCGCCGTCCCCGCGGCGGGGCCCTCACGCGAGGGGGCGGAGCCCGTCAGAGGTCGAGCGGCCGCAGCACGGCGCTGATGCCGTGGGCGATCTGCACGTTGCCGCGGTTGAGGTCGAGCCTGCTCCGCACGAGGAACGGGTCGACGTCGTTGCGGTCCCGGTCGACGAGCCGCACCAGCGGCACCCAGCGGCTCAGGACGTCGACACGGAAGGTGGCCCCCTGCGCGGTCGTCAGGCGGGCGCCGTCCGACCGCACGGCCTGGCGTGCGTCGATGGTCGCGCCCGGAACCACGTGGTACAGCAGCACCTGCTCGACCGCGTCGACCCCCACCGCGCCGGCGATCCGATCGAGCACGCCGCGCTCGGTGCGCTCCCACCGATGGGTGAGGTCGAACGCGAGGAGCTGGAAGGCGCGGTCGTTCGGCAGGAAGGCCGTCAGCGGCACCGTGCCGTCGGCGAGCACCGCGACCGGGCTGTCCGGCTTGGCCTTCAGCACGGCGGCGACCGCCTGGTCGACGACATCGAAGTCGTACCAGTTGCGGTCGAAGGTGTCCCCGTCGGCGGCGAGCACCGAGGCCAGGCTGGTCGTGCCGGCCGGGGCGGTCGCTGCGGCCGGCGCCGCCGTCGCCGCCGTCCCCACCAGCCCGAGGGCCGCCACGCATGCCGCGGCCCAGGTCGTCCTGGCCGCAGATCGAAGCTTCATCATCATCGACTCCTTCGTGGAACCACGAGGGACGGCCCGGTGCGGGCCGCCGGTGCCGGTGCACCCGACTCCTCTTCCGCCGCTGGCGGCGTCGCGGATGCAGCGACCGGCACGCGGGTCGACGGTCGCGCGTCAGTCCCGGAACGCCCGGGCCATCACGTCACGCGCCGGGCCGGTGCGGTCGAGGAAGCCGACGTCGCCGGCGAGCAGCTCCCGGGCGGCGGTGACCAGCCCCGACAGGGCGTTCCACGCGAAGGTGCCGCCGACGGAGATCCGCGCGACGCCCGCCTCAGCGAGCTCGGCCGGGCCGGGACCGCCGCGCACCAGCAGCACGTTGACGGGGCGGTCCACCTCGCGGCAGAGCGTCGCGATCGCGTCCACGTCACGCAGGCCGGGGGCGTAGAGCACGTCGGCCCCGGCGTCCTGGTAGGCCTGCAGGCGCGCGATCGTGTCGCCGAGGTCGTCGCGGCCGAGCAGGTGGTTCTCGCAGCGGGCCGTGAGCACCAGGTCGCCGGACGCCTCGGCCGCGGCCGCCACGCGCTCGAAGGCGAGGGCGCGGTCGTACACCGGCTCGTCGACGCGGCCGGAGGCGTCCTCGACGGAGCCGCCCGCCACCCCGGTCGTGCGGGCGTCGGCCACGGTCCGCGCGACCTCGGCGGGGGAGTCCGCGAAGCCGTTCTCCAGGTCGGCGCTCACCGGGACGTCGACGGCCGCCGCCAGGGCGGCGGCGTGCGTGAGCGCCTCGTCGCGGGTCACCGCCCCGTCCGCGCGGCCGAGCGTCGCCGCGAACCCGCTGCTCGTCGTCGCGACCGCGGCGAAGCCGAGCGACTGCAGGATGCGCGCGGACCCCGCGTCCCACGCGTTCGGCAGCAGCAGCGGGTCGCCGGGCCGGTGCAGCGCGAGGAAGTCCGTCGTCATGCGGCCGACGCTAGCCACCGCCACCGACGCCTGCCCCCTCGCGCGGCGTGGCCCGGTGGGCGGGCGAGCCCGCGGTGGGGAGGGTCGCTAGGCTCGGGCCTCGTGAGCCGCGAACGCTTCCCCCGCTGGGTGTACGAGAAGGGCACCGAGCCGGACCCGCGGTTCTCCCTCGCGAACGAGCGCACCATCCTCGCGTGGCTCCGCACCGCGCTGGGGCTCATCGCCGGCGGTACGGCGCTCGAGGCGCTGGACCTGCCCATGGAGCCGCACCTGCGCTTCGCGGCGTCGATCGTGCTGCTCGTGGCGGGCGCCGTCGTGCCCGTCGCGGCAGCGGTCGAGTGGGCCAGGTCCGAGCGCGCGATGCGCGAGCACGGCCCGCTGCCCGGCGCGCTCACCGGGTTCCTGCTGGTCGCGACCATCACCGTCGTGGGCGTGCTCGTGCTCCTCGCCCTGCTGCTGTACTGAGGCCCCGCGATGCCCGAGAAGACGCCCGAGAACCGGTACGACCCGCCGCTCGTCGGCCCCGAGCGCGACCGCGGCCTGCAGGCCGAGCGCACCGCCCTGGCCTGGCGCCGCACGCTGCTGTCGTTCACGGCGGCGTGCGCGGTGGCGTGGCAGACGCTGCCGGGCGTGGACGGTGCGACGTCGTTCCTGGTGGCCGCGGCGATCGCCCTGGCTCTCACGCCGCCCCTGTGGTGGTTCGCGACGCGGCACGCCCGTCACACGTCGCGGCACCTCGACACGACCGAGCCCCGCCTGCGGCACGGCCGCAGGATCGCGGTGATGTGCGCGGGCACGGCCCTGCTCGGCCTCGCCGGGCTGGTGTCGGTCGTCGTCCTCTGACGCCCCGAGGGGGCCGGCGGGATCAGGGCGTCACGATGTCGAAGCCCGGGTCGCCCGGGTCGAGGACGGCGGTGAGGCGGTCCAGGGCGGTGACGTCGCCGTCGATCACGATGCCGGCGGCGACGAGCGCGTCGCGTGATCCCGCGGCGAGCGCCGGCAGCGCCGCACGGGTCGCGGTGAGCGTCACGTCGGCGTCGCCCTCCTGCGCGGCCGCGCTGTATGTGAGCGCGCCGTTGGCGAGGCGGACGCGGAAGCGCTCGTCGGTGTCGGTGACGACGACGTCGATCGTCAGGCGCTCGTCCCACGCCCGCGGGCCGTCGACCTGGATGGCGATGGCGTCGAAGAGCATGGTCGGGGAGAGGGCGCCGATGATGTCCGGAGCGGCGGCGGTGGTCGGCGTGCCGAAGCTGCCGCTGCGCAGCTCGGTCGCGCCCGACAGGTACACCGAGCGCCAGGTGCCGTTCTCCGCGCCGTACCCGAGCTGCTCGAACGTGTCGGCGAGCAGCTCGCGCGCCGCCGCATGGTCGGGCTGCGCGAACACGACGTGGGACAGCACCTCCGCCACCCAGCGGAAGTCGCCGGCGTCGAACGACGCGCGGGCCTTCTCGACGACGGCGTCGGCGCCGCCCATGAACTCCACGTACCGCTTGCCCTGCTCGACCGGCGGGTGCTGCCACAGGTGGGCGGGGTTGCCGTCGTACCAGCCCATGTACCGCTGGTAGACCGCCTTGATGTTGTGGCTGACCGACCCGTAGTAGCCGCGCGTGTGCCAGGCGTTCTCCAGCGCCGGCGGCAGCTGGAGGTGCTCGGCGATCTCGATACCCGTCCAGCCCTTGTTGAGCAGGCGCAGGGTCTGGTCGTGCAGGTAGGCGTACAGGTCGCGCTGCTCGGCCAGGAACCGCACGGCGCGCTCGCGGCCCCAGGTGGGCCAGTGGTGCGACGCGAAGACGACGTCGAGGTCGGCCCCGAAGAGGTCGATCGTCTCGGTGAGGTAGTTGGCCCAGGCGTGCGGGTCGCGCACGACGGCGCCGCGCAGCGTCAGCAGGTTGTGCAGGGTGTGCGTGGCGTCCTCGGCGGTGCACAGGGCCCGGTGGTCCGGGAAGTACACGAGCATCTCCGCGGGGGCCTCGGTGCCGGGCGCCATCTGGAACACCATGCGCACGCCGTCGACCGTCTCGGTCTGGCCCGTCGTCGTGACGTCGAGCGTCGGGGTGATGAGGGTGACGGTGCCCGTGGAGGTGGTCTGGCCGAGGCCCGCGCCGACCTGACCCTGCGGTCCGCGGGCCAGCGCGGCGCCGTACATGTAGCCGGCACGGCGGGCCATCGCGGTGCCCGCGTAGACGTTCTCCGCGACGGCGTGCTCGGTGAACTCGGCAGGTGCGATCACGGGCACGCGGCCCGCGTCGACGTCCTCCTGCGTCGTGACGCCCTTGACGCCGCCGAAGTGGTCCACGTGGCAGTGCGTGTAGACGATCCCGGTGACGGGCCGGTCGCCGCGGTGCTCGCGGTACAGGGCGAGGGCGGCGGCCGCCGTCTCGGTGGAGATCAGGGGGTCGAGCACGATGACGCCCGTCGTGCCCTCGATGAACGTCACGTTCGACAGGTCGAAGCCGCGCACCTGGTAGATGCCCTCGACCACCTCGAAGAGGCCCTGCTCGGCGACCAGCTGCGACTGCCGCCACAGGCTCGGGTTCACGGTGTCCGGGGCGTCGCCTCGCAGGAAGGCGTACGTGTCGTTGTCCCACACCACCCGGCCGTCGTCGGCCGTGATCGCGTTCGGTGTGCGGCGGCCGAGGAGGCCGCGGGTGGCGTCCTCGACGTCCCGGGTGTCGGAGAAGGGGAGGCTGTCGAGGACCGCCCGCTGCTGGCCGAGGATCGTGGACGAGGCAGGCTTCGGTGTCGTCGGCATGCCGCCACGATGGCATCGCGGACGGCGGAGCGCGCGCCGTCCGCGCACCGGCCGGGTCAGCTGCAGTCGAGGTCCTCGCCCACGGAGGTCGTCGCGTCGACGACGCCCTGCGCCGCGGTCCGCAGCTCGGCGGCCGCGTCGGAGAGCGTGGCGTCGTCGTCCACGCCGTCGAGAGCGGTCACCAGGGCGTCCCAGCTCTGGGCGACGTCGTCCGTCCGGTCGTCCGTCACCTCGGAGAGGCTGTCGGTCAGGGTCTGCTCGGCCTCCCGCGCCTCGTCGCGCGCGGCCTGCACCTCCGCGACGGTCGCGTCGGGGCCGATCGTCCCGGCGAGGTGGCGCAGCGACGCGACGTAGGCGTCGAGGTCGTCGCACACCTGTGCGGTGTCGTCCCCCATGGCGTCGGTGCTGCTCTCGCCGCACGCCGTGAGCAGCAGCGCCGTCGCGCCGAGGAGCGCCAGCCCGTGCGTCGTGGTGCGGGTCATCGTCGACTCCTTCGTGCGTCTGTCGTCCGCCTCTCCTCCTGACTCTCGTCGCACCCCGCCCCGCTCGCTCGGGCTCCGGGAAAGCGGGACGAATCTGCCGTTCACCGCGCCGATCGCGGCGAACTCTGACACCGTCGGAGCGGGTCTGCGCGCACACCTCGCGCGCGGGGCGACGCGTGGGACGGGCGGAGGGCACGGATGACGCACGGTCGGGGAGCGCCGGGGGAGCGGAGCCGTCGGCAGGCGCGTCATCGCGCACGACGGCGGGTGCGCCGCGCCGCGTCGGCACTGGGCGTCCTCGCCCTCGGCCTGGCGGGCGCGATCATCCCGGCGACGACGGCGTCCGCGGCCACGTGGGGCATCAGCAAGCAGGAGGTCAGCTCCGCGCCGTACCAGCCGGGCCAGAACGTGCAGTGGGTCGTCACGGTGTCCTGCTCGGACCCGAACGCCGACCCGTGCACGCCCACGACGATCACCGACGAGCTGCCCGAGGGCATGGTGCTCGTCAGCGCCTCGATCCAGAACCAGTCCGGTGCCACCAACGGGGCGATCGACGCGGACACGGGGACCAACACGGTCACCTACACGGCCGACCAGGTGAACAACGGCGGCCAGGTGCAGATCCTCGTCACCGCCCAGGTGGACCCCGACCTGCCGTACAGCCAGGACGGCGTGCCGATCACCAACACCGCGACCGTCGTCTCGGACAACGCGAACGAGCAGTCGGCGTCCGACTCCATCACGCCGACGGTCCCCCTGGTGCTCGACTCCGAGGTCACGAAGTCGATCGAGCCGTCGGGCGCGCTCGCCGAGCCCGGCACCCCCGCGACGATCACCCTCGGTGCGACGAACACGTCGAACGACCCGGTCGACACCCTCGTGGTGCAGGACCCGGTGGACCCGACCGCGGACCCCAACCCGTTCACGTACCTCGAGTACACGGGCACGGGCGAGATCGACCTGCCGCCGAACGCGACCGAGGTGGAGCAGGAGTACTGGGACGGCTCGCAGTGGCTGCCCCTCGACGACTCGGTCGACCCGTCGACGGTCCAGGGCGTGCGGTACACGTTCAGCGGCGACATCCAGCCGGGCGCGACGGCGACGATCCCCGTCGAGGTGCAGCAGAGCGAGGCCGTCACCGAGCTCACGGAGACCACGACGATCGCCAACGACGCGTCCTCGTACGTGACCCACGGCGACGACCAGTCCGACGAGGTCACGGCCGACGACGACTACGTGATCACCCCGCCGGACAACAGCGTCGAGGCCTCCAAGTCGTTCGACCCGGCGACGGTGAGCGCCGGCGACCCCACCACGGTGACGATCGGCGCCACGAACACGGGCACGCCGGTCGGCACGATGACGATCACGGAGCCCGCGCCCGACACCGACAGCCCGTTCGAGGGCGACAGCCCGCTGACGTTCACCGGGTTCGGCCCGGACGGCGACGGCACGGGCGTCACCTGGCCGGCCGACGCCGACGCCGCGACCGTGACGTTCACCTGCGCCGACGGGTCCACGCCCAGCGAGGACACGACGACGGCGGGCACGCTGCCGAACCCGCCCGCGGACTGCGTGGTCACGGAGTTCTCCGTGACGTTCACCGGCGACATCGTCACCGGCGGCGAGGCGAGCATCCCGTTCACGGCCGACACCGACCCCGAGCAGGACGTCGACGACCTCACCCACACCAACACCATCCACGCCGAGGTCCCCAACGCCGAGGACACGGCGTCCGCCGACCTGGTGACCCTGGTGGACCGGCTCGCGACCGAGACCAACAAGGTCATCTCGCCCTCGACGATCCCGGCCGTGCCCGGGCAGAACGTCGTCGTGCAGCTCCCCTCCCAGCTGCTGCCCTTCGGGCCGGACGGCTCGACCGCCAACGCCGACCAGGTCGTCATCCAGGACCCGACCGACCCGGCGGACCCGGGCGACTTCTGGGGCAGCTTCACCGCCACCCAGGTGCGCAGCACCGACGTGCCCGCGAACGCGACGCTGACGATCAACTACTGGAACGGGACGGCGTGGGTCGCGGCGCCGGGCTGCGGGCCGTACACCGGCCCCGACACCGTGAGCTGTGACCTGCCCGCCGACGCCCAGGGCGTGCAGTTCGTCTACGACTCCACGGCCGACGGCTTCCCGCCCGGCACCCAGTTCCAGCCGAACTTCATCGCCGAGTACACGGGAGACCCGGACCAGGACGACCCGCTGACGAACTGCGGCGCCTCGTCCGCGTCGTCCGGCACCGTCGCCCCGACCGAGCCCGCCGAGGGCTGCGCCACGGTCGACCCGTACCCGGTGGACCCGGGCACGCTGGACTTCATCTCCAAGACGTTCCTCGGCGGGGACCCGGACACCGTGCTGGCCCGGTCGGACGACCAGGTGACGGCCCAGATCACCTGGTCCACGAACGGCTTCTCGGGCGTCGACCCGATGGTCATCTCCGACATCGCCGACCCGGCCACCACACCGATCGCCGACTCGTTCTACGACGCGTTCGACCTGGTGAGCATCGGCGCGATCGACCCCTCGGTCGACCCCCTGATCGAGTACGACGCGATCACCGGGGTGGAGCTGTTCGTCGACGGGACGTGGGTCGCGGCGTCGGGGTCCCCGTGCACGGTGGCCGCGCCCTGCGACGGGTCGTTCCCGGGCTACACGCTGACCGCCGACGAGCGCGCGAACGCGACGTCCGTGCGGCTCACGTACACCGAGTCGCCGTCGCGCACCGACGACCCGGACGACCCGACGACGCCCGCCGCCGGTGACGGCGTCGCCCGCTCCACGCAGGCCGACGGCCGCCACCTCAACCTCACCTTCCAGGTGCGGGACTACAAGCGCAGCAACGGCGACGCGGTGCTCGGCTCCACGAACGGCACGCTCTACAACGTGCCGGACGAGCCCGGCCTGGTGAACGACACGGCCCGCGGCACGGCCACGTTCGACGGCGACGAGTACACGGACACCGACGACGCCGACGTGCTCATCCTCGACCAGCCGATCAACGTGTCGGTGGCCAAGGACTGGTCCGGCGGGCCCATCTCCGTGCCGCCGGCGGAGACGCCGGACGAGTTCTACCCGTCCACCACGGTGACCGTCACGGGGACGAACGAGTCCAACGCCAAGGTGGAGCAGCTGCGCCTGGCCGACCCGACGGCCACCGGCTCGGGCGACGTCGTGACGGCCGACGGCGCCTCCCCGTTCGACGCGTTCACCCTCACGGCGATCGACCTCACCCCGCCCGAGGGCGCCGAGACGACGACCGTGACCCTGCACTACGTGGACGGCAGCACCGCGGATCTCGACGAGGCGGCCGCGGAGGCTCTGACCGCCGCGGACCTGGCCGACGTGATCGGCGTCGAGGTCGCCTACGACGGGCTCGTGATGCCGGGGGCCGAGGGCAGCATGGCCCTCACGGTCCAGCTCCGGGAGACCGACCGTTACACGGGCGACCCCGTGACGGTGTCGCAGTACAGCCCCGTCCCGAACACGTCCGCCGCGACGATCACCGACCCGGGCGGCACAGCCGAGGACGACCGGCTCGACAACGCCTCGGACGACATGGTGCTGCAGGACGCGGACATCGCGCTCGAGGTGAGCAAGTCGTTCGACCCGGACACCGTGGTCGAGCCGAACCACGGCGCGGACGGCTCCGACACCCCCGTCGTCATGACGCTGAGCGGCACGCCGCAGGGCCCGTCCCGCAGCGTCGAGATGGTGCTGACGGACGACGACCCGCAGTTCTGGAACCAGTACGACTTCGCGGGCTTCGACCCGTCCGCCGCGCTCGTGACCCCGATCCAGCAGGTGCAGGTGGACGTGTTCACGGGCGGCACCTTCAGCGGCACGGCCGGGTCGGAGGACCCGGTCACGGTGACGGGCGGCGCCTGGGTGGAGGGCACGCCGTCGAGCACGTTCGCGCTGCCCGCGGGCGTGGACCCGGCCGACGTGCAGGGCCTGCGGTTCACGTTCACGCGCACCGACGGGTCGGTCTGGGAGAACCCCGCCACCCCGACGCAGACGGTGCCCGTCCAGATCCTGCGCCGCGACGAGATGCGGACCGGCGGGGACGTGCTGCCCGACCTCGCCGCCAACCCGCCCGGGCCGGGCGAGACCGAGCCCGGCGTCGCGAGCAACACCCTCGACGGCACGACGACGGGCGCGGACCTCGTCGTCGACCCTGAGACCGGCGAGCTCGGCCCGGTGACCGACGACGCCTCCGCCGACGCGGAGATCCTCTACGCGCACGCCGAGAACGGCGTCGAGGTGGTCAAGGACTTCGACGGCGTCATCACCGGCGGCTCCGAGTCGCCCGACGCGGTGTTCCCCATGAACATCACGGTGGAGAACACCGGCAACCGGCCGATCTCGGAGCTGGTCGTCGACGACCCGATGCCCACGGACGGCACGGGGGCGCAGCTGCGCCTGGCGGACGTCGCCGAGCCGTACTCGTACGCGCTCGCCGGCGCCGCGCCCGACCCGGCGAACGGCGACCCGCTGCCGACCGACCCGGCGGACGTCACGGTCGACCGGACGGGCGACCTCGAACGGCTGACCTTCGGCTTCCCCGAGGGCACGGTGCTCGAGGTGGGCCAGACGTACACCATCACCGTGATGGTCCGGTTCCGCCTCGGCCTCACCGCGGGGACGGTCGTACGCAACACCGCCGGCGTCACCGGCGACCGGCCCTGGGACGAGTGCCTCACGCGCCTCGACGACGAGACGGGGGCCTGCGAGGCCGACTCCGACGTGGTCACCATCCCGTCGGGCGTGCTGCGCCAGTCGAAGCAGGTCAAGGCGACCGACGACGACCAGCTCGACGTCATCGTCGACCCGGCCGCGCCCGACCCGGGCGTCGAGTGCACGCCGGACGACGACGGCTTCTACTCCTACCCGTGCACGCCCGTCATCCCGCCGGGCCACGACGAGACCTGGCGGGTGCGCGTCGACAACGTCGGCAACCTGCCGATGAGCAAGCTCGTGATCTACGACCGGTTGCCGACGCCGGGCGACACGGGTTCGTCGCCGAACTCCGACTCGCAGCGCGGGTCCCAGTGGGCGGCGATCCTCACCAACGACCCACCGCCGCAGCTCGTCAACGCGCCTGAGGGCGCCACGGCGACCTTCTACTACACGACCGCCGACGACTACTGCCCCGACGACATCAACGACCCGACGAACGAGCCGATCTGCCCGACCGACGACCCGCAGACCGGCTGGGTCCCGCTCACCGCGGGCACCGGTGAGGACGTCTACGAGCAGATCGCGGCGCTGAAGGTCGTCATCACGTTCCCCGAGGACGCGATGTTCCAGCCCGGCGACTACGTCGCGCTGGAGGGGACGTCCACCACGCCGGCGCTCGTGCCGGACGCCGGGGACCGGTCGATCGCCTGGAACTCCGCCGCCGCGTCCGCCGTCGTGGAAGCCCAGAACGGGTCATCGTTCAACTTGCTGCCCACCGAGGGCACCAAGGTGGGCGTCGCGACCGCGAGCGGGCCGCTCGCGGTGAACAAGTTCGTCACGGGCGAGGGGCAGGAGTACGCGCCCGAGACGTTCCAGGTGATCGTGAACTGCACGTCCGCGGTCGGCACGTGGGTGGAGACGGAGCTCGACCCGATCACCATCACGGTCACGCCGGGGGAACCGGTGACGGTGCCGAACCTGCCGTACGGGGCGGTGTGCACCCTCTCGGAGGACGCGACCAACGGGCAGACGGACTACACCGTCACGCCGCAGTCCGTCACGATCGGTGAGGAGCCGGACGTCACGCAGATCGCCGTGACCAACGAGTACGACCTCGCGAGCCTCGAGCTGTCCAAGCAGGTCGTCTCGGACGCGCTCGACCAGGACGGCGACCCGGTCGCGTTCCCCGGCCCCTACGAGGTCACCGTGGAGTGCACGTTCCTCGGCGAGCCGGTGTACGCGGACGGGTACGGCCCGGACGCGCCGATGGTCGTCGAGATCGCCGACGGCGAGACGGTCGAGCTCACGGGCCTGCCCGTCAACGCGGAGTGCACGGTCACGGAGACGGGTACCGGCGGGTCGACGTCGCAGGAGATGACCGTCACCGCCGGTGACGACGACCCCGTCGAGACGGACGGGCCGGAGGCCGACGCCACGGTCACGCCCGACGGCGACGACGGCGCGGCGGGGACCGCCGTCGAGGTCACCAACACGTTCGACGTCGGCGCGATCGACCTGCTCAAGGTGGTCGACGGCGAGGGGGCCGACGCCTACGGACAGGGCCCGTTCACCGTCCAGGTGGTGTGCACGTTCGGACAGGGGACCGGCGACCCGGCGACCGTCTACGACGGCACGGTGACCCTCGGCGGCGGCGGGCCGCTGGAGGCGCAGATCCCGAACCTGCCCACCGGCGCGGAGTGTGCGGTCACCGAGATCGACGACGGCGGTGCCACGGGCGCGGTCGTCGTCCCCGACACCGTGACGGTCGGCTCGGACGAGCCGGTCGAGGTGGTCGTCACCAACACCTTCGACGTGGGCACCATCGAGGTGGACAAGCAGCTCGAGGGCCTCGGCGCCCTGTACGGGCCGGGCCCGTTCGAGGTGACGCTGGCCTGCACCTACGGGTTGGACGAGAACGGCGATCCCGTGCCGCTCCCGATCCCCGGCGGCGCCGTGCGGGAGCTCGTGCCCGGCGAGCCTGTGCTCTACGAAGGGCTCCCCGTCGGGGCGGAGTGCACGGTCACGGAGACGAACACGTTCGGCGCCTCGTCCACGACGATGACGGTGGACGACGGCGAGCCGGTGGACGGCACCACGGTCGACGTCGTCGTGCCGCCCGCGGACGACGGCGACCCCACCACCGTGACCGTGACGGCGACGAACACCTTCGACACCGCCCCGCTCGTGGTGCGCAAGGTGGTGGACGGCGACGGCGCGGCGTACGCGCCGACGATGCCCGAGCTGCCGCCGCTGCCGGAGATCCCGGAGGGGCCGATCACGCCTGAGCTGCTGGAGGAGCTGCTGGCGCAGGTGCAGCAGTACCTCGACGACGTGCCGTTCGACGAGTTCCCGTACCAGGTGAGCATGGAGTGCACCACGGTGACCGGTGCGGAGGTGCCGATCCCGGGCGGCGGCACGCGGGCCTTCGGGCCGGGCTTCCCCGGGCTGTACTTCGGGCTGCCGGACGGCGCGGAGTGCACGCTCACCGAGACGCGGACCGGCGACGCCGACCACGTGACGATCGACCCGAACCCGGTGACGGTCGACGGCGCCGCCAACGTCCTCGACCCGATCGAGGTGACCGTCACGAACACTTACGACCTCGGCGGGTTCACCGTCGAGAAGGTGGTCGACGGCGACGCCGCGGACTTCGGCGTCGGGCCGTTCGAGGTCACCGCCGCGTGCACCCTGCGCGGCGAGGAGATCGACGTGCCGGGCGGCGCGACCCGCGAGCTCGAGGCCGGGGGGAGCGTCACCTACGGCGACCTGCCGATCGGCGCCGAGTGCGTCGTCACCGAGACGGACGACGGCGGCGCGACCTCCTCGACGGTCTCCACCGCGGTGAACGGTGGCGACCCGGGCCAGGTCGTGGTGCCGGAGTCGGGCGTCGACGCCCCGGTGATCACGGTGACGAACACGTTCGACGCCGGCGCGGTCACGGCGGACAAGGTGGTCGAGTTCGAGGGTGACGCCTACGACGTCGGCCCGTTCGAGGTGACCCTCGCCTGCACGTTCCAGGGCGCGGACCTCGAGATCCCGGACGGCGCAAACCGCGAGATCACGCCGGGGACCCCCGTGACGTGGGCCGGGCTGCCGGTGGGCGCCGACTGCGTCGTGACCGAGACGGACGACGGCGGTGCCGCGTCCGTGCAGGTCTCGAGCGTGGGCGGCGGCGAGCCCGGTGCGGTGACGGTGTCGCTGGGCGCCGTCGCCGAGGTCACGGTCACGAACACGTTCGGCCCGCCGCCGGCCCCGCCCGCCCCGCCGGCGCCTCCGGGGCCCGGTGGCGGCGACGCCGGGTCCGGCTGGTTGCCGCAGACCGGCGCGGGGGTGATGTGGCTGATCGGGCTCGCGGTGCTGACGACCGCCGCGGGCGTGGCCCTGGTGACGGTGCGGCGTCGGCACCAGCACTGACGCCCGCCACGACGGCGCCGACCCTGGTCACGGGGTCGGCGCCGTCGTCGTCCGCAGCGCGTGCACCGGGTGTCCGCCGTACGTTCGTCGTAGGCGCGACCCGCGCCGTCGTCGGAGGAGGGAGCACCACCGTGACTGTCACCGGCATCATCACAGCGATCATCATCGGCGCCATCATCGGGGCCCTGGGGCGGCTGGTGGTCCGCGGCAAGCAGAACATCTCGATCCTGGTGACGATCCTCATCGGCATCGTCGCGGCCCTGCTGGGCACCTGGATCGCCAGCCTGATCAACGTCAGCGACACGGGTGGCATCGACTGGATCGAGCTGCTCTTCCAGATCGTCCTCGCCGCCATCGGCGTCTCGATCGTCGCCGGGATGGGCGGCCGCCGCAAGAACGTGACCTGATCCCTCCGCCGCTCAGCCCGGGCCGCCGCACGGCCCGGGCGGCGGGTCAGGCGGCCGTGCCGAAGTCCTTGCGACGGCGCGAGCCGTGGGCGGTCTCGCCGTCGGGGACGATCGCGTCGGGCGGGACGACGATGCCGGCGGGCACGCGGCTGTCCGTGCCGAGCCGGGTGCCGGCGCCCACCCGGGCGTCGTCGCCGACGACGCCGCGGACGCCGACGTGCACGTTCTCGTCCACGCGGGCGCCGCGGCCGACGACGGCGTCCACGTCGACCCAGCTGAAGCGGCCCACCTTGGCGTGCGCGCCCACGCGGGCGCCGGCCTCGACGTACGCGCCGGGCCTGATGGTGGCGTCGGGGTGGACGCTGGCGTGCGGCGAGACGAAGCCTTCGCCGTTGTCGTGCCGGAGGTAGCGGGTGAACTTCCCCGGCTCGTGCTCGACCTCGACCTTTCGGGGGATGCGTCGCAAGAGTGCTCCTCATGGTGCGGGTAAATCTTGTGACATAACGCGCAAGCGGCGTCAGGTGTTCCCGGGCAGGGCCCGCCGATCGCGCGGCTGCGCGTTCCCGTGTGCAGTACGGTCGGGTCCTCAGCGAGAACGCTCCCAGGTGGCGCGTCGACGAAAAGGAGCGCTGGCGTGCGCAGACATCGTGCGAGGCTGGCGGACGTCGCCGAGGCCGCGGGTGTGTCGATGTCGACCGCGTCGAAGGCCATCAACGGGCGCGGCAGGATCTCCGCCGCGACCCGGCGGCGCATCCTCGACAGCGCGCGCGAGCTCGGCTTCGTCGCCAGCAGCGGCCCGGGGCGGCAGCCGGTCACGTCCGTCGGGGTGCTCGCCGCCGACCTCGAGTCCCGGTTCTCGCTGCCGATCCTCGACGGGCTGGAGGACGGGCTGAGCTCGTCGTCCTCGTTCGTGCACCTCGTCAACGCCCGCGGGGACCGCCTGCGCGAGCGGCACCAGCTCAACGCCCTGCTAGACCGCCGGGTGGACGGGCTGATCGTCGTGGGCGGGCGCACCGAGGAGCGCGACCCGGTCGGCGAGGACCTCCCCGTCCCGGTCGTCTACGTGCACAGCCGATCCCGGGACCCCCGGGACACCTCGCTGGTCGTGGACGACGCGCAGGGCGGCCGCCTCCAGGTCGAGCACCTCGCGGCGCTCGGGCGGACCCGCGTCGCGCACGTCAGCGGCCGGCCGCAGTACCGGGTGGCCGCCGACCGCAAGGCTGGCGTCGCCGAGGCAGCGGAGGCCCTGGGGCTGCACCTCGTCGCCGAGCTCGCCGACGGCCCGCGGACAGCGCTCTGGGGGCGCGCGGCGATGCTCCGCATCCTCGAGAGCGTCGGTCGTGACGGCGTCGACGCCGTGGTGTGCGACTCCGACGCCATCGCGCTCGGCGTCATCGACCGGCTCCGGCGGGAGTCGCTGCGCGTGCCGGAGGACGTCGCGGTCGTGGGGTACGAGAACTTCGGCCCGCTGGTCTGGAACTCCGACCCGGCGACCACGAGCGTGGACATGAAGCTCGAGGAGATGGGGCGCGAGGCGGCGCGGCTGCTGCACGGCGCGCTCGCGGGCGGCGGCCTCGAGCCCGGGGTCGTCGCCATGCCGTGCGAGCTGGTGCCGCGCGGCTCGACGACGTCGGGTCTCTGACGCGCGGGCCGCCGACGGCCCTCCCACCTGCGTTCCTGTCGACGAGCACCACGCCTTCCTGTTGACGAGCACAACCGTCGGCGCTACGTTCAGGAAACCGCATTCCCACAATGTTGCGCACGTACAGAGAGGTACGGACGATGAGGGCACGACGGTCAGCAGCACGATCCGCGGTGGCAGCCGCCGCTGGAGTGGCGGCGGTCCTGGCCGTCGCGGTCCCCGCGGCGCCGGCGTCGGCGGGCGACGACGCCCTGCCGGCGTTCCCCGGGGCGGAGGGGTTCGGGTACGCCGCGACGGGCGGCCGCGGCGGGGAGGTCTACCACGTCACGAGCAAGGAGCTGACGGGCCCGGGGACGTTCCACGACGCGCTGACGACGGCGGGCGACACGCCGCGCACGATCGTCTTCGAGATCGCCGGGGACGTGACGATCCCGCCGATCGTCGCGCGCGACAAGCACGGGATCACGATCGCCGGCCAGACGGCGCCCGGTGACGGCGTGACGATCCGGGGCAACACGGTGCGCTTCGTCGACAGCAGCGACATCGTCATCCGGAACATGCGGTTCCGGCTCGGCTCCGCCTCCTCGGACGACGCGATGTACATCGAGGACTCGCAGGACGTCATCGTGGATCACTCGTCGTTCTCCTGGGCGGGGGACGAGGTCCTCTCGATCAAGAGCAAGGACTACGACGACCCGCGGTCGAAGAACATCACGGTGCAGTGGTCGATCATGTCGGAGGGCCGACTGACCCATTCCATGGGCGGGCTCGTCGAGATGAACACCATCTCGATGCACCACAACCTCTACGCCCACAACAATGACCGGAACCCGAAGACCAAGGGCGTCATGGACTTCGTGAACAACGTCGTCTACAACTGGGGCGACTTCCCCTACGTGGCCGGCGGCGAGTCGGGCACCAAGGGGTACGGCAACGTGGTGGGCAACTACTTCGTCGCCGGCGTGAACTCCGCGAACCCCACCTCTGCCGTGGTGCGGGGTAACGAGAACTACCAGGTCTTCCTCGACGACAACCGGATCGACAGCAACCGCGACGGCGTGCTCAACGGCCGGAACACCGGATCGGGGATGATCGAGGCGGCCCGCCCGGCCGTCCGCGTGGACGAACGCTTCGCCTACCCGCCCGTGCACACCCAGAGCCCGCGCCGCGCGCTCGACCTGACTCTCGACCACGCCGGCGCCTCCGTCGTACGCGACGCGGTGGACGCGCGGGTCGTGGACGAGGTGCGCCACCAGACCGGCGCGATCATCGGGCACGAGTCCGACGTCGGCGGCTACCCCGAGCTCGACGAGGGCACCCCCGCGAAGGACGCGGACCGGGACGGCATGGCCGACGACTGGGAGCTCGCGCGGGGGCTCGACCCCACCGACCCCGAGGACCGCAACGGCGACGACGACGGCGACAGGTACACGAACCTCGAGGAGTACCTCAACGAGCTCGCGGCGCCGGGCTTCCCGAAGGGCTACCCGATGACGCCGGTGGAGTGGTCCGGCGAGGTGTTCGAGCCGCCGGTGCCCGAGGCCCCGGAGGCCGCCCCGGCGGCGCCGCTGGAGGGCGAGGCGATCCGTAGCGCCGTCGTCACGGACACGAGCAGCAACGGCGCCGCCAACGCCGCGCTCTGGTCGATCCAGCAGGACCTGCAGGTCGGCGACTTCGTCGCCGGCGACCGGATGACGGGGAGCAAGGCCTACCGGTTCACGTCGGTGCCGGAGGAGATCCAGGGGCTCGAGTGGGTCCGGTCGGCCGTCGAGTCCCGCGCCGCCACGAACGACGACCTGCTCTCCTTCTACCTGCCCGTGGACGCCGACGTCTGGGTCGCGCACGACACGCGCGTCTCGCCCCGCCCGGCCTGGCTGACCGAGGTCTACGAGGCCACGGACCTCAGTGTGGGCGACGACCACGGCGGGTCGTGGAAGCTGTTCAAGGCGCGGTTCCCCGCCGGGTCGCACGTGGTGACCGGGGCCAACGCGGGCGGCACGGTGCTCAACTACTTCGTCGCCGTGGACCCGGTGACGGGCGAGGCCCCGCCCGTGGCCACCGCCCCGGCCGACGTCCGGGCCGAGCCCTCAGGGACCGCGGGAGACCCCGGGGTCGACCTCGTGTGGACCGGGTCCGGCGGCGCGACCGCCTACCTCGTGGCGCGGGGGTCGCCGTCCGAGCCCGCGATGCGGGTCGTCGGCAGCACCGCCGGCACGACGTTCCGCGACGCCGACGTCGAGGCCGGTGTGCCGTACCGGTACCAGGTGACGGCGGTCGGGCCCGGCGGGGCCTCGGACGCGTCAGCTGATGTGCGGGTGCTTGTCACCTCGGGCACGACGACGGCGCCCGCCCCCGGCGACGCAGCCGTCACCGCCGAGCGGAGCTACTCCGTCGACCTGGGGTGGTCCACCGTCGACGGCGCCACCGCGTACGGGGTCTACCGCGCGCCCGCGGACGGCGGCACGTTCGAGCTGCTCGCCCACGTGCCCGACCCGGGGTTCACCGACGACACCGCGGAGCCGTCGTCGTCCTACCGCTACGCCGTGACGACGTTCTCGCCGGGCGGGGAGTCGGAGCGCTCCGCCCCGGTCGCCGCCACGACGGGCGGGCCGCTCGACCCGGTCCGGGCTCCGGGGGAGGCCCGGGCCCTGGAGACGTCGGCCACGGAGGTCGCGCTGGGGTGGGAGGCTGTGCCGGGCGCCGAGACGTACCGGGTGTACCGGCGGGACGGCGGGGGCGCGTTCGCTCTGGTCGGCACCACCACCGAGCCCGGGTACACCGACGACAGGATCAGCGCGTCGGTCGCGTCGTACGACTACGCCGTCACGGCGGTGAACGAGCTCGGGGAGTCGGACCGCAGCGAGGCCGTCGCCGTCGCGCTGCCGGCGCCCGCGCCGCCCACCGACCTGCGCGTGGGCCGCCAGGGCGACACGTTCATGGGCCTGGTCTGGACCTCGGCCGGCGGAGCGACGGAGTATCGCGTGCTGCGGTCCGAGGCGGGCGGCGAGCTGCAGGAGGTCGGCTCCGCGAAGGTGCACACGACCTACGACCGGGACCTCGAGCCCGGCACCGCGTACACCTACCGGGTGGTGGCGGTGAACGCGGCCGGCACGTCGGCGCCGTCGGAGCCGTTGCAGGTCCGCACGCTGAGCGAGTGAGGCGCGGCGCCGGCCAGGACCGGCGTCAGACCGTGGCGGGGAACCCCTCGAGCTGGACGTCCCAGCCGGAGGGGAACCCCGCCCCGCCGTCGAGGTGGGTGCGCGCCATGAGCGCGACGGCGGCGAGCAGGCCGCCGTTGCCCGGCAGGTACAGGGGCAGCGAGTCCGTCTGGTGGTTGTGCCCGTTCGGCAGCACGACGTTCTTGCCCGCCGCGTCCATGAGGGCGTCGACCGCCCAGCCGGGCTCGCCGAGGCGCGTCGCGGTCATCGCCATCATGGGGTAGTCCCAGCCCCAGGTGGACGACCAGTCCCAGTCGCGCAGCACGTCCAGGTACGTGGCGCGCATGACGTCGGCGTCGACCAGCCCGACGTCGGGGACGATGCCCAGCGCCCCCAGCATCGAGGGGTGGTCGGTGCGGATCGTGTACGGCTCGACGTCGACGCCGGTGTAGACGCCGTCGCGCACGTGCGGCGCCGTCATCCCCTCGGCGACCTCGGCCCACCGCTCCTCGACGGGCAGCCCCAGCCGCTCGCGCCACGCGTTGGCGGTGCGCAGCGCCCAGCGCCAGTACGCGAGCTCGAACGGCGGGTTGGACAGGCGGGCGCGCTCGCCCGCGTAGCTCTCCTGCGCGGGCACGAGCGGGGGCCCCAGGGTGAACCCGTCCGGACCCTCCTGCGCGAAGTCGGCCATGAACTCCGCCGACGCGAAGACGACCTCCGCCTGCTCGCGCAGGAACGCGTCGTCGCCGGTGACCCGGTGGACCAGCTCGGAGAGGTAGACGACGTGCGGCTGCTGCCACACGAGGTGGACGCCGATCGAGCTGGGCGTCTCGCGCAGCACGGAGCCGAGCTGCTTGGGCCAGCGGGCCCCGGCGTAGCCCTGGGCGCGCGCGGTGTCGCGGGCCAGCGGCAGCGCGTGCCGGTACCACCCGAGGCTCGGCTCGAGCAGCTCCGGGCGCCCCCACATCGGGAAGTGCGCGGCGTGCCACCAGTGCATCTCGAGGTGGAACTTGCCGCGCCACGAGTTGCACACCAGCCCGGTCTCCTGCGGCGGGAGGGATCCCGCGCTGTTCACGGCCGTGACGTACTGCGACAGCACCACGCGCCGCTCGAGCTCGCGGGCGCGCGGGTCGTCCGTCCCCGCGAGCTGGAGCGCCGCACCGGACTCCCAGAAGCGCTGCCAGTGCGCGGCGCTCGCCCGGTGCACCTCGCGGGCGTCGCCCGCGGTCGCCGCGGTGTCCGCGTTCCCGGCCCGGGAGGGCAGCAGCACCATGTCGCCCTGGCCGTCCGTGGTGAGCTCGACGACGACGTCCACGTCGTCCGCCGTGGGTCGCAGGACGACGCGGTGCGGCGCGACGTGGTCCAGCTCCATGCCGGTCGCGACGACGTGCACCTGGTACGTCGAGTCGTCGAGCCGTCGGTCCACCACCCACCCGCCGGGCGCGGCCGTCACGGTCGTGGTGTGGGCGTCGGGGGAGTCCCAGTCGGCGGCGTTGTGCCAGTCCGACGAGCCGTACGGGAAGTCGAGCGCGATCGCGAGGCCGGCGGCGAGGGCGGAGGTGACCGTGACGCCGATGCGGTCCCGGGTCGGGTGGACGGCGGTCCGTACCCGGACCGGGACGTCCCGGTGCGAGAACGCGCTGTCCACCGTCCCCGACCACAGGTCGAGCACCTGGCGCGTGTCGGCGAGGTCGTGCGGGCGCAGCGCGGCGAGGTGCTCGCCGTCGCCGTCGTTCTCGCCCTCGGGGATGGCGACGAAGCCGATGCGGCCGAGGTCCAGGCGGTGCGGGTTGGCCCGGAACCACCGGTTGGCGTCGTACCCCGGGTTGCCCCGGCGGCTCTCCTCGAGGTACGGCACGAGGCGGCCGTCGACCTCGTACCGCCGCGTGGTCTCCTCGAGCGAGTACTCGCGCTCGCCCATGATCGAGTGCCAGGCCCACTGCGACTGCGTGCCCAGGAGCGTGCCCGGGACGTCGCGGTCGGGCTCGTGGCCCCGCTTGTGCACCGGGTACTCGGCGGGCATCGACTGCAGGCCGGTGAGGTCCACGGTGAAGCCGAGCTCGCCGTTCCCGACGGTCACCGGGCTGCGCGGGTCCAGGGTGGTCTGCACGACGTCGTGCCGGCGCACGAGCGCGCGCCGGTCGATGGGCTGGGAGTGCACGGTGGGCCCCTTCAGGCGGGTCGGGCGGCGAGCGGTGCGGGCGCGAGGTCGCGCGCCAGGGCGTCGGCGGCGAGCCGCGCGACGCGGTCGTCGTCGAGGACGCCGTCGGCGACGAGCACGCGGACGCGCCGGCGCAGGGGCTCGTCGACCGGCGCGGTGGTGCGGCGGTCCCACGCGAGCGCGAGGCCGACTCCGGGGTAGCCGGCGACGCGGACGAACCACGGGTCCGTGTCGTCGTCGTGCGCGGCGACGACGACGAGCGTCGCGGGCCCCGAGGCGAACGTGGCGGTCCAGGCCAGCCACGGGGACGTGGTGCCGTGCACGGCCTGCTCGCCGTCGGCGTCCGCGGTCCGCACGTGGACATCGGTGCAGGGCGCGACCCGCCAGAAGAAGCCGCCGTAGCCGCCGCCGGACCGGCCGTTGCTGCCGGGGCCGCCGAGCGAGACCGGGGAGCCGGTGGCGCTGCGGAGCTCGGTCCGCAGGTCGAGCCACCACCCGTCGGGGGAGGGCGACGCCTCCCACCGGCGGTGCTCCGTCAGCAGGGCGGCGCCCGCGGGGTCGCACCAGGTCAGCGCCTGCTCGACGACCCCGCCGTCGCGGGAGTGCCGGTCGACGCGCACGTGCCCGTGGTCGTCCCGCCAGACGTACTCGCGGTCCTCGGCCGTGAACGTGCGGCCGCCCCAGAGGTTGGTGCCGTCCACGTCCTGGATCGCCATGCCGGCGCCGAGGTGCCAGGCGTGGTCGGCGGGCAGGTGGTCGGTCACAACGACGCCGTCGAGCGTGGAGACCGGGTGCAGGTAGGGCCGCGGCGAGAGGGCCGCCGCGACCTCGGCGCCGTCGCGGAGCTCGGTGACCGGCACTCCGCCGACGTCGAGCACGTCGCGCGCGGGTCGCCTCCGCGCCCACGGCACGCCCAGCTCGGCGAGCGTCGCCTGCGCGGTGACCGCCCGCGCGAGGATCGCGTCGACGTCGTGCACGACGGGCCGGCAGTCGCGTCCGTCGCCGGTCCACGTCACGGCGTCCGCGGGGATCGGCCGGGGCGGGTCGGCCACGCGCACGGCCTCGAGCACGCGCATGAAGGCGCCGGAGTCGACCAGCGGGCTGAGGAGCTCCGCGCCGGTCGCACGGTGGTCCAGGAGGTCGTCGAGCAGGTGCGCGCGGCCGGTGGTGAGGACGCGGTGCCCGCCGACGCCGTCGATGGTCAGCTCGTCGGTGGTGTAGCTCAGCTCGATCGTGCCGCGGGTGCCGCGCACGCGGATCACCGGCGCGGCCTGCTCCTGCGCGCACAGCGTGAGGCCGAGGGTCACGGCGACGCCGCTCGTCGTGCGGACGCGGACGACGGAGGTGTCGTCCGCGTCGATCGCGTGCGCCCGGTAGAGGTCGGCGTCGACGCCGAGCACGTCGTCCGCCCGTCGGGCGCCCGCGAGGCGCAGCGCCGTGACGACGGCGTGCGCGAGCGGGTTGGTGGCCACGCCGTCCACCACGTCGACGCCGTCGAGGACCCGCTTGCCCGCCCACGGGGAGCGGTCGTAGTAGCCCACGGTGCGCGACCAGGTGCCGACGGCGCCCACGGCGAGCACGTCGCCGATCTCGCCCGCGCGGACGGCGTCGTCGATGACGCCCAGCGCCTCGGACCCCAGGCTCTGGAAGCCGACCTGCACGACGCGGCCGGCGCCGTGGGCCGCGCGCTCGAGCTCGACGTACTGCGCCCACGACGCGACCGGCGGCTTCTCCACGTAGATGTCCGCGCCGGCCGCGATCGCGCGCAGCGCGAGCGGGGCGTGGGTGTGCGGCGGGGTCGAGACCACCACAACGTCGGGCTCGACGCCGGAATCCAGCAGGTCGTCGAGCGAGTCGAACCAGGGGACGCCGCCGGCGTCGCCCTCGGGCGGACGAGGGTCCGCGACACCGAGCAGCCGGGCCCGTCCGGAGCGCTCGGCGCTCCGCAGGTGCTCCAGGTGGCGGGTCGCGTAGCCGTGGCCGCCGACGAGGGCGACGCCGGGGGCGGTCACTTCAGCGAGCCTTCGACCTCGGAGATGAACTGCTCGGCGGCGTCGTCCGGCGTCGTCCGCTCGAAGAGCACGTCCTGCATCAGCCGGGTGAAGATGTCCCCGGTGCTGCTGGCGCCCTCGGGCGCGGGCATGCGCGCGCCAGCGTCGGAGGCGGTGATCTCGTCGATGAGGTCGACCTCCTTCTGCTGCACGGTGGTGAGACTCCCGCGCAGGTGGTCGCGCACCTCCTCGTTCGCCGGGACGCCGCGGTCCGTGCCGATCGCGTCGACCACCCGCGGGTCGTTGATGAGGTAGTCGAGCAGCATCGCCGCGGCCTCGGGGTGCGCGGTCTTCGAGGTGATGGCGTACTCCATCGTCGAGCCGACGCGGTTGCCGCGCGCCTCGGCCTCGCCGGGCAGGTTCGCCTCGATGACCGAGTCGCCGAGCGCGTCGGCCTTGAAGTTGCTCCAGGCGAAGGTGATCCCCGACTTCCCGGTGCCGAACAAGGACTGCTCCGGCACGGCCGTCGAGTCCTCCACGAAGATGCTGGCCTCCGGGGTGGCGCCGTTCTTCTGCGCGTCGAGCCAGAGCTGGAACCAGGCCGACACCGTCTCGGGGCTCACGCCCACGGTGCCGTCCTCGGCGAAGATCGCCTCGCCGTGCTGGTGCGCCCAGGCGTCGAGCAGCGAGGAGTTGGCGAACGGCACGGTGCCGTAGGTGCCCTTCGGGCTCTTGTCGGACAGCTGCTGCGTGACCGCGGCGAAGTCGTCCCACGTCCAGGTCGACGTGTCAGGGAGCTCGACGCCCGCCGCCTCGAAGACGGCCGGGTTGAGGAACGCGGCCAGTGCGTTGACGCCGGACGGGACCGTGTACTGCTTGCCCTCGATCTGGCCGATCTCGAGCGTGTCGGCCGGCACCTTCGAGGTGTCGAGGTGGTCGGACACGGTGGCGAGGTCCAACAGCGCGCCGCGGCCGGCGTACTCGCTCGGGTAGGAGCCGCCCATGGTGATCAGGTCGGGGGCGTCGCCGCCCGCGACCTGCGTCGCGAGCATGTCCCAGTAGCTGCCGAAGTCGCTGCTCTGGGTCTCGACGGTGATGTTCGGGTGATCCTCCTCGAACCCCTTGATCGCCTCCTTGGTGATCTGGTTGCGCTCCTCGCCGCCCCACCACGCGAAGGTGATCGTCACCTCCTCGTCGGGGTCGAAGGGGGCGGCGTCGGCCCCGGGCTGGTCGACGGCGCACCCGGTGGCGACCGTCAGCACGGCGAGGGCGGCGGTGGCCGTCGCGACGGTCGTCCTGAAGCTGTGTCTCTGCATGGTGTCGTACCTCCCTGTACGAGCAGCCCGTCCCCTGGAAGGCTCGCGACGGTCGGCGTCGGCGAGCGGGAAGGCGCTTCCCAGACTACGAAGAATTCGATACTGTGGTCAACGGTTACCCCAAAAGTTGCGCGCTGGAGCGCAGCACTCCGTGGTCAAGGAGGTCCACGCGATGAATCGTTCCAAGGTGCCGACGGGCTCGCCCGGATGAGCGCGATCACCGAGCTTTCGAAGCTGAGGCGAAGCGGTCGCGCGCTGGACCCGCGGGAGCGGAAGGCAGCGCGCCGGGACAACAAGGCGGCCCTCGTCTTCCTGCTCCCGTGGCTCCTGGGGCTGGTGATCATCACGGCGGGACCGATGATCGCGTCGTTCTACCTGTCCTTCACGGACTACAACCTGCTCGAGGACCCGAACTGGGTCGGCGCGGAGAACTACCTCCGGATGCTGAGCGACGAGCGACTGCACCAGTCGCTGAAGGTGACCCTGACGTACGTCGTCGTGGGCGTCCCGCTGCAGCTCGTCGTCGCCCTCCTCATCGCGGTGGCGCTCAACAAGGGGATGCGCGGGCTGTCGTTCTACCGCTCCGTGTTCTACCTGCCGTCGCTGCTGGGCGGCTCGGTGGCCATCGCCATCCTGTGGCGGCAGATCTTCGGCACCACCGGCCTGGTCAACCAGGTGCTCGGGCTGTTCGGCATCGAGGGGATGGGCTGGATCTCCAGCCCCGACACCGCGCTCGGCACGATCATCCTGCTGCACGTGTGGACGTTCGGGTCGCCGATGATCATCTTCCTCGCCGGGCTGCGGCAGATCCCGACGATGTACTACGAGGCCGCCGCGGTCGACGGGGCCACCAAGGCGAAGCAGTTCTGGCGCATCACCATGCCGATGCTCACGCCGATCATCTTCTTCAACATCGTGCTGCAGACGATCGGGGCGTTCCAGTCCTTCACCCAGGCGTTCATCATCTCGGGCGGGATCGGCGGCCCGTCCGACTCGACGCTCTTCTACACGATGTACCTCTACAACACGGGGTTCAAGGACTTCGAGATGGGCTACGCCTCCGCGATGGCGTGGCTGCTGGTCCTCATCGTGGGCGCCCTCACCGCCGTCAACTTCATCGCCTCGAAGTATTGGGTCTACTACGATGACTGACACCATCCAGCGGGACGTCGACGCGGCCCCGGCCGCCCAGGAGCCCGCCCCGGTCCGTGCGCCACGGCGGCGCTCCTCCCGTCCCTTGAGGAGTGTCCTCAAGCACCTCGTCCTCATCGTCACGGGCGCCGTGATGATCTACCCGCTCCTGTGGATGGTGGTCTCGTCCCTGCGGCCGGACCACCTCATCTTCAGCCAGCCCGGCCTGTGGCTGAGCGACGTCGACCTCTCGCACTACCCCGACGGGTGGAACGCGCTCAGCCACCCCTTCGGCCGCTACATGCTCAACTCGGCGGTCGTGGTGGCCGGGTCCGTGCTCGGCACGCTCGTCTCGTGCTCGATGGCTGCCTACGCGTTCGCGCGGATGCGCTTCTCTGCGAGGACGCTGCTGTTCGCGATCATGCTCATCACGATCATGCTGCCGGGGCACGTCACGCTGGTGCCGCAGTACGTGCTGTTCTCCCAGCTCGGCATGGTGAACACGTTCTGGCCGCTGGTCGGGCCGAACATGCTGGCGACCGACTCCTTCTTCATCTTCCTGATGGTCCAGTTCATCCGGGGGCTGCCCAAGGAACTGGACGAGGCGGCCCGGATCGACGGCGCGGGTCACGCGCGGATCTTCCTGCGCATCATCCTGCCGTTGATGACTCCGGCGCTGGCGACGACGGCGATCTTCACGTTCATCGGCGCCTGGAACCAGTTCTTCAGCGCCCTCATCTACCTCACCGACACCGACATGATGACCGTGCCGGTGGCTCTACGGCTGTTCGTCGACTCGCAGGGCGAGAGCAACTGGGGAGCCATGTTCGCGATGTCGATCGTCTCGCTGCTGCCCGTGTTCTTCGTCTTCCTCTTCGGTCAGCGGTTCCTCGTGCGCGGAATCGCCACGACCGGGATCAAGTGACGGCCGGGTGACGGCGCGGGTTGGCTCTCGCCGTCACCCGTGCGGCAGGATCACGGGGTGAGCGACGAACGCCCCCGACGTCGCACCTGGCGGGTCCTCGGGATCACTGCCGGGGCCGTCGTCGTGCTGCTGGGCGTGCTGGCGCTGCTGGTGTGGAACGGCGTGCTCTGGCCCAACCGGCTGGCCGCCGACAAGTACGCCGTGCGCGGCGTCGACGTCTCCGCCTACCAGGGCGAGATCGACTGGCCCGTCCTCGCGGCGCAGGACCTGGACTTCGCGTTCGTCAAGGCCACCGAGGGCTCCGCGCACGTGGACGAGCGGTTCGTCGCGAGCTGGGAGGGGGCGCGGGCCACCGACCTGCTCGTCGGCGCGTACCACTTCCTCAGCTTCGAGAGCCCCGGCGCCGACCAGGCGGCGCACATGATCGACGTCGTGCCCGCCGCGACCGGCACCCTGCCGCCCGTCGTCGACGTCGAGTACTACGGCGAGTTCGCCGCCGCGCCGCCGACGGTCGACGAGCTGCGCGGGATCCTCGACCCGATGCTCGACGGTCTCGAGGAGCACTACGGGGTACCGCCGATCATCTACACCACGCAGCAGATCCGGGCGGACTACCTCGGCGACGACTACGACCGGTACCCGCTGTGGATCCGGTCCGTCGCCGCCACCCCCGAGGTGCCCCGGCGGGACTGGGAGTTCTGGCAGTACTCCGACCGCGACACCCTTCCCGGCTACGCCGGCGAGGAGGAGCACATCGACATGAACGTGTTCGACGGCACGCTCGAGGACCTCCGCGCGCTGACCCAGCCGTAGGCGCATACCGTCGGCGGCGTGATCGATCGATGGACGTGGCCGGCCGTGATCGGCGTCGGCTTCGGGGTGGCCGCCTTCGTCGCGGTGCTGGTCCCCGTGCTGCTGGTGCAGCAGCGCCGGTACGGGCGGCTCGACGCCCGGCGGGTGCTCGGCGCGGCGGCGCTCGCGGTGTACGTGGTGACGCTGCTTGCCTACACGCTGCTGCCGCTGCCCTCGGGCGACCTCACCCAGTGGTGCGCCGAGCACGGGGTGGCCGGTGCCGAGCTGGTGCCCGGGCACTCGTGGGACGACATCCGCCGGGACACGGCGGGGCTGGGGACGCTCGCCACGCTGCGCAGCGTGGCCGTGCTCCAGGTCGCGTTCAACGTGCTGCTCTTCGTGCCGTGGGGCGTGCTCGCCCGCCGGTACCTCGGGTGGGGGGTGCTCGCGTCCACCCTGAGCGCGTGCGTGGCGTCGATCGGTGTCGAGACCGTGCAGTACACCGGCGTGCTCGGCCTCATCCCGTGCTCGTACCGCGTGGCCGACGTCGACGACGTGCTCGCCAACACCCTCGGCGGGCTGCTCGGCGCGCTGGTCGCGCCGGTGGTGCTGCGCTGGATGCCCCAGTCCCGCGAGCTCGCGGCCGCGCGGCTGGAGCCCCGCCCGGTGAGCGCCTGGCGGCGGCTCCTGGGGATGGTCACGGACCTCGCCGCGGTCACGGTGCTCGGGGCGGCGCTCCAGCTCGCCTACCGCGTGGGGCTGGCGGTGACCGGGCGGGACCTGCCGGCCACCGTCACCTGGGCGGACGTGCTGCTCGGCACGGTGCTGCCGACCGTCCTGGTGCTCGGCGTGCCGCCGTGGCGCGGGTCGGGCGCGTCGCTGGGGCAGCGTGCCGTGTGGCTGGAGCCACGCTGGCCCGACGGCGCGGGCCGGCTGGTGCGCGGGTCGCTCGTGCGGCGCCTGGCCCGCGGGTACGTGCTGCTGGGCCTGTACGGGGCCCTCGGGATCGTCGAGGCCGTGCCTCCCGGTGACGCGTCGAACGCCTGGGCCGGCACCCTCCAGGGCGTCGTCATGCTCGCCGCCCTGGTCGGCGTGGTCGTCACCCCCGACCGGCGGGGCCTGTCGTGCGTGCTGACGGGCGCGCGGATGGTCGACTCCCGCGCGCCCGTCGAGGTGCCCGAGCCCGTCAGACCGGGTGGGCCGCCCGGTCGGTGAACGCCTGCTTCGGCACGACGAGCAGGAGCGCCGCGGCGACCAGCGCCGTCGCGCCGCACACCACCCACACGGTGAGGTAGCCGGCGAACGAGCCCGCCGTGCTCTCGGCGGCTCCCGCGGCGTTGGCCCCCGCCGTGCCCAGCAGCGCGATGCCGAAGACGCACGACGCGACCGCGCCGCCGAGCGTCTTCACCGAGTTGGTGAGACCGGTGGCGACACCGGTCTGCGTGGGCGGGGCGGCCGCGGCGGCGGCCGACGGCAGCGCCGCGATCAGCGCCCCGGAGCCGATACCCACGACCACCATGTTCACCGCGACCTGCAGGTAGGTGCCGTGGAACGGCAGGAACAGCAGGAAGCCGGCGCCGACGCACCCGGCCGCGCCCACGAGCGTGATGCGGGGCGTCACGACACGCGCGACCCGGGGGAAGGTCAGCGCCCCGACGATCATCGCGACCAGGTAGATGCCGATGAGCAGCGACGTCTGGAAGCCCGTCGTGCCGAGGCCGTAGCCGTGCACGGTCGGGTCGGTCCGGGCGAACGTCGACAGCGGCGCCTGGGCACCGAGCACGGACACCCCGAACAGGCCTGCGGTGAGGAACACCGGGCCGAGGGCCGGGGAGCGGAACATCCGCACGTCGACGAGCGGGTCGGTCTGGCGCAGCTCCCAGCGCGCGAAAGGCCACAGGAGCAGCAGGCCGAGGGCGACGACGGCCCACGCGAACGCCGACCCGACCCCGTTGAGCCGCAGCATGCTGAGGCCGCCGGTGAAGGCCAGCAGCGCGAGGGACAGCAGCACCAGGCCCCGCAGGTCGAGGCGCCCGCCCGTGGGCTCCGGGGTCTCCGCGACGCCGAACCAGACGACGACGAAGCAGGCCGCGACGAGCACGCCGGGCACGAGCAGCACGACCTGCAGCGGCAGGGCGTCGACGAGCGCGCCGCCGGTGAGGGCGCCGGTGATGGCGCCGATCTCCAGCGCGGCCACGAGGATGCCCGCCGCCTGCGCGGTGAGCGCGGCGCTGTTCGGCAGCCCGCGCGAACGGCTCCACACGAGGGCGATCTCCAGCGGCAGCCACGCCGAGTAGAAGCCCTGGATCGCCCACGCCGTGAGGAACAGGCCGAAGGACGGCATGAAGGGCAGGGCGAGCGTCGCGACGGCGGTGACGCCCGACGAGACGAGCAGCATGCGCCGGTGGCCGACCATGTCGCCGAGCTTGGCCAGCACCGGGACGACGAGCGCCGAGACCATGAGCTGGGTGCCCTCGAGCCAGTTCACGTCGGCGTCGTGCACGCCGAGGTGGCGGGCGATGTCGGTGAGCATGGGCGTGTAGTAGCCCTGGATGACGCCGCTGGTGAGCTCGACGAACGCGAGGAAGCCGACGACGGTCGCCAGCGTCCCGCCCGCGACCCCGGCGGCTCGCGCGCCCGGGCCCGCCGGCGGGACGGGGCGGCGCAGGAGGCTCACGGGAGACGCTCCAGCAGCGTGCGGTGGAACAGCTCCCCGCGCCCGAGCTCGCTGATCTCCACCCGCTCGTCGACGCCGTGGATGGACTTGCGCTGCGCCGTCGACATGGCGAGCGGGGCGAACCGGTAGACGGCGGGCGAGAACTCGTGGAAGTACCGGGAGTCGGTGGCGGCCATGACCACGTACGGCACGGTGAGCGCGTCCGGGTGCGAGACGCCGACGGCCTCGGCGAGGAGACCGAACCGCGCGTCGTCGGTGGGGGACTCGGGCGACGGCTCGCTGGACTCGATGACCTCGATCTCGACCAGCGGGTCGTCGATGCGGCGGCGCAGCCGCTCGACGGTCGAGGCGACGGTCTCGCCGAGGGCGATGCGCAGGTTCACCGTGGCGGACGCCTGCGACGGCAGGACGTTCGCGGCCGTGCCGCCGGAGAGCATCGTCGGCGCGACGGTGGTGCGCACGAGCGCCGCGGTCTCGCCTCCCCGGGCGACGAAGGCCTGGGCCGTCGCGGCCGGGACCGCGGCCATGGCGTTCAGCGCCGCCCGGGCGGGCCCCTGCGCCCGCCCGGCGAAGATGCGCAGCATCTGCGTGATGGCGCGGGGGGTGCGGGCGGGGAACGTGCGCGGGCCGATCCGGTCGACCGCGCGCGCGACCCGGCGCACCGCCGTCGTCGTGGGCGGCATGGAGGCGTGGCCGCCGTCGCCGCGCGCCTTGAGCCGCAGGTTCATCACGCCCTTCTCGCCGACGCCGACCATCGCGGCCGTGCCGGGCACGAACGGCAGCGGGGAGTCGACCACGGCGCCGCCCTCGTCCACCACCATCCAGGGGACGATGCCGCGCTCGCGGAAGGTCGCGGCGATCGCGGCGGCCGCGGCGCCGTGGGACTCCTCGTTGCCCCCGAACGACAGGTAGACGTCGCGGGCCGGGACGAAGCCGGAGGCCAGCAGGTTCTCGACGGCCTCGAGCACGACGACCAGGGGTCCCTTGTCGTCCAGGGCGCCTCGCCCGTGCACCCAGCCGTCGGCGATCCGCCCCTCGAACGGCGGGTAGGTCCAGTCGTCCGACTCGTCGACCGGGACGACGTCGAAGTGCGCCATCAGCACGAGCGGCCCGTCCGGGGCCTCCGCCCGTCCGCGCCACCGGTAGACGAGGCCGAGGTCGCCGTGCCGCTCGAGCTCCAGGTGCTCGTGCACGAGCGGGTAGAGCTCGGGCAGCAGCGCGACGAGCTCCCGGAACGGGCCGAGCCCGCGGGTCTCGAGCTCGGCGGAGACGGTGGGCAGCTGGATCAGGCGCGACAGGCGTTCGGCGGCGCCGGGGCGAGGCGTGACCTGGGTCACGACGGGCTGGTTCATGGGCACACCGTAGAGCCTCCGTGTCACGCCGGAGTCACAGTTCTGGTACTCGGTCTCACCCGGTCGATCCCACGCGCTCATCTGCGGCGCGTGATCCGCTCATCTGTCGTCGCTTTGGTACGGTGAGTCGGACCCCGACGGGAGCGAGGACGCACCATGACCGCACTCAGCGACGAGACCGTGGCGACCCTGACCGGCCGCGAGCTCGACCTGGCCGTGCCGACCTACGACCGCAGCCGCCTGCGCGCCGGCATCGTGCATCTCGGGGTGGGCGGCTTCCACCGTGCGCACCAGGCGATGTACCTGGACCGGCTGATGAACGCCGGCGAGGCGTTCGACTGGGCGATCTGCGGGGTCGGCGTGCTGCCCCACGACGCGCGCATGCGCGACGCGCTCACCTCGCAGGACGGCCTGTACACGCTGGTCCTCAAGCACCCGGACGGCACGCTCGAGGGCCGGGTGATCGGCTCGATCGTCGAGTTCCTGCTCGCCCCGGACGACCCCGAGGCGGTGCTGGAGCGGATGGCGTCGCCCGAGATCCGCATCGTGTCGCTGACCGTCACCGAGGGCGGGTACAACGTCAACCCGGTGACGGGGGAGTTCGACGCCGACGACCCGGCCGTGCGGGCCGACCTCGAGCCCGGGGCCGTGCCCGCCACGACGTTCGGGCTGGTCACCGAGGCGCTGCGCCGTCGTCGCGACCGCGGCGTCCCGCCGTTCACCGTGCAGAGCTGCGACAACATCCAGGGCAACGGCGACGTCGCGCACCGCATGTTCGCCGCGTTCGCCCGGCTCAAGGACCCCGGGCTCGCGGCATGGATCGAGGAGCAGGTCCCGTTCCCCAACTCGATGGTCGACCGCATCACGCCCGTCACCACCCAGGACGACCGCGCCATGGTCGCCGAGCGGTTCGGGGTCGATGACGCGTGGCCGGTCGTCGCGGAGCCGTTCACGCAGTGGGTGGTCGAGGACCGGTTCGCCGTCGGCCGCCCGGCGTGGGAGGACGTCGGGGCGCAGCTCGTGGACGACGTCGAGCCCTACGAGCTGATGAAGCTGCGCCTGCTCAACGCCAGCCACCAGGCGCTGTGCTACCTCGGCTACCTGGCCGGGTACCGGTACGCGCACGAGGTCTGCGCGGACGAGACGTTCACGGCGTTCCTGCGCGACTACATGGCGCGCGAGGGCGCCCCGACGCTGCGGCCGGTGCCGGGCGTGGACCTCGAGGAGTACCAGGCCACGCTGATCGAGCGGTTCGCCAACCCGCACGTGCGCGACACGCTCGCCCGCCTGTGCGCCGAGTCGTCGGACCGCATCCCGAAGTGGTTGGTCCCGGTCGTCCGGGCGAACCTCGCCTCCGGCGGCGAGGTGCACCGCTCGGCCGCCGTGGTCGCGGCCTGGGCGCGGTACGACGAGGCCGTGGACGAGCAGGGCGAGCCCATCGAGATCGTCGACCGGCTCGCGGACCGGCTCAAGGCCGCCGCCGCCCGCAACCGGCAGGACCCGCTCGCCTTCGTCCGGGACGAGGAGCTGTTCGGCGACCTGGCCGCGGAGCCGCGGTTCGTCGAGGCGTACTCCGCCGCCCTGGACTCGCTGCACACGCTGGGCGCGCGGGCGACGGTGGAGCGCCTCGTCGCCGGCGGCTGACCCTCACGCGTCGTCGCGGGCCGCTGTCTCCCGGATCTTGCGGGCCTCCGCGACGGCGTCGCGCCGCTTGCCGGCCTTCTTGTCGCTGGCCCTGGTGTCGCGGGGTGGCAGCTGGATGGACTCCTCGGCCGCGATCCCGCCCTGCAGCTCACGGCTGCGCTCCAGCTCGGCGTCGAGCTCGGCGCCGAACAGGAGCGCCAGGTTGGTGATCCACAGCCACAGCAGGAACACGATGACCGTGCCGAGCATCCCGTAGGAGCCGTAGCTGCCGAAGTTCGCCACGTAGAAGCCGAACGCCGCCGACGCGATCACCCACGCGACGATCGCGACCAGCGCGCCCACGCTGATCCAGCGGAACTTCGGCTGCTTCACGTTCGGCGTCAGGTGGTACAGCAGCGCGACGACCACCACGACGAGCAGGAGCGCGACGGGCCACTTGGCGATGTTCCACACCGTGAGCGCCACGTCGCCCAGCCCGATCGCCTCGCCGATGGAGCGCGCCACCGGACCGGACAGCACGAGGGACGCCACGATGACGGCGGCGAGCACCACGACGACGAGCGTCACGAGCAGCAGCAGCGGGCGGAGCTTCCAGATCGGGCGCCCCTCCTCGACCTCGTACACGCGGTTCATCGCCCGGCCGAACGCCGTCACGTACCCGGAGGCCGACCACAGCGCGACGACGAGGCCGACGACGAGCGCGAGCCCCGCGCCCGTGGATCCCACGAGGTTCTCCACCAGGGGTTCGACGATGCTGAGCGTCTCCTCCGGCAGGAAGCCGCTGACCGTGTTCAGGATCGAGTCGATCGCCTTCTCGGCGTCGCCGACGAAGCCGAGCAGGGACACCAGCGCCAGCAGGGCGGGGGCGGCCGCGAGGACCGCGTAGTAGGTCAGGCCGGCGGCCAGGTCGGTGCACTGGTCGTCCATGAACTCCCGGACGGCCCCCTTGGACGCGAGCTTCCACGACGGCTTCTTCAGGTCCGGCGGGGACTGAGGCTTGCGCGGGTCGTCGGGTGCCGGCTCGGTGCGGGCGTCGTGGGTCTCCGTCACGGGAACCTCCTCGGGCTCGACGGCGGGGGGGCCGCCAGGGTCACCACCAGGCTCGACGCGACCGGGGATGCCCGCAAGGCGGTCTACCGCGGCGGCTCCTCGACCGGTTCCCCGACCAGCTCCTCGAGGGCGCTCGCCGCGGCCTCGTCGCACACGACCGTCGTGGCGATCCCGCCCGCGACGGCGGCGCGCAGGCCCGCGGCGGCCTCACGCCCGTAGCCCGCGGTGACGACCTCGGGCGTGCGGACGAGCTGGTCGAAGGTCACGCCCACCACCCGGGCGTCCAGCGGCGTGACGACGCGGCGGCCGTCCGCGTCGAAGAGCCTCCCCGAGCACTCGGCGACCGTCCCTGCGGCGGTGGCGGCCCGGCGCTCGTCCCCGGTGACCTGGGGGAACACGGTGGACCCCGAGGGGGTCCAGGCGCCGACCGCGACGACGGCGACGTCGAGGCCGTCGGCCCGGTCGAGGGCGGCGGCGATCTCGGGCTGGCGGCGCATGCCGGCGGCGGTGCCGGGGTCGGCGACCAGCAGCGGGGACCACACGGGCCAGGTGCGCACCGCGGGCATCCGGCGGAAGGCCTGGATCATGTCGAGCGAGTCCCCGGAGCCGTCGACGGGCAGCGCCCCGACGAGCTGGACGACGTCGCACGCCGGCAGGGGGTCGAGGTGCCGCACGGCCAGCTCGATGGTGCGGGACCAGGAGACGCCGAGGGTGGCGCCCTCGCGCACGTGGGCGGCCACGACGGCGGCGAGGGCGCGCGCGACCGACTCGCGCGTCGCGGCGGGCGAGCCCCCCGACCCGGCGATCACCACCTCGCGCGCGCCGAGCCGGTCGGCCAGGCGCCGCGACCGATCGGTGTCGAGGTGGGCGGGCGGGGAGATCTCGATCCGCACGACGCCGGTCTCGCGCGCCTCGGCGAGCAGCCGGGCCACCTGGAACCGGGAGATGCCGCGGGCGGACGCGATGTCCACCTTGGAGCGGTTGTCGAGGTAGTAGTCGCGGCTGACCTCCACGAGGAGCCGGGCGTGATCGGCGTCGGTCACGGGACCACCCTTGCTGGTCGAGGCTTGGCGAAGCCCTGGTCCGCGCCACTCTGAGCGGGTGGCTCTTGCTCACCTGAGCATAACGAACTACTGTCCAGACAGATGAGCGCAGCGCCGCATCTCATCTGTGCGCGCCGGTGCTCGTGGAGCTCCACCGATCGAACCGACCCACCGACGTGAGGACAGCGATGTTCCGACCACGAACCCGGCGGCTCGCCTCCGCGGGCGGCGCCGCCGTCCTCGGGCTCTCCCTGGCCGCCTGTGCGGGAGCGGGCGCCGTCGGCGGCGGAGACGGGGAGCAGATCGTCGTCGCGATCGTCTCGAACCCGCAGATGCAGGATGCGATCTCGCTGCAGGACGAGTTCCGCAAGGAGCACCCCGGCATCGACGTGCGCTTCGTGTCGCTGCCGGAGAACGAGGCCCGCGCCAAGATCACGGCGTCCGTCGCCACGGGCGGCGGGGAGTTCGACGTCGTGATGATCTCCAACTACGAGACGCCGATGTGGGCCGAGAACGGCTGGATCGAGAACCTGCAGCCGTACGCGGACGCCACGGAGGGCTACGACCCCGACGACTTCGTGCCCAGCGTGCGCGAGGCGCTGTCGGTGGACGGCGACCTCTACTCGGTGCCGTTCTACGGCGAGTCGTCGTTCCTCGCCTACCGCGAGGACCTCTTCGAGGAGGCCGGGCTGACCATGCCGGAGCGCCCCACCTGGGACGACGTCCGCGAGCTGGCCGCCGAGCTGGACGATCCCGCCGAGGACTTCGCCGGCATCTGCCTGCGCGGCCTGGCCGGGTGGGGCGAGGTCATGGCGCCGATGTCCACCGTGATGAACACGTACGGCGGGCAGTGGTTCGACGAGGGCTGGAACGCCCGCCTCGACTCGCCCGAGGTGCGCGAGGCCGTCGAGACGTACGTCGACACCGTGCAGCAGTACGGGCAGCCGGGAGCCGCGACGTCCGGGTTCGGTGACTGCCTCACCCGCTTCGCGCAGGGCCAGGCGGCCATGTGGTACGACGCGACGTCGATGGTCTCCTCGATCGAGGACCCGGCGTCGTCGACCGTCGCCGGCAAGACCGGGTACGCGCCGGCGCCGGTCGACGAGACCGACGCGGCGGGCTGGCTGTACTCCTGGTCGCTGGCGATCCCGTCCACCAGCGAGCACAAGGACGCCGCCTGGGACTTCGTCTCCTGGATGACGGACAAGGACTACATCAGGCTCGTGGGGGACCGGCTGTCGTGGGAGCGGGTGCCGCCCGGCAGCCGGCTGTCCACGTACGAGATCCCCGAGTACGCGGAGGTCTCCGAGGCCTACGCCGACGCGACCCTCTCCGCGATGAGCGAGGCGACGCAGGACGCGACGATGGTGGCGCCGGTGCCCTACCCGGGCATCCAGTTCGTCGGCATCCCCGAGTTCCAGGACCTCGGCACCCGGGTGGGGCAGCAGATGTCCGCCGCCATCGCGGGCCAGAAGTCCGTGGCCGACGCCCTCGAGCAGTCCCAGCGGTACGCGGACACCGTCGCCCAGACGTACCGCGACCAGCAGGACGCCGCACCCGACAGCGCATCCGACAGCGCACCCGACAGCGAGGCCGGAGGAAAGCCATGACCGCCGTCACCGCGCAGGCCGGCAACCTCCGGCGTGCCCAGGCCCAGCGCGCCGCCCGCGCGGACAAGCACCAGTACTCGCGCGCCGAGCGGTGGCGCCGCCGCGGACCGCTGCTGCCGGCGCTGATCTTCACGATCGTCGTCACGCAGATCCCGTTCCTCGTGACGATCTGGTACTCGCTGCACTCGCGGAACCTGCTGCGCCCCGAGTCCGACATCTTCGTGGGGCTGTCGAACTATCTCGACATCGCGCGCGACTCCGTGTTCCGCCAGACGGCGGTCAACTCGGTGGTCATCACCCTCGGCTGCGTGCTCGTCGCGATGGTGCTGGGCATCGTGCTCGCGATCCTGCTCGACCGGCCGTTCCGAGGCCGCGGGGTGGCCCGCACGCTGCTCATCACGCCGTTCCTCATCATGCCGGTGGCCAGCTCCGTGCTGTGGTCGATGGCGATGCTCAACCCCACGTACGGGCTGTTCAACTGGACGCTCGGGCTGGTGGGCATCGACCCCGTCGACTGGACCTCGACGTACCCGATCGTCGCGATCCTCATGGCCCTGGTGTGGCAGTGGACGCCGTTCATGATGCTGCTCGTGCTCGCCGGGCTCCAGGCCCAGCCGAAGGACGTGCTGGAGGCCGCGGCGATGGACGGCGCCGGCTGGTGGCGCACCTTCGGGTCGATCACGCTGCCGCAGCTGCGCCGGTACATCGAGCTGGGCGTGCTGCTCGGGATCATCTACGTGGTCAACACGTTCGACCAGATCTACCTCATGACCGCCGGCGGTCCCGGGACGGCGAGCGCCAACCTGCCCTTCTACATCTACCAGCGGGCTTTCCTCGGCTTCGACGTCGGGCAGGCCGCCGCGATGGGCGTCGTCGTCGTCATCGCCACCATCATCGTCGCCTCCGCCGCGCTGCGGCTCATCTTCCGCAGCTTCGACGTCAAGGAGTGAGCATGACCGCCACCACCACGGCTCCGCGCACGTCTGCCGCTCCGTCCGCCGCCGCGCGCCGCTCCGGCCGGAGCAGCGTCGCCGGGGGCCTGCTCACCACGCTGACGTGGATCCTCGCTCTCGGGTTCTTCTTCCCCGTCCTGTGGATGGCGATGACGGCCTTCAAGCAGGAGAACCAGGCGTCGTCCGACCCGCCCACGTGGTTCTTCAGCCCCACGCTCGACCAGTTCCGTGCGGTGATCGGCGAGTCCGGGTCGTACGTCGCGAACTCGGCGATCGCCACCGGCGTCTCGACCGTGCTGGTGCTGCTACTGGGCATCCCCGCCGCGTACGCGCTGTCGATCCGGCCGGTGGAGAAGGTCAGTGACGTCCTGTTCTTCTTCATCTCCACGAAGATGCTGCCGGTCGTGGCCGTCATCGTGCCGATCTACGTCATCGCCGGGCAGCTCAAGGTGCTCGACAACATCTGGACCCTCGTCGTCCTGTACACGGCGATGAACCTGCCGATCGCGGTGTGGATGATGCGGTCGTTCTTCCAGGAGATCCCCGCCGAGGTGCTGGAGGCCGCCGCCGTCGACGGCGCGGGGCTGATGAAGACGCTGCGCTCGGTGCTCATCCCCATGGTGGCGCCGGGCATCGCCGCGACGGCCCTGATCTGCGTGATCTTCGCGTGGAACGAGTTCTTCTTCGCGCTCAACCTCACGGCGTCGCGCGCCGCCACCGTGCCGATCTTCATCGTCTCGACGATGACGAGCGAGGGCCTGTTCCTCGCCCGTCTGTGCGCGGCGGCCCTGCTGGCGTCGCTGCCCGTGATCCTCGCGGGGTGGATCGCGCAGAAGCAGCTCGTGCGCGGCCTGTCGATGGGCGCGATCAAGTAGCGGGGAACGGCACGCTGCGGCACCGCTGCTGCGAGCAACGGGGGCCTGCCCGAGGGTGGGGGGACGCCGGCCCGTGAAGGGGCGCGACCGTGTTCCCGACCTGTGGAGGAGACTCCCGATGACCGCGAACGGCACCTCGAACGATGCGCACCAGCCCGTCCCCGGCGGCGTCGTGCCGGGTGCGCCCGCACCTCGTACCGCCGCGCCCGCGCGGCGCGGACCGACCGGCTGCCCGTTCCACCCGGGCGGTGAGGCCGGCGAGGCCGGCGGTGGCCCCGACCCGCGCGCCCAGGCGGGCGACCGGCTGACGACGGCGCAGGGACTCCGGGTCGACGACACCGACCACTCGCTCACGGCGGGCCCGCGCGGCCCGCTGCTGATGGAGGACCACCACTTCCGCGAGAAGATCACGCACTTCGACCACGAGCGGATCCCGGAGCGGGTGGTGCACGCCCGGGGAGCCGGCGCGCACGGCACGTTCCGTGCCTACGGCAACGCGGCGAGCGTCACCCGGGCGGCGTTCCTCGCGGAGGCCGACCGTGAGACGGACGTCTTCGTCCGCTTCTCGACCGTGCTCGGGTCCCGCGGGTCGGCCGACACCGTGCGCGACGTGCGCGGCTTCGCCACGAAGTTCTACACCGACGAGGGCGTCTTCGACCTGGTGGGCAACAACATGCCGGTGTTCTTCATCCAGGACGCCGTGAAGTTCCCGGACATCATCCACGCGGGCAAGCCGCACCCGGACCGGGAGATCCCGCAGGCGCAGAGCGCGCACGACACGTTCTGGGACTTCATCTCCTCGCACACCGAGTCCACCCACATGGCCATGTGGGCGATGTCCGACCGGGGGATCCCGCGCAGCTACCGCACGATGGAGGGCTTCGGCGTGCACACGTTCCGCCTCCAGGCGGCGGACGGGTCGACGTCGCTGGTGAAGTTCCACTGGAAGCCGGTGCTGGGGGTGCACTCGCAGGTGTGGGAGGAGGCGCAGATCACCCAGGGCGCCGACCCCGACTTCCACCGCCGGGACCTGGCGGACGCGATCGACGCCGGGGTGTTCCCGCAGTGGGAGCTGGGCCTGCAGGTCATGCCCGACACCCCGGACGAGACGTTCGAGGGGATCGACCTGCTCGACCCGACCAAGATCGTGCCCGAGGAGCTGTGCCCCGTGCAGCGCGTCGGCGTCATGACGCTGCACGCCAACCCCACGAACTTCTTCGCCGAGACCGAGCAGGTCGCGTTCCACGTCGACCACCTGGTGCCGGGCATCCACGTCACCAACGACCCGCTCATGCAGGGCCGGCTGTTCTCCTACCTGGACACCCAGCTCACGCGGCTCGGCGGCCCCAACTTCGCGCAGCTGCCGATCAACCGCCCGCACGCCCCGGTGAACGACATGCTCCGCGACGGCATGCACCAGACGGCCGTGCACTCCGGCGTCGTCGCCTACAAGCCGAACGGGATCGACGACGACCGGCCGGTGGCGTCGCCCGAGGACGGGTTCGCCACCGTGCCCACGCCCGTGGAGGGCACCAAGGTCCGGGAGAACCCGGTGTCGTTCGCCGACCACTTCACCCAGGCCCGCCTGTTCTGGCTGTCGCTCTCGCCCGTCGAGCAGGCGCACGAGGTCGAGGCGTACACGTTCGAGCTGGGCAAGTGCGCCTCCGACGAGGTCCGTGCCCGCATGCTCGCCAGCCTCGCCCACGTCGACGACGACCTCTCGCGCCGCGTCGCGGTCGGCCTCGGCCTCGAGCCCCCCGAGGCTCCCGAGCCTGCCGACGTGGAGCCGTCACCCGCCCTGTCCCAGCGGCCCTCGGAGCCCGGCCGCGTCGACGGCCGCGTCGTCGGGGTGGTCGTGGCGGACGGCGGCGACCTCGGCGTCGTGGGCGAGCTGCGGTCGGCCCTCGGCGAGGAGGGCGTCGTCGTCCGGGTGGTGGCCGCGCACGGCGGCGAGGTCGTGTCGGGGTCCGCGCGGGAGACCGTGCAGCGGACCCTGCTCACGACGCGATCGGTCGAGTACGACGCGGTCGTCGTCGCCGACGGCACGGCGGGCACGCCCGCGGGGACCGACCCGCGGGTCGTCGTCCTGCTGCAGGAGGCGTTCCGGCACGGCAAGGCGATCGCCGCCGTCGGCACCGGGCGGGACGTCCTCGTGGCCGCCGGGATGCCGGACGGCGCGCCCGGCGTGACGCTCGGCGACCCCGGGGCCGCCCTGGCGCCGACCCTGCGCGACGCGCTCGGGATGCACCGCTCCTGGGAGCGTCTCGCGATGCTCGCCGGAACCTGACCGGCCGCCGACGCATCCTGGACCCGCCGGGCCGACGAGTTCCGTCGGCCCGGCGGGTCTGCCCTGTCATGACCACCACCGGCACTCTCGACGCCCGCTTCAGCGAGGCCACCGCGCCCACGCCCTGGGAGGAGGTGGACGCCGCGCTCACGGCGGCCACCGGCTACCAGCTCGTCACCGTGCGCGCCGACGGGCGCCCGCACGTCACCCCGCTCGTCGGGCTGTGGGTCGACGACGGCTTCGTCTTCTGCACCGGCCCCGACGAGCAGAAGGCCCGCAACCTCGCGCACGGCCCGCACGCGGCGGTGACGATCGCGTCCCCGGCATGGGACTCCGGCCTCGACGTCGTCGTCGAGGGCGTCGTCGTGCGCGCGACCGGCGGGCCCGAGCTGCGCCGGCTCGCCGACGCCTTCCGCGCCAAGTACGGCGACGCCTGGGACTTCGAGAACGACGACGAGTCGTTCGACCCGCACGGCCAGCGCGCGCTCGTCTACCGCGTCGTGCCGGCCAAGGTGATCGCCTTCGCCAAGGCGCCGCACGGGCAGACGACGTTCCGGCCCTGAGGCCCGTCAGTCGGAGAACGGCGGCGTGACCCACGGCCGCGAGGACCGGTCGACCGGTGGGACCGTGCCCGAGCACTCGGCGACCGTCACGCCGCCGGCGTCGACGAGGGCCGACCGCACGGTCCATCCGGCCGGGTCCTCCGCCGTCTCGAGGGAGGCGGACGCGGGCTCGTCGCCGGGCATCGACCACCACGGTCCGTCGGGGCCGAACGGATCGGAGACGGTCTCCCCGGTCCGTACCTCCCCGCCCTCCGGCGAGCGGAGCACGAGCGTGGCCGTGGCGCCGTCCGGCAGGGGCTCGTGCCCGTCCGTGCCTGCGGGGGCGCTCGACCAGGCGACGACCGTGGTCCAGCCCCGCTCGGACAGCCGCCAGATCCCGAGCCGGCTCTCGCCCCTCTCGCTGAACGAGGCGCCCACCTGCGCCAGGTACGGCGCGGTGGGGTCGCTGATGTCGCACGCGGGCTCGGAGGCCGCCATCGTGGTGCCGCCGCCGCTGCCGGGGGTGAGGCTCGCCGCCGCGGCAGCGGCGCAGACCACCAGGGCCACGGCGCCGGTGACGCGCCGGGGCCAGCGCAGCCAGGGCGCCCCCGCGTCGCGGGCGCGGCGGAGCCGGGCGACGAGCGGGTGCGCCTCGGGCGTGGTGGTGCGGACGGCGACGGTGCCGAGCAGCGAGTCCGCGAACGTGCGGCCCTCGCGATGGAAGGCGGCGCGCAGGTAGCCGATCAGCAGGAGCGCGTCGAGGAGGTGCGCGAACCAGCGCAGGACAGTGCCGGGCAGCCCGATCGGCGTGCCCGAGCGGTCGTCGACCACCGAGATCCCCGCCACCCGCTTGCCCGGCGTCATGCCCGTGTACGCCTGGAGGACGGCGAGCACGACCAGCGTGCCCGCCGTCCAGGCCCCGCCGTCCGTCCCGTCGGGGTTGCCCAGGCCGGGCAGCGTCGCGAGCGACGGGCTCGCCCCGGCGGCGAGGAAGGCCACGGACGCCACGATCGAGGAGTCGAGCAGCGTCGCGAGGACGCGTAGACCCCAGGGCGCCGCAGGGCGGTCCGCCGTGAACGGCCCGACGGAGTGGTCGACGCGCGGTGGAGCCGTCGTCGTCATGTCCGGATGGTTCCACGACCGGGCGCCGCCGTCCACGGGCCGTCCAGCCCGTGTCCAGGTCAGGCCGGTCGGACGTCGCCGGCGTCGCCGTCGACGGTGACCCTCCCGGCGTCACGCAGGACGGCCGTCGCATCAGGGACCCCGAGCACCGCGGGCAGGCCCAGCTCCCGCGCGACGATCGCCGCGTGGGAGAGCAGCCCGCCCGTCTCCGTGACGACGGCGGCCACCACGCCGAACAGCGGAGTCCACGCCGGGTCGGTCTCGCGGCACACCAGCACGTCGCCGGGGCGGACGGTGCCGAAGTCGTCCGGCCCGTGCACCACCCGCGCCGGTCCGCTCGCCCGGCCACCGCTCGCCCCCGTGCCCCGCAGCGCGACCACCGAGGTGTTGTGAGCGCGATTTCGGGGACTATTCGGCCGTGAATTGTCCCCGAAATCGCGCTCACAACGCTCGGGCGAGGGGAGGGCGGCGGTGACCGGGCGGGCCTGCAGGAGCCAGATCGTGCCGGCGTCGTCCACCGCCCACTCCACGTCCTGCGGCCCGCCTCGCAGGGCGGCCACCGTCGCGCCGAGGCCGGCGAGGCGCAGCACGGTCTCGTCGTCGAGGCAGGGGCGGTCGCGGTCCGACGCCGGGACGTCGCGGGTGGTGGGACCGCCGGGGGAGAGGTCGACCCGGGTGCGCTTGGACCCGGTCACGCGCTCGACGACGCGGCCGCCGTCGACAGGACCGAGCATGACGGTCCACCGGTCGGGGTCCACGGCGCCCTGCACCACGCTCTCGCCCAGCCCCCACGACGCCTCGACGACGGTGCGCCCGTCGCCCGTGAACAGCACGCCCGCCGCCCGGGCATCGACCATGCGCTGCACGATCACGGACACGTCGGACCGCCCCGGGTCGCCCGCCGTCGCGGCCCGGTAGGCCGTGGCCCGCGGTCCGGTGGCCGAGGCGCGACAGGCCGCGACCGCGTCGACGACGCGCTCCACGGCGGCCACGCCGAGCACTGAGTCGTACTGGCCCGCCGCCGACGCGTGCGCGCCGTCCTCGTCCGCAGCCGACGACCGCACCGCGACGGGCGCGTCCGCCGGGACATCGACCCGGGCCGCGAGGGCCGCCGTCCCGGCGGCGACGGCGTCCGGCAGGTCGGCGTGGGCGATACCGGCGGGCACGACGAACCCGTCCGGGACGGGCAGGCCGGCGCGTCGCAGCGCACCCAGGGCGGCGGCCTTGCCGCCGTGTGCCGGTGTCGCGTCGTCCAGCGGGACCGTGAGGGGCACCACCCACCTCCGTCGTCTCTCGTGGTCGGGCCTGCCGGCCCCGCACCGCCTCAACATCATGTTGACAATGCTTCGTTGATGGTGGACCGTCGCGGGATGGACCGCAAGCCCCACGCCGCAGACCAGGGCGCCGCCGCCGACGAGGCGCGCGCCCGGCGCGTGCTCCTCGAGCTGGGTGCCGACGCGCTCGCGCCCCGGCCCTGGCAGCCGCCGTCCGTGCCGCCGTCGGCGACCGACCTCGTACGCCACTACCTGTGGCGGTCGGCGCGCGGCGAGCTCACGCCCGAGCAGGACGCCGCCGGGGCGCTCGCGGCGCTCGCGCTCGTGCCTGCGGCGCGCGCCGAGGCGGAGCAGCTCGAGACCGCCGCCCTCTTCTCCGCCCGAGGGGCCGGGCACACGTGGGGGCGCATGGCCGGCGCGCTCGGTCTGGGGTCGCCCCAGGCCGTGCAGCAGCGTCTGGACCGGCTGGTCGCACGGTCCGGCGGAGGCGTGGGGGAGGAGCAGTGAGCCGCGCGTCGGAGCCCGAGCTCCTCGTGCTGCACGCCGTGCGCGTGCTCGGCACGGGGGACGACGACGCTGTCGCCGAGCGGTCCGGCGTCGTCGCCGCCGTGGCCCGGGAGCTCCTCCTCGACCTGGAGGCGTCCGGGCACGTGACCTGGGCGGAGTTCGCCGGGGCCGGGGGCTGGTCGCTGACCGAGCGGGGCCGGGGGGAGGACGAGCGCAGGCTCGCCGCCGAGCTGGCCGCCGACCCGACCGGCCGCGCCGCCGCTGTCGTGCACGATGCCCTCACCGCGTTCGCCCCGCTGAACGACCGGCTGCTGCGGGCCTGCACCGACTGGCAGCTGCGGCCCGCCGACGACGGTCGCCTCGGGGTCAACGACCATCGGGACGCGTCGTGGGACGGGCGGGTGCTGGACGAGCTCGCCGCCGCCGTCGACGGCGTGCGTCCGGTGCTCGCCGCCCTGGCGGGCGAGCTCGCCCGGTTCGCCGGGTACGACCGGCGGCTCGACGACGCCCTGGCCGCCGCGCGGGCCGGCGACGGCGCACGGGTGGCGGGGGTGGGTGCGACCTCCGTCCACGGGGTGTGGATGGAGCTGCACGAAGACCTGCTCGCCACCGCCGGGGTGCCGCGCGGGTCGGGCGTCCCGGGGAGCTGAGGCCACGGCCGCGCCCACCCCGACCCGGCTTCGTTCGGCAGTCGTGCGCTTGGTCGGCACCTCCAGGGACCGAACAAGCGCGGGACTGCCGAACGAAGCCGCGGGGGGCGTCAGGATCCGAGGCGGTCGCGCAGCGACGTGATGGACGGCTCCCGACCCGCCTCGATGTGGGTGTACGTCGTCGCCTCCGCGAGCCGCTCGTTCCCGGACCGCACGGTCTCCACGATCTCCCGGTGCTCCCGGCACGCGGTCTCGTGGTCGCGCTGGGCCGTGAGCAGGAACAGCCAGGCCATCCGGCTGGTGAGCCCGCGCATGAGCGCCGAGAGGATCGGGTTGCCGGACGCCTCGACCAGCGCGGCGTGGAAGTCGGCGTTGGCGTCCGCGAAGCCGAGCTCGTTGCTGAGCCGTGTCTGCTCCTCCGACGCGAGCAGCGCGCGCTCGACCAGCTCGAGCGTCCCGTCCCGCCGGGCGATGCGGGCGGCGTGCCCGGCGGCCGCGACCTCGATCGCGAGCCGCGCGTCGAACAGGTGGTGGACGGCGTCCGTCGTCCACGTCGTCACCACGGCGCTGCGACGGGGCAGGGTCGTGATGAGCCCGTCCGACTCGAGGCGGGGCAGCGCCTCGCGCAGGGGGATCCGCGAGACGTCGAGGTCGGTCGCCAGCCGCTGCTCGGGCAGGCGCTCGCCCTGGGCGTACACCCCGGTGATGATGCGGTCGCGCAGCGTCCGGTAGAGCTGGCCCGGCCGGGAGACGACCTGCGGTGCGGGCACCGCGCCCGCAGCGTCGAGGGCGTGGTCCTGGTCGGGGAGTGACACGGTGCTCATGGTATGCCGCCCCTATCGCACGCTGCCGAGGGTCAGCCCGCCCACCCAGTGCCGTTGCAGCGCGAGGAAGGCCACGACGAGCGGGACCAGGGCGATGAGCGACCCGGTGATCACCAGGTTGAACAGCGGTGTCGAGGCGCCCGCCGTCGCCTCGGCGCGCGCGTACCAGTCGGCCAGTCCCACGGTGATCGGGTAGAGCCGGCTGTCCGACAGCATGAGCAAAGGCAGGAAGTAGTTGTTCCAGACGCCGACGAGCGAGAAGACGAGGACCGTGGCGAGCGCGGGGCGCAGGATGTGCAGCGCGACGGACCGGAACGCGCGCAGCTCGCTCGCCCCGTCGAGCCGCGCGGCCTCGAGGAGCTCGTCCGGCACGGCGTCCTGGGCGAAGACCCGGATGAGGTAGACGGCGAACGGGTTCAGCATCGACGGGATGATGACCGCCCACGGCGTGTTGACCAGGCCCACGGTCGACATCAGCAGGTACTGCGGGATCACGAGGGCGGTGAGCGGGATCATCATGACCCCGAGGAGCCCGGCGAACACGAGCCGCTTGCCGGGGAAGTCGTACTTGGCGAAGCCGTACCCGGCCAGGGCGGAGACCACCAGCGACCCGATGCCGCCCCCCACCGTGTAGAGCACGGTGTTGAGGAGCCAGCGGGCGAACGCGCCGCCGTCCTCGGTGAACGTCGCGACGACGTTGTCGACCAGCACGTTCTGCCCGCCGAACCACAGCGCGGACGAGGTGTACAGGTCGGCGTTCGACTTGGTGGCGTTGACCGCCAGCCACCACACGGGCAGCAGGTAGTAGACGATCATCAGCGCCATGACGGCGTAGAGGACGACGACGTTGCGGCCCCGGGACGGGGCGCCCGACGCGCGGGGCGCCCCGGACGTGACCGCGGCCGGCCGGCGGGTGCGGGACGGAGTGACGACGGCGCTCATGACAGGCCACTTCGCTTTCGGGTCAGGCGGAGGAGGACGAACGACGCGACGAAGACGAGGAAGCTCACGGTGAACGAGACCGCCGCCGCGTAGTTGAACTGGGCGTACGAGAACGCCAGGTTGTGGGCGTAGGTGTTCGGCGTGTACGAGGGCACGAAGACGTCCGGCGCCTGGGCACTGAGGATGTTCGGCTCGGTGAAGAGCTGCATCGCGCCGAACACCGACAGCAGCCCGGTGAGGACGAGCGACGAGGCGATCATCGGGATCTTGATCGAGATTGCGAGCCGCAGCGCGCCCGCGCCGTCGACCCGCGCGGCCTGGTAGATCTCCTGCGGGACGCCCTGCAGCGCGGAGTGGATGATGATCATGTTGAACCCCGTCGCCCCCCACACGAGGATGTTGCCGATCGCGCCGAGCCCGGTCGACGGGGTGAGCAGGTTGGTCCCGAGCGGGCCGAAGGTGGGGCTGTACAGGTACCCCCACATGAGGACGGCGACGACGCCGGGGACGGCGTAGGGCAGGAACACGGCCAGTCGGAACGCCTTGGCGTACCGGCCGGAGAAGTGGTCGAGGAGCAGCGCCGCGACGAGCGCCAGGCCCAGCGTCAGCGGGACCTGGACCGCGCCGAGCACGAGGATGCGGCGCAGGCTCCCGAGGAACTCGGGGTCCTGGGCGACCTTGAGGAAGTTGCTCAGCCCGGTGAACTGCGGTCCGCGCGCCAGGGTGTCGGTGTAGAGGCTCATGCGTGCCGCCCAGACGACCGGGACCGCGATGAGGCCGACCATCAGCACCGTGAACGGCGCGACGAACAGCCAGCCGGCCCGGTGCCGCGCGATCGTGGCCGGGCTGCGGTGGGACGCGCGAACGCGTCCCGGTGACGACCCGGAGGGTGTGCCGGGGGACGCGCCGGGGGACGGCCGCGTGGAGGTGCTAGTGGACATCGAACGCCTGCTCCTTCGCGTAGGCCACCACGCGGTCGCGCGTGGCGGGCAGGACGTCCGACCACGAGATCCTGCCGTGCAGCGCGCGGAAGATCTCCTGGTCGAAGGCGTCGCTGAAGTACCGGTCGAACGGTGAGTAGTCGGGGATGACGGCGTTCCTGCCGGACTCGGCGTAGACCTCGTTCACGGCCTGCCCGCCGTAGAAGTCCGACGGGCGTCCGCGGAACTCGTCCGACTCCCGGGTCTCCAGTCGCGCCGGGAACAGCCGCGCCGTCCAGAGCGCCATGTCCCACGCCGTGCGGTCGGCGCCGAACAGGTGGCGGGCCACGTACGCCGCGGCCTCGGGGTCGGCGGTCGTCCTGCTCACCGCGTAGCCGGACCCGCCCCAGCTCCCGGAGACCGTGTCGCCCGCGCTCCACCGCGGGACGGCGGCGACGCGCCAGCCGCCGGCGGTCGAGGCGGCCTTGGTCTCGATCTGCCAGCTGTACCAGCTCGCGGACACGAGCCCCCAGTAGCCGCCGCGAGCGAGCCGCGCGTCCATCTCGGTCGAGAACATCGCCGTCGTGTCGACGGCGCCGGCGTCGATGAGCTCTCCCCAGAACTCCAGGACCCGGTTCCCCGCCTCGGTGTCGACGGTGATCCCGAGCGTCGCCGGGTCGGTGAGGTCGTAGGAGAAGAAGGACCCGCCCGCCTGGGCGACGAGCGCCGCGAACCAGGTCGAGGGGCCCGCGACGGCGAGATAGGCGTCGTCGTCGAGGGTGCGCACCCGGTCGGCCGCGGTGGCGAACGCGTCCCAGTCGGTGGGGACGTCGATGCCGGCCTCGCCCAGCCGGTCGGACTGGTGGAAGAACGTCAGGGGCCCGGAGTCCACCGGGATCGCGTAGACGTGGTCGTGCTGGGCCAGCTGCGCCCAGGCCTGCGGGTCGTAGGTGCCCGCGTCCTCGGCGGCGCCGTACCGGCCCAGGTCGAGCAGATGGTCCTGGACCACGAAGTGGGGGACGAGGCTGAGGTCCGTCATGAAGACGTCGGGGCCGCCGGTCCCGGCGTGCATGGCGGTCATGAACTTCTGGTAGTACTGGCCGATCCCCCAGCCGTTGTCGACCCACCGGACCTGGATGTCGTGGGTCGCGTTGAAGTGTCGGACGAGGTCGGCGTTCATCGACTCGAACCCGCCCCAGACGGTGACGACCTTCCGGCCGTCCGGGCTCTGGGGCGCGCACGCCCCGAGCACCGCCGCGCCGGCGGCGGCCATGCCGCCGAGGAACGCCCGGCGGCTCGGTCCTGCGGGGGCGGACGGCATGACGGCCGACCGCGGTTGGTGCTGTCTACGCATGACGCTCCGTTCAGACTCGTATACAGAATGGCCTGCAACTGCGGCGACATCGCTGTCGCGCCGAGCTGCGCGTCGGCGATGACGCGCTCGTGGAAACGCTGGAAACGTAGATGTAACAACGATCCTGAGTGGCCCGGGGCCACTGTTCCCACTGAAGTGATGGACGAGCGGTGAGCGATACGGTATACAGAACTACAGCGGCCGGCAAGAGGCTGGCCGAAACCGAAAGGACGGGACGTCGATGAACGGAGCCGAGGACTTCTACCGCCGGTCGATGGAGCTGCCCGACGAGCTGCTGGTCGGTGCCATCGACACGCACGTCCACGCGGGGCCGGTGCTGTCGTCGAACCCCGGGCACACCGACCCGATCGAGATCGCGATCGAGGCGCGGTCGGCGGGGATGCGCGCCCTCGTGTACTACGACGTCTTCGGCGGCGCGTCCGGGACGGCGTGGATGGTCAACCGGCACGTCCCCGGGATCCGGACGTACGGCGGGTACCTCATGAACTCCGGGCACGGGGGGATGAACCCCCGCGCGATCAAGACCGCCCTGAACATCGAGGGCGGGTGCCGGATGATCAGCTTCGGGTCCCACTGCACGCACCACCAGGCGTCCCGGGAGTCGACCGTCGTGGACGGCAGGCTCGTCCCGCTGCACGAGGCGTACCCGAGGTTCGCGGAGGAGGAGCTGTCCCGCGCGATCCGCATCCCGACCGACGGCGAGCCCACCGACGAGCTGGCGGAGATCCTGGAGCTGGTCGCGCAGCGCCCCGAGGTGTACCTCAACACCGGCCACGTCGGCCACGACGAGGTGTTCCGGGTGGTCGAGCTCGCGCAGGAGTACGGCATCCGCAAGGTCCTCGTCTCGCACCCGGCGCGCGGCCTGCTCAGCGTCGCCGAGCAGAAGGACCTGGCGTCCCGCGGCGTGTTCCTCGAGGGCGCGCTCGTCGACATCTTCGCGACGGCGGTGCCGCTCACGCACTACTACGTCGAGAAGGAGTACATCGACCGGGGCCACGAGGTGCCGAGGCAGAGCCGGCCCGTGCCGACGTACATGGAGACGCTCCGGGAGGTCGGCCCGCAGCACGTCGTCCTCGGCACCGACTACGGCGTCCGGAACCTCCCGACGGCGGTCCAGGGCATGCGGACCTGGATCACCCTGTTGCTCGACTACGGCTTCACGGTCGAGCAGGTGCGGCAGATGACGTCCGAGAACCCGGCGCGCCTGATCGGCCTGGACGACGACCCCGAGCCCGGCCGCAGCCGCGTCGCGCTGTACCCGGAGCAGTCCTGAACGGACGGCGGGGCGCGGTCGACCGTCCGGTGCGCCTCGCGGTGGTCAACTGCAACACCTCCGAACGGATGACCGCCGAGATCGCGGCGGGTGCCCGGGCGGTGGCCGGGCCGGGCACCGAGATCGTCGCCGTCCAGCCACGGTGGGGCGCGGCGTCCGCCGAGGGGTTCTACGACAGCTACGTCACGGCCGCGGCCGTGCTGGACCGCCTCGCGGAGCTCGACGGCACGGTCGACGGGGTGGTCATGGCGGGCTTCGGCGAGCACGGGCGGGAGGGGGCGCGGGAGCTGCTCGACGTGCCTGTCGTGGACATCACCGAGGCGGCCGCGATGCACGCGATGCTGGTCGGCCACCGGTACGGCGTGGTGACCACGCTGGCCCGGGTGCGGGGTCTCGTCCGCGACAGCCTGCGCACCGCCGGTCTGCACGACCGGTGCGTCGCCGTGGAGGCGACCGACGTCGCCGTCCTCGACGTCGGTGACGACCTGGCCCGCACCGTCGACGCGTTCGTGGCCGCGGGGAACCGTGCCCTGGCCGCGGGCGCCGACGCGATCGTCCTCGGGTGCGCCGGGTTCACGTCGCTCCACGCGGCCCTGCGGGACGCCCTGCCCGTGCCCGTCGTCGACCCGGTCGCCGCGGGGGTCGTGCTGGCCGAGGGGCTGGTGCGCAGCGGTGCATCGACGAGCAGCCAGGGGCCGTACTCGCGGCCACTGGTCAAGGCGCGCACCGCGCGGCCGGTCGGGTGAGCCCCGCCGGCGGGGGAGCGCCCGCCGGCCTCGATAGCATCGGGCGGGGGGCCGACGGGGCCCCTCGCCCGAGCGCGAGGAGTAACGAGGCATGTCGAACGACCAGCGTGTCGCCGTCGTCACCGGAGCCAGCAGCGGGATCGGTGCCGCGAGCGCGCGCGCCCTCGCGGCGGCGGGCTTCCACGTCGTCCTCGGCGCCCGCCGGATGGACCGCCTCGAGCAGGTGGCCGCGGAGACCGGCGGCACCGCGATCCCGCTCGACGTCACGGACGACGCGTCCGTCGCGGCCTTCGCCGCCGGCGTCGACGAGCGGTTCGGGCGGTGCGACCTGCTCGTCAACAACGCCGGCGGCGCGCTCGGGACGGAGTCGGTGGCCGACGCCGACCTCGCCGACTGGCAGCGCATGTACGACATCAACGTGCTCGGCACGGTGCGCGTCACGAAGGCCCTGCTGCCGAGGCTGGTCGCGAGCGGCGACGGCCAGGTCATCACCATCGGCTCCATCGCGGGCCGCGAGCCGTACAAGGGCGGGGCCGGGTACAACGCGGCCAAGCACGCCGAGGCCGCGCTCACGCGGGTGCTGCGCCTGGAGCTGCTCGGCCAGCCGGTGCGGGTCAGCGAGATCGACCCCGGCATGGTGCACACCGACTTCTCCCTGGTGCGCTTCAAGGGCGACCAGGAGAAGGCCGACGCCGTCTACGCCGGGGTCGAGCCGCTCACGGCCGAGGACGTCGCCGAGACGGTGGCGTGGATCGCCACCCGCCCGGCGCACGTCAACGTCGACCAGGTGCTGCTCATGCCCCGTGACCAGGCCGCGGCGCAGGTGGTCCACCGGCGGTGACGTCGCTGTCGGAGGCGGCGTCCTGCGGGGCGTCGTCGTGCCCGACCAGCTTGAGGCCGATGGCGCAGCCGATGATGCCGACGAGGAACAGCGCCTTGAGGAGCGACGCCGTCTCGGTGCCGGTGAGCATCGCCCACGCGACGGTCAGCGCGGCGCCGACGCCGGTCCAGATGGCGTACGCGGTGCCGATGGGGATGTGCTTCGCGGCGTAACCCAGGCCGAGCATGCTCGCCGACAGGGCGACGACGAACACGATCGTGTCGGGCAGCACGGTGAACCCGTGGCTGGCGTGCAGGGCCGTGGCCCAGACGGCCTCGAGGACGGCGCTGGCCAGCAGCACCACCCAGGCCACGGTGGTCACGTTCTTCCTCGTGCCCACGTTCTTGGCGCTCATGTCAGCTCACCACCTTGAGTCCGACGACCGACCCGACAAGGCCGACCAGCAGCAGGGCGCGGGGAACGGTCAGCCGCTCGTCGCCGCGCACGATGGCGACGCCCACGGTGAGCACCGCGCCGATGCCCACCCACACGGCGTAGGCGGTGCCCACCGGGATGGTGAGCATCGCGTGCGCGAGGCCCCACATGCTCAGGGCCAGGCCGACGACGAACACCGCCGTCGGCACCGGCCGCCGGAAGCCGCGCGACGCGGCCAGCGCGGTCGCCCACACGGCCTCCATCACGCCGGCGGCGACGAGGATCAGCCAGTCCACGGCACGTCACTTCCTCTCGGTCGGGATCTGCACAGGTCTTCGCACGATCGTGCGAAGACAGTTCTAGCACACTTCGCACGACTGTGCGAACATAGGGCCGTGCCCCAGAAGCTCGACCGTGACGAACGCCGCCGCCAGGTGTCCGAGGCCGCGTGGCGCGTCCTCGTGCGCGACGGTCTCGAGGCCCTCTCCGTGCGCAACGTGGCCGCCGAGGCCGGGCTGCCGCAGAGCTCCCTGCGCTACACGTTCCCGACCGTGGCGAGCGTGCGGGAGCGGGCCGTCGCCCTGGTCCTGGAGCGGCTGCAGGAGCGGGTCGATGCCGTCGAGGACGGTGACGGCTGGTCGCGCGCCGTGCTGGCGCAGCTCCTCCCGCTCGACGCCGAGCGCCGCACCGAGATGGAGGCGTACCTCGCGCTCGGCACCGCGGCCATGACCGACCCCGCCCTGCGCGACGGCCATCGCGCCGCGCAGGACGCGATCCGCGACGTCTGCGCGCGGGCGCTGGCCGTCCTGGCCGGGGGGCCGCCGTCCGAGGTCGAGGTGCGTGAGCTGCACGCCCTCGTCGACGGGCTGGCGCTGCACGTGGTGCGGCAGGAGCCCGGCGACGACGCCGCGTGGGCGCTCGACGTGCTCGACGCGCACCTGGCGCACCTGGCGCGCGTGGCCGGCTGACCGGTCAGCGGGCCGGGCCCACCAGCGCGTCGCCCACCTCCGAGCGCAGGTACAGCACCGACCGGCCGGAGCGGGCCGAGGTCAGCAGGCCGGCGTCGCGCAGCACGCGCAGGTGCTGGTTCACGGCGCTGGTCGTGACGTCGAGGCGCCGGGCGAGCTCGGTGGACGACGCCGGCCGCTCCAGCGCGGTGAGCAGCCCCGCCCGCGCCCGGCCCAGGACGGCGACCAGCGCGTCGGCGGCGACGTGCTCCTGCGCCTGCCACAGGGTGCCCGTGCCGCGCGCGCCGTACATGATGGCGGGCGGTTCCTCGGGGTCGATCGGGCACGAGGCTCCCCGCGTGAACAGCGTCGGCACCAGGGTGAGCCCGGCGCCCGTGGTGGAGCGCCGGCGCGCCGCCGCCAGCGAGGTGAGCTGCACGCTCACCACCCCGTCGGCGAACGACACCCGCGGCGCCAGGTCCGCGAACATCGCGCCCGCGCCGCGCGCCGAGACCACCGTGCTGCGGTACACGACGTCGGCCTGCAGCACCGCGCGCATCCGCGGCCACACGGGCGCGAGGCAGGCGTCCCAGTAGGCCGTGAGCGCGGCGTCCACCCGGCGGCGCACCCGGGACACCGGGCCCTGCAGCGCGGCCGGGAGGCCGCGGGGGTGCACCACCGCCAGGTCGTGCGCGACGGTCGCGTCGTCGACGGCGGCCACCGCTGCCAGCTCGTCGTCGATGCGGGTCAGCGGGCTGCCGGGCCGCGGCGTGAGGTAGTCCGGCGTCCACAGCGACTCGTTGGTCAGCGCCAGCAGCATCTCGTCGTCGAGCGACGGCCGCGCCTCCTCGACCCGGCGCAGCCACGGCAGGTGCATGGGGTAGCGGCCCGGGTCGCGCCATGCCCGCAGCGACAGGACCAGCTCGTTCATCGGGGAGACGGCGAAGCGGACGTCGGCGAGGTCCATGCCCGCCAGCTCGTAGTGCATCCATCCCACGAGGTGATCCTAGATGTAGGGGAGCGCTACATCCGTTCGTCGTCGGCGACGTGTGCCGCCTACTGGACGCGTGCTCCAGACCCTCCTGCCGCGCGACCCCGTGGCGCGCGCCCTCACCATCTCGACGACGGCTCTCGCCATGTCGAACGGCGTGTTCTACGCGGTGTCCGTCCTGTACTTCACGCGCGTGGTCGGGCTCTCCGCCGGGACGGTCGGGCTCGGCCTGGGGATCGCGGGCGGCGCGGGGGTGCTCGGCGCGTTCCTCGCGGGCCGCTGGTCCGACCGGCTCGGGCCGCACGTCGTGCAGGTGTGGGGCGTCGGCGCGCAGGCGGTGGCCCTCGCCGCCTACTCGTTCACCGGGGACGCCGTGAGCTTCACGCTCGCCGCCATCGTCGCCGTCGGAGCGCGCGGCGTGCACTCGACCGCGCGGCAGGCCCTCCTCGCGCGCTGGTTCACCGGGCCCGAGCGGGTCGACGTGCGGGCGCGGCTGCGCGTCGTCATGAACGTGTTCATCGGGGTGGGCACGCTCGCCGCCGCGGTGGCGCTCCTGGCGGACACCGCGCTCGCGTACCGCACGGCGATGGTCGCGACGGCGGTGCTGCTGCTCGGCGCGGTCGTGCCGCTCGTCCTGCTCCCGCGTCGCGTGCCCGAGCTGGGGGAGCGGCTGCGTGCCGACGCGCCCGCCCCGGTGGCGAGCGCCGACGCCCCGGCGCCGGTCGCCGCCGCACCGCACCCCCTGCGCGACCGCACGTACGTCGCCAGCGTCGTGCTCAACGCCGTCGTGGCCATGCAGTTCGGTGTCATGACGGTGGGCGTGCCGCTGTGGGTCGCGACCACCGACGCGCCGACCGCCGTCGTCTCCGCGCTGCTCGTGGTCAACACCGTGCTGGTGGCGCTGCTGCAGGTGCGGGCGTCGCGGGGCACGCACGACGTGCGGGCGGCGGGGCGTGCCGTGCGCCGCGGCGCCGTGCTCCTCGCCGCCGCGTGCGTGCTCTACGCGGCGGCCGGGTACGGCAGCCTCGTCGCCGCCACCGCCCTGCTGGTGCTCGCCGCCGTCGCGCACTCGCTCGGCGAGGTGCTGTCCGAGGCGGGCGGCTGGGGCATGGCGTTCGAGCTGGCCGACCCGCGCCGCGCCGGCGCCTACCAGGGCCTGTCGCAGACCGGTTACGCCCTCGCCGGCATGGCGGCGCCCGTCGTCGTCACCGCCCTGCCCATCCGGTACGGCACCCCCGGCTGGCTCGCGCTCGGCGGGATCTTCGTCGTCGCCGGTGCGGGTGCGGCGTGGGTCGCGCGCCGGGCCGCCGACGCGCGGCCCGAGCCGGCTCCGCAGGACGTGCCGGTCGGAGCCTGACGCTCGCGGTGTGACGGTCGGCGCGGCAGTTTTGGCTCACGTCGGCAGTTCGAACTGCCGACGCGAACGCGAACTGCCGCCGCGAACGCGAACTGCCGCCGCGAACGCGAACTGCCGCCGCGAACGCGAACTGCCGCCGTGACGCGGGCGGGAGGCCGTCGCCGTGCCGTTCGGCCCGGTTCGTCCGAGAATGCGGGAGTGACGGACGAGGAGACGGCGGGAGAGTGGTTCGTCGGCCCGCACGGCGCGCCGGCCGACGCGCCGGACGGCGACCACCCGGCGCGCTGGCGCCACGTCACGGACAAGGAGTCGTTCCTCGCCGCGGCGGGCGAGATCGACCCCGGGCTGCGGGAGCGGCTCGGGCACGTCCATCTCTCCGCGGGGGACGTGCCGAGACGGCCGGTGGCCGCGGTGCGCTGGCTCGACGACGACTGGGTCGCGGTGCTCACGCCGACGGTCTGGTTCACCGAGGACGACCGGCAGGTGCACACGGGTGAGCTGGGGGTCCTCGCCGGCCCGGACGCCGTGCTCAGCTTCGAGACCGGCCGGGCGAGGGTGCACGCCCACGCGCTCGACCGGCTGCGTGGCCCCGGCCCGACGCACGGGTCGGGAGCGCAGCGCGTGGCGCTCGCCGTCGTGCTGGGCCTGGTGGGCGTCGCGTCGGAGGTCGAGGTGGCGCTGGGCGACGCCGTCGCCGACGCCGAGCGCGTCGTCTTCGACCGGACGACGGCGGACCCGGTGCAGCGCCTCTACGACCTCAAGCGAGAGATCACGGAGGCACGGCGGGCGCTGCTGCCGGTGGCGGCGGAGCTGCCCGAGCTCACCACCGACGGGCGGCGCGTCGTCGCCGACCGGCGCGCGCTGGAACGCGTGGCGTCCACGGTCGAACGCATCGACCGGCACCTCGACGCCCACGACGACCTGCTCTCCGACATGCTGCAGGTGCACCTGTCGCAGGTGTCGGTGCGGCAGAACGAGGACATGCGCAAGATCTCGGCGTGGGCGGCGATCCTCGTCTACCCCACCGTCGTCGCGGGGATCTACGGCATGAACTTCGCGCACATGCCGGAGCTGCACTGGCTGCTCGGCTACCCGTTCGCGCTCGTGCTCATGGTGGTCGGCTGCGTGGTGCTCTTCCGCGTCTTCCGGCGCGTGGGCTGGCTCTGACCACCGGTAGCGGCTCCGCTACCCTGTGCGCTCCAGGCGCCCGACGGAGGGACGATCCCGTGCAGCTGCTCGTGGTCGAGGACGACGACCATGTCGCCGGCGCGCTCGTGTCCGTGCTCGGACGGCACGGCTACGAGGTGGTCCGTGCGCGCGACGGCGCGTCCGCGCTGCGCGAGCTGAGCCCGCGCACCGACATGGTGCTGCTCGACCTGTCCCTGCCCGACATCGACGGGTTCGAGGTCTGCCGGCGCATCCGCCGCGTCTCCGACACCCCGATCATCATGGTCACCGCCCGGACCCGGCTCGACGCGCGCATCCGCGGCCTCGAGCTCGGCGCCGACGACTACGTGACCAAGCCGTACGACGTGCGCGAGGTGCTCGCCCGGATCGACGCCGTGATGCGCCGCGGCCGCGGCCGCGAGTGGGACGACGCCCGCCCCGGTGCCGCCGACGCGCGCGTCCGGGTGCGCGGCCTCGTCGTGGACCTCGCGCGGCGCGAGGTGCGACGCACGAGCGACCGGGTGGGCGGCGCCGTCGACGCGGTCGTCGAGCTGACCCGCAAGGAGTTCGACCTGCTCGCCCTGCTGGTGCGCCAGCAGGGCTCCGTCCTCACGCGCGAGCGGATCCTGCGCGACGTGTGGGGCTCCAGCTGGAAGGGCCTGGGCCGCACGCTCGAGGTGCACGTCGCGTCCCTGCGCCGCAAGCTCGGCGAGCCCGACGTCGTGGAGACGGTGCGCGGCGTCGGCTACCGGGTGGCGGCGCCCGACGGCGGTGGTCCCACGGGCGCGGGGGCGTAGGCGCCGATGCGGACCCGGCTGGCGATCATCTTGTTCGTGCCCTGCGTGCTCGTGCTGGCGCTGCTCGGCACCGCCTACGCGGGCAACGTCGCGCGGGCGAACCAGCAGGCGGTCTACCTCGACCGGCTCGCCGACGCGGGGTACCTCGTCATCACGGCCCGGCAGTCGCTCACGGTCGACGACCCGGCGATCGTCCAGGGCGACCTGGACCGCTACCGCGAGGTGTACGGGGTGGCGGCGGCCGTCGTCGACCAGTCGGGGGCCACGTGGGCCACGAACGGCATCGACCCGCAGGGGGTCGACGAGCGGCACGCGGCGCTCGCGGGCCGTCGCGGCGAGGCGGACCTCAGCTCGCTGCCCTGGGAGGCCGAGCGGGTGGTCGTGGCCGAGCCCGTGTACGACGGCGGCGACCTGGTGGGCGCCGTCGTCACCGTGTCCGACGCGGAGGAGGTCTCCCGCAGCATCTGGTCGAGCTGGGGCCTGCTCGTCGCGGCGGGCGCGGCGATGTGCGTGCTGGCCGTCGTCATCGCGCACCGCACCGCGGGCTGGGTGCTGCGGCCGGTGCGCGCCGTCGACACGGCGATGGGCGAGATCGGGCGCGGGCGGCTCGACGCCCGCATCCCCCCGTCCACGGGCCCGCCCGAGCTCCGCGAGGTGGTCACCCGGTTCAACGCGATGGCCGGCCAGGTGGAGCACTCCATGCACCGCCAGCAGGAGTTCGTCTCGAACGCGTCGCACGAGCTGCGCAACCCCCTCAACGCGCTCATGCTGCGCGTCGAGGACCTGGCGTTGTCGACGCCGCCCGAGCACGCCACCGAGGTGGCGCACGTCCGCGCCGAGGCGATCCGCATGGCGCACATCCTCGACGCCCTGCTGCTCCTGGCCGACGACGCCAACCTGGCCGCCGGTGCGCACCCGCTGGACGTCGCCGAGCTCGTCGCGCGGCGGGTGGACAGCTGGCGGCTGCTCGCAGTCGGGCGGGAGCTCACCTTCGACCGCGGCGACGACGGGCACGACGGCGCCGCCTGGGCCGAGCTGAACCCGATCGTGCTCGAGTGCGCGTTCGACGCCGTCCTCGACAACGCGGTGAAGTTCTCGCCCGACGGCGGCCGCGTCGACGTCACGGTCACCGCGGCGAGCGGGCCCGACGGCGGCGCGGTCGAGGTGGTCGTGCGCGACCACGGCGCGGGCGTCCCGCCCGAGGAGCTGGACCGCCTCGCCGAGCGATTCTGGCGCTCTCCCGGCCACAGCACCGTGCGGGGTTCCGGGCTCGGCCTGGCGATCGCCTCGGAGCTGCTCGCCACGGGCGGGGGCGGGCTGCGCCTGGGCCTGCCGGACGGCGGCGGGCTGGAGGTGCGCCTGCGGGTGCCCGGGCTCGCCGCGGGCTCCGGCGCGCCCGTCGACGCCGGGGTGGAGGCGACGTCGTGACGGCGGCGCGCAAGGGGGCGGCACGGCTCGCGGGGCTGCTGGTCGCGGCGCTGGTCGCGCTGCCGGTCCTGGCGGGGTGCGTCGGCGACGACACGGCGGGCGACCCGTGGGACGGGCAGCGCCCCGACGCGCTCACCGTGGCGACCGGCGGCTCCACCGGCATCTACCACGCCTACGGGACGGCGCTGGCCCAGGTGGTCGAGGACCGGTACGACCTGCCGGTCGAGGTCGTCGGGTCGGGCGGGTCGGTGGAGAACCTCGAGAGCCTCGAGGCGGGCAGGGCGCAGGTGGCGTTCAGCGCCGCGGACGCCGCCCGGGACGCCGTCGCGGGGGACGGCGAGTTCGACCAGCCGCTCCAGGTGCGCGCCCTGGCCCGCGTCTACGACGACTTCCTGCACCTGGTCGTGCCGGCCGGCTCGAGGATCCGCACCATCGACGACCTCCGGGGCAAGGAGGTCTCCCTCGGGGCGCCGCAGTCCGGCACGGCCCTCATCGCGCACCGGCTGCTCGCGGCGGCCGACGTCCCCGCCGAGGACCTCACCGACGTCCGCCTCGGCCTGGACGGCTCGATCGACGCGCTGCGGGCGGGGGAGATCGACGCGTTCTTCTGGTCCGGAGGGCTGCGCACCCCGGGCCTGACGGCGCTCGCCGACGAGGTGCCGGTGCGCCTGGTGCCCCTCGGGGACCTGGTGGAGGCGGTGCGGTCCCGGTACGGCAGCGGCTACCGGCACGGCATCGTGCCCGAGGGGATGTACGGGTCGTCGAAGGTCGTCGAGACCCTGGCGGTGCCGAACTTCCTCATGGTGCGCGCCGACATGCCCGAGGCCGAGGCCCGGACCCTGGTGTCCACCCTGTTCGACGCGCGGGCGCAGATCGCGGCGCAGGTGCCGTCGGCGGCCAACCTCGACCGGGTGCGGGCGATCTTCACCGACCCGGTCGAGCTGCACCCCGGGGCGCTGCGGTACTACCGGGACACGAAGGACTGACCGCTCGCGGGCCCGGCCTACCAGGCCGCGGCCGCCGGCACGGCGGAGACGAGACGCAGGCGGTGGCCCACGCCGCCGCGCCACGGGGCGGAGGGGGCGAGCGACGTGGGGTACCCGGCGGGGTTGCGCTGGTGCCAGCGCCACAGGTCCAGGCAGATGTCCTCGATGCCGCGCGAGGCGCTCCAGCCCAGCTCCGCCTCCGCGCGGGCCGGGTCGGCGTACGACACGGCGACGTCGCCCTCCCGGCGGCCGGCCACGCGGTACGGGACGGTGCGGCCGGTGGCGGACTCGAAGGCGCGGACCAGCTCGAGCACGCTGGTGGGGCGCCCGCTGCCGAGGTTCCAGGTGGACAGCTGCTCATCGGCGTCGCCGAGCGCCGCCAGGGCGGCGACGTGGCCGGCGGCCAGGTCGTCCACGTGCACGTAGTCGCGCATGGTCGTGCCGTCGGGGGTCGGGTGGTCGGCGCCGTACACCTCGAGCCCGTCGCGCAGCCCGGCGGCGGCCTCCGCGACGGCGGTGAGCAGGCTCGCGGACGCGCCCGTGCGGTCGGGGCCGAGCGAGCCCGAGGGGTGGGCGCCCGCGGCGGAGAAGTGCCGCACCACGCCCACCCGCAGGGCGGGCCCGGCGTCGGCCACGACGTCGCGCAGGATCTGCTCGTTCATCGCGTGGCTGCGGCCCACCGGGCCGGTGGGCGCGAGCGGCGCATCCTCCGCGTGGGGCAGGTCGCGGCCCTCGCCGTAGACGGCGGCGGACGACGACACGACGAGGCGGTCGACGCCGTACCAGGCCATGCAGCGCAGCAGGGTGAACGTCGTGCCGAGGTTGGTCTCGTAGCTGTCGAGCGGTCGGACGCCGCGCGCGCTCGGGCTCTTGATGCCGGCGAGGTGCAGCACGGCGTCGAAACCCTCGGCGTCGAAGAGGCGCTCGAGGGCGTCGATGTCCGCCCCGTCGAAGACGTGCACCGGCACGGGCCGCCCCGCCAGGTTCTCGACCCGTTCCAGGGCCGCCGGTGCGCCCCGGGAGAAGTCGTCCACCACGACGACGTCGTGCCCGGCCGCGAGCAGCCGGAGCACCGTGTGAGACCCGACGTACCCGGCGCCTCCGGTCACCAGGACGCGCATGGGAGTTCCTCGCTTCACTGGTCGCGGCGGGCGGTGTCGCGTCGTCATCCTCGTGGCCCGTGCGCCGTGCCCGCAGGTGATTTGAGGAAGGTCAGAGGGTGCGAACCGTCACCGCGACGGCACGGGCCCGTCGGCGGGCGGCGCCGGGACGGTCACCTGCGCCAGCTCCTGCGTGCACCGGGTGAGGGCCACGTACAGCCCGTTCCAGCCGCGCGGCTCGGCGGCGATGCCGTCCGGGTCGACCACGACGGCGGCGTCCCACTCGAGGCCCTTCGCGTCCGTCGCGGTGAGCGCGGGCACGCCGTCCGGGAGGACGTCGCGCAGCGCGGCGAGCCGGGACGCGGGCGCGACCACGCCGACCGTGCCGCCGTCGTACCGCGCGCCCATCCCGGCGACGATCCCGGCGACGGTCCCCGGCCAGGCGGCGCCGACGGCCTCGACCCGCCACGGGGCGACCGGCGCGGAGCGGACTGCGCGCGGCGGGTCGTTGCGGCTGCCCGCCCGGCGCAGCACGGGGACGGTGAGCTCCATGACCTCGCGGGGGGTGCGGTAGCAGATCGTCAGGTCGGCCCGGCGCCAGCGGTCGCCGAGCGCGTCGCCGACGGCCTCGGCCCAGTCGGTCTGCCGGTGCGCCGACGACGCCTGGTCGATGTCGCCGACGGCGGTGACCGACCGGGTGGGGCAGCGTCGCACCACCATGTGCCACTGCATGCCGGAGAGCTCCTGCGCCTCGTCCACCACCACGTGCCCGTAGGTCCAGTCCCGGCGGGCGGCGGCCCGCGCGGCGACGAAGACGCCCTCGACGTCGGGCGCCCGGCCCGGGGCGACGGCCGCCGTGGTCTCCTCGGGGTCGCCGAGCAGGTCGGCGAGGGCGTCGAGGAGCGGGACGTCGCTGCTCGCCCACCCGTCCGTGCCTCCGGCCGGCTCGGCGGCGACGAGCGCCACCTCGGCGGCCGTGAGGTCCGAGGCGTGCCCGGCCAGGAGCTCGGTGTCGTGCAGCAGCCGGGCGAGCTCCGCGGCCGGGTCGCGGCGCGGCCACCAGGCGTCGAGCGACGCGGCGACCCCGCGGTCGGCGGCGACGCGGTCGCGCAGCGCCTCGAGGTCGGACTCGGACAGCACGCCGTCGACGTCGGAGCCGGTCGCGCCGGTGGGCAGCGCGCGGTCGTCGGCGGCGGCGAGCCGTGCGTCGAGCTGGCCCAGCACGTCCTCGAACCCTTCCTCGGCGCGGGCGAGCAGCTCGGCCTGGCGGTCGGCGACGGCGTCGACGAGGAGGTCGTGCAGGCGCTCGACCACCCGGTCGCGGGCGCGGTGGTACGAGCCGGCCCCTGCCGCGCCGCGGCGCGCGGTGGCCACCTGGGCCGCCGTCAGGACGTGCTCCTCGCCGTCGAGCACCAGGGCGAGCGGTCCGTCGGCAGGCTCGAGCGACGCGACGAACCGGCGCAGCGCCGGGAGCCAGGACGACCGCCCCTTGAGCTCCGCGACGGCGCGCCCCTCGGCGCGCGCGGGCCGCACCCCCGGCACGAGGGTGTCGCACGTGGCGGAGACGACCGCCGTCTCGCCGAGCGCCGGGAGCACCTGCGCGATGTAGTCGAGGAAGCGCGTCGACGGCCCCAGCACGAGCACGCCCCGCTCCGCCAGGTGCGGCTGCGCGAACAGCAGGTAGGCGACGCGGTGCAGCGCCACCACGGTCTTGCCGGTGCCCGGGCCGCCCTGCACCACCAGGGGCGTGCGGGTGTCCGCGCGCACGACGTCGTCCTGCTCGCGCTGCAGGGTGGCGACGGCGGTGCCCATCCGGCCGGTGCGGCGCTCGTCGAGCGCGGCGAGCAGCGCGCCCTCGCCGACCAGCCCGGAGTCGTCGAGACCGCCGTCGAGCGGTTCGTCGTCGACGCCGACCACCTGCGCCCCCCGGGTGCGCACGTGGCGCCGGCGACGCACGCCCTGCGGGTCCACCGGGGTGGCGGTGTAGAACGGGCGTGCGGCGGCGGCCCGCCAGTCCACGACCAGCGGCTCGTCGTCCTCCGTCGCGCCGGGCAGCCCGACGCGACCGAGGCGTCGCACCGCGCCGTCGTCGGCGTCGAGCCGGCCGAAGACCAGGCCGTGGTCCGCCGCCTGCACCTCCGCGCGTCGCGTCCGCAGTTGCGCGACCCGCGCGCGGGCCGCGACGTCCTCGGGACGCGTGGTGGCCAGCGTGTGCTCCAGGTCCTCGAGTATCGCGGCGCGTCGTGACCACGCGGCGTCGAGGGCGGCCTGCTCCTCCTCGATCGCGTCGGCGGCGACGCGATCGAGTGCCGTGGCGGGGGTGTGCGGGGAGGTGGGCTGGGGCACGGAACCTCGTTTCGTACGGTGTACGGGCCCTGCCGCAACGCGCCGCCCCGCGCGATTGTTCCCGCCCCCACCCGCCCCGTGTGCCGAACAGGCGGTTGACACCCTTATGAGGCGGCGAGCAGCTCGATCACGGTGTCAACCGCCTGTTCGGCGGTGGTGGGGGAGTCAGTAGACGTACGGCCAGCCGGCGCTGTCGTAGCCGAGCAGGTTGATGCCGAGGAACGACGCGCCCGAGTCGGCGTAGTAGTGGTACATCAGCACGTCCGCGTCGACGTCGGAGAAGACGGTCTGGTGACCGGGCCCGTGGATCGACCCGTGCCCGGCGAGCACCTGCGTGCCGCCGCCCTGGGTCATGGGGACGCCGGCGCGGTCGAGGTACGGGCCCGTGACCGACGTCGAGCGTCCGACCATGACGCGGTACGTGGAGGCGGCGCCCTGGCAGCAGGAGTCGAACGAGACGTAGAGGTAGTAGTAGCCGCCGTGGCGATGGATGGTGGGCGCCTCGATCGCGCCGCCCCCGCGCCCGGCGATGGAGTGGAACGCGCTGCCCGAGCGCAGGCCGGACTGCGGGTCGAGGCGGATCATCTTGATGCCCGACCAGAAGGAGCCGAAGCTCAGCCACCACCGGCCGTCGGCGTCGACCACGAGCGCGGGGTCGATGGCGTTGAAGTCGTCCGACCCTGAGGACTCGACGACCTTGCCGCGGTGCGTCCACGTGCCCGGATCACCGGTCGGGCTCGTGGCCAGGAAGATCGCCGACGTGTTCACGCCGAACGACGACGCCGAGTACCAGAGGTAGTACTGGCCGTTCGCGTGGTGGATCTCCGGCGCCCACAGGTGCGTGCTGCCGCCGGTGTACGGGTCGGCCCAGGGGGTGCCGCCCGGGAACGCGGCGCCGATCTCGGTGAAGTGGGTGCGGTCGGTGGACGTCTTGAGACGGATGCCCTCGCCGGTGCTGGCGACGAGGTAGGTGCCGTCGGGCTTCTTGACGACCTCGGGGTCGTGCACCCCGGTGTCGCCGGTGACGACGCCGGGGCCGGGGTAGTCGGCGGCTCCTGCGGGGGCGGTCGCCACGGCGGCCGAGCCGACCACCAGCGCGGCGGCGGTCACGGCGCTTGTCGCGGCGGAGATGGCGGTGGTCCAGACGGTGCGGGCGTTCATGGTGCTCCTCTTCGTCGAGGGTCCTCAGTGAGCGATCGCGTGCCCCGGGAATGTTTCCATCGTTGTAGAAGTCTCGCAAGGGATCGCGGTGCGGCCCGCGGGGCGGGGCGGGTGCGCCAGAGGTCGCGAAATACGGGGTGGGGGTATAACGTTCCGGGGAGTGAGAGATACCCCAGTGGGGTATGCGATCTCTCGCGACACCGACCGTTCGAGGCAAGGATCGAGCTGTGGACCACTCCTCTCACGACCAGCACGCGGGGCACCGGCGCCCCGACGGCGCGCCCGTCCTGGAGCACGAGCACGACGCGCACGACATGACGGCCCACGCCGGTCACGACATGGCCGGTCACGACATGGCCGGCCATGGTGGGCACGCAGGTCATGCGGGCCATGCTGATCACGCCGATCACGTGGGCCAGTTCCGGCGGCTGTTCTGGATCATGCTGGTGCTGGCGGTGCCGACCGTCGCGCTGTCGCCGATGTTCGCGATGGTGCTCGGGTACGAGCTCCCCGCCGCGGCGTGGGTCGACTGGGTCTCGCCGGTGCTCGGCACGGTGATCTACGTGTGGGGCGGCCGGCCGTTCCTCACGGGGGCGGTGTCGGAGCTCAAGGCGCGCAAGCCCGGGATGATGCTGCTCATCGGCCTGGCGATCACGGTCGCGTTCGTCGCGTCGCTGGGCGCCAGCCTCGGCGTGCTCGACCACCAGCTCGACTTCTGGTGGGAGCTCGCCCTGCTGGTCGTCATCATGCTGCTGGGGCACTGGATCGAGATGCGGTCCCTGGCGCAGACCACCTCGGCGCTGGACTCGCTGGCCGCGCTGCTGCCCGACGAGGCCGAGCGGGTCGAGGGCGATCAGGTCGTGACCGTCGCGCCGTCGGACCTGCGCGTGGGCGACGTCGTCCTCGTCCGCCCCGGCGGCAGCGTCCCCGCGGACGGGCGCGTGGTGGACGGCCGCGCGGAGATGGACGAGTCGATGGTCACCGGCGAGTCGCGCACGGTGGCCCGCGAGCCGGGTGACGCCGTCACCGCCGGCACCGTCGCGACCGACTCCGCCCTGCGGGTCGAGGTCACCGCGACCGGCGACGACACGGCGCTCGCCGGTATCCAGCGCCTGGTCGCGGAGGCGCAGGCGTCGTCGTCGCGGGCCCAGCGGCTCGCCGACCGCGCGGCGGGCTGGCTGTTCTGGTTCGCGCTGGGCGCCGCGGTCGTGACGGCGATCGCCTGGACCGCGCTCGGCCTGCCGGACGACGCCGTCGTCCGGACTATCACCGTCCTCGTGATCGCCTGCCCCCACGCGCTGGGCCTCGCCATCCCGCTGGTGGTCTCCATCGCGACCGAGCGTGCCGCCCGCGGCGGGGTCCTCGTCAAGGACCGCCTGGCGCTCGAGAGCATGCGCACCGTCGACGCCGTCCTCTTCGACAAGACCGGCACGCTGACCAAGGGCGAGCCGACGGTCGCGGACGTCGCGGCGGTCGGCGACGTGGACGCCGACACGGTCCTCGTTCTCGCCGCGTCCGCCGAGGCGGACAGCGAGCACCCGCTGGCCCGGGCGATCGTCCGGGCGGCCGGGGAGCGCGGGCTCGACGTCCCGCGCGCGACCGACTTCTCGTCGTCGCCCGCCGTCGGCGTCGTCGCGACCGTCGACGGGCACGAGCTGCGCGTCGGAGGGCCGCGGCTGCTCGAGGAGCAGCTCGGGGAGCTGCACTCCGGCGAGGTCCCGCAGGCCGAGGCGTGGCGCGCCGACGGTGCGATCATCCTGCACGTGCTGCGCGACGGCGTCGTCGTCGGCGGGCTGAAGCTCGCGGACGAGGTGCGGCCGGAGTCCGCCGAGGCGGTCGAGGCGCTGCACCGGCGGGGCGTGCAGGTCGTGATGATCACCGGCGACGCGGAGGCCGTGGCGCGGTCCGTGGCGGACGACCTCGGCGTCGACCGGTTCTTCGCGGGCGTGCGGCCCGAGGACAAGGCGGCCCGGGTCGCGGAGCTGCAGGCCGAGGGGAGGCGGGTCGCGATGGTCGGTGACGGCGTCAACGACGCCCCGGCGCTCGCGCAGGCGGACGTCGGTATCGCCATCGGCGCCGGCACGGACGTCGCCATCGCGTCGGCGGGGGTCATCCTCGCCAGCGACGACCCCCGGTCCGTGCTGTCCGTGATCGAGCTGTCGCGGGCGAGCTACCGCAAGATGACGCAGAACCTGTGGTGGGCGGCGGGCTACAACCTGCTGTCGGTGCCGCTGGCGGCGGGCGTGCTCGCGCCGGTCGGGTTCGTGCTGCCGATGTCCGTCGGCGCGCTGTTGATGTCGCTGTCGACGGTGGTGGTGGCGCTCAACGCCCAGCTCCTCCGCCGGCTCGACCTGCGGCCCGACGTCGCGACGCGGGACGTGCTGGGCCGCTGAGGCACGACGGGGCCCGGCCCCCGGTCCGCGTGACCGGAGGCCGGGCCCGTCCCGATCAGCCGATCTCGAGCCGGATGGCGTCGTAGGCCGCCTCGTTCCACAGGTGCTCGGCGCCGGCGTTGATCTGCAGCGTGATCTCGTTGCCGGTGGGCCGGAGCAGCGCGGCGTCGAAGGTGATCTCGCGGGTGTAGTTCCGCCCGCCGCGCGCGCTGCGGTACGTGGCCCCCTTCGCGTCCTCGGGCCCGAAGGTCCACACGAACGGCTCCCCGTTGACGGTGATCGTGAGGTTGCTGTCCTCGGGCGGCACCGGCAGCGCGGAGCCCATGGCCCACGCCGCCAGTGCGATCGTCAGGGTGGCCTGCGCAGCCGCCGCCGGCGCGCGGTCGAGGTCGAACAGGATGCGCCACGGGCTCTCCTGCCGGGTGACGTGCAGCCGGTACGTCGTGGCCGCCTCGCCGTCGCTCACCCCGACCTCGAGGACGGTGCGCTGCGCGGACAGGGGCACGGCGAGCCCGGCCTCGGGGACGACGTCGCCCCCGATCGTCACCTGCGCCCCACCCCGGCCGGTGGCCCGGACCGTGACCGACTCCTGGTCCCACGGCAGGTCGACCGCGAAGTCGGAGCGGAACGTGCTGAAGCCCGGCACCAGGTCCGCGCCGTCGACCGTCAGGCTTCCCAGCACCGGCAGCGCGGCGTCCGCGGCCAGGATCTCGACGGCGTTGAGGCGGCCGTCGCCGCCCGCCAGCAGGTCGAGCCGGCCGCCGGTGACGGTCACCTCCGCGGTGTGCACCGCGTACTCGCCGCGCCCCGAGTCGAGGGCCACGGGGTCGCCGCCGGCGAACGACACCGTCGACCTGTTCGCCGCGATGTCGTCGCCCGAGAGCACCGTGACCTCGTACACGCCGTCGGGGAGGTCCACCGAGAACGTGTAGCCGGACCCGACGACGAAGTCCCGCTGGAGGTCGCCGTCGGCGCCGCGGTCCCGGGAGTCGACGGAGCGGTCGAGACCGAACCCGCCGCCCGCGGCGTAGAGGGTGTTCTGGGCGACCCGCTGGTACCCGTCGGCGACGGGGCTCGACGCGGTGCCGAAGTCGAACAGCCAGACGCCCTCGGCGCCCTCCGGCAGCACGGTGCCCTCGGGCGCCTGCACCGGGTACGACCGCTGGTACTGGAGGTAGTTCCAGTCCTGCGGACCGCTCCTGCCGACCGTGTAGGTGACCCCGTCGGGGAAGTCGTCCTGGAACGACTCGAACAGGCCGTAGCGTCGGAACTCGCGACCGTGGCGGAACTCCCTGGAGTCCCGCGTGGGCGTGCCGAGCTGGAACACCGTGCGCCCGTGGCTCGTGGGTTCCCACAGCATGCGGCCGAGGGTCACCTCCTGGCCGGCGCCGACCTCGACGTCGTCGATCACGTACTCGCCCCACAGGCCGCCGCCGTAGACGGTGAGGCGGTACGTGCCGGGCCGCACGTGGTCGAGGACGAAGCGGCCGCCCTCGGCGACGTCCGCCCAGTAGTTGTACCCGAGCACGGAGTCCTGCATGGCCGTGCCGTTGTCGGACAGCACCACGACGGCGCCGTCGAGGTTCGGCACCCCCGGGACCCGCACGGTGCCGCGCACGCGGGACCGCTCGGTGGAGGGCGACCAGCCCTCGATCGCGAGCCGGTCGTAGAACTCCGCGTGCCGCTCGAACCGCGCCTGGCGGGCCGCGTCCCGGCGCATCGCCCGCGGGTCGTCGCCCCGGTTGAGGTAGACGAAGTACGGGCCGTACGTCTTCTGCCACGCCTGCCCGGCCGCGACGCGCACCGGCGGGGCGCCGTAGTGGGTGGCCTGCGGCTCGACGAGCAGCACCGGGGTGTCGCCGGTCTGGTGCAGGATCAGGTCCTGGCGCACCGGGCCCCCGCTGAACCCCTCGAGGTTCGGCAGGGCCGCCCACATGCCGAAGCCGCCGCCGTACAGCCCGTGCAGGCTGTGGTCCTTCATGGACACGGCCCAGTCGTACTTCGTGTAGTAGCGGCGCGGGTAGGCGGAGCCGGTGCCCTCGAGGTCGTAGGTCGCGTCCATCACCATCTCGGCGCGCGAGATCTCGGCGCCGGTGGGCATGCGGGCCGCGGACTCGCGCCACCGGACGGCGTCGGCGTCGTCCTCCACCGACGCGTGCGTGAAGACGCCGCCGGCCGTGTAGAAGACGTACCGGTGCTGGTCGGTGCGGAAGCCGTGCAGCGCGGCCGGGTGGTCGTAGCTGTAGGCGAGGTGGATGCCCGCCTCGCCGGAACGCACGACGTGGTGGCGGACCAGCCAGCAGGGCATGTCGCCCGACGGGCTGTGGTGGTAGGCGACGTCGACGAAGTCCTGCTCGACCCGGACGGTGAGGTGGTTGTCCGCCGGCGGGAGCGGCAGGCCCCCGCCCTCACGGACGGTGTTCATGTCGTAGTTGCCGCGGCCGACCAGGTTCACGCCGTCGTAGACGAGCGAGGTGGTCCGACCATTCGACTTGTCCACCGTGAGCCGCACGAGCCCGTTGTCGACGACGACGTGCGTCGCCGACTCGACGACCTCAGGCGGACCCGAGGCGGCGGCGCGCGGCGCCTGTGCCCACGGCAGCAACGCCGTTGCGGTGATCCCGGCCAGCTTCCCGAACGTGCGCCGCGTCATTGCGGCCGATGTGGTCATGCCACGGGAAATTAGCACGATTCAATCGCCGATTGGAAGGATTCATCCGACGACTGGACGCTTGAGGTCGGTCATCCGGTACGAAGTCGGTACGGATGTGGACCGATCTCGTACCAGATGACCGAACTCAGAGCGCGGGGCCGCGGCGCAGCATCACGAGGTTCAGGGCGGCCGCCGCGAGCAGCACGACGGCGGTGGCGACGAAGACGGCGCGCACCCCCGCCTGCGCGGCCACCAGCCCGCCGAGCACCGGCCCGGCGACCTGGCCCACGTACTGCGCCGAGACGCCGAGCCCGAGGACCCTGCCGACGGCGTCGGGCGGGGCGAGGTGGCGCACGGCCGCCGTGATCGACGGCAGCAGGCCGCCGAGGCTGAGCCCGAGCAGCACGCGCAGGACGCCGAGCTGCCAGACGTTCGTGACGAGGGCCTGCGCGAGGGCCAGCACACCCGCCGCGGCGAGGCACGTGACCACCACCCGGGTGGGGCCGACCCGGTCGGCGAGCCGCCCGACCCGGGGCGCCGCGACGACGCTGCCGACCGCGGTCAGCGCCACGAGGATCCCCGCGACGCCGGCCGCGTGCGAGAGCTGCCCCAGGTCCTCGACGTAGACGGTGACGATCGGCTCGATCGACATCGTGGAGAACAGCAGCAGGCTCGACGTCGCCAGGAGCGCCACGACGGCGCCCGGGCGCTGGACCTGCGCCCACACGCCGCGGCGTCGGGCGGCCACCCGGGGCGGCGGTGGCCCGGTCCGCGGCTCGCGCAGCAGGAACGTCGTCGCGAGGAACGCCAGAAAGATCACCGCACCGCACGCGACGAACGTCGGACGGATCCCCACCCAGGCGGGCACGAACCCGCCGACCAGCGGTCCGACGACGTTGCCGGCCAGGATGCCGGACGACAGCACCCCGAGCGCCCAGGCGCTGCGGCCCTTCGGCGTCTGGGCCGCGACGAGGATCGTGGCGCCCGAGGAGTAGCCGCCGAGCAGGCCCACCAGGAGCCGCACGGCGACGAGCTGCTCGACGCTCTGCACGAACCCCAGCAGGGTCATCGCGACCGCCATGCCCAGGCTCGCGCGCACCAGCATCGACTTGCGGCCGAACCGGTCGCCGAGCGCCCCCCACAGCGGCGCGGTGAGCGCCGCGGTGAGGAACGTGGCCCCGTACGCGACGCCCGACCAGCGCACCACGGCGGCCGGGTCGTCCACGCCGAGCTGCCGTACGTACTCGGGCAGGAACGGCACCAGCAGGGTCATCGCCACGAGGGTGGTGAACGACCCGGCCGTGCCGACGGCGAGGTTGCGCCGCCAGTACCGGTGCTCGGTGTCCGTGCCCTCGACGGCGGTGGTGGTCATGGCCCAGGTCTACACCCGCTGTCCGGTCAATGGGACCATGTGTCTCATATGATGGTCAGGTGAGTGGCCGACGTAGCGGTGCGTCGCCGTCCTGGACCGGGACGACGACGCACCGCTACGTCGGCGCGCGGGCCTACGACGCGAGCGAGAGGCGCACCGTCGCGAACGCCGCGGGCGGCAGCTCCGCCGTGAGGACGCCGCCCTCCAGGCGCACGCCGTCGAGCGGGCGCGGCGCGACGGCGTCCGGCGCGTCGAAGGTGTTGTGCGCGGCCGGGTCGTCGGCGGCGAGCACCGTGGCGACGGGGTCGCTCACCGAGCGCCCGCGCAGGTCCACGCGCACGGTGGCGGGGGCGTCCGGGTCGAGGTTGGTCAGCGACACCAGCACCGCGCCGTCCTTCGTGGACGCCGACGCCGACACGGTGCCGACGGCGGTGCCGTCGACGTCGTGCGTGGCCCGCGGCGACCGCTCGCGCACCGGCAGGCTCGCCGCGTCGTGGTGGCCGGCGCTCATCGCGAAGGCGTGGAACGTGGGCGTCTTGATCATCTTCGCGCCGTCGGTGAGCAGCATCGACTGGAGCACGTTGACCGTCTGGGCGATGTTCGCCAGGCGCAGGCGGCGGGCGTGGTCGTGGAAGGCGTCGAAGTGCACCGACGCGACGAGGGCGTCGCGCATCGCGTTCTGCTGGTACAGGAACCCGGGGTTGGTGCCGGGCTCCACGTTCCACCAGGTGCCCCACTCGTCGAGGGCCAGGCCGAGCTTGGCCTCGGGGTCGTAGGCGTCCATCACGGCCGAGTGGCCCGCGATGATGCGGCGCACGTCGAGCGCCTTGCGCATCGTGGCCCAGTACTCGTCGCGCGTGAACTCGGTGGCGGCGCCCTTGTCCCCCCAGGTCCCGGCGAACGTGTAGAAGTGGAACGACACCATCTGCCACAGGTCGCGCGGCTCCGCGTCGCCGAGCTTCGCCACCTGCTGCATGAGCGTCTCGGTCCACGCGTAGTCGTCGTCCGAGGCGCCCGCCGCGACCCGCACCAGGCGGTTGCCGCCGTGGTCGCGCGCGTACGTGGCGTGCTGGCGTGCGAGCGACGCGAACTGGTCGGCGCGCAGGTTGCCGCCGCAGCCCCACGGCTCGTTGCCGATGCCGAAGAACGACACGCCCCACGGCTCGTCACGACCGTGCTCCCGGCGCAGCCGCGCCATCGGCGAGTCGTCGCCGCGCGTCAGGTACTCGACCCAGTCCGCGGTCTCCTGCACCGTGCCGGAGCCGACGTTCCCCGAGATGTACGGGGCCGTGCCGAGCAGGTCGCACAGCGCCATGAACTCGTGCGTGCCGAAGGAGTTGTCCTCGACGACGTCGCCCCAGTGCGTGTTGACGATGCGGGGGCGGTCGGCCGCCGGGCCCACGCCGTCGCGCCAGTGGTACGTGTCGGCGAAGCAGCCGCCCGGCCAGCGCAGGTTGGGGATGGCGAGCTCGCGGAGCGCCTCCACCACGTCGGTGCGGATGCCGCCGACGTTCGGGATGTCGGAGTCCTCGCCCACCCAGAAGCCCTCGTAGATGCACCGGCCGAGGTGCTCGGCGAAGTGCCCGTACAGGTGGCGGCTGATCGTGGGGCCGGGGACGTCGATGTCGACGACGGCGTCGAGGGCGAGAACGGTCGAGGTCGCGGACGGGTCGGGCACGGAGACTCCTGCATCGTTGTAGGGGGCGAGCGGTGACACGATAGCGGCGGCCGTGTGGTTAGCCTGTCGTTCCGCGCCGTCCGGCGCGATCACCGTGCGTGCGAGAGCGGAGCTGGTCGGTCGATGAAGCAGTCGTCGAGCCGGTTGTACAGGAACGACAAGCCGCTGCGGGAGATCGTCGGCGACGAGATCCGTGCCCGGATCTTCGACGGCAGGTTCCAGCCGGGCGACCGGCTCGTCGAGCGTGACCTCGCCGAGAAGTTCGCCGCGTCGCGGCACCCGGTCCGCGAGGCCCTGCGGGAGCTGCAGCGCGAGGGGCTGGTGGAGAGCCTCCCGTCCCGCGGCGTCGTCGTGACGACGCTCGACCGGCGCCAGGTGGTCAACCTGTTCGGCATCCGCGAGGCGCTCGAGGTCCTCGCGGTCCGCGAGGCGACCGAGCAGGTGGCGGCCGGCGCGCCGCACGACCTGGACCGCACGCTCGCCCAGGCCAGGGCCGCGATCGAGGCGGGCGACGTCGGCGCGGCCCACGAGGCGAACGCCCGGTTCCACGACGAGATCATCGTGCTCACGGGCAACGAGCTGTTGCAGGGGATCCTCGAGCCCCTGCTGGGGCGCCTGCACTGGCTGTTCCGCCAGATCCTCGACGTCGACGTCGTGGTGCAGGAGCACGAGCGGCTCCGGGACGCGATCGTCTCGGGGGACCCGGAGCGTGCCGCCGCGCTGGCCCGGGCCCACGTGCTGGCGTACCGCTCCCACACGCTCGCGTACCTCTTCGAGGGCGACGGCGCCACGGAGGCATAGGCCGGGGATCCGCGGCCGTGCGCCCGTCGTCGGGCCCGGGGCACCTGTTGACAGCGACTTGGGATCCCAATACCTTCCTCGGTGGGATCCCAAGACGCGACGACGCGTCGACGCCGACCAGCAGCGCCGCTGGAACGCCGACTACCGAATCCGAGGACGCCATGACCCTCTCCCGTACCTCGAGCGGGGTACCGCTCGCCCACGATCTCGACGAGAAGCCGACGCGGGTGCGCTGGAAGCTCTTCGCGCTCCTCCTCGCCCTCGTCACGCTGAACTACATCGACCGCGGCTCGATCTCCGTCGCGATGCCGATGATCCGCGAGGAGTTCGGCCTCTCGTCCGAGGCCACCGGCCTGCTGCTCTCCGCCTTCTTCTTCGCCTACGCGCTCATGCAGATCCCCGGCGGCCTGCTCATCGACCGGTTCGGCCCCCGGAAGATGGCCACCGCCGCCACCGTCGGGTGGGGCGCCGCCACGGCCGCCACGGGCCTCGCGGGCAGCTTCGCCGGCCTGTTCGTCGCGCGCGCCGCGATCGGCATCACGGAGGCACCGATCATGCCCGCCGGCGGCAAGCTCAACGCCGCCTGGATGGCACCCAAGGAGCGCGGCCGGGGAGCGACCATCCTCGACGCCGGCGCCCCGCTCGGCGCCGGCATCGGCGGCGTCGCGATCGCCTGGCTCATCGCCGTCAGCGGTGGCTGGCGTGCGGCCTTCGTCATCGCGGGCGTCGTGACCGCGCTCTTCGGCATCCTGGCGTGGTGGTACATCCGTGACTCGCCCCGCCAGCACCCGAAGGTGAACGAGGCCGAGGCCGCCGCCATCGAGAAGGCGCTCGAGGAGGAGGACGCCGCGGCCGCGCGAGCCGCCGAGATGCACGCCGCCAAGGGGCGCCGCCACCAGGGCTGGCGCGGGCTCCTGGACTACCTGCGGTTCCGGTCGTTCTGGGCGATGTGCTTCGGCTGGTTCGGGTTCAACGGGGTCTTCTACGGCCTGCTCACCTGGGGCCCGCTGTACCTCTCCGAGGCTAAGGGCTTCGACCTCGCCGAGGTCGGCTGGGGCACCTTCGTCATCTTCGGCGCAGGCTTCGTGGGCGAGCTGCTCGGCGGCGCGCTCTCCGACCGGTGGAAGGCCGCCGGCGCCTCCGCCAACCTCGTCATGCGCACGATGCTCGGCACGGCCGGCGTGATCGTCGTGGCCGGTCTCGTCGCCGTCATCTTCGTGGACGGCTCGATCATGGCCGTCGCCCTCCTGTCCGTGGTGCTGTTCTTCCTGCGCTGGGTCGGGCTGTTCTGGGCCGTCCCCGCCCAGCTCGGCGGGCGGGCGAACGCCGGGCTCCTCGGCGGCGCGATGAACCTGTTCGGCAACATCAACGGCTTCATCACCCCGATGGCCGTCGGCTTCATCGTCGGTGCCACCGGCGGGTACGCGTGGGCGCTGGCCTACTTCGTCGGAGCCGGTGCCGTCATGCTGATCTCCGTCCTCTGCCTCGACTACGGCCGCCGCCTGCCGGTCTGATCGGAGGAACCGTGCACCTGCTCGTCATCAACCCCAACATCAGCGAGTCCGTCACGACGCTCATCGACGCCGAGGCGCGCCGGGCCGCGTCGCCGGGCACCACCGTCACGACGCGGACGGCGGCCTCCGGCGTGGCCTACATCGAGACCCGCCTCGAGGCGGGTCTCGCCGCCCCGGCGGTGGCGGAGATCGTCGCCGCGGAGGGGGCCGCAGCGGACGCCGTCGTGGTCGCCGCGTTCGGCGACCCCGGGCTCCCCGGGCTCAAGGAGCTCGTCGACGTGCCCGTCGTCGGCATCACCGAGGCCGCCCTCGCGACGGCGTCGCTGCTCGGCGTGCGCTTCTCGATCGTCGCGATCTCCGAGCGCATCACCGCCTGGTACCGCGACTGCGTGGACCGGGCCGGCCTGACGTCGCGGCTGGCGTCGATCCGTTCCCTGCGGGACCCGCTGCGGGCCATCGGGACGGTGCAGGAGGACTTCCGCGAGGACCTCGTGCGCCTGGCCCACGAGGTCGTCGAGCGGGACGGCGCCGACGTCGTGATCCTCGCGGGCGCGCCGCTCGCCGGCATGGCCCGCGACGTCGCGCACCGGCTCCCGGTCCCCGTCGTCGACGGGATCTCCGCGGGCGTCGCGCAGGCCGAGGCCCTGGTGCGTCTCGCGCCCGGCGTCGCACGCGCCGGGAGCTGCGCCCGGCCACCCGCCAAGGATCACGCCGGGCTGTCGCCGGCGCTCGCCGCGCGCCTCGCCGACCGCCCGTCGGAGAACCACGACCACGACCACCGCACCGCTGGAGCCGCCCGATGACCTTCGACCTGCTCGTCACCGACGCCACCGTCGTCAACGCGGACGGCCGGACCCGCGCGCACGTCGGCGTCACCGACGGCGTCGTCACGGCCCTGCTGTCGGCCTGCTCGGCGCCGCCCGCCGCCGTGCGCACCCTGGACGCCGCCGGCCGGCTGCTGCTGCCGGGCGGGGTCGACGGACACTGCCACGTCGACCAGGTGACCGGCGCGTACGCGTCGCTCGACACGTACGAGATCGCGACCGTCGGGGCGCTGCACGGCGGCACGACGACGATCCTCGACTTCGGCATCCCCGCCGACGCCGGGGAACGGCCGATCGACGCGCTGCGCCGCAAGCTCGACCTCACCCGGGGCGCCCGGTGCGACGTCGGGCTGCACGGCTCCGTCGTGACCTGGGACGACACCGTGCCGGGCCAGCTCGACGAGATGGCCGGGCTCGGGGTGCGGTCGGTCAAGCTGTACACGACCAACCGCGGCACGACCATGGCCGACGACGACACGATCCTGCGCGTCATGCGCGAGATGGTGCGGCTCGGGGGGCTCGCGATCGTGCACTCGGAGCACGACGCGATCGTGGTCGACCGCACGGCCGCGTGCGCGGCGGACGACCACGTCGGCATCGAGGACCTGCACCGCACCCGGCCCGAGATCTCCGAGGACGCGTCCGTCCGCGAGATCCTGGCCGTCGCGTCGTACACGGGCGCCCCGGTCTACTTCGTCCACCAGACCACGCCGGGCGCGGTCGACGCCGTCGCGGAGGCCCGCGCCCGGGGGCAGGTCGTCCTCAGCGAGACCTGTCCGCACTACCTGCTGCTCGACGACGCGGTCTACTCGTCGGCCACGCCGGAGAAGTACGCGTGCTGCCCCCCGGTGAGGCCGCGCGCCGCGGCGGACGGGCTGCTCGCCCGGCTGGGGCGTGGCGCCGTCGACGTGGTCTCGTCCGACCACTCCTGCTACGACCTCGCCCAGAAGCGCGAGCACCGCCACGACGTGCGCCGCATGCCGCACGGCCTCCCCGGGGTCGAGACGCGCATGCCCGCCGCCTACACGGCGATGGTGACCCGGGCCGGCCTGCCGGTCGAGCGGTTCGTGGAGGCGTTCTCGACCGCACCCGCGCGGGTGCACGGGCTGCCCACCAAGGGCGCGGTCGCGGTGGGGTACGACGCGGACCTCGTGCTGCTCGACCCGGACGAGTCCCGGGTGGTGGACGGCTCGCGCCTGCACCAGGGCACCGACTTCTCGCCCTTCGACGGCATGGAGCTGCGCGGCTGGCCGAGCACGGTCGTGGCGGGGGGCAGCGTGGTGCTCGACGAAGGGACGTTCCACGACCCCGGACCGGTGGGCCGGTACCGGGAGCGGACAGCGTTCCGGGACCCGGCGCGGCGGTCGGCCGACCCCGTGCTCGGCGCGGTCGTGGGAGCGGCGCGGTGACGCGGCCCGTGCGGATCGGGATGATCGTCCCGTCGTCCAACACGTGCCTGGAGCCGCAGACGGCCAGGATCCTCGGCGCCCGCGAGGACGTGACCGTGCACTCGACGCGGATCGAGGTGACGCGCATCGTGCTCGACGCGGACTCCGACACCCAGTTCGACCACGCCGCGATGGTGGACGCGGCACGCCTGCTGCGGACGGCCGACGTGGACGTCGTCGCGTGGAACGGCACCGCCGGGTCGTGGCTCGGCGCGGGGCACGACCGGGAGATGGTCCGGCAGATCACCGCCGCGACCGGCGTGCCGGCCACCACGTCGACCCTGGCGTACCTGGACGCCTTCGCCAGGTTCGGGCTCGAGCGGATCGGCCTCGTCACGCCGTACACCGCCGACGTCAACCAGGCGGTGGCGACGGCGTGGGCGACGGAGGGCATCGAGGTCGTGGCCGAGCGGCACGTCGGGCTGCACGTGAACGAGGAGTTCGCCCGCGTGCCGCCGGAGGACCTGGTGCCGCTTGCCCACGACGTCGTCGAGGGCGGCCGCGCCCAGGCGGTCGCCTACCTGTGCACCAACCTGTACGGCGCGCCGGTGGTGGAGCGGGTGGAGGCGGAGACCGCGACGCCGGTGCTCGACTCCGTGGCGGTCACGCTGTGGAGGTGCCTCGACATGGTGGGGGCGCCGTTGCTCGACCCGCGCTGGGGCCGGCTGCTGGGCGGTCCGGCGGCGGCGTGACCGGGGTGCGGGTGCCAGACTCTTCGCGTGCCGAACGCCCTGGTCCCGCCCGCCGACCCCGTCACGCCGCCCGCCGCCCCGCCGTGGCTCCGCGCGGCCACGCTCGTCGTCGTCGCGGGCGCCGTGCTCGTCGTCGCGTGGGCCTGCGCGACCGCCTGGGGCGCCGTCGTGCACGGCCACCCCGCGTACGCGGTGCTGCTGGTGCTGACGCTCGCGGGCGCGGTGCTCGCCGGCGTCCGCGCGCTGCGGGCCCGTCCCGCGCGGCCGGGCTGGCGGCGGGCGGGGCGCGTGGTGCTGCTCGTCGGCGGTGCGGCGTGGGTGGTGCTGCTCGCGTGGCTGCGCCCGTTCGTCGCCGTCGAGCCGGCGCTCGCCGCGATGCGTCCCGACGACGCCGTGACCGTGAGCGAGAGCGCCACCCGGTACGTGCTGGCGCCCGCGGGCGGCGGCGACGGGACGGCGGTGTTCTTCCAGCCCGGCGCCCGGGTCGACGCCCGCGCGTACGCGGCCGTGCTGCGCCCGATCGCCGAGGCGGGGCACACCGTCGTCGTCGGGAAGCAGCCTCTGGGGATCGGGTTCCTCGCCGTGGGCGCGCTCGACGACGCGCGTGCCGCGTTCCCCGAGGAGGAGCGCTGGGTGGTCGGCGGGCACTCGCTCGGCGGCACCGTCGCGGCGATGGAGGCCGACGCCGCCGACGACGGGGACGCCCCCGTGGCGGGCCTGCTGCTGTTCGCGTCGTACCCCGCGGGCGACGTCAGCGGCACGCTCACCGCCGCCGTCGAGTCCGTCTCCGGCAGCCGGGACGGGCTGTCGACCCCCGCGAAGATCGACGCGTCGCGGGCCGACCTGCCCGCGGACAGCACGTTCACCGTCGTCGAGGGCGCCGCCCACGCCCAGTTCGGCGACTACGGGCCGCAGCCCGGCGACGGCACCCCGACGATCTCCCACGACGACGCCCGCGCGCAGATCTCCGCCGCCGCCGTCGCGTTCGTCGACCGCCTCTCCTCCGCGAGGTAGTTCCAGCCCTGCCGAGGTAGTGGACCAGACCACTACCTCGGCACGATCGGAACTACCTCGGCGCGATCGGAACTACCTCGGCGCGATCGGAACTACCTCGGCGCGATCGGAACTACCTCGGCAGGATCCGAACTACCTCGGCAGGGGGCACGGCACCGCGCTCGTGGCCGCGCTGCTCGCCGGGTCACACCTCGAGGGTGAGCCGCACGACGACCTCGTCGCCGTCGGTCACACCCTCGGGCCGGCGGACGGCGTCCTTGAGCGGGACGAGGTAGCCGCCGTCCTTGGGGAACAGGGAGGTGGTGAACGTCGTGCCGCCGAGGCGGCCCGTCACGGGGATGACGCCCCAGCCGTAGGACACCAGGGCCGCGACCGCCGCGATCCGCTCGGCCTCCGCGTCCGGCACCGCGACGTAGTAGTACGGCGCAGGGCCGCGCCACTGGAAGACCTCACCGCGCACCTCGAGCTCCATGCGCCCAGGGTGCCCCTCGCCGCTGACGGCGGCCCGCCGGGCGGACGCCGTCGGCAGGGGAGCAGGCGCTCACGCGAGGTCGAGGACGGCGTACCCGTGGCCGGCGAGGTGCACGACGTCGCCCTCGGTGCGCAGCCCGCGCACCTCGACCTCGCGGGCCGTGGCCGCCCCGGGCACCGCGACCGACACGGCGTCCCGCCCGGGGTTGAGGACGACGGCGAGGGTGCCGCCGCGCAGGTACGCGAACGGGTAGCCGGTGGCCAGCACGGAGACGTCGGCGGCGGCGTCCAGCCGCGGGTCGGAGGTGCGCAGGTGCGCGAGGCGGCGTACGAGGTGCAGCAGCGACCCCTCGTCGTCGAGCTGGGCCGCCACGGTGGGGCGGTCGGGGTCCGGGTCCTGCGGCAGGTACCGGGACTCCGCGACGTCCGGGCCGAGACGCCCGGCGGGCACGTCGCCCCACTGCATCGGGGTGCGCGAGCCCGCCCGGTCGTAGGTCGGGTTGAGGCGGGAGCCCTCGAGGGTCGGGGTCTCGGGGACGAACCGCATCCCGATCTCGTCGCCGTAGTAGACCGACGGCATGGACGGCCAGGTGAGCGTGAGGACCAGGGCGGCCCGCGCCTGCTCGGCGTCACGCGCCCCGGCCACGAGCCTCGTGAAGTCGTGGTTCGACGTCGGCAGCCCGGTGAGGCCGCCGCGGCCGGCCGCCTCGATGGCCCCGGTGGCCTCCTGCCAGGCGCGGACGAAGGTGCCGGCGTCGCCCTGCGCCTCGGCGTCGGCCCAGCTCGGCACCTCGCCCCACGACGGCTGCACCGTGCCCGCGCCGTTGTTCCACAGCGAGCGCAGCGGCAGGCCGTCGTCGTCGCCCCCGAACTGCAGGAAGAAGTCGGCGTGGAAGCCGGACGGCACGGAGACGCGCGGGTCGCCCCACTCGCTGATCAGCACCCGCCCGGGGTAGGTGGCGTCCAGCCACTCGCGGTTCTCGCGCCACAGCCTTCCGGTCTCCACGAGGCCCGGGTCGTCCTTGACGAGCGACGCCGCCATGTCGACGCGGAAGCCCGCGACGCCGAGGTCGAACCAGTGCGCCATGATCTCGCGCAGCGCGGCCCGGTTGGCGCGCGGGCCCTCGGCGTCGACCGGGCTGCGCCACGGCTGTGCCGGGTCGGGGCGCGCGTACCCGAAGTTGAGCGCCGGCTGCACGGGGAAGAAGTTCGGCAGGTAGAACCCGCCGCGACGGCCCGGGCCGGGCTCGAAGCCGTCGACGGGCGCGTCGCTCCACACGTACCGGTCGTCGGCGGGGTCGTCCGCCGACGCGGCGAACCACGGGTGCTGGTCGGACGTGTGCCCCGCCACGAGGTCGAGCAGCACGGCGATGCCGCGGCGCCCGGCCTGCTCGGTGAGCTCCGCCAGGTCGTCGTTCGTGCCGTAGCGCGGCGCGATGGTCAGGAAGTCCGCGACGTCGTACCCGGCGTCGGCGAACGGGGACACGAAGCACGGGTCGAGCCACACGGCCCCCACGCCGAGCCACTGCAGGTAGTCGAGCCTGGCGGTGATCCCCGCCAGGTCGCCCATCCCGTCGCCGTTCCCGTCGGCGAAGCTCTGCGGGTACAGCTGGTACAGGACGGTGCGCCCGAGGCGCGGGGCGAGGTCGGCGGCGGCGTGCGGGGACGCGGGCACGGGGTGCGGCACGGAGGCTCCTTGCGGGGTCGGGACGGAGGACGGTGGGCGGGTCACACGACGCCGGTGGTGCCGAGCAGCGAGCCCAGGCCGAAGGTGACGCCGAGCGCCAGCGCGCCGCCGACGACGACACGCGTGACGGAGCGTGCGCGCGAGGACCCGCCGATCCAGGCGGCGATCGAGCCGGCGGCGCCGAGGGCGGCGAGGACGACGACGAACGTGCCGGCGACCTTCCACGGCTCGGGGATGAACAGCACGGCCAGCATCGGCAGCACGCCGCCGCACAGGAACGCGAGCAGCGACGCCCACGCGGCGTGCCAGGGGCTGACGACGTCGTCAGGGTCGATGTTCAGCTCGGCGGACAGGTGTGCGCCGAGCGCGTCGTGGTGGGTGAGCTCGGTGGCGACCTGGCGGGCGGTGCCCTCGCTGAGGCCGCGCTCGCGGTAGAGGCCGACGAGCTCGTCGAGCTCCTCGTCCGGCATCGTGGCGAGCTCGTGCTTCTCCTTGGCGATGAGCGCCTTCTCGCTGTCGGACTGGCTGGACACCGACACGTACTCGCCCAGCGCCATCGAGATCGCGCCGCCCACCAGGGCGGCGAGGCCGGCGGTGAGCACGGGCGCGCGCTCCGGCGTCGCGCCGGCGACGCCCACGACGACGGCCGCCACGGAGACGATCCCGTCGTTGGCCCCCAGCACGCCCGCCCGCAGCCAGTTCAGCCGCTGGGCCAGGCTGCCGGCGTGGGGCTCGTCGGGGTGGCCGGCTGCGGTGGTGTCGGCGCGGGTGGACATGTGCCCAGCACAGCACCGCCGGTCAGGGGGCGCCACGGGAGACGGGGCGCCGTGGCACGCCTCACCTGCGCGTGCCGAGCGAGAGCTCGCGGAACAACGGGGTGCGCAGCGGCACCGTCATCAGCAGGGCCATCGCGGCGCCGAAGACGGCGAACGGCACCCACAGCGCCGTGGCCGAGGCCAGCGCCCCGAAGGCAGCCATCGCCAGAGGCATGAGGACGTCGTCGCCCAGGCGGGTGATCGACGCCATCCGCCCCAGGTACGACGGGTCGACCGTGCCGGCGAACGTCGCGCCGAGGAGCGCGGACGCGTAGCCGGCGGTGAGGCCGACGACGAGGCACGCGGCTCCGGCGACGCCGACCGGGCCGGAGCCGAGCGCCACGACGGCCGCACCCTGCACGGCCAGGGCGACGAACCCGGCGCGCGCCTCGTGCATGGGCCGCCAGCGAGCCACCGACAGCGCGCCGAGCGCGGCACCCAGCCCGATGCACGCCTCGAGGATGCCGACGGCGTGGGCGCCCCACCCGGCGTCGTGAGCGCGCAGGGCGATGCCGATGCCGACGGCGGGCCCGACGGCGAGGTTGAGCCCCGAGAGCGCGAGGACGAGCGTGCGGGTGGTGGGCACCTCCCGCAGGTGGGCGAACCCGCGACGGATCCCGCGGGTCGCCGGCTCCTTGTCGGCGCGCGGCAGGGCGAAGCGCGGGCGCAACCAGATGGCGACGAACGCGACGACGAGGGCGAAGGTGACCGCGTTGGCGCTCGCGCTCCCGAGCAGCCCCGCCCGGGCGACCAGGAAGCCGCCCACCGCGGAGCCCGCCATGGCCGCCAACCGGGACGCGGTCTGGGCGACCGCCGTGTACGAGGGCAGGTCCTCCGTGCGCACGAGCTGGCGCGCGATCGTGCTCGCGGACGGTTCGTAGAACGCGTCGCACACGCCGAATGCGACGGCGGCGAGCGTGAGGAGCAGCGCCGTCGGAGGCGAGGCCAGGACCCACAGCGCCGCCCCGACCAGCACGGCCACCCGCAGCAGGTTGCACACGATCATCACGCGGCGCGCGTCGGCCCGGTCGGCGAGCACGCCCCCGAAGAGCAGCACCAGGGCACGCGGCGCCGTGCCGGCGGCCACGACGAGGCCTGCCGCGGCGGGCGTGGTGATCTGCACCGCCGTCCAGGCCAGCGCGACGGACCAGATCGCGTCCCCGGCGTCGGACAGCGCCTTGACGCCGATCCACGCGTGCACGGCGCGGTCGCGGGAGAACGCCGGCGGCTCGCGCAGCAGGACGGGCTGCGGGGCGCGCGGGGTCACGGCACGGTGGGGAAGCCGTGGGCGAACACGAAGACCGGCATGCGCTGGTTCCGCGTCGCGGTGCCGACGGAGTCGGTGTGCGCGGCGTCGTGGGTGGGCGGGGTGTCGTCGGCGCCGGGGGAGTCGCCCTGGGCGAGACCCGCCTGCCAGGCGGCGACCGTCTCCCGCATCGCCGCCGAGAGCGCCGCCAGCTCGTCGGGCGTGGCCCACGCGACGGTGTCGATGCTGAACGCGGCGCGCGACCACTCCGGCAGCGGGACGGTGCGACGGTGCCACGCGCGCAGCCGGCCGACGTGCGTCTCGACGTTCGCGCGCTCCGCCTCGCGGGCGAGCAGCGCGTCGGCGGGGGAGTCGGAGAAATCGTCGGCCGACCAGCTCAGACCCTGCCGCGACGAGCGCCACCAGCTGGTGCGGCGGTCCCCGGTGCGGTCCGGCGCCTGCTCCACGACGCCGGCCCGCTTCAGCATCCGCAGGTGGTGGCTGACGCTGCCCACCTGCAGCCCGAGCTCGCGCGCCAGGGTCGTCACCTGGGTGGTGCCGTGCAGGCTCAGGTAGTCGTAGATGCGCCGCCGCACCGGGTGGTGCACGGCGGTGATCGCCTCGATCCGCTCCATGCCGACGACGCTAGGCGGGCGCTGCGAGGAGTACAAGGTTCCTTGTATACCCCGGAATCATGCGGATTCTCCGCCGGATGCGGGGGCTCAGGCGTGCGTGGGGTGCTCGTGCTCCGGGTGCGTGTCCGGCTCCACCTGGAAGGTGGAGTGCTCGACGGCGACGTCGAAGTGGGTGGCCACGCACTCCTGCAGCTCGTCGAGGATGCGGCCGGCGTGGCCGTCCGTGAAGCAGCCCGAGTCGACCACGACGTGCGCGGACAGGATCGGCAGGCCGGTCGCGATGAGGGAGGCGTGCACGTCGTGCACGTCGCGGACGTGCTCCACGCGCAGCAGGTGCGCGCGCACCTCCTCGAGGTCCAGGCCGGGCGGGGCGGACTCCAGCAGCACCGACAGCGCGGCACGCAGCAGCCGCACCGCCCGCGGCAGGATGAGCGCCCCGATGAGCAGCGCGGCGACGGCGTCGGCCCGCTGCCAGCCCGTGGTGGCGATGACGATCGCGGCGACGATGACGCCCACCGACCCCAGCGCGTCGTTGAGCACCTCGAGGAACGCGGCCCGCAGGTTGAGGTTGGCGTCGCGGCGGCTCGCCAGGACCGCCATCGACGCCAGGTTGCCCGCGAGCCCGATGACGCCGAAGACGACGAGCTGCGTGGACGGGATCTCGGGCGGGTCGGCGAGGCGCAGCACCGCCTCCACCAGCACGTACACGCCGACGACGAGCAGCACGGCGGCCTGCGCCAGCGCGGCCAGGATCTCGGCGCGCCGGTAGCCCCAGGTGCGTTGCGGCGACGCCGGCCGCAGCGACAGGTGCGCGGCGAACAGGGCCAGCGCGAGGCCGCCGGCGTCGGTGAGCATGTGGGCGGTGTCGACGAGCAGCGCGAGGCTGCCGGTGAGCAGCGCCCCGACGGCCTGCGCGACGAGGATCGTGGCCGTGATGCCGAACGCGATCGCGAGCCGGCCCCGGTGGTCGGCGCCCGCGTGCGCGTGGCCGTGGTCGTGGGTCATGCGGCGTCCGCCGGACTCGTCCCGCCGGCCGGCGTCGCGCACGTGCAGTCCGGGCCGCAGCAGTCGGGGTCGACGACGAGCGCGAGCCGCAGCATGTCGCCGAGCGCGTGCGCGAGGTGCGGGTCGGAGAGCCGGTACTCGGTGCGCCGGCCGTCCTGGCGGCCCACGACGAGGCCGCAGCCCCGCAGGCACGCGAGCTGGTTGCTCATCACCTGCTTGGAGACGCCCAGCGTCGCGGCCAGGTCGGACGGGTAGGCGGGCGCGTCGCGCAGCGCGAGCAGGATGCGCGCGCGGGTGCCGTCCGACAGGGCGTGCCCGAGCCGGGCCAGGGCGGCGGTGTGCGTGAGCGTCGCGGTCTCCATGACCGCGACGGTACATGCCCTCCTGTACTCATGCCAGGAGCGGAACAACGAGGTGCCGAACAGGCGGTTGACACCGTTATCGGGCCGATTCCGGCGCGATAACGGTGTCAACCGCCTGTTCGGCGGTCGGGCTCAGGGGGCGATCGCGTCGAGGACGGCGAGGTCGGCGTCGTCGAGCACCAGGGCCGCCGCGGCGACGTTCTGCTCCAGGTGCGCGACGTCGCCCGTGCCCGGGATGGCGAGCACGTGCGGCCCGCGGTGCAGGGTCCACGCCAGGCGCACCTGGGCCGGCGTCGCGCCGTGCCGCGCCGCGACGGCGGCCACCTGTGCCGCCCCGGTCTCGTCCGCGGTGCCTCCCGGGACCGCCCCGGGCATCGCCGCCCCCATGGAGAAGAACGGCACGAACGCGATGCCGAGCTCGCCGCACCGCGCGAGCAGGCCGTCGTCGTCGCGCTCGGTGAGGCCGTACCGGTTCTGCACGCACACGACGGGCGTGACCGACAGGGCCTCCTCGAGCTGCTCCGGCAGCACGTTGGAGACGCCGACGTGCCGCACCAGCCCGGCGTCGCGCAGGTCGGCCAGGGCGCCGACGTGCTCGGCGACGGACCCGGCCTCCCGCACCAGGCCGTTGCCCCAGCGCAGGTTCACGACGTCCAGGTGGTCGCGGCCGAGCTGCCGGATGTTCTCCTCGACCTGGCTGCGCAGCTGGTCGGGCCGGGCGTAGGGCTCGAACGCGCCGTCGCGCGACTGGGAGGCGCCGATCTTCGTGGTGATCACCAGGTCGTCGGCGTACGGCTGGAGGGCGGCCCCGATCAGCTCGTTCGCCGACCGGGTGGGGAAGAAGTAGAACGCGGCGGTGTCGACGTGGTTCACCCCGAGCTCGACGGCGCGCCGCAGGACGGCGATCGAGTCCTCGCGGGGGCGGGGCACGGGGTTGCCCAGGGTGCCGACGAGCCGCATGGCGCCGAAGCCCAGGCGGTTCACGGTGCGGTCGCCGAGCTGCCACGTGCCCGCCGCGCCGGCGTCGGGGGTGGTGGACCCGGTGGACGGGGTGGTGGGCGGGACGGACGTGCTGGTCGTGGTGGTCATGCGGTCCAGCCTCCGCGCGCTGCGCCCCCGGCCCACGGTGATGGCAGGTTGTTGCCGACCCTGGCAGGACCCTGCCACCGGGTGGAGGATCGAGGGCATGCAGACCGGAGAGGCCGTCACGATCGTCCGGGGCGAGGAGGAGCTCCTCGCCCGCACGTCGCACCTGTTCGCCACGGCGACCGACGTGGCGTGCGCCGCCAACGACCTGTTCACCTGGCAGGCGGCGCACCGTGCGGAGGGGCTCGCGGCGGAGCGCCCGCCGCGGGGCGCCGCGACCGTCCGCAAGGTCTACCGGTCCGGCGTCCTCCTCGACCCCGTCGCCGCCCGCCACATCAAGCTGCTCCGCGACCGGTACGGCGCGCAGGTGCGCATCACCACCGACGAGATCAACGAGACGATCGTGCTGGACCGCCGGCTCGTGATCCTCGCGGGCGACGTCCAGGCCGGCCGGCGCTCGTACAGCGTGATCACGCAGCCCGAGGCGGTGCAGGGCGTCACCTCGTTGTTCGACGCGGCCTGGCGGTCGGCCACGGACCTCGCCGTGTTCGACGCCCGCCTCGCCGAGATCCGCGCGATGGCGCCCCAGGTGCTCGACCTGCTCTCCCAGGGGGTCAAGGACGAGAGCGCGGCGCGCGCGATGGGGATGGGGGTGCGCACCTACCGCCGTCGCGTGGCGGAGCTGATGGCCGCCCTCGGGGCGGAGTCGCGCTTTCAGGCGGGCGTGCGGGCGCGGGAGCTCGGCCTGGTCTGACCGCGGCGCACCGGCGCGGCGCGTCCGCGCTGGGGGTGCCGCGTCGGCACGTAGACGAGCTCCTGGGTGCGGCCGTCGAGGGTCCGCGTCTCGACCAGCTCGAGGTCGAAGTCGGCCGCGCCGTGGAACAGCGGGTCCATGCCGGTCTCGCCGGTGATCACGGGGAACACGGTCACGCGCAGCTGGTCGACGAGCCCGGCGGCCATCAGCGCCCGGTTCAGCGACAGGCTGCCGTGCGACCGCAGCGGCACGGGCGACTCCTCCTTGAGCCGGGCCACGACGTCGACGGCGTCGCCGGTCGCGACGGTCGCCCCGCCGAGCCAGCGCAGGGGCTCGCGCAGGGTGCTCGACACCACCGTCGCGGGGGTGCTGACCATGCGGGTGACCCACGGGTCGCGCACGTCGGAGTCCGCCGTGCTCGCGGCGAGCATGTCCACGAACGCCCGGTAGGTGGTCGCCCCGAGGACCAGGTGCTGCGCGGTGTCGAACAGGTGGAGCCGGTGCTCGAGCAGCTCGGGGCCCTGCTTGCCCCAGTAGCCGGTCCAGTCGCCGCGGGCGGCGCCGTACCCGTCGAGGCTGGAGAAGACGTCGAACGTGTAGGTCGTGGCCATGGTGAGCTCCCTCGGTCGGTGGGCCGCCCCCTGTTTTCTCGTACACCACTGTACGAGTTCTGTTCGGAGGCCGACAACCCCTACCCGCCCGGTCGCACCAGCCCCGTCTCGTAGGCCAGGACGACGAGCGCGGCACGGTCACGCGCGTCGAGCCGCGTGAGCAGCCGGCTCACGTACGTGCGTGCCGTCGCCGGGCTGAGGTGCAGCGCGGCGGCGATCTCGTCGTTGGTGAGCCCGCGCCCCACGAGCGTGAGCACCTCGCGCTCACGCTCGGTGAGGCCGGCGACGGCGGCGTCGTCGAGCCGGTGCGGCGCGGCGGCGACGGCGCGCATCGCGGCGGCGGTCACGGCGGGGGAGAGCAGGGAGTCGCCGGCGGCCACCGTGCGGACCGCGGCGCGGAGGTCGCCGGGGGAGACGTCCTTGAGCAGGTAGCCGGCCGCGCCGGCGCGGATCGCCTCGACCACGTGCTCGTCCTCGTCGAACGTGGTGAGCACGAGGACCCGGACGTCGCGCAGCGCCGGGTCGGCGACGATCGCCCGGGTGGCCTCCAGGCCGTCCAGTCCGGGCATCCGCACGTCCATGAGCACGACGTCGGGGCGCAGCTCGCGCACCCGCGACAGTCCGGCGCGGCCGTCGGCAGCCTCGCCCACCACCGTGATGTCGCCGTCGAGCTCCGCCAGCGGGCGCAGCCCGGCGCGCACCAGCTCCTGGTCGTCGACCAGCACCACCCGGATCATGGCCCCAGTCTGTCCGGTCGGCCCCGTCGCGTCGGCAGTTTCGGGGGGGGGGGGGCGGGGGGGCCCCCCCGCCCCCCGCCCCCCGCCCCCCCCGCCCCCCCCCGCCCCCCCCCCCGCGGCCCCGCCCGCCCCGGGCGGCGCCGGGGCGCGGCGCGGGGGGGGCGGCCGC
>NZ_JBIRXP010000004.1:0-224538 GCF_044389085.1 Isoptericola sp. NPDC019693 | reverse complement strand
TCGGGGCCGCGGGCCCGGCGGCGCGGCGGCGAGGGGGGCGGGCCGCAGGCCCCCGGGCCCGCCCCCCCCCCCCCGCGGGGCCCCCCCCCCCCCCGCCCGCCCCCCCCCCCCCCCCCCCCCGAAACTGCCGCATCGAGCACGAACTGCCGCGCCGAGGACCGGCGCGTCAGCGGGGCAGCGTCGCCGGGAGGTCCGCGATGACGGCGAACCCGCCGTCCGGCACGTCGCCCGCGGTGAGCGTGCCGCCCAGCAGGCCCGCGCGCTCGCGCATCCCCGCCAGCCCGGTGCCGGGGCCCGGCGCGGGCCCGGTGCCGCGGCCGTCGTCGGTCACGCTCAGGCGCAGCCGCCCGTCGTCGACGGCGGCTCGGACCCGCACGTGCCGGGCGTCCGCGTGGCGCAGCACGTTGGTGAGGGCCTCCTGGGCGATGCGGTAGGCGGCGGCGTCGATCGCGTCGCTGAGCACGCCGGGCGCGACGGTGTCGACCACCTCGACCTCGACGCCGGCGGCCCGCACCGGCGCGACCAGCGCGTCGAGGCCCGACAGGCCGAGCGCCCCGCGCGGCGCGGCCTCGGGTGCCGCCGACCGCAGCACCTTCACCGTGGCGCGCAGCTCGTCGAGCGTGCCCGACGCCGCCTCCCGCACCTGGTGGAGCGCGGCACGGGCGGCGTCGTCGTCCCGACCCACGGCCTCCTGCGCCACCCCCGCGTGCAGGGCCACGACGGACAGCTCGTGCCCGACGGTGTCGTGCAGGTCGCGGGCGATGCGCAGCCGCTCCGCCTGCAACCGCTCCTGCGCGGCGTGCGCCTCCTCCGCCGCCGTGAGGTCGCGGACCAGCGCCGTCCGCTCGCGGGCTTCGCGCGCCAGCCGCACGGCGACGCCGAGCGCGACCGCCGCGGCCGTGAGGGCGACGTTGGTGACCAGGTCGTAGGCGGTGAGCGCGACGGACGGGTCGACGTCGTCGCCGGTCACGCGGAACCAGGTGGCGACCGCGACGAGCACGCCGCCGGTCCCGGCCGACCAGGCGGTACGGCCCCGCTCCGCCGCCGCGTACAGCGCCGCGACCGCGGGGAGCACCATGCCGATCGGCGCGAAGCCCAGCGCGTAGTAGGCGCAGACCCCGAGGAACGTGAGCACGAGCATCGTGCGGGGCGCGTGCCGCCGCAGGAGCACGAGCCCGCCGAACCCCGCCGCGAACAGGTATGCCGCCGCGCCGGCGTCGCCCTGGCCCGACGGGTCGGCCGCGATGACGACCGCGACGACCAGCGTGGAGGCCAGCGCCAGCACGACGTCGGTCACCCACGGGCTCGGCGGCGCCGTCGCGGACGAGGTCATGCGGTCAGGCTAGGCGCCGCCCCGGGAGGGCGCCGACCAGGCGGTTGACACCGTTATCGCGCACGAATCGGGCCGATAACGGTGTCAACCGCCTGTTCGGCACACGACGGGTGGGTGAACGGTCAGGGTCGCTGTCGCCCCGGGGCGACAGCAGGAGACGCTCCTGCGCCGATGTGTCGCCCCCGTGCCCGCCGGGAGGGTCGGGGCATGACTTCGAACCTGCCTTCTCCCCAGCCCCGTCCACAGCCTTCGACACCGGCCTCGACACCGCCCTCGACACCGACGCGTGCCGGCATCTCCTGGCCCGACGTCGCCGGGCTCGCCTCGATGGCGCTGCTGTGGCCGCTCACCGGGCTCACCGGCATCGGCGGCACGGGCGCGCCGCGGGTGCTCGGCATCGTCGCGCTCACCGCCGTCGTGTGGATCGGCGTCGTCGGCCTCGGCCGGGTGCCCCGACCCGTGCTCACCCTGACCCTGACCGGGCTCGCGTCCGGTGTCCTCGCCCTCCTCGTCTCGACGCTGTTCGGCGGCGTGGGGCCGGGCGGCGAGGGGGCGGCCGCGTGGACGGCGGTCCCGGCGCTCGCGATGGACGCCGGCTGGGGCGCGCTCGCCGGCGTCGTCGCGCTCGGCGTCCAGAAGGCCCGCGGCGGCGCCCGATGACCCGGCGGTGGACGGCGGTCGCGGCGCTCGCCGCCGTCGTCACGGCCCTCGCCGCAGGGTGCGGGGCGATCCCCGGCTCGGTGACGCCCGTCGACGAGCCGGAGTTCTCGCGCGAGCTGCCGATCCCGCCGCTCGCGGAGTCGACCGTCGCCGACGGCGTCCGTACCTTCCGCCTCACCGCGCAGGAGGGGACGACCGAGCTGCTGCCCGGCGTCGAGACCCCCACCTGGGGCTTCGACGGGGCCTACCTCGGCCCGACGCTGCGGGCGGAGCGCGGCGAGAAGGTCGCCGTCGAGGTGGCCAACGACCTGGACGTCACGACCAGCGTGCACTGGCACGGCATGCACCTGCCTGCAGCGATGGACGGCGGCCCGCACCAGCCCGTCGAGCCGGGCGCCACGTGGCGGCCCACCTGGACGATCGACCAGCCCGCCGCGACGCTCTGGTACCACCCGCACCCGCACGGCGAGACGGAGGAGCACGTGTACCGCGGCCTCGCCGGGCTGTTCCTGCTCGACGACGACGCGTCGCGCGCCGCCGACCTGCCGCAGGAGTACGGCGTCGACGACGTCCCGGTCGTCGTGCAGGACAAGGTGATCGGCGACGACGGGCGGCTCGTGCTGAAGGACGACGGCGGCGAGCCGGGCACGCTCGGCGGCACGGTCGTGACGAACGGTGTCGCCGGCGCGTACCAGCGCGTCACGACCGAGCGGGTGCGGGTGCGGCTGCTCAACGGGTCGACCGCGCGCACGTACGCGCTCGGGTTCGCGGACCGGGAGATGGACCTCGTGGCCACCGACGGCGGCCTCCTCGACGCCCCGGTGCGGCTGGACCACGTCCGGCTGGCGCCGGGGGAGCGGGCCGAGGTGGTGGTCGCGATGGAGCCCGGGGAAACCGCGCGGCTGCGCTCGTCGGAGGCCGACCTGGGCGGCGTCGCGGCGCCGTTTGCGATGGGCGGCAACGACGCGTTCGACGTGCTGGAGCTGCGCGCGGCGGACGAGCTGGCGCCGTCGCCGGAGCCGTCGTGGGGGCGCTCGCGGCACGCGGCCGAGGACGCGCTGCACGAGGAGGATGCGACCGTGACCCGCACGTTCGACCTCGACGAGCGCACGATCAACGGCGAGCGGATGGACGCCGGCCGCATCGACGAGGTCGCGACCGTCGGCAGCACCGAGGTGTGGGAGGTGCGCAACACCATCCCGATGCCGCACAGCTTCCACGTGCACGACGTGCAGTTCCGGGTCCTCACGATCGACGGGCAGGCGCCGCCGCCGGAGCTCGCCGGCCCGAAGGACACCGTCTACCTGGAGCCGCGCCGCACCTACCGGCTGCTGCTGCGGTTCGAGGACTACACGGACGACGTGCTGCCGTACATGTACCACTGCCACATGCTGCTGCACGAGGACGAGGGGATGATGGGCCAGCTCCTCGTCGTCGAGCCGGGGTCCGACGCGCGGCCGGGGCCGTCGGCCGCGCTCTCGGGGCGCGGCGGGCACGACGCCGGGCACGACGCCGGGCACGACGCCTCCGGTCCGGCGGTGGGCGACGGGTACGGGCCGCGGGGCGCGGCCGCCCTGCACGACCACGGGTGACCTGCCACGCTGGCGGCGTGATCGCGCTGCTGTCGGCCCCCACGAACCTCGGCCTGCGCCCGCCGGCGCCGGGCAGGCTGCCGGGCACGTGGCGCGCGCCCGAGGCGTTGCGCGCGGCGGGCCTGCACCGGCGCCTGGCGTCCGCCGGGGCCGTCGACGCGGGCATCGTCGAGCCGGGGCCGTACGTGGACGACGACGGGCGCCGGCCGCCCGGCACGATCCGCAACCAGGCGGCGGTCGTCGACCACGCGCGGCGACTGTCCCGGCGGATCGTGGAGCTGGTCGACGAGGGGCGGACGCCGCTGGTGCTCGGCGGCGACTGCAGCCTGCTGGTCGGCGCCGGCCTGGCGCTGCGGTCCCTGGCGGCGCGCCCGGGAGCCGGGCTGGTCCACGTGGACGGTCACACCGACTTCCGGCACCCCGGCAACAGCGACGCCTACGGCAGCCTGGCGGGGGAGGACCTGGCGGCGGCGGTCGGGCTGCACCTGCCGGAGGTCGCGGACGTCGACGGGCTCGGTCCGTACGTCGAGCCGGCCCGGGCGGTGCACGTGGGGTGCCGGGACGACGACGAGGAAGCCGCCGAGGTGCGGGGCCTGCTGGCCGACGTGGTCCCGGCCGCGGAGGTGATCCGCGTCGGCGGGACGGCGGCGGGCGACCGGGTGCTGGCGGCCGTCGGCACGGCGGGCGGGTTCTGGCTGCAGGTGGACGTCGACGTGCTCGATCCGACATGGATGCCCGCCGTCGACAGCCCGGACGCGGGCGGGCTGGACCCGGACCAGCTGGTCGAGCTGCTCCGCACCCTCGCGCCGTGGGCGCTGGGCGCGTCCGTCACGGTCTTCGACCCCGAGCTGGACCCGGACGGACGGCACGCCGCCACCGTCGCGGACGTCGTCGTGCGCGGTCTCGGCACCCTCGGCTCGCGCCGCTGAACAGCACGAACGGGCTGGCGCGCCGGCCGACGACGGTGCCAGGATCGCCGCGTGCCCACCCTGCTGCCCGTGACGTTCGCGCCCTTCACCGACCCCGAGCAGCCGGTGCTCGACGTGCCCGCGGCGGGTGCGCGGCTGCGGCCGTGGCGCGTCGAGGACGCGGCTGCGGTGCGCGCCGTCTACGCCGACGCCGCGATCCAGCAGTGGCACGTGCGCGTCCTGGAGTCGGACGACGAGGCGCGCGAGGTGCTCGACGGCTGGCGGGCGGGCTGGGCCGACGGTCGCGAGTCGAGCTGGGCGGTCGCGGACGCGACCGACGACTCGGTCGTGCTGGGCCGGACGGCCGTCAAGACGTTCGACCCGCACGGCGTGGGCGCCGTCGCGTACTGGACGGCCCCCGCCGCCCGGGGCCGCGGGGTGGCTCCCGCCGCGCTGGTCGTGGCGGCGGGGTGGGCGTTCGCCGCCGGCTTCCACCGGCTGGAGCTGGTGCACTCGACCGACAACCCGTCGTCGTGCCGCGTCGCCGAGAAGGCGGGCTTCGAGGCCGAGGGCGTGCTGCGGCAGTCCGTGCGGCACCTCGACGGCTGGCACGACATGCACCTGCACGCCCGGCTGGCGACGCCGTGATCTCAGCGGCGCGCGGGTGCCGGCCGGCCGTGGAAGCATCGCATCGTGACCAGCAGCGACGCCGACCGGCTCCGTGACCTCGCGCTGCTGCGGCGCGTGCGCGACCGGATGGACCGGGAGTTCGCGCAGCCGCTGGACGTGGAGGCGCTGGCCCGCGGCGTGCACATGTCGGCCGGGCACCTGAGCCGGCAGTTCAGGGCCGCGTTCGGGGAGTCGCCGTACAGCTACCTCATGACGCGGCGCATCGAGCGGGCGATGACGCTGCTGCGGCGGGGCGACCTGAGCGTCACGGAGGTGTGCTTCGAGGTCGGGTCCTCCTCGCTCGGCACGTTCAGCACGCGGTTCACGGAGCTGGTCGGGATGGCGCCCAGCGAGTACGCCCGGCGGGCGCGGTCGTCGGAGGCGGGGGAGCTGCCCTCGTGCGTCACGAAGCAGGTGACCCGACCGGTCAGGAATCGAGAAGCGCCGGCCGTGGACCTCCACCTAGCGTGAATGTCATGAGCGACTCCACGAACGACATCGACATCACCATCCACACGACCTTCCTCCCGCACACCGACCCGGAGGCCTCCCTGGGCTTCTACCGCGACCTGCTCGGCTTCGAGCTGGTCCAGGACGTCGGCCAGGGCGAGATGCGCTGGCTGACCTTCGTCTCGCCGGCGCAGCCCGAGACCCGCCTCGTCCTCACCCCGCCCGCCGCCGACCCCGGCGTCACCGACGACGAGCGCCGCACCATCCGCGAGCTCATGGCCAAGGGCAGCTACCAGTCGATCATCCTGGGCACCAAGGACCTGGACGGCGTCTTCGCCAGGCTCCAGGCCGCCGACGCCGAGGTGGTCTCCGAGCCCGCCGAGCAGCCCTGGGGCGTGCGCGACTGCGCCTTCCGTGACCCCGCGGGCAACATGGTCCGCATCGACCAGGTCGGGTGAGCGCCGTGGCCCACCCGGTCGCCCGCGTCGTCCCGGCCGGTGCCTGACGTGTGCGTCCCGGGGCTCCCGCGCCTCACCCGGCGTACCGTCACCGGTGCCGACGGCAGCGAAGGAGCGGTCACGCGGTGGCGGTCCGTCGACGAGCCGGCGCCCGGCACCGAGCCACGCGTCGTCGACGGGGCCCGGCAGCCCTCGACAGAGGCGCGCCGCATCGACAAGGCTCTGGCAGAGCTGCACGGCTGAGCCGAGCCGCCGGACCCGCAGACCGAAGGAGCACAGGTGACCGTGACGGACCCCTCGCCCGCCACCCCGTCGTCCGGCACGACGGCGAGCGTCGTCGCGGTGCACGCGAGCGGCGTCCACGGCTTCAGCAAGCCGTCCGTCGACCGGATCGTGCTGGTCGAGGGCGTGGGGGTCGTGGGCGACGCGCACGCGGGGGTCACCGTGCAGCACCGCAGCCGGGTCGCCCGGGACGCCTCGCAGCCGAACCTGCGCCAGGTGCACCTCATCCACGCCGAGCTCTTCGACCTCCTCGCCGCCGCCGGCCACGACGTGGCGCCCGGCGACCTGGAGGAGAACGTCACCACCCGCGGGATCGACCTGCTCTCGCTGCCCGTGGGCACCCGGCTGACCGTCGGCGACGCCGTCGTGACGGTCACGGGCCTGCGCAACCCCTGCCAGCGGATCAACGACTTCCAGCCCGGCCTGCTCAAGCAGCTGCTGCGTCGCGGCGACGACGGCGAGGTGGTGCGGCTGGCCGGTGTCATGGGCATCGTGTCGCGCGGCGGCGTGGTCCGGCCCGGGGACGTCGTCGACGTCGTGCTGCCGCCTCCGCCGCACCTGCCGCTCACCCGTGTCTGACCACCCGCGTCCGACCGCACCCACCACCCGAAGGAGCACCACGGTGACTGCCACGGAATCCCGCCCTGCCGCGACGTCGTCGCACGCCGCCGACGCCCACGACGTCATCCGCGTCCAGGGCGCGCGCGAGAACAACCTGCGCGACGTGGACGTCGAGATCCCCAAGCGCCGCCTCACCGTGTTCACCGGGGTGTCGGGCTCGGGCAAGAGCTCGCTGGTGTTCGCGACCATCGCCGCCGAGTCGCGACGGCTCATCGACGAGACGTACTCGACGTTCGTGCAGGGCTTCATGCCGTCGCTGCCGCGCCCCGACGTGGACGTCCTCGAGGGCATCACCACCGCGATCCTCGTGGACCAGGAGCGGATGGGCGCCAACGTGCGGTCCACCGTCGGCACCGTCACGGACGCGAACGCCATGCTGCGCAACCTGTTCAGCCGCGTCGGAGAGCCGTACGTCGGGCCGCCGACGGCGTTCTCGTTCAACATCCCGACGTCGACGGCGAGCGGCGTGTTCTCGACCGGCAAGGCGGGCGGCGAGGTCGAGAAGAAGGTCGTGCGCAACCAGGTGTACCTGGGGGGCATGTGCCCCGAGTGCGAGGGCCGCGGCACCGTCTCCGACCTGGACCTGTCCGTCATCGTCGACGAGTCATTGTCGCTCAACGACGGCGCCATCCTCGTGCCCGGCTACAAGGCCGACGGCTGGATGGTGAAGGGCTTCTCCGAGTCCGGGATGCTCGACGGCGACAAGCCGGTGCAGGACTTCACGGACGCCGAGCGGCACGACTTCCTCTACAAGGAGAAGGGGAAGATCAAGGCGCTCGGGATGAACATGACCTACCAGGGCCTCATCCCCAAGCTGCGCGAGTCGATGTTCAGCAAGGCGCCCGAGTCGCTGCAGCCGCACGTGCGCGCGTTCGTCGAGCGGGCCGCGGTGTTCGTGCCCTGCCCGGCCTGCGACGGCACCCGGCTGAACGAGTCCGCCCGGTCGGCGAAGGTCAACGGCGCCGGCATCGCGGACGTGTGCCGCATGCAGATCACGGACGCCGCCGCGTGGGCGCGGGGGATCGACGCGCCGGGCGTCGCGCCGCTCGTCGGGGCGCTGCTGCACCTCTTCGACAAGTTCGTCGAGATCGGGCTGGGCTACCTGTCGCTGGAGCGGCCCGCCGGCACCCTGTCCGGCGGCGAGGCGCAGCGCACCAAGATGATCCGGCACCTCGGGTCGGCGCTGACCGACGTCACGTACGTCTTCGACGAGCCGACGATCGGCCTGCACCCGCACGACATCGAACGGATGAACGGCCTGCTCCTGGAGCTGCGCGACAAGGGCAACACGGTGCTCGTCGTCGAGCACAAGCCCGAGGCGATCGCGATCGCCGACCACGTGGTCGACCTCGGCCCCGGGGCCGGCACCGACGGCGGCACGATCTGCTTCGAGGGCACCGTCGAGGGGCTGCGCGCGAGCGGCACCCTCACGGGCCGCCACCTGGACGACCGGGTCTCGGTCAAGGAGTCCGTGCGCACGCCGTCCGGGGCGCTCGAGATCCGCGGCGCGGCGCAGAACAACCTGCGCGACGTCGACGTCGACGTGCCGACCGGCGTCCTCACCGTCGTCACGGGCGTCGCGGGCTCCGGCAAGAGCTCGCTGATCCACGGCAACCTGGCCGGGCGCGACGGCGTGGTCGTCGTCGACCAGGGCGCGATCAAGGGCTCCCGGCGCTCCAACCCCGCCACGTACACCGGCCTGCTGGAGCCGATCCGCAAGGCGTTCGCCAAGGCGAACGGCGTGAAGCCGGCCCTGTTCAGCGCGAACTCCGAGGGCGCGTGCCCCACCTGCAAGGGCAACGGGCGCATCTACACGGAGCTCGGCTTCATGGAGACCGTCGAGACGCCCTGCGAGGACTGCGGCGGCAAGCGGTTCATGGCGTCGGTGCTGGAGTACACGCTCGGCGGCAAGAACATCGCCGACGTGCTCGACCTGTCCGTGGCGCAGGCGCACGCCTTCTTCCGGGAGGGGGAGGCGAAGATCCCGGCGGCGCACCGGATCCTGGCCCACCTGGAGGACGTCGGCCTCGGCTACGTGAAGCTGGGCCAGCCGCTCAACACCCTGTCCGGCGGCGAGCGGCAGCGGCTCAAGCTCGCCATGCACATGGGCGACAAGGGCGGCACGTACATTCTCGACGAGCCCACCACCGGTCTGCACCTGGCCGACGTCGCGAACCTGCTCGGCCTCCTCGACCGGCTGGTCGACGCCGGCAGGACCGTGATCGTCATCGAGCACCACCAGGCCGTGATGGCGCACGCGGACTGGATCATCGACCTCGGCCCCGGCGCCGGGCACGACGGCGGCACGCTCGTGTTCGAGGGCACCCCCGCCGACCTCGTGGCCGCCCGGTCCACCGTGACCGGCGAGCACCTCGCGGACTACGTGGGCGCCTGATGCGGGACGGCGGGCGGGGGAGAGCGACGGACCGCTTCGCCGGGCGCGTCGCGCTCGTGACGGGGGCCGCGCACGGCATCGGCGCCGCCGTCGCGCGCCGCCTGTCCGCCGAGGGCGCGGCGGTGGTGCTGGCGGACGTCGACGCCGCCGCGGCCGAGGAGGTGCGGGCGGGGCTCGAGCCGCCCGCCCGCGAGCGCGCGCTCGTCGTGCCCTGCGACCTCACCGACCCCGCGTCGGTCGAGGCCGCGGTGGCGGCCGCCGTCACCCGGCACGGACGCCTGGACGCGCTGGTCAACGTCGCGGGCGGCGCGCTGCCGCACCCGGACCAGCTCGACGGCGGCACCGACGCCGACTGGGCGGCCACGGTGGACCTCAATCTCACCGGCCCCGCCCGTGTGGTGCGGGCCGCGGCGCCGCACCTGACCCGCCCGGGCGGCGCCGTCGTGCTGGTCGGGTCGGTCAACGGGCTCGCGGCGTTCGGCGGCGACGCCTACTCCGCCGCGAAGGCCGGGCTGGGCGTGCTGGCGAAGAACCTCGCGGTCCGCCTCGGGCCGGACGGCGTGCGCGTCAACGTCGTCGCGCCCGGCACGATCCGCACCCGCGTCTGGGACGACCAGGGCGGCCCCGACCGCCTCGCGCCGATGTACCCGCTCGGCCGCGTGGGCGAGCCGGAGGACGTCGCCGCGGCCGTCGCGTTCCTCGCGTCCGACGACGCCGCGTGGATCACGGGGGTGACCCTGCCCGTCGAGGGCGGCGTGCTCGCCGGCCCGCTCGCCACCTTCGCCCGGCTCGCCGACGAGACCTGACGAGACCTGACGAGCGCGCGCTATCGTGGCGGGGCGGTTCGAGGTCCACGAGGGGAGGCAGCATGGGTGACGCCCTGCTGGTGCTCGCGCGTGACGCGGCGTCGTCGCTCGCCGTCCTGCTCGGCACCCCGACGCTGACGACCCTGCTCCTCCTGGTCGGCGCCGCCGGCCTCGCCGCGATGGCGCTGAGCTTCGTGGCCCGCGCCACGGCGACCGCCCCGCGGCTGGTGCCCGTGACCGCACCCGTCGTGCGGCGCGCCGACGACGTCCCGCCGCTCGTCACCCAGAGCGATCCCCACGCGCCCGGCCGCCCCCGGCCCCGCGCTCCTGGCGTCCTCGCCGGCTGATCACCCCTCGGGCCCTGCCCTGACCGTCCGCGCCCCGGACGGCACGCCGTCGCGCGCTGCGCGGCGGACCCCGCACGCCCGCGGGGTGTTCGGCGAACGCGAACCCGACCGTTCGACCGAGGACACCCCATGGATCCCTTCGCCCTGCCCCCTGTCGCCGCCGTGCTCGGCGGCGCCTACCACGCCCTGATGAGCCTGACCCACCTGCTCGAACCGGCCCTCGGCGCCGGTGCCGCGGCGGCCGCCGTCGTCGCCGTGACGCTCGCCGTCCGCGCGGCCCTGATCCCCGTCGGGGTCTCCCAGGCCCGCGCCGAGCGCACCCGGGTGCGGCTCGCTCCCCGTCTCGCCGAGCTGCAGCGCCGGCACCGCAAGGACCCCGAGGCGCTGCAGCGCGCCACGATGCAGCTCTACGCCGACGAGGGCACCACGCCCCTGGCCGGCTGCCTGCCGATGCTGCTGCAGGCCCCGGTGGTCGGGGTCATCTACGCGGTGTTCGTGCACGCGCAGATCGCCGGCGGGGCCAACGCCCTGCTGGGCCACACGCTGCTCGGGGTGCCGCTCGGCACCAGCCTCGTCGGTGCGCTGTCCGCCGGCGTGCCCCCGGTCGCGACCGCGGCCGTCCTCGGCGCCCTCGTCCTCGCCGTCGCCCTCGTGGGCGAGCTGACGCGGCGCGCGGCCCTGCCCGGCGGACGTCTCGCCGTGCCCTCGGCGACCGCCGGCACGCCGGCCGGGGCACCGGGGGTGCAGCGCGCGCTCGGCGCGCTGCAGTTCGTCACCGCCGTCGTCGCCTGCTTCGTCCCGCTCGCCGCGGGGCTGTACCTCCTGGTGACGGTGGCGTGGACCCTGGTCCAGCGGATCCTGCTGCGGCGCTGCTTCCCGCTCGACCCCGCGGCCCCGGGCGGGGGACGGGCGATACCGTGACGTCATGTGGCTCGAACGGCCGGGTTCGACCTCTGCGGTGCGCACGGTGTGGCGCGCGACCGTGGAGGAGCGGGGGGAGTACCTCGTGGCGGGCTCGGAGTACTGGGGCATCTCCTTCATCCGCCGCGCCGACGGGAGCCTCGGCGGCGAGCTCGACGGGCCGAGCCTGAGCGCGCGCAGCACGACGAGCGTCGTGGGGGAGAGCTACTGGGGCGTGGAGCTGGCGCCGTTCGTGGTGGTCACGGGCCTCGACAAGCAGCCGGTGCTCGGGGCCACCGTCGACCTGCCGGTGCGCTCCGGGCAGGTCCGGCTCGGGGAGCGGTGGACGACGCTGCCGGCCTTCGACGAGCTCGAGGACTGGGTGGACGAGATGGTGCGTCTCGGCCCGCTGGGCGTGGACCACGGCGTGCGCGCGGCGCTCGACGGGCAGCGGGAGGGCGCGTCGCCGCGCACCTGGCAGCGCCGCTACCGGCGCACCGTCGGGCTGACGGCGGGGCAGGTGGAGCAGGTCAGGCGGGCCGAGCGGGCCTACGCCCTCCTGCAGGCCGGCGTCGCGCCGGCCGAGGCGGCGGCGCGTGCCGGGTTCGCCGACCAGGCGCACCTGACCCGCAGCCTGCGCCTCATCCGCGGGCGGACCCCGGCGGCGGTGCTCGCGGCCGCCGCCCGCCGGCGGCCCGCCGGGTGACGTTCTCGTTCAAGACCGGGCCCCGGCCGACGGGGTGTGATGGCGGGGACGAAAGGAGCCACCATGGCCGTCCCCCCAGGATTCTCGACGATCAACCCGTTCATCATCAGCCGCGACGTCGAGAACCTCATCCTCTTCCTCGTCGACGTGTTCGACGGCGTCGAGCACCCCGACGCGCGGACCGTCGACCACGACGGGCTGCTGCTGCACGCCGAGCTCCAGATCGGCGGCACCACCGTCATGTTCGGCGAGCGCAAGCCCGGCTGGCCGTTCACCCCGTCCCTGCTGCAGGTCTACGTCGACGACGTGGACACGGTGCTCCAGCGGGCGCGAGCCGGTGGCGCGGACGTCGTGACGGAGCCCACAGCGTTCTTCGGCGAGGTCTTCTCCCGCTTCGTCGACCCTTGGAACAACCTGTGGTGGGTCTACAGCACCCCGCAGGACGACGCCGCAGGTGAGTGGGAGGAGCCCGGCGACGGTACCGAGCACGACGCCGAGGACGACGCCGAGTGGGAGCCGACGCCGGAGCTGACCTACATCCGCGACACCCTGGTCGCGACCCTGCCCCGCCTGCAGGACCCGGTCGACTGAGCCGCGGTCACGACCGCGGGCCGCTGGTGGATGGAGACCACGCCGCCGTATCGGCCGCTGCCGCACGCCAGGCGTCGCGACCATCGTTGCGGGTGATTCCCGCGATACCGTCGATGACGGCCGCCCGATCCTCTCCGCAATCTCCCGACCCGACAGGCCGCCGCAATCCCGCGCGAGATCTCCTCCCGGTCCGCCGAGCTCAGATGACGCGACGACGACGTCGAGCCGCAGGGCGCACCCCACCAGTCCTGGCCAAGCAATGCCGGACCGAGTTCAGATTCGACCCGATGGACCTCGCGATCAGCACCCGGGGTGCGTCAGCGCTCCAGTCACGCGACAGCGCGGGTCGCCAGAATCACGACAACCTTCACCGCCGCGTCCGCGGGCGTGGCGGGGATGCAGCGCGCGCTCGACGCTGCGGTTCGTCACCGCTGTGGTCGCCTGCTTCGTCCCGCTCGCCGCGGGGCTGTACCTCCTGGTGACGGTGGCGTGGACGCTGGTCCAGCGGATCCTGCTGCGGCGCCGCTTCCCGCTCGACGGTGCGTGACCCGCAGGGTGCGCACCTCAGATGCCGGTGAAGCCGGCGACGTCGCCGAGGAGCTGGTACGCCAGGACCGCACCGACGACGAACGCGCCGATCTGTGCGAGCGGGTGCAGCCGGTCGTGCCGCTGCTCCCAGAGCACGCGGGCCGCGGCGGCCGTGAGCGCACCGAGCCCGACGGCCTGGAACGACTGCCCGACCTGCAGCAGGGCGGGGCTGCTCGTGGCGAGGCCGACGAACCAGGCGAGCGCGCCGAACAGCAGGGGCGTCGTCCCGGCGCGCACCAGGTTCGCCCGCGGCCGTTCGTGGGTGGTCTCGTGCTCGTCGGTCACCTGGGCACCGTACCCACCCGCACGCGCCGCGTCGACGGGCGTCCTGGCAGGTCACGGCCGGACGTAGACGCCGATCCGTGACGCGGGCCGGAACCCGTGCGCCTCGTAGAACGCGGCCGCAGCGCCGTCCCGCAAGGTCAGCAGGTACCAGTGCTCGACGTCGGGCAGGCGGTGCTCGAGGGCGGTCAGCAGACGGGACCCCCACCCCTCGCGCTGGTGCTCGGGCGCGACGCACATCTCCTGGAGGAGCAGGTGGTCCTCGGGGCCGACCCGCTCACGGTGCCCGAGGGCGAAGCCGACGACCGCACCGTCGTCCGCGATCGCGCACAGGCCTTCGGAGCGTGGGGTGGCGAGCAGGTCGCCGAGACGTTGCGCGGCGTCCGCCTCGGCCCATCCCTCGTTCCACGGAGGTGCGGAGAAGGTACGGACGAACAGCCGCGTGCACTCTCCGAGACGCTCGGCGGTGAGGTCGTCGATCACCCGCGGAACGTAGCAGCCCGACCCGGGCGGTGGTCACGTCCGCGGCCGCCAGATCGTCGGTGGTGCAGGACGCGCGGTGGCCGCGCGTCGACGACGGAGGAGGACGGCAGATGGAGTCGGGAGCACGCATCCTGGTCACCGGCGGGACGGGGCACCTCGGCAGGCTGGTGGTGCCGCGGTTGGTGCGGACGGGCGCGCAGGTGCGGGTGGTCAGCCGCAGCCCGCACGCGGAGGGCGACGGCGTGCGCTACGTCGTCGCGGACTGGACCACGGGCGAGGGCCTGGCGCAGGCGGTGGGGGACGCGGAGGTGGTCGTCCACCTCGCCGGCGACCAGCTGCACAACGAGCCGATGGCGAAGGCCCTGGTCCGGGCGGTCCGCGACGCGGGCACGGAGCCCCACCTGGTGAACATCTCGGTGGTGGGCGCGGAGAAGGTGCCGGCACGGTCCCGCTTCGACCGCCGCGTGCTCGGCTACATGGACAGCAAGCTGGCCCAGGAGCGGGTGCTGGAGGAGTCGGGGATCCCGTGGAGCAACCTGCGCGCCACGCAGTTCCACGAGCTGGTGCTCATCGCGGCACGGGGGCTCGCGAAGCTGCCGGTGGTGCCCACGCCGTCGGGGTGGCGGGCGCAGCCGATCGCGGCGGACGAGGTCGCGACGCGCCTGGTGGAGCTGGCGCTCGGCGACCCGCAGGGCCGGGTGCCCGACGTCGCCGGGCCGGAGGTGCTCACGTTCCGCACGATGGTGCGGGACTACCTCGACGCCGTCGGGTCGCGGCGCCCCACGATGCCGGTCCGCTTTCCGGGCGCGGCGTCGCGGGCCTATGCGGCGGGCGGCAACCTCGCTCCCGACCGCGCCGTCGGCAAGCAGACGTGGGCGGAGTTCCTCGCGGAGCACGTCGAGCGGCGCTGACCGCCGCCGGCGCCGGCGAACCCGTCAGAGGTCGACGCGCATCACCGCACGGCGCGACGTCGGGCGGCTCACCTCGCGGAAGCCGGCGGCCTCGAACACCGACGCCACACCGACGAACAGCGTGCCCGTGTCGTCGGTCGCGCCGGGCTCCACCACCATCGGGTAGCCCTCGACGGCGTGCGCCCCGCGGGAGCGGGCGTGCTCGACGGCCGCGGCGGTGAGCGCCGCGCTGACCCCGCGGCGGCGGTATCCGGCACGAGTGACGAAGCAGACCACGGCCCACACGCCGTCGTCGTCCTTGTCCTCGTCGCGGCCCGACCACGGCACGCGCGCCGTGCGCAGCCGGGCGTACGCGGTGCGGGGTTCGACGGCGCACCAGCCCGCGGGCTCGCCGTCCAGCCACGCGACCAGCCCGCTGGTGGTGGGCGAGCCGGGCTCGCCGCAGTGCGTGTCGCGGCGCAGCTCCGCGGCCCGCTCCTCGCGCGTCGTCTCCGGCCACCGCGAGCCGGGCGTCTGGTACCAGCGGCACTGGCAGCGGGCCCCCTCGCCGCGCGGGCCGAGCACGGTCTGCAGCTCGTCCCACGAGGCCTCGTTCGCCGGGCGGACCACGATGTCGGACGTCATCGCCCCATCGTGCCCCGCCCGGCCCTACCGAGCGCGGCCGGCCCGTTGTTGAATGCGGCCATGGGCGACCGCGAGGACTTCCTCGGCTGGTTCCGCACGACGTGGCAGCGGGCGGAGACGGCGCTGCACGACGGTGACGCCGGCCCCCGCGACCGGACCTGGTCCCGGCGCGCTCCGGTCACCCTCTTCGGCGCGTGGATGGAGGCGGACGGCCCCGACGAGGCGCGCGCCGTGTTCGCGCGGCTGGCGGAGGGGTTCTCGCACGCCCGGTCCGCCGCGGTCGAGCTGGTCGCCGCCGACGTGAGCGGCGACCTCGCCTACACGGTGCACCGGGAGGTCACGTCGACGTCGGTCGACGGCCGCCCGCGCGACTACGTGCTGCGCGTGACGCAGGTCTACCGCCGCGAGGACGACGGCTGGAAGGTGGTGCACCGGCACGCCGACGGCGGGCCGGACGACGGTCAGGCCGACCGGTCGCTCTTCAGCACCCCGTAGACGAGGGTGTCGGTCCACTCGCCCTTCGACCACCAGTCCTGCCGCAGGTGGCCCTCGCGCCGCATTCCGACGCGCTCGCACAGGCGGGCGGAGGCGTCGTTGCGGGCGTCGAGCTGCGCGACGACACGGTGCATGCGGTAGAAGTCGAACGCGAGGCCCAGGACGGCGCGCACGGCCTCGGTCGCGAAGCCCTGGCCGGTGTGGTCGGGGTGGAAGACCCAGCCGATCTCCCCGCGGGAGACGGTGTCGCCCGTCGTCCACAGGGCGACGTCGCCGACGACCTGGCCGTCGTGCTCGACGACGAGCGCGAGGGCGGAGCCCGGCTCGTCGATCCGGGTGCGCGCGAGCCGCTTCGCCAGCTGCGCCTCCGCGACGTCCGGCGTCCACGGCTCCTCGAGCAGGTAGCGGGACACCTCGGGGTCGGCGTAGTAGGACAGCAGGGGCTCGAGGTCCTCCGCGCGGTGCGCGCGCAGGACCAGCCGGCCCGTGGTCACCGGCAGCGGGGTCTCGGTCGTCACGGTCAGGCACCCTACGCGTCGCAGCGGGCGGACGGCGACGCGGGCCGCGAAAAGATCGTGACGCGGAGCCCGGCCGCGGCGCACCGTGAGGGCATGAGCACCCCCGCGCCCGCACCGACGTGGCGGCTGGTCGAACCGCCCCGGGCCGACCGTCTCGACGCGCCCGAGGCCTGGGCGTACCGCGGCATCGCGGCGCTGGAGCGTGCCGTCGGCCTGGCGGACCTCGGCCACGACGACTTCGCGCCCCGCGCCGTCGACCTCCTGGTCGGCGACCTGCACCAGGAGCACGCGCGGTGCCACCGGCTGGTCGCGGTCGCGCACGCCGACGACGCCGCGACGCCGCGCGTCGTCGGGCACGGTGTGCTCATCCTGCCCGTCTCGGACAACCGGCACCTGGCCGTCGTGCGGGTCGCCGTGCTGCCCACCCACCGGGGGCGGGGGATCGGCTCGGCGATCGCGGACCGCCTGCGGAGGGTGGCGCTCACGGAGGGCCGCTCGATGGTGTTCGCGGAGGTCGAGCTCGCGGACGAGCCGCCCGCGGGCGCCCCCGACGCGCTCGTGCCCCGCGAGGGCCCGGGCCACGTGTCCGCCGAGCTGCCCGGCATGCGGCTCGCCCGCCGGGCCGGGCTGGGGCTGGAGATCGTCGCGCGCCGGTCCGTGCTCGACGTTCCCCTGCCCGACGACGTCGTCGACGGGTTCGTGGCCGACGCGGCCGCCCGGGCCGGCGACGCGTACCGCCTGCACACCTGGCAGGACCCGGTGCCGCAGGAGTGGGTCGAGCAGCTCGCGGCCCTGGAGCGGCGACTGTCCGAGGACGAGCCGAACGGCGGTCTCGCGCTGGAGGCGGAGGTGTGGGACGGGACGCGGATCCGTCTCGAGGAGGCGAAGCGCGTCGAGCGCGGCCAGTCCGCCCTCGTCACCGCCGCGGAGCACGTCCCGAGCGGGACCCTCGCGGGCATGACGGTCCTGACCTGGGACGACGACAAGCCCGAGCTCACCGAGCAGGACAGCACCGTGGTGCTGCCCGAGCACCGCGGCCACCGGCTCGGGATGCTCCTCAAGGCGGTGAACCTGCGCGAGCACACGCGCCTGCGCCCCACCGCACGCCGCGTCTCCACGTGGAACAACGAGACCAACGCCCCGATGCTGGCGATCAACGTGGCGCTGGGCTTCCGGCCCGCCGGCGGGTCGGCGGAGCTCCAGGCGCCGCTCGCCGACGTCGTGCCGCTCCGCCGCTCGTGACTTCGAGCAGGCGATCTGTCGCGTCATCCGCGGGGATGGCGTGACAGATCGCCTGCTCGAAGGTCAGGGGAGCGGGACCTCGAGCGGTTCGCCCGGCGCGAGGCGACGGTACTCGGCGCCGCCGAGGCCTCCCGCGACACGGTCTACGAGCGCCAGCCCGGCGTCGCTGAGGATCGCGTCGTGGATCGGGACGGCGACGCGCGGAGCCACCTGGCGCACGTAGTCGACGGCCTCCGCGAGCTTGAGCCACGGCGCCGCGACGGGCAGCGCCAGCACCTCGACCCGCACGCCGTCGGGCGCGGGCGTGAAGGAGTCGCCCGGGTGCAGCACCGCGCCGTCGACGAGGAACGCGACGTTCGCGGGCGGGGTCATGTCCGGGTGGATGGTCGCGTGCACGTGGCCCAGGGCCTGCACGGCGAACCCGGCCGCGTCGAACGAGGCACCGCCGTCGACGGCGTGCAGGCGGTCCGCGGGCGCACCGGCCGCGGTGAGGAGCTCGACGACGGGCGCCGGGGCCCACAGCTCGGGTGCGCGGTCGGCGGACAGCGCGGCCGCCACGCGGGGGACGTCGACGTGGTCGGGGTGCTCGTGGGTGACGAGCACCGCGTCGGCGCCGTCGAGCACCCGCGGGTCGGTGAACGTGCCGGGGTCGATGACGAGGGTGCGGTCGTCGCGCTCCAGGCGGACGCCCGCGTGGCCCCAGGTGGTGAGGATGAGGGAGGACATGGCGTCCATCCTCGCCCCGTCACCCGGCAGCGCGCCCCGCGGTGTGCTCGACGAGCGCCGGGAGCAGCACGTCCCACGAGGACGGCGGCGCGACCTGGTGGCCGACGCCGTCGAGCACCAGCAGCCGTGCCCCGGGGATCTCCGCGGCCAGCGCGGCGCCGTGGCCGGGGAACAGGGGGTCCTCGCTCCCGTGCACGACGAGGGTCGGGACGGTGAGGTCGGCGAGCGTGCCCTCGAACGGCGCGCCGGGCTCCGCCGTGAAGTGGTTCGCGCCCGCGGTCGGGTCGATCGAGCGCTCCACGGCGCGGGCCGCGACCGCGCGGGTGCGCGCCTCGTCGAAGTCGCCGCGGCCGGTGTACGAGCGGTCCCCGGCGACGACCGCCTCGACCAGCGCGGCCGTGTCGCCGGGGTCGGGGGAGGCGCCGTCCCCGGAGCCGCCCAGCGCCGGGTCGGGCGGCGGGAGGGGGGTGTCGCCGGGCGCCGAGAACGCGCGCGTCGTCGACATCAGCGTGGCCGAGGCGACGCGGTCGGGGTGCTCGAGCGCGAGCTCCTGCACGATGGCGCCGCCCATCGACAGGCCCACGAGGTGCGCCCGGCCGGCGCCCACGGCGTCGAGCACCCGCAGCGCGTCCTCCGTGAGGTCCCGGCCGGTGTAGTCCGGGGCCCCGGGCGGGCACGTGGTGGAGCGGCCGGTGTCGCGGTGGTCGTACCGGACGACATGCCGGCCTCGGTCGGCGAGCGCGGCGACGAGGTCGGCGGGCCACCAGTCCATCGACGACGTGACGCCGCCGACGAGCAGGATCGTCGGGTCGGCCGGGTCGCCGACGGACTGGTAGCAGAGCCTCACGCCGCCGTCCTCGGCGAACCGCTCCGGGCCGAGGGCGTCGCCGTCGGCAGGACCGACGTGAGAGGTCGGGGAGGTCCTGGAACTCGCGGTCGGCATCTCGGGCATGGAGGGCTGACGGCCCCGCGGGCCCGGACTCATCGGAGGAGGACGGTCACCCCAAGCGCAGCAGCGCCTGCACGGGCGTGTGGTCGCTGGGGTAACGGCCGTCCTTCGTCCAGGTGTTGACCGTCGCGGCGAGCACCTCGGTGCCCGGAGTGGCCAGCACCCAGTCGATGCGGGGGCCGCCGGGGACGGGGGCGCCGTAGTTCGGGAACGTGCCGACGGCGGGGGTGAGCTGCCGGTCGGCCGCCTCCCAGGTGTCGAGCATGCCGCCGTCGCCGACGAGCACGTCGTAGGGGGCGGACGCACCCGCGGGAGCGTTGCAGTCGGCGGTGAAGACGACGGCGAGCCCGAAGCCGGCCACGAGGTCGCGCACCACCTCGGCGCTGCGCACGCGGGCGTGCTCCGACTGGTGGTCGAAGTGGGAGTTCACGTGCACGAACTCGGTGCCGGTGCGCTCGTCGCGGAAGCGGGCCCAGGTGACGATGCGCGTCACCGAGTTGCCCCACGTGGCGGAGCCGATGACGTCCGGGGTGTCGGACAGCCAGAACTGGTCCCACCACAGCAGCGTGAGGCGGCGTGCGTCGTAGAAGACGGCCGAGTACTCGCCGTCCGCCCCGCCGGAGCGCCCGTAGCCCACGGTGCGGTAGTGCTTGCCGAGGCCGTCCTCGACGGCGACGAGCTGCTGGAACTCCGCCTCCTGGACCCCGAGGATCGTGGGCTGCTCGAGGGCGAGGAACGCGGTGACCAGCGGCGCGCGGTCGGGCCAGTGGTCGGGCTGCCCGGGCTGGGTCGCGTCCTCGCGGTCCAGGCGGATGTTGAAGCTCATCGCGTGCAGGGTGGAGCCCTTGGCCGGGCCGATCAGTGCGCCCTTGCCGGGGCGGGCCGACGGCGTCGCGGCGGCGGCCGGCGTGGCGAGGGCGCCCGCCACGCCCAGGGCGCCCAACGCGCCGGCGGCGGTCAGGGCGCCGCGGCGGGTGATGCCGGCGGGAGCGTCGGAGCTGCGGTGGTCCATGTCGTCCTCCAGGAGACGCTGGTGAGGGTCAGCCGGTTGCCCCGCCATCCCATCGGGAGCACGTGACCGCCCGGCGGACGACAGGTGGCCGGCGGACGACGAAGCCGTGACCAGGGCCTCGACCGGGCCGGGCGGCGAGGTGCGATCCGTCAGGGCGGCACTTTCGGCTCAGCGCGGCAGTTCGAACTGCCGTCCCGAGCCCGAACTGCCGTTCCGAGCATGAACTGCCGCCCTGACCGTGGTGGCGGTCTGTCATCTCCTCGCGACGGCAGGCGACCGTTGTCGTGCAGACTGACCGCACCGCCCGCCCCTGCACCACCCGAACCGCGAGAGGTCCGACATGCCTGCCACCCCCGCGCCCACCCGCCAGCCCCTGTCCCCGGCGGGCCGCGTCTTCGCCGTCGTCGCCGTGATCGAGGCGTTCACCTGGGCGGGCCTGCTGGTCGGCATGTTCCTCAAGTACGTCACGGAGACGACGGAGGCGGGCGTCTGGCTGTTCGGCCGGCTCCACGGCGCGGCGTTCGTGGCGTACCTGGTGGTCGCGCTGGTCGCCGCGGTGAAGCTCCGCTGGGGCTGGTTCCGCGCGCTGGTGGCGTTCGCGGCCGCCGTCCCGCCCCTGACGACGCTGCTCGTCGAGTGGTGGCTGCGCCGCACGGGCCACCTCAGCGACCCGGCGGCGCGGGAGGCCGCGGCCACGGCCCCGGAGCCCGAGCCCGTCTCGGCGAGGTAGTTCCGGACCCGGCGAGGTAGTTCGAGTCCTGCTCCGCCACGCTCTCGTTCTTCCGCGGTTCTCGCGGCCGTCATGCCGGTGTCGCACGGCCCCGCTACGGTGACGCCCACCACAGTCCCTGTCACCGGGAGCATCCCATGTCCTCTGCTCGGCCCACCCTCCGCCGGCGGACCGCCGGCCTCGCGGTCGTCACCCTCGCCCTCACGGGGGTCACGACCGCCGGCGCCGTGTCTGCCAGCGCCGACCCGATCGTCGACGTCCAGATCCTCGCCACCAACGACTTCCACGGCCGCATCCAGGCGAACGGCGCCGAGGCCGGCGCCGCCGTGCTGGCCGGCGCGGTGCAGCAGCTGCGCGCCGAGAACCCGAACACCGTCTTCGCCGCCGCGGGCGACCTGATCGGCGCCTCGACGTTCGAGTCGTTCATCCAGAACGACAAGCCCACCATCGACGCCCTCAACGCCGCGGGCCTCGACGTGTCGGCCGTCGGCAACCACGAGCTCGACCACGGTCACGACGACCTGCTGAACCGCGTCATGGCGCCCTACGACGCCGAGACCAACCCGTACGGCGGCGCGCAGTGGCAGTACGTGGCGGCGAACCTCAAGGTCCGGGCGACCGGCGACGACGCCGTGCCCGCCACGTGGATCAAGGACTTCGGCGACGTGCAGGTCGGCTTCGTCGGCGCCGTCACCGAGGAGCTGCCGGCGCTCGTCAGCCCGGCGGGAATCGCCGACCTCGAGGTGCAGAGCATCGTCGACACGACGAACGAGGAGGCCGACGCGCTCAAGGCCGAGGGCGCCGACGTCGTCGTCCTGCTGGTGCACGAGGGCGCGGAGTCCACGGACTGCGCCGCGATGCCGACGGCGGACAACGCGTTCGCCGAGATCGTCAACGCCGTCAGCCCCGAGGTCGACGCCATCGTCTCGGGGCACACGCACCTGGCCTACGACTGCGCGTTCCCCGTGGACGAGTGGGCCGGCGAGGCCGTGACGGAGCGCCCGGTCGTCTCCGCCGGCCAGTACGGCTACAACCTCAACCAGCTCGTCTACTCGGTGGACGCCGCGACCGGCGAGGTCGCGGGCGTCGAGACCGCCGTCCTGCCGCTGGCGGGCAACTACCCGGCGGACCCGGCCGTCACGTCGATCGTGTCCGACGCCGTCGCCGAGGCCGACGTGCTCGGCGCGGAGCCGCTGGGCCAGATCGGCGGGGCCGTCAACCGTGCCAAGCTCGCGTCCGGCGCGGAGAACCGGGGCGGCGAGTCCACCCTCGGCAACCTCGTCGCCGAGGTGCAGCGCTGGGCCACCGAGGCCCCGGAGTCCGGGGCGGCGCAGATCGCGTTCATGAACCCGGGCGGCCTGCGCGCCGACATGGTGGGCTCCGGCACGGGAGACTTCCCGCGCACGCTCACGTACAAGCAGGCGGCGGCGGTGCAGCCCTTCGCCAACACGCTCGTCAACATGAGCCTCACGGGCGCGCAGATCAAGACGGTCCTGGAGCAGCAGTGGCAGCGCGACGCCGCGGGCAACGTGCCGTCGCGGCCGTTCCTGCGGCTCGGCGTCTCCGAGGGCTTCACGTACACCTTCGACGCGAACCGGCCCGAGGGAGACCGCATCACCGGCATGTGGCTGGACGGTGAGGCGATCGACACGGCCGCCGCGTACTCCGTGACGGTGAACTCGTTCCTCGCGTCGGGCGGCGACAACTTCCGCGCCTTCGCGGACGGCGCGAACGCCCGCGACACCGGCAAGGCCGACCTCGCCGCGTTCGTCGACTACATGGCGACCTTCGCCGCGGACGAGCCCCTCGCCGTCGACCCGAGCCAGCGCGCCGTCGGCGTCTCGTTCCCGGCCGACGCCCCCGAGGAGTACGAGCCGGGCGCGACCGTAGCGTTCGACGTCTCGTCGTGGTCGATGTCCGCCCCCGGCGACGTCACCGACCCGGAGCTCACCGTGTCCCTCGGTGACGAGGTGCTCGGTACGGCCGCCGTCACCACGACCGCGGGCACCACGCCGGACGACACGATCGGCACCGCGTCGGTCGCCGTCGAGCTCCCGGACGACGCCGCCGCCGGCGCCGCGGTGCTCACGCTGTCGGGTGCCGCGACCGGCACCGAGGTGACCGTGCCGATCCAGGTGGCCGAGCCCGCCAAGGCCACGCCCACCCTCACGGTCGACGCCCCGAAGACCGCCGTCGCCTGGTTCCAGCCGGTGCGCCTCGCGGTGTCCGTCGAGACCCCGGACGGCACGCCCACCGGGAAGGTCACCGCGACGGTCGACGGCAAGAAGGTCGACGCCGCCACGCTGAACAAGAAGGGCGACGCCCGCCTGTGGGCGGGGCCGTTCCAGCCCGGCACCGTCAAGGTGGAGGTCCGCTACTCCGGCGACGACGCCACCGAGGCCGCGACCACGACCACCACCATCCGCGTGAAGAGCCTCTGGGAGGTCATCTTCGGCACGTGGTGAGCGGACCGCCCTGACGTCGACGGCCCGGCCGACGCTCCCCTGAGCGCCGGCCGGGCCGTCGGTGTTCTCGGCCTGGTGTCAGGCGCGGCGCCGCACGTGGAGCGCGAGCGCGGCGACCGCCGCCAGCAGCCCGAGCGCGACCAGGATCCCGGCGCCGAGCGCCCAGTCTCCGGCCGAGCTGTTCGTGACCTCGGACTTCATCGTGCCGGTGCCGTCGGCGAGCTCCGTGGTGCCCGCCGCGAGCGTCGTGGCACCGTCCGCGAGGTCCGTGCTGCCCTCCGAGAGCTGCGTGGCCCCCGTGAGCAGCCGCCCTGCCCCGTCGGCCAGGTCGCCAGAACCCGTGGCGAGCTCGGCCGCCCCCGCGTCCAGGCGCACGCTGCCCTTGCTGAGCCGCTCGGCACCCGCTGCGGCGTCGGTGGCGCCCGTCTTGAGCTCGTCCAGGCCGTCCTCCAGTCGGCTCGCGCCCACCTCCGTGTCGTCGAGTCCTGCCGCCAGGCGCCGCGCGCCCGCTTCCGCGTCGCCCAGCTTGGTGGAGAGCCGGGCGTTGCCGGCGGCGACGGTGTCGGCCCCTGCCGAGAGCGCGGGCGTCTTGACCGAGAGCTCGGCGGCGCCGGTCGCCACGCGGCCCGTCCCGGACGCGACGAGCTGAGCGCCATCGTTCAGCGTGACGCTCTTGACGACGAGATCGCCGAGCCCCGCGTCGAGGGTGTCGGAGCCGGCCGAGAGGTCGTCGGCGCCGGCCGCGGCCTTCGTCGCGCCGACCTGGAGCCTTGTGCCTCCATCGAGCACGGCGGAGACGCCGCCGCTGACCCGAGCGGTGCCGGCGGCGAGGCTATCGGCGCCGGACTTGAGCTTTTCGGTGCCGGCGGCGAGCTCCTGCGTGCCGACGAGCAGACCCTTCTTCTCGTCGTTCAGGCCCGCGGAGAGACCCTGGGCGCCGTCCTCGACCTTCGCGGCACCTCCGGCGAGCGTGCTGAGCGACCCTGCGAGCGCGGCGACGTTCGCCTGGCCGGTGCGGACGCCGCCCGCGACCTGACCGGCTCCGCCCGCGACCGCCTCGGCCTTGGCGGCGAGCGCCTCCAGGTTCGCCTTGGTCGCCTCGTCCTCCGTGCCCTCAGCCAGCTTGCTCAGCTCTGCTGCCAGGCCGGCTGCTCCAGCGGCGGTCTTGTCCGCCCCTGCGACGACCGGCTTCAGCCCCTCGGCGAGCTGTGTGCTGCTGTCAGCCGCCAGCCGGGCTCCGTGTGCGGCGGTCGCGGCGCCTGCCGCGAGCTCGGACGCTCCGCCCGCGGCCTTCGTCGCGCCGGCGACGACCTTGTCCGCACCCAGGTCGACGCCCGTGGCGCCCGCGAGAACATCCTGGGCCCCAGCGGCCGACTTGGTGGCGCCGTCCGCGAGCGCGCCACCCTTGCTCACGAGCGAGTCGATTCCCCGCGAGAGGTCATGGACGCCGCTGGAGAGCTCCTCCGCACCGGCAGTGAGCCCTTCGGAGCCCACGGCGAGCTTGTCGCTGCCCGCCACCAACGCCTCGGTACCCCCGGCGACGGCCCGAGCGCCGTCGGCGGCCTCGCCGGAGCCCGCTGCCAGCCGGCTCGCGCCCGCATCGGCTCGCGCGGCGCCGTCTGCGAGCGCGCCTGCGCCCGCGGCGAGGGTGGTGCTGCCGTCGTAGAGCTGGGACGTGCCGTCGGCGAGGTCGGCACTGCCGGCGCGGAGTCGCACCGTGCCGTCGTGCAGCTCGACGATGCCGTCGGCGGCACGGGTGGCGCCGGGGCTCAGCCGGTCGTTGAGGCCCTCGGACAGCTCGGCCGCTCCGCTGGCGAGCTCTGCGGTGCCGTCCGTGAGGTCACCGGCCCCGTCGACGAGGCGGGTTGTGCCGTCGACGAGCTCGCCGGCGCCGTCGGACAGCTCGCCGGCTCCGTCGGCGAGCTGTGTGCTGCCCTCGGACACGCGGGCCGCGCCGTCGTCGACCTGGACGGCTCCGGCGTCGAGGCGTGTCGCGCCGTCGGCGACCTGGCCGTTGAGCAGGAGGAGCACCACCAGCGCGGCGAGGGCCGCGAGCGCGAGGGCCGCGATGGCGACGGTGGTGGACGCGACGGGCCCGCGGGCGCCGCGGGACAAGGGGTTTCTCGGGTTCATCGGAGCCTCACTCCGCGTCGTCGGTGACGCAGGAAGTCGGCACGGCGCAGGGCCGTGGACCGTCGCCATCGACGGGTCAGGAGGAGACTACTGATGTTGCCTCAATAAGAGGAGCGGCGGACGGAAATTCACCCGCTCGGTCGCCTAGCCCCAGCCGCAGGCGTCGTGCACGAGGTCGTAGACGGCGGCGCGCTGCTGGTCGGTCATCGGCACGTAGACCTCGGGCTGGCGTGCGCCGTCGACCTCGGCGTGCACGGGCAGGAAGGTGCCGCGCTTGTCCTCGGCCACGACGTGCGGGTCGCAGCGTGCGGGCACGACGTCGAGCACGACCTGGCCGTCCGCCTGGCCCGCGAGGTCGTCACCCGTCCAGGCGTGGCCCGCGGCGGGGGAGAGCAGCGTGGTGCCGGAGATCTCCACGAGCCGCACGTCGGGGCCGCCGGCCACCGGGTCGACGGCGAGCGTGATCCGGCCGCCCGGCGCGTCGCCGCCGGGCGCGGGCACCTGCGCGCCGCGCACGTCGGTGACGCGCAGCGTGACCCCGGAGGCGACGAGCCGCTCCGCGCACGCCTCCCGGTGCACGGCGGCGAGGCGTGCCAGCGGGTCGGTGACCTGCACCTCGACGGCGGTCCCGCCGTCCCCGCCGTCCGCACCGGTGGTGCTCGACGGCGCCGCTCCCGCCGCGAGGAGCACGGTCGCGGTCGCGACGGGCGTCGTCTGCGCGTCCGCTCCGGCCAGGGCCGCGGGCGGTGCGGCGTCGCAGTCGACCTCGCCGAGCCGCAGCCGCACGTCGCGGCCGGCGCCGGGTGCGAGGGTGCGGGCCCGCACCGGGCCGTCGGGGCTGCTCGGGCCGTAGCCCGGCGCGTCGAGGGCGCCGCCGAGCAGCGTCACGGTCTCGTCGGAACCGTTGACGACGTGCAGCTTGGCGCGGTGGTCGGCGTACTGGGTGCGGTCCTGCCGCAGCTCGGCGGTCAGCCCCTGCGCGACACCGCTGGGCAGCGGCTCGGCGTCGTCGCCCGCGGTGGTGCAGCCGACCAACCCCGCCGCGGCGAGGGCGACGACGACGGCGGCGCGGCCGGCGCGCACCTCACGCCCCCTCCGCCGACGACGAGCGGGCGGGCCGGTCGATGACGCGCGTCATGACCAGCGACGTGCGCGTCTTGTCCACGCGGGCGCTGGCGCGGATGGCCTCCACGGTGCGCTCCACGTCGGCCATGTTGCCGGCCATGATCTGCACCATCGCGTCCGCCTCCCCGGTGACGGTGTCGACCCGCACGATCTCGGGGATGGTCGCCAGGTCGCGGCGCAGGGTGCCGGGGGAGACGTTGCCGCGGCAGAACAGCTCCACGTACGCCTCGACGCCCCAGCCCAGCTCCTCGGGCGCCACCCGCACCGTGAACCCGGTGATCTCGCCACGCGCCAGCATGACGTCCACCCGCCGCTTCACCGCCGGCGCGGACAGCCCGACGTCGGCGCCGATGTCGGCGTAGGTCGCGCGCCCGTCGCGCAGCAGGTGGCCGACGATCTTCCGGTTCACCGCGTCCATGTGGTCACCGTGCCGCCCGTTGCCGTCCCCATCCCGTCAGGATGCCCGACTTCTTCCACCGTCGCGCACGATTCGCGGGGTAGGGCCGTCGAACGCGCAACGGATCGCGCGTCGGGCGCAACGTCCCCGGCCCTAGCGTCCCGATCATGACGGCCCTCACCACGCCGACGACGACGTCGGCCACGGTTCCCCAGCCCGCGACGAGCGAGCGCACCCCTGAGCGGACGAGCACCCCGCGCCGCTTCCTCATGTGCCCGCCCACCTACTTCGACGTGGTCTACGAGATCAACCCGTGGATGGACCTCGGCGTCCCGGTCGACGCCGGCCGTGCCCTGGCGCAGTGGGAGCACCTGCGCGCCACCTACGAGGCACACGGCCACCACGTCGAGGTGATCGACCCGGTGCCGGGACTGCCCGACATGGTCTACGCCGCCAACGGCGGGGTCATGCTCGGCGGGCGAGCCCTGGCCGCGCGGTTCACCTACCCCGAGCGCCGGCCGGAGGGCGTCGCCTACGAGTCCTGGTTCGCCCGCGCGGGCGACGGCGTCACGAGCCTCGGCCAGGCGACGGAGCAGAACGAGGGCGAGGGCGACCTGTTGCTCGCCGGCGACGTCATGCTGGCCGGCACCGGGTTCCGCACCTCCCGTGGCGCGCACGCCGAGGTCGCCGCGCTGCTCGGGATCGAGGTCGTGACCCTCGAGCTCGTGGACCCGCGCTACTACCACCTCGATACGGCGCTCGCGGTGCTCGACGGCGGCCCGTCGCCGCTGGTCGCCTACCTGCCGGAGGCGTTCAGCCCCGCCTCGCAGGCGGTGCTCGCCGAGCGCTACCCGGACGCCGTCCTCGCCACGCCCGAGGACGCCGCCGTGCTCGGGCTCAACGCCGTCTCCGACGGGCGGCACGTGTTCCTCACCGACCGCGCCACCGGGATGCACGCCCGGCTGCGCGAGCGCGGGTTCGAGCCGGTCGGTGTCGACCTGTCCGAGCTGCTCAAGGGCGGCGGCTCGGTGAAGTGCTGCACGCTCGAGCTGCGCCCGGCGCTCACGACGGAGGCGATCTGATGACCACGTCCACCAGCAGGGTCCCGTTCCTCGACGTCGCGTCCATGGCGCGCTGGGTGGCGCACCGCGGCCCGGAGGCCGTCATCGGCCACCTCGTGGACGCCCTCGAGATCGACTTCGCCCGCTGGCCAGACCTCGACAAGCGGCCGCGGATCGCGTCGCACTCGCGCGACGGCGTCATCGAGCTCATGCCGACGTCCGACGACACCACCTACGGCTTCAAGTTCGTCAACGGCCACCCCCGCAACCCGGCGCGCGGCTTCCAGACCGTCACCGCGTTCGGCGTCCTCGCGGACGTGCGCAACGGCTACCCCACGTTCCTCGCCGAGATGACGCTGCTCACGGCGCTGCGGACGGCGTCGACGTCGGCCCTCGCCGCCCGGTACCTGGCGCGCACCGGGTCGCGCACCCTCGCCCTGATCGGCGCCGGGTCGCAGTCCGAGTTCCAGGCGCTGGGGATGCGGGCCGCGCTCGGCATCACGCACCTGCGCGTCTGGGACACCGACCCGGGCGCGCAGGCGAAGCTCGCCCGGCACGCGCGCGCCCTCGGCTTCGAGGTGCACGAGGCGACCAGCGGGGAGGACGCCGTCACGGGCGCCGACGTCATCACGACCTGCACGGCGGACAAGGCGAACGCGACCGTGCTCACCCACGACATGGTGGTCCGCCTCGCCGCCCCGGGCGTGCACGTCAACGCCATCGGCGGTGACTGCCCCGGCAAGACCGAGCTCGACCCCGCGATCCTGCGCGACGCCGAGGTCTTCGTCGAGTACGAGCCGCAGACGCGCATCGAGGGCGAGATCCAGCAGACGCCGGACCTCGTCGTCACCGAGCTGTGGGAGGTCGTGGCCGGACGTCGCGACGGGCGCCGCGGCGCACCCGCCACCGCGGGACCGGGGGAGGCGTTCACCCGGCACGCCGGCGACCGGCACACCCCGGACGACACCACCCTCACCGTCTTCGACTCCGTCGGGTTCGCCGTCGAGGACTGGACGGCGCTGCGGTTCGTGCGCGACGACGTCCCCGCGGGGCTCCTGCAGCACCTGGACCTCGTCGCCGAGCCGGAGGACCCGAAGGACCTGTACTCCCTGGTGCTCGCGGCCGAGGAGGACGACCGGGCCGACGCGCGCCGTGCGCTGGACCGGCTCATGGGGCTCGCCGGGCGCGGCCACGTCGAGGCCTTCGCGACCGCGCGGTCCTGACCCTGCGTCCCCGCCCGTGGCCACCCGCTCCCGGGCGCGGCCACGGGCGGTGGCGTCACTGCGCCTCCCGAGCGAGCCCGTCCCGGCGGCGCGGACGCCGCCCGCCGGTCCGCCCCCTGAGACCCGGCTGGACAGGGACTTGCCGAGACCAGGGTGCGCGCTGCCATCATGAGCCCCGCGAGCGCGCCGTCGGGGTGCCGCTCGAGACCCAGGGACGGGGGCACCGTGACCGAGACCGGCGGTGACGACGCGCCGGTGCGCGCGGGGTACGTCGACGACGCGATCCGCCGGATGCGGGTGGCCGCAGCGGCGGCGGGGCGCGGGGGAGCGCCCGGGGCGGCCGGGACCGCGGACCCCGAGGCGCTGCGCACCGCCCTCGTGGCGCTCGCCCCGGACGACCAGCGGCTCCTGTGGGCCACGCACGTGCAGCGTGCGGAGCCGTCCGCCGTCGCGGCCGCGCTCGGCATGCACCCCCGTGCGGCGGCCCGGCTCGTGCCGCAGGCGGAGCAGGCGCTCGCGGCGGCGCTCGCGGACGTGCACGCCGAGGGCTGCCCGCCCGGCTGCGGTGCCACGCGGCGGGTGCTCCACGACCTGGTCCAGGACCTCGTTCAGGGTCGCGTCCCCGCCGGGCAGGAGCCGGAGGCCGAGGACCATCTGCTCGCCTGCGCCGCCTGCCTGCGCGCGTTCGTGGACGTGCGCGAGCCCGCCTGGGCGCTGCGGGACGCCGGCCCGCGGCTGCTCGCCGGGGGATGGCGGCCGCCCGCCGTCGTGGCTGCCGCGGCGTCCGGCGGGCTGACCGGACCGGCGCCCACGGCGGCGTCCGGCACATCGTCCGGCACAGCGGCCGGGACCACGCCCGGGACCGCGCCCGGCGGGGTGCCGCGGCCCGCCCGTCGGCAGAGCTGGCTGATCGTCGCGGGCACGGTTGCGTGCGTCGCCGTCGCGTCCGTGGCGATCGCGCTCGGCAGCGGGGACGCGGCGCCCGCGGCCCCCGACCCCGGCTCGTCGCCGGGGGCCACCAGCGTGGGGACCGTGCCCGGTGGCGCGACGTCGCCCGTGGCGACCCCGTCGTCGGCGTCGGGCACGGACGGCGGCCCGGGTGCGGCGCCGACGGCGTCCGCCGACGCCTCGGCGGCACCGTCGGACGAGCCGTCGCCGACCGCGTCCTCGGACGACGACGGCGCGACGTCCGACCCGTCGACCTCGCCGACCTCGTCGTCCGCCGGCGACGACGAGCCGACCTCGTCGTCGAGCTCCCCGTCCTCCGGGACGTCCACGTCCAAACCCTCGGCGGACGACCCGGACACGTCGACAGATGACCCGGACACGTTGCCGGGCGAGCCCTCCGACCCGGGGTCCACGAAGCCCTCGGAGGAGCCGTCCACGACCCCGACGGCCACGCCGACGACCACGCCGACCGCGACGCCGTCACCGACGAGCACCCCCGACCCGGAGCCCACGGCCGACCCGGAGCCGACCACGGAGTAGTCCGGGGGCTCCGGCCCGCGCGGCGGCCGGGACCACGGGATTTGCCTTCGGCCCGTGGGCCGCTGCGATCATTGCCCCGGCGTGCCGTGCCGCGCGCCCTGGACGGCCCGCGACGGCGGGCACAGACGAGTATCGGCTGGAGGTGGCGTCGCGTGACCGCCATCCACGACGGCGACGCGCCGGTGCGCCGTGGCGCCGTCGACGACGCCATCCGGAAGATGCGCGCCGCGGCCGCGGCGGACGGGCGCGACGACGCCCCTGGGACCGCCGGCACCGTGGATCACGCGGTGCTGCGCACGGTGCTCGCGACGCTGCCCCACGACGACCAGCGGCTGCTGTGGGACCGGCACGTCGTGGGCCGCGAGCTCTCGGCCATCGCCACCGAGCTGGGCATGCACGCCCGGGCGGTGCTGCGCCGCCTGCGGCACGCCGAGGAGCGGCTCGGGGCCGCGTTCGCCGCCGCGCACGCCCGCGCGTGCCCGCCGAGCTGCCTCGACACGCGGCAGGCGCTGCACTCCTACGTGCGGCACCGTCTCTCGCCGCCGCGCCGCACCGTCCTCGAGGCGCACCTCTTCGGCTGCCAGGGCTGCATGCGCGCCTTCATCGACGTGCGCGAGGCCGGGTGGGCGTTGCGCGACGCCGGCCCGCTGCTGCTCGCGGGCACGGCCGCCGGCGTCGCCGCGGGCGGGCCCATCGTCGTGGGCGCGCTCGGCGCCGGCGCCACGGGCGTGGGCCTCCTCGGGTGGACCGGGCCCGTCGGGGCGGCGCTGCTCGCGGCCGTGGAGTGGGTGCGGGCGCTCGTGCTGCGCTTCGGTCAGCTCGGCAAGGCCGGGATGATCGGCGCGGGCACGGTCGCCGGGGTCGCCGTCGCGGCCGTCGCGGTGGCCCTGAGCGGCGGGGCCGGCACGCCCTCGGCCGCGCCGCCGGTGCCGGGCCCGACGTCGTCCGCGGTGGCGCCCGCCCCGGACACCGAGGACGCGGCGTCCCCCGACGCCCCGCCCGAGCCCGAGCCGAGCGCGAGCCGGTCGGCGGAACCGACGGCGTCGGAGGAGGCGGTGGCGCCGCCGGTGACCGCCGACCCGACGCCGGACCCGGCCCAGGACCCGGCGCCCGCCCCGCCGCCGTCCGGGACCACGCCGGCGCCGTCGCCGGAGCCGGACGACCCGGACACCGGGGCGACGCCGTCCCCCGAGCCTTCTGCGTCCACCGCGCCGTCGCCGTCGCCGTCGCCGACACCCTCGCCGACGCCGACGCGAACGTCGCCGAGCCCGACTCCCACGCCCTCCCCGTCGGTGCCGTCGCCGAAGCCGACTCCGACGTCGAAGCCCACGCCGAAACCCACCCCGACCCCCGTGCGGACCACCGTCACCGTGACGACGTCCGGCCTGCGCGGCGTCTACGCGGTCACGGCGACCGACCCGGACGCCGAGGTCGTCAAGGTCTCGGAGGACCGCCGCTGGCTCCGGGCGAAGGAGTGCCGACGCGAGGGCTGGCACGTGGCGTCGTGGCGGAACGACGTCGGCGAGCTCACCGTCACGGTGGAGGCGGCGCCCGGCGTCGCTCCCGACGTGACCGTCGACCGCGTCGTCAACTGGCCCGCGTGGATCTGGACCTGCTGACGGACGCGGGTCGAGCCTGCCAGGACAGGGTCCCGACAGGCTCGACCGCCGTGTAGCGCTGGTCAGCTGCACCCAGCACGATCAGCGTGCGGCGAAGCCGTGCGCCCCGTGGTGGTGGTGACCCCCGCCGTGCCCGTGGCCGTGCCCATGGCCATTTCCGTGGCCATGCCCGTGGCCGTGGCCGTGGCCCGGACGACCGGGCTCGACGCCGTTGACGGCCTCGGTGCTCCACGCCAGCTGCTGCGCGGCGTGCCCGATCGCGCGGGACATGATGTCCAGCGCCTCGAGGCTCACGTTCGACAGGTCGTCGCCCGGGGAGTGGTAGTTCTGGTCGAGGGCCTCGCCGGCGACCCCGCCGAAGACGGCGGCCTCCTCCTCGGTCTTGATCGCGTCCGCGCCGGTGAACAGGCCGGAGGCTGGGATGCCGTTGCTGATGAACGCGTCGTAGTCGGAGCGGCCGGAGAACTCCGAGTCCACCCAGGGCTGGTCGATGCCGTCGAAGTAGTCCGTGAAGACGGCCTCGGTGGCGACGGACCCCTCCGGCACCGTGACCGGCGCGGGGAAGGTCGACTCGTTCGCGTCGTACACGCCGATCGTGTAGTTCGGCGAGCCCACCATGTCGAAGTTGAGGTAGGTCGCGATGTCGTCGAGCGCCTCGGGGTCGTTCGTGACCAGGTCGTCGACGTAGTGCGCGGACCCGACGAGCCCCAGCTCCTCGGCGCCCCACCACGCGAACCGGACGGCGTTGTTGAGCTTGGCGCTCTTCTTGTTGAGCTGGACGGCGGTCTCCAGGATCGCCGCGGAGCCCGTGCCGTTGTCGTTGATGCCCGGACCCTCCGGCACGCTGTCGAGGTGGGCGCCGAGCATGACGACGTTGTCGTGCCGTCCGCGCTTCGTCTCGGCGATGACGTTGAACGTCTCGTCGGTGCCGCTCACGGCCTGCAGGTCGAACGAGATCTGCAGCGCGGGGTCGGCCGCCAGGGCCGCGAGGATGGCCGCGCCCTCCGCCTGCGTGACCCCGACCGTGGGCGCGTACCCGTCGTTCGTCTCGCCCAGCGTCCCGTTGAGGGCGCCGTCGGTGTTGTTGTAGATGATGAGCCCGGCGGCGCCGGCCTCGCCGGCGGCAAGCGCCTTCGCGGCGAACGCGCACGCCCCGCGCTGCACGACGGCGATCTTCCCGGCGGCGTCGACGCCGGCCCAGGAGTCCCCGTGCGGGGCCTCGGGGTCGTCGCTGGCGGGGCAGCCGTCCGCGATCGCGGGCTGCACCGCCGCCGCGGTGACGCCGTCGTCGGGCGTGGAGGTCGAGTACGTCATCGCCACGGGCGTGAGGTCGACGCCCGGCACGGTGACGGCCAGGTCGAGCACGTCGAAGGTGTCGAACTCGAAGTACTGCCGCTCCGGCTGGTACCCGGCCTTGCGCAGCGTCTTCTCGACGTACCGCGCGGAGGCCTCGTAGCCGGGGCTCCCGGCGGCGCGGTTGCCGTCGTTCTCGTCGGCGATCTCCTGGAAGGCCTCCAGATGGCGGAAGACCCGCTCGCCGGTGACCTTCTTCGACAGGTCCGGCCCGGGCACGTGGATACCGTGCCGGCCGGTGGCGACGGCCGGTGCCGCCGTCGCCGTGGGGGTGAGGGACGCCGCGACGACGAGCCCGCCGAGGGCTGCGGTCGCGACGGCCGTGCTGAACGTCCTTGTTCTCACGGTCGACCTCCTGGTGGTGACCCCGCGCGCCCGGTCGGGCTCACGACGCACGGCGCGACGCTGCGGGGTGCGGATGGCGCGAGCGTAGGCCCGGGAGGCGCTGCAGGAAACCCCTGGGGCGCGACGTCCCTCAGCCGCGCTCGAGCAGGACGAGCACCTCGTAGTGGCTGGTCTGCGGGAACATGTCGAGCAGGCGGGCGCGGGTCGGCCGCAGCGACGGCATCCGCGCGAGGTCCTCGGCCAGCGTGACGGCGTTGCAGCTCGAGTAGAGCACGTGCGAGACGCCGGACTCCTCGAGCCGGCGCGACAGGTCCGCGCCGATGCCGCGCCGTGGCGGGTTGACGATCACCAGCTCGGGGGCCGCGTCGTCGTGCGCGGAGCCGGGCGCGAGCTCGGTGGCGTCGCCGGCGGCGAAGCGGACGCCGGCCACGGCGTCGGCCCACCAGCCGGCGTCACGCCCGGCGACGACGGCGTCCGCGGGCAGGGCGGCGAGCCCGTCGCGGGTGGCGGTCGCGCTCGCGACGGCCTCCGCGGAGATCTCGATGCCGGTCACCGCCCGCCCGGGGGCGGCGCAGTGCAGCGCGAAGCCGCCGACGCCGCAGTACAGGTCCCAGAGGGAGGCGGGCGCGACCTCGTCCACCCAGGCGCGGGCCTGCGCGTACAGGGCGGTGGCGACGGCGGTGTTGGTCTGGAAGAAGCTCTGGGGGCGCAGGTGCAGGGTGATGCCGTCGAGCCGCATCGGCAGGGCCTGGCGCTCGGTGAGCACGATCTCCAGCTCGCCCTCGAGGACGGCGGCGTGCGCGGGCTGTACGTTCACGCTGACCACCGCGACCTGCGGCAGCGCGGCGAGCAGCCACGGCAGGTGCTTGCGGAGGCGTGCGACGGGCTCCTGGCTGCGCAGCACGAACCGCACCATGAGCTCGCCGTCCGCGGACAGGGTCACGAGCACGTGCTTGAGCTCGCCCCGCCACGCCGACTCGCGCGGCGTCTCGCGGCGGCGTGCGCCGCGGGACGGCGACGTGGCGTCGTAGGGCTGCAGCCGCGCCCGGGTGATCAGCTCCGCCAGGACCGGGAACGACTCCTGCAGCGCGCGCGGGTACAGGCCGCAGTCGGTGAGGTCGATCCCCTGCCCGGCGAAGGGGCCCGCCGCCGACCCGAGGATGCCGAGCACCGGCTCGTCGACCGTGCCGCTGACCACCATCTTCGCCTTGTTGCGGAAGCCGGACTCCGGGCCGGTGACGGCGGGGAGCCAGTCGATGCGGTCGTCGGCCAGCAGCGCCCGCACGTGCGCCACCTTCTCCTCCACCTGGGTCGGGTACGGCGTCGCGAGGAGGGTGCACGAGTGGCAGCGGCCGGCGTCGAAGTGGGGGCACTGCACCTGCCCATTGTCCCCGGGCCCGGCCGTGCTGCCGACCGGGCCGGGGCACGGGTGAAGATCGTCGTGAGCGCGGGTGAATGGAGGGCGCGACGAGCGTCCGGGGGGACCGACGAGCCTACGCTTCCCGGGACACGTCTCGTCGAAGGGCCTCCTCATGTTCCGTCGCATCGTTGGGGTGCTGGTCGCGGCCGTCGTCGGCCTCGGCGCCACCGCCCTCCCGGCGCAGGCCGTCACGGTCTACCCCACCAGCCTCACGCTCAACGCCAAGCCGGAGCCGGTCGCCGTTCGGGGCACCGTGACCCTGGCAGGCTCCCTGAAGTACAAGAAGGCGGGCCGCTGGGTGGCACCGAGCGCCGGCAAGGCGATCGCCGTGTGGTTCGACCCGGCGGGCACGGCCAAGCCGGTCAAGATCGCCACCGTGAAGACGAACACCAAGGGCGCCTACACCTACAAGCACTCGCAGTCGCGGTCGGGCACCTGGATCGTGAAGTACGCGGGGCAGCGCAACCTCGCGGCGGACCGCGCCGCCGACTACGTGCGGACGTACGTCAAGGGGCCGTGGAACTACCCCGGCCCGGACCTCGACTGCCCCGACATCGGCAAGATGGTCTGGGTCGGCAGCAACGACTACCACGACCTCGACAGGGACGGCGACGGCTGGGGCTGCGACTCGTACGCCTGACGCGCGGCGCGCCCAGGCAGGCATGCCGCGGCCGGCCAGGGCGCCGTTCGGTCGGCGAAGGTCAGCCGACGAACAGGCAGAACGGGTGCCCGGCGGGGTCGGCGTAGACCCGCAGCGGCTCGTCCGGGTCGTCCGACCGGTCGAGGAGCAGCCGCGCGCCCAGGGCGAGGGCGCGCTCGTGCTGGCGGTCCAGCGCGGCGACGTCCGGCACGGTGGCGTCGAGGTGCAGCTGCTGCGGCACGCCGTCGTCGGGCCAGGTGGGCGGCGGCAGCGACGGCACCTGCTGGAACGCGAGCGGCACCCCGGCGGGGTTGCGCAGGACGAGCCAGTCGGCGCCGTGCGGGTCGGGCTCGCCGGGCGGCGGCGGCTCGTCGCCGGCGCGGTACGCGAGCGCGAACAGCTCGCGGTAGAACTCCGCGAGCCGGCGTGCGTCGGTGGTGTCGAGCACGACCTGCCGGAGCGTGGGGACGTCAGCGCCGGTCATCGGCCCTCGTCGGGGAACTGCTCGGCGATGCCGCGCAGCCGGGTGGTGAACGCGGCGTAGTCGAACCCGTCGGCGAGGTTGCCGTTCCCGGGCCGCATCCCGACGGCGCCGTCGGCCTCCTCCCGCAGGATGTCGGCGTGCCCGGCGTGGCGGCTCAGCTCCGCGGACACGTGCACGAGGACCTGGAGGAGCGTGACGTCGCGGTTGCCCTCGCGCCACCACCAGACGTGCCCGGGCGCGTCCAGGGGCAGGGCGTCGATGGTGGCGTCGGCGAAGTCCCCGACCTGCCGGTACAGGTCGACGAGCTGCGCGAGCGACTCGTCGGCGGTGGCGAAGAACTCCGCCTGGAGCGCGTCCGCGTCGGCGTCGGGGGAGTCCGCCGCGGCGAGCCACGGCGCGGCGTCGGGGCGGGGCCACGGGCGGCCGAACACGCCGCCGAAGTAGTCGATCTCCACGGTCGCCGCGTGCTTGACCAGCCCGAGCAGGTTGGTGCCGGTGGGCGTGCGGGGCAGGCGGGCCTCCCGCTCCGACAGGCCCTCCACCTTCCACAGGAGCGCCTCGCGCGCGCCTCGCAGGGAGCGGTGGAGCACGGCCTTGGCGTCCGGGGGCGGCGTCGATGTCGTCACGGGTCCACGCTCGCGCATCGAGCCGCGGGTGGCAACGGTTCTCCGGATCTCGCCGGGACCGCGGGGGAACCGGACGTGAACCACGGATGAGAGCGGCCTCACACAGCCGTCACGACGGGCTCATGCACCGTCCATAGCGTCACCGACGAAGCCACACCGCGCGTCCGCGCCCGTGGCCCGGATCTGGGAGCATCATGCTGAAGAACCGCATTCTCGGAACGCTGCTCGCCCTGTCGCTCGCCGGGGGCGGCCTGGTCGCCGGTGCCGGCGCCGCGCACGCGGACGACGACGACCGCATTTCTTGCTCGGGGTACGCGACGAAGGACTCGCAGTACCGCGTGGGCCTGACCGAGCGCGACGACGACCGGCTCCGCGCGGGCCTGACCATCGACTCGAAGCACGCCGGCAAGAAGTGGACCGTGAAGGTCTACCGCGGGGGCACCAAGGTCCACCAGCAGACGAAGCGCACGGCGCGCAACGGCGACGTGAGCTTCGCGAAGACCTTCCGGGCGGACGACGACGCCCGGATCAAGGTGGTCGCCGCCTCCGGGTACGGCGAGCGCCTGGAGCGCGTCGTCACCCTGGACGACGACCTCGCCTGCCGCAACGGCAAGGGTGTCAAGGGTGCCCGCTACGGCTACGCCGTCGCCGAGCGCGACGACGACCGCGTGACGGCGAAGCTGCGGGTCAACAGCCCCCGCAAGGGCTCGACGTGGAAGGCGACGTTCTACCGCGACGGCCAGCGGGTGGCGTCGACGTCGGCGAAGGCCGGGGCGTACGGCAACGTCACGCTCGGGCGGACGTTCCGGGCGGACGATGACGCGCGGGTGAAGGTGGTCGCGACGTCCGGCTACGGGGAGCGGATCGTGCGCACGATCGAGCTCGACTGAGCGGTCGGGCCGACGGCGGCCGGGGCGCCCGCGGGTGCTCCGGCCGCCGTCGTGCGCTCCCGGCGCGCCCCGGGCACGCCGGCGACCTGTCGTCTCCCTCCTCGGGATGAGGATAGGCAAGCCTAATCTCGGGTGCTATCGTGACGCCGTGTCGTGACGTTCTGTCATGACCTGTCGCGCCGGGAGCCCGGCCGTTCACCCTGGAGGTCGTTCATGACGGTCGTCGCCGCGGAGCTGGTCCCGCTCTCGACCCGGCTGCGCGAGGGCACGCGTGCCGAGCACTCGCAGGCGGAGTCCGAGGGGTTCGTCGAGCGGCTCCTGTCGGGCCGGCTCGACGTCGCCGCGTACGCCGACCTCGCCGCGCAGCAGCTCGCCGTCTACACGGCCCTCGAGCAGGCGAGCGAGCGGATGCGCGCGGACGAGCGCGGGCAGGACCTGGTCTTCGACGAGCTCACGCGCGTCCCCGCCATCGAGCGCGACCTCGCGCACCTGTACGGCGCCGGCTGGCGCGACGTCGTGCGGGTGCTGCCCGCGACGGAGCGCTACGTCGCGCGGCTGCACGCCGTCGGCGGCGACGTCGCGTGCTACGCGGCCCACGCCTACACGCGCTACCTCGGCGACCTCTCCGGCGGCCAGGTCATCCAGCGGATGATGCAGCGGCACTACGGCATGGGCGCGGAGGGGCTGGAGTTCTACGACTTCCCGGAGATTCCCAAGGCGAAGCCGTTCAAGGACGTGTACCGCGAGCGCCTCGACGGGCTCGAGCTCGACGACACCGAGGTGGACCTCGCGGTCTCCGAGGCGCAGGAGGCGTTCCGCCTCAACCGTGCGATGTTCGTGGAGCTGGGCGTCGCCCACCCCTGAGCCGCGGCCGGCCGCCGCGGCCCCGACGGCGGCCCCGACGGCGCGGCCCGGGTGACGCGGATCACCCGGGCCGATCCCTGCCTCGATCATGACAAGTAAGGCCAGCCTGGCCTAAGTTAGGCTCGCCTCAGCAAACCCGGCGCGAGGTCGCGTCCGGCCCGGCCCCGCCAGGGGTCGCCCCACCAAGGAGTACCTGCATGCCCTCGCGCCCGGTCCGGCACGCCCGCCGCACCCTCGCCCCTCTCGCGCTGCTGGTCGCCCCGCTCGTCGCGCTGGTCCTCACCGGCTGCACGGCGCTGGGTCCGGGCGGCGTCGTCGAGCAGCGGGTGGCCGCGGTGGACACGACGCCGCTGTCCGAGCTGGACGCGCTCGACGACCCGCGGGAGTGGACCGGGGAGACGGTCGTGCGCACCGCCGACACGCCCGTCGCCCCCGTCGCCGACGACCCGCAGCCGCAGCTCCCGGTCACCGTCACCGATTCCCAGGGCACCGAGGTCACCGTCACCGATACGAGCCGGATCCTGGCGCTCGACCTGTACGGCACGCTCTCGCGCACCGTCTTCGAGCTGGGCCTCGGCGACCGGGTGGTGGGCCGCGACACGTCCTCCACCTTCCCCGAGATCGCGGACCTGCCGCTGGTGACGGCGAACGGCCACGAGCTCACGGGGGAGGCGATCCTGGAGCTCGCGCCCACGGTGATCCTCACCGACACCACGCTCGGGCCGTGGGACGTGCTCATGCAGATGCGCGACGCCGGCATCCCCGTCGTCGTCCTGGACCCGCACCGCAGCGTGGAGACGTCGGGCGACCTCGTCCGGTCGATCGCGGAGGCTCTCGGCGTCCCCGACGAGGGGGCCGAGCTGGCGGAGCGCACCCGGGCCGAGGTCGACGACGTCGTCGCGCAGGTCGCGGAGCTCGCGCCCCGCGAGCAGGCCGACCGGCTGCGCGTCGCCTTCCTGTACGTGCGCGGCCAGGCGGGCGTCTACTACCTGTTCGGCGAGGGCTCCGGCGCGGACTCGCTCGTCGAGTCCGTGGGGGCCGTCGACGTCGCCTCCGAGATCGGGTGGAAGGGCATGCGGCCCGTCAACGACGAGGGCATCGTCGCCGCGCAGCCCGACGTGCTGCTCATGATGTCCCAGGGGCTCGAGTCCGCCGGCGGGGTGGACGGGCTCCTGGAGCGGCTGCCCGCCCTCGCGCAGACCCCCGCGGGGGAGAACCGGCGCATCGTCGCGATGGACGACGCCCAGATCCTCGCGTTCGGGCCGGAGACCGCCGGCGTGCTCGACGCGCTGGCCCGCGCGCTCTACGCGCCCGCGAGCGTGCCCGGGGGCGAGGGATGACGGCGACCACGCCCCGGGCGCCTCGGCCCGCGCGCGCCGGGCTGCCCGACGCCACACCCCGGGAGCCGGCCACGGCGCTGCCCCGGGCGGTCCCGGCCCGCGTGGCCTGGCTCTTCGGAGGCCTGACGACGGCGCTGTTGGCGCTCGCCGTCGTCGCGGCCGGCTCGGGGCACCTGCACATCCCGCCCGTGGAGGTGCTCGGCGGCCTCGCCCGGGGCCTCGGCCTCGAGCTGGGGCCCGAGCCCACGCACCCGAACGGGTACGCCGCCCTGTGGACGATCCGCTTCCCGCGCGTGCTCATGGCGATGCTCGTGGGGGCCGCCCTCGCCGCCGCGGGCGCGCTCATGCAGGGCGTGTTCGGCAACCCGCTCGCCGAGCCCGGTGTGGTCGGGGTCTCGTCCGGGGCGGCCGTCGCGGCGTCGGCGACGATCGTGCTGGGCGTGAGCGTCGCGGGCCCCTGGACGACGGCGGGCGCCGCCTTCCTCGGCGGGCTCGTCGCGACCTTCGCGGTCTACGCGCTCGCCCGGTCCGGCGGACGCACGGAGGTCGTGACGCTGGTGCTCACGGGCGTCGCGATCAACGCCGTGTGCGGGGCGGTGCTGGCGCTGTTCACGTTCCTGGGCGACACGCAGGAGCGTGAGCAGATCGTGTTCTGGCAGCTCGGGTCCCTCAACGGCACCCGGTGGGCGTACGTCGCGATCGTCGCTCCGCTGGTGGTCGTCGGGCTCGTCGCCGCGGGGGCGATGGCGCGCCGCCTCGACCTGCTCGCCCTCGGCGAGCGGTCGGCCCGGCACCTCGGGGTCGACGTCGAGCGCCTGCGCGTCGTGGCGGTCGTCGTGGTCGCGCTGCTCACCGCCGCGGCCGTCGCGTTCTGCGGCATCATCTCGTTCGTCGGCCTGGTCGTGCCGCACCTCGTGCGGATGGCCGTCGGCCCCGGGCACCGCGTGCTCGTGCCCGCCAGCGCGCTGGGCGGCGCCGTCCTGCTGCTCGCCGCCGACCTCGTCGCACGCACCGCCGTGCCTTACGCGGACCTGCCGATCGGCATGCTCACCGCGCTCGTCGGCGGGCCGTTCTTCCTCTGGCTCGTGCGGCGCACCCGCCGGCAGGCGGGGGGCTGGGCATGAGCGCGCTGCTCCAGGTGCGGGGCGCCACCGTGCGGGTGGACGGGCGCGCCGACGGCGCCGCCCTGCTCGACGCCGTCGACGTCGACGTGCACGTCGGCGAGGTGCTCGTCGTCGTCGGTCCCAACGGCGCGGGCAAGTCCACGCTGCTCTCCGTGCTCGCGGGGGACCGCGCGCCGGACGCGGGCACCGTCACCCTCGACGGCGCCCCGGTCGCTGCCGTGCGCCCGGCCGAGCTCGCCCGCCACCGCGGCGTGCTGCTCCAGGAGAACCAGGTCAGCTTCCCGTTCCGCGTCGTCGACGTCGTGCGCATGGGCCGGGCGCCCTGGCGCGGCACCGACGCGGAGGACCGCGACGACCTCGTCGTGGCCGGCGCGCTCGCCGACGCCGACGTCACCCACCTCGCCGCCCGCCGCTACCCGTCGCTGTCCGGCGGCGAGAAGTCCCGGGCGTCGTACGCCCGCGTGCTCGCCCAGGAGCCGCGCCTCCTGCTGCTCGACGAGCCCACGGCCGCGCTCGACGTGCGCCACCAGGAGCGCGTGCTCGCCCGGGCGCGCGACCACGCACGGGCCGGCGGCGCCGTCGTCGTCGTGCTGCACGACCTGGCGCTCGCCGCGGCGTGGGCCGACCGTGTCCTCGTGCTCGCGGGCGGCCGCGTCACCGCGCACGGCGCGCCCGCCGACGTGCTCACCACCGCCCTGCTCACCGACGTCTACGACCACCCCGTCGACGTGCTGCCCCACCCCGTGACCGGCGCCCTGCTCGTGCTGCCCCGCCACGGTGGCGGTGGCGCACCCGATCCCGACCAGGCGCTCCCGCCGCTCGCCGAGGACCTCGCATGAACCCCACCCGCTTCCCGTCGGCCGCCGTCCGGCCGGCTCGACCGGCTCGACCGGCGTCGGTCCTGCTCGCCCTGCTGCTGACCCTGGCGCTCGGCACCGGCGCGCTGGTCGCGACCGCCCCGGCGGCGCACGCCGCGGCGCGCGTCTCCGTCTCCGGTCTGGACGGCGCCGCGCGCGCCGCAGCCGACGGCCCCACGACGCTCACGCTGCGCGGCAGCGGGTTCCAGTCCGTGAAGAACGCCTTCGGCGGCGTCTACGTGCTGTTCGGCTGGGTCTCCGACCCGTCCGGCGGGTCGTGGCGGCCCAGCGCCGGCGGCGCCACCGGCGAGACGCTGCGCTACGTGCCCGACTCCGAGGCCGCGGACAACGCGGGCTACCAGCGGTTCGTCGCGTTCCCCGGGTCGACCACCGCGGCCGAGGCGAACGGCGGCACCCTCGCGGCCGACGGCTCGTGGTCCGCGAGGCTCGTCGTGCCGGGCGCGCAGTTCCGCACCGTCGACCGGTCCGGCAGCCCCGTGGACGTGGACTGCACGCAGGTGCGGTGCGGCGTCATCACCATCGGCGCCCACGGCGTCGCCAACGCCGCCAACGAGACGTTCACGCCCGTCACCTTCGAGAGCGCCGGCGCGCCCGGCACGGGCGGCGGTGGCGGTGCGCCCCAGGACGGGGACGGCGAGGAGCCCGAGGGTGCGAGCGCCGGGCAGGCCGCCACGGGCGCGACAGCCCCGACGGACGGGGACGGCGGCGCCGACGCGCCCGCCGGCACGACGGCGGAGCTGCCCGGCAAGGCCACCCTCGGCGTCGACAGGGCGACCGCCGTGGCGGGCCGGGTGCTGAGCTTCGCGGGGCAGGGCTTCGAGCCGGGGGAGCAGGTGGTCGCGACCCTCGACGACGGCGTGCTCGCCGTCGGCCCGCTCGGAGCGGGCACCCACGGCGAGGTGGCCGGGCTGCTCGAGCTGCCGTCCGACCTGCGGCTCGGCACCCACGTGCTCCGGCTCACGGGCGCGTCGTCGGGGCGGGAACCCGAGATCGAGGTGACGGTCACGCGCGACCCCGCCGAGGCCGAGGCCGCCGACGCCCTCGTCGCGACGGCGAGCGCCGACGGCCCGGCCGCGGGCGCCGGTCCGCTCGGCCTCGCGTACAGCCCGGCGGAGCTCGCCGTCGGCGCCGCGGGCCTGCTGCTCCTGATCCTCGTCGTGACGTCCGCCGTCACCGCAGCGCGCCGCCGCCGCGCGGCCCGCGCCGCGACCCCGGCCGGCACGGCGCAGCCCGACCCGGAGGCGCAGCCGTGATCGCGCGGCGCGCCCGCGCGGGCCTCGGCGCGGCGGCGGTGCTCGCGCTCCTCGCCCTGCCCGCGGCCCCCGCGCTCGCGGCGGACGACCAGGACGGCGTCGTCCCGCTCACCGTCACCGTGCCCGAGCGTGACGGGGACGGTGGCGAGGACGGCGACGGGGACGACGGCGGCGCCGCGACGCTGACCGACGCCGAGCTCCGGTGGGCCGTGAACGCCGAGGCCGGCTCCGGCAACTACGTGGGCTGCAACTTCCTCATGGCCGGCACGCCCGGCACGGACGGCGACACGGGCGGCAGCCGGATCTGGGCCGACGGCGACGCCGGGCTGTACCACGGCCGCGCCGGCCACGTGCGGGTGCTGCGACCGGTCGGCACGGGTGCGGACGCGACGCAGCGGCAGGCGACGTTCGGCACCCGGTGCACCGGGCCGACCGGTGAGAAGGTCACGCTCTCCACCACCACGGGCGCCGAGGTCGTGATGGCCGGCGGTCGCGGGACGCGCGAGGCGGACGGCTCGGTCGAGATCGCGTGGAGCGGCTCGTTCACCGTCGTGTTCTACGGCGGCATGACGTACTGGTGGGCCAGCGACCCCGTGCTGCGGCTGGACGCCGACGGCGACGGCACGCTCACCGCGACCGCCGGCGGGTACGCCGCCGACCGCGAGGACGTCACGCGGTGGGGCCGGCTGCCCGCGACGAAGGTCACGCTGGCGCGGTTCGACGGCGAGAAGCTCACGGGGAGCAAGGGCGGGTTCCTGCAGCCCGCCTACTGCGGCGTGCGCGTCGCGGTGGGCGACAGCAGCCCGCAGGTGCGCCAGGACCCGGCGGGGTCGTGCTGGGGCTCGTTCCCGCAGAGCCTCGTCGACTTCCAGCAGCGCACCGGGCAGGCGTCCTACTGGTACTCCTCCGGGCACCGCGACGCCGCGAAGCCGCCCGCCGTCGTCGGCGTGAGCTTCGACGCCGCGGAGAGCATCGGCAGCACGCCGCCGGTGAGCGGCGTCGGCACGGGCGGCGGCACCGCCGCACCCGCCGGGCCCGGTTCGTCGGGGGGCGCCCCCTCCGGGACCGGCGGGACGACCGGTGGCGCGGCCGGGCCCGGACCCGGTGCCGGCGGCGGACCGGGCGTCGGGACCGGGGCTGCCGGCCTCGCCACGCCCCGCGCACCCGGCGCCGCGACGCTCGCCGACGCTGCGCTCACCGCGTTCCCCGCCGTGCAGGCCGCGACCCTCGGTGGCGGTGCGCCGGCGCTCGTGCCCGACCTGCTGCGCACCGGCGACGGCACCGGCACCGACCGCCTCGCCGTCGTCACCACCGGGCTGCTGCTCGCCGCCTCGGGAGCCGTCGTCGGCTTCCGCAGGCGCTGGCTCGTGCTGCCCTTCCGGCCCTAGCTGTCCGTACGCCCAGCGGCCGCCCAGACCCCCGCCCCACCCCACCTCCCTCCCTTCACGAACGAACGGACAACAGACATGTCGAAGACCTTCGGTCCGGCCCGGTACGGCCGGCTGGTCGCGGGCGCCGGGGCGCTCGCCGTCGGCCTCGGGGCCGCGCTCGTCGCGGCGCCCTCCGCCCAGGCCGCCGAGCCGCGGGACGTCGTCGCGGACAGCGGCAGCGCCTCGTGGGGCTTCCGCGAGAGCTTCCGCCGCTACGTCGGGCTCCAGACGGCGGCGCTGCCGCCCGTCGGCGCGGTGCCCGTGGGCGAGCGCATCACCCTCGTCGAGCCGGCGACGTTCGACGTGGACGGCACGCCCGCCGCCACCGTCGACACGACGCCCCCGAACGAGACGCTGCCCTACCTGCTGCCCGTCGCGGGTGGCAGCGTCACCGACGCCGACGACCTCGCGGTCGAGACCTCCGGCGGGGCGGTGTTCCACTTCCCGTCGCACGCCTTCACGGTCACGGTCGAGAACGTGGGCATCGAGGTCGCGGGCGGCGTCGGGAAGGTCGTGGGCGACCTGAGCGTGGTCATCCCGGAGAACACCCTGGACTACGAGCCGGGCACCTACGGCGGCGACGACGTCGTCCTCGGCGACGTCGCGACCACGACGGTCGACGTGTCGGGCGACCAGGTCTCCGTCTCCGCGGACGGCGTGACGCTCACGGCCGCCGGCGCGTCCGCGTTGCAGAACTTCCTCCAGGAGGGCGCCGAGCTCGACGACCTCACCGTGACGGCCGACCTCGAGGCCGCCGCCCAGACCTGGAACCCGTCGGTGTCGCTCTCGAGGAGCGAAGGCTTCGACCCCGCGACGACCGGCACGCTCACCGTGACGGGCAGCGGCTTCGACCCGGCAGCCAACACGGCCACGCGGCCGCCGATCACCACCGGCCAGCCGACCGGCGTGTACGTGGTCTTCGGGAAGTTCGCGCAGGACTGGCGGCCGTCGGACGGCGTCGCGTCGTCGGCCCGCAAGGTCGTGAGCCAGAAGTGGGCGCTGCCCGAGCCGTCGTACTCGCAGCTCAAGGCCGCCAGCCCGAACGTGGCCGACCAGCTCGTGCTCCTGAACGCGGACGGCACGTTCACCGCCGACCTCGAGGTGAGGACCGACGACACCGCCGAGGGCCGCTACGGCGTGTACACCTACGCCGCCGGCGGCGCGGCCGCCAACGCCACGCAGGAGCTCGCCGTCCCCGTCGCGTTCACGCCCGCGGGCGGCGACGGCGAGAACGTCGACGTGGAGGTCACCGTGCCCGAGGGTGACGGCGGCGGCCCGGTCGAGCCGGAGCCGGGCGAGTTCACGTGGACCATCGCGTCCGGCGGCGCGGTCAGCCTCGGCACCGCGACCCAGGGCGATGCGGCCTTCACCGCGACGGGCGACCTGCGCCGCGTCACGGTGACCGACACCCGCGCCGGCAGCCCGGCCTGGAGCGTCACCGGCACGGTGACGGACTTCTTCGCCGGCGACCGGTCGTTCAGCGGCTCCGCGCTCGGCTGGACGCCGGCGCTCGGCGCCAACACCGGCGGTGCGGTCGCGGGCGCCGCTGTGGCCCCCGGCGCGGGCTCCGGGCTGCGGGGCGGGGCGACGCTCGTCTCCGCGCCCGAGGGGCACGCGGCCGGCTCGGTCGCCGTGTACGCCGGGCTCGACCTGAGCATCCCGCTCTCCACGCCGGCCGGCGACTACACCGGCGTGCTGACCCTCACCGCGGTGGGCTGACCGTCCCGTGAGCACGCATCACCGTCCGTCGTCGCGGCGCGCCCCGTCTCGGGTGCGCGCCGCGGCGGCGGCCGTCCTCGCCACCGCCGCGGTCGCCGTCGTGGCCGTCGTCCTGCCCGTCCCCGCGACGGCGCAGGCCGCGACCGACGACCTCACCTGGTCCCTCGCCCCGAAGGACGGCGCGCAGGGCGACAGCCGCGCCAACTTCGCCTACGACGTCGAGCCGGGGGAGCGGGTCCGCGACGTCCTGGTCGTGACCAACCGCTCCGGCGCGCCGCTCGACCTGTCCGTCTACGCGACCGACGCCGTCAGCACCACGAGCGGGCACCTCGACCTGCTGCCCGCCGACCAGGAACCGTCCGGCCTCGGGTCGTGGCTGACGCTCGACGGCGGGGACGACGGCACCGTCACGATCGAGCCGGGGGCGTCGACCGACGTGCCCTTCGTCCTTCGTGTTCCGGCCGACGCCCCGCCCGGGGACCATGCGGGCGGCGTCGTGACCTCGTTGCGCCAGCTGGTGGGCGACGGCGCGCTGAGCGTGGACCGGCGGCTCGCGCTGCGGGTGCACGCCCGGGTCGGCGGGGCGCTCGCGCCCGGGCTGGCGGTGTCCGACGTCGGCGTCGTAGTGCACCCGACCGCCAACCCGGTGGGCGCGGCGCGCGCCACCGTGACCTACACCCTCGCCAACACCGGCAACGCGCGCGTCGTGCCGACCGAGACGGTGCGCCTCACCGGTCCCGGGACGAGCGCGGTCGGCGGCGGCGAGCCGGCGGAGGAGCTGCTGCCCGGCGCGGTCGTGCGCCGCACCGTGCAGGTCGACGGCGTCCGCCCGACGTTCCGCGTCACCGCCGACGTGCGCGCGGACGGGCTCGTCGTCGGCGTCGGGGGCGGCGGGGCGACCACCGCCACCGGCACCGCCGCGGGCTGGGCCGTCCCCTGGGCGCTGCTCGGCGTCGTCGTGCTCGTCGCCGCCGCCGCGGTCGCCTGGCCGCTGTGGCGGTCCCGCTGCAGCTGACGTCAGCGGACGCGGGCGGCGAGCACGGCCACGTCGTCGCGCTGCTGGCCGTGCACCATCCGGTCGACGAGCCGCTGCGGCAGCTCGGCCGTCGGGGTCCCGTGCAGGTCCGCGAGGACGCCCCGCAGGTTCGCGGCGCGGACGGCGAAGGACTCGGTGCGCGACTCCACGAGCCCGTCCGTGTACAGCACCAGCGTGTCGCCGGGGCCGAGCTCGGCTGCGTGGTCCCGCCGGGGGACCGACGGGTCGACGCCCAGCATGAGGTCGGGGCGGCCGTCGAGCTCGTGCACCCTGCCGTCGGCCCGCAGCACCACCGGCAGCGGGTGGCCGGCGCTCGCCCACCACAGCCGGCACCGGTCGTCGCCGCTGCCGGGCTCGCCGCGCCCGGTGCGGTCGAGGCGCGCGACGACGGCGGTGCCGCTCGCCGTCAGCCCCAGGCCGCGGTTCGCGCGGTCCAGCTCGCGCAGCAGGCGGGCGGGCGGAGCGTCCTGGCACCAGGCGAGCGTGCGCAGCATCGCCCGCAGCTGACCCATGCGTGCGGCGGCCTGCATGTCGTGCCCGGTGACGTCGCCGATCATCAGCACCGTGGAGCGCGGGTCGAGCTCGACCGCGTCGTACCAGTCGCCCCCCACCTTGTCCGTGCGGGTCGCGGACGCGTACGTCGACGCGAGCTCGAGGTACGGCACGTGCGGCAGGTCGGTGAGCATCGCGGCCTGCAGCGTGGTGGCCACCCGGTGCCGGTCCTCCAGCACCCGGACGCGCACCAGGGCCTGCGCGACGCACGACGCGAGGGTGGCGGCCGTGCGGCGGCTCTCGTCGTCGTGCTCGTGCGGCCCGCGCCAGAGCAGGACGACGACGCCGAGCAGCCGGTCGTCCACGACCATCGGCACCAGGGCGAGCCCGCCGAGTGACGGGTCGACCCACGGCGCCCAGGTGGGCTGCTCGTGCAGCGCCGCCGCGCCGTCCCGGAAGAAGGCGGCCCGGCGGGCCCGCGCGACCGCCGCCACGGCCGGGTCGTCGAGCCGCCAGTGCCGCGGCAGGTACGGGTAGGCGCCGTCGCGCTCCACGAGGGTGAGGCCCGCCCCGCCGGGGTCGCAGAGCGCGAGGGCGGCCCACACGGTGCCGAGCCCGGGACCGGAGGCGCGCAGCGCGTCCACGATCTCGTCGAGGGTCGTCGCGGCGGCGAACCGGTCGGTGAGGTCGAGCAGCATGCGGGTGCGGCGCGTGGCGTGCACGGCCACCTGCTGGATGCGGTGCGCCCGCTGCCGCTCGAGGCGCAGGCGCAGCTCGGCGGTGCACGCGGCGGCCAGGTCGGCCAGCGTGGCGAGGTCGCTGGCGCTCCAGGCGTGCGCCTCGGTGTCCAGTGCGCACACGGTTCCGACGGCGGTGCCGTGCCGGTCGAAGATCGGGAAGCCTGCGTAGGACCCCATCCCGAGCTCGGTGACGGTCTCCCGGCTGGCGAAGCGCGGGTCGCCGCGCAGATCCTCGACGACGAGGGGCTGCCCGGTGCGGATGGTCTCGCCGCACAACGGCTCGGCGAGGGTGGTGCGCCGGGTCACCTGGTAGGGGTCGGGCAGCCCGAGCGCGCCGGGATACACCTGGGCGTCCGGGAGCACGAGCGTCACGAGGGCCGTGGGGACGCCGAGCTGGCGCTGCACGAGCCGTGCGAAGCGGTCGAACGACTCGTCCGCGGCGGGCCGGGCGAGCCCGGCGGCGACGAGCGCCTGCACCGCGGCGGCCGTCGGGGCGCCCAGGGGCGTCGCCCCGGTGCCCGAGGATCGCGAGGTCACCGGCGCGCACCCCCGTCACGGCTGTGCGCCCCGCGACCCGCGACCATGTGCCGGATTCTCCCACGCGGACGCCCGGATATCCTCGCCGCACGATGGACCTCACCCGCCGCGCCCCCGCCCAGATGCCACGGATCCTGGCCGCCGCCCTCGTGTCCGCGTCGGCCGTGCTGCTGTTCGCGGTGCACGTGCGACCCCTCGCCTACCTGCCCCTGGTGGCCGGTGTGGCGCTCGGGCTGCTCGTGGACCGGCGGCTCGGCCGCGACCTCGCGCTGATCGCCGTCGCGCTCGGCATCATCTCGACCATCTCGCTCGAGGCGGACCTGTCGGACGGCGGCATCGCCCGGTTCGCCGTCGTGCTGTCCCTCGCGGTGCTGGTGCCGTGGGCGGCCTCGAAGTTCTGGTTCCGCGACGACGACGGCGCCGGCGCGGTGCGGTTCCCCGTCGCGACGGGGCGGCGCTGGTCGCGCGGGCAGTACGCGTACCTCGTCGCCGTGGTGGCGGTGGGCTACCTCGTGCTGCCGTGGTACTTCCTGGGCTCCGGGGCCTACCTCAACTGGCCGGAGCTCGACGGCGGGCAGGACATCGCCCGGCTGTTCTTCGGCGTCAACGCGGTGGGCATCTGGGACGAGCTGTTCTTCGTGTGCACCGTGTTCGCGCTGCTGCGCCGGCACTTCGGCCTGTGGACGGCGAACGTGCTGCAGGCCGTCATCTTCGTGTCCTTCCTGTGGGAGCTCGGCTACCGGGAGTGGGGTCCGCTGCTCACCGTGCCGTTCGCCCTGGTGCAGGGGTGGATCTTCAGCCGCTACAAGAGCCTCACCTACGTGGTGGCGGTGCACCTGCTGTTCGACCTCGTCGTGTTCGCCGTCCTGGTGCACGGGCACCATCCGGAGCTGTTCGACGTCTTCGTCACCGCCCCCTGAGACCGGGCCGGGTTTGGAGCGCGCTCGTCGGCCGTGGGAGGGTTCGCGCATGCCAAGACGCGGCAGCTAGCGGTGACGAGCCCGGACGGGTGTGGTCGGACATGCAGGACCCAGAGCACGGCCCGGACGACAGCGATCTCGACACCTGCGCCGCGGAACCCATCCACGTGCCCGGGGCGGTGCAGCCCCGCGGCGTGCTGCTCGTGCTGCAGGACGACGTCGTGGTGCAGGCCTCCGCCAACCTCGCCGAGCTGCTCGGCCCGGCGCCGTCCGACGTCCTCGGCCTGTCCCTGCCCGCGGTGCTCGGCGACGACGCCGCGGCGGCCCTGCGGCTGGACGACGTCACCGAGGGCGGGCCGCTCGCCGACGGCCTGCGGCGGGTGACGCTGGACGGCCGCACCTGGGTGGCCTCGACCCACCGCAACCCGCAGGGCGCCGTCGTCGTCGAGCTCGAGCCGCTCGTGGACCAGGACGCCGACCCGGCGGAGCCGTACCGGACCGCGTACACCGTGCTCGCCCAGGCGGCGACCGTCGGGTCGCTGGACGACCTGTACGACCTCACCGCGCGCGGGGTGCGCGAGGTGACCGGCTTCGACCGGGTGATGGTCTACCGGTTCGACGAGGACCACCACGGCCAGGTCGTCGGAGAGGCCCTCCGCCCGGGCCTGGACCCCTTCCTCGGCCACCGCTACCCCGCGGCCGACATCCCGCCGCAGGCGCGGGCGCTGTACGAGAAGAGCTGGCTGCGCCTCATCCACGACGTCGCATCCGTGCCGCGCCCCCTGGTGCCGCCGCTGCTGCCCGCCGGGGAACCGACCGACCTCTCGTTCGCGAGCCTGCGCGCGGTGTCGCCCGTGCACGTGGAGTACCTGCGGAACATGGGGGTCGGCGCCTCCATGTCGATCTCGCTGCTGCGGGGCGGGCGCCTGTGGGGCATGGTCGCGTGCCACCACGTCGACGGCCCGCACACGCCGTCGCTCGAGGTCCGCGCGGCCGCCGAGGCGCTCGCGTCGGGGCTGTCCCTGCAGATGGTGGTACGTGCCGCCGCCGACGACGCGCAGCACGCCCGCGAGGTCGCCCGCGCCCTCGGGGCCATGGTGCGGGCGGAGGACGACCCGGTGGCCGAGGCGGTCGCGCAGCCGGGGCTGCTGCGGATCCTCGGCGTCGACGGCGCGGTGGTCCGCACCGGGGACGTGACGGCGTCGGTCGGCCTGGTGCCGGACGCGCCGGACGCCGTCGTCGAGGCCGTGCGGCGGGCCGCGCGCCCCCGCAAGGACGGCGGCACCGAGCCCGTGTACACGTCGCACGACCTGCGCCTCGAGCACCCGGAGCTCGCGGGTCGCCTCGGCGACGTCGCCGGCGCGCTCGTGGCCCCGCTGCCCGACGGCGACCTCCTGGCCCTCTTCCGGCGCGAGGTCGCGCGCGAGCTGACGTGGGGCGGGGACCCGCACGCCAAGACCGTCGACCGCGACGAGGACGGCGCCGTCGTGCGCGTGGGCCCGCGGCAGTCGTTCGCGGCGTGGCGCGAGGCGGTGCACGGCACCTGCGAGCCCTGGTCGGACCACGACGTGCGCGCCGCGCTCGTGGCGCGGCGGACGATCGTCGAGCTGCTGTACCGGCGCTCGCGGCCCGACCTCGGGGCGGCGCTCGTGCTGCAGCACTCCTCGCTGCCGGCGGAGCTGCCGACCGTCCCAGGGTGGGAGCTGGAGGCGCGCTACCGGCCGGCGGAGGGAGGCAGCGTCGGGGGCGACTGGTACGACGCGTTCGAGCTGCCGGACGGCCGCGCCGCGCTGGTCATCGGCGACGTCGCGGGGCACGGGCTGCCCGCGGCCTCCGCGATGAACCAGCTGCGCAACGGCCTGCGGACCCTGCTCCTGGAGCACCGTGACGTCGCGACGGCCGCGGCCGGGCTGGACCGGCTCGCCCGCACGCTCCTCACCGACGACATGGCCACGGTGCTCGTCGGCATCCTCGAGGCCGGGCCGGCGGACGCCGACGGGGTCGCGGGGGTCGTGGACTACGTCTGCGCCGGGCACCTGCCGCCCGTGCTCGCGGACACGCACGGCGCGCGGTTCGTCGAGGTGGTGCGCAACCCGCCGGTCGGGGCGATGCGCCAGGCCGTGCGGGCGGGCCGGATCGAGCTCGCGCCGGGCGAGTCCCTGCTGCTCTACACGGACGGCCTCGTGGAGCGGCGCGGCACCCGGCTGCTGGAGCGGCTGGAGGACCTGCGCTCCACGGTGGGACTCACCCGCGACCTCGAGGTGATCGAGCACAAGCTCGCCGGCCTCGAGTCCGACGACGACTCCACGATGCTCATGATCACGGCGCCCGGCCGCCGCTGACGGCGGGGCGCCGGCGACCACCGGCGACGACCGGCCGCGCTCAGCCGGGGAGCTCGTCGAGCAGGCGGGACATCCGGTCGATCTCCGCGATCTGGTCCGCCGCCACGTTCGCCGCGAACTCCTGGACCGTCTCGTCCCGCCCGCCCGCGCTGACGTCGTCGACCATCTCCAGGGCGCCCGCGTGGTGCTTGATCATGCCCTCGAGGAAGAGCCGGTCGAACGCCGTGCCGTCGGCGTCCTCCAGGGCCGTCATCTCGGCGTCGGTGAGCATGCCCGGCATGGAGTCGTGGTCGTGGGCCTGCGGCGCGCGCGGCCCGCTCCCGTCCGACGGCGCGGCCGAGGACGCCGTCGCCACGGCGGGCACCGGGAGACCCTGGTCCTCGAGCCAGCGGCTCATGTAGTCGATCTCGCCGGTCTGCGTCAGGCGGATGCGGTCGGCGAACTTCGCGAGCGGCTCCGAGGTCGACCGGTCGGGGACCAGCTGCGCCATCTCCACCGCCTGCGCGTGGTGGCCGATCATCCGCGTCATGAAGTCGGCGTCGGCGTCGGTGACCACGTCCTCGTCGCCCATGCCCTCGTAGTCCTCCGGGGCGATGGTCTCGGCCGGTTCGCCCGGTTTTCCCGGCGCGAGGACGGCCGACGACGGGGTCGACGCAGGCTCGGGCTCCTCGGCGGTGCACCCCGCGACGAGTCCCACCGCGAGGACGGCGGCACAGGTCAGGGCGGCGCGACGGCCGTGCGCGGGACGGAGCCAGCGGTCTGTGATCACCGGAAGATCCTCTCCTGAGGGTGTTGCCACGGCGTAAAAAGATGCCCGCACACCTGGTGGGGAGGATGCTTCCAGACAACACTCAGTGTGACCAACACAACGAGGTGTGGCGCTTGCGCGTCGTCCAACCTGAGTTCACGGATGAGGAGTTCACGGATGCGGAGTTCACGGACGAGCAGTTCACGGATGAGAGGCGTCGCCGGTGTCGCCCTCTCGTTGACCTTGGCCGCGGGTGCGCTGGGTCTCGCGGCCCCCGCATCGGCCTCCGATGCCGCCGAGCCGGACGTCCCGCCCGGCGAGGTGGCGTCGTCGAACATGGAGCATCTCAGCAACAGCCCCAAGAACGGCGCCCTCCAGGGCACCGGCTCGGACATCGCGTTCCAGGGCAAGTACGCCTACGCGGGCAACTACGACGGCTTCACCGTCTACGACCTGTCCGACCCGGAGGAGCCCGTCCAGGCGCTCCAGGTGTACTGCCCCGGCTCGCAGAACGACATCTCCGTCTACGGCGACATCCTGGTGCTGTCCACCGACTCGTCGCGCAGCGACGACTCCTGCGCCTCGACGACCCGGCCCGCCACGCAGAAGGACGCCTGGGAGGGCATCAAGGTCTGGGACATCTCCGACCCGCTCGCGCCCGAGTACGTGAAGTCGGTCGAGACGGCGTGCGGGTCCCACACCCACTCGCTGGCGCCGACGAAGAACGGCAAGGACCTGTACGTCTACGTCTCGTCGTACAGCCCGAGCTCGTCGTTTCCCGACTGCCAGCCGCCCCACGACATCATCTCGGTCGTGAAGATCCCGGTGAAGAACCCGGCGGGCGCCGAGCTCGTCGGCACGCCGAACCTCTTCCCCGACGGCGGCTACGAGGGCGACTCGACCCGCCGGGCCTCGGCGACGTCCGGCTGCCACGACATCACCACCTACGCGAAGTACGACCTCGCCGCCGGTGCGTGCATGGGTGACGGCATCCTCATGGACATCAAGGACCGCGCCCACCCGAAGGTGATCAGCACGGTCCGCGACACCGAGAACTTCGCCTTCTGGCACTCGGCCACCTTCAACAACGACGCGACCAAGGTCGTCTTCACCGACGAGCTCGGCGGCGGCGGCCTGGCGACCTGCACCGGCGAGTACGCCCCGGAGCTCGGCGCCAACGGCATCTACGACATCGAGAAGGTCGTCAAGAAGGGCGGGAAGAACGGCAAGGAGCTCGTCTTCAAGAGCTACTACAAGATCCCGCGCATCAACGACGCCTCCGAGAACTGCGTGGCGCACAACGGCTCGCTGATCCCCGTCCAGGGCAAGGACCTCATGGTGCAGTCCTGGTACCAGGGCGGCGTGTCGGTGTTCGACTTCACCGACTCGTCCAACCCGACCGAGCTCGCCTGGTTCGACCGCGGCGCCGGCATCTCCAGCGGTGGCACCTGGTCCACCTACTGGTACAACGGCTACGCCTACTCCAACGACCTCGGCATCGGTTTCGACACGTTCGAGATCGACGACGCGATCGACGGGAAGGCGAAGACCAACCTGAAGTCGCTGAACCCGCAGATGCAGGAGAAGTTCTGAGTCGCTGATCCCGGCCCGCGCGGCCGGGAACGCCGACGGCGGCCGGTCCACCCTGGAGGGTGGGCCGGCCGCCGTCGTCTGCTGCGGAAGAGCGGAAGCGCTCAGCCGACGCGGATCACTCCGCGGCAGCCGCCTTCTCCCAGCCCACGTTCTCCACCGGCTGCAGGCCGAAGAGGTCGAGCCCGGTGTAGGTCTCGGGGGTCAGGTTGGCGAGCCCCTCCTTGGCCATGGAGATCCACGGGCCGTTGTACAGCGGCAGGATGCCCCAGGTCTCGGCGATGATCTCCGACTCGAGCTTCATCCCGGCCTCGGTCTGCTCCTCGGCCGTGGGCAGGGCCGACATCTCGGCGATCTTCTCGTCGATCGCCTTGGTGCCGGTCGCCGACAGGTTCAGGCCGGAGTCCGAGCAGTACAGCTGGCACATCCAGGCGACACCGTACGGGTCGCTCGAGGAGAAGCCGAGCATGACGAGGTCCCAGTCCTTGGTCGTCAGGACGGTGGAGAAGTCGCTCGACGGGCGCTTGTCGATCTCGAGCTCGAAGCCCACCTGGGCGAGCTGCTGCTGGACCACCTTGGCGCGGGCCTCGACGATCGGGTCGTCACCGAAGATCGGCAGCCGGCCGGCGAACTTCTCGCCGTCCTTCTCGCGCACCTCGCCGTTCATCGTCCAGCCGGCCTCGTCGAGCAGCGCGTTCGCGCCCTCGACGTCGGTCTTCCAGCCGGCCTCGGACAGGGCGTCGACGTAGCCCTCCTGGAACGGGTAGAGGTTCAGCGAACCGACGTCAGGCTCGGTGTAGTTGAGGCCGTTCCACATGACCTCCTTGATCTGCTCGCGGTCGATCGCCTTGAGGAGCGCCTCGCGCACCTTGAGGTCCTTGAACTGCGGGCGCTCGGCGTTCAGCTCGAGGAGGTTCGTCGCCGCGCGCTGCGCCTTGTACGTGACCGCGCCCTCGACATCCTTGAGCTGCGCCAGGCTGTCGGCGGTGAGGTTCTCGACGTAGTCCGTCTCACCGTTCTGGAAGGCGTTCACCGCGGCGACGTCGTCGAGCACCCGGAAGGTGACCTTGTCGAGCAGCGGCTTCTCGCCCCACCACTTGTCGTTCGGCACGAACGTGATGACGCCGCCGTTGAGGTCGAACTCGTCGATCTTGTACGGGCCGGCGCCCCAGTCGGCGTGCGCGTCCTCGATGTAGCCCTCGTTGAACACCTTCGGCGAGTTCACCGCGGGGTTCATGATGTGCCAGAACAGGCCCTCGGTCCACGGGAACTCGGACTTGAAGGTGACGACGGCCTGGCGCTCGTCCTCGCCCTGCTCGACGGACTCGATCTGGGAGTAGCCGTCCGTGGTGTTCGGGACGTACTCCTCCTCGGTCGAGCGGTTGGCCTCCCAGGCGAGCTTGTACGACTCCCAGGTGATGGGGCTGCCGTCGTTCCAGACCGCCTTCGGGTTGATCGTGTAGGTGACGACCGTCTTGCCGTCCACGACCTCGGTGGTCCAGTCCGTGAGGTAGTTCGGGTTCGCCGAGGCCTCGCCCTCCGGCGACATGAGGATCGGCTGCGGGTTGTACCACTCCCAGATCCGGGCCGTGTCGACCGAGCCGTCGGAGTGGTTCGGGTTCATCTGCGGCGTGATCTCGCTGAGCGGGAAGGTCACCTCGCCGCCCTGCTCGAGGTTCTCGCGGGGCTGCGGGTTGTAGTCCGCGCCCTCGACCGCCTGGGCCTCGGCGGTGGGCTCGTCACTTCCGCCGTCGTTGCCGCCACCGCCGCAGGCGGTGAGGGCCAGGGCGAGCACGCCGGCGACGGCGACACTGCCCGCCAGTCTCTTCTGCAGCCTCATAGGGGCTCCTTTCGCGCCCGTGGGCGCTGACTTGATGGTGGTGAGAGGTGGGACGGGGGAACGTGGTCAGCGGTGGTGGCAGGCGTTCACGTGGACGCCGGTGCGGCCGCTGAGAGCGGGGACCTTCGTGTCGCAGACCGCGCGCTCGGCGTCGTCGAGCGTCTGGTACAGCGGGCAGCGGGAGACGAAGGCGCACCCCGGGATGGTGTCGGTCGGGCTCGGGAGGTCGCCCTGGAGCACGATGTGCTCGCGGCTGCGCTCCACCACCGGGTCCGGCACCGGGATCGCGGACAGCAGGGCCTGCGTGTACGGGTGCTGCGGGTCGTCGAACACGGCGTCGACGTCGCCGTGCTCGACGAACGCCCCGAGGTACATCACGGCGACACGGTCCGCGATGTGCCGCACGACCGACAGGTCGTGCGCGACGAACAGGTACGACAGCCCGAGACGCACCTTCAGCTCGTCGAGCAGGTTGATGACACCGGCCTGGACCGACACGTCGAGCGCGGAGACCGGCTCGTCGAGCACGACCAGCTTCGGGTTGGTCGCCAGGGCGCGCGCGATACCGATGCGCTGCCGCTGACCGCCGGAGAACGCCGCCGGGAAGCGGTCGCTGTGCGCCGGGTCGAGGCCGACCAGGTCCATGAGCTCGTCCACCCGCGGGCCGACGTCCGCCGACGGCGTGCCCACGGTGCGCAGCGGCTCGGCGATGACGTCGAAGACGGTCATGCGCGGGTCGAGGGAGCCGACCGGGTCCTGGAAGACGATCTGGACGTCGCGGCGCACCTCCCGCTCGGCGCGGCCTCCCTTGATGTCGCCGACGGGCGTGCCGACGATCCGGATCTCGCCGTCCTCCTGCGGGGCGAAGTCCATGATCTGCAGCAGCGTGGTGGTCTTGCCGGACCCGGACTCGCCGACGATCGCCATCGTCTCGCCCTCGCGGACGTCGAAGCTCACGCCCTTGACGGCGTGCACCTCGCCCACCTTCTTCTTGCGGAAGGAGCCCTTGAGGAGGGGGAACGTCTTCGTGAGGTTCTCGACCTCGAGAGTGGGCGCGCGGAGGTCGCGCGGCACCGTCTCCAGGTCCGACGAGGGGACCTCGGGGACGGGGTAGACCGGGCCGTCACCGAGCCGCCCGGCCCGGATCTCCTCCGCGCGGATGCACGCGGCGCGGTGGTCCGGCTGGCCGTCGACGGGCAGGAGCGCGGGTTCTGCCGTGCGGCAGGCCTCCGTCACGATCGGGCAGCGGGCCGCGAACGGGCAGGCGTCCGGGAGGTCGACGAGCAGCGGCGGGCTGCCCTTGATGGGCACCAGAGGCTGCTTGACCGAGGTGTCGATGCGCGGGATCGCGCCCAGCAGGCCGATCGAGTACGGCATGCGCGTGTCGGCGAACAACGTGTCCACCGGGGCCTGCTCGATGGGCCGCCCGGCGTACATCACGACGACGTCGTCCGCGACGTTGGCGACCACGCCCATGTCGTGCGTGATCATCATGACCGCGGCGCCGGTCTCGCGCTGCGCCGTCTTGATGAGATCGAGGATCTGCGCCTGGATCGTGACGTCGAGGGCCGTGGTCGGCTCGTCCGCGATGATCAGCCTCGGGTTGTTCGCCATCGCGATGGCGATGACCACGCGCTGGCGCATGCCGCCGGAGAACTCGTGCGGGAAGGACTTGACGCGCTCCGCGGGGCGGGGGATCCCGACCATGTCGAGCAGCTCCACGGCGCGGGCCCACGCGGCGCGGCGCGACAGCCGCGGGTCGTGGATCGTGAGCGCCTCGACGATCTGGTCCCCGACCGTGAAGACGGGCGTCAGCGACGTCAGCGGGTCCTGGAAGATCATGGCGATGCCGTTGCCGCGGATCTTGGACATCTGCGCGTCGCTCTTGCCGAGCAGCTCCTCGCCCTCGAAGAGCACGGAGCCGCCGACGCGCGCGTTCTCGTCCAGCAGGCCCATGACGGCCAGCGACGTGACGGACTTGCCCGAGCCGGACTCGCCGACGATCCCGAGGGTGCGCCCCTCGGCGAGGTCGAAGGAGACGCCGCGCACGGCGTCGACACGGCCGGCCTCGGAGGGGAAGCTCACGGTGAGGTCGCGGACGGACAGGACAGGGGTGGTCATGCGCGGCCTCCCGCAGCGGAGGTGGGGTCGAGGGCGTCGCGCAGGCCGTCGGCGACGAGCGCCATGGAGACGGTCAGCAGCGTGAGCGCGGCGGCGGGGAAGTAGAACATCCACGGCGTGCTCGAGATGCTCGAGGCGCCGATGCCGATGAGGGAGCCGAGCGAGACGTCCGGCAGCTTGACGCCGAACCCGAGGAACGACAGCCCTGTCTCGGCCATGACGGCGCCGACGACGCCGAGCGTGAAGTTGATGACGAGCAGCGACCCGATGTTGGGGATCAGGTGGCGCAGCACGATCTTGAAGCCGGGGACGCCCATGTAGCGCGCGGCGTGGACGAACTCGCGCTCGCGCAACGACAGCGAGAGCGTCCAGATCGTGCGGGCCTGGAAGAACCAGCTCACCAGGATGAGGACCAGGGCGATGACCTTCCAGTCGCCGCCGGAGTCGTTGGACATCATCGCGAGCAGCAGGAACGTCGGCGCCACCATGAGGAAGTGGATGATGAAGAGCGACACGCGCTCCACGCGCCCGCCGAAGTAGGCGGCGGCGGTGCCGATGACGGCCGAGAGGATCGTCGTCCCGGTCGCGACCACGACCGCGATGAGGAGCGAGCGCTGCAGCCCGACCACGACCATCGCGTACAGGTCGTTCCCGGCGTTGTTCGTGCCGAACCAGTGCTCGGCGCTCGGCGGGTCGGACAGGGCGAGGAAGTCCAGCTCGACGTGGTCGTACTTCTGGAAGAACGAGCCGAACAGGGCGAACAGCACGAGAAGCACGAAGATGACCACGCCACCGACGGCGGGCCGGTTGCGCGCGAACCGACGCCCGTAGAGCCGCCACTTCGACAGGCGCTGCCGCTGACGGGGTGCCGCCGCGGGGGGCAGGACCTCGCCGTCGGCGAGGGGGTCGACCATGGAGGGATCGTTGGTCACGTCAGCTCACCCGCACTCGAGGGTCGAGGACGACGACGGCGACGTCGGCGAGGATCGCGCCGATGGCGGTCATGACCGCGCCGAACGCGGCGACCGCCACGACACCGTTGACGTCGTTCTGGGAGATCGTCTGGATGAAGTACTGCCCCATGCCCTTCCAGGCGAAGATCGACTCGGTCAGCACCGCACCGGTGAAGATGCCCGGGATCGAGAAGGCGACCTGGGTCGTGACGGGGATCAGCGACGTACGCAGCGCGTGCTTGCGGATCGCCTGCTGCTTGGTCAGGCCCTTGGCCCGCGCCATCCGCACGTAGTCGGACTTGATGTTGTCGAGCAGCAGGGATCGCTGCAGGAAGTGGTACTGCGCGTACCCGACGATGATCAGGGCGAGCGTCGGCAGCGCGAGGTGCTGCACCGTGTCGACCAGCGTGGGCAAGAACCCGCTCACGCCCGGACTGGACGACCCGGTGACGTAGAAGACGGTGGTGCCGACGGCGCCGTTGAACGCGATCGCGAGCAGGACGAGCCCGAGCGCGGCGACGACGATCGGGATGTTCATCGTGATGATCGACGTGCCCTGGGCGATCCGGTCGCCGAGGCGGTACTGGCGCGACGCGCTGTAGACGCCGAGCGCGATGCCGATCAGCGTCAGCAGGATCGTCGCGCCGAGCATCAGCTCCGCGGAGATCCACATCCGGTAGGCCACCTGCTCGTTGACGGACTGCCCGGTGGGGCTCACTCCCCAGTCCCAGTGGAACAGGATCCCGCTGAACCACGTCCACCAGCGCTCCAGGAGCGGGGTGCCCTCGTCGAGGTTGCGCGGCTCGAGCAGGTTGACGATCTGCTGCTCGCTCAACGGGGGCCGGCGCCCCACGTAGTTACTGCGGGGGTCGAGGTACGCCCAGGCGAGGAAGTACGTCAGGTTCGTGACGGCCACCACCATCAGCAACCAGCCAGCGGTGCGGCGCAGCAGATATCGAGTCAAGGTCGGAGGGAGCTCTCTGGACGAAGGTCGGTGCGGCGAGATTAGCGGCGCCCCGAGCGTGTTCCAGACCACATCGGCAGCGCCGGAAGAATCGTTACCTATTCGTGCTCCAGGCGAACATTTCTTGAAATGCGCGCGTCTCGACCGCGCAACCTCCCGGTTTCAGGGCGCAGAGCGCCGCCGACCGGGGACGTCGGCGCTGGTCAGCGACGCCGGCGCAGCGCGCCCTCCACCAGCGGGACGGCGACGGCGACGAGGGTGAGCGCGGCGCCGACGTAGGTCGCGGCGCCGGGCGGCGCGACGGAGGGGGACGCGACGTCGAGCAGGAGCGCCCCGACCACCTGGCCGGCGATCATGCCGAGCCCGAGCAGCAGCACGCCGATGCGCTGCACGACGGCCGCCTGGAGGGCGATGAACGTGACGCCCAGCAGCCCGCCGGAGTAGAGCAGGAGGTCGGGCGGCAGGCCGTCCGCGGGGGCACCGCCGGCCGCCAGCGCGACGACCATGACGACGAGCAGCGCGGCCGTCCCGACGACGAAGCTCATGAGGGTCGCGGCGATCACGCCGCCGTCGCCGCCGAGCCGGGCCCGGGTGCCGGCCGCGGTCGTCTCGCGCACGGCCGACCGCACCCTGCCGTTGAGGGCCTGCTGGAACGACTGGAGCACGCCGGCCACGAGGGGCAGCAGCGCGAGGCCGAGCGCCGCCGTGGACGCGCCCGCCCCGGACACGACGACCACCGCCACGACGGTCAGCACCGGGCCGAGCACCCGCCCCAGCGTGACCAGGCGGACGCCGCCGGGCGCGAGGCCGACCCGGTCGATGACGAGCGAGCTCACCGACTGCCCGGCCACGAGCGCGACGGTGAAGACGGCCACGCCCAGCACGTCGACGGTCAGGCCCTGCGACATCACGAAGAACGCGCCGCCCAGCCCGCCGAGGCACTCCCACCACCGCAGGCCGCCGGAGCGCAGCCCCGACGCGGCGCGGCGCACCGCGGCACGCCCCGTCCGCGAGAACGCGAGAGCGAGCAGCAGCAGCACCAGGCCGGAGCCGAACGAGAAGAACGCCGCCACGAAGGGGCTGTCCATCGCGGTGGCGAGCGAGCCGTTGACGCGGCTCTGCAGCGCGGCGGCGAGCCCCGCGACGATCGCGAGCGCCACCCCGAAGGCCCGGCCGGCCCCGGTCCCGGCGGCGGGGTCGGTCGTCTGGCTCACCCGGGGAGTGTACGTCCGCCGGATCGGCGCACCCCCGTGTGAGGATCCGCGCATGACGCCTGCCTCCCCGACCGACGTCACCTCGCCCCGCGGCCCTGCGCATGCGCACGGCCGTGCGCACAGCCATGCGCACGGCCATGCGCACGGGGGCGCCGTCGCGCCCGCGCCGCGCCGTACCCGGGTGGTGATCGCCTGCCTGGTGCTGCCCGCGATCGTCGCGACGGCGCTCGGCCTGTGGATGCTGTGGCCGTCGGCGGGCGACGTCCCCGACCGCGTCCCCGTCGTCGTCGACGGCAGCGCTTTCGTGCACGTGACGGTGGCAGGTCCGCCCGGCGAGGACGGGTCCGGCGAGCTGACGGTGCCGATCGAGCTGCCCGACGGCGGCACGTCGCGGATGCAGGTCGACCCGCGGTTCGAGTTCGAGACGGGCGACGGGCTGGTGGCGCTGCTCATCGCCGACCTCCAGGGCGAGGTGGCGGCCCCCTACGTCTTCATGGAGCACCAGCGCGAGCTGCCCCTGGCGCTCCTCGCCGCGGCGTACGTGCTCGTGGTGCTCCTCGTGGCCCGGTGGCGCGGGCTGGCCGCGATCGCGGGCCTCGGCGTCGCGTTCGCCGTCTTCCTCGGGTTCACGTTCCCCGCCCTCCTGGCGGGCGAGAACGCGATGGCCGTGGCGCTGGTGACGTCGTCGGCGGTGATGCTGGCCGTGCTCTACCTGGCGCACGGCCTGACGACGCGGACGTCGGTGGCGCTGCTGGGCACGCTGGCCGGGCTGGCGCTCACGGCCGCGATCGGCACGTGGGCCACGGCCGCGTCGAACATCACGGGCGCGACGTCGGAGACCGCGCAGATGCTGCCCTCGATGGCGGCCGGGGTCGACCTCCGGGGGATCGCTCTGTGCGGGCTCGTGCTGGCGGGCATGGGCGTGCTCAACGACGTGACGATCACCCAGGCCTCCGCCGTGTGGGAGCTGCGCGCGCTCGCCCCGCTGGCGTCGCGGCGTGCCCTGTTCGCGCGCGCCATGCGGATCGGCCGCGACCACATCGCGTCCACGGTGTACACGATCGCGTTCGCCTACGTGGGCGCCGCGCTGCCCCTGCTGCTCACGGTGTGGCTGCTCGACCAGTCGCCCGTGATGGCGCTCACCTCGGGCGAGATCGCGGAGGAGATCGTGCGCACCCTGGTCGGGTCCATCGGGCTGGTCCTCGCCATCCCCATCACGACGGCGATCGCCGCGGTCGTGGTGCCGGGCCCGGCGGCTGAGCCCGCGGGGGCCGCCGTCGAGCCCGCTGAGCCCGTCGCGTCCGTCGAGCCCCCTGCGACCGCCGTCGCGCCGGAGCCCCGGTGATCACGTGAGGTGGTCGAAGTCCCCGCGCACCCAGGCCGCGTGCCGCGCGGCGGAACGCAGCACGACGTCGCGTGCGTCGGCCGGGATGACGCCCTCGAAGTTGTTGTAGAGCCGGTCGAACGGCCGGCGCGCCACGTGCTCGGCCACGCGCGTTACGACCGCCCCGGACAGCGGGATGCGGTTCGGGTAGCTGCGCATGAAGCTCGCCGTGCGGTCCGGGTTGGCGAAGATCGTGTCGCCGGAGAGCAGCACGCCGCGCCCGTCGGCGCCGGCCTCCCAGTGCACCACCGCCGAGCCCGGGAAGTGCCCACCCGGCTGGCTCAGCCACACGCCGGGCAGCACCTCGCGCTCGCCGGACCACGTCTCGATCACCGGGTCGGGGCGCGCCACCCAGCCGGCGTCGGCCTCGCTGACCAGCACCGGGACGTCGCGCCCCGTGACGGCGGACAACCGTCGCGACCACTCGACCTGGACCCCGAACATGTGCGGGTGGCTCGCGGCCACCGCGACGACACCGCCGCCGCCGGCCAGCCCCGCGACGGCGTCCACGGCCGCGTCGTCGACGAACCCCAGCGGGTCCCACAGCAACGCCCCGGCGGGCGTCAGCACCAGCTTCGACTGCTGCCCGATGCCCACGCCCGGGGCGACCTCGAGCGCCACGAGGCCCGGCTCGAGCTCCCGCACGGACACCGCGCAGCCCTCCGCCGCCAGCTCCTCGAGCGTGGTCCAGGCCTGCCCCGTCGTGGGCACCCACTGGCGCTCGTCGGCGCAGATCGCGCACACGTCGGGGCGCTCGGCGTGCTCGACGGCGCAGGTGCGGCACACGGAGACGGTGAGCGGGGCGGGGGGCGTCGTGGCGATCCCGGTCGTCGTGGTCACGCTGCCCATCCTGCCCGCGAACTCCGACTCGTGGGGGAGGCGCCAGGACGGCGAGCCTTCCTAGGCTGGGGGGATGCCGCAGCAAGCCGCCGGGTGGTCAGCCCGCCTCTCCGACTGGTGGGGGATCGACTCCGGGTGGGAGCGGGTCCCCGCCGACCCGGCCCGCGCGTACCGCCGCGACCTCTGGCTCGGTGCCGCGTTCGTCGTCGTCTCCGTGCTGGGTACCGAGCTCGCCCGCAGCTTCGGGTACTTCGAGGACGAGTCGGCCCCGACCTGGCTGCTCTACCTGCTGGCGGCCGTGGGTGCCGCGCCCCTGGCGTGGCGGCGGCGGTTCCCCCTGGTCGTGCTGTCCGTGGTGTACCTGCACTTCCTCGTCGTCGGCCTGACCGTGCCGATGGTGACGGTCCTCGTGCCGTTGCAGGTGGTCTACTTCGTCGCGCTGTTCAGCGCCGTGGCGTGGGCGCGCGACCGGCAGGCGATGGCCCTCGTGGTGGGGGCGGCGCTCCTGGCGATGTTCGGCTGGCTGACCTGGCAGATCGCGGTCGGCGCGGGCATCGACGGCATCGTCGAGCAGATGGGGCTGGCCGACGAGCAGCCCGGCCTGGTCGACCCCGGCATGGCGTTCACCGTGTACAACCTGCTCGTCAACTTCGCCTACTTCTACGGGGCGGTCGTGGCCGGTCAGCTGATGTGGCACGGCGCGCGCCGCCGCGAGCAGCTGGAGGAGCAGGCCGCGACCATCGAGCGCCAGGCGGCGGAGCTGCAGCGGCAGGCGGTCGTCACCGAGCGGCTGCGCATCGCCCGCGAGCTGCACGACGTCGTCGCGCACCACGTCTCCGTCATCGGCATCCAGGCCGCCGCCGCCCGGCGCATGCTCGCCGGCGACCCGGCGTCGGCCGCCGCGCCCCTGGCCACCATCGAGGTCGAGTCCCGCGAGGCGGTGACGCAGATGCGTGGCCTGCTCGGCACCCTGCGGGGGATCGACGACGGCGAGGTGCCGGCCGGCGGCCGCGCGCCGGAGCCCGGCCTGGCCGACGTGCCCGCGCTCGCGGACGACTCCGGCCTCGACGTCGAGGTGCGGGTGGTGGCCGACCCGGGCGCGGTCGAGGCCGTGCCCGCACCGGTGGGCCTCAGCCTGTACCGCACGGCGCAGGAGGCGCTGAGCAACGTCCGCAAGCACTCCACGGCCCGGTCCGCGCGCGTCGTCGTGCGCGTGGACCGCTGCCCGGCACGTCGGGACGAGCCCGCGGCCGACCGGTTCCCGCACGGGTACGCCGAGGTCGAGGTGCTCGACGACGGCAGGCCGCGGCCCGGGTCCACGGGGACCGGCCTCGGCCTGGTCGGCGTGCGCGAGCGGGTGGCGACCCACGGCGGCCTCGCGGAGGTCGGGCCCCGCGCCACCGGCGGCTACCGTGTGCGGGTGCGCCTGCCCCTGCCCGAGGACAGCCTGTGACCGCCGCCGGTCCTCCCACCCGCGTCCTCCTGGTCGACGACCAGCGGCTGGTGCGCTCCGGGTTCGCGATGATCCTCTCCGTCGAGCCCGACGTCGAGGTGGTGGGCGAGGCGGCCGACGGCGCGCAGGCGCTGGAGCAGGTGCGGGCGCTGCGCCCCGACGTCGTGCTCATGGACGTGCAGATGCCGGTGATGGACGGCATCGAGGCGACCCGGCACATCGTCGCCGACGACCTCGCCAAGGTGCTCGTGCTCACCACCTTCGACGACGACGCCTACGTCGACGACGCCCTGCGCGCCGGCGCGTCCGGCTTCCTGCTGAAGAACTCTGACGCCGACCGGCTGGTGGACGCCGTCCGGACCGTCGCGGCCGGTCACGCGCTGCTCGCCCCGGAGGTCACGCGCCGCGTCATCGAGCGCATGGTGACGGGGGAGGGCGCGCCGCCCCCGGGCATGACCGCCGGTGCGCCTTCCGACCCGCGGCTCGACCAGCTCACGCCGCGGGAGAGGGAGGTGCTGGTGCTGGTCGGCAAGGGGATGTCGAACGCCGAGATCGCCGGCGAGCTCTTCCTCGGCGAGGCCACCGTCAAGACGCACGTCTCCAACGTGCTGGCCAAGCTGCACCTGCGCGACCGCGTCCAGGCGGTCGTCTTCTACCACCGTGCCCTGACGTAGCGGCGGGTCGCCGTCCCGTGCGGGCACGACGACCCGTCGCTACGTCAGCAGGACGAAGGCCCGGTCCGCGGGCCAGGGGTGCGGGGACCAACCCGCGGCAGCCAGGACGCGGCGCACCTCGTCGACGACCACACCGCGAGCGACGTCTCGTCCGGTGAACCGCAGCAGGACGGCTCCGTGGCTCGTCAGCCCGTTCTGCCGGCTCCGGTCGCCGAAGAGGGCCGTCGGTGTCGTGTGCGCGTCGCGTCCGTCGAGCTCCACGAGAAGGACCCGGCCGCCCGGCAGGAGCCACGCCAGGTCCGAACGCCCCAGGAACCGGCCGTCGGCGCGACGGACCACGAGCTGCAGGGCGTCGGGCGGGTACGTCGCATCCGTGCAGGCAAGTCGTGCCGCCGTCTCGATCGGCGACTCCGCCCGCCGGTCCGACTCGCCCCACCAGGGCGACGTGCGCGCCGCCCCGCGTCGACCGCGCGTGGCTTCGCGTGCCCGGTGGAACTCGTCCTCCGTGACGATCCGCTGGTGGCGCGCGGAGTCCATCATCGCGACGGCGTGTTCTCGGTCGAGCTCAGGGACCGCCTGTGCCAGCGCGAGCTCCGCCGGCACGCAGGGGAGACCGCCGACGACGACCCATCGCCGCAGCCGCTCGCGGCGGACCCGCCCGGGCCCGCCGGACCTGGGGGAGCCATCGGGGAACGTCACCTCCGGTGCGATGCGCGCGGGCGCGCCCTGGACGCCCTGCCACACCAGGGCGCACAGCCCGGTCGCGACCGAGCCGGGGCGGGCGAGGACCCCGACGAGCGCCGCGCGCCGCCGCGGGAGGTCGTAGAGGTCGGCCGTCCCGCCCCCCACGCCGGTGTCGAACACCCCGCGGGCCACGCGACCCCACTCCTGGCGTCCCACCAGAGCGGCGACGTTCTGCTTCGTGAGCCCGTGCTCGCGGCACTGCCCGGAGGAGACGAGCCCTTCCTGCGCGGCGGCGACCTGCCGGAGCGACGGGGAGACGACGAGGCGACGATGCACGCCGGAAGCAGACCAGATCTGAGGGCGGCGCGGTGGCACTCATCCACAGGCTCGGGCGACCGACGTAGCGATCGGTCCTCGTCCTCGGTCCGGACGAAGACCGATCGCTACGTCGACGTCAGGCGCGCGGGTGAGCCGTCCGCCCGGCGGGGGAGGCGGGGATCTCCGCCGCCGGGCGGATCACACGGAGCCGTCCGGTCCGTAGCGTCGTGGTCATGGACAACGACTCCCTCGAGGTCCGGGGCCTGACCCGGACGTTCGGCGACCTCACGGCCGTCGACGACGTCTCGTTCGCCGCCCCCGCCGGGCTGCTCACCGGGTTCGTCGGCGGCAACGGCGCCGGCAAGACGACGACGATGCGGATGATCATGGGCGTCCTGGCGCCCACGGCCGGCGAGGTGCGGTTCGGCGGCGCCCCGGTGACGCGCGCGGACCGCCGCGCGTTCGGGTACATGCCGGAGGAGCGCGGGCTCTACCCGAAGCAGCCGGTGCTCGACCAGCTGGTCTACCTGGCGCGCCTGCGAGGCATCTCGGCGGCCCGGGCGCGCGCCGAGGTGCTGGACATGCTCGACCGGCTCGGCCTGGCCGGCCGTTCCAAGGAGCACGTGGAGAAGCTGTCGCTCGGCAACCAGCAGCGCGTGCAGATCGTCGCCGCGCTGATGGGGACGCCGCGGCTGCTGGTGCTCGACGAGCCGTTCAGCGGCCTCGACCCGGCCGCCGTCGACGGCATGGTCGACCTGCTGGCCGAGCACACCGGCCGCGGCGTGCCGGTGCTGTTCAGCTCGCACCAGCTCGACCTCGTGGAGCGGCTGTGCGAGCGGCTCGTCATCCTCAAGTCCGGGCGGGTCATGGCCGACGGCGCGCCCGCCGACCTGCAGCGGACCGGCGCCCTGCGGCACCGGCTCGTCACGACCGGCGACGCCGGCTGGGTGCGCGGCGTCCCCGGCGTGCTCGCCGTCGACGTCGACGGACCTGTCGCCCTCCTCGAGGTGCTCGACGACGCCGCCCTGCAGCGGCTGCTGGCCACCGGCCTTGAGCGCGGCGGCGTCCGCGAGCTCACCCCCCTGAAGCCCACGCTGGCCCAGATCTACCGCGAGGTGACGGCATGACCACCACGACCCCGACCCGCCCGGACACGACGGCCACCTTCGACCGGACCGGCGAGGAGAGCACCCGCGGCGCGTGGCTCGTCGTGATGAAGCGCGAGATCGTGGTGCACGCCCTCAACAAGACGTTCCTCGTGGGGCTGCTCGTCTCCGTCGTGATCATCGCCGCGCTGGCCGGTTTCATGGCCTGGCAGGGCAGCAAGACGGACAGCTTCACGGTCGCGGTGCCGGCCGGGGACGCCGCCGCGACGGCGGCGGTCGAGTCCGCCGCCGCGATCCCCGAGGAGCAGGGCGGCGGCGCCGAGCTCACCACCCTCGAGGTGCCCGACGACGCGGCCGCGCGGGCCGCGCTCGCCGACGGCGACGCGGACGGCTGGCTGCACCCTGCTGACGGGGACACCGACGGCGGCTGGGTGCTCACCGGCCAGGCGGACCCGGACGGCACGCTGACGCGCCTGCTCACGGCAGGGGTCGCCGCCGAGACGCTCGCGTCGAACGCCGAGGCGGCCGGGACCACCACCGCGGAGCTGACCGCCGGCGGCACCCTCACCACCGACCGGATCGCCGGCGACGCCGTGGACTCGCAGACGTTGTTCTTCGCGTCGTTCGCGCTCGCGCTGCTGTTCTTCATCGGGGCGCTCGGCTCCGGGCAGATGATCGCGGGCAGCGTGGTAGAGGAGAAGCAGTCCCGGCTGGTCGAGATCATGGCCACCGCCGTGCCGCTGCGGCACCTGCTGGTCGGCAAGATCCTCGGCAGCTCGGTCGTGGCGCTGGCGCAGAACGTGGTGTTCGCGGCCGTGGGTCTCGCCGCCCTGTCGTTCACGCCGACGGCGTCGATCCTGCCGTCCCTGTCGACGTCGCTCGTCTGGTTCGTGCTCTTCTTCGCCGTCGGGTTCCTCGGCCTCGCGGCCCTGTACGCCGTCGCGGGTGCGCTCGCGTCGCGCACCGAGGACCTGCAGCACACCACCACCCCGATGACGATGGCGATCATGGGCGTGTACTTCCTGACGTTCTCCGCCAGCGGCACGTTCGAGACGGTCCTGTCCTACGTCCCGGTGGCGAACGTCGTGTCGATGCCGGTGCGGGTGCTGTCGGGGGACACCACGTGGTGGGAGCCGATCGTCTCGCTGCTGATCCTCGCCGCGTTCGCCGCCGTCGCCCTGCTCGTCAGCGAGCGCGCCTACCGCGGTGCGCTGCTGCAGACCGGCGGCCGCCTCGGCTGGAAGGCGGCCCTCGCGGCACGCGCCTGACCCGATCCACCGAACCTGGCACGCCCCGGCACGAGACGAAGGAGACCGAACATGACGACACCGACGACACCGACCGCACCGACGGCGTGGGAGCACAAGGTGCTCACGTACAAGCTCGCGATGCGCGGCTTCGACTACGCCCAGATGGAGCGCGACCTGAACGACCTGGGCCGCGAGGGCTGGGAGGCCGTGGGGACCCTGTCGCCGAGCTACGGCGCCGGCCAGGCCATCGAGGTCGTGGTCGTCGTCAAGCGTCCCGTCGTCTGACGCCGACCGCGGGGTAGGGGAGTCCCCCGAAAACGCTCAGGGTTGTCCCCCGAAGGTCCCGAAAACCCTGGGATCGCGGGGTTCGGGCACCCTAGCGTCAGCCCCATGACCGCCGTCGACGCCGCCCGCCTGCAGTTCGCGCTGCTCGCCGGGACCCACTTCCTCTTCGTCCTCGTGACGTTGGGGCTCGGGCCCGTCGTGGCGATCCTGCAGACGCGGTGGGCGGCCGCCCGCGACGCCGGGCGGGCGGCCACGCTCGAGACCGCCACCCGCTTCTGGGGGCAGCTCTACCTGGTCAACTACGCGCTGGGCATCGCCGCCGGCATCGTCATGGAGCTGCAGCTCGGCCTCCACTTCCCGGGCCTGCTCGACGTCGCCGGCGGCGTGCTCGGCGCCCCGCTGGTGATCGAGACGATGGCGGCGTTCTTCCTGGAGTCCACGTTCCTCGGGCTGTGGGTGTTCGGGTGGCACGTGCTGCCCCGGTGGGCGCACACCGCGGCGTTCTGGGCGGTGGTGGTGACCGGCTACCTGTCGGCGTTCACGGTGATGGTGGCGAACGGCTTCCTGCGCAACCCGGTGGGCGTCGAGCTGGTGGACGGCGTGGCCCGCGTGACCGACGCGGCGGCCCTGGTCACCAACCCGGCGGCGCTCCTGTCGGCGCTGCACGTGGTGGGCGCGTGCCTCATGGCGGGCGCGTTCCTGCTGGTGGGGGTCAGCGCGTGGCACCTGCGCCGGGCGCCGTCGCGGCTGCCCGGCGTGGTCGCGGCCGGGCTGCCGGGGGCGGTGATGTCGCCGGAGAACGACGTGTGGCGGCGGTCGATGCGGATCGGGCTGGTCGCCGGCACCCTCGGGGCGTTCGTCGCGACCTCCTTCGGGTACGCCCAGTTCGCCTACCTGCAGGACCTGCCCGGCGGGGAGCCGCCCGTGGTCGGCATCGCCTACGCCGTGATGCAGGGTGTCGCGGGCCTGGCATTCGTCGTCGGGTGCGTGCTGCTGCTCCTGCTGCCCGGCAACGTGCTGTTCCGCCTGTGGCAGCCGCTGCGCGTCGGCCTCTACGGCACGCTCACCGTGCTGCTGCCGGTGCCGTTCCTCACCGCGCTGCTCGGCTGGGCGGCTCGCGAGATCGGCCGCCAGCCCTGGGCGATCGCGGGCGTGCTGCGCACGGAGGACGCCGTGTCGGGCGCGTCGGCGGCCGCGGTCGTCACGTCCCTCGTCGTCCTCGTCGGCGTGATGGTCGCCCTCGCCGTCGTCGACTGGACCGTCATGGCGCGCCTGGCCCGCCGCGGCACGACGCGACTCGCCCTCGGCGCCCCGCCCGCGGACGTCCTGCGGGACGACGACGCGCCCCCGGCCGGCCCGACCGACCCCGCCGACCGGCGCGAGGTCCTCACCTTCGGAGGTGTCCGATGAACGCGCTCGGCTGGGGCCTGCTGCTCGCCGTCCTGCTCGCCGGCTGGGCGGTGCTCGACGGCGCCGTGCAGGGCGGCGTGCCCCTCGTGCGCGCCCTCGGCGGCCGCGACGACCCGCGCCGCCGCACCGTGCTCGCCACGGTCGCACCGTTCCTCCTGCTGGGGGAGGTGTGGCTGGTCGCGGCGGCGGGCGTGCTGCTCGCCGCGTTCGGGCACGCCGAGGCGACGCTCTGGGCGGCCGGCTACCCGTGCGTCGTGGCGCTGCTCGTGGCGTGGGTGCTGCGCGACGCCGCGCTCTGGCTGCGCAGCCGGCTGCCGTCGCCCCGCTGGCGGCAGGGGTGGGACGGCGTCGGCCAGGTCGCGAGCCTCGCGCTCCCGGCGGCGTTCGGCGCCCTGGCGGGGGTGGCGTGGGTGCGGTTCTCCGTGGTCGCGGGGCAGGCTGACGGGGGGTCCGGTGCGGCGCAGGCGCTCGCGGTCGCCCTGCCGACCGTCACGGCCGGGCTCTGCGTCGCGACGACGCGCGTGCACGGCGCGCTCGTGGTCGCGGCGAGGGCGCCGGAGGCGGTCGCGCGGGAGGCGCGCCGCCGCGTGCGCCGGGCCCTCGTGCCGGCCGCCGCGCTGGCCACCCTGGCGGCGCTCGGTGCGCTGGACGTCGCCGCCCTGGGGACGTCGTCGGCGCTGCTCGCCGCCGCGGCGCTGATCGCGGCGGCCGGCGTGGCGCTCGCCGCACGGTTCGACCTGGACCGTGGTGCGCACCGGACCGGCGCCGTCCGCGCGGCGGGGCCGGTGCTCGCCGTCGTCCCGGTGGTCGCGACCGTCGCCGTCGTGGGTCCGCAGGTGCTGGCGCTCGCCGCGCCCCCGACGGTGCTGCACGGCCTGACGTGGCCCGTGCTGGCGGCGTTCGCCGGCGTCCTCGCGGCGCAGGCGGTGACCTGGCGGGTGCTGGTGCGACCGCTCGGTCCGCGCACCGCCGTCTTCCTCTGACCTGGTCGTGACGCCCGGGCAACACCGCGGAAACGGCGGGCGCGCAGCATGGGCAGGGAGCGGCCGCCGGGCCGCGCGAAGGAGGCCCTCATGGCTGCCACGATGCCCGTCCCGACCCCCGCCCCGTCCCGGATCGTCCTGCCGTCGCCGCACACGGTGACCGCGCCCGGGGCGGCACGCCGCGCCAACCCCGGCGACCGGCTGACGGTCGACCCGGACGACCGGCGTCGGCGCGCCCGCACCGCGCTGCTGGAGCTGGCCGTGGCGCGCTCCGTGGAACGTCGCCGCACGGTCTGACGAGGTCGGGCGGTGGCCTGAGCAGCAGGGCCGCCCACGGGTCGCCGGGGGCGGGGGCCAGGCTTAGGTTCGAGAGGTGGCCCGACGACGGGGCGCCCGCCCGGACGCCTACACGTTCGACCTCGACCCGGACGGCGCGGAGCCGGACGACGGCGAGGACCGCGCGGACGCGCGGGGCCCTGCACGGGCCGACGTACCGCCCGGCACGCCCCTCGTCGTCCCGGCCGTCGAGGCCCCCCGGAGTGCCGGTGCTCGCGGCCCGCTCCTCATCGACCTCGACCCCGACGACGCCGAGGACTACCCCGGCGAGCTCCCGCCGTCGTCGGAGGCGGCGCCCGAGCCGCTCACGTGGCGCCGCGCCCTGGACCGTGCGCGTGGTGCCCTGCAGGGACGCCGGCTGGTGGCCGCGGTGGTGGTCGTCGCGGCGGCGCTGACGGCGGTGGTCGTCGACACGGCGGGCGACCGCGGGCGACTCGCGGCGCTGCGGGCCGCGCCCGGCGGCGTGCTCGACCTGAGCGCCGAGCCGCACGAGGTGTGGCGGGTCGAGGCCGAGGGCAGCGTGCCCGGCGGGCTGATGGCGATGGCCGGCGGGCTGGTGGTCGCGCAGCACCAGGACGCGCTCCTCGGCCTGGACGTCGAGACGGGCGAGCGGCACTGGCGGGTGGGGCTCCCGTCCGGGGCGAGCTCGTGCGGGCCGGGGATGCAGCTGTGGACGGGCGGTGTCCAGGCCGACACGGCGGACCGGGTCGTGTGCGTGACCGCCTCGACCGACGGGACGGCGGACGGGGACCCGGTGCGACGCAGCACGGTGACCGTGGTCGACGCCGACGGCACCGTGCAGGGCACCCGGGAGGTGGCGGGCTCCCCGGAGACGCTCTACCCCGGCGGCGACGGCACGCTCGTCTCCGTGGAGTGGGTGGGCGAGGCGTCGCCCGTGGACCCGCGGGTGGCGGACGACGTCGTCGCCGGCACCGCCGACGCGGGGGCCATCCCGGACGGGTACGACCTGCGGGTCCGCGTCGAGGACGCGGTCACGGGCGAGCGCCGGTGGCAGCAGACGGTCCGGTACGACGGCGGGGTGGACCCGTCGATGTGCGTGCGCTGGTCGGACGACGGCACGACGTCCGGGGTGGACCTGCGCGGGGGCGTCCAGACGATGGTCACCGACCGCGTGCTGTGGCTGGGCGGCTGCGGCATCGACGCGTGGTTCACGCCCGAGGGCGTGCGGCTGGACCGCCCGGGCGACCCGGGGACGTTCGACGGGTTCGCCGTGGAGCCGCTGACCGGCGGGGGCTACGTGGCGCGCACCGACGCCAACGGCCTCCGTGCGGAGGCCGCCACCGCCGACCGCCTCCTGCGTGACGACGGCTCCGAGGTGCGCCAGGTGCGTGGGCGCTACCTCGTCCCGCTGAGCACGGACGGCGGCGGGGACCGGGTGCACCTCGCGCGGCGGGGCGACGTGACCGTGGGGTCGTCCCCCGACGGGTCCGAGCTGTGGCGCACCGAGGTGCGCAGCACCAGCCTCCTGGTGCGGACGGCGCAGGTGGCGGTGGTGGTGGACGAGGGGCGGCGCGTGTACGGCCTGGACCTCGGCACGGGGGACGTGCTGTGGGTGCGCCCCGACCTCGTGGAGGGGCTCGACGCGATGGGCGCCTACGGGCCGCAGTTCGTCGACGCGGCGTTCACGGACGGGCGGCTCGCCGCGTTCGTCGTGCCGGACTACGCCCGGGGCGACGTCGTGCACTGGGTCGCGCTCGACGCCGCCTCGGGCCGTCAGCTGTGGCAGGTCGAGCTCGGCGGCGAGGGCTGGGGGGTCCAGCTCGCCGTCGCCGGTCGCCTGGTGCGCTGGTCACCGACCGAGATCGTCGGCCTCGGCTGACGGGTCGTCGGTGTCGTCGTCCCCGCCGGCGGCGGGGGCGGCGTCGTCCGCGAGCACGAGGTAGACCTCGCGCCGGGCCCTGTCGAGCACCGCGGCCGCGGCCTCGGCCTGCGCCCGCGTGCCGGCGCGCGCGACCTGCTCGACGGCGCCGCCCAGGGCGCGCATCGCGTGGTGCAGCTCGTGGCCCTGGCGTCGCGGGTCCTCCGCGACCTTCTCCCACGGGGTGCCGAGCTCGTCGCGGTGCTCCTCGACGTAGGCGCGGCCGGAGTCGGTGAGCGAGGCGAGACGGCGGCCGCCGTCGTCGGCCACCGTGACGAGGCCCTCGTCCTGGAGCTGGGAGATCGCCGGGTAGACGGCGCCCGGGCTGGGGCGCCAGCGGCCTTCGGTGCGCTCGGCGAGCTCGGTGATCACCTGGTAGCCGTGCATCGGCTGCTCGGCGAGCAGCAGGAGCAGGGCGGCGCGGATCTCACCGCGACCGGCGCGGCGGCCGCCGCCCCGGTGGCCGCGGGGGCCGAAGCCCGGGCCCGGGCGGAAGCCCGGACCGAAGCCGGGGCCGAAGCCCTCGGGGCCGGGGAAGTCGCCGCGCCGGCGACGGTCGCCGCGCGGGCCGGGCTGACGGTCGAAGGGGTGCCGGTCGAAGGACCGGGGGTCGAAGATGCGGGGGTCGAAAGAGGGGTCTCGAGGGGTTCGCATGTGGGGTGTCCTCACGTGTCGGGAAGTGTGTGGTGGGTGTCCCGGGGGAGGTGCGTCTCGACCCCGGCGACGTATCTACGATAGGACGCGATATATCGTTACGCAAGACTCTCTCGACTGTGACCTGGATCACTCCGGTGTCGGTGGGGTGCCGGGCCCAGGAGAACTCGCGAAGGTGCGCCTACGTTGTTCGGCATGGAGGTGCTACTCGTCGCGGTGCTCGCGGCGGTCGTCGTCATCGCCGTCACCGCGCTGGCACCCCGGGCCGGGGTCGCCGCACCGCTGGTCCTGGTGCTGATCGGCGTCGCCGTGAGCTTCGTGCCGGCCGTCAAGGCCATCGAGATCAACCCCGAGGTCATCCTCGTCGGGGTGCTGCCCGCCCTGCTGTACGCGTCCGCGGCGTCGTTCCCGTCGATGGACTTCCGCCGCGACTTCACGGCGATCGGCGGGATGGCGGTGCTGCTCGTGGTCATCACCGCGGTGCTGCTCGGGTTCGTCTTCTCGTGGGTGATCCCCGGCATCGACCTCGCCGCCGGCATCGCGCTCGGCGCCATCGTCAGCCCCACGGACGCCGTCGCGACGTCGATCATCAAGAAGCTCGGGGCGCCGCAGCGCGTCGTCGTCATGCTCGAGGGGGAGGGGCTGCTCAACGACGCGACGTCGCTGGTGCTGCTGCGCTCGGCGATCGCCGCGACCGCGGCCAGCGTCAGCCTCTGGGGCGTGGTCGGCAGCTTCTTCAAGGCCGTGCTGCTCGCCGTCCTCATCGGCGTCGTCGTCGGGCGCCTGGGGCTGTGGGTCCGCGAGCACCTCCGGCATCCGGCGCTGTCCACCGCGGTCTCGTTCGTCGTGCCGTTCGTGGCCTACCTGCCCACCGAGGAGCTCGACGCGTCGGGCATCGTGGCCGCGGTCGCCGCGGGCCTCGTGACCAGCACGCTCTCCGCCCGCCACCTCAGCCCGCAGGACCGGGTGGCCGAGCGGATGAACTGGCGCACCATCGAGACGCTGCTCGAGGGCGGGCTGTTCCTGGCCATGGGCCTGGAGGTGTTCGGGCTCGTGCAGGACGTCCGCCATGCGCACGGGTCGCTGTGGGTGGCGGTCGGCGTGGCGGCGCTCGCGGCCGTCGTCGTCGTCGCGCTGCGGGCCCTCTTCGTGCTGCCGCTGCTGCGCTACCTCGCCGCCCGTCGGCGCCGTGCCGAGCAGGTGCGCGAGACGCTCGACCGGATGGAGCAGCGGGTCTCCGCGAAGCTCGACGAGCTCGCCGACCCGCAGGGGATCATCACCCCGGACGCGGCGAAGACCCTGTCGGCCATGTGGACCGAGGGCGACCGGCGGGTGTGGGAGGCCGGCAACCCGCGCCGCCAGGTGCGGCGGGTGCAGCGCCGCGTGCAGCTCGAGGCCGACAAGCGGCGGGCCGCGGCCGCCGGCGGGCTGTCCGACGACCAGAAGGAGCGGATCCGGCAGCGTCGGACGGACCGGATCGCGGAGTTCCGCCGCCGGTTCACGCGGCGGATCGCCGACGTGGACTACCTGCTCGCGGCCCCGCTCGGGCCGAAGGAGGGCGTCGTCATCGTGTGGGCCGGCATGCGCGGCGTCGTGACGCTCGCGGCGGCGCAGACGCTGCCGCACGACTTCCCGCAGCGGTCCCTGCTGGTGCTCATCGCGTTCGGCGTCGCGGCGGGGACCCTGCTGGTGCAGGGCGGCACTCTGCCGTGGGTGGTGCGCCGGCTGGGGCTCGCGGGCGTCACGTCGTCCCGGTTCGTGGAGGGCACCGAGGGGCTGCGCGAGATCGTCGACGGCACGGCGCGCGACGTGCTCGACGACCCGGACCTGCGCCGCAAGGACGGCACCCCCTACGCGCCGTACGTCGTGGAGCGCGTGCGCACCGTCGTCGTGCGGGAGCAGGCCGACCAGGACGAGGAGGAAGCCACGCCCGAGGAACTGTCGGACCAGTTCTTCGAGCTGCGCCTCGCGACCATCGCCGCGCAGCGCAAGGCCCTGCTCGAGGCCCGAGCCCTGGGGACGTTCGACTCGGACCTGCTGAGCAGGGCCCTGGACCAGCTCGACGCCGACCAGATCGCCGTCGAGATGCGCGGGCACCTCGACGGCGAGTGACCGGTCAGGAGGACGAGATCTCGCTGCGCGCCGTGCGCCACAGGCCGCCGACCAGGGGCGCGACGACCCAGATGAGCGTCGAGGTGGCGAGGTGCGCCCAGCCGGCGCCGTCCGGCCAGGTGAGGCCGGTCAGCGGCATCGCCGCGGTGGTCAGGTCGACCCACGGCAGCACGTCCACCATCCCGGGGACGAGCCCGCCGAGCAGGTTGAAGAGCGTGGGCGCGAGGAACAGGGTCACGATCGCGCCCGGGGTGCTGCGCAGCAGCAGCCCGAACCCGACGCCCTGCGCCATGTAGAGCACCGTGGTGATCGCGAGGCCGCCCACCAGCGCCCCCGTGGCGTCCCAGGCGGGGGTCGCGTCGCGGAACGCCACCACCAGGACGTGGGCGAGGGCGGCGAGGCCCACGGTCACCACGAGCAGCGCGACGCCGGAGCCGATCGCGCCGACCACCTTGGCCAGCCCGACACGCGTGCGGCGCGGCTCGAGCGTGAACGTCACCAGGGCGGTCCGCTGGGACCACTCGGACGTCGCGGCGAGCACGCCGACGATGGGCAGCAGCATCGCCATCGGCATCGTCGTGCCGACGACGAACGCGCTGAACGAGTGGTCGCCACCGCCCACGGCCATCATCACGGCGAGCACGCCGGCGGTGACGATCGCGATGACGGCGACGATCCAGCGGCCCGCGCGGGTGTCGAGCTGCTTGCGCCACTCGACCAGGGTGAGGGTCGCGAAGGACACCGGGCTCAGGGTGCCGCCCGTGCGGGTCGCGCCGGCGGCGCGGGTCGGGGTCGCGGTGGTCATGCCGACACCTCCATCCGGGTCTGCTCGCGGGCGTCGTCGGCGGTGAGCTCGAGGAAGAGGTCCTCGAGGCCGCGGGAGTCGGCGGCGCGCAGCTCGGCGAGCACGACGCCCGCCGCGGCGGCCGCCCGGCCGACGTCGACCGGCTCGGCCTCGACGGACAGGCCGCCCGTGCTGAGCTCCTCCACGCCGGCCCCGCCCTGCCGCAGAGCGAGGGCGAGCGCGGCGTCGTCGGTGGAGCGCACGAACGTGCCCGCCTGGCGCAGCAGGTCGTCCTTGTGCCCCTCGGCGACCACACGGCCACGGCCGATGACGACGATCCGGTCCGCCACGGCCTCCATCTCGCGCAGCAGGTGGGAGGACAGCAGCACGGTGCCGCCGCGGCGGGCGAAGCCGTCCAGCAGGTCGCGCATCCAGCGGATGCCCGCGGGGTCGAGGCCGTTCGCCGGCTCGTCGAGGATCAGCACCTCCGGGTCGCCGAGCAGCGCGGACGCGAGGCCGAGCCGCTGCCGCATGCCGAGGGAGTACTGGCCCACGCGGCGGGCCGCCTCCCGCTCGGTGAGGCCCACCAGGTCGAGCGTGGTGTCGATGCGCCGGCGGTCGACGCCCGTCATGAGCGCGGCGAGGGTGAGGACCTCGCGGCCGGTGCGGCCGGAGTGCTGGGCGGCGGCGTCGAGCAGCACGCCCACGCGCCGGCCGGGGTTGGCGAGCGCGGTGAACGGCAGGCCGAGCACGCGGGCCGAGCCCGACGTGGCGGGGGTGAGGCCGCAGATCATGCGCATCGTCGTGGACTTGCCGGCGCCGTTGGGGCCGAGGAAGCCGGTCACGTGACCGGGCTCGACGGTGAACGACACGTCGTCCACGGCCACGGCCGGCCCGTATCTCTTGGTCAGGTGCTCCACGGTGATCATGCGTCCACCCTGCCCGGGCGCGGGCGCCCGCCGCGTCCGGCGAGGGGATGGTTCGTGTCCTCCTTCCGGAGGATGCGCCGTGTCCGCCCGGCGGATGCCCGCGGCGGTGTCGCTGCCTAGGCTCGACGTCGTGCCCACTGCCCCCGCCCGACCGTCCCGTGCCCGCCGCGTCTGGGGCGAGACGTGGCGGATCCTGGCCGCGCTGGGGATCGGTTTCGTCGGCATCGCGTTCATCGCCTGGGAGACCGACACCGGGCAGCGGACCGTCACGGACGCCCAGGCGGCGCTGGACCTGCTGGTCGGCGTCCTGGGCCTGCCCCTGCTGCTGCTGCGTCGCCGTGCGCCGCTGACGGTGGCGCTGCTGCTGGGCGCGGCATCGACGGTGTCGATCCTCGTCTCGGGCGCCCAGATGGTCGCGCTGGTCTCCCTGTCCACGCACCGCCGGTGGTGGAAGATCAGCCTCGCGCTCGTCGTCGGGGTGGCCGCGGCCGGGGTGTACGAGCGGCTGCACCCCCTGGTCGACCCCGGGGCCTCGGACTGGCTGGTGAACCTGATCGCCAGCACGTTCGGTTTCGCGCTGCTGGTCTGGATCGGCGCGTACATCGGCCTGCGCCGGGAGCACCTCGTGTCGCTGCAGGAGCGGGCGGAGACGGCGGAGCGGGAGCAGGCGAGCCGGGTCGCGCAGGCGCAGACGGCGGAGCGGACGCGGATCGCCCGGGAGATGCACGACGTGCTCGCGCACCGCATCTCGCTCGTCGCGATGCACGCCGGTGCGCTGGCGTACCGCACGGACCTGCCGCCGGACAAGGTCGCGGAGACGGCCGGCGTCGTGCGGGACAACGCGCACGCCGCGCTCACCGAGCTGCGGGAGGTGCTGGGCGTGCTGCGCGACCCGCTCGCCGGGGACGCGCCGCCGGAGCCCCCGCAGCCGTCGCTGGCCGACCTGGCCGACCTGTTCGCGGAGGCCCGGGCGAACGGCGCGGACGTCCGGGTCGAGGGGCCGGTGGACGACCTGGGCGCGCGGGCCGCGGGGCTCGGCGAGGCGGTCAGCCGGCACGCGTACCGGATCGTGCAGGAGGGGTTGACCAACGCGCGCAAGCACGCCCCGTGGGCGCCGGTGGCCGTGTCGGTCGTGGGTGCGCCGGGCGAGGGCCTGACGATCGTCGTGCGCAACCCGGTGCGCAGCGTCGGGCCGCTGCCCGAGGCGCCCGCGCCGCCGCCGTCGGGCCTCGGCCTGGTCGGGCTCACGGAGCGCGTGGAGCTCGTCGGCGGCCGCCTGTCGTACGGCACGACGGCGGACCCGGCGGCCCGCGACGGGCGCGGCGCGGCGTTCGTGCTGGAGGCATGGCTACCGTGGGCGGCATGACAGGGGACGGCGTGAGCCGGCGGACGCGCGTGGTGCTGGTCGACGACGACGCGCTGGTGCGCTCGGGGCTGACGCTCATCCTGGGCGGGGACGCGGACCTGGAGGTCGTCGCGACGGCGTCGGACGGGCTCGAGGCGCTCGACGTCGTGGCGCGCGAGCGGCCCGACGTCGTCCTCATGGACATCCGCATGCCCCGCCTGGACGGCATCGAGGCGACGCGCCGGCTCCGGTCGGTGCCCGACGCGCGCGTCATCGTGCTCACGACGTTCGACGCGGACGACATGATCGTCGAGGCCCTCCGCGCCGGCGCCGCCGGGTTCCTGCTCAAGGACACCCCGCCCGACCGCCTGGTCGCGGCCGTCCGCGCGGCCGCGGCGGGCGAGCCGACCCTGTCGCCGCGGGTCGCCGAGCAGCTCATCGCCCGGGTCACGGACCGCTCCGCGCCGGACGGCCGCCGCGCTGCAGCCGAGCGCCTGGAGACCCTGACGGAGCGGGAGCGCGACGTCGCGCTCGCCCTCGCGCGCGGGCTGTCCAACGCCGAGGTGGCCGGGGAGCTGTACATGAGCGTCCCGACCGTGAAGACCCACGTGTCGCGCATCCTCACCAAGCTGGACGCCGCCAACCGCGTGCAGGCCGCCATCGTCGTGCACGACGCGGGGCTCGCCGGCGGCTGACGGACCGTCAGTCGGCCAGGCGCTCCCGCAGCCACGCGATGTCCGGCCCCATGTCGCCGTGCGTCTCGCACACGACCGGGGCGCCGGCGGCCGCGACCACGCCGACCAGCAGCTCGGGCGGGATGTTCCCGTCGCCGAAGTGCGCGTGCCGGTCGGCGCCGGAGCCCGCCGTGTCGCGCGAGTCGTTGGCGTGCACGAGGTCGATGCGGCCGGTGATGGCGCGGAGGTCGTCGACCGCCGTCGCGAGGTCGATGCCGCCCGCCCACGCGTGGCACGTGTCGAGGGTGAAGCCCACGTTCTCCGCGCCGTTCGCGCGCATCACCGCCGCCCAGAGCTGCTCCAGCCGGTCGAGCCGCCGGGCCATCGAGAAGTCGCCGCCCGCGGTGTTCTCGATGAGCACCGGCACGTCGGTCTCGAGCGCGTCGATCGCCTTGCGCCAGTTGTCGAAGCCGACCTCCGGGTCGTCCTTCGCGGTGACGTGCCCGCCGTGCACGACGACGCCCTTCGCCCCGATCGACCCGGCCCCCGTCATGATCTGCTGCAGCAGCTTGCGGCTGGGGATCCGGATGCGGTTGTTGGTGGACGCCACGTTGATGACGTACGGCGCATGCACGTAGACGTCGAGCCCGGCCGTCGCGGTCTCCTCGCGGAACGCCTCCGCGCCGCCGGGGTAGTCGAGCGGCGGCACCTTCCACGCCTGCGGGTCGGACAGGAACACCTGGACGACCTCGGCCCCGATGTCCTTCGCCTCCGCCACCGCGTCCTGCAGCCCGACGTGCGCACCGATCTTCACGCTCATGCGCACCACCCTACGGACACCCGGCGACACCGTCGTAGGCTGGCCCACCATGAGCACCACGCCGCCGCTCGCGTACGTCATCGCCGGGTCCGAGGCCACGGGAGGGGCCGGGATCCAGGCCGACCTCAAGACCTTCCAGCAGCTCGGCACCTACGGGGTGGGGACGCTGACCTGCATCGTCTCGTTCGACCCCAAGCACGACTGGGGGCACCGGTTCGTGCCCGTCGAGCCGCAGGTCATCGCGGACCAGTTCGAGGCCGCGACGTCGACCCACGCGCTGGACGTCGTGAAGGTCGGCATGCTCGGCACCCCGGCCACGATCGACGTCGTCGCCCGCTCGCTGGAGACGCAGCCGTGGCGGCACGTCGTCCTCGACCCGGTGCTGATCTGCAAGGGCCAGGAGCCCGGCGCCGCCCTCGACACGGACACGGCGCTGCGCGAGCGCGTGCTGCCGCTGGCCACCGTCGTGACCCCCAACCTGTTCGAGGCCAAGACGCTCGCGGGCATGGACGACATCGCGTCGGTCGAGGAGCTGACCGAGGCCGCGCGCCGCATCCACGCCCGGCTGGGCGACGGCCACGGGCGCCGGTACGTGGTCGCGAAGGGCGGCGTCGAGCTGCCCGGCCCGGACGCCGTCGACGTGCTGTTCGACGGCGACGAGGTCACCGTCTACGCGACCCCCAAGGTGGGCGAGGAGCGCGTCTCCGGCGCGGGCTGCACGTTCGCCGCGGCCATCACGGCGGAGCTCGCCAAGGGGGCCGACGTGCCCGAGGCGGTCCGCGTCGCGAAGAACATGGTGACCCAGGGGATCCAGGCGCGCGTCGAGGCCCGCACCCCGTTCGACACCGTGTGGCAGGGCGCGTACGCCGGCTGACCGCCGGCCGGAGGAAGGGGGCCGCCGTGACCGTCGACGAGGACGCGCGCACGGGCGGGCACGCGGGCGGGCACCGCACGCACGAGGTGACCAACCAGCCACCCGAGCGGGTGGACGTCAACGAGTACCTCGACTTCCCGGTGCTGCGCGACGCCGTGCACGCCTTCGGCGGCGGCTGGGGCGAGGAGCGGCTCGTCGTGGCAGGTGCGCACGTCGGGAGCGCGGCGTTCCAGCGGGCCGCGGAGCTCGCGAACACCCACGAGCCCGTGCTGCGCACCCACGACCGGCGCGGCCGGAGGATCGACGAGGTCGAGTACCACCCCGCCTACCACGAGGTGATCTCGGCCGCCGTCGCCCGCGGCGCGCACACCGGCGCGTGGGCCGATCCGCGGCCGGGGGCGAACGTCGTCCGCGGGGCCCTGTTCTCCCTGTTCGGGCAGGTGGAGCCGGGCCACGCCTGCCCGGTGTCGATGACGCACGCCGCCGTCGCCAGCCTGCGGCAGGCGCCCGACCTGGCGGCGGTCTGGGAGCCGCGCCTGCTCGCCACCGGGTACGACGGCGCCCTCGCCGCGCCCGGCGCCAAGCCCGGCGCGCTCGTCGGCATGGCGATGACGGAGAAGCAGGGCGGCAGCGACGTGCGGGCGGGCACGACCCGCGCGGTGCCGGCCGGCGACGGGACGCACGCGCTCACCGGCCACAAGTGGTTCTGCTCCGCGCCGATGTCCGACGCGTTCCTCGTGCTCGCCCAGGCGCCGGACGGGCTGTCCTGCTTCCTCGTGCCGCGGGTCCTCGAGGACGGCACCCGCAACGAGCTCCGTCTCCTGCGGCTCAAGGACAAGCTGGGCAACCGGTCGAACGCGTCGGCCGAGATCGAGCTGGACGGCACGGTCGGGCACCGGGTGGGGGAGCCCGGGCGCGGTGTGCGCACCATCATCGAGATGGTGCAGCGCACCCGCCTCGACTGCGTGCACGGCAGCGCCGCCGGCATGCGCCAGGGCGTCGCGGAGGCGCTGTGGCACGCGCGGCACCGCACGGCGTTCGGCGCGCGGCTCGTCGACCAGCCCGCGATGACGGCGGTGCTCGCCGACCTCGCGCTGGAGTCCGAGGCTGCGACGCTCACCTCGATGCGCCTCGCGGCGGCGCACGACGTCGGGCCCGACGGCGACGACGGCGAGCAGGCGTTCCGCCGCCTGGCCACCGCCGTCGCGAAGTACTGGGTGTGCAAGCGCGGCCCGCAGCACGCCTACGAGGCGATGGAGTGCCTCGGCGGCAACGGGTACACCGAGGCGTTCCCGCTGGCGCGGCGCTACCGCGAGCAGCCGGTGATGGCGATCTGGGAGGGCTCCGGCAACGTCGTCGCGCTCGACGTGCTCCGTGCCATCGCCCGCGAGCCGGAGTCCCTGGCCGCGGTCGACGCCGAGCTCGCCCTCGCGGACGGTGCCCACCCCGACCTCGACGCCCACCTCGCCGCCACCCGCGCGCTGCTCGCCGACCTCGCCGCCGCGGACCCCGCCGAGCAGCAGGCCTCCGCGCGTCGCGTCGTCGAGGCGCTGGCCGTCGGCCTGCAGGCGTCGCTCATGGTGCGGCACGCGCCGACGCCCTCGGCCGACGCGTTCGTCGCCGCCCGCCTCGGCGCCGGGCGAGGCCACGGCTACGGAGTCCTGCCGCGCGGCACCGGCACCGCAGCGATCCTGCGGCGGCACACTGCGCCGTGACCCCGCGCCGTGACCCCGCGCCGTGACCACGAGCGGCGAGGGCCCGCGTCAGTAGCCCCCGCCACCGCCCGAGCCGGGCATCGTGGTGATCTCGGAGCCGTCGGGCGCCACCACCCACCAGATGTCCTGGAGGCCCTGGCCGGCGACGTCGCCCGGCGCCGCGTCCCCCGCGTACAGGTAGACGGGGCGGCCGTCGAGCGTCACCTGGGGCTCCCCGTCGTTGCCGGTGATCGTGCCGACCTCGGCCGTCACGCCCTGCACCTCCGGCGTCCCGCTGCCGGCGTGCACCGGCGGCCACGCGGCCAGGCACTCGCCCGTGCAGGCGCTCGTGCCGGAGCCCGGCTCGTCCGGGGTGTAATAGTAGACGGTCATGCCCTGGCCGTCGACGACGATCGTGCCCAGGTCGCTGTCGGCGGTGGCCAGCGGGCCGGCGCTCCCCGACCCGTCGCCGGAGGACGAGCCCGTCGCGCTGCCCGTCGTGGTGTCGGTCGGGGTGCTCGCCCCGCCCCCGTAGCCGCCGCCTCCGGAGCCGCACGCGGCCAGGGTGGTGGCGAGCGCCGCCGCCGCGGCGAGGGCGGCCAGTCGTGACCTCGTGGTGCGCATGATGACTCCTCCGGCTCGGACGCTCCGCTCGGGTGCTGCTACGAGGGACGACGAGACCGCGGTGCCGGCGGTTCACCGGGCACGCACGGGAGCTGCTGAACCTTTCCGGGGCCTGCCTCGTCGTGCGGGGTGGAGCCGCGCGGGCGGGCGCGGCCCGGGGCGGGAGGAGCAGTCGTGCGGACACGGACGAAGGTGCTGGTGGGGGCGGGAGCCGGGCTGGTCCTGCTCGGCGGCGCCGCCGTCCTCGTCGGGCCCGGCCTGTACGCCGACCACGCCAACCGCGCCGCGGCGGAGGTCCCGACGCTCTCCACGTCGGGGGCTCCGCTCGCCGACCCGGCCGGCCTCGACGGCACCTGGACCGTGGCGCCCGGGTCGGAGGCCGGCTACCGCGTGCACGAGGTGCTGCGGGGCGAGGACGTGACCGTCACCGGGCGGACCGACCAGGTGACCGGCACCGTGTCCGTCGCGGGCGGCGCGCTGACGTCGGGCGAGGTGACGGTCGACGTCGCGAGCATCCACACCGACGAACCGCCGCGGGACGCGTACTTCCGTGGCAGCGTGATGGAGGTGGGGACGTTCCCGACCGCGGCGTTCACGGTCACCGGGCCGGTGCCGCTCGCCGCCGGCGCCACCGAGGTGGACCTGCCGGGCAAGCTGACCGTGCACGGCGTGACGCGCGACGTCGTGGCAGCGGCCCAGGTCGCGGCCGTCGGGGACGGCGTCCAGGTCGTCGCCGAGGTGCCGGTGACGTTCGCCGACTTCGACGTCGCGGCGCCGTCGCTCGGCTTCGTCCGCGTCGACCACGAGGGCGCCGTCGAGATCTCGCTGGTGCTGGAGCGGTCGTGACGCCGCGGTCCCGCGCCGACGAGCGGCTCCTCGAGGCCATCCACGCCGCGCACGCCCCGGACCTGCAGCGCTTCGTCGCGCGGCTGGTGCCCGACGACACCGACGCGCAGGACGTGGTGCAGGAGTCCTTGCTGCGCCTGTGGCGCCACCCCGAGGTGCTGGAGCGTCCGGAGGAGTCCGTGCGCGCCTGGTTGTTCACGGTGGCGCGCCACCTCGTCGTCGACCAGCTCCGCAGCGCGCGGCACGCCCGCGAGCGCGCCACCGAGCGCCTGCCCGAGCGGCCCGAACCCGACCGCACCCAGGCCGTCCTGGACGCCTGGCTGGTCGCCGACGCGCTCGCGGACCTGTCGGCCGAGCACCGCGCCGTCGTCGTGGGCGCCTACTACCGCGGGCGGTCGGTCGCCGAGCTGGCCGACGAGCTCGACGTCCCGGCCGGGACCGTGAAGTCCCGCATGCACTACGCCCTGCGCGCCCTGCGGCTCGCCCTGCAGGAGAAGGGAGTGACCCCATGAACGCGCCGACCGCGCCGACCGACCCGTACCGCGAGCCGACCGACCCGTACCGCGAGTGGGACGCCGCGTACGTCCTGGGCGCGTTGAGCCCGGCCGACCGGCGCGACTACGAGGGGCACCTGGCCGGTTGCGACGCCTGCCGGGCGGCCGTCGCGGAGCTGGCCGGCCTGCCCGGGCTGCTCGCCTCCGTGCCCGCGGAGCACGCCCTCGCGACCGTCCCGCAGGGCGCCGTCGCGGACGGATCCGGTGGCGACGGGGATGGTGACGGCGGGGTCCTGGCGGGCGTCGTGCCCCTCGCGGCCCTGGCCGGGGCGGCCCGGCGGGCGCGACGCCGCCGGCGGTCACTGGTCGCGGTGGCCGCGTCGGCGCTGCTGGTGGGCGGGGTCGGCGCGGGGCTGGCGCTCGGTGGCGCGGGGGAGGGGCCGGGCCCTGACCCCTCGCCGTCGGCGCCCGTCGCGCAGGCCACGGTGGTGGACCTGGAGCCGGTGGGCGCGGCCGACGTGCGGGCCTCGCTCAGCGCGACCGCCCGGCCGTGGGGCACCAGCCTGGAGTGGAGCTGCACGTACCCGCCGCGCTCCGGGGCCTACGACCCCGCGGACGCGCCGGCCTACAAGCTCGTCCTGGTGGACGACGACGGCGGGCGCACCGTCGCGGCGACGTGGACCGGGTCGGGGGCGGCCTCCACCGGCCTGGGCGCGGCGTCGTCGGTGCCGCTGGACCGCATCGCCCGCGTCGAGATCGCGCACGCCGGCGGCGAGACGCTGGCCGCCGCCGCGCTCTGAGGGGCGTGCGCGTCAGGCGACCGGCGCCGCCGTCGAGTCGCGCACCACGAGCTCGGGCCGGAACAGCAGCGACGAGCCTTGCGACGTCGGCCCCTCGGCGGAGCCGTGCAGGGCCCGGAACGCCGCGGCGGCCATCTCTTTCATCGGCTGGCGCACGGTGGTGAGGCGCGGGGAGTAGAGCTCGGCGAGCACGATGTCGTCGAAGCCGGCCACGGACACGTCCCGGCCGACCTCCATGCCGGCGTCGCGCACGGCCCGGCAGGCGCCGATGGCGGTCATGTCGTTCACGGCGAAGATGGCGGTGGGCGGGTTCGGCCCGGCGAGCAGCTCGGTGGCGGCGACGCGGCCCAGCTCGGCGGCCTCGACGTCGCCGAAGGTGCCGTCCGCGGCGCTGCTGCCCGGCCAGGTGACGACGTCGGGCCGTGCGATGCCGGCCCGCTCGAGCGCGCGCAGGAAGCCCTCGAACCGCTCGGTGCGGTTGACCGACCGGATCGCGCCGGAGACGAAGGCGATGCGCCGGTGGCCCAGGGACACCAGGTGCTCGCCCATCAGCTCGGCGCCGATGGTGTTGTCCACGCTGACGTTCACGAGCCCCGCCGGGTCGTCGGCCTGCGCCGTGCGGTCGAACGCGACGAGCCGCAGCCCGTCGTCGATCAGCCCCGACACGTGCTCCAGCGACGGCAGGGACGAGCACAGCACGATGCCGCGGATGCCGTCGGAGACCAGCTCGTCCACGTACTGGCGCTCGCGGTCGGGGTCGCGCTCGGAGTTGCACAGCAGCACGTGGTAGCCCTCGGTGAGCGCGGCGGCCTCGAGGTAGCGGGCCAGTGCGCCCCAGTACGGGTTGCCCACCGACGGCACGACGAGCCCGATCACCTGCGGCTTGCCCGTGCGCAGCTGTCGCGCGGCGCGGTTGGGGCGGTAGCCGAGCTCGCGGATCGTGGACTCGACCCGCTCGCGGGTCTCGGGCAGCATGCGCCCGGTCCGGCCGTTGAGCAGGTTCGAGACGGTGCTCGTGGACACGCCTGCCGCGCGGGCGACGTCCAGGATCGTGATTCCAGCCATGCGCGCGTGCGGCCCCTTCCGGTTCCGGATTCAGCCCACCCGTCCAGTGCATCGATGGACTGTCTGGGCCGATCATAGGCCATCGAGAGCGCGAAAAGTCCGTGCTTGACGTTGAAGTTCTCCGCCCCTAAGGTCGGTGCATCGTTACACCGGAGTCGCAGTCGACTCCCCACGCCTTCGCGAGATCAACGCCGATCGAAAGGGCTTGTCATGGAACTCAGCCGTCGCAGCTTCCTCACGGCCATGGGCCTCGGGACCGCGGCCACCCTGGCGGGCTGCGCCACGACGAGCCCCAGCGGCTCGTCCGCCGCCGACCCCGACGGCCCGGTGGAGGGGGACATCACCTTCCTCTGCGCGCTCTTCGAGGGCGCCACGGGCAAGGAGACCCTCGAGGGCAACCTCATCAAGAAGTTCAACGAGAAGTACCCGGACGTCAACGTCACCGTGGACTACACGGACTACGGGTCGCTCAACGAGAAGATCACCACGGGTCTGGCCAGCGGCCTCATGGCCGACGTCGTCACGCTCGGCGTCGGCTGGATCCCGCCGTTCGCCTTCAAGAACGCGATCGCCCCGCTGCCCGAGTCGCTCGCCACGCGCTACACGTACGAGGAGCGGGTGCTCGAGCCGTCGCGGTTCGACGGCACGCTCTACGCCCTGCCGATGGTGCTGGACACGCGCATCGTGGCCTACCGCAAGGACTTCTTCGAGGAGGCCGGGATCACGGACACCCCGAAGAACTGGGACGAGCTCCGCGAGATCTCGAAGCAGCTCACCGTCAAGGACGGCACCAAGGTCACGCGCGTCGGGTTCGACCCGTTCTCCATCGACCTGCGCCAGTGCTGGGAGACGTTCCTCTTCGGCAACTCCGGCGAGCTCTTCTCCGCGGACGGGCGCGAGGTGCTGTTCGACAGCCCTGAGGGCGTCGCGTCGCTGCAGCTCTTCCTCGACATGATGGCGGACGGCTCGGCCGACTTCGCCCTCAAGACGGAGGCGGGCCAGCCCACCAGCCTCCAGCAGGGCACCTCGGCGATCATGATGACGAACAACTCGCTGTACGTGCAGCTGCAGCAGCAGTCGCCGGAGCTGGTCGACAAGATCGGCACGTTCGTGCTCGGGAACACGAACCCCGCGATGCTGCAGGGCGGCACGATGGTCTCGCAGTCGGCCACCTCGAAGCACCCCGCCGCGGCACGCGCCTTCGTCGAGTACATGGGCTCGCCCGACGCCGTGCTGGTCGCGAGCGAGCAGCGCGGCTCGGTCCCCGCGATCTCGGACCTCAAGGACAGCGACTACGTCAAGGGCAACCCGATGGTCGCCTTCGCCCTGGAGAACCTCGGCAAGGCGCGGTCCGAGGGCGGCACCCCGGCCTGGATGGAGATCCGGGAGAAGATCAAGCCGACCCTCGAGACGGCGATCGTCGGGCAGCAGTCCGCCCAGGCGGCCATCGACCAGCTCGCCGACATCGCGAACGACGCGATCTCCCGGCTGTGACCTGGTTCGTCCCATGACCTGGCATGACCAGACACACCGATCGATGAAGAGGGGGTCGTCATGGCCGTCGTCTCCGCGCCGCGCGACGTGAGCGCACCACCCGCCGTCCCGCCCCGCACGCCCGCGCCCCGGCGCCGGCGGGCCGGGGCGGCCCGCCGCCGCGCCGGCATGCTCATGGTGGCGCCGGCATTCCTGCACGCGCTGATCTGGATCGGCATCCCGGTGGTCGCGGCCTTCGTGCTGTCGTTCACCAACTACGACGTCCTCACGCAGCCGCGCTTCAACGGCATCCAGAACTACGTGGACGCGCTGACCGACCCGGTCTTCCGCCGGGGCATGCTCAACACGCTGGTCTACGCGTTCTTCACCGTGCCGGTGGCGATGGGGCTCGCGCTGCTCATCGCGCTGATGCTCGACACGCAGCTGCGCGCCCGGGCGCTGTTCCGCACCGCCGTGTTCATCCCGCAGGTGACGGCGACCATCGCCGTCGCGCTGGTGTGGCTGTGGATCTACGACCCCCGCAGCGGCCTGCTCAACGCGGTCCTGGGGTTCTTCGGGATCCCCGCGCAGAACTGGCTGTCGTCGACCACGTGGGCCATGCCGTCGGTGATCGCCGTCGGCGTCTGGCAGGGCATCGGCCTGAAGATGCTCATCTACCTGGCGGCGCTGCAGTCGCTGCCGAAGGACGTCTACGAGGCGGCGTCGGTGGATGGCGCGTCGAAGACGCGGCAGTTCTTCAGCATCACGCTGCCGCTGCTCAAGCCCGCCACGTTCTTCGTCTTCGTCACCTCGGTCATCTCCGCGTTCCAGGCGTTCGACCTCATCTACATCCTCACGGACGGCGGGCCGGCGAACACGACCACGATGATGACGTACGAGATCTACAAGTCGGCGTTCCGGGAGTTCCGCGTCGGCTACGCGTGCGCCCAGTCGATCATCCTGTTCGTCTTCCTGCTGCTCCTGACCCTCGCGAACCGACGGCTCAACGGAGGCGACAGTGGCCGGCATTGATCTCGCGGCGACCTCGCCGCGCACCACGCTCGACGTCGTCGGGCGCACCCCGGCGTCGCGCCGGCGGCTCACGCGGGCCGCGCTCTACGTGGCCCTGAGCGTCATCGCGCTCGTGATGGTGGTGCCGTTCGTCTGGATGGTGCTGACGTCGCTCAAGACGCCGGCGGACATCGCTGCGAGCCCGCCCACGTTCCTGCCCACCGAGTGGGCGTGGAGCAACTACGCGGACGCGCTGGCCGCCGCGCCGTTCCTCACCTACGCGCGCAACAGCCTGATCATCGCGGCGAGCCACACCGCCATCAACCTGCTGGTCGCGTCGATGGCGGGGTACGCCCTGGCCCGGCTGCGCTTCCGCGGCTCGGAGCTGGTGTTCCTCGGGTTCGTGGCGGCGTTGATGATCCCCACCTACACGAAGATCATCCCCGAGTTCCTCATCGTGCGGTTCATGCCGTTGTTCGGGGGCAACGACATCCTCGGGCAGGGCGGCACGGGCTGGCTCGACACGTGGTGGGCGCTCATCGTCCCCGGCGCCGTCACACCCTTCGCCGTCTTCCTGTTCCGGCAGTTCTACCTGGACCTGCCGGTGGAGCTGGAGGAGGCCGCCCGCCTCGACGGCGTGAGCGAGCTCGGCATCTGGGCGCGGATCATGACGCCGCTGGTCAAGCCCGCGTTCATCACCGTGGCGCTGCTGACCTTCGAGAGCTCCTGGAACAACTTCCTGTGGCCGCTGCTGGTGACGAGCACCGACTCGATGCGCGTGATCCAGGTGGGGCTGTCGGTGTTCCGCACGGAGAACGACACCCAGTGGGCGTTCCTGATGGCCGGCACCACGCTGGCGACCCTGCCGATGGTGGCGCTGTTCCTCCTCGGCCAGAAGTACTTCGTCCGCGGCTTCGCGAACGCGGGCATCAAGTGACGGTCGGCACCACGCCGCACGTCGGAGAGAGAGGCAAGCAGATGGCGATGGACATGACGGACGCGAAGGTGCTGGTCACGGGCGCGGGGCACGGCATCGGCCGGGGCGTCGCACTGGGGCTGGCGGCGGCGGGGGCCGACGTCGTGGTCCACTACGGCAGCTCCGCCGACGCGGCGGCGCGCACGGTGGCGGACGTCGAGGCGCTCGGCCGCAAGGCGGTCGCGCTGCAGGCGGACGTCACCTCCACCGAGGACGTGGACCGGCTGGTCGCCGACGCCGTCGCGTTCCTCGGCGGGCTCGACACCGTGGTGTGCAACGCGGGCCACCTCGTGGGCCGCGTGCCGGTGGCCGAGATGAGCGACGACCACTACCAGGCGGTGGTGGACGTCAACCTCGGCGCCACGTTCCGCACCTGCCGGGCCGCGATCCCGCACCTGGCCGAGTCCGACCGTGCGCGGATCGTCGCGATGTCGTCGCTCGCCGCGCACAACGGCGGTGGGCCCGGGTCGGTCGTGTACGCGGCGTCGAAGGCGGCGGTGCGCGGCTTCGTCAAGGGGCTCGCCAAGGAGCTCGGCCCGCAGGGCATCACCGTGAACGCGGTGGCCCCCGGCTACATCGCGGACACGGCGTTCCACGGCACGTTCAGCACGGACGAGGCGCAGCAGAAGATGGTCGCCGGCACCCCGATCGGGCGGGCGGGCTCGGTCGAGGACGTCGCCGCCGCGGTGCAGTACCTCGCCTCGCGGGAGGCGTCGTACATCACGGGCACCACCCTCGACATCGACGGGGGGACCTGGCCCCGATGACCTCCCTCGTCCCCGTCCCCACGGCCCCCCAGGGAGTCGTCGCGCACCCGGCGGCGCACCCCGGCCTGCCGCGTGAGCGCGGCGGCTGGTGGCACGACTTCGTCTGCCCCGCGCACGGCACGGAGCTGCTGCACGACGGCGTCCCCGGCCCGGTGCCGCCCGCGGGCGGCGTGCGCTGCCCGCACGGCTGCGTGGTCGACACGGAGCCGGTGCGCGGCGCGTGGCTGGTGCTCAGCCACCAGGCCTGGGCGCGGCGGGCCCGGGTGCTCGCGCACCGTGCGGCCCGCACGGGGGACGAGGCGGCGCGGGCCGAGGCGGTCGCCCTGCTCGTGGGCTACGCCGAGGTCTACGCCGAGGTCGCGGGCGGGGGCGAGCACGAGCGGGCGCAGGACTGGATGCTGCGCGGGCGGCTGTTCCACCAGGCGCTGACGGACGCGATCTGGTCGGTGTCGGTCGGCCACGCCGTGTGGTCCCTCGCGGAGGCCGACCCGGACCGGGCCGGCGACCTGGAACCGACGCTCGGGATGCTCGACGCGACGGCCGAGGCCGCGCGTGCCGCCCGCGGGCGGCTGGTGGCCGACGGGAAGTTCACGTCGAACTACACGGCCTGGCTGAACGCCGCCGGCCGCGTGTGCAGCAGGGCCGCGGCCCTCGTGCGCGGCGGCGCCGAGGCGCCCGCCGTCGCCGACGACGAGTGGCTCGCGGGGGAGCACGGGCAGCTCGCCCACGCGCTGGCGGCCAGCACCCGCGGCGGCTGGGAGTGGGAGGCGAGCACCTACTACCACGGCTTCGTCGTGCGGGCGTACCTGCTGTCCCTGCGCGGGACGGACCCGGCGACGCTGCCCGCCGGTGCGCGCGAGCGCCTCGTCGCGATGATCGACGTGCTCGCGGGCCTGGCCACGGACGGCGGCATCCTGCCGGCGGTCCACGACGGCCCGGCCGTGCGCCCCGCCCTCGGGCTGGAGTGGACGGAGCTGGCCGCGCTCGCGGACGGGTTCGTCGCCGACGCCGGGCTGGACGCGGTCGCCGCCCGTGCCCGGGCCGAGGCGCTGGTGACGGAGGGGCCCGGCGCGGCCCCGGACGCCGGCCCGGACGGGCTGGAGGACGAGCTGCGGGCCATGACGCCAGGTGGCACGGACGGCACGCCCGGCTGGTTCGCCGGGCCGCCGCTGACGGTCGACCGGGCGCCGCGCCCCGCGGTGAGCGTGGACGAGGAGGTCGGGATCGTCGTCCTGCGCGGCGCGGGGATCCACGCCGTGCTCGACCAAGGCCCGCACGGCGCGGGGCACGGCCACCACGACAAGCTGTCCCTCGCCCTCTACGGGCGGGACACTCCGTGGCAGCCCGACCCGGGCCAGGTGCCGTACGGGCACCCGGCCTGGCGGGCGCACTACGCGTCGGCGGCCGCGCACCCGGTGGTGCGGGTGGACGACGCGGACCCCGCCGAGGCGACGGGCCGCCTGCTCGCGCGCACCGAGCGGTCGGTGACGGTCGAGGTCCGCGGCGACGCGGAGTCGTGGTTCGACGGTGCTCGCGCGGTGCGGCACGTCGTGGTCGCCGACGGCTACCTGCTCGACGTCGTGCACGCCCGGACCGACCGGCCGCGGTGGCTCACGCTCGGCCTGCGCCCGGACGTCCCGCTCGGCGTGCGCGTCGGCGGACCGGACGCCGGCGAGGTGCACACCGCGTGGCGCGGGACGGAGGCGCTCGACGGCCTGCACACGGCGCGCGCCGCCGGACCGGACGGCACCGGTGCCGAGGCCTCCGTGCCCGTGCGGGCCGTCGTCCGCCCGGGACCCGGGCCCGCGGACGACCCGCAGCGCGAACGCGCCCACGTCGACTGGGCCGCCGAGGCGGCCACGAGCGCGACCTGGGTGTCGGCGTTCCAGGCCGACGCCGCCGGGCGCGGGGGCGGCGCGGACGTGGTCCGCGTCGAGCTCGACCCGGCCGGAGCGGAGGTGCGGGTACACCGCGCCGACGGCGCCGTCGAGGTGCACCCGATCCCGGTGGAGGCGACCGATGACTGACACGACGACGGCACCGGCCGCCGCCGACCCGGGCGCGGGCGCGGGCCGGATGCTGCTGCTCGACGACGCCCGGCTGGCCGACCTGCGTTCCCGGCTCGACGGCGACCTCACCCCGCAGTGGCGCCGGCTCGCGGAGCAGTGCGACCTGTACCGCCGCACGGCGCCCCCGGCCGAGCACCCGATGGCGAGCATCACCTACCTGGGCCCGGCGGCCGCGAACCTCGCGCTGGCGTACCGGCTCACCGGCCAGCGGCACTACCTCGAGGAGGCGTGGCGCTGGATCTCCGCGGCCGTCTCGCTCGACCACTGGGGCCGCGCGCACCTGCCCGACCACGACCTCGACGCCGGGTGGATCCTGCACGGGCTGTCGCTGGCGTACTCGTGGCTCGGCGACGACCTCGGGCCGGAGCGCCGCGAGGCCCTGCGGGCCAAGCTCGCCCTGCAGGGCGAGCGGCTGCACGACTTCGCCGTCGAGAGCGAGGGCGGCTGGTGGAGCAGCTCCTGGTGGCAGAACCACCACTGGATCTGTCACACCGGCCTCGCGACCGCCGGCTACGCCCTCGGCGTCCCCGCGTGGACGGAGCGTGCCAAGGCGGCGATGGGCACGGTCGTCGACGTGCTGCCCGCCGACGGCTCCGACATGGAGGGCGTCGTGTACTGGCGCTACGGCGTGCCGTGGCTCGCGACGTACCTCGACCTGCTGCAGGACGCCGAGGGGCTGGACTGGTGGGACCGGTGCCGGTTCCTGGCGCGCACGTTCTTCTACCGGCTGCACCAGGCGGCGCCGGGGTACGAAGAGATCGTCGACCACGGGGACTGCCACGACCGGCGCAGCGGCCACAGCGTGGCCCTGTACCGGATCCTCGCGTCGCGGTACGGGATCGGCGAGGCGCAGTGGCTGGCCGACACCGTCGCCGAGCGGTTCTTCTGGCGGGAGGCGTACGAGAGCGGCGTGAAGCCGGGCGTGCTGCCCGAGGCGTGGGCCGAGCTGCTCTGGTACGACGCGTCCGTGGCGCCGGTCGACCCCGCGACGACGGTCGCGGGCCAGGCGGCGTTCGAGGACCTCGGCCTGCTGACCCACCGCACGTCGTGGGACGCCGACGCCACGCTCGTGTCGTTCAAGTCGTCGCCCGGCGGCGGGCACACCGCCTGGGACACGTCGCGCCGCATCGACGCCGAGCGCGGCTGGGACACCCTCAGCGCGGGCCACCACCACCCGGACGCCGGGTCGTTCGTGCTCGCCTCGCGCGGCGCGTGGCTGCTCGTCGACGAGGGCTACTCCAACAAGAAGCGGGCCGGGCACCACAACCTCGTCCTCGTGGACGGGCACGGCTTCGCGGGGGAGGGCCGGTACCACGTCTACGCCGACGCCCCGCCGGACCGCACCGCCGACATGGTCGACGTGCTCGCCGAGGGCGGCTTCCTGCACGGCCGCGCCCGCACCGGCCGGATGTACCCCGGCGAGCTGGGGGTCGAGTCGCTGGAGCGCACGCTGGTCGTCATGCCGTCCGGGCGCACCGTCGTCGTCGACCGCGGGCGCGCCGCCGAGCCGCGGGAGTGGACGGTCCTCTTCCACGCCGACCACCCCACGGACGAGGTGGGCGAGCCCGGGCCGGACGACGGCGCCGTGCGGCGCGTGCTGCGCAACGGCCGCGCGGGCGCGTGGCTCACCACCCACGCCCCGGGCGCCGCGGCCGAGCAGGTCGTCACCGACGTCGAGGCCAACCCGACGTCGAGCACACCGTCCCTGCTCGTGACCCGGCGGCTGCACACGCTGCGCGTCACCCCACCGGCGTCCCGCGACCTGCTCGCCGTCACGACGATCGAGCCGTTCGACGCCTTCCGCCCCACGCCGCCCGCCGCCCGCCTCCTCCCCGAGCTCGGGGTGGACCTGGGCGCGGGCGAGCGGGTGTACCTCGCCGGGCCGGACGGCGCGATCGAGGCCGACGGCGTCACGGCGCGGGCGCGCGCGGTGCTGGTCGCGGGCGGCCGGGTCGCCGTCGTCGGGGCCACGCGGGTCGAGGTGGACGGCCGGGTGCTCCTGGACGGCGACGCCGAGCTCACCGGCGTGCTCGCCGACGAGGGGGCACGATGACGGCCGCGCCGGCGCCCGTGCGGCAGGACCGCTCGCGCCGTTGGTCGCAGACGTTCCTCGGCTGGCTGGAGTGGCTGGCCCACCCGGTGGCGGCGGGCGCGGCGTTCGCGATCCTGTGCCTGGGCGTCGTCACGTGGCTCCCGGCGCTCGCCGCCGTCGGCCACACGCTGCGGGCGTGGCGCACCGACGGCGACGGCCGCTCGTTCACCGGCGTCTTCCGGGCGTTCGGCACGTACTGGCGGCCGCTGCTGGGGCACGCCGTGGCCTCGACGGCGGGGCTCGCCCTGCTCGTCGTGGACGTCGTGTTCCTCGTCGGGCGTACCGGGCCCGCGGCACTCGTGCTCGTGATGCTCGCCGTCGGTCTGCTGGTCGCGGCCGTGCCGTACCACCTGGCCCTGGCGGTGGTCGCCGCCGCCCGGCCCGGCGGGAGCGTGCGCACCTGGGCGCCCGGCGCGCTGTGGTTCGCCTTCGGCTCCGTACCGCGCGGCACGGCCCTCCTGGGCGCCGCCGTCGCCACACCCGTCTTCTCGCTCGTGCTCCCCGCGGGCCCCCTGCTGCTGTGCGCGAGCGTCCCCGTCCTGGTGGGGCTCGTGATCCTCGACCAGACGGAGGACGACGCATGACCGGCACCACCGCACAGACCCAGCCCCGCGCCGTCGACGCCGGGACCGTCGGGCGCCGCTCCCTGCTCGCCGGGGCGCTCGCCACCACCGGGGCGCTGCTGCTCGCGCCGCGCGCCACGGCGCTCGACGGCGTCACGGCGCTCGCGGACACCGCCGCCGCCCGGCCGCGCACGACGGCGTGGGTGCCGTCGTGGACCACCGCCCACACCCGCCCCACGGCGACCGACCCGCTGGTGCTCGGCGGCGTCACCGACCGCACCGTGCGGCACGTGCTGCGGCTCAGCGCCGGCACCGCCCGCGGGGGAACGCTGCGCGTGCGACTGGCCGGCACGTTCTCGGCCGCGCCGGTCCGGGTGGGCGCGGTGACGGTGGCCCGGCGGGCGCCGGGGGTCTCCGGCGCGGGCGCGGCCGTCGACCCGGCCACCGTCACGACCGTCACCTTCGGCGGCGAGCGCGGCGCGCTCCTCGCGGCGGGCGCCACGCTCGTCAGCGACCCGGCGTCCCTCGCCGTGCCGGACGGCGGCGACCTCGTGGTCAGCGTCCACCTGCCCGGCCCCACGGGCGCGCTGAGCTTCCACCGCAACACGCACGCCACCGGGTACGTCGGCACGGGCGACCTCACCGCCGACGCGGGTCCCGGCTTCGACGGCGCGGAGGTCACGCGGTCGGCGGTGCTGCTGGTGGGGGTCGACGTCGAGCGGCCGGGCGTGCCCGGCGTCGCCGTCCTGGGCGACTCGATCACCGAGGGCGTCGGTACGCCCGACGACGCCGACCAGCGGCTCACCGACCATCTCGCCCGCCGCCTCGCGGAGCGCGGCGGCGCCGTCGGCGTCGCGAACCTCGGCATCAGCGGCAACCGCGTGCTGCTCGACGACGAGCGGTTCGGCCCGAGCGGCCAGGCGCGCCTCGACCGCGACGCGCTGGCCCTGCCCGGCATCGACACGCTGCTCGTGGTGCTCGGCGTCAACGACCTGCAGCAGCCGCCCAGCCAGACCGACCCCGCCGTGCTGCTCGCCGGGTACCGCCAGCTCGTGCTGCGCGCCCGCGACCGGGGCCTGCGCGTGGTCGGCACCACGATCACGCCGTTCGGCGGCTGGCAGCGCTGGACGCCGGCGCTCGAGGAGGAGCGCCGCGTCGTCAACGCCACGCTGCTCGCGGAGGCGGGTCGCGGCGCGGGCGCCTTCGACGCCGTCGCCGACGTGGCCTCGGCCCTCACCGACCCGGCCGACCCGGCCCGCCTGGCGCCCGCCTTCGACAGCGGCGACGGCCTGCACCCCACCCCGGCCGGCGCGGCGGCGATGGCCGCCGCCGTCACCCGCCGCGCGCTCCTGGGCTGACGACCCACCCCACCCGCACGACCGTTCCACCCCACCTGCTCGACGACGAGAGGGACCGTGATGGAGAACGACACCGTGACCGCGCCTGCCCGCACGACGACCGGGGTCACCCGGCGCAGCCTGCTGCGGGGCGTCGGCGCACTCGCGGGCGCCGCAGCCCTCGCCCCGGCGCTGCCCCTGCCCGCCCGGGCGGCTCCCGCCTCGACCACCGCGGAGCTGGTCGAGCGGTGGGCCGTGCTGCAGACCGGCGGCCCCGGGCTCGACCTGGCCGACGCCCACGTCAAGGGCGCCGTGCGCCGCGTCGACCGCGCGGCGACCACCGTCCTCGCCACGCTCGACCGGACGGCGGGTCGCGCCGCCCTCTGGCCCGACCTCGCCGACTGGACCCGCTCCAACACCGTCACCACGACGTTCAAGCGGCTGCGCTCGATCGCCGTCGCCTGGGCGACGCCGGGCACGTCCATGGCGGGCGACGCCACGGTGGCCGCCGACGTCGTGGACGGCATCACGTGGATGCACGACCACGTCTACGGCCCCGGCATCCCGCGTTTCGACAACGACTGGGACTGGGAGATCGGGTCGGCGTCGGCGCTGGCGGACGCGCTCGTCGTGCTGCGCGAGCCCCTCGGCGACGCCCTCGCCCGCAGCACCTCCGCCATCGACCACTACACGCCCGACCCCAACCTGTGGCGCGCCGACCGGCAGATCGCCACGGGCGCCAACCGGGTGTGGATCGCGACGGTCGTGGCCGTGCGCGCCGCGCTCGACGGCGACGAGGCGGCCCTCGGGCGCGTGCGCGACGCCCTGAGCGACGTCGAGGGCGGCGGCGCCAACAGCGTGCTGGCCTTCGTCGACGGCGGCACCGCGGAGGGCGAGGGCACGGGGGAGGGCTTCTTCCGCGACGGCTCGTTCCTGCAGCACTGGAAGCACCCCTACAACGGCGGCTACGGCAAGGAGCTGCTCGGCACGCTGTCGTCGCTGCTGCACCTGCTGGGCGACTCGCCCTGGCAGGTCACCGACCCGGAGCTGGCGAACGTCTACGCGTGGGTCACCGACGCCTTCGACCCGCTGATCGTGCGCGGCGACATGGCCGCATCGGTGTGCGGGCGCGAGATCGCACGGCCCAGCAAGCAGGGGCACGTCGCCGCCCAGACGGTGATCGAGGGGACGCTGCGGCTCATCCCCTCCGCGCCGGAGGCGACGGCCTCCACCCTGACCGGGCTGGTCGCCCAGTGGATCGCCGAGGACACCTACCGCGACTTCCTCGCCGCCACGACGCCCGCGTCCGTCGTCGCCGCGAACGCGCTGCTCGCCGGCGGCCCGACGCCGCGCGGCGTGCTGGTCACCCACCGGCAGTACCCGGCGATGGACAAGATGGTGCACCGCCGGCCGGGCTTCGCGGTGAGCGTCAGCGCCTACTCGGCCCGCGTCTACAACTACGAGTCCATCCAGAACGAGAACCTGCACGGCTGGCACCTGTCGGACGGCATGGTGCTGCTGTACACGGACGACCTGGGCCACTACAGCGAGGACTACTGGCCCACCGTCGACCCGTACCGGCTGCCCGGCACCACCGTCGACACGGCGCGGCTCGCGAACAGCGCGAACTTCCGCGAGACGAGCGACGCCACCTGGGTGGGCGGGGCCGCCGTGCCCGGCGCCACGGTCGGCGCGTACGGGCAGGACCTGCACGCCCGCGGCTCCGACCTGCGGGCCCTCAAGAGCTGGTTCCTCGTCGACGACGTCGTGGTCTGCGTTGGCTCCGGCATCACGGCGCCCGCGGCCGGCGGCGTCGAGACGGTGGTGGAGAACCGCAAGGTGCGCGACGGCGCCGCGCTCGTCGTCGACGGCGTCGCCCAGGGGATCGGGAACGGCTGGTCGGCGACGCTCGACGACGTGCGCTGGGCCCACCTGTCCGGCACGGCCGGCTACGTGTTCCCCGGCGGCGCGCGGCTGCACGCCCTGCGCGAGGACCGCACCCACACCTGGCGCGAGATCAACATCAAGTACGGCACGGACACCCCGGTGACCCGCCCGTACGTCACGGCCTGGCTCGACCACGGCGCCGCGCCCGCGGACGCGGCGTACGCCTACGTGATGCTCCCGGCCGCCGACGCGGACGGCACGCGCGCGTTCGCGGAGGCCTGCGGCACCGCCGACGGGCTGCGCGTCCTCGCCCAGGACGCCGACGTGCACGCCGTCGCGCTCGGCGGCACGATCGCCGCCAACTTCTGGGCGCCCGCGTCCGTCCCCGTCGGCGCCGCCGTGCCGGGGGTGAGCGGGTCGCTGCACGCCGACGGCCCGGCGTCCGTCGTCGTGCACGAGACGGGCGGCGGCGCGGACGGCGCGGGGGGCACGGCGTGGACCCGGCCCACGACCGTCGCGCTGAGCGACCCGACGCAGACCCGCGACACCGTCGTCGTCGACCTGAACCGCGACGGGCTGCGGTTCGTGTCCGCCGACCCGGGCGTCACCGTCACCCGCCGCGGCGCGGGCTGGCGGATCGTGGCCGCCACCGCCGGCCTGGCGGGCGCCACCGTCACCGCGTCCTTCGTCTGACCAACCGACCCGCACTGGAGCGATCACCATGACGCACCGCCTCGCCCTGCCGCTCGGACTGTCCCTCGCCCTGACCCTCGCCGTGCCCCTGGGCGCGGCGGCGGCCCCTGCCTCCGCACCGGGCGCCCTGCCGGGCACGGCCGTCGAGGCCGCGGCGCCCGCCGCCGTGGCCGCCGACCCGGAGCCCCTGCGCACCGTCCGGGTCAGCACCAGCGCCCAGCTCGCCGCGGCGTTCGCGGACGCGTTGCCGGGAGACCGCATCGTGCTCGCCGACGGCGAGTACTCGATGGTGAAGCTCGCCGACAAGGCGGCCACCGCCGAGCACCCGATCGAGATCGAGGGCTCCACCCTGGGCGGCGCCGTCATCACCGCCGGCCAGCTCGAGATCGCGCGCTCCAGCCACGTCGTCGTGCGCGGGCTGACCTGGCGCAACGCGAGCACGCTGAAGATCACCGCCTCGACGAACGTGCGGTTCACCCGCAACGATCTCGCGCTGACGTTCGCGCAACCCGCCGACCCGACGTCGGCCCGGCACTGGCTGCAGATCTCCGGCGAGGGCAGCGGCTACCACCGCATCGACCACAACTCCTTCCACGACAAGACCGTGCTCGGCAACTACGTCACGGTGTACGGCGGGACCACGCAGATCTCCCAGCACGACCGGATCGACCACAACTACTTCGGCACCAGCCCCGCCCAGCCCGAGAACGGGGGCGAGGCGATCCGGCTCGGCGTCTCCGCCCTGTCGGACTCCAGCTCGTTCGCGACTGTCGAGGACAACCTCTTCGAGGACTGCGACTCCGACGCCGAGATCGTGTCCCTCAAGAGCGACGACAACACCGTGCGCCACAACACGATCCGGTCGTCGGCGGGCGTGGTCAGCGCCCGGCGCGGGGACCGCAACGTCATCCAGGGCAACGTCTTCCTCGGGGAGGGCAAGGCGGGCACCGGGGGCGTGCGGCTGTACGGCGACGACCAGGTGGTCTACGGCAACTACTTCGAGGGCCTGCGCGGCTCCGGGTACACGGCGGCGCTGCAGATCGACGGGGGCGACGTGGACGGCTCCGGCTCGACGTCGGCGCACTGGCGCGTGCACCGGGCCACCGTCGTCCACAACACGTTCGTGGACAACACCTCGAACGTCGAGGTCGGCGCGAACTACACCTACCCGCCGGTGGACTCCGTCGTCGCCGACAACCTCGTCGTCGGCACCGCCGGCCCGCTCTTCCAGGAGCTCAAGCAGCCCGCCGGCGTCACGTACTCCGGGAACATCGCCTGGCCGACGGGCGCCGCGACCGTCGGCCTTGCCGTCGGGCCGCGGGAGATCCGCGTCGCCGACCCGCGCTTGGAGCGCGTCGACGGGAGGTGGCGCCTGCGCCCCGGCCCGGCCCTGAACACCGCGACCGGGGCTTACCCGTTCCTCGTCGACGACGTCGACGGCCAGCCGCGCGACCGGCGTCCCGACGTCGGCGCGGATGAGGTGTCCGATGCGCCGGTCACCCGGCAGGCGCTCGAGCGGGACGACGTCGGACCCGCTGCCCCCTGACCCCCTCGGGCGGCGGCCGCCGCGCCGACAGCCCGACCGACCGCACGCCACGACCCAGGAGCACCGTATGGCCTTCTTCGACAAGCCCCTCGACGACCTGCGCGCCTACCGCCCGGAGCCGGAGGAGCCCGCGGACTTCGACGCGTTCTGGAAGCAGACGCTCGACGACGCGGCGGCCGCCGCCACGGAATCGGAGCAGGCGCCCTTCGACGCCGGGCTCGCCACCGTCGAGGTGCGGGACGTGACCTTCTCCGGGTGGGCCGGTCAGCCGGTCAAGGCGTGGCTGCTGCTGCCCCGCGAGCGCAGCGGGCCGCTGCCCGCCGTCGTCCAGTACATCGGGTACAACGGCGGGCGCGGCGTGCCGTGGGAGTGGCTCACGTGGTCCGCGGCCGGGTACGCGCACCTCGTCATGGACAACCGCGGCCAGGGCGGCGGCGGCAAGACCACCGCCGACACCCCGGACGTCGCGCCCGAGGGGCACGGCTCGTCGTCGCCGGGCTTCCTCACCCGCGGCATCGAGGACCCCGCCAAGCACTACTACCGGCGGCTCATCACCGACGCGGTACGCGCCGTCGACGCCGTCAAGGCGCTGCCCGAGGTCGACCCCGCCCGCGTCGCCGTGCTCGGCGGCAGCCAGGGCGGCGGGCTCGCGCTCGCCGTCGCCGGGCTGCGCGACGACCTCGCCGGGACGATCGCCGACGTGCCGTTCCTCAGCCACTACCGCCGCGCGTCGCAGATCACCGACGAGGGCCCGTACGCCGAGATCGCGCGCTACCTCAAGGGCCACCGCTTCGAGGTCGAGGACGTGATGCGCACCCTGTCCTACGTCGACGCCACCAACTTCGCCGCGCGCGCCCGCTGCCCGGGCTGGTTCTCCGTGGCGCTCATGGACAAGGTCTGCCCGCCGTCCACCGTGTTCGCCGCCTACCACCGCTACGGCGGGCCCGCGCAGATCGAGGTCTTCCCGTACAACGGGCACGAGGGCGGCGCGGCGTACGACATGCCGCGCAAGCTCGCCGCGCTCGCGGGGGTGCTCGGCCCCCGGTGACACCACCCGACGGGACCGCGCCCCGCGGCGCCATGCTCGCCCTGTACGGCAACACCTTCGTCATGGCGACGGGCTTCTACGTGCTCGTGCCGCTGCTGGCCGTGCACCTGGCCGACGGTCTGGGCTTCGGCCTGGCGCTGGTCGGGCTGCTCGCGGGGATCCGTGCCGGCGCGCAGCAGGGTCTGCAGCTCCCGGCGGGCCTCCTCGCCGACCGGTGGGGCGTGCGTCGCACCATCGTGGCCGGCGTGCTGGTGCGCGCGGCGGGCTTCGGCGCCCTCGCGGTCGCGACGACGCCGCTCGCGGTCGGTGCCGCAGGGATCGCCGTCGGCCTCGGGGGAGCCCTGTTCCACCCGGCCAGCTACGCCGCGTACGCCCGGCTCGGCGGCGCCCGGCCCGACGTCTTTGCGCGACGCGAGGCGCTGAGCAACGCCGGGTTCGTCGTCGGGCCGCTGCTCGGCGGGCTGCTCGTGACCACCGGGTTCGACGTCGTGTGCTGGGTCGCTGCCGGGCTCTTCCTCGCCGCCGCGCCCCTCACGTGGTGGGGGCTGGGGCGGGCGGCGGAACCCGTGGCCGAGCCTGCCGGCCCCCACGCCCCGGCCGTGCGGACGGACGAGGCGCCCGCGGCGGCGGCCACACCCGCGCCGGGCGGGATGCGGCGCGAGGCGCGCCGCGCGCTCGTCGTGCTGTGCCTGCTCAACGCGGGCGCGTGGGCGATCTTCACGCAGCTCCAGCTCGTCGTGCCGCTGCGGCTGGACGCCGTGCTCGGCAGCGCCGTCGGCGTCGGCGCCGTGTACGCCGCGGCCGCCGTCCTCGTCCTCACGACGACGGTGCCCGTCACCCGCTGGCTCCAGGCGCGGCTGCGGATGCCCGCCGTCCTCGCCCTCGGCGTCGCCGCCATGGGCGGCGGCATCGCCGTCCTCGGCGGCGGGCCGGGCGTCGCGTCCCTCGTGGCCGGCATGGTCGTCTTCACCCTCGGGCAGATGGTGTTCCAGCCCGCGATGAGCGCCGTCGTCGCCGCGGGCGCGCCGGCGGCGTCCGTCGCCACCCGGTTCGGCGTGAACGGCCTGGCGCTGGCTGTCGGCGGCGTCGTCGGGTCGTCCGTCGTCGGCGCGCTGCTCGCCGGGCCGCTCGCCCACGGCGGCTGGGCGTGGGCGGGGTTCGCGCTGGTCGGTGCCGCCGTCGCGGCGGGCTACGCACGGGCCGGGCGGACCTCGCCACGGAGGTGACCCGGCGCCCGCGTGCGACCTCCACCCGGCGTGCCGATGATGGGTGACGGGGGCGTCCGACGAAGGCCTGGCACCGCAGCGTGCCGCTGAGGCCGGCACCGAGGGTGCCGGCGTCCCGTCGCGGGAGGAATCCGTATGGCCACGGTTCGACTGCGCCGCGTGATCGCGGGGTCCGCACTGCTCGCTCTGCTGGCAGGGGTGCTCGCGCTCGGCCTCGGGACGACGGTCCGCGCGGCCGTCCCCGGACCGGGGGCGAACGAGGCGGTGATCAGCGTCCGCGCCGGCAGCGATCGGACCGGGGTCAACTCGGTGGCCGGGCTCCCCGGCGTCGTCCTCCAGCTGTTCCGCGGCGCGAACGGTGCCACCCCGGTGACCGACGCATGGGGGACGTGCACCTCCGACTCGGACGGCGACTGCAGCTTCCTGGTCCCGGACGCACAGCGGGGCCCGCAGGGCACGTGCACCGGGGGCGGGGCGCAGTGCGGGGACCGGTTCTATGTCCGCCAGGTCGCGGCCCCGGACGGCTTCGAGACGAACAACCCGCTCAGCACCACCGTGAGCGGCTCGACGCAGGCGGCACAGTACGAGTTCCAGACCCCGCAGGTGTACGGCGGGCACACCTACACCTCCGGGCAACCGGGCGCGGACTCGACGTTCATGGTCTCCCAGACCCAGACGAGGAACGCGTCGGGCGGAGTGTGGCAGCAGTCGCGCGTCAACCCGCCGCTGCCGCAGGGGTGCGGTCTGGATGTCGCGCTGGTCCTCGACCTGTCGGGGTCGGTGGGCGGCAACCTTCCGGACCTCAAGGAGTCTGCGGACACGTTCGTCGACGCCCTCACCGGGACGCCGTCGCGCATGTCCCTGTTCACGTTCTCGCGCGTCTCCCCGGCCGACGGCACCGCCAACCACCCGGAGCACTTCCCCGTGTCGACGACCGCGGACGCCGACGCCTTCAAGGACCTGTACGCGGACTGGGGGGTCGGGGGTGGCACCAACTGGGACCGTGGGCTCGCCGCCGTCGCCGAGGCGAGCCAGACCTACGATCTCGTCGTCACCATCACCGACGGGAACCCCACGTACTACAGCGACCCCCCGCAGGGGAACGGCTCCAACACCCGCTTCCGCGAGGTGGAGAACGGCATCTTCTCGGCCAACGCCGTCAAGGCCCGGCAGACGCGGTCCCTCGCCGTGGGCGTCGGCGCCGGCGTCGCCAGCGACGAGGCTGCGCTCAACCTGGCGGCGATCTCGGGCGCCGAGGTGTTCACCGGCGACAACGCCGAGACGGCGGACTACTACCAGACGGACTTCGCCGCGGCAGGGCCTGCGCTGCGCGAGCTCGTGTTCTCCCGGTGCGCGCCGTCGCTCTCGGTGGTCAAGGCGATCGTCCCGCCGGGCGGCGAGATCGACGACGCGACGCCCGCCGGCCCGGGCTGGACGTTCACCGCGGACGCCGAGCCCGACGTCGGCGGCCTGCCCGGCACCGAGGTCACGACCGGCGACGGCACCGGGGCCGTGAACTTCCCGCTCGACGACTTCACGGGCGAGTCCACCGTCACGGTGTCGGAGGTGCAGCAGGACGGGTACGAGATCGTGCCGCAGGCCGGGGCCAACGCGGTGTGCACGCTGCGTACCTCCGAGCAACCCGACGGGATCACGCTCGACGTGGACAACACCGTTGGCGAGGACGGCCCGGGGTTCTCGTTCTCGATGGGGCCGGGCAGCGCGGTGAGCTGCGTGATCTACAACGAGGCGCCGACGCCGCGCGCGAGCCTGAGCGTGAGCAAGACCTGGGTCGTCAACGGGGAGCCGTACGCGCAGGGGGAGCAGCCGCCGGAGCTCACGGCCGAGCTCTGGCTCGACCCGCCGGACGTCCCGGGGGGCACCGGCCCGATCACGCCGGGCTGGGCGCCCAACCCTCCGATCGTCTTCGAGCAGGGCGCACAGGTCGGCCTGGCGGAGAAGGTCGGCTTCGGCTCCCGTGACCTGTGCACGCTCGACAGCGCGACCGTCACCGCCGTGAACGGGGACCCGGTGGACGACCCGTTCCCGTCGGCGCCGCGCGATCCCGCGGACCCGGGGGCCCCGCCCGACGTCGACTTCTACCCCGTGACGCTCACGGAGCCGGAGACGACGGTCGAGGTGACCAACTCGGTGACATGCCCGACCCTGCTCACGCTCACCAAGACCGTGCTCGGCGGCACGACGAGCCCGCGGGAGTGGACCGTCACCGCCACCGGGCCGGCGGGGAGCGAGCCCGGGGTGGTGACCGGGCAGGCGAACACCGAGGCGGTCACCGAGGTCGAGGTCGACCCCGAGGTGCCGTACACGATCGCTGAGTCGGGCGGTGCGCCCTGGTACGTCCAGCTGGACCGCCGCGACGGGAGCACGGAGTATCCCGGGTCGACGGGGTCGGCGTTCTGCCGCACGATCGCCGCCGACGGGACGTCGGCGGGCGACGTCGTCGACGGGCTCACGGGGGGTGTCGTGCCCCCGACGGGTCAGCACACGTCCTGCCAGCTGCTGAACCAGACCGCCCAGCTCTCCCTGCGCAAGGTCGTGGAGAACGCCGACGGCTTCCCGGCGTCGCCGGACGCCTGGTCGCTCACCGCCACGCCGACGGGGCCCGACGTGCCCGCGGGGCTGGAGCCGGTGACCGTCGAGGGCACGTCGGGCCCGCTCGGCCTGCGGTTCCTCGTGCGTCCCGGCACGCCGTACGAGCTGACGGAGACGACGCCGCCCGACGCCCCCGCCGGTTACACGCTCGCCGGCGTCGACTGCATCGCCGGGCCCACGCCGCGCGAGACGCCGACCGTCACGGTCGACCCGCTCGCCGGGATGATCTGCACCTTCCGCAACGTGGCCGACCCGTCGACGTGGACCCTGGAGAAGTCGAGCGACCCGGCGTCCGGTTCCACCGTGGAACCCGGCAGCACGATCACGTACACGGTCACGGCGACGAACCTGGGCGGCGGCGCGGAGCGCCCGCACGACCTGGTGATCACCGACGACCTCGCGGACGTGCTGGCCCACGCGGCCCTGGTCCCCGGCAGCGTCGAGGCGAGCACGGGCACGGCGGCGGTGGACGGTACGACGCTGACCTGGGGGGTCCCGCTCCTGGAGGACACGGCGACGCTCACCTACCAGGTGGTGGTGGACGAGGACGCGTGGGACGTCACCCTGGCGAACGTCGTGACGGGGGAGGGGGCCGAGGAGTGCCCGGAGCCCGGGACGGAGCCCGACTGCCGCACCACGACCCACGTCACGCCTCCGGAGCCCGCCGGCCCGACACCCTCACCGACACCCACGCCGGCGCCCACCGTGACCGCCACCACGACGCCGCCCCCGGCCGCACCACCCGCGGCACCTCCCGGGGCGGACGGGCCGACGACGCCGGGGATCGGCGGGCTGCCGGTGACGGGCGCGCAGCTCGGCCTGGTCGCACTGGTCGCGGTGCTCCTCGTCGGGGCCGGGGTCGTCGTGCGGCTTCTGCGGCGCGGAGGGCCGACCGCCTAGACCGGACCGACGCGCGCCGACACCGAAATTCCCTGCGACCCCGCCCCGCCCGTAGGGAACCCTGGGACGCATGGACGCCCCCCGCCCGATCGACCTCGCCTCCTGGCCGCGCCGTCAGCACTTCGAGCACTACCGGGCGTCGCCGTGCACGTACGCGATGACGGTGGAGCTGGACGTCACGGCGTTCGTCGCGGCGATGGGCCGGTCGACGCGCAAGTCGTACGTCGCGCAGGTGTGGGCGCTGGCGACGGTCGTGAACCGGCACGACGAGTTCCGGATGTGCCTCACTGACGAAGGAGCGCCGGCCGTCTGGCCGGTCGTGCACCCGGCGTTCACGGTGTTTCACGTGGAACCGGAGACCTTCTCGTGCGTCTGGGTGCCGTACGACGCCGACTTCGGCGCGTTCCACGACGCCGCGACCGCGGTGCTGGCCGAGCACGGGGCCTCGACGGACCTCTTCCCGCAGGGCCCGCCCCCGCCGAACGCGTTCGACGTGTCCAGCCTGCCGTGGGCGTCGTTCACCGGGTTCACGCTGAACATCCGGGACGCCTGGAACCACCTCGCGCCGATCGTCACCCTGGGCCGGTACGTCGAGCGGGAGGGGCGGGTGCTGCTGCCGCTGGCAGTGCAGGTCCACCACGCGGCCGCCGACGGCTTCCACACGGCGCGTCTGGTGAACGAGCTGCAGGAGCTCCTGGACGCGCCGTCCTGGGTGGGATGAGTCACGCCGCCACGGTGTCGAGGGGGTCACCAGCCGGACGTCTCGACGCCCGGACGGCGAGACGGCTTACGCTCTAGTCCCGTGAGCGAGAACCTGGGATCCACCGGCTCGATCGAACGCGTGGTGGCGCGCCACGAGATGCCCGACCCGCTGCGGGACGACATCCGCCTGCTGGGCGGGCTGCTCGGCACCGTGCTGAAGGAGGCGGGCGGTCAGAGCCTGCTCGACGACGTCGAGCGTCTCCGCGGCCTGACCATCCGCGCCTACGGGGCGGACGACGGCGGCGCGGCGCTGGCGGAGGCGGCCGAGGTCGTGGCCGGCTTCACGCCGGAGCGCGCCGAGCAGGTGGCGCGTGCCTTCACCTGCTACTTCCACCTGGCGAACCTCGCGGAGGAATACCACCGCGTCCGCGTGCTCCGTGCGCGGGAGTCCGACGCCGCGTCCGGCGTCGTCATCGAGGACTCGCTGCCGCAGGCGTTCACGCAGCTCGCGGAGGAGGTCGGCCGCGACGAGGCGCTGCGTCGCCTGGGCGAGATCGAGTTCCGCCCGGTCCTCACCGCGCACCCCACCGAGGCGCGCCGCCGCGCCGTCTCGGGCGCCGTGCGCCGCATCTCCGGGCTGGTCGCCGCCCGCGACACGATGCGCCCCGGCGGCACCACGCTGGCCGAGAACGAGCGCCGCCTGCTCGCCGAGATCGACACGATGTGGCGCACCTCGCCCATCCGCGCGCACAAGCCGTCGGTGCTCGACGAGGTGAAGACCTCGATGGGCGTCTTCGACGCCACGATGTTCTCCACCTTCCCCGAGGTGTACCGCCGCCTGGACGACTGGCTGCTCGACGGCGAGGCCGGCAGCGTGCCGCCCGTCGCCCGGCCGTTCGTCCACCTCGGCTCCTGGATCGGCGGCGACCGCGACGGCAACCCGAACGTCACGGCCGAGGTCACGCGCCAGGCCGCGACCCTCGCCGCCGAGCACGCGCTCGGCGCGCTCGAGAAGGCCGCCGTCGAGACCGGGCGCAAGCTCACGCTCGACGAGGAGGGCACGCCCGCGTCGGCCGAGCTCAAGTCGCTGTGGCAGCGGATGCGCCAGCTCTCCGACGAGCTCGTGACCCGCGCGGCCGCCGACTCGCCGAACGAGCCGCACCGGGCCGCCGTCCTCGCGATCGCCGGCCGGGTCGCCGCGACCCGTCGCCGGGACGCGGACCTCGGGTACCGCGAGCCGGAGGAGCTGGTCGCCGACCTCGAGGTCGTGCAGCGCTCCCTCGTCGAGGCCGGGGCCCCCCGCGCGGCGTACGGCGACCTGCAGAAGCTCGTGTGGCAGGTGCAGACCTTCGGGTTCCACCTCGCCGAGCTGGAGGTGCGCCAGCACTCCCAGGTGCACGCCGCGGCCCTCGCCGAGATCGAGGAGAAGGGGCTGCACGGCGACCTCTCCGAGCGCACGGTCGAGGTGCTCGACACCTACCGCGCCCTCGGTGCCGTGCAGAAGCGGTTCGGCATCCGCGCCGCCCGCCGCTACATCGTGTCCTTCACGCAGGCTCCCGAGCACCTGGCCGCCGTCTACCGGCTGGCCGCGCTCGCGTTCGAGGGCTCGGACGACGCCCCCGTCGTCGACGCCGTCCCCCTGTTCGAGACCTTCGACGACCTGGAGAACTCGGTCGACATCCTCGAGGCGATGCTCGAGTTCCCCGAGGTGCAGCAGCGCCTCGCGGAGAACGGCCGGCGCGTCGAGGTCATGCTCGGCTACTCCGACTCGTCGAAGGACGTCGGCCCCGTCGCGGCGACGCTCGCCCTGCACAAGGCGCAGTCGCGGATCGCGGAGTGGGCGCAGCGCCACGACATCACCCTCACCCAGTTCCACGGCCGCGGCGGCTCGCTCGGCCGCGGCGGCGGCCCCGCGAACCGGGCGGTGCTCGCCCAGCCGCCGCACTCGGTGGACGGCCGGTTCAAGCTCACCGAGCAGGGCGAGGTCATCCTCGCCCGCTACGGCGATCCGACGATCGCCGCCCGGCACATCGAGCAGGTCGCCGCGGCGACGCTGCTCGCCTCGGCCCCGACGGTCGAGAAGCGGAACGCCGACGCCCGGGAGCGGTTCGCGCCGCTGGCCGCCGCGCTCGACGAGACGTCGCGCGCCGCTTTCCACGGCCTGGTGAGGTCCGAGGGCTTCCCGCAGTGGTTCGCCCAGGTGACGCCGCTGGAGGAGGTCGGCCTGCTGCCGATCGGCTCCCGGCCCGCCAAGCGCGGCCTGTCGGTCAACTCGCTCGACGACCTGCGCGCCATCCCGTGGGTGTTCTCCTGGTCGCAGGCGCGCATCAACCTCGCCGGCTGGTTCGGTCTCGGGACGGCGCTGCGCTCGGCCGCCGAGCAGGCGGGCGGGCTCGAGGAGCTCCAGGCGGCCTACCGCGAGTGGCCCCTGTTCACCACGCTGCTCGACACCGTGGAGATGGGCCTCGCCAAGACGCAGGAGGACATCGCCGCCCAGTACCTGGGCCTCGGCGACCGTGACGACCTCGCGCAGCTCGTGCTCGGCGAGCTCCGCCTGACCCGCGAGTGGGTGCTGCGGGTCACCGGCAACGAGTGGCCGCTCGCCAACCGCCGCGTCCTCGGCCGCGCCGTGCAGCTGCGCTCGCCGTACGTCGACGCCCTGTCGCTGCTCCAGGTCCGCGCCCTGCGTGCGCTGCGCAGCCAGGGCCTCAGCGAGGGCCTCACCGTGGACGACGGCGAGTGGGTGGACGGCGGCCACAAGGACCGCTGGCAGCACTTGCTGCTGCTCACCGTGAACGGAGTCTCCGCGGGCCTGCAGAACACCGGCTGACCCCGGCCCGGGTCGTGGGCAGGGCATCGGCGGGAGCTCGCGCGCGAGTTCCCGCCGATGTCGTACCCACGGGGTCCTAGGCTCGGCGGCATGACACTGGTGACCTTCGAAGCCCTCTGCGTCGACGCCGTGGACGCCGCCGCGTCAGGGGAGTTCTGGGCGCGGACGCTGGGGCTGCGCCTGGAGATGCTGGACGGCGGCGGCGCGGTGCTGCGCGACCCGAGCCCTGAGCCGGTGCCGGGGCGGACCGTCTGGGTCAACGCCGTGCCCGAGGCGAAGACGGTGAAGCACCGCGTGCACCCCGACGTGCGTGCCCTGTCGCTCGACGCGTTCCCCGACCAGCCGCGCCTGACCGAGCCCGGCCAGTACCACTACACGACGCTGGCCGACCCCGAGGGCGGCGAGTTCTGCGTCTTCACCTACGACGAGGTGCCGGACTACCGGCTCAAGGACGTCGTCGTGGACTGCGCGGACTACCGGAAGGTCGCCGCGTTCTGGCAGGACCTGCTGGGCGGCACGCTGACGCAGGACGACGCCATGGACTACGCCTACCTCGACGAGGCCGCCGGCGTCCCGTTCGAGTCGTTCGACTTCGTCCCCGTGCCCGAGCCGAAGACGGTCAAGAACCGCTGGCACTGGGACGTCAGGCTGAACGACGGCGTCACCCTGGACGACCTCGTCGCGCGCGGCGCGCGGGTGCTGCGCCCGCAGGACGACCAGATCCGCTGGACCGTGATGGCCGACCCGGAGGGCAACGAGTTCTGCGCCTTCCCGCCCACGACGCTCGGGGGCTGATGCGGCGACCGTAGGCTGGTCCCATGCCGGGTGGGTCGAAGGGTTCGTTGAGCGCGCTGGGATCGATCGCGTCGCAGACGCGGCGCGAGATGATCCTCGACCGGCTGCGGCTGGCGATCAGCGCCGGGGACCTGCCCCCGGGGACCCACCTCGCCGAGGTCGACCTCAGCGAGACCCTCGGCGTCAGCCGGGGCACGCTGCGCGAGGCCCTGCGTCACCTGCAGCAGGAGGGCCTCGTCTCCGCGGACGCGCGCGGACGGCTGTCGGTCCGGGTCGTCTCCGAGCGCGAGGTCGACGACATCTTCGCGGTCCGCCGCGCGCTCGAGAGCCTGGCGCTCGAGCTCGTGTGCGAGCGCGACGACCACGGTTCCGCGGCGGTGCGGCTCGGCGAGGCGCTGGAGGCGATGCAGCGCACCGCGGGCGACTTCGCCGGCCAGATCGACGCCGACCTGGCGTTCCACGAGCTCCTGTGCGAGCTGAGCGGCAACGAGACCCTCGTCCACGGGTGGCGGTCCGTCTCCGGGCTCACCCGCGCGGCGATCACCGCGGCCGGCCCCGAGACGGCCCTGCACAACATGGCGTACGAGCGGCACGCGCCGCTCGTGGCCTTCGTCGCGGCCGGCGACGCGGCCGGGGGAGCGGACTTCCTCCGGACGCACATGCGAGACGCCGCCGGCCGCATCGTCGCGCGGATGCGCGACCACGCCGCCGTCTGACACCGGAGGACGCCGTGCCCGTCCGACGCCGCCGACACTGAACCTTCCGGCCTGACCAGCGACGACGTCGTCGCGGGTCCGCGAGGTCGTGCGGAGGGTCTTGACAACACTCGTCGCGGCGCTGCATGGTTCCTGTGTTCGACTGTTAACAGTAGAACACCACTCACCGACGAGGCTCCACATCAAGGGAGATGCGATGACATCGACGACGTCCGCGCCGGGTGACGGCACCCCGGTGCTCGGCACCCGCCACAAGACCCGTGTGGCGGTCGGCAGCGCCGTGGGCACGACCGTGGAGAACTACGACTTCATCGGGTACGGGACCGCCGCGGCCCTCTACTTCGGCGACGCGTTCTTCCCGGACAGCGACCCGACGACCGGCCTGCTCATGTCCTTCGCCACGCTCGGCATCGGCTTCGCGGCCCGGCCGATCGGCGGCATCGTCGGCGGCTACCTCGGTGACAAGATCGGCCGCCGGCCGGTGCTCGTCGGCTCCCTGCTCGTCATGGGCCTCGCCACCGTCGCCATCGGCCTGCTGCCCACCTACGCCACGGTCGGCGTCCTCGCGCCGATCCTGCTCGTCGCCGTGCGCGTCATCCAGGGTCTCGCCTTCGGGGCCGAGTGGGGCGGTGCGATCCTCATGTCGTACGAGCACGCCCCGTGGCGCCGCAAGGGCGCGTTCACCGCCATCCCGCAGGCGGGCTTCCCCCTCGGCCTGCTCCTGGCCAACATCGCCTTCCTCTCGAGCGCCGGGCTGCCCGGCGACTGGGCCTGGCGCGTGCCGTTCCTGCTGAGCTCCGTCCTCATCCTCGCCGGCCTGTACATCCGCCTCAAGGTCGAGGAGTCGCCCGAGTTCGAGGAGGCCAAGGACCAGGGCGCCCTCGCCAAGAACCCGCTGGCCACCGTGATCCGCGAGGACTGGCGCAACCTGCTGCGCGCCTTCGGCCTGCGCGTCGCCGAGACGGCCGGGTACGCCGTGTCGATCACGTACGTCACCTCCTACGTCGAGAACAACGGCCTCGCGACGCGCCCCCACACGATCCTCGCGATCGTCGTCGCCGCGCTGCTCGGGCTGCCCGCCACGCTCCTGTGGGGCCGCCTCACCGACCGGGTGGGCCGCAAGCCCGTCTACCTGTTCGGGACGACGCTCATGCTGCTGTTCGGCGTGCCGATGTTCCTCATGGTCAACACCGGCCAGCTCGGGATGGTCATCGCCGTCTTCGTCGTCGCGTTCGTCTTCTGCCACAACTCGCTCGCCGGCACCCAGGGTTCGTGGTTCTCCGAGCTCTTCTCCACCGCGACCCGCTCGTCCGGCGCGTCGCTCGCCTACCAGCTCGCGGCCGTCGTCTCCGGCTTCACCGCCTTCTGGGCCGTGTCGCTGTACGAGTCGTTCGGCTGGGGCGGCCCCGCGGTCCTGTTCATCGCCTACGGCGCGATCGGCCTGGTCGCCGCGCTCGCCACCCCCGAGACCTACGGGCCCGCCCGCCGGGCCGAGGCCGAGCGCGCCACCGCGGCGGCCCTGGCCGAGGAGGGGAGCACCGGCGGTCCCGCCGGCCGGCCCACCTCCTACGTCACGAGCGCCTGACCGGGCCCCCACCACCCATCCCCACGGAAGGACCACCATGAGCTACCAGACCGGAACCGGCCCCCGCACGGCCGTCGTCACGGGCGCGGCGTCGCGCCGCGGCATCGGCTTCGCCACGGCCCGCCGCTTCGCCGCCGAGGGCTGGGCCGTCGCCCTGCTCGACCTCGACGAGGCAGGCGCGAAGGCCGCGGCCGACGAGCTGGCGGCGGCCCACGGCGTGCCCGCGCTCGGCCTGGGCGTCGACGTCACCGACCAGGAGTCGGTGCGCGGCGCGGCCGCCGTCGTCGCCGCGTCCGACCTCCCGCCCGTCGGGGCGCTCGCGACCATCGCGGGCGTGGCGTCGCCGGTGCCGTTCCTCGAGGTGGACCTCGCGGAGTGGCGCCGCGTGGTCGACATCAACCTCACCGGCACCTTCCTCGCGTGCCAGGCGTTCCTCCCGGCCATGATCGACGGCGGCTACGGCCGGATCGTCACGATGTCGTCCGTGTCCGCCCAGCAGGGCGGCGGCGTCTTCTCCAAGACGCCGTACTCCGCCGCCAAGGCCGGCGTGCTGGGGCTGACCCGCTCCCTCGCCCGCGAGATGGCGCCCCACGGCATCACGGTCAACTCGATCAGCCCCGGCGTCGTCGACACGGACATCCGCGCCGGCGCGACCGACGCGGACAACGAGGCGCGCCTGGCCGCGTCCGTGCCGCTCGGCCGGCAGGCCACCCCGGAGGACGTCGCGGCCCTGATCGTCTTCCTGTCCAGCGAGGACGCCTCGTACCTCACCGGCACCACCCAGAACATCAACGGCGGCTCGTACATCGCCTGACGGCGGCGACGAGCGGACGGAGAACCCATGAGCACTACCGCAGCCCCCGCGACCGCGCGGCGGATCGGCATCTCGACCATCACCTTCCGGTTCCGGCCCTACGAGGAGGCGGTCCGCCTCATCGCCGCCACCGGTGCCACCGAGGTGGACCTCGGCGCGCTGCCCGGCGTCTGCGACCACGTCCCTGTGCCCTTCACCGGGGACCCGGCGGACCACGTGGCCGTGCTCGACCGGCACGGCCTGCGCGCCGGCGCGGTGAACGGCGACGTCGGCCCGCTCAACGACCCGGCGCTCGACCCGGAGACCCTCGCCGCGACGGCCCTGCCGCTGGTCCGGCTCGCGGCCGCGGCGGGCGGGGCGCTCATCCTCCCGGCCGGTGGCCAGTCCTGGGACCCGTACACCGACGAGGACACCGACCTGCGGCGGATCGCCGAGAACCTCCGCCGGGTGGGGGCCCTGTGCGCCGAGCACGGCGTCCGGCTGATGGTCGAGGTGCTCCACCACCGCCGGTTCGCGTGGTCCGTCGCGCGTGCCGACCGTGTCCTCGACCTGCTCGGTCCGGACGTCGTCGGGCTGCTGCTCGACACGTCGCACGTCGTCGCCTCGGACGAGGACGTCGTCGCGTGGGCCACGAGGCACGCCTCCCGCGTCGAGCGGGTGCACCTGCGCGACGCCGTGCCCGGGAACCTCAACCTCGGCATCGGTCGCGGGCGGGTCGACTTCGACGGCGTGATGACCGCCCTCGAGGAGGGCGGCTTCACCGGCACCTATGTGCTGGAGCTGGAGACGCACGACGTCGCCGAGGAGGACCGCGAGGCGGACGCCCAGCGGTCCTTCGACGAGATGGCGGCGCTGCTGGGCGAGGTGCAGGCCCGATGACGCGCATCTTCGACGACCCCGCCGAGTTCGCCGCCGACGCCGTCGCCGGCTTCGCCGACCTGCACGCCGGCCTGGTCCGCGCCGTCCCCGGCGGGGTCGTGCGCCGGTCCCGGCCTCCCGGTGGCAAGGTCGCCGTGGTCGTCGGGGGCGGGTCGGGCCACTACCCGGCGTTCATGGGCCTGGTCGGCCCGGGCTTCGCCGACGGCGCCGTCGTCGGGAACATCTTCACCTCGCCGTCGACCGCCCAGGCGTACTCCGTGGGCCGCCTCGCGCAGAGCGGCCGCGGCGTCGTCTTCACGTACGGCAACTACGCGGGCGACGTCATGAACTTCGGCCTCGCGGGCGAGCGCCTCGAGGCCGACGGCATCCCCGCCCGCCAGGTCGTCGTCACCGACGACGTCGCGTCCGCGGACGCGTCGGAGGGGCACCGGCGCCGCGGTATCGCGGGCGACTTCGTCGTCTTCAAGGCCCTGGCCGCCGCGGCGGAGCGCGGGCTCGACCTCGACGGCGTCGTCCGCGCGGGGGAGAAGGCGAACGCGCGCACCTTCACGATCGGGCTGGCGTTCTCGGGCTGCACGTTCCCCGGAGCCGACACCCCGCACTTCACCGTCCCGGACGGGGCCATGGGCCTCGGCCTGGGCATCCACGGCGAGCCCGGCCTCAAGGACGTCCCCACCATGCCCGCGCCCGCGATGGCGCGCCTGCTCGTCGACCGTCTCCTGGCGGAGCGGCCCGCGGGCGCCGACGGCCGGGCCGCGGTGATCCTCAACGGCCTGGGCTCGACCAAGCACGAGGAGCTCTTCGTGCTGTGGGCGCACGTCGCGCCGCTGCTGCGCGAGGCAGGACTGACGCTCGTCGCCCCCGAGGTGGGCGAGCTCGTCACGAGCCTCGACATGGGCGGGGTGTCGCTGACCGTCACCTGGCTGGACGACGAGCTCGAGGAGCTGTGGCTGGACCCGGCGACCACGCCCGCGTGGCGTCGCGGCGACACCACCGGGGGCGACGACACCGACGTCGACCAGGAGCTGGCGGACCTGACGGCCGAGGCCGTCCCCGTCGAGGGCGACGCCGCGTCGCGCGAGGCCGCGGCGCTGGTCGTCGCCGGGCTCGCCGCGGCCACCGCGGCCGTGCACGAGGCCGAGCAGGAGCTCGGCCGGATGGACGCGGTCGCCGGGGACGGCGACCACGGCCGGGGCATGGTGCGCGGCCTCGACCACGGGCTCGCCGCCGCGCGGCAGGCCGCCGACGCGGGCTGGGGGGTCCAGGGCGTCCTGACCGCGGCGGGCGACGCCTGGGCCGAGCACGCCGGCGGGACGTCGGGAGTCCTGTGGGGCGCGGGGCTGCGCGCCGCCGGGGCGCGGCTGGGCAACGCCGGCACCCCGGCCGCGGCGGACGTCGCGGCCGCGTGCCGCGCGTACCTCGACGCCCTGGGCGACCTCGGCAAGGCCAGCCTCGGGGACAAGACGCTCCTGGACGCCGCGGGGCCGTTCGTCGACGTGCTCGAGCGGGCGACCGCCGAGGGTGCGTCCGGCGGGCTGGGCGACGCGTGGCGCGCGGCCGCCGACGTCGCGGACCGTGCGGCCGTCGCGACCGCCGACCTGGTCCCGCAGGTGGGCCGTGCCCGCCCGCTGGCCGCGCGCTCGGTCGGGACCCCCGACCCGGGCGCCGTCTCGTTCGCCCTGTGCGTGGCGGCGGCCGTGCCCGCCGCCCGCCACTGACCCCTACGACGGAAGGACACGACCCATGGGATGGCGCATCGTCGTCGGCTCCGACTCTGCCGGCTTCGAGTACAAGGAGGCGCTGCGCGCGCAGCTCGACGCGGACCCCCGCGTCGACGCGGTGATCGACGTCGGCGTCGGGGCCGCGGAGGACACCGACTACCCGCACATCGGGGTGGCCGCCGGGCGGGCGGTCGCGGACGGCAGCGCGGACCGTGCCCTGCTCGTGTGCGGCACCGGGATCGGCGTGGCGATGGCCGCGAACACGGTCCCGGGGGTGCGCGCGTCCGTGGCGCACGACGCGTTCTCGGTGGAGCGGCTCGTGAAGTCGAACAACGCCCAGGTGCTCACCCTCGGGCAGCGCGTCATCGGGCTGGAGCTCGCGCGCACGCTCGTCGGGCAGTGGCTGGACCACACGTTCGACGAGGCGTCCCCGTCGGCGCAGAAGGTCGCGGCCCTCGAGGCCTACGACCTCGCGTCGCCCGACCGGGTGGCCGGCACGGCCTGCTGAGCCGTGCGAGCGGGGCGGCGCACGCCGCCCCGCCCCGGCGGTCAGGCCGCGCGGGCGGCGAGGGCCGTCAGCACGCGGTCCACGCTGGAGCGGATGCCCCACCGCTCGGCGAGGGCGTCCAGGGCCTCGGGGTCGCGCGGGGCGGCCGGCAGCGCGTCGTCGACCTCGCCGACGGGGGCGTCGTGCGCGACCTGCACCACGGTGGGCGCGACGTCGAGGTAGGCCGCGGCGTCGAGCAGCTTCTGCCGCTGGGTGGGCGTGAGTCCCTTCGCGCCCGACTCGGCGGCCGCGCGCAGGCCGGCCAGGTCGCCGAACGTGGCGAGCAGCTTGGCGGCCGTCTTCTCGCCGATACCGGGCACGCCGGGCAGACCGTCGGACGGGTCGCCGCGCAGGGTCGCCATGTCGGCGTACGCCTGGCCGCTCGACACGCCGTACTTCTCGGCCAGCCTCGCCTGGTCCACGACGTCGGGGTCGCGCACGCCGCGCGCCGGGTACAGCACCCGCACACCGGCGGCGTCGTCGACCAGCTGGAACAGGTCGCGGTCACCCGTGACGATGTCGACGCTGGCGGGCATCACCATCCCGACCGCACCGGCCACGGGGAGCGCGGTCGCCGCGCTGCGGGCCACCTCGCGCGTGACGAGGGTGCCGATGACGTCGTCCGCCTCGAAGCCGGGCGCGCCGACGCGGGCGATGCCGAGCGCCGCCAGCACGTCGACGATCACGGGCACCTGCGGCGTGAGCGCGTCGGGCACGTCCTCGACGTCGGGCTCGTCGCCGGGCGTGAGGGCCGCGACCCGGTGCTGCTTGTACGACCCGATCGCCTCGACCCGGAACGCCGGCCGCCAGTCCTCGTCCCAGCACGCCACCAGCCGGTCGGGCCGGTGCTCCGTGACGAGGAACGCGATCATGTCCAGCAGGCCGCGCACCGCGTTGACCGGCTTGCCGTCGGGGGAGCGCAGCGAGTCGGGCAGGCCGTAGAAGGCGCGGAAGTACAGGCTCGCCGAGTCCAGCAGCATGAGGCTCACCGGGTCAGCGTGCCACAGCCCTTCGCGGAATCTCGGATCGGTGGCGCCCCGTGTCAGAGCCCGACGGAGTCGGCCCCGTGCGCGGCCTGGTCCTGGGAGAAACCCTCGAACTCGAGCTGCTCGATGAGCCCGGCACGCGAGAAGGACGTGAAGTCCAGGTACTCCTCGGCCTTCTTCGCAGCCTGATCCTTCCAGTCGACGTCGATGTGCTTGACGGCGTACTTCGCGTCCGACGTGGAGAACCCCTCGTACTCGAGCTGCTCGATCAGTCCGGACTTCGAGAAGGCGGTGAACCCGAGGTACTCCTCCGCCTTGGTGACGGCATTCGCCTGAGAGACGGATCGCTCGGGCTTCGGCGGGTCCTCCGCAGCGGTCTCCTCCGGGGCTGCTTCCTCAGCAGGTTCGTCGACTGCTTCCTCGGCTGGTTCGTCGGCCGCTTCCTCGAGGGACTCGTCCTCGACGTCCTCCGGAGGGGGAGTCGCCGTGACCGTGGCGGTGACCGTCGCCGTCACGGTGACCTCTGGCGCCGGCTCGGCGGCGCGGGACGCATCGTCGTCCGGCGATGCTGCGCACCCGGCGAGCATGGTCGCGGCGACGCCGAGTGCGAGCAGCGACGTGATCGAGTTCTTCATGAGGCCTCCGGTGCTCCTGGCAACTCATCGGACCACGGGAGGGACGGTGAGCGGGAGTCGCTGCCAGGGTGAAAGGAGGGTGAACCCGTCCCCGGGCGCAGCCGTCCTTAGGCTCCTGCGCCACCGCGACGCGTCAGATCAGCCGGCCGACCAGGACACCGAGGCCGATGCCGACGACGACGGCGACGAGCGTGAGCGCCATCGTGCCGAGCGCGTTGGCGACGGCGAGGCGGGTGCGGCCGGAGCGGGCGAGGCGCACGGTCTCGACCATCGCCGTGGAGAAGGTGGTGTAGCCGCCGCAGAACCCGGTCGCGACGCCGAGGCGCCACGGTTCGAGGTGCGCGGGGTCGCCGGCGCCGAGCAGCACGCCCGTGACGAGGCCGATGAGCAGCGAGCCCGACACGTTCACCACCACCGTGGCCCACGGGAAGGCGGCGTGGGGGGTCCGGGTCCGCACCGCGCCGTCGACGACGAACCGGGCGGCGGCCCCCAGGCCGCCGGCGACGGCGACGAGGAGCAGCGCGACGGCGGCGGTCATGCCGCCCTCCGGCGGGAGCCGAGCAGGACGCCCGCGAGGCAGGCCAGGTACCCGAGGACGAGCGTGCCGCCCGCGTAGGCGAGCGCCTGGCCCGGCGACCCGGCGGCCAGGAGGCGCTCCGTCTCGAGCGCGAGCGACGAGAACGTGGTGAACCCGCCCAGCACGCCCGTGCCGACCGCCAGCCGCACCCGCTGCACGGTCGGCGTCTCCGGCCCCCGCGCGGCCAGGGACTCGAGCAGCCAGCCCAGCACGAACGCGCCGAGCACGTTGGCGGCGAACGTCGCGACGGGCCACCCGTCCACGGCGGGCCACGCCTGCGTCAGGCCGTACCGGGCCGCGGTGCCGACGGCGCCGCCGGCCGCGACCAGCGCGACCAGGCCGGGCCGGCGGTGCGCCGGCCGGTTCCGCGCCTGACGCACGCGCGCGGGCGGGCCGCCCGCCGTCACGCGGCGCCCGCGGGCACGTCGGGCAGCACCACGACCGGCCGCGGCTGGTCGTGGATCAGGTGGCCCGCGACGGTGCCGCCGACGAGGTGCGTGGCCCACCCGCGCACGCCCGCGCGCCGGGCGCCCACGACGATCAGGACGGCGTCGTGCACGTCGGCCAGGCGGGCGAGCTCCGCGGCAGGGTCGCCGGCGGTGCGCTCCAGCCGCCAGGCCACCGGGCTGTCGCGCAGCGCGCCGGCGACGGCGGCACGGGCGCCGGCCTCGTCCTCGGGGCGCGGGTCGCCGCCCGCGTCCGGGTCGACCGGCACGACGCCCCCCGACCCCGCGCGCACGGCGCCCTCGTCGACCACGACGCACACCAGGTCCGTGCCGAGCCGGGCTGCCAGGTCCGCCGCCCGCCGGGGCACGTCGGGGCGGTGGTCGTGCGGCACACCTACCAGGACCGGACCCGCCATGCCGCCATGCTAGGCGGGGCGTGCTCGCTCGGGCGCGGTCAGGCGTGGTCAGGTGTGGTCGGGCGCGGTCAGGCCCGGTCCGTGAGGGGCACGCCGTCGTCGTCCAGCCGCACCTGGTCGTCGGAACGCACGCCCAGCAGCTGTGCCACGGGGGTGCCGGAGAACCCGTAGACGATCGCGGTGAGCAGCACGACGCCGAAGATCACCGGGACCAGCTCGGGGAACGGCTCCCCGGCCTCGTCGAACCGGAGCGCGAAGACCGACGCCGTGGACGCGGCCACGATGCCGCGAGGCGCCATCCAGGCGATCATCGCGCGGTCCGACCAGCGCAGTCCCGTCCGCCAGGTCGAGACGACCGCGACCACGGGCCGGAGCACCACCACCAGCACGGCGACGATCGCGAGCGTGGGCAGGGCGTACCGGGCCAGCGCCACCAGGTCGACGCGGGCCGACAGCACGATGAACAGCACGCCGATGAGGAGCAGGCCGATGTGCGTGCCGAACTCGTGCAGGGGCTCGGTGCGCGCCACCCGTTGGTTCGCCAGGACGGCGCCGAGCGCGGTCGTGGCGAACAGCCCCGCCTCGTCGTGCAGGCCCTCGGCGAGCGCATAGGCCCCGAGGGCGAACGCGAAGGCGAGCACCACCTCGGTCTCCTTCGGCACCCGCCCGAACCGGATGAGCAGCACGAGGAGGGCCGCGGCCACGACACCGACGAGCAGGCCCCAGCCGCCGGTCTTGAGCAGGCTGACGGGCTCGGCGTGCAGCACCACGTTCGCCACCGCGAGCGCCACGGTGGCGCCGATGGGGTCGATGAAGATGCCCTCGAAGGCGAGCACCGACTCCACGGGCTGGCGGGGCCGGATGATCGCGAGCAGCGGCCCCACGACGGTCGGCCCGGACACGATGAGGATGGCGCCGATGACGGCGGCACGCCCCCACGTCAGGTCGAGGAACAGGTAGGTGATGGCCGTGGCGCCGAGCCCGGTGACGAGGGCGCCGGTGGTCACGAGGCCGAGCACGGGGCGGCGCGCGCCGCCGCGCAGACGCCCGAAGTCCAGCTTGAGCGACTCCTCGAAGAGGAGCAGGCCGACGGCCATCGACACCAGCGGGAAGAGCGCGTTGCCGAACAGCTCGTCGGGGTCGAGCCAGCCGAGGACGGGCCCGACGAGGAGGCCGAGCACGAGCAGCAGCAGGATGGACGGCACGCGCAGCGAGCGGGCCGCGACCTGCCCGGCCACGCCCAGGGCGACGACGAGCGCGATACCACCGACGAGATCCATGCTCACTCCTCCGCGCCGTCGCGGCGCCTGGCCTCCGCCTCCCGGGCGGCGCGCTCGCCGGCCTCGAGGTTGCGGCGTCGTCGTGACGACCACGGTCCGATACCCCCGGCGGGGCGGTCGCCGGCGGACCGGCCGGCCGCGGCCTCCGGGTCGTGCAGCAGCTGCGACTCGACGAGCTCGTGCCGCTGCAGGTAGGTGTTCCCGAGGGCCTGCACGGTCGCGAGGATCGGCAGGGCCAGGAAGGCGCCGAGCGCGCCGAAGACCGCGCCGAAGGCGAGGACGCCGACGAACGACACGGCCGGGTTCATCTCCAGGGCCCGGGCGCTGACCCGCGGGGAGAAGATCAGGTTCTCCACCTGCTGGTAGGCGACGATGAAGACCAGGACGGCGATCGCCTGCGGCAGGCCCTGCGCCGCCAGCGCGACGGCCACCGGCAGCGCCCCGCCGATGTACGTGCCGATGGTGGGCACGAACTGCGAGACGACACCGGTGAACACCGCCAGCGGCAGCGCGTACGGGGTGCCCACGATCAGCAGGAACGCGAACGTGAACACGCTCGACAGCGCGGCGAGGACGACGCGGGAGCTGATGAAGTCGGAGACCTTCACCTGCGTGATCTCCCAGAGCGTCAGCACCTCCTGCTGCCGGTCGGGCCGCAGCCACGCGCAGATCGCCGCGCGGAACTTCGGGCCCGCCGCCATGAGGTAGTACGTGATGAGCAGGATCGTCGTGATCGCGAACAGGACCCCCACGATCGACGCGCCCACGCTGATCGCCCCGGTGGCGACGTCCTGCCCCCACTGGTCGAGGGCCTGCGCGACGAGGTCGTCGGAGTCGGGCACGGTGACGCCCCAGCGCGCCTCGATGCCCTCCTGGATGGACGTGTAGAGCTCGGGCAGCGAGGCGACCAGCTGGACCAGCTGCTGCACGAAGAGGTTGCCGAACAGGGCGAACACCCCGAGGACGACGACGATCGCCCCGCCGAGCGAGACGCCCGCGGCCGCGCCGCGGCGCCACCCGTGGCGCACCAGCCACACGACGACCGGTTCGAGCGCGAGCGCGACGAAGAAGGAGATGAGCACGTTGACGGCCAGCCCGCCGAGCTGCCCGAACGCGTAGGACAGGAACGTGGCCACGAAGACGGCCACCACGACCATGACGAGCGCCCGCGGCAGCCACCGTGGCGGGTTCTTGCTGTCGTGCTGGACCGGGCGGCGGGAGTCGTCGACGTCGTCGGCAGGACCGTCGAGCGCGGGCGCGGGCGTCCCGGTGCGGGGCACGCCCTCGGGGTCCGGGGCGTCCGTGGTCATGCGGGAAACGTAGCCCAGCAGCGCCGCGGGGGCGCGCCGAGGCGCAGGTCAGAGGGCGGGCAGCCGGTCGGCGAGGCCGAACCGCGGGAACCAGGTGGCGGTGTCGAGGAAGGTGGTGATCCCGGTGATCCGGCCGCTGCCGTCGTCCTCCAGCACGGCCAGCCCCCACGGCGACCAGCCGCCGGTCGGGTCACGCCGGTACTGCCCGTACGCCATGGACCCGTTGGCCTGCACGGGCACGCAGCGCGACCCCTCGCAGCCGGCGCCGGGCCCGGTCATCCAGCGGATCACCTCGGAGCGCCCGTGCACCCACATCGTGTACGGCGGCATGTTCAGCACGGCGTCCTCGTGCAGCAGCGCCACCAGGGCGTCCATGTCGTAGCGCTCGAAGGCGTCCAGGTACCGCTCGAGGAGGTCCTCGTCGATCGCGTCCCACTGCGGCTCCGGGGCGTCGGCGCCGTCGTCGCCCGCGCGCCGCAGGCCCTTGCTGCCGAGGGTGGCGCGGGCGCGCTGGAGCGCGCTGTTCACGGACGCGACGGTCGTGTCGAGGAGGGCGGCGACCTCGGCGGCGGACCAGCGCAGCACCTCGCGCAGCACCAGCACGGCGCGCTGCCGGGCCGGCAGGTGCTGCAGCGCGGCCACGAACGCCAGGCGGATCGACTCGCGGCCCACGGCAACGTCGGCCGGGTCGCCCTCGAGCGGCAGCACCGCGTCGTCGGGGACGGGCTCGAGCCACCGGTCCTCGGCCAGCACGTCGCCGAAGTACTGCTCCTCCGCGGGCTGCGGGCCGCCCAGCCCCATCGGGCGCTCGCGCCGCTTGGACGACCCGAGGTGGTCGAAGCACACGTTCGTCGCGATGCGGTACAGCCACGACCGCAGCGACGACCGGCCCTCGAACCGGTCGTAGGAGCGCCAGGCGCGCAGCAGCGTCTCCTGCACCGCGTCGTCGGCCTCGAACGCGCCGCCGAGCATGCGGTAGCAGTAGCCCGTGAGCTCGCGGCGGTACGGCTCCAGCAGCGCGCCGACGTCCTCGCCGTCGCCGTCGGACGTGGCCGTGGTCGCGGGGGAGGCGCCGGCCGCCGTCGCCCGGGGTCGGGGCGGTGCGGCGGAGCGCTGGGCGGTGTGTGTCACGTCTCACACCGTACGACGTACCGCCGACACCCGGGAGGGGTGTCGCCCGGGGCGACGGCGCCGTCTCAGCGGCGGTCGTCGCGCAGCACGCGCTCGACCAGGGGGACGGCGCCCGTGGCGGGCGTCGGGGGCCGCACGCGCGACACCGTGCCGGTGAGCGGACGGGCCTCGCGGTCGATCTCGAACCAGACGGTCTTGCCCTCCACGACGCCGGAGTGGCGCCCGACGGCGTCGGAGCCGTCGTGCAGCCGGACGCCCCACCGGGAGGCGAGGCGGTCCAGGAAGAGGACGCCCCGGCCCGACAGGTCCTGGGGCCGGGGGGACTGCAGCTCCGGCTCCGCCGTGCTGCCGTCCCGCACGCCCACGCGCAGGCGGCGGCCGTCCACCTCGACGGTCGCCGTGATGGGTCCCTCGCCGTGCTCCAGCGCGTTGGTGAGCACCTCGCTGGTCAGCAGCATCGCGGTGCGCCGCTGCTCGTCCGACACGTCGCACGACTCGAGCACGTCGTCCACCCACCGGCGGGCCGGGCCGAGGTCGCTCAGGTCGTCGTCGGCCACCCTCCGCTCCGCCTTCGCGGGGCCGGCCGACGACGGCGGGCCGGACGGCGCGGGCACGCGCACGCGCAGCGCCAGCACGGCGACGTCGTCGCGCTGCGCGTCGCCCACGAGACCGCGGACCAGCGCGCGGGGGACGGCGGACGTGGCCTCCCCGTGCGCGGAGCGCAGCACGGCCTCCAGGTCCGAGAGCCGCTCGTCGCTCGGCACGCCGCGGCGCTCGACCAGCCCGTCCGTGTACAGCACGAGCGTGTCGCCGGGCAGGAGGCGGGCGGTGCGGTCCACGCGCGGCGTCGTGGGCACCACGCCCAGCAGCAGGTCGGGGGTCTCCGAGAGCCGTTCGACCCGGCCGTCGCGGCGCAGCACCATCGGCGGCGGGTGCCCGGCCACCGACCACGTGAGCGTGTAGGCGCGCTCGGGCGGCGCGGCCGCCGGGGCGCCCTTCGGCACGTCCTGCGGGCACGGCGCCGGGTCGCGGTCCAGGCGCGCGACGACGGCGGTCGCCATCGCCCGCGGGCCCAGGCGGGCGTTCGCCCTGTCGAGGCGGGTCAGCAGGCCGGCCGGCGACTCGTCGTGGCTCCAGGCCAGCGCGCGCAGCATGGAGCGCAGCTGGCCCATCTGCGCCGCGGCGTGCACGTCGTGGCCCGCGACGTCCCCGATCATGACGATCGCGGTGCCGTCGTCGCGCACCACCGCGTCGTACCAGTCGCCGCCCACCTGGTCGGTGCGCGCCGCGGGGGAGTAGGTGGTCGCGATGTCGAGGTGCGCCACCGTGGGCGGCGCGGTGAGCATCGACTCCTGCAGCGTGGTCGCGACGCGCCGCCGCGCCTCCAGCAGGGCCACCCGCTCGAGGGCGAGCGCCACGTAGCGGCTGATCGTGGACTCGAGCGCCGCCGTGTCGGCGTCGTGCTCGCGCGCCTGGTCCCACACGCAGGCGATGACGCCCACGACCATGCCGTTGGACATGACCGGCAGGAACGACCGGGCGCCTGCCGACACGGACCCCACGGGGCCCATCTCCGGGTAGGTGGCGACCATCTCCGCGTGGTCGCGGAACCGCAGGGGCGCGCGGCTGCGCACGACGTGCGTGTCGGGCCGCAGCGCGTCCAGACGGGTGCTGCGCAGCGCCGCCTCGCCGGGGTGGTGGTGCCCGACGGTGAAGAACGACAGGTGCCGCCGGTCGGCGTCCACGAGCGCCAGCGACACCCAGCGGGCGCCCGTGCCGGTGCCGATGACGTGCGCGATGGCGTCCTCGACCTCGTCCAGGGTGGTGACCCGCGCGAACCGCTCCGACAGCCCCAGCAGGAACCGCGAGCGCCGGTGCGCACGGAATGCGACCTGCTCGGCCAGCCGCGCCCGCTCCCGCTCCGCGCGCAGCCGCAGCTCGCCCGACGCCGCGGCGGACAGGTCCGCGAGGGTCGCGAGGTCCGTCTCGGTCCAGGTGCGCGGCACGGACGACACGGCCCACAGCGCGCCCACGACGTGACCCCGCGCGTCCTCGATCGGGTAGCCCGCGTACGCGGCGAGCACCAGGTCGCCGATCGTGTGCCGCCCCGCCACGCGCGCGTCGGCGTCGGCGTCACCCACGACCAGGGGGGTGCGGGTGCGCGCGACCATCGCCGTCAGCGGCCGGGGGAGCTCGAGGCGGCGGCTGCGCTGCGCGTGGTCGGGGAAGCCGACGGCACCGGGCAGGGTCTTGACGTCGCCCTCGTCGGTCAGCATGACGACGGCGGCCGCGGGCACGCCGAGCTGCCGGTGCACGAGCCGCGCGATGCGGTCGAACACCTCGTCTGCGACGGGCTCACCGGGGTCCGGCCCGGGCGGCGGCCCGGGCACGCGCTCGGACGCGGGACCGGGCACCGGACCGGGCGACGGGCCGGACAGGGAGCCGACAGCCTGGGCTTCCGGCACGCGCCCAGTATGGACCTTGATGCGTCAGACGCGGATCAGCCCGCGCCGGTGCGCGACGGCGACCGCCTCCGCCCGCCCGGACACGCCGAGCTTCGCGAGCAGGTTGGACACGTGCACGCTGACCGTCTTCGTCGAGATGTACAGCCGCTCGCCGATCTGCCGGTTGCTGAGCCCCTGCGCGACGAGGACCAGCACCTCCTCCTCGCGCTCGGTGAGGAGGGACGACGTGCGGCGGGCGCCGGGAAGGGGCACGCGGGCGCGCCGGCCCCACGCGTGGATCGCGTCCGCGAGGGGTGCGGCCCCCATGTCGACGGCCTCGCCGAGCGCCTCGGCCGCCTCCACCTCGGCCGCCGGCACGTCGCCGGCGGCGCGCAGCGCCTGCGCCCAGCGGAACCGCGTCCGGGCCACCTCGTACCGGTACCCGAAGTCGAACTCGCGCACCGTCGCCTCCCAGAGCTCCGGCTCGGCCGGCGAGCCGGTCAGCGCGGCCCGCAGCCGGGAGTGCTCCGCCTCCGCGCGCTTCAGCCAGGCGCGTCCTTCCGGGCCGAGGCGCCCGCCGCGGGGCCGCCCGCGGCGTGCGGTCTCCCGCGCGACGGCGAGGAGGGCGTCGCCGCGGTCGATCAGGTCCTGGGCGGCGTCGGCGGCGTGCGAGCCGCTCTCCGCGTCCTCCGCGAGCGCCGCCAGGGCGAGCGCGGACAGCCAGATGCGGCCGAGGAAGAACTCGGACCAGGTGGTGCCCAGGTGGGTGGCGACCTCTTCCGCCGTCGCGACCGCCTCGTCGTACCGGCCGGCCCAGGTCAGGGCGTCGGCCTGGGTGCCTCCGGCGATGAGCGCGATCTGGCCGTCGTTCCCCCAGTGCGCGCGCATGTCCTGCGCCGCGCCGATCGCGTCCCCGCCCTCGCGCGCGACCCGCGCGTACAGCCCGCCCGCGGAGAGGTACGGCACGACGCTGGCCGGGGCGCCCTCGGGCAGGGGCCACGGGGCGAGGTCGCCCGTGATGTACGCGCGGATCTGCGCGAGGTCGACCATCTCCAGGCCGTACGCGCCCCAGGTGACGCCGGTCGACCGTGCGCGCTCCATGCCGGCGTCGAGCACCCGGGCGGACAGGTCGAGGCGGCCCGCGTAGAAGTGGGTGGCGGCCAGGTTGTACCAGCAGCGCATCTCGGTGCGCAGGTCGCCCGCGGCGACGGCGCGCTGCCGGGCGAGGTCGAGCAGGTCGGCGGCGGCGTCCGGCGTGCCGACCTCCAGCATGGCGAGGGTCGTCAGGGCGTCGGCCTCGGCGTCGGGGGCGTCGGCCCGGCGCGCGACGTCCACGGCCTGCCGCGCGAACGCGCCGGCCTCGTCGTCCCGGTCGTTGTTGAGCAGCACGCGGGCGTGCACGGCGAGCGTCCACGCCAGCTCGGAGGTCGCGGCGTCGTCGGGCACCTGGGCGCCGGCGGCCGGCCCGCCGGCGCCGGTCGCGCCGGGCAGCAGCACGTCGAGCGCGCGGGTGGACTGCGCCAGGGCGTCGTCCAGGTCCTCCAGGTCCAGGACGTACCGCACCAGCACGTGGCGCAGGCGGGCCTGGCGCTCCGGGTCGTCGTCCAGCCCCTCGACGGCGCGCCGGGCGAGCTGCTCCGCGCGCGACGCCTGCCCCGCGGAGCTGGCGGCCGCCGCCGTGTCGAGCGCGACGTCGACGCGGTCGGTGCCGAGCAGCTCCGCGGCGTCGGGCACCGACTCCCACAGGGACAACACCTGCTCCAGGTGCCGCAGCTCCTCGGCGGGGGCGAGCATCGTCGCCGCGCTGCGGGCGGCGTCCCGCGACGCGACGAGCGCGGCGGGCAGGTCGTGGCCCTCCAGGGCGTGGTGGGCGCGCTTGGCCGCCTTCCCGAGGGCGGGGTCGGCCGTCAGGGCGTCGAGGTAGGCGCGGTGCATCCTGGTGCGCTCGCCCGGCAGCAGGTCGAGGACGAGCGCCTCCGCGACGAGCGCGTGGCGGAACGCGACCTGCTGCCCCTCGACGCCGAGCACCTGCTGCGCCACGGCCTCGCGCAGCGCCGCGTCGGCGGCACCGGGGGCCTCCAGCCCGGGCAGGCGGGGCGCGGTGGCGCGCAGCAGCGCCTCGTCCACCTGGCGCCCGGCGACGGCCGCGAGCCGCACGAGCTGCTGCACGGCCGGGTCGAGGCGTTGCAGCCGCGCGTGCAGCACGTCGGCCAGCGACCACGGCAGGCCCGCGGAGGACTGGCCCGCGTCGAGCAGCTCCTCGGCGAAGAACGCGTTGCCGTCCGACCTGCTGCGCACGGCGTCGAACTCCGCCTCGTCGAGGGGCTCGCCGCGGGTGGCGGTGGTGAACTCGCGCAGCTCGTCCGGGGTGAACGGGGAGAGCTCGACGTGCTCCACCGGGCGCTGCCGGTACAGCTCCGCCAGGACGGGGCGCAGGGGGTGGCGGCGGTGCAGGTCGTCGCTGCGGTACGTGGCGACGAGCAGCAGGTGCTCCGACCGCAGCCGGGCGACGACGAACCGCAGCACGTCGCGCGTGGACTCGTCCGCCCAGTGCACGTCCTCCAGGACCAGCACGAGCGGCGAGCCGGCACGCCCCGCGGCGGCGAGGCTGCCCGCGACGCCGTCGAGGAGCTGGAGCCGCTCCGCGTGGTCGGCGCCGTGCTCGGCGCCCCCGGCGGGGTCGAGCAGGCGGGCGAGGGCGGGGCGCTCGGCCACCACCCCGGCCACCGCCGGGACGCCCCGCAGCTCCGTCAGGGCCTCCGTGAAGGGCAGGTAGGGGATGCCGACGTCGCCCAGGTCCACGCAGTGCGCGACGACGACGCGCGCCCCGGCGTCCCGGGCGGCGTCCGCGAGGTGCGTCACCAGCCGCGTCTTGCCCACCCCGGCGTCGCCGCCGAGCAGCAGGACGCCGGGCTCGCCCTCCGCGGCGCGCTCCAGGGCGGCGCGGAAGGCGGTGACCTCCTCCTGGCGGGCGATCAGGGGCACCTCGCTGGAACGTCGCACCAGGTGATCGTCCCACCCTGCACCCACACCCGCCGCAGGATTTCCGGGGGTGCCCCCGGTCGCGGAGCCCGTTCCCGTGACCGTCCCCGCGCCGGTCCCGGTGCGCGTTCCGGGCACCGCCGCCACGCGGGGCACGTCACGCGGCCCGGCGGCCGGCGCCGTCCTCCGGCCGCAGCGCCTCCAGCCCCTGGGAGATCTGGCGGGCGCGGCGGGTCACCTGGAGCTCCCACGCACGGGCGTCGGTCCGCGCCGCCACGGCGTCGAGCGTCGCGCCGAGGCGCTGCACGGCCTCGCGGTCCGCGGCCCGGGACCGCGCCCGGCGGGCCAGGTCGCGGACCCCGCGGCCCAGGGCCACCGCCCAGGCGGGGGCACCCCGCCGGTACGACTCCGCCAGGCGCTCGCGGCGGTACTCCAGCTCGGCCAGGACAGCCAGGTCCCGCGACGTCGACTCGTTCATGTCCTCGTCCCCTCACCGGCCGGGGTCCCGGCCCTCGTGCCGGCCACCGCCGGCTGCTCGATCTCGTGGTGACCACGCTCGTCCTGAGGCCCCCGGCCCCGGATCGGGCAACCGACCTGTCTTCGGGGCCGGGGGTACCTCAGACGCGCCACGACCAGGGCGTCCGCCCGTCTGAGGTACCTCCGGGACCGGCCCGGCGCGGTGCGGTCGAGGCTTCGCCCGCGCCAGCCGTTGCGACCTGGGTCACAGCGGTCGCACACTGAGGGGACCGGACCGATACGGGGGTGGACTCGTGGCTGGATCTGTTGCAGGCGCGTTCGACGCGCTGCCGATGCTCGGGCGTGGCAAGCACCGCAACCCCAAGAAGGGCGCGTGCTTCATGGAGCTGGCGTCGTTCCTGGCCGGTGAACGCTGGAGCGACCATCCGCAGTGCACGCACCCGCTGCTCGCGATGCTGGCGCGCGCGGTGAACGACCTGACCTCCGACGGGAACCGGCCGCAGCTCGCGCCGCTCATCCCGTCCGTCATCGGGCTGACGAGCAGCGACCCGCGGTGGGACGTGCGCATCGCGCTGCGCGCCGCGCAGACGGCCCTGCCCGTCGCGCCCGCCGACCGGCAGCAGACGCTGGCGGTGGCGATCATCGGCGCGGAGCGGATGCTCGACGCCCTGGACGGTCGTCCCGAGGGCACGCTCGACCCGGCCAGCGCCGACGCCCTGGCCGCGTCCCCGAAGACGGCCGAGTGGGCGTACCGGTTCTGCGAGGGCACGCGCGTGCGGCCCAAGCGGTTCGTCCGCGACGCCGCGCCGTCCGTCGTGTCGACGGCGGTGCAGGGCATCAGCGAGGCCTTCGTGCCCGACACCGACGCGCGGCTGCGCACCCTGCTCGCAGCCACCATCGACGACGCCCGTCGCTGGGCCGGCCACACCGACGAGGACCGCCCGGCGCTCGTCGAGGAGCAGTGGGCCCCCGTGGTGAAGACGGTCCCGTCCGCCTGACCCCATGCCGAGGGAGTTCCGGTCGTGCCGAGGTAGTTCGGGTGGCCGTGGCGTCCTGCGCGGGCGTCTCTGGTAGACCGGAGCCGTGACCGACAACCCGCTGGAGCAGCTCACCCTCGACGACCTGCGCCGTCGCACGTCCGTGAAGTGGCGCGCGTACCCGCCCGACGTGCTGCCGCTGTTCGTCGCCGAGATGGACACGCCCGTCGCGCCCGTGGTCGTCGACGCCGTGCAGCGCGCCCTCGCCCTCGGGGACACGGGCTACGACCTGGGCGCCACCTATGCCGAGGGGCTCGTCCCCTTCGCGCGGGAGCGCTGGGGGTGGACGCCGGACGTCGGGTCCAGCCGCACGATGCCGGACGTCATGGTCGCGATCGTCGAGACGCTGCGCGTCCTCACCGCGCCCGGCGACGCCGTCGTCGTCACGCCGCCCGTGTACCCGCCGTTCTACGGCTTCCCCGGCAACGAGGGACGGCAGGTCCTGGAGGCGCCCCTGGGGGCCGACCTGCGGCTCGACCTCGGCTCCCTCGAGGAGGCTTTCGCGCGCGCCACCGGCGCCGCCGCGCACGGTACGGGGCCGGGGTCCGGCCGCCGCGCCGTCCTGCTGCTCTGCAATCCGCACAACCCGACCGGCACCGTGCACACCCGTGCCGAGCTCGAGGCGGTGCTGGCGCTCGCGGACCGGTACGACGTGCGCGTGGTGGCCGACGAGATCCACGCCCCGTTCACGTTCGAGCGCGTGGCCGAGGGTGCGCCCGCGTTCGTGCCGCTGCTGTCGGTCGCCGGCTCGGAGCGGGCGGTCGTCGTGCACTCCGCGTCCAAGGCGTTCCAGCTCGCGGGGCTGCGGGCCGCGGTCGCGCTCGCAGGGCCGGGCGCGGCGGACGACCTGCGCCGCATCCCCGAGGAGGCGGGCCACGCCGTCAACCACCTCGCGGTGCTGGCGCACGCCGCCGCGTACCGCGACGGAGGGTCGTGGCTCGACGCGCTGCTCGACGGGGTGCACGCGAACCGTGCGCTGCTCGCGCGCCTGCTGGACGAGCACGCGCCCGCCGTGCGGCTGCAGCCCGCCGACGCCACCTATCTCGCCTGGCTGGACCTGCGCGCCGCCCTGCCCGGCGGCGTCCCCGCCGCCGAGGCAGCCGCCTTCGTCCTGGAGCACGGCCGCCTCGCCCTCGAGGACGGCGTGCGCTTCGGCGCCGGTGGCGCGGGGTGGCTGCGGCTCAACCTCGCGACGTCGTCGGCCGTGCTCACCGAGGCCGTGCAGCGACTGGCGCGGGCCCTCGGCACGGTCTGAACTACCTCGGCGCGGCCGCGACTACCTCGGCGGGGCCGGGACTACCTCGGCGCGGGCTGGACTACCTCGGCGGGGTGGGGACTACTTCGCGAGGTAGTCCGGGGCGGGCCCGACGCCGAAGGCTTCCTCCAGGGTGGCGGTGCCGGTGAGGTGCATCGGGACCGACAGCTCCGTGCCGACGTACCTCAGGTGCCAGGGCTCGGGGGCGTAGCCGGTCACGGCCTGCCCGCCCTCCGGGTACCGCACGACGAACCCGTGCCGCCACGCCTGGGCGGCCACCCAGCGCCCGGTGTCGGTGCTGCCGAACTCGGTGTACGGGGCGCCCGCCTCGGCGACGTCGGCGGCGAGACCGGTCTGGTGCTCGGAGTGGCCCGGGCGGGCGGAGAAGGTGTCGGCGGCGCGCCGGCCGTGCTCGTCGACGTACCGCCCGTACAGGCGGGCCTGGTACTCCGCCGAGCGGTAGCCGGAGACGAGGACGAGCTCGTGGCCCGTGGCCTTCTGGGCGGCGGTGGCCAGCCGTTCCAGAGCCCGGGCGGCGTCGGGTCGCAGCAGGTCGTGCGCGCCGAGGGCGGGGACGTCGGGACGCACGAGGCCGTCCGAAGCCCAGTCGCGCGGGGCGAGGGGGTGGGCCTTGTTCACCAGCACCGTCGGGTCCGCGGGGTCGGACGACGGCGCCCACGTGCGGGCCAGGACCGAGTCGCCGCCCGGCCGCGGGTCGGGGAGCGTGGAGCTCGCGGCCGAGGCCGGGACGGCCGTCCCCGCGACCATCAGGGCGCCCGCCAGGGCGCCCGTCACGACGGGGCCACGAAATCTATGCACGACCGTGACCACGACACGGGGGGACATGCTGACCAGGTTGCCAGGAAGCCGATAATCTCGCCAAGGTGCGCCGCCGACACCGCCTCGCCCTCGCCGCTCTCCTGACCCCCGTCGTCGGCGTGCCCCTGGTGGCCTGCACCGGCTCCGACGTGCCGCCCGCGGAGCCCGCCGCCGAGGCGCTCGCGACGGCGCTCCGGGCCGGCGACGTGAGCGACGTGTCGCTCCAGGCGCAGGGCTCCGTGGACGTGCAGACGCAGCTGTCCGAGGTGCTCGAGCCCCTGGTCGACGCGTCGGGCGAGCGGGAGCGCAGCGTGACGGTGGCCGACGTCGGCAAGCCCGTCACGAAGGACGGCGCGACGACGGCGGTGGCCACCCTGGACTGGTCGTGGCCCGTGGGGCGGGACGTCACGTGGCAGTACAGCACCGACGTCGACCTCGCCTACACGCCGCCGGAGAGTGGCGACGGCGAGGGCACCTGGCGGGCGGTGTGGCGGCCGGACGTGCTCGTGCCCGACCTGGAGCCGGGCGAGCGGCTGCAGGTCAGGACCCTCGACGCGGACCGCGGCGACCTGCTGGACGGCGACGGCAAGCCGATGGTCACCGAGCGGGGCGTCTGGCGCATCGGGGTCGACAAGACGGCGGTGGAGGGGCTCGGGCAGGAGTCCGCGGCGCGCGACCTCGCCCAGCTGGTGGGCCTCGAGCCGAACGAGTTCTTCGCCCGGGTCGAGGCCGCCGGCGACAAGGCGTTCGTCGAGGCGATCACGATCCGCCAGGAGAACCCGGGCGTGGACTTCACGGTGGACGAGGCCCGGGAGATCATCGGCGTCCAGGCGGTCGAGGACACCCTCGAGCTGGGGCCCACGAGCACGTTCGCCGCGCCGATCCTGGGCCGCGTCGGCGAGGCGACCAAGGAGATCGTCGAGGAGTCGGACGGCGCCGTGCAGGCGGGCGACGTCGTGGGGCTGTCCGGCGTGGAGCGTGCCTACGACGACCAGCTCACCGGTGCCCCGGGCGTGCTGGTGCGCGTGGTGCCGTCCGGGGACGGCGCCGTCGGCCTCGACGGCGAGCCCCGGGAGGACGACGACGAGGCCCGCGAGCTGTACCGCGTGGACGCCGTGGACGGCACGCCCGTGGCCACCACCCTCGACCAGCACCTGCAGAAGCACGCGGAGAACGTGCTCGACGACGTCGACCCGGCCAGCGCGATCGTCGCGATCCGGCCGTCCGACGGCGCGGTGCTCGCGGCCGCGAGCGGGCCGGGCAGCGAGGGCTGGTCCACCGCGACGCTCGGCCAGTACCCGCCGGGCTCGACGTTCAAGGTGGTGGACGCGCTGGCGATGCAGCGCGCCGGCCTCACCCCGGACTCGGAGGTCGCCTGCACCGACACCATCACGGTGGACGGCCGCACGTTCGGCAACGTGCCCGGCTACCCGGAGTCGGCCACCGGCGACGTGCCGCTGCGCACGGCGTTCGCCCACTCGTGCAACACGGCGATGATCGCGCAGCGCGACAAGGTGGCGCAGGCGGACCTGGCGACCGCGGCCTCCGACCTGGGGCTCGTGGACGACGAGGTGGCCTCGCCGGTGCTGGGCGTGCCCGCCTTCCTCGGCGCGGTTCCCGCCAAGGCCGGCGGCACGGAGCACGCGGCGTCGATGATCGGGCAGGGCAAGGTGCAGGCGTCGCCGCTCGGGATGGCGACGGTCGCCGCGAGCGTCGCCGCGGGCCACCGGGTGCAGCCCGTCCTCGTGCGAGACGAGGCGGGCGACGAGGCGGACGCCTCCGCGTCGCCGTCGGCGGAGGCCTCGGCCGAGGAGAAGGCGCCCCAGGAGCCCTCGACGCCGGGGGTGGGCGAGGACGAGGCCGCGGTGGTGCGCGACCTGATGCACGGTGTCGTCACCGAGGGCAGCGCGGACATGCTGCAGGACGTGCCGGGCATCGTCGGCGCCAAGACGGGCACCGCCCAGTACGGCGACGGGTCGCAGCAGCACGTGTGGATGCTCGCGATCGTCGACGACCTCGCGGTGGCGGTCTTCGTCGAGGACGGCCACCGCGGGTCGGACACCGCCGGCCCGCTCATGGAGGACTTCCTCGACGGGCTGTGACCGGCCAGGCGCCGTGCTGGTGCGGCGGGGCGTGGTCGCTCGGCGCGGCAGTCTCTGCTCAGTGCGGCAGTTCGAACTGCCGCGCTGAACGGAAAGTGCCGCGCCGACGGTGCGGTCAGCGGCCGAGGCGCTGCCCGCGCTCGTGGACCCGGCCGGCGCCGCGGCCACCGTCGGCGGCGCCGTCCCAGGTGTACACCTCGGTGCCGGTGACGAACACGTGCTCGGCGCGCGACCCGACGTCGAGCGGGTCGCCGGACCAGACGACGACGTCGCCGTCGAGCCCGGGCGTCAGCGCGCCGACGCGGTCGTCGAGGCCGAGGAACGACGCCGGGTTCACGGTGAGCGCCTCGAGCGCGACCTGCGGGTCCAGGCCCTCCTTCACCGCGAACGACGCCTGGTGCACGAGAAAGTTGATCGGCACCACGGGGTGGTCGGTCGTGATGGCGATGCGCACGCCGGCCTCGGCGAGGCGGGCGAGGTTCGCGATGTCGCGGTCGCGCAGCTCCACCTTGGAGCGCGACGTGAGCAGGGGGCCGTAGATCACCGGCACGTCCAGCTCGGCGAGGACGTCGGCGATCGCGGCGCCGTCCGTGCCGTGGTTGACGACGAGCCGGTAGCCGAACTCGTCGGCGAGGCGCAGCGCGGTCGCGATGTCGTCGGCGCGGTGGGTGTGCTGGTCCCAGGCCAGCTCGCCGGCGAGCACCCGCGCGAGCGTCTCCTTGCCCAGCTCCCGCCGGAAGGGCTCGCCCTTGGCCTCGGCGGCGTCGCGCTGCGCCGCGTAGTGCTGCGCGTCGAGGAACGCCTGCCGGATGACGGCGGCCACGCCGAGGCGCGTGGACGGCTGCTTCTTCTGCTCGCCGTACACACGCTTGGGGTTCTCGCCGAGCGCGGACTTCACCGAGACCGCGTCGCTGATCACCTGCTCGTCGACGGTCCGCCCGCCCCACGTCTTGATCGCGACGGTCTGGCCGCCGATCGGGTTGGCGGAGCCCGGCTTCACCACGACGGACGTCACCCCGCCCGCGAGGGCGTCCCGGAAGCCCTCGTCCTCCACGTTGATCGCGTCGAGCGCGCGCAGGTGCGCGCCGTCGGGCCCCGTCTTCTCGTTGGTGTCGTCGCCGGCCCAGCCCTCGGCCTCCTCGTGCACCCCCACGTGCCCGTGCGACTCCACGAAGCCGGGCAGCACCCACCGGCCGCCCGCGTCGAGGGTGCGCACGCCGTCCGGCACCGCGACGTCCGCGCCGACGGCCTCGATGACACCGTCCGTGATCAGGACCGTGCCGTGCTCGATCGGCGGCCCGTCCACCGGGACGACGTAGCCGTTCGTGATCGCGACGGACGAGCGGGCGGTGCGGATCGGTGCGGTCATGCACCTCATCCTGCACGGTCGTCGCGCATGGTCGCCTCGCGACCGGACAGGGCAGAGCCGGCGCGCCGGGGGGCAGGGGCCGCGCCGGCTGCCGGGCGTTCTGCCGGGGGACGCGGATGCCGCGATAGCGTCGGCGGATGCCGACCCGCCACCTCCACGTGCTGCGCCACGGCGCGGCGGACCCGTTCGGCGAGCTGACCGCCGAGGGGGAACGACAGGTGGAGCTGGCCGGACGCCGGCTCGCCGCGCTGCCGATCGACGCCGTCTGGCACTCGCCGCTGCCGCGCGCGGTCCGGTCCGCGCAGGTGCTCGGGGCGCAGCTCCCGGGCGTCCCGGTCCGGGAGGCGGTCGAGCTGATCGACCACGTGCCGTACCTGCCCGACCCGATGCCGCGCGCCTGGGCGGGGTTCTTCGACGGGTACGACGCCGCAGAGGCCGCCGAGGGCTCGCGGCTCGCGGCCGCGCTCACCACCCGGTTCGCCCGCGCCGTCGACGTCGAGACCCACGAGGTGCTGGTCACCCACGCCTTCCAGGTCGCGTGGCTGGTGCGCGACGCCCTCCGTGCGCCGCCCACGAGCTGGCTCGGGCTGCCCTACGGCAACGCCGCCCTCACGACCATCGAGTACCGCGACGACCGCTCCTCGTCCCTGATCGTCTACAACGATATGGGTCACCTGCCGCCCGACCTGCGCTGGACCGGGTTCGGCCCGGCCGAGCGCCCCTGACGGCCGCCCGGCGCGCCCGGCGGGGGTCGGTGGCGGCTCACACCGTCGTCGGCACGTTCTCCTCCAGCTCGGCGAGCCAGGCGGCGGCGGACGCGTCGGACGGCATCCGCCAGTCCCCGCGCGGCGAGAGCGAGCCACCGGCGGAGACCTTGGGCCCGTTGGGGATGGCGGAGCGCTTGAACTGGGACGAGAAGTACCGCCGGAAGAACACCGTCTCCCACTTCCGGATGGTCGCGAGGTCGTAGGCGGACCGCTCGTCGTGCGGGAAGTTCGGCGGCCACTCGCCGGCGTCGGGGTCGCGCCAGGCGTGCCAGGCGAGGAACGCGATCTTGGACGGCCGCAGCCCGTGCCGCAGCGTCCAGAACAGGGTGAAGTCCTGCAGCGCGTACGGGCCGATGGCCGCCTCGGTGGACTGCGGCGCCTCGCCCTCGCCGGCCGGGACGAGCTCGGGGGAGATCTCCTGGCCCAGGATCTCGAGGAGCAGGGCGTTCGTGTCCGCCTCGAACTGGCCCGAGTCGGCCACCCACCGGATGAGGTGCTGGATGAGCGTCTTCGGCACGCCCGTGTTCACCGCGTAGTGCGACATCTGGTCGCCCACGCCGTACGTGCACCAGCCCAGCGCCAGCTCGGACAGGTCGCCGGTGCCGAGCACGATGCCGCCGCGGTGGTTGGCGAGCCGGAACAGGTAGTCGGTGCGCAGGCCGGCCTGCACGTTCTCGAACGTGACGTCGTAGACCTTCTCGCCGGCGCCGAACGGGTGGCCCAGGTCGCGGAGCATCTGCTCGGCGGCGGGCCGGATGTCGAGCTCCTCGAAGTGCACGCCGAGCGACGTCGCGAGCCGCGTGGCGCGGTCCTTCGTCTCCGACGACGTCGCGAAGCCCGGCATCGTGATCGCGTGGATGTCGGTGCGCGGCCGGCCGAGGCGGTCCATGGCGCGGGCCGCGACGATCAGCGCGTGCGTCGAGTCCAGGCCGCCGGACACCCCGATGACGATCTTCGGCTGCCCGATCGACCGCAGCCGCTGCTCCAGCCCGGCCACCTGGATCGAGTACGCCTCGTAGCAGTCTTGGGCCAGGCGCTGCGGGTCGTCGGGCACGAAGGGGAAGCGGTCCACCTTGCGGCGCAGGCCGACGTCGCCGGCCGGCGGGTCGACCGTCCACAGCACGGTGCGGAACCCCTCGACGCGGGCGCCGAGCGCGCGCCGGTTGTCGTCGAACGACCCCATCCGCAGCCGCTCCTGGCGCAGCCGGTCGAGGTCGACGTCGGCCACCGACCGCCGCGCGCCGTCGGGGAAGCGCTCGGTCTCGGCGAGCAGGTCGCCCACCTCGTAGACCATCGTCTGGCCGTCCCACGACAGGTCGGTGCTCGACTCGCCCTGCGCGGCCGCGTAGGCGTACGCGGCCAGGCCGCGGTGCGACGCCGAGCGCACCATGAGCCGCCGGTCCTCCGCCCGGGCGACGGTGATGGGGCTCGCGGACAGGTTGAGCAGCACGGTCGCGCCGGCCAGGGCGGCCTCCGCCGACGGCGGCACGGGGACCCACAGGTCCTCGCACACCTCGACGTGCACGACGAGGCCCGCGACGTCGTCGGCCGCGAACAGCAGGTCCGGCCCGAACGGCACGGGCTCCTCGGCGAAGGGGAGCGTCACCGTGGCGCCGCGGCGGTCGTCGCCGGGGGCGAACCAGCGCTTCTCGTAGAACTCGCGGTAGTTCGGCAGGTACGACTTGGGCGCGACGCCGAGCACCCGGCCGCCCTGCACGACGACGGCGCAGTTCAGCAGCCGGTTGCCGACCTCCAGCGGCGCGCCCACCACGAGCAGCGGGCGCAGGTCGGCGCTCGCCTCGACGATCGTCGCGAGCGCGTCCGACGTCGCCTCCAGCAGCGTGTCCGCGAGGTGCAGGTCGTCGATGGCGTACCCCGAGACGCACAGCTCGGGGAAGACGGCGACCGCGACGCCGTCGTCGTGGCACGCGCGCGCCTCGGCCAGGACCGCGGCGGCGTTCGCGCGGGGGTCGGCGACGGTGACGGGGACGGTGCAGGCCGCCACGCGGGCGAAGCCGTGGGCGTAGGCCGAGGTGAAGTCCACCCCCCGAGTGTAGGAACGCCGCCCGCCCCCGCGAGACTTGTCAGGACCAGGGGCGCATCAACCCAGCGCTGGCCCTGACAGCTCGGGCGGGTGGGTCGCTAGGGTCGGGCCGTGCACCTGAACCTCGCGCGTCGCCGTCGCGCCGTCGTCGTCCTGCTCGCCGCTGCTCTGACCCCGGTGCTGGGCGTCGCGGTCGCGCAGCCTGCCAGCGCGCACGACCGGCTCCTGTCGTCCGACCCCGCCGACGGCGCCACCGTGGACCGGGCTCCCACGGAGCTCACCCTGCGGTTCAGCGCCGACGTGCTGGCGGCGGGAGCGCAGGTGGCGGTCACGACGGCGGACGGCACCGTCCCGACCGAGGTCACCGTCGACGGCGACGAGGTGGTGGCCCCGCTGCCGGACGACCTGCCCGCCGGGGACTGGGACGTCGCGTGGCGCGTCGTCTCCTCCGACGGTCACCCCATCGAGGGCGAGCTGGCGTTCACGGTCGCCGCGGCGTCGCCCTCGCCCAGCCCGTCGGCCTCCCCGAGCGCGTCGCCCTCCGTCGCGACGGCGAGCACGCCCCCGAGCCCCAGCACGACGCCGACGGCGTCCGCGGGGCACGTGCACGAGGGCGGGGGCACGCCCGGCGTGGACCTGGACGCCGACGGGGAGGCCGGGTGGGCGACCGCGTGGCTGTTCCCGGTGGCGGTGCTGGCGGTGGTGGGGGTCGCGGCCGCCGTCCTGCTCCAGCGTCGCCGTCGCGCGGCGCTCGACGACGACGCCGGCACGGAGCGACCGGACGAGCCGCGCGAACCTCACGGACCGGGCGAAGGGCCCGGAAACGGCGGCCGCCCGGCCTCCTGAGCGCGGGCCTCGCCCGGCGATCTGTCCCGCCATGGCGGCAGATACCGGGACAGATCCCGTGCCGGAAAGGTTCCCGATCCGAGGTGTCCGGCACGCCACGCGCGGAAAAGTCGCAGGAATCCGCGGATGTTCCCTAGTGTGTTCCCCGTCCACCCGGCGTGCGCCGGGGTGGCGCACGAACGTGACGACGCGCGGGTCGCGTGCGTCGTGAACCGGAGAAGGGATGCACATGTCGCTGAACAAGTCCGAGCTGGTCTCGGCCATCGCCGGCAAGGCTGAGCTCAGCAAGGCGGACGCGGAGAAGTTCCTCGGTGCCTTCCAGGAGGTGCTCGAGGAGTCGCTCGCCAAGGGCGAGGCGGTCAAGGTCACGGGTCTGCTCTCGGTCGAGCGCGTCGAGCGCGCGGCCCGTACCGGTCGCAACCCGCGCACGGGCGAGGAGATCCAGATCCCGGCCGGCTTCGGTGTGAAGATCAGCGCCGGCTCGCTGCTGAAGAAGGCCGTCGCCAAGTGATCCTTCGCTGACCCGGCCACCGGTCGGGTCAGCGCTCCGGAGGCCCGCCGCTCGCACCCTGCGAGCGGCGGGCCTCCGGCGTTCGCGGAACGTTCTCGACCCGAACCCGTCGCAGCTGGTCCTGCTCGCCGCCACGGAGCGGCTCGTGGCGCGGTACGGATTCCAGGGCGCGAGCTCGCGGGCGATCGTCCGGGAGGCGGGCCACCGGAACAACTCGGCGGTCACGTACCACTTCGGCTCCCGGCAGACGATGCTCGACGCGCTGTACCACTGGCGCAGCACGCCGATCAACGCCCATCGCGCGCGCCTGGTCGCCGAGCTGGTGGCCGAGGGGCGCGAGCGGGACCCGGAGGCGCTGGTGCGGGCGTACGTGGTGCCGTTCGTGTCGGCCGTCGAGGGGATGCGACCCAGCTCCTGGGCCCGCTACACGCAGGCCGTGCTGCAGGACCGACCGCTGGTCTTCATGGACTGGGTGCGGCGCGACGTGAAGCGCTACGAGGGCGTCGACGTGCCGGTGGCCACGACGCTCGACCTCCAGGACATGATGCGCGCCGTGGCGTGCGACGGCGTCGAGCCGCTGGCGGGCCTGCGGGTCGCGATGGTCTCGCGCGCGGTGGTGGCCGCCGTCGCGGCGTGGGAGGCCGACGACGAGCGCGGCGTCCTCGACACCCCGCCGCTCGACGTGCTCACCGACCAGCTGGTGCGCTCCGCCACGGGGATGCTCACCGCCTGACCGCGGGGGCGTCCCCCCTGCTGCGGTTCACGGGCTCAGGTATGAGACACCTGTCTCAACCGCGCGGGGGAGCGGCGGTCGCTGAGGTCGTTCAGAGGTCCCCGGTCTTCTCGAGGCGCTTCATCGCCACCCAGCCGATCGGCACGCGGGCCCAGTACGTCACGACGCGGTAGAGCATCGTCACGGTGACGGCCAGGGACGCGGGGATGCCGGCGGTGGTGAGCCCGGCGATGAGCGCGCCCTCGACGCCGCCCAGGCCGCCCGGGGTGGGCACCATCGCGCCGACGGAGTTGCCGACCAGGTAGATGACGGCGACGTCGATGAGGTTGAGCGACTGCCCGAACGCGGCCAGGGCGAAGTCGAACGCCAGCACGTAGCCCAGCGTCATGATGACGTTGCCGCCGAGGCCCAGCGCCAGGCGCGTGGGCTGGCCCAGCATCTGCGACAGCCGCGGCCACACCTGCTCCAGCGTCGGTCGCGCCTTCTCCCACGCCCACCGGCGCACGGTCGGCACCAGGAGCGTGGCGACGACCGCGACGGCGACGCCGGCGATCGCCAGCAGCACCGTCGTCGACGGCAGGTCGATGAGGCCGCCGGAGCCGGTGAGCACCGACAGCACGACGAGCAGCAGCACCGTGACGACGAACTGCGACAGCTGCACCAGGGCGACGGTCGCGACCGCCATCGGCGTGGACACGCCGCGGCGCGTGAGCATGCGCAGGTTGAGGGCCGCCGGCCCGATCCCGGCCGGCGCGGCGAGCGCGACGAACGAGCCGGCCATCTGGGTGAGCGTGGCGCGCCACAGGGGCAGCCGCTCCGGGGAGAAGGCGCTGAACGTCAGCGCCGCCCCGAACCAGGTGATCGCCCCGAGCAGGAAGGACGCCGCGACCCACCACGGGTTGGCCTCGGAGATCGCGGAGGCGATCTCCTCGAAGTTCAGGGTCGTGACGACCACGGTGACGGCGACGATCGTCAGCGCCAGCGTGACGACCGTGCGCGCGCCGAACCGGGTGATGTTCTGCGGCTGGACGTCGGCCTGCGGCAGCCGCTCCACGAGCGCCTCGCGCAGCTCGTCCAGGAGGCCCTTCGTGCGCCGCACCTCCTCGCGCGTCGGGCTGGGCAGCGCGATGGACTGCAGGAGCGGCCCGATGGCGGCGATGTCCTCGTCGGGCAGGGCCCGCACCGCGGAGGCGAGGGCGCGCCGCGCGCCGACCCGGAGGGCCAGGAGGGCGAGCATCTGCGTGAGGTCCAGGCGCCGCGACAGCGTGCCCGACGCGATCTCGCCCTGCTCCCACCCGGTGAGCCACACGTGCGGCGCGCCGGCCAGGTCGCGGTGCACCAGGACGACGTCGGGCGTCAGCGCGTGGTGCGTCAGCCCGGCGTCGTGCGCCCGCCGCAGCTGCTCCCACGCCTGGGCGAGCACCGCGTCGCCGCGGGCGCCGTCGAGGTCGTCGGGCTCGAGGTCGCGCAGCGAGACGGCGCCGCGCGCGTGCTCCTGCACCAGCACGACCGAGTCGTCCGCCACGCCGATGCCCTCCAGCCGCGGCGTGCGCACCCCCGCCGCCTGGGCGGCGTACGCGAGGAGCGCGGTGCGCTCGGCCGCGGCGCGCAGCGAGATCGCCGCCCGGCCCTCCAGGCCGCGCAGCCGCAGCGCCCGCCACAGCCGCTGCACCGTCGTGAGCACCTGGCGGTCGCCGTCGAGCACGACGACGTCGCGGCGGGGCTCGCCGTCGCCCGTGAACAGCGCGTACACCCGGTTGTCGCCGGAACGGGTGAGGGCCACGGCGGCCGCGTCGGCGGTCGTGGGGTCCGGCGGCAGGGTCACCTCGTCGTCGGTGGGCGCGTGGACGACGTCGCCGTCGGCGTCGTACGACGCCACCGGGTCCTCCGGCACCGCGGGCGCGCGGTCGGCGTCCACCTCGTCGTCGACGACGGCCGAGACGTCGCGCACGCGGACCAGCGCCGTCGCCTGGAAGCCGGCCCGGCGCACCGCCGCCACGAGGTCGGCGCCGTACGCGCGCTCGCTGCGCACGCCGGACACGTACTGCACGGCCTGCCCTGCGAGGCGTCCCAGCAGGAGCGCGACGAGCACGCCCGGGAGCGACACCTGCCCGGTGATGAGCACGATGAACAGCGCCAGGTACAGCACGTTCCACGACCAGCGCACCGAGCGCCGGCGGGTGCGCGGGCCGGCGGTGGTGAGCAGGCCGGCGATCGCCGCGACGTACTCCGGGATGGTGAGCTGCCACACCCCGTCGCGGAACACCGACAGCCCGCGCACCAGCTCGTCGCTGCCGAACCGCGAGATGGTCAGCGACGCGGTCACGCCGAGCACCAGGCCGAGGGCGGCCGCGCAGATGGACTCCACGACCTGACGGCCCAGCCGGCGCCAGCCCAGCTCGACGAGCACCGCGGCGGGCACGAACAGGGTGATGAGCCCCTCGAGCACCTGGACGGGGACGAACAGGATGCGCGCCAGCAGGGAGCTGAACGTCCGCACGTCCTGGGTGACGCCCTCGGTGGTGGCGTGCGCGACCACCGACAGCACCAGCACGAGGGCCACGCCCAGCGCGCTCACCACCATGCCGAGCATGTCGGACGGGTGCCGCACGCGGGCCTCGGGGGTGTCCACGACGCGCACGAGGTCGGCCGTGGTGCCGTGCTCGGACGCGTCGCCGCCCAGCAGGGCCTGCAACGGACCGGTGGGTGGCGCGGCCTCCGACGCCGGGTCCCGGTGCGACGGATCCCCGGCGGGACCCGCGGTGCTCGCTCCGGACATGCCGGAAAGTCTAGGTGGAACCGGGCCTCACGGCCTGTGACACGAGGTGGAGAGCGGTGGTAGGTTCCCGGACCACGATGCGTAACCGCGTCCGGCTGTGACCCACACCCGTGACGAGGGCGACACGACGGCGTGCTAGAACGTCCGCATCGTGACGAGTCCGCGGCCACCCGCCGCGGCCGGCCTGGACGAAGGGGACCATGACCATGAGTGCCATCAGAGGCTCGCGACGGCTGCTCGCAGGCGCCGCAGGGACGGCAGCGCTGGCGCTGGTGCTGACCGCGTGCGGCGGCGGCTCCGGCGGCAGCGGCAGCGGGGACGGCGACGGCGGAGGCAGCGCCGAGTCGATGGTCATCGGGACCACGGACAAGATCACGTCGCTCGACCCGGCCGGGTCGTACGACAACGGGTCGTTCGCGGTGATGAACCAGATCTACCCGTTCCTGCTGAACACCCCGTACGGCAGCCCGGACGTGGAGCCGGACATCGCCGAGTCGGCGGAGTTCACGTCGCCCACGGAGTACACGGTGAAGCTCAAGCCGGGCCTCAAGTGGGCCAACGGCAACGACCTCACGTCCTCCGACGTGAAGTTCACCTTCGACCGCCAGCTCGCGATCGCGGACGAGAACGGCCCGTCGTCGCTGCTGTACAACCTCGCCTCGGTCGAGACGCCGGACGACACGACCGTCGTCTTCACGCTGAAGAGCGAGAACGACCAGATCTTCCCGCAGATCCTGTCGTCGCCCGTGGGCCCGATCGTCGACGAGGACGTCTTCTCGGCCGACGCCGTCACGCCGGACCAGGAGATCGTCGACGGCAAGGCGTTCGCCGGCCAGTACTCGATCACGAGCTACAAGGCCAACGAGCTCATCAGCTACGAGGCGTACGAGGGCTACCAGGGCGTCCTGGGCGCGGCCAAGACGCCGAAGGTCGCCGCCAAGTACTTCACGGACGCCTCCAACCTCAAGCTCGAGGTGCAGGACGGCTCGGTGGACGTCGCGTTCCGCTCGCTGTCGCCCACCGACATCGAGGACCTGCGCGGCGACGACGCGGTCAAGGTCGTGGACGGCCCCGGCGGCGAGATCCGCTACATCACGTTCAACTTCAACACGCAGCCCTACGGCGAGAAGCAGGCGGACGCCGACCCGAAGAAGGCGACCGCGGTGCGCCAGGCGGTGGCCGACCTCATCGACCGGCAGGCGCTGGCCGACCAGGTCTACAAGGGCACCTACACGCCGCTGTACTCCTTCGTGCCCGACGGCCTGACCGGCGCCACGGAGCCGCTCAAGGAGCTGTACGGCGACGGCCAGGGCGGGCCCGACGCCGACAAGGCGAAGAAGACCCTCGAGGACGCCGGCGTCACCACGCCGGTCGAGCTCAACCTGCAGTACTCGAACGACCACTACGGCCCGTCGTCGGGCGACGAGTACGCGCTCATCAAGGACCAGCTCGAGGAGAGCGGCCTGTTCACGGTCAACCTGCAGACCACCGAGTGGGTGCAGTACTCCAAGGACCGCACGGCCGACGTCTACCCGGCGTACCAGCTCGGCTGGTTCCCGGACTACTCGGACGCGGACAACTACCTCACGCCGTTCTTCCTCAAGGAGAACTTCCTGGGCAACCACTACGTGAACCAGGACGTGGAGGACATGATCCTCGAGCAGGCCGTCACGGCCGACGAGGCGAAGCGCACCGAGCTGCTGGGCCAGATCCAGGAGGCCGAGGCCAAGGACCTGTCGACCGTCCCGTACCTGCAGGGTGCGCAGGTCGCGGTCACGGGCGCCGACGTCACGGGCACGGAGGACACGCTCGACGCGTCGTTCAAGTTCCGCTACGCCGCGCTGGCCAAGGGCTGAGAGACGGAACCGAGCTCTTCCCGTGGCCTCACGTAGTACGGCAGGAAGCGCACTGGGACGCTACATCCTGGTGCGCTTCCTGCTCATCATCCCCACCGTGTTCATCCTGGTCACCACCGTCTTCGTGCTCATGCGCGCGACCGGTGACCCCATCACCGCCGCACTCGGCGGCAAGCTGCCGCCCGACCAGCTCGCCGAGCTGATCCACGCGGCCGGTTACGACCGCCCCATCGTGGTCCAGTACTGGGAGTACCTCACCGGCATCTTCTCCGGCGACTTCGGCACCACGATCAGCGACAACCGGCCCGTGACCGAGGTCCTCACCACGTACGGCACCGCGACCCTGGAGCTCGCCTTCTACGCGATCCTCGTGGCGCTGGTGCTGGGCGTGCCGTTCGGCATGGTCAGCGGCTACTTCCGCGACCGCCTGCCCGACGCGGTGCTGCGCATCCTCGCGATCCTCGCGTACGCGACGCCGGTGTTCTTCGCCGGCCTCATCCTCAAGCTCGTGTTCTCCGTCTGGCTGGGCTGGTTCCCGGTGGCCGGCCGGGTGTCCACGGACGGGGAGATCGCGATGCAGCTCGCCGGGGCGGACTCCGGCTTCATGCTGGTCGACGCGTTCAAGACCGGTGACCCCGAGGTCGTGCTCGACGTGCTCTCCCACGCCGTGCTGCCCGCCGTCGCCCTCGGCCTGCTCACGGCCGGCGTGTTCCTGCGGCTCGTGCGCACCAACATGATCGGCACGCTGGGCACCGGGTACGTCGACGCCGCCCGCTCGCGCGGCGTCAAGGAGAGCCGGCTCGTGCGCAAGCACGCGTGGCGTCCGGCCCTCATCCCGATCATCACCGTGGCCGGCATGCAGGTCGCGATGCTGCTGGTGGGCGCCGTGCTCACCGAGACCACGTTCGAGTGGCGCGGCCTCGGCTTCCAGCTGTCGGAGTACCTGCAGGCGCGCGACTTCGTCGCCGTCCAGGGGATCGTCGTGCTGATGGCCGTGGTCGTGGCGGTGACGAACTTCCTCGTGGACGTCCTCGCCGCCCTGATCGACCCGAGGGTGAGGTACTGATGACCAGCGGAGAGATCACGAGCGTCGGCACGGCCGGCGCGGCCCCCGAGCACGTCGACGGACGCGGGGCCTGGTTCAGGAAGCTGCCCGTGGTGCACCAGGTGCGCCAGAGCGTCGGGCTCCAGCGGGGCATGCTCATCGCGGGCCTCGTCCTCACGGCCCTGTTCGTGCTGGTCGCGGTGCTCGCGCCGCTGCTCGCGCCGTACGGCTGGTCGCAGCTGCGCGACCTCGACGGCGCGTTCGGCGCCCAGCAGCCGCCGTCCGCGGAGCACTGGTTCGGCACCACGGTGGGCGGCTACGACGTGCTGTCCCGCGTCGTGTGGGGCGCCCGCACGGCGCTGCTGGTGGTGCTGGTGGCGGTGGCCTCGTCGATCGTCGTCGGGGTGCTGCTCGGCCTGGTCTCCGGGTACTTCGGCGGCTGGCTCGACCGGGTGCTCGTGGTGATCGCGGACGCGATCTACGCGTTCCCGTCCCTGCTCCTCGCGATCCTGCTCGCGATCGTCATCTCGGGCGGGCAGTCGAGCATGTGGGGCGGCATCCTCGCCGCCGCGCTGTCGATCACGGTGGTGTTCGTGCCGCAGTACTTCCGGGTGGTGCGCGCCGAGGTGGTGCGCATCAAGGCGGAGGCGTTCGTCGACTCGGCGCGCGTGCTCGGCACGGGGCACTGGCGCATCATGACGCGCCACGTGCTGCGCAACTCCACCCGCACGCTGCCGCTCATCGTCACGCTCAACGCGTCGGAGGCGATCCTCACGCTGGCGGGGCTCGGCTTCCTGGGCTTCGGCATCGAGCCGACGGCGGCCGCGGAGTGGGGCTACGACCTGCAGCGCTCCCTCGCCGACGTCACCTCCGGCATCTGGTGGACGGCGCTGTTCCCGGGCCTCGCCATCGTGCTCGCCGCCATGGGCATGACGCTCATGGGCGAGTCGCTGAACGACCTGGCGGACCCGCGCCTGCGCTCGCGCGCACGGTCGGGACAGGTGGCGGGCGCGGTCGCGGCGACGTCGGTCGAGGCGGACGCCTCGGACCCGACGAACCCCGCCTCCGCTGAGCAGGGCGAGAACCCGAAGGGAGGCGACGCATGAGCGCCGCCGCAACGAACGGCACCGTCGCGACGCACGGCGCCGTCGCGAGGATCACCGACCTCGCGGTCTCGTTCGCCACCGACGCCGGCCCCGTGCGGGCGGTCGACGGCGTGAGCCTCGAGGTCCGGCCGGGGGAGGTGCTCGCCGTCGTCGGCGAGTCCGGCTCGGGCAAGACCGTCACCGCCAAGACCATCCTGGGCCTGCTGCCCGAGACGGCCACCACCAGCGGCGCCGTCGTCCTCACGGGGCGCGACGGCGCGACGACGGACGTCGTGAACGTCTCCGCGGCGAAGCTGCGGCAGGTGCGCGGCCGCGACGTGGCGATGGTGTTCCAGGAGCCGTCCAGCGTGCTCAACCCCGTGTACACGGTGGGGTGGCAGATCGCGGAGGGCATCCGGGCGCACGGCGAGGTGTCGAAGAAGGAGGCGCGGCGCCGCGCGATCGAGGTGCTCGGCACGGTCGGCATCCCCGACCCGGAGCATCGCGTGGACCACTACCCGCACCAGTTCTCGGGCGGGCAGAAGCAGCGCATCGTCATCGCGATGGCGCTGGTGCTGGGGCCCAGCCTCATCGTCGCGGACGAGCCGACGACCGCCCTGGACGTCACCGTCCAGGCGGAGATCCTCGACCTGCTCCGGCGGCTGCGCGACGAGACGGGCACCGCCATCGTGCTCATCACGCACAACATGGGCGTGGTGGCCGACCTGGCCGACCGCGTCGCCGTGATGTACCAGGGCAAGGTCGTGGAGCAGGCGCCGGTGCGCGACCTGTTCGCGGACCCGCAGGCCGACTACACGAGGGCGCTGCTCAAGGCCGTCCCGCGCGTCGGGGAGGGCACCGTCCGCGCCGTCGAGCGCAGGGCGGCCCGGCCCGAGGGCTGGGTGGAGGCGGAACCGGTGGTGCGGGCCGACGGCCTCACGATCACCTACCCGGGCCGCTTTCGGCAGCCGGCGTTCACGGCGGTCGACGGCGTGGACCTCGCGATCCGGCCGGGCGAGGTGCTGGGCCTGGTGGGGGAGTCGGGGTCGGGCAAGACGACGATCGCCCGCGCCATCGCCGGCCTCACGCCCGTCAGCGGCGGGTCGCTGCGCGTGCTCGGCACCGAGATGCGCGGCGCCAGGGGTCGCGACCTCAAGGCGATGCGCCCACGGCTGGGGTTCGTGTTCCAGGACCCGGCCACGTCGTTCAACCCGCTGCTCACGATCGCCGAGTGCGTCGCCGAGCCGCTGGTGGTGCACGGGCGGGCCCGCACGGCGGAGGCCGCGCGCGGCCGCGTCGACGAGCTGCTCGAGGCGGTCCAGCTGCCCCGCAGCTACGGCGACCGGTTCCCGCACGAGCTGTCCGGCGGGCAGCGGCAGCGCGCGTCCCTGGCGCGCGGGCTGGCTCTCGACCCGGAGCTGCTGATCGCGGACGAGCCGACGTCGGCCCTCGACGTGTCGGTGCAGGCGCGCGTGCTGGAGCTCTTCGCCGAGCTGCAGAAGGAGCTGGGCTTCGCCTGCCTCTTCGTGTCGCACGACCTCGCGGTCGTGGACCTCCTCGCCGACCGCATCGCGGTGCTCTACCGCGGGCAGCTGGTGGAGGAGGGCACGGGCGAGCAGGTGCTGGGCGGCCCGCGCGAGGACTACACCAAGCAGCTGCTGGCCTCGCTGCCGCTGCCCGACCCGGAGGCGCAGGCCGCGCACCGGGAGGGCCTGCACGCCCTTCGGGCGTCGGCGGGCTGACCCGCAGGGACGCGCTCGGCCCCGCTCAGAGGCCGAGCGCGTCCTTCCACTCCTGCGGCAGGAGCGCGTAGCCGACGAACGCGACGACGTCGAGCAGGGTGTGCGCGACGACGAGCGGCACCACCCGCTGGCGACCCCACCGGCTGGTGTAGAACCACGAGAAGACCACGCCCATCACGACGTTGCCGAAGAACGGCCCGATGCCCTGGTACAGGTGGTACGAGCCGCGCAGCAACGAGCTCCACACCACGAACCACACCCGTGACCAGCCGAGGTCGCGCGTGCGCTCGTGCAGGTACGCGACGGCCACGACCTCCTCGAGCAGCCCGTTCTGCAGGGCGGCGACGACCAGCACCGGCACCGTCCACCAGTGCTCGTTCAGGGCGCTGGCCTGCACGGACACGGTGATCCCGAGGGCGCGCCCCAGCAGGTAGAACGCCAGCCCAGGGATGCCGATGGCGGCGGCCAGGGCGAACCCCCACGCGACGTCGCGGCCGGGCCGTGCGTCCTCGAGGCCCCAGTCGAGGCCGATCCGGCGACGCGTGGCCCGCCACGTCGTGCCCGCCCGCCCGCTGAGCAGGTACAGCGCCAGCGCGACCGGGACGAGCGCGAAGGCGACCCCCAGCAGCTGGTAGGTGAGGTCGAGCAGCGAGCGGTCGGACCGGCTGGCGTTGAGGGTCGCCGACTGCTCGGCGAGGGGCGTGTCGGCCGTGAGTCGCGCGACGATGTTGACCAGCGCGTACACGCCGCTCTGCCCCAGGCTGAGGCCGAGCACGATCCAGATCTCGGCGGTGGTGCGCCGTCGCGCGCCGGGCGTGGTGGCGGGCGCGACGGGGGAGAGCAGCGTGGGGGACGGCTCGACGGTCACGGGCCCAGGGTAGGGCGGCCGCCCGGTCGCGGCTCCCAGACGGCGGTCAGGTCGTCAGTCGTCGCGCGCGGGGCGGCCCGGGCGCCGGGCGGGCGGCGCGTCGCGGGGCAGCCGGCCGGCGTCCTTGAGCGCCCGGCGCAGCAGCAGGTCGATCTGGGCGTTGACGCTGCGCAGGTCGTCGGCGGCCCACCGGGCGACGGCGTCGTGGATGGCGGGGTCGAGGCGCAGCAGCACCTGCTTGCGCGTGGGCCGGGCAGGGCGGGCAGGACGCCCCGAGCCCGGGGACGACGGCGCGTCGTCCCCGGGCTCGTCGTCCCCTGGTGCAGGGGCGGCGGGCGTCACTGGTACAGCGATCCCGCGTTGACGACCGGGGTGGCGCGGCTCTCGCCGCACAGCACCACCAGCAGGTTGGACACCATCGTGGCGCGGCGCTCGTCGTCGAGCGTGACCACGCCGTCCGACTCGAGGCGGTGCAGCGCGTCCTCGACCATCGACACGGCACCCTCGACGATGCGCGACCGTGCGGCGATGATCGCGCCCGCCTGCTGGCGCTGCAGCATCGCCTGGGCGATCTCCGGGGCGTAGGCCAGGTTGGAGATGCGGGCCTCGACCACCTCGACGCCGGCGACGGCGACGCGGGCCGCGACCTCCGTCGCGATCTCCGCGGACACCAGCTCCGTGGCGCCGCGCAGCGACTCGACGCCGTCACCGCCGTCGTACGGGTGGGACATCGCGACGTGCCGCAGCGCCGACTCGGCCTGCACGGAGACGAAGTCGTCGTAGTCCTCGACCGCGAAGCTCGCCTTGGCCGTGTCGGCCACCTGCCAGACGACGATCGCGGCGATGTTGATCGGGTTGCCGTCGGCGTCGTTGACCTTGAGCTCGCTGGTCTCGAAGTTGCGCACGCGCACGGAGACGCGGCGGCGGGTGGTCAGCGGCACGGTGAGCACCAGGCCGGTGCGGCGGATCGTGCCGAGGTAGCGGCCGAAGAGCTGCACGACGAGGGTCTGGCCCGGGCTGATGACGCCGATGCCGGTGAGCAGCAGGACGGCCACGAGGAGCGCGAGGACGCCGAGCACGACCAGTGCGGTGCCGCTGGCCAGAGCGGCGACGCCGGCGCCGCCCAGTACGAGGATCAGGAGCACGGCGACGAGCGCGCCCCCGGCGCCGAGGGACCAGGCGGAGCGCTCCTCGACGTCGACGCGGGTGCCGTCGTGACCGACGGGCCGTCCGGTGGGCGCCCCGCCCACGGAGTCCTGGACGGGGGTGGTGCTCTCGGGCATGGCAGCTCCTGTGCTCGGGCCGGGTGGTCCGGCGATGCGATAGCAAAGTGATATCACATTAATAGGGCCTTGTGCGAGGGGGTGGATACTGCGATGCTTGGCAAACAGGTTTGCAGCGCAAAGCACTCTGTGAGGTATGGATGACCGCCACCCCTGACCGCCCGGGCGACGAGGCCGGGCTGCCCGCCGCCGAGTCGCTGCGCCTCATCCGCGAGCAGCAGGATCGCGCGCGTGCCGCCCTGGAGCCCGACGGTCGCGCCCTCTACGGGGCGTGGGGCGTCGCCTGGCTCGCCGGCTACCTCGTGCTGTGGACGAGCGCCCGCGGCCGTGGTGAACCGGAGGCCTGGGCGTTCTGGGTGTTCGCCGCCGCCATCACCGCCGCCGTCGTCTTCACGATGGTCCACACGATCGGCCGGACGGCGGGCACCCGCGGCGTCTCGGCGCGCACGGGCGCGATGTACGGCTGGTCGTGGATGCTCGGATTCCTCACCCTGAGCGTCTTCCTCGGCGGTCTCGCCCGGGCCGGTGCCGACGACGAGGTCATGGCGCTCGCCAGCAACGGCGGCGCGTGCGTCGTCGTGGGCCTCCTCTATCTCGGCGGCGCCGCGGCGTTCGGGGACCGCAGCCTGTTCGTGCTCGGTGCCTGGATCCTGCTCGTCGCGGCGGCCGCGACCTTCGCCGGGCTGCCCGTCACCTACCTCGTGATGGCGCTCGCGGGTGGGGGCGGCTTCCTCGTGATGGCCGGCGTCGAGCACCTGCGGGTCGTGCGTGCACGGCGCGGCGCGGAGGCGGGGGCGGGCCGTGGCTGACGCGCTCGACCCGGTCATCCACGCACCCGCCCGGCTGCGCGTCGTGGCGACGCTCGCGGCCCTCGACCCCGGCGACGAGCTGAGCTTCCCCAAGCTGCAGAAGCTGCTCGACATGACCGCGGGCAACCTGTCCACCCACCTGCGCAAGCTCGAGGACGCGGGCTACGTCCGCGTCACCAAGACCCACGAGGGGCGCACGCCCGCGACGTACCTCGCCCTCACCCAGCAGGGGCGCCGGGCGTTCGAGGACTACCAAGAGGCCCTCACCGGCCTGCTGAGAGGAGCCGGATCATGACCCGCACCCACCCGCCGGAGCGCGCGCCCGCCCTCCCGGAGACCGGCCCCGGCGCTGCCGTCGCCGTCCGGGGCGTGACGCGGAGGTTCGGCGACGTCGTCGCGCTCGACGACGTGTCCCTCGACGTCGGCCCTGGCGAGCTCGTGGGCCTGCTCGGGCCCAACGGGGCCGGCAAGTCCACGCTGCTGTCGCTGGTCAGCGGCCAGCGCCGCCCCGACGCGGGCACCGTGCGGCTGCTCGGCGGCGACTCGCGCGACGCCGCCAGCCGCGCCGGTCTCGGCATCACGCCGCAGGAGACGGGGCTGCCCGCCACCCTGCGGGTGCGTGAGGTGGTCGACTTCGTCGGCGGGCACTTCGCCGACCCGGTGCCCACCGGCGAGCTGCTCGACCAGTTCGGGCTCACCGACCTGGCGCGCCGGCAGACGGGGGCGCTGTCCGGCGGGCAGAAGCGCCGGCTCGCCGTCGCGCTGTCGCTCGTCGGCCGCCCGCGCGTCGTCCTGCTCGACGAGCCCACCACCGGTCTCGACGTCGGCGCCCGCCAGGCCCTGTGGGACGCGATCCGCGCCTACCACGCGGGCGGCGGCACGGTGCTGCTGACGAGCCACTACCTGGAGGAGGTGCAGGCGCTGGCGCAGCGCGTCGTCGTCATCGACCGCGGCGTGGTGCGGGCCGACGACGCGCTCGACGCCGTCCTGCGGCGTGTGGGCCTGCGCCGGGTGACGCTCCGCGCGACGGCCGACCTGGCCGCGTGGCCCGGCGTCGTGCGGGCCGAACGGCTCGACGACGGCAGCCAGGAGCTCTACACGGCGGACGCCGACGCGCTGGTGCGCTCCCTGGTGCGCGCCGACGTGGACTTCCACGACCTCCGCATCCGGGGCGCGAGCCTCGAGGAGGCGTTCGAGGAGATGGTGACGGAGGCGGCACGATGAGCGCGACGACCCCTGCCCGACCGGCGGCTGCCCCTGGGCCGCTGGCGCTGACCTGGCTGCACCTGCGCTACCAGTTCCTCGAGACGGTGCGCGTGCCCATCGCGGTGCTGGGCAACATGCTGTTCCCCGCGCTGGCGATGTTCTTCTTCGTCGTGCCGCAGCGCGACGTCGCGCAGAACCCGCTGTGGGCCACGATGTCGGTGGCCAGCCTCGGCCTGTTCGCCGTCTGCTCGGCGAGCCTGTTCACCTACGGGCTGGGCGTGGCCGAGGACCGGCAGCTCCCGTTCGACCCGTTCCTGCGCTCGCTGCCGGCCGGCCCCGGCCCGCGCATGGTCGCGCGGGTCGGCAACGGCGCGATCTTCGCGCTGTTCGGGCTGGTGCCGCTCATCCTCATCGGCTGGCTGTTCACCGCCGCGACGGTGACGCCCGGGCAGCTGCTCGCCGGCGTGGGCACGATCCTGCTCGTCTCCGTGCCGTTCGTGCTGCTCGGCATGGCCGTGGGGTACTCGCTGTCGGCCAAGGCGGCGCTGCCGGTCGTGCAGGTCGTGCTGTTCCCGCTGGCGTTCGCGGGCGGCCTGTTCCTGCCGCCGCAGGCGTTCCCGCCGTGGCTGGACGCGATCTCGCAGTTCACGCCGACCCGCGCCGGCCGTGACCTGCTGGTGCAGGCGCTCACCGGCGAGCCGGCCTACGGGCTGGCGTGGGTGGTGCTGCTCGGTTGGACGGCGCTGTTCGCCGTCCTCGCCGTCGGCGCCTACCGCCGCGACGAGGGTCGCCGCTTCCGCTGACCCCGCCCGTGTGTTGTGAGCGCGATCTCGGGGACTATTCGCGACCGAATAGTCCCCGAAATCGCGCTCACAACACGTCGCGGTGCCGGGTCAGCCGGCGCGGCGCAGGCGCAGGGAGTTGCCGACGACGATGACGGACGACGCGGCCATGGCCGCCCCGGCGATCATCGGGTTGAGCAGGCCCGCCGCGGCGAGCGGGATGGCCGCCACGTTGTAGGCGAACGCCCAGAACAGGTTCTGCTTGATGACCCGCAGCGTGCCGCGCGAGAGGCGGACGGCGGCGGGCGCGGAGCGCAGGTCGCCGCGCACCAGCGTGATGTCGCTCGCCTCGATCGCGACGTCCGTGCCCGTACCCATCGCGAGCCCGAGGTCCGCGGTGGCGAGGGCGGCGGCGTCGTTCACGCCGTCGCCGACCATCGCCACCACCCGGCCCTCGGAACGCAGCCGCGCCACGACGGCGGCCTTGTCCTGCGGCAGCACGCGGGAGATGACGTCCTCCTCCGCGATGCCGACCTCGCGGGCGGCGACGCGGGCCGCGCCCTCGCCGTCGCCGGTGAGCAGCACCGGCCGCAGGCCCAGGTCGCGCAGCTCGCGCACGGCCTCGGCGGACGTCGCCTTGACCGGGTCGCGCAGCATGACGACGCCGCGGGCGGCGCCGTCCCAGGCGACGACGACGGCGCTCGCGCCGGTCGCCTCGGCGTCGGCGAAGGCGGCGGCGAGGTCGCCGTCGAACGCGACGCCCTGCCCGGCCAGCCACGACGGCTGCCCGACGAGCACCCGCCGGGCGTTCAGCCCGCCGTCGGCCGCCAGGCCCGCGAGCCCGGAGTGCGCGCGCCGCACGACCGCCTCGACGCCGCCACCCGGCGTCGCGCGGAAGTCGAACGCCTGCAGCGCGCCGATGCCGACGCCGTCCGCCCCCGTCCCGGCCGAGGTGTCAGACGCTGAGCCCACCGGAGCAGTCTGTGCGTCTGACAACCGCGTGCCCCCGGCCGAGGTGTCAGAAGCAGGTCGCACTCCGGTGGGCTCAGCGTCTGACAACTCCGCGGCGGCGGCCGCGACGGCGTGCGCGATGGGGTGCTCGCTGAGCGCCTCGACGGCGCCGGCGTAAGCCAGCACCTCCCGCTCCCGCACGGTGTCAGGCTCAGCGCCCGGCATACCCTGCGCTCGTCCTGACAGCTCGGGGACGAGGACGCGCTCCACCTGCATACGGCCCTCGGTGACGGTGCCGGTCTTGTCGAGCACGACGGTGTCGACGCGGCGGGTGGACTCCAGGATCTCCGGCCCCTTGATGAGGATGCCGAGCTGGGCGCCCCGTCCGGTGCCCACCAGCAGGGCGGTGGGCGTGGCGAGCCCGAGGGCGCACGGGCAGGCGATGATCAGCACCGCGACGGCGGCGGTGAAGGCGAACTGGACGTCGGCGCCGGCCACGAGCCAGCCCGCCAGGGTGAGCACGGACAGCCCGATGACGACCGGCACGAAGACGGCGGAGATGCGGTCGGCGAGCCGGGCGACGGGCGCCTTCCCGGTCTGCGCCTGCGACACGAGCCGCCCGATCTGCGCGAGCGTCGTCTCCTCGCCCACGCGCGTGGCCCGGACCAGCAGGTGCCTGGAGGAGTTGACGGTCGCGCCGGTGACGGCGTCGCCCGGGCCGACGTCGACCGGCACCGGCTCACCGGTGAGCAGCGACGTGTCGACGGCGCTCGCGCCCTCGACCACCTCGCCGTCGGTGGCGACCTTCTCGCCCGGCCGCACCACGAACACGTCGCCCACAACCAGGTCCGCGACGGGCACGCGCTCGGTGACGCGGCCGCCGTCCGGCCCGGTCAGCGGCGTGCCGTCCGCGGCGAGCCGCACGCGCTCGGCGTCCTTGGCACCCAGCTCCAGCAGGGAGCGCAGGGCGTCCCCGGCGCGGCGACGGGAGCGGTGCTCGGCGTACCGGCCGGCGAGCAGGAACGTCGTGACGACGGCCGCGACCTCGAAGTACAGCTCGGGCACGCCGCCCGCCTCCGACGGGATCAGCGACGGCCGCATCCGCATGCCGAGCTCGCCCGTGCCGCCCAGCGTGAGCGCCCACAGCGACCACAGGGTCGCGGCGATCACGCCGAGCGAGACCAGCGTGTCCATCGTGGACGCGCCGTGCCGGGCCGCCCGTGCCGCCGCGGTGTGGAACGGCCACGCGCCCCACGTCACGACCGGCAGCGCGGCGGCCGCGACCACCCACTGCCACCCCGTGAACTGCAGCGCGGGGATCATCGACAACGCCACCACCGGCACGGTGAGCACGGCGGACACCACGAGCCGGCGGCGCAGGTCCCTGCCGCGCGCGTCGCTCGGCGCCGACGTGTCGGCGGCGTCGTGCGCCCCGGCGGGGCTCGCCCCGGACGGCGCGGACGGCTCGGACGGCTCGGACGGTGCGGCGCCAGAAGGCGGGGCGTCGGACGGCGGGGCGGCCCCGGGCCGGCGGTCCGACGGGACGAGGTCGCGGCGCGCGGTGATGCGGGCGCCGTAGCCGGCCTTTTCGACGGCCTCGACCAGCGCGGCGTCGTCGACGGGCGCGGTGAGCGCGACGTGCGCGCTCTCGAGGGGCAGGTTCACGGTGGCGGTGACGCCGTCGACGCGGTTGAGCCGCTTCTCGACGCGGGCCACGCACGACGCGCAGGTCATGCCCTCGATGGCGAGGTCGATCTCCAGGATCGGAGGGCCGGCGGCGGGGCCCGCCGGGTCGACCGGCGAGGACGTGGGGGTGCTCATGAGGGTGACTCCCTGAGGTGCTGGGTGGAGGTCACCCGCGACGGCCCGGGGCGGCGGGGTCGCGGTGGGGGCGCCGGTCGGGTCGACGACGGCGCGGCGCGGAGGGCCTGGGTCGCTGCGGCTCGGTTCGGGCGAGCGGTCGGGCGGCGCGACGGTTCGGCAGGCGGTCCGCGGGAGGTGGCTCCGGGGGAGCGGGGGACTCAGGCGCGCGGGGGCACGGCGAGGTCGTAGGTCTTCTGCGCCGGGGCGTTCCCGGTGGCGGAGGCCTCGCCGGTGCCGCAGCCGCAGGCGCAGTTGTGCGCCTCCTGGCGGGCGGGCGCCTGCGCGGCCTGCTGGGCGGCGAGGGCGTCGGTCTGGACGGCGACGGACTCGACCTCGTAGCCGGCCTCGTCGACGGCCTCGCGCAGCGCGGCTTCGTCGAGCGGGGAGTCGGAGAAGACGGCGACGTCGGACGTGCCGCCGGCGTGCAGCTCGACGGAGACGTCCACGACGCCGGGCACGGCGGAGAGGTCGTTCGTCACGTGGGCCACGCAGTTGGCACAGGTCATGCCGGTGACGCCCAGGGTGGTGACGGTGCTCATCGGTGCTCCTTCGATGGAGGGGTGGGTCGGAGGGACGGGCAGGTCAGGAACGGACGAGCCGCCCGATGGCGTCGGCGGCCTCCTTGACCTTCGCGGCGCCCTCGGCCTCGGAGGCGCGGGCGGCGTCGACGACGCAGTGGCCCAGGTGGTCCTCGACGAGGCCGATGGACACGGCCTGGAGGGCCTTGGTGACGGCGGACACCTGGGTGAGGATGTCGATGCAGTAGACGTCCTCGTCGATCATGCGCGCGATGCCGCGCACCTGGCCCTCGATGCGGCGCATGCGCTTGAGGTAGGCCTCCTTGTCGGAGGCGTAGCCGTGCGGGCCGTCGTGCTGGTGCGCGGTGCCGCCGAGGACGTCGGCGGGGGCGGTCGTCTCGGTCATGACGCCAGAATACCCCTAGGGGGTAACAGTGGCAACGGGTGGCCGGGCGGACGAACAATGCCCTGGCGTCCCGCCCGCGCCGTCCGTAGGGTCACCGGTGGCTCGCACGGAGCCGCCCCCTCGCGCCGTCGAGCGGGAGACTGAGAAAGGTTCGATGCCGGATGACGGTCCTGGTGCCCAGCGAGCGGCCCGCCCGCTCCCACGCGCACACCCGTCGGAACCCGTGCAAGGAGCACCACCGTGTTCGATCTTCGAATCTTTTCCATCCGTGAGTCCCGCCACCGCATCCACAACCCCCTGACCGAGCGACAGCTCGCCGACCTCGGCGCCTCGCTCGACCTCCCGGCCGGGACGAGCGTCCTCGACCTCGCGTGCGGGTCGGGGGAGCTGCTGTCCACCTGGGCACGCGACCACCAGGTCACCGGGCTGGGCGTGGACCTCAACCCGGACTTCGTCGCGCACGCCCGGGCCCGCGCCGACGAGCTCGGTGTGAGCGACGCCGTGCGGTTCGTCGAGGCGGACGCCTCCGGCTACGTCGTCGACGAGCCCGTGGACGTCGCGGCCTGCGTGGGCGCGACCTGGATCGGCGGAGGGGTGCCCGGCACCCTCGACCTCCTGCGCCGGAGCCTCGCGCCCGGCGGCATCCTGCTGGTCGGGGAGCCGTACTGGCGCACCGTCCCGGCCACCCCGGAGATCCTGGCCGGGTGCGGGGCGCAGTCCGTCGACGACTACCTGACCCTGCCCGGGCTGCTGGGGTCGTTCGACGACCAGGGCTACGACGTCGTGGAGATGGTCTGCGCGACCGAGGAGTCGTGGGACCGGTACATGGCGCCGCAGTGGCTGAGCATGCGCCGCTGGGCGGACGCCCACCCCGACGACGAGCTGCACGACGAGGTCCGCCGCCTGCTGGCGACCGAGCCGCAGCAGTACGCGGCCTGCACGCGCGCCCACTACGGGTGGGGCGTGTTCGCGCTGATCGCGCGCTAGCCGGCGCACCGACGGGCGGCGGGCAGGAGAGGTCCTGTCCGCCGCCCGTCGCTCCGCCGCCCGACCTCCGGCGCCAGCACGGGGCGGCGGGTGGTCAGGAGATCCGGAAGGGCGCGACCAGCAGGTCCTCGCGCCGGGAGCTCGGGCCCACCAGCAGCTCGAACTCGCCCGGCTCGACGACGCGGCGGCCGGCGGCGTCCACGATCGTGCAGCTCGCCGCGGGCACCTCGACCTCGACGACGACGCTCTCGCCGGGCGCGAGCGGCACGCGCCGGAAGGTCGCGAGCTCGCGGTCGGCCCACGTCACCGAGGTGACGCGGTCGCTCACGTAGACCTGCACGGTCTCGACCGCGGGACGCCGCCCGGTGTTGGCGACCGTGACGCGGCCGCGCACCACGCCGTCGGCCGCGACGTCGGCGGCGTCCAGCTCCAGGGCGGAGTACTCGACGGTCGTGTACGACCGGCCCTCGCCGAAGACGTACGGCGGCCGCTGCGTGAGGTCGGCGTACCGCGTGCCGTGCTGGCCGCGCACCTGGTGGTAGAACACCGGCTGCTGCCCGGCGTGCAGGGCGTAGGAGATCGGCAGGCGGCCGGTCGGCTCGACCAGGCCCAGCAGCAGCTCGGCCACGGCCCGGCCGCCGCGCATGCCGGGGTTGGCGGCGTGCACCAGGGCGGCGGCGCGGCGCGCGGCGTCGGGCAGCACGAGCGGCTTGGAGGCGACCAGCACGACGACGACCGGCGTGCCCGTGGCGACCAGCCGCTCCAGCAGCTCCACCTGCCCGCCCTGCAGCTCCAGCGTCGCGGTGGACTTTCCCTCGCCGGCCAGCGCGACCTCGTCGCCGAGCACGGCGACGACGACGTCCGCGGCGCGGGCCACGTCCTCCGCCTCGGCGAGCAGCGCCGGGTCGGACGGCGCGGGCAGCGCCGCCGGCGGCCGCGGCTGGCCGTCGGGGAAGTGCGTGCCGTCCGGGTCGGGGCCCAGCTCGACGATGTCCGCCCCGCGGGCGTGCGTGACCTCCCACGACGCCGGTGCGACGGCGCGCAGCCCGTCCAGCACCGTCTCGGTGAGCTCGCGCGGGTGGCCGTCGCGGATCCAGCTCACCTGCCCCGAGGCGCCGGCCCAGTCGCCGAGCTGCGCGTGCGGGTCGTCGGCGTTGGGCCCGACGACGGCGACGCGCAGCGGCGCAGCACCGCTCGGGGCCACGGCGCGCCCGTCGTCGTCCGCCACGAGGCCGCCCGCGAGCGGCAGCGTGCCGTCGTTCTCCAGCAGCACGAGAGACCCGCGCGCGACGCCGAGGGCGAGGTCGCGGTGCTCGGCGGAACCCACGACGGCCTCGATGCGCGCGGCGACCGGCGCGCGCGGGTCCTCGAACAGCCCGAGGTCCACCTTGAGGCGCAGGATGCGCCGCACCGCGTCGTCGAGCCGCGCCTCGTCGATGCGCCCGTCCGCGACGGCCTCCTGCGCGCCCTCGAAGAACCGCGGCGTCGCCATGATCACGTCGTTCCCGGCGGCCACGGCGGCGGCCGACGCGGCCGCGTGGTCCGGGCTCACGAACTGCTCCCACACCATGCGGCCCACGTTGTCCCAGTCGGTCACGAGGGTGCCGTCGAAGCCCCACTCGTCCTTGAGCACGCCCTGCAGCAGCCAGCGGCTCGTGGTGATGGGGACGCCGTCGATGGCCTGGTAGCCGATCATCACGGTGCGCACGCCCTCGCGCACCACCCGCTCGAACGGGGACAGGAACCACGAGCGCAGCTTGCGCGGCGTGAGGTCGGCCTCGGTGGCGTCGCGGCCGCCCTGCGTCTCGGAGTAGCCGGCGAAGTGCTTCGCGGTGGCGAGCACGGCGGTGGGGTCGGTCAGCCCGTCGCCCTGGTAGCCGCGCACCATCGCGGCGCCCATCTCGCCGATGAGGAACGGGTCCTCGCCGAACGTCTCGTTCACGCGGCCCCAGCGCAGGTCGCGCGTCGCGCACAGCACGGGGGAGAACGTCCAGTGCAGGCCGGTCGCGGCGGCCTCGACCGCCGTCGCGCGCGCCGCCCGCTCCACCAGGTCGAGGTCCCAGGTGGCCGCCATCCCCAGCTGGCTGGGGAAGACCGTCGCACCGGGGAAGAAGCCGTGCCCGTGGATGGCGTCGTCCGCCACCAGCAGGGGGATGCCCAGCCGTGTGCCGCGGGCCAGCTCGATCGCCTCGACGACGCGCTGCGGCGACGCGTGCAGGATCGACCCCGCCAGCCGCTCGACGACGATCTCCGTGAGGTCGTCCATCGCGTTGAGCTGCAGCATCTGCCCCACCTTCTCGGGCAGCGTCATGCGGCGCAGCAGGTCCTCGACCCGCTCGGCCGGGGACAGGGACGGGTCGCGGTAAGGCAGGTCGGTCATGGCTCAGGGTCTCCCGTCGGGATGGGTTGCGCCGAGGTAGTTCAGCTCTCCGCGAGGTAGTTCGAGATTTCGCGAGGTAGTTCAGGATTTCGCGAGGTAGTTCAAAAATCGCCGAGGTAGTTCGAGGCCGCGCGAGGTAGTCCACTACCTCGCCCGATGACGAACTACCTCGGCGGTTTTTGAACTACCTCGCGGCCACTCGAACTACCTCGGCGGGGTCAGCGGACGGTGAGGCCGTTCGCCTGCGCGACGGAGCCGAGCCAGCCCAGCGACGGCTTGGGCCGGCGCTCGAAGGTCTCGGTGTCCCACCCGACCAGGCCGAAGGTGGGGCGGAAGCCGGAGGCCCACTCGTAGTTGTCCAGCAGGCTCCAGTGCAGGTAGCCGCGCACGTCGACGCCGTCCTGGATCGCCGCGTGCAGGCCGGCCAGCGCACCCTCGGTGTAGTCGATGCGACGGGCGTCGTCCTGCGTCGCCATGCCGTTCTCCGTGACGAACACGGGCACGCCCTCGGTCTTCTCCCACGCGGCGCGGACGCCGTGCTCCAGCGCGAGGGGGTAGAACTCCCAGCCGGTGAGGGTGGTCTCGACGCCGTCCGGCACCTGGCGGGGGCCGTCGGGGCCGATGATCGTGCGGGTGTAGGCCTGGACGCCCACCCAGTCGTCGCCGCGCGCGGCCTCGAGGTACCAGTCGTCGCGCCGGTAGCCGTACTCGTGCGCCACGTCCTCGCAGCCCGGCTCGGGCTGGAAGTCCTGCGTCGCCACGGTCCAGCCGGAGTTTATGCCCCCCACGCCGGCGAGGATCTCGCGCGAGCGGGTGTGGCACTCGAGCAGCGTGTCCGCGACCTGCAGGTCGGGCTCGGGCAGGCCGTAGGCGACCAGGTTGGCCGGGTCCTCGCCGCCGGCGATCATCGCGGCGATGTTGGGCTCGTTGATGGTGCAGACGTAGTCGACGTCGTCGCCGAGGATCGGCAGGGCCAGCTCGGTGAAGCGGGCGAAGCGGTCCGCCGCCTTCGGGGAGCGCCACATGCCCTCGTCGTAGAACCAGCGCGGCACGGTGAAGTGCATGAGCGTGACCATCGGCGTGATGCCGAGCTCGAGGCACGTCTCCACCATGCGGCGGTAGTGCGCGATCTCGGCGCGGGAGACGAAGCCCTCCTCGGGCTCGATCCGCGCCCACTCGATCGAGAAGCGGTAGGTGTCCAGGCCGGCGTCGCGCAGGAGGGTCATGTCCTCGCGGTAGCGGTGGTAGCTGTCCGCGGCGTCGCCGCTGGGCTCGACGATCGAGGTGCCGGCGGCGTGCTCGCGCACCCACCAGTCGCTGGAGACGTTGTTGCCCTCGATCTGGTGCGCCGCGGTGGCGGCGCCCCAGCGGAAGCCCTCGGGGAAGTGCAGCACGGGATGGTCCTTACGTTGTGGTGCGGGGTGCAGGGGCGCGGCGCACTGGCGCCGCCGTGGCCGTACGGGCGGTCAGCGCCCGCCGGCGGTCGACCAGAAGTCGGCCAGGAGGTCCGCCGTCGCGGCGGGGTTCTCGATGTTGGGGAGGTGGCCCGCGTCGTCGATCACGGCGTAGCGGGCGCCGAGCCGCTCGGCCATGGCGCGCTGCCACGGCTGCGGCCAGGCGGCGTCGTCCACGCCGTGCGCGACCAGTGCCGGGAGGCCGGTGGCGGCCAGGTGGGGCGTGACGTCGTGGACGTCGGCGAGGACGTCGATCGCGCCCAGCAGGTTGTCGGTGCTGGTCGCGGCCGAGCGGTCGCGGTGGAAGCGTGTGTCGTCGTCGAGGTCGGCCGACGCCTGCGGGTCCTCGGCCAGTCGCCGCGCGAGCGCCGGGTTGTCGAGGGTCCACAGGTCGACGAGCCCGGCGGCGGCGAGCAGCCGGTCGCGCTCGGCGTCCTTGCGTCCCGGCCAGCCGTGCGGGCCCGAGCAGAGCATCGTGAGGCTGGCGAACGGCGTGGTGTCGCGCACGGCGGTGGCCGCCGCGACCGTGCCGCCGAAGCTGTGGCCCAGCAGGTGCAGGCTCCCGGGCGTGATCCCGGCCGTCGCCGTCACGAGCGCGGCGACGTCGAGGGCGTCGCCCGTGAAGTCGTCGCGGCGGTAGGCGCCCGTCCCGCGCGGCGCGACCGAGTCGGCCTGCCCGCGCTGGGAGTACGTCCACGCCTCGATGCCGCGCTCCGCCAGCAGCGGCAGCAGCAGCCGGTGGTCCTCCCGCGACCCGGTGAACCCGGGCACGAGCAGGGCCGCCGCGCGGCGCGGCACGCCGTCCGGCACGACCGACCGCAGCGCGGTGAGCGGGCCCACCGGGACGTCGAGCACCAGCGGCTCGACGCCGTCGGGCAGCGGCAGCACGGAGAACGGCGCCCCGGGGCGCACCTGCGGGGCCGCGCTCACGACGCCGCCCCGTCGGCGAACCGCCGCGCGGGCTGCGGGATCGCGTCCAGCAGCTGGGTCGTGTATGCGTCCTCCGGGAAGCGCAGCACCTGCGCGGTGCCGCCGGACTCCACCACCTTGCCGTGGTGCAGCACCATGATCTGGTCGGTCACGACGCGGGCCGAGAGCAGGTCGTGCGTGATGTACAGCAGGGAGACGCCGAGGTCGGCGCGCAGGTCCTCCAGCAGGCTGAGCACGCCGGCGCGCAGCGACACGTCGAGCATCGAGACGGGCTCGTCGGCGATGAGCACCTGCGGGTTCGACGCCAGGGCGCGCGCGATGACGACGCGCTGGCGCTGCCCGCCCGAGAGCTGGTGCGGCAGCTTGGCCGCGTACTGCTCGACGGGCGTGAGGCCGACGGTCTCCAGCAGCTCCAGGACGCGCCCGCGCGCGGCCTCGCCCGTGAGCCCGGTGAAGTTCTCCACCGGCCGGGTGAGCGTGTACTCCACGGTGTGCAGCGGGTTGAGCGCCGAGTACGGGTCCTGGAACACCATCTGGACGTCGGCGTGCAGCGTCTTGAGCTTCCGCCGCCGGAGCCGGTCGACCCGCAGGTCGCCGAACGTCACGGTGCCCGACGTCGGCCGCTCCACCCCGGTGACCATCTTGGCGATGGTCGACTTGCCGGAACCCGACTGGCCGACCAGCGCCATCGCGGCGCCCGGCTCGAGCCGGAACGACACGTCGTCGACGGCCGTCACCGGCTTCTCGCCGCGCCGCGGCGCGGGGTACACCTTCGACACGTGGTCGACGACGATCGCGTCGTGGGCCGCGGCCCGCGCCTCGCCGCCGTCGCCCGCGGCGCCGTCGTGCGGCGCCTTGCGCTCGAAGCCCGGCAGCTCGACGACCTCGGCGCGCGGGTCGGCGTAGTGGCTCAGCAGCATCTGCGTGTACGGGTGCGCCGGCGCGGAGAAGATCTGCCGCGACGCGCCGTCCTCGACGATCTCGCCGTCGTGCATGACGACGACGCGCTCCGCGGACTCCAGCACCACGCCCAGGTCGTGCGAGATGAGCACGGCGGTGAAGCCCTCCGCGGCCTGCAGCTCGCGGATGGTGTCCATGACGGCGTGCTGCACCAGCACGTCGAGCGCCGTCGTCGGCTCGTCGAACACCATGAGGCGCGGCTCGAGCGACAGGGCGAGCGCGATGGACACGCGCTGGCGCATGCCGCCGGACAGCTCCCCGGGGTAGCGGTCGAGCACCGTGGACGGCAGCTGCACCTTGTCGAGCAGCTCGACGGCGCGCTGGCGCCGCCTCGCCTTCGGCACGTGCCCGTGCGCGGCGAAGATGTCGCCGAAGTGGTGCGCGATCGTGCGCACCGGGTTGAGCGCGTTCATGCCCGACTGGAGCACCATGGCGAACCCGCCGCGGCGCTGGGAGCGCAGCTCCTCGGCGTCCAGGTGCGCGATGTCGGTGCCGTCGAACACGATGCGTCCGCCGGAGATGCGCGCCGGCGCCTTCGCGAGCCGGGTCACGGCGAAGCCGAGCGTCGACTTGCCGGAGCCGGACTCGCCGACCAGGCCCACGAACTCGCCCTGCTCGAGGGTGAGGTTCGCGTTCTTGACGGCGTGCGTCGGGACGGCCCCGCGGGGCTCGTAGACGACGGACAGGTCCTGGATCTCGAGCAGGCTCATCGGCCGGTCCCTTCCCGCAGGCGCGGGTTGCTCAACCCGTCGACGCCGAAGTTCACGAGGGTCATGGAGGTCGCCAGCAGCGCGATGCACAGACCCGGGGCGAACAGCAGGATCCACTGGCCGGTGAGGATCGCCATCGAGTTCTGGGCCCAGAAGATCATCGAGCCCCAGGACACGGTGGCCATGTCGCCCAGGCCGAGGAACGACAGCCCCGACTCGGCGAGCACGGCCGACGTCGCCGCCCCGAAGAACGACCCCGCGATCATCGAGGTCATGTTCGGCAGGATCTCGCGGAAGACGACGCGCGCCGAGCTCTCGCCGGAGAAGATCGCCGCCGTCACGAAGTCGCGCGAGCGCAGGGACTGCGTCTGCGAGCGCAGCACGCGGGCGCCCCATGCCCAGCCGGTGATGACGACGACCAGGATGATCATCGGCAGCCCGCCGTTCTGCAGGTACGCCGCGATGATGATCATCAGCGGCAGGCCCGGCATCACGAGGAACAGGTTGACGAGGAAGTTGACGACGTCGTTGCCCCAGCCGCGCAGGTAGCCCCACGACAGGCCGATGACGACGGCGACGACGGTCGACAGGCCGCCGGCGACGAAGCCGACGAGCAGGGAGACGCGCGCGCCGTAGATCACCTGGGACAGCACGTCCTCGCCGGCGCCGGTGGTGCCGAGCCAGTGCGCGGCGCTGCCGGGCTCGTTGCGCCCGAACGAGTCGTCGTGCGGGGAGTACGGGGCGAGCAGCGGCGCGAAGACCGCCATGAGGACGAACACGCCCAGGATGACGAGCCCCACGCGGGCCTTCGGGTTGGCCCACACGGTGGCGAACGCGCGGCCGAGCACCTGGCCCGTGCGGCCGAGGCGGGTGCGGGCGGGGCGCCTCGGCCCCCGGGCGGCCTCGGGGGCCGGGCCCTCGGGGTCGGGGATCGTCGCGGTGGTCGTGGTGGTCGGGTCAGCAGCCATCGGGGTCACCGCCTCGTTCGGGGGTCGAGGACGCCGTAGAGGATCTCCACCAGGAAGTTCGCGAGCAGCACGCTCACCGTGATCATGAGGAAGAGGGCCTGCATCAGCGGGAAGTCCTGGTTGGTGACGGCGTTGAACAGCAGGTAGCCGACGCCGGGGTACGCGAACACCTGCTCCACGAGCAGGGAGCCGCCGACGACGCCGCCGAGCGCCATGCCGAAGCCGGTGAGGTTCGGCAGGATCGCGTTGCGGGCGGCGTAGCGGATCGCGACCGTGCGGCCGCGCAGGCCGTTGGCCTCGGCGAACGTCACGTAGTCGTCCCCGAGGGTGTTGATCATCGTGTTGCGCATGCCGAGGATCCAGCCGCCGAGCGACGTGATGAGGATCGTGATCGCGGGCAGGGCCGCGTGGTACAGCACGTCGCCGAGGAACTCCCACGACAGGTTCGGCACCGCGGTGGCCGAGTACGCGCCCGAGGTGGGGAACCAGCCGAGCACGTAGCCGAGGAAGAAGACGATGAGCAGCGCGGTCCAGAAGTAGGGGAACGCGGAGAGGAAGCTGCCGGCCACGGTGGGCAGGGAGTCCATCCAGGTGCCGCGCTTCCAGGCGGCGCCGATGCCGATCAGCGTGCCGAGCACGAACGCGATGATCGTGACGGCGCCGACCATGATCAGCGTCCAGGGCAGGGCGCCCGCGACGAGCTCGGAGACCTGCTGCGGGAAGAAGGTGTAGGACACCCCGAAGTCGAGGTGGATGACGTTGTTCAGGTACGTGACGTACTGGTCCCAGATGCTGCCGCCGGGCACGCCGAGCTGGGCCTCGATCGCCGCCTGCACCGACGGCGTCACGGGGCCGTTCTGTGCGAGCTTGGCGATGGCCGCGTCAGCGGGCGAGCCGGGCATGAGGCGCGGGATGACGAAGTTCAGCGTCACCGCCGCCCACAGCGTCAGGACCAGCAGGCCGAGCTTGCGGAGCGCGTAGCGCAACGGAGCCTCCGGGTCGGTGGTCGATCGGTCGGTCACGGGTTTCGTTCGGCACTTCCGCGCTTGTTCGGCATCTGGAGGTGCCGACGTAGCGCGGAAGTGCCGAGCGAAACCCGCGAGGGGTCAGCCCTGGGCGGGCTTGAGGTGCGTGAGGATCAGCAGCGGCGTGGAGTCCCAGGTCTTCGGGGAGGCGTAGGGGTCGTCCGCGCTGGGCCAGCCGGTGAAGTTCTTGTTCGAGAACAGGCCCCACGAGCCGCCGTAGAACAGGGCGATCATCGGCAGCTGGTCGTAGGTGATCTGCTCCAGCTGGTGCGTGATCTCGAGCTGCTTCGCCTCGTCGGTCGTGACCTTGAGCTCGGCGAGCAGGTCGTCCGCCTCGGCGGACTCGAAGCGGCCGAAGTTGCCGGCGGCGGTCTTGCCGACGGGCAGCAGGAACTCCGAGCCCATGAGCCCGTTGTAGTCCTGGAACGGCTGGCCGGTGCCGCCGACGGTGCCCATGATCATGTCGAAGTCGCCCGTGCGGAGCTCCTTCTGGTAGGCCGCGGCCTGCGGCTGCACGACGGTGACGTCGATGCCGATCGCGGTGAGCTGGTTCTTGACCTGCTCGACGCCCTGCAGCCAGTCGGACCAGCCGTTCGGGGTGGTGATCGTGATCTTCAGCGGCTTGCCGGACGAGTCGACGAGCTTGTCGCCCTGCTTCGTGTAGCCGGCCTTCTCGAACGAGGCGAGCGCCGCGTCGGTGTCCTGGTCGACGTAACCCTGGTTGGGGATCGACGGGTCGAGGATCTTCTCCTGGTTGGGCAGCATGAGGCCGGTCTGGCTGGCCCGGTCGACGTAGCCCTGCTCGGCCTTGTCGGCGATGACCTGCTTGTCCAGCGCCAGCGCGATGCCCTTGCGGAAGTCGACGTCGTCGTACGGCGCCTTCGTCATGTTCGGGATGAGCGAGATCGCCGCGCCCGCCGGGAACCAGTAGGTGTTGTTCTCGGGGTCGGCCTTGACCCAGGTGTCCTCGACGTCGCTCATGAACGCGTAGGCCCAGTCGTAGCCGTTGTTGACGATGTCCAGCTCGGAGTTGGCGGCGGGCTGCACGAGCTCCTCGACGGCCACCTTGTCCGCCTGCCAGTACGTGGGGTTCTTCTTCAGCGTGTACTGGTTCGGCGTGAACTCGCCGAGCGTGTACGGGCCGGACCCGACGGGCTCCTCGTTGGTCCAGGTGACCGGGTCGTCGACGTCCTTCCAGATGTGCTCGGGCACGATGAGCTGCTGGGCGAGGATCTTCGCGGCCGGGACGTCCTCGGTCTGCAGGTGCATGACGACGGTGGTCCCGTCCACCTCGACGGACTTCAGGTGCGACCACGCGCCCTTGAGGTCCATCTCGGGGTGCTTCTTGACGAGGTCGAAGGAGTACTTGACGTCCTCGGCGGTGAGGGGCTCCCCGTCCGACCAGGTCACGCCGTCACGCATGGTGAAGACGACGGTCTTGGCGTCGGGCTGCTCGTACCCCGTGGCGAGCCAGGGGGTCTCCTCGCCGCTCATCTCGTTGATGATGACCAGCGGCTCGTAGAGGTACGTCGTCGTGTTGCGCTTGCCGGACGAGTACGGGTTGAAGTTCCGGTCGAACGTCGGCGAGCCGTTGTCGGCCGCGATGAGCATCGACGTCGCGCCACCGGCGGCGCCGTCGTCCCCCTTGTTCTGCACCGGTGCCGAGCAGGCCGCCGTGGCCAGCACCGCGACGGCGGCCGTGATGGCGGCCAGGCGCCGCGCCGAGCGCGCTGTGCGCGTCATGGACATCCACTCCTCTTCGTCGAGGCCTCTCCTGTGAGGGCCCGCGCACACCGGGGTCGGCGTGCGACGTCCCGGCGAGTGTATGCGCATACATTTCGGCGCGGCAAACCGTGTGGCCAACGGCCCGGGGTGCGGTGCGAGGTGCTCCCGGGCGGCGGGGTCACGAGCAGCCGCAGCTCTCGCGCAGCAGCACGCGCACGGGAAGGTTCACCGTGGCCGCCGGTGCCGACGGGTCGGCGAGGCGCGAGCGCAGCAGCTCCACGGCCGCTCGCCCCAGCTCCACCATCGGCTGGCTCACCGTCGTGAGGCGGGGCATGGAGGCCTGCGTGGCGTCGATGCCGTCGAACCCGGTGAGGACGACGTCTCCCGGCACGTCGACCCCGGCCTCGGTGAGCACGTCGAGGAAGCCGAGCGCCGTCTGGTCGTTCGAGCAGACGAGGGCGCGGGGGAGCGCGTGACCCGTGGCCCCCGTGCCGCGTCCGGTCACGTGCGCCTGGAGCATCCGGCGGGCGAGGTCGCGGGCGCCCGCCCGCGTGAAGTCGCTGCGCGCGGCCGGCTCGTCGGGCACGGTGAGCCCCGCGGCGGCGAGGGCGTCGCGGAAGCCCTGGAAACGCTCGTGCGCGTCGGGCGAGTCGGCCGGCCCGCCCACGAACGCGAGGTCGCGCAGGCCGTGGTCGGCGACGAGGTGGTCCACCAGGGCGCGGGTGCCCGCGCGGTTGTCCACCGAGATGTGGTCGTACGCGTCGTCCTGCGGCGGGCCCGCCATGACGACGACGGGGACGCGGCGGGCGATGTGCGCCAGGAGGTCGTCGGGCACCGACTTCGACAGCACCGCCAGGCCGTCCACGCGGCCGGCGAGCTCGTTGACCGCCTGCGCCCGCCGCAGCCCGCGCGCGACGCCGATCATCACCGCGTGCCCGGTGCGCCACGCCTCGAGCTCGGCGCCGCGCATCACCTCGCCGAGGTACAGGTTGCTCCAGCGCGCCGTCACGGGGCCGCCGACGTCGCGCACCACCTCGACCGCCTCGCCCACCCGCACCGGGTCGGGCAGGTCTGCGACCTCGTCGATGCCGTCGACGTCGGGGAAGCACAGGCCCAGCACGCCCGTCGATCGCGCCGCCAGCCCGCGGGCCGCGCCGGACGGGACGTAGCCCAGCTCGCGGATCGCCTCGTGCACCACCGTGCGCGTGCGCTCGCGGACGTCGTCGGGGCGGCGCAGCACCCGCGAGACCGTCGCGATCGAGACCCCCGCGCGCTGCGCGACGTCGTACACCGTGGGGGCCTTCGCCACCGGAACTCCTTGACCGCATCCCTCGCCCGCACGGCCGTGCGAGCGGTCCCACGATAGTGAACGCGCATACATCTCTGCATCGTGGCCGGCCAGGCTCGCCCGAGCGCGACGGCCGCGTCGAGCACGGCCGGTGCGCCACGGTCACGACGGGCCTCGCGTCAGAGGCCTCGCGTCAGGCGTGCAGGTCGACGGTGTCGTGCGCGGCGACGCCGTAGGCGCGGCCGGGGTAGCGCAGCCCGGAGAAGTACATGGTCGTGTGCGCCACGATGTGCTCGGCGGGCACGACGACGCCCTCCCACTCGGCGTCCGTCGTGGTGTGGGCGTCGCTCACCAGCGTGACGTCGAGGCCGCGGGCCGCGGCGGCCTGCGTCGTGGTCCGGATGCAGTAGTCCGACTGCGCGCCGGCCACGACGAGCCGGGTCGCGCCGAGCTCGCCCAGGACCTCTGCGAGGTCGGTGTCCGCGAACGAGTCGCGGTAGGTCTTGCGCACCAGCGGCTCTCCGGGCGCGCGCTCGAGCGGCGCCGCGAGCTGCCAGCCGGGGGAGCCCTCGGGGAGGCCGCCGTGGTCCTGCACCCAGACCACCGGGGTGCCCTCGCGCCGCGCGCGGTCCACGAGGGCCGCCGTGCGGCGCACGACACCGTCGGCGTCGAGGCACCCGTCGAGCACCCCGACCTGCAGGTCGATCACCAGCAGCACGGTCCGCTCGGCCCCGGTGGTCCGGGGCGTCACGTTCGAGGCCACCGGCGGTCAGGCGGTCGCCGCGGCGGCGGCGCGGGCGCCGGCGGGCAGGGCGTCGAGGATGCGGTTCACGGCGGCGTCGTCGTGCGCGGCGGAGACGAACCACGCCTCGAAGACGGACGGCGGCAGGTTGACGCCGGCGTCGAGCAGCGCGTGGAACAGGGCCCGGTAGCGGTACGCCTCCTGCGCCTGGGCCTGCGCGTAGTCGCGCACGCCCTCGGCGGCCGCGAACGGGCCGAAGAACGTCGAGAACAGGGAGCCGGCGCGCTGCACGCGGTGCTCCACGCCCTCGGCGGACAGGGCCTCGCTCAGGGCGGTGGCGATCGTGTCCGCGACGGCGTCGACGCGCGCGTAGACGGCGTCGTCGGCGAGGCGCAGCGTGGTGAGGCCGGCCGCGACGGCGACGGGGTTCCCGGACAGCGTGCCCGCCTGGTAGACCGGCCCGGTCGGGGCGAGCTGGTCCATGATCGACGCCGGGCCGCCCAGGCCCGCCACCGGCATCCCGCCGCCCACGACCTTGCCGAAGGTGATCAGGTCGGGGGTGTACCCCTCGCCGCCCTCGCCCCGGAGGCGCGTGTTCTCCAGGCCACACCAGCCGGACGGGCCGACGCGGAAGCCGGTGAGCACCTCGTCCATGACGAACAGGGCGCCGTGCGCGCGCGTGATGCGGCGCAGCCCCTCGTTGAAGCCCTCGGCCGGCGGCACGACGCCCATGTTGGCGGGGCTCGCCTCGGTGATGACGGCGGCGATGCGCGAGCCGTGCTGGGCGAACGCGGCCTCCACGGCGGCGAGGTCGTTGTACGGCAGCACGAGCGTCTCGGCCGCGGACGCCTCCGTGACCCCGGCGGTGCCCGGCATGGCGAGCGTCGCGACGCCCGACCCGGCCTCCGCCAGCAGCGCGTCGACGTGGCCGTGATAGCAGCCGGCGAACTTCACGACGAGCGGCCGCCCCGTGACGCCGCGCGCCAGCCGGACCGCCGTCATCGTCGCCTCGGTGCCCGTGGACACGAGCCGCACCCGCTCCGCGACGGGCACCCGGCGGCGGATCTCCTCCGCGAGCTCCACCTCGGCCACGGTGGGCGCGCCGAACGACAGGCCGCGCGCGGCGGCGTCCTGCACGGCCGCGACGACCTCCGGGTGGGCGTGCCCCAGCAGTGCCGGCCCCCAGGAGCACACCAGGTCGACGTAGTCGCGCCCGGCGACGTCGGTCACGTACGGGCCGCGCGCGCTCGCGAGGAACCGCGGGTCGCCGCCCACCGAGCCGTACGCCCGCACGGGGGAGTTCACGCCGCCGGGGATGGCGGCCTGCGCGCGCAGGAACGCGGCATGGTTGTCGGTCGTCATGGTCACTTGATCCACTCCGCGATCTCGTTGGCCCAGTAGGTGAGGACGACGTCGGCGCCGGCGCGCTTGATCGCCAGGACGGACTCGAGCACGGCGCCCTTGCGGTCGATCCAGCCCTGGGCGGCGGCGGCCTCGATCATCGCGTACTCGCCGCTGACCTGGTACGCCGCGACCGGGACGTCGGAGCGGTCGGCGACGCCGCGCAGCACGTCGAGCGACGTGCCGGCGGGCTTCACCATGACCATGTCCGCGCCCTCGGCGAGGTCGAGGTCCGCCTCGCGCAGGCCCTCGCGGGCGTTGGCGGCGTCCATCTGGTAGGTCCGGCGGTCGCCCTGGAGGGCGCTGTCGACGGCCTCGCGGAACGGGCCGTAGAACGCGCTCGCATACTTGGCGCTGTAGGCGAGGATGCTCACCTGCTCGAACCCGGCGTCGTCGAGCGCGTCGCGGATCACGGCCACCTGGCCGTCCATCATCCCGGACGGCGCCACGACCTCCGCGCCCGCGCGGGCCTGCGCCACCGCCATCGCCGCGTACCGCTCGAGCGTCGCGTCGTTGTCCACGGTGCCGTCGGCGGCGAGCACGCCGCAGTGGCCGTGGTCGGTGAACTCGTCCAGGCACGTGTCGGCCATGACGACGGGGCCCGGGCGCCCGGCCGCGCCCGACGCCCCCTCCGCCTCCACGGCGGCGACGGCCTCGCGCGCGATGCGGATGCCGCGCTGCAGGATGCCGTCCGGGGCGTCGCCGGCGGTGCCGGTGGCGTCGCGCTCGGCGGGGATGCCGAACAGCATCACGCCGCCCAGGCCCGCGCGGGCGGCGTCCGCGACGGCGTCCGCCAGCGTGGCCTCGGTGTGCTGGACCTGCCCGGGCATCGAGGTGATGGGGGCGGGCTCGGCCAGCCCCTCCTTGACGAACAGCGGCAGCACGAGGTCCGCCGCGTGCAGGCGGGTCTCGGCGGCCAGGCGCCGCATGCGGGGGGTGGTGCGCAGGCGGCGCGGTCGGTACACGATGCCGGTGCCCGAGGTGCTCACGGGTGCTCCTTCGTGGAGGTGGGGGCCGTCGCCGTCGGGTCGGCGGGGCCGGTGCGGAGGGGGAGGTCGAGGGCGGCGGCGACCGCCGCGGCGAGCGCGTCGTCCGTGGGGCGTGCCGCGACGGCCGCGACCCGCAGGCCGGCCTCGCGGGCGGCGTCGGCCGACGGCGTGCCGATGGCGACGACGGGGGTGCCCGTGCCCGCCTGGTCGGCGATCTCCCGCGCCACCGAGCCGGACGAGACGACGACGACGTCGAAGCCGCCGCCCCGGGCGCGGTCCGCGACGTCGGCGGGCAGGTCGTGGTGCACCGTGCGGTACGCGGTCACGACGTGCGGCACCCAGCCGCGGTCGGCGAGGCCCTCGTCGAGCGTCGGGCGGGCGAGGTCCCCGAGCGGCAGCAGCACGGCCGGCGTCTCCGGGTCGGTGACGGCCGGGTCGGGGAACGCCGCGACCAGCCCGGCGGCGGTGGCGTCGTCCTGGGGCACGAGGTCGGTCGTGACGCCTGCCGCCGCGAGCGCACGGGTGGTCGCGGGCCCGACGGATGCCCAGCGGACGCGGGCCTCCGGGAGGCTCGTGCCGGTCCGGGCGGCGGCGTCGACGAGGGCGTCGACGGCGTTGACGCTGGTCACGACCGCCCAGACGAACGCCCCCCGGGCCAGGCCGCGGACGGCGTCGTCGAGCGGTGCGAGGTCGTCCGCCGGGGCGCGCTCGATCACGGGCGCGACGACGACCTCCAGGCCCAGGTCGCGCAGGCGCTCGGCGAGCGCGGCGGCGCGCCGGGGCGCCCGGGCCACCAGCACCGACCGGGCCGGGGCCGTGCTCTCGCGGGACGCGTCCTCGCCGGTCACGCGCCCTCCGGGTCGTCGGTGCCGGTGGGGGTGTGCAGGGGCTCGACGTCGGACCGCGGCGCGACCTCCTCCGCCTCGCCGGTGCGCGGCTCGCCGGCCCCGCCCACCAGCGGTGCGAGGCGGGCCGCGCCGTCGGCGAGCAGCGCCTCGGCCACGCGGACGCCCAGGGCGGTCGCGGCGTCGTCCTGCGCGAGGTGATCGAGGGGGACGTGGTCCGCGGCGAGCGCGGCGGACGCGCTGTGCGTGAGCTGCTCCGTCCCGTCGACGCGGGCGACGACCGCGGTGAGCTGCAGCTCGCCGGCCTCGACGCGGGCGTGCGCGCCGACGGGTGCCGCGCACCCGGCCTCGAGCCGCGCGAGCACCGCGCGCTCCGCCAGCACGGCGAGCCGCGTCGGGCGGTGGTCGAGCGCGGCGAACGCGTCCGCGAGGGGCGTGCCGGGCGCCAGGTCGGCGGTGCGGGCCTCGACGGCGAGGGCGCCCTGGCCGGGGGCGGGCGCGACCACGGCCGGGTCGAGGGCCTGCGTGACCACCTCGGTGCGGCCCAGCCGCGACAGGCCCGCGAGCGCGAGCACCACGGCGTCGAGGTCGGCGTCCGGGCCGAGCGCGCGGGCCAGCCGGGTCTCGACGTTGCCGCGGATGTCCACCAGCTCGACGTCGGGGCGCGCGGCCTGCACCTGCGCGGCCCGGCGCGGGGACCCGGTGCCGACGCGGGCGCCGCGCGGCAGCGTGTCGAGGGTGAGGCCGTCGCGGGCGCACAGGGCGTCGCGCGGGTCCTCGCGCTCGGGGGTGACGATCGTGAGCTCGGCCGGCTGGGCCGTGGGCAGGTCCTTGAGCGAGTGCACGGCGACGTCGCAGCGACCGTCGAGCAGCGCCTCGCGCAGCGCGGTGACGAACACGCCGGTGCCGCCCAGGGACGCCAGCGAGCCGGTCTTCACGTCGCCCTCGGTGCGGATGCGCACCAGCTCGACCGGCCGTCCCAGCAGCTCCTCCAGCCGGCGCGCGACCAGGCCCGACTGCGTCGTCGCGAGGGCGCTGCCGCGGGTGCCGAGGCGCAGCGGGGCGGGGGCGGTCTCGGGGGTGCTCACGGGTCCAGTGTCGCGCAGCGGTGCGGCCCGTGGACAACTCCGGCGGGCCGGGAGGTCGATCTCACACGGTTCTTCCCGACGTCCTGACGCGGGGTCACGACGATGCGTCACCACCGCCGTCTGGATGCACGCCGGGGATACCGCGCGCGGGTCCTGACAGCCCGGGGGCGCGGGCGACCTGTCAGGGCCGGCGCCCGGGATACCGCGCGCGCATCCTGACAGGTCGCGGGTCAGAGGGCGGCGACGGCGGCCTGCGCGTGGGCGACGATCGCGGCGAGACCGGTCCCGGCGACCCAGCCGCCCGTCACCGCCAGCCCGGGTGTGTGCCCGACGGCGGCGCTGAACGCGGCGACCTGCGCCCGGTAGGCGGGGGTCGGCGGGGGCAGGGCGCCGTCCCAGCGCTGCAGCAGGTGGTCGCGCACGCGGTCGGTGAGGTCGACGCCGAGCAGGGCGGACGCGTCGCGCGCGACCTCCTCGACCGTCGGCACCTCGGTCGGGGTGCCGATCCGCCCGTACGACAGCCGCACCACGTGCACCCCCGGCCCTGCCACCGCGCGCACCCGGTCGGCCAGCCACGGCCACTTCGCCGTGGCGTGGGTGAGGGCCTTGGCGCGCACCCCGGTCGTCCGCCCGGACCCCGTGCCCGTGCCCGACCCCGTGCCCGACCCCGTGCCCTCGGCGTCGGGCGCGACGAGCAGCCCGGAGCCGCGCGGGGCGTCGTCGAGCTCGGGCGCGTCGACCAGGAGCGTCGCGAGCCAGATGTCCGCGCCGGTCTCCGGCGTCGGCACGGGCACCGCGCCCGCCTCGGCCCCGCCCGGCCCGGTGACCCAGGGCGCCAGCAGCGGCGCGACGAGCGGCGTCGTCACGACCAGCCGCGGGGCGCGCACGGTGTCGCCGACGGTCGTGGTGACCTGCCAGTCCGCGCCGACCCGCTGCACGCCGTCGACCTGCCGGCCCACGCGCACCGCGGCGTGGATGGGGCCGGTCGCGTCGGTGCGCGGGGAGTCGGCGAACTCCTCGGCGCTCGCGGCGACCTCGCCGGTGAGCGCCTCGACGATGGCGTGGATGCCGCCGTCGATCCCGCGCACGGCGGACCCGGCGGGAGCGGCGGCCCGCAGCTCCGCGACGGCGCGGGACAGCGACGCGGTGCGGGCGAACGCGTCGAGCAGGCCGGGCGCGACGGCGGCGACGTCGAGGCGGTCGAGCGGCGCGGAGTGCACCCCGGTGGCGACCGGGGCGACGAGCCGGTCGGCCACGCGCCGCCCGAGCCGGGACCGCACCAGGGTCCCCAGGTCGGTGGTGTCCGCGACGAACCGTGGCAGCACCCGGTCGAGGGTCGCCCGCACGACCCCGGGCCAGCCGATCGCGCGCCGCACGTCAGGCGCCCACGGCACCGAGGGGATGCCGAGCACGCCCGCCTTCGGCAGCGGGAAGGCGTGGCCGGCCGCGTACCCCCAGGCGGACAGCCCCGCCGGACTCACGACGTCCAGCCCGAGCTCCTCCGCCAGGTCCGTGACCGCGGTGCCGCGTGCCGCGAACGACTCGGCGCCGAGGTCGAGCCGCACCGGCAGCGAGCCGAACGCCCCGCCGCGCACGGGACCGCCCACGCGGTCGGACGCCTCGAGCAGCACCACCTGCAGGCCGCGGTGCACCAGGGTGCGGGCCGCGACGAGCCCGCCGATCCCGCCGCCGACGACCACGGCGTCGACGTGCTCGGGCGGCCGCGCGGGCCGTCCGGCGGACGCGTCGACGGGGGCGCCGAGCGGCGGGAGGGGCGGCACGTGGGCGGCGGGTGGGTTCACAACGCGTGCACCAGCTCGACGACGCGCGTCAGCACGGTGGGGTCGGTGTCCGGCGGCACGCCGTGGCCCAGGTTGACCACGTGCCCGGGGGCCCCGGCACCGCGGGCGACGACGTCGCGCACGTGCGCCTCGAGCACCGGCCACGGTGCGCCCAGCAGGGCGGGGTCGATGTTGCCCTGCACGGGGACGGCGCCGCGCGGGTGGTCGGCCAGCAGGGCGGCTGCCTCGTCGAGCGGCGTGCGGTAGTCGACGCCGACGGCGGGGTACGCGACGCCGGCGGCGTCGAGCACGTCACGCAGCGCGGGCAGCAGGTGCCCGGTGCCGGTGCCGAAGTGGATGGCCGGGAGGCCCTCGCCGTCGGCGCCAGGCGCGCGCAGGTCCGCGACGTGTGCGAGCGCGGCCGTGGACGACGGCGCGACGTGCGCCGTGTAGTCCGCCAGGGCCAGGGAGCCGGCCCAGGAGTCGAAGAGCTGGACCGCGGACGCGCCCGCGAGCACCTGCGTGCGCAGGAAGCGGCCGGTGAGGTCGGCGGTCCAGGCGGTGAGGCGGGCCCACGTCTCCGGGTCGGCGTGCATGAGGGTGCGCGCGGCGAGGTGGTCGCGCGACGGCCTGCCCTCGACCAGGTAGGCGGCGAGCGTGAACGGCGCACCGCCGAACCCGAGCAGCGGCACGTCGCCGAGCTCGGCGACGGTGAGGCGCACGGCCTCCGCGATCGGCGCGAGCGCGCCGTCGTCGAGCGTGCGCGACGTGAGGCGGGCGACGTCCTCGGCCGTGCGGTACGGATGGTCCATGACGGGCCCGACGCCGGGCTTGATGTCGACGTCGACGCCCGCGAGCCGCAGCGGCACGACGATGTCGCTGAAGAAGACGGCGGCGTCCACCTGGTGGCGGCGCACGGGCTGGAGGGTGATTTCCGCGGCGAGCGGTGGCCGGAGGCAGGCGTCGAGCATCCCTACCCCCTGACGGACCTCGCGGTACTCGGGCAGGGAGCGGCCCGCCTGTCGCATGAACCACACGGGGGTCACGTCCGGACGGTCGCCCCGCAGGGCACGCACCAGCGGGGCGCGCGTCGTCCGGCCGTCGACCAGCGGGTGGTCGGCGGGCAGCTGGGTCGGCGCCGAAGGTGTCTCGGCCGGGATCGTGGGGGATGTCACGGTTCACGATTCTGCCCCGCTTGTTCCGCCCTCTTAAAGTGGAGCCACTGTGGTACTCCTCTCCCTGACCGCCTCGCACCGCGAGCTGGACCTGGACGCGCTCGAGCGGCTGTCCACCGGGTCCGGCTCCGTCGGGCGCGTCGCCGTGGGGTCGTGCGGGCCCGTGCAGGGCTCCGTCGTGATCTCCACGTGCAACCGCTTCGAGCTCTACCTGGACGTCGACGCGCCGGTGCACGGCGACGCCGTCCGCCACGCGACGCGGCACGTGGCAGCCCTGGTCGCCGCGGGCTCCGGGGTGTCCGAGGACGTCGCGGCCGACTCGTTCACGGTCCGCACCGGCCCGGAGGTCACCTCGCACCTGTTCACCGTGGCCGCCGGCCTGGACTCGATGGTCGTGGGGGAGCGGGAGATCGCCGGGCAGGTCAAGCGCGCCCTCGCCGAGGCCCGCGCGGACGGCACGACGTCCAAGACCCTCGAGCTGCTGTTCCAGACGGCGTCGCGCACGTCCAAGCGCGTCGGGACGCACACGGAGCTCGGCGCCGCCGGGCGGTCCGTCGTGTCGCTCGGGCTGGACCTCGCCGGCCGGGACGTCGGCGGCCGGGACCTCGAGCAGGACGGGTCGTGGCGCGGCGTGCGGGCGGTGCTCATCGGCACGGGCTCGTACGCGGGGGCGTCCGTGGCGGCGCTGCGGGCCCGCGGCTGCGACGACGTGCGGGTGTACTCGCGCTCCGGCCGCGCGGAGGTCTTCGCGGAGGGGCACGGCGTGCAGGCCGCGCCGGACCTGGTCGAGGCGCTGGCCGACGCCGACCTCGTGGTGTCGTGCTCGGGCGCGCGCGGACGCCGGCCCGGCGCCGGGGTCGTGGACGGTCGGGCCGAGGCGTCCCTGGAGTACGTGCTCGACGCCGCCGCCGTGGTGCGCTCGCGCGAGCGGGCCGCCGCCGCCGCGGGCGACGAGCCGGAGCCCCGCCCCCTCGTGGTGCTCGACCTGGCGCTGCACCGCGACGTCGACCCGCGGGTCGCGGACGTCGAGGGCGTGCTGCTGTACGACCTGGGCACGCTCAAGGCGCACGCCCCGGCCACCGCCGCGGACGTCGTCGACCGGGCGCGCCGGATCGTGGACGACGCGGCCGCGGACTTCGAGGAGACCCGCCTGGGCCGCGCCGCGGACGCCGCCGTCGTGGCCCTGTTCGATGCCGCGGAGGAGCAGGTGCGGCGCGAGGTCGACGCCGCGGTCGACCGCCTCGCCGTCGAGCTCACCGCCCGGGGCGAGACCCCCGACGAGGCCGACGTCGACGCGATCGCGCGCGACGTCCGCAAGCGGGTGCACGCCGCCCTGCACGACGAGATCGTGGCCGTGCGCGCCGACGCGCTGGCACGGGCGCGGGCCGAGGAGGCCGCCGTCGTGGCGGGTGCCGAGGAGCTCGTCGAGGACGCCGAGCGCGCCGCCGAGCGAGGCTGAGCGCGGCTGAGCCCCGCGACTGTCGCGAACCTCCCGCAGGGCCCGGTTCGCCGGGTCGGCGGCGAGATCACCCCGTTTCGGCGCGCGCTTCCGGCATGTCGGGACTAGCGTCCCGAAAGCGGGCACCTGGCCGCCCCGGTCGGCCGTCGACGGTGTGGGATCCGCCTTCGAAAGGACGCGCTGAGCATGGAAACGTTCTGGGACTTCTTCTGGTACCTGGTCTGGATCTTCCTGTTCGTGGCCTACCTGATCGTGCTCTTCCAGATCCTCACGGACCTCTTCCGCGACCGGGAGCTCTCCGGCTGGTGGAAGGCCGTCTGGGTCGTCTTCCTGATCTTCGTCCCGATGATCACGGCGCTGGTCTACCTCATCGCCCGTGGCCGGGGGATGTCGGAGCGCCAGCTCTCGGCGGTGAAGGAGGCCAAGGCCGGCACGGACGCCTACATCCGAGAGGTCGCGGGGAGCCCCGCCGACCACATCGCGTCGGCGAAGAAACTGCTCGACGAGGGCACCATCACGCCGGAGGAGTACGAGCGCCTCAAGGCGAAGGCGCTCTCCTGATCGTCGGCCGCTGAGCGGCCCACGACGCCCGGCCCCGCCCCGCGGGACCGGGCGTCGTCGTGCGTGGGGCGGGTACGGCGCCCGACGCCGCCGCTACGCTCGGCTGCCATGAGCAGCGCAGCCCGGGCCTCCGCGCCCCGCCTCGGAGTGATCGACATCGGCTCCAACACGGTGCACCTGCTCGTGCTGGACGCGCGGTACGGCGTGCGGCCGGTGCCGCACGCGGAGCGCAAGATCACGGTGCGGCTCATGCGGTACCTCGACGCCGACGGCGCGGTCACGGACGAGGGGCGGCGCACGATCCTGGCCGCCGTCGACGACGTCATGGAGCTCGCCCGCGAGTCCGCCGTCGACGAGCTGCTGCCGATGGCGACCTCCGCGCTGCGGGACGCCGCGAACGGCGCCGCGGTGCTCGCGGAGATCGCCGGGCGCGTGGGTCGCGAGGTGGTCGTGCTGTCGGGCGAGGACGAGGCCCGGCTCACGTTCCTCGCCGCCCGCCGCTGGCACGGGTGGGCGGCCGGCCGGCTCCTGGTGCTCGACATCGGCGGCGGCTCGCTGGAGATCGCGTCCGGCGTCGACGAGGAGCCGGACCTCGCCGCGTCCGTGCCGCTCGGCGCCGGCCGCACGACGCGCGAGTACCTGCCCGACGACCCGCCCCCGCCCGACCAGGTCCAGGCCCTGCGCGTGCACGCCCGCGCGCTGCTGGCGCCCGTCGTCGACCGGCTGGCCACCGTGCCCGCACCCGACCACGTGGTCGCGACGTCGAAGACGTTCCGCTCGCTCGCGCGGCTGGCCGGCATGCAGGTGGAGGCCGTCGGCCCGGACGACCGCTGGCGGCTGCGCCTGCCCCAGCTCGCGGACTGGGTGCCGCGGCTGGCCCGCCTCACCGCCGAGGGCCGCACCGCGCTGCCCGGCGTGACGCCCGAGCGCACGTACCAGATCGTCGGCGGGGCGGTCGTGGCGGAGGAGACCATGCGCGCCCTCGGCGTCGACGAGGTCGAGATCTGCCCGTGGGCGCTGCGCGAGGGCGCCGTGCTGCAGTGGCTCGACCACCTGTGAGGCACTGACCGCCGCGCTGACGGGCTCAATAGCCGGGCGGCGCCTGGACCCAGGCCGCGCCGGACGCCGACACGCGGACGCCGTCGGGGCGCTCGACGACGACGAGCAGCACGGCGGCGCACGTCGCGCAGCGCACGACTCCGCCCATGGCGGACAGGTGCACGGTGGTGCGGGCGAGGACGTCGGTGTGCCCGCAGCTCGCGCAGCGCACGACGGCGCGCGTGGTCTCGAAGGCGTAGACCTCGCTCAGCGCGCCGGCCAGGGCCGACCCGTCGAGGACGGGCCCGCCCGGGGCGGTCGGCTCGGGGGACGACATCAGGCACCTCCGAATCGCTCGGTGCGGACCCGGTCGGGCGGGTGCCCGAGGTCGGTCAGCAGGCCGGCCGCCGCCTCCACGAAACCGGTGGGGCCGCAGACGAAGACGTCCGTGCCGTCGTCCGGCCCGAAGCCGGGGGCCACGAGGTCGTCGGTCGTGATCCGGCGCGGCGGCGTCGGCCATCCCGGCGGGGCCTCGCGCGTGAAGACCCAGCGCACGTCGAACCCGCGGTCGGGGGTGTCGACCTCTCCGCGCTCGATGGCGTCGGCGGGCGTGCGCACGGAGCACACGAGGCGGAACGGTGCCCGACGACCCGTGCTGCGGCGGGCGCGCAGCATCGCGAGGAAGGGCACGACGCCGGAGCCGCCCGCGACGAGCAGCACCGGGGTGGTGTCGGCGTCGTGCCACACGAAGTAGCCGCCGAGCGGGCCGCGGACCTCGAGCTGGTCGCCCGGCCGGGCGTCGTGGGTCAGGTAGGGCGACACCTCGCCGTCGGGCACCTCGTCCACGACGAGGTCGACGCGCTCGTCGTGACCGGTCTCGGCGAGCGAGTAGGCGCGGGTGGCCTGGTAGCCGTCGGGTGCCGTCAGCCGCACGTCGACGTGCTGGCCGGGCAGCGCGCCGGCGAACCCCGGCACCGACAGCGTCAGCGCCCGAGCCGTGGAGGTCAGGGGCCGCGCCCCGACGATCGTCGCGATGTGCCAGGTCACGTGCCGGCTCACGCGTACCGCTGCTCGAGCCAGGGGTCGCCGTAGGCGTGGTACCCGTTCTGCTCCCAGAAGCCCAGGTCCTCGTCGTCCATGAGGTCCAGGCCCCGCAGCCACTTGGCGCTCTTCCAGAAGTACAGGTGCGGCACCAGCAGGCGCGCCGGCCCGCCGTGCACCGGCTCCAGAGGCTCGCCCTCGAACTCGAACGCCACCCACGCCTGCCCGTCGAGCAGGTCCTGCAGCGGCAGGTTCGTCGTGTACCCGCCGTAGGAGCGCGCCATGACGAACTCGGCGCTCGTCTCCACGTCGGCCAGGAGCGTGTCCACCGAGACGCCGCGCCACGTGGTGCCGAGCTTCGACCAGTGCGTCACGCAGTGGATGTCGGTGACGACGTCCTCGGCGGGCAGCGCCTGGAGCTCCTCCCACGTCCAGGACACCCCCTCGCCCGTCTCCGTGCGGACGGTGAGCTCCCAGCGCGACTCGTCCACGTTCGGCGTCGGGCCGGCCGACAGCACGGGGAAGTCGTCCGTGACGAACTGCCCCGGTGGGATCTCGTGCTCCGGTTCCGGGCGCCGGCCCCCGAACCCCCGCGTCACGACCGCCATCAGAGACCCCTCTCGCCGCAGCCCTCCCGGGCGGAGCGCTCCGGGGACAGGTCCGATCAGACCAGAGGAGCGCGCGCCTCGCACCTGGCCGTGCCCCCTGCCGGCGACTCTCACCCGGGCGGCGTCGCCCAGGCCGCGTGGTCGGCGCCCCACGGGTGGGCGGGTGCCGGGTGGTCGTCGTGGCCCGGCAGCGCGGGCCGCGCCGTCGTGACGCGCGGACGGCGGCCGTGGCTCACGACCGTCCCCGGCCCCGGGGTGGTGGGCGCCGGGTGCCCGGGGTCGCGCTCGTCCGCGGGGGCATCGAGCAGCCACGCCGCGGTGCGGGCCAGCGCCGCCGAGACGTCGCGCCCCCGGCCGTCGGCGCCACGGGCGGCGAGCGCGTCCACCACCCCCGCGGCGAGCAGGTAGCCGGTGGCGTGGTCGAGCGCCTGCGCGGGCAGCGCGCCCGGGGTGACGCCGTCGGGCGACTCGACCAGCGCGATGCCCGACGCCGCCTGCACGATCGAGTCGAAGCCGCGCCGGGGCGCCCAGGGCCCGTCGTCGCCCCACGCGGACACGTGCGCGACGACGGCGCCGGGCGGCGGGCGCAGCCCGAACGGGTCGAGAGCGCCGGGGCGGTAGCCGGTGACCAGCACGTCGGCCCCGTCCAGCAGCGCCTGCGCGCGCTCGCGGTCGCCCGCGCCGCGCAGGTCGAGCAGGGTGGTGCGCTTGCCCTGCCCGACGTCGAGGTGCTGGTGCCGGATCTCGGCGGGCGCGGGCGGGTCGACCCGCAGCACGTCGGCCCCCAGCGAGGCCAGCGCCCGGGTGGCGACCGGCCCGGCGATCACCCGCGTGAGGTCGAGCACGCGCACCCCCGCGAGCGGGGCGGCGCCGCCCGCCGGCGCGGACGGAGGGCGGGCGACGTCGTCGCGGGGGCCGAGCCGGACCAGCGGCCCCGCGTGGGCGGCCCTGCCGGGGGCGGACTCGCGCCACTCGGTCTCGGAGCGCACGCGGACGACGATCGCGCCCCGGGCGGCGGCGTCGTCCTCCAGCTCGGTGGCAGAGACGTCTGCCAGGCGCGCCGCGAGGTCGTCACGTCCGGTGCCGTCGGGCAGGCCGAGCAGGTGCAGCAGCCGGGCCCGGTGGTGCGGGTAGTTGGCGTGCGTGCGCACCCAGCCGTCGCGGGTGCGGAAGAACCCCGACAACGGTGCGAAGCCCGGCACCGGTCGGCCGTCGAGCCGCAGCAGCCGGTCCGAGCCGAACGACGCGGCGACCCGCTCCGGGGAGGGGCCGCGCTCCACCAGCGGCCCCGTGGCCCCGGCGCGTACCGCGGCCGAGCAGAGGGCAGCGACCGACCCCAGCGCCAGGTCCAGCACCGGCAGCGTGGCGGCGAGCCAGGCCCCGTGCGCGTCGTCCGGCGGCAGGGCGTCCTGCGGCAGGGCGTCCGGCGGCAGGGCGTAGTGGGTTCGGGCGTCGCGCTGCGGGCCGGCGTCGGGCAGGGCGGCGTCGCCCAGACCCGTCCGGTAGTCCGCCACGAGACGACGCCACGGCTCCATCCCGTCACCGTACCCACGCGAGGTAGTTCCGAACCCGCCGAGGTAGTCCTGCACCCGCCGAGGTAGTTCCGCACGCGCCGAGGTAGTTCCGATCCTGCCGAGGTAGTCCGACCCGCACTACCTCGCGGAGTCTCGAACTACCTCGCGGAGTCTCGAACTACCTCGGCACGTTCGGAACTACCTCGGCGGGGGGGCGGAGGACGTCGGGCCGATAGGATCGCGGGCATGGCCAAGAGCTCTGCGACCGCCCCTGTCCTGCGTCCGTTCGAGGGTCTTCCCGGGGAGGCGGACTGGGTCGCGCTGCGCGAGGTGGTCCCGTCCGCCACGGCGACGGCGCGGACCACGGCCGACCACGGCGGGCGCGACGTCGTCGTCACGACCGTGCTGCCCGGCGGCTGGTGCGTGCTGCACCGCGAGGACGGCACGGTGCTGCTCGCCCTGCAGGGGCTGGGCGCGTCCGACGACCTGAGCCGCGACCTGGCGGCGGCGCTCCTCGCAGGGATCGCTGCGGAGCCCGGCACGGGCGTGCTGCCCGAGGAGCTGCCCGCCCCGGCGGACGACGACCCGCGCCTCCAGGACGTGCTGGACCTCGACGTCGCGTTCGAGGTGACGGTGCACGACGGCTACGACTACTGGATCGACGCCGGCACCGAGATGACGGACGAGATCCGCGAGTCGCTCGACGAGGCGGCGGAGGCGTCGATCCCGACGGTGAAGCTGGCGTCGGTGCCTGCGGCCTACTGGTGCCGGATGTCGCGCGAGTTCCTGCGCTGGGCGCGCACCGAGGACGAGGACGCCGTGGTCGACGCGATCGCGCGGCTGCACGCCCGCCGCGAGTCCGGCCTGGTGGGCGGCAAGTTCCTCGGGATGTTCCGGGCCTGCGGGCTCGTCGTCCCGGTGTGGGAGCTGCCGCGCGGCACGGAGGCGGACGAGCTGGAGGAGCCGGTGGCGGAGCTCGCGCGCAAGCTCGACGAGGCGCTCGCGGTCTCCGAGCCGCTGGACGCGAACGAGCGACGCGCCCGGGCCGGTATCGTCTCCCGACAGGTGACGCTGCGCTGACGCGGCGCCGCCCGGCGGCCCCGGCCGCCGGCGGCACCCGCGGCGTCGCGGGCTCCGCACGATCTTCACGGACCGTCCCGGTCGACACCGTTTCTTGACCCGATGTCGGGCGTACCGGGGGAGTACAGTTTCTCAGGGAAAGATTGCGCTTCTGATCCCCGGTGATTCCCCCAAGGGGGCACCGCACAGCACGCCGGCGAGCCGCCGGCCGAGACGGGCGAGAGACCCAAACAGGCAGGGAGTCGTGAACACGGACCACGGGGCGACCCGCACGGGCGCTGAGGTGTCCACCAGCCAGGACGAGGCCGGCGAGCGGAACTCGGTCGCCGGCGGCGAGAGCAGCGTCGTGACGACGCGCGTCGGCGCGCTGCCGGTCGCCAAGACCCCGCGGCCGCCGGCCGCCCAGGGGAGGCGCAACCCGCAGCGCGTCGCGGTGATCATCCCCGCGAAGGACGAGGCGGCCCGCATCGCGGCGACGGTGCGCTCCGCCCGCGCGATCCCGCACGTCGACCTCGTGCTCGTGGTCGACGACGGCTCGACCGACGACACGCAGCACGTCGCGCGCGACGCGGGCGCCGTCGTCGTGCGCCACTCGCACAACCGGGGCAAGGCGGCCGCGATGGAGACCGGCGCGGCCGTCGTCGCCATGCGCGACGCGGACGGGCGCGCCCCGCGCCTCCTGCTGTTCGTGGACGGCGACCTCGGCGACACGGCCGTCAACACCGCCCCTCTCGTGGCCCCCGTGCGCGAGGGCGTGGCCGACCTCGCGATCGCCCTGCTGCCGAAGCAGACCGGGGCCGGCGGTCGCGGCATCGTCGTCGGCACGGCGCGGCGCGCCATCCAGCACCTCACGGGGTGGAGCCCGAGCCAGCCGCTGTCGGGCATGCGCTGCCTCACCCGCGAGGCGTTCGAGGCGGCGACGCCGCTGGCGCACGGCTGGGGCGTCGAGACGGGCATGACGATCGACCTGTTGCGGCAGGGGTACGTGGCCGTCGAGGTGCCGTGCGACCTCAAGCACCGGGCGTCGTCGAACGACCTCAAGGGCCAGCTGCACCGGGCCGGCCAGTACCGCGACGTCGTGCTCGCGGTCAACGCGCGCCGCGTGCGCGGGGCGGTCGACGCGGTCCGCGGGATCGGGCGCTCGCACGAGAACGCGCAGTCCTGACCCGGGCACCGAGGGTCGATCTGGCGTCTGAGCAGCGCCGACACGTCGCGTCGACAACGTCGCGGGGGCGTGGCTAGGCTCGCAGCGCCGGGACAACAGCGTCCCATCCCGCCCCGACGGAGGCTCGATGCCCACCACTCCTCACACCGGAACCCCTGGCCCGCTGCGCGGGTCCGACGTGCTCGAGGTGCTCGACGCCCTGGTGGCCGGAGGCCCGGCCGACGACGCCTCCGCGGCCGAGGCGACCGGCCTGCCTCGCGCGACCGTCGTGGACGCCCTCGCCGCGCTCCGGGCGAGCGGGGCCGCCGCGGACGACGGTGCCGAGGGCGGGGTCCGGGTGGACCCCGACACCGCGTTCGGGCTGGGCGTTGACGTCGCCCGCGACCGGGTGCGCGTGGCGCTGGTGGACGCGACCGGGGCCGTCCGGGCGCGCGCCGAGCGGCGCGACGTGCAGCGCACCCCGGTGGCGCGCGCGCGGGCCGCGGCGGTGCTGGCGAACTCCTGCCGGGAGGACGTGGAGGCGCGCCTCGAGCCGGGCCGTCGGGTCGAGGTGAGCCGTGCCGTCGTCGCGTTCCCCGCCGTCGTCGGCGCCGACCGCACGACGGTGCTGCACGTGCCCGGCTACGAGAAGGGCGGGACGGCGCTGCACGACGCGCTGGTGGACGCCCTCGGCTGCCCCGTGACGCTGGACAACGACGTGAACCTCGCCGCCGTGGCGGAGCTGCACCGCGGGGCCGGGCACGGGCGGTCGTCGTTCGTGACGGTCTCGTTCGGGGAGGGCTTCGGCGCCGGCATCGTGCTGGAGGGCCGGGTGCACCGCGGGGCCGCGGGCATCGCGGGCGAGGTGGCCTTCCTGCCGCAGCCGGGGCACGCGCTGGGCGAGCAGGTGCTGGGAGACGCCGCGATCGCCACGCTGGCGAAGGACCACGACCTGCCGGAGGACATCACCGTCCGTGAGCTGATCGACCGTGCCGAGCACGGCGACGGCGTCGCGGACGAGGTCGTGGCGGAGCTGGCGCGCCGGGTGGCCGTCATCGTGGCGTCGCTGGCGATCGTGCTGGACCCGGAGGCCTTCGTCCTCGCCGACGAGGCTGCGCGGCCCGCGATCCACGACCGCGTCGCCGCCTACCTGCGCGACCGCATCGGCGTCCTGCCCGTGCAGATCGAGGCGTCGCCGCTCGGCGCGGACGGCGCGGTGCTGGGCGCCGCCTGGGCGGCGGGCGAGGCGCTGCGCGCCCGGCTCGCGGACCAGGCCGCGGCGGACGGCGCGGCGACGGTCGACGGGGCGCGGCGGTGAGCGCGGCCGACGCGCCGCCGTCCGACCTCGTCACCCGCCTCGGCCTCGACCCCGGCGCCCGCGCGATCATCCTCAACGCGGACGACCTGGGCATGTGTCGCGCCGCCAACCGCGCGATCCTGCCGCTGCTGGCCGAGGGGTTCCTGGACTCGTCCACGGTGATGGTGCCGTGCCCGTGGGCGCCGGACGCCCTCGCCACGGCGGCGGCCGACCCCGGGCTGGACGTCGGTGTGCACCTGGTGCTCACCAGCGAGTGGACGCGGTACCGGTGGCGGCCGCTGACCGGCGTGGGCACGTCGCTGGTGGACGACGCCGGGTACTTCCCCGCCGCGGTGGACGCGGTCGAGCGGGACGCGCGGGACGAGGACGTCGCGGCCGAGCTCGCGGCCCAGCTCGACGCCGCGCTCGCCGCGGGCGTCGACGTCACCCACCTGGACAACCACATGGGCTCGGTCTACGGCCTGGCGACCGGGCGGACGTTCCTGCCGCAGGTCCTCGGGCTGGCGGCCGCGCGAGGGCTGCCGTTCCGGCTGCCGCGCTCGCTCGACGGGCTCCGGGCGATGGGCGCGGACCCGGAGGCGCCCGGGGCCCAGGAGATCCTCGACGCGGCGACGTCGGCCGCCGACGCGGCGGGCGTCGTCATCCTCGACCGGCTGTGGACGCACCCGTTCGAGCTGGCGGGGGAGGGGACCGACGGCGCGGAGGACTACGACGCGGTGAAGGCCGGGTTCCTCGACCTGCTGCGGGCCACGCAGCCCGGCGTCACGGAGATCTTCCTGCACCCGATGCTCCCGGGCGACGAGCTCGCCGACGCGGTCGACTACGGGGCGCCCAAGCGCGGCTACGAGGAGCGCCTGCTGCGCGACCCGGACGTGGCCGCCGTGATCGCGGCGGAGGGGCTGGTCCGCGTGGGGTGGCGGGACCTGCGTGCCGTGCAGCGGGGCGAGCGGTGAGCGCCACCGTGACCGGGCCGGGCGTGCTCGCGCGGCTGCGCGACCGGCGCCTCGAGGGGGCGCCCACCCGGGGCCAGGCCGTCGCCTACGGGGCGTCGGCGTTCCCGGCGAACCTCATGCTCCAGACGTTCTCGGCGTTCGTCGTGTTCTTCTACGTCGACCACCTGGGCGTGCCCGCCGGGTGGGTCGCGGGCGCGATGGTGGCGCACGGCATCCTCAACGCCGTCCTCAACCCGGTGGTGGGCGCGGCCTCCGACCGGCGGCGCACGCGCTGGGGCCGTCGGGTGCCGTGGATCGTGCTGGGGATCGTGCCGCTGGTCGTGTCTTTCGCGCTCGTGTGGGCGCCGCCGTCCCTGCCCGCGGCCGGGCTGGTGGTGTGGTTCCTGCTCGTGGTGGCGGTGTTCGACGTCGCGTACGTCGCTGTCGTGCTCAACGTGTCCGCGCTGTTCCCGGAGATCTTCCGCACGACGGCGGAGCGGGCGCGCGGCAACAGCCCGCGGCAGCTCTTCGCGCTGGTGGGGATGATCCTCGGCACCGCGGGCGCGCCCCTGCTGTACGACGCGATCGGCTGGGCGGGGATGGGCGTGGCGCTGGCCGTGGTGTGCGCCGCGTTCTTCGCCTGGTCGCTGCTCGGCATGGTGGAGCGGGACGCCGACGACGCGACGCGGGCGCGCGAGTCCGCCGTCGGCCTGCGCGACCAGCTCCGCTACACGTTCGCCAACCGCGCGTTCGTCACCTACGTGCTCGGCTCGCTGCTGCTGCAGAGCACCACGGCGGTGCTGCTGGCCGGCATCCCGTTCTACGTGAAGTACACCGTGGGCGGCGCCGACGCCGACGCGACGCTGCTGCTGGCGCCGATCTTCGTGGCCGCCATCCCGGCGATCTGGGGGTGGTCGTGGGTGGTGCGCCGGTTCGGGCCGCGCACCACGATGCTCGCCGTCGTCGCGGTCTACGGGCTCGCCACGTGCCTGTACCTGCTGCCCACGACCGTGCTCGGCGCCGCGGCGGCGGGGCTGGCCGTCGGCCTCGGCGTCGCCGGGCTCATGCAGGTGCTGGAGGTGGCCCTCGGCCAGGTGATCGACGACGACGAGCGCCGCACCGGCCTGCGCCGGGAGGGCATGTACTTCGGCGCGAACGGCTTCGTCGTGCGCGGCTCGGTGGTGGTGCAGGCCGTGGTCGTGGCGGGGGTGCTCGCCGCGAGCGGGTACGTCGAGGGTGCGGCCACGCAGGTGCCGGAGGTGGCCACGGGCATCCGCCTGCTCATCGGCGGCGTGCCGGTGGCCCTCGCGGCCCTCGCGTTCGTCTGCTTCTGGCTCTACCCCTTGCGCTCCGCGGCGCCGAGCGCCTCCGCCGGCACGCCCTGAGGCGCGCCGGCGCCCCGCCGGGCGACGAGCCGGTTGAGGCGTTCGGACATGAGCAGCCCGAGCACCACGAGCACGCCGAGGAAGAGCGGGAAGACCCACGCGCCCGCCCAGGCCGAGAGCACGCCGTAGGCGGGCGGCGCGAGCGTCGAGCCGGTGTAGGCCGCCGCCATCTGGATCCCGATGACGGCCTGGGAGCTGCGGGCGCCGAAGTTGGCCGGCGTGGAGTGGATGATCGCCGGGTAGATCGGCGCGCACCCGAGCCCCGCGACCACGAGCCCGACCAGGGCGGGCACCGGCGTGGCGACGGGCAGCGCGATCAGCACGACGCCGAGGCCGACCACCACGAAGCCGCCGCGGATCAGCCGCTTGTCACCGACGCGGTCGGCGAAGAAGCCCGCGAGGAACCGCCCGGCCGTGATGCCGAGGAGGAAGAGGGAGGCGAACGCCGCCGCGGTGGCGGAGTCGACCCCGCGGTCGGCGACGAGGTACGTCGAGGCCCACAGGATGGCGGTGCTCTCGAGCGCGCAGTAGGCGAAGAAGGCGGCCAGGACGAGCAGGACGCCGGGGATCCGCAGCGCCGTCGCGAGCGGCACGTGCGCACGACCGCCGTCCGACGGCGCGTCGTCGTCGGCGTGCGCCGCCGCGGGGGTCGGGCGCACCTTCCCCCACAGCGGGATGCTGAGGATCAGCACCGCCGTCAGCACCGCCTGGGTGACGCCGACGATCCGGTAGGCGCCGGTCCAGTCCAGGCCCGAGGTGAGGGCGTAGCTCATGATGAACGGGCTGATGGACGCGCCGAGACCCCAGAAGCTGTGCAGCCAGTTCATGTGCCGTGCCGCGTAGTGCAGGGCCACGTAGTTGTTGAGCGCCGCGTCGACCGCGCCGGCCCCCAGCCCGTAGGGGATCGCCCACAGGCAGAGCAGCCAGAACGAGCCCGAGACGGAGAAGCCCACGAGGGCGGCCGCGGTCAGCCCGACGCTGACGGCGGTGACGACGCCCGCGCCGAACCGCTTCGTCACCCGCTCGGACGCGAGGCTGGAGAGGATCGTGCCGCTGGCGATGATCATCGTGATGATGCCGGCGAAGGCGACGGGGACGCCGAGGTCGGCGTGCATGACGGGCCAGCCCGCCCCCACGAGGGAGTCGGGGAGCCCGAGGCTGACGAAGGCGACGTAGATGATCGACAGGAGGAGCGAGTACACGGCGGCGCGGAGAGCCTTTCTGGGGAGGGGCGGTGCGGGGCGGTCAGCGCGAGCGGAGCAGCTCGATGAACTCGTCCGCCATGGCGAGCTTGCGTGCGAGCCCCGCCCGGCGCTCCTCGGCGGCGGCGCGGTAGCCGTCCAGGCGGGTCCGGGCGTCGCCGGCCCCGGCGCCGTCGAGGGTTCCCGCCTCGAGCGCGTCGGTGATCTCCAGCAGCTCCGCCATCTCCTCGAGGGTGAAGCCCAGCGGCTTCATGCGACGCACGAGCAGCAGCCGCTCGACGTCGTCCTCGGTGTAGAGGCGGAACCCGCCCTCGCTGCGCGCCGACGGGCGCACCAGCCCCACCTCGTCGTAGTGGCGCAGGGTGCGCAGCGACAGCTCGGTGCGGGTCGCGACCGCGCCGATGTGCAGGGTCGCGTCGGGGGAGGGCTCGGCCATGGGCACCAGTCTGACCGATGCCGCCGGGTCCCCGGGCGGCACGAGGTGGAACCCTACCCTCACGTGAGGGTAGAGTTTCCGGCGGCCGTCGGGGCACACCCGCGTGTCCATCCACCCCGGAACCGAACGGAGCCTCGGCGTGTCCGACGACCTGCGTGCCGCCCTGCCCGACCCCGCCGGCGAGCCCGTGCCCGTGACAGGAGCCCCGGAGGCCGCGTCCTCGGGGTCGTTCCGCGCCGCGTTCTCGTCCGGGACCCGCCTGCGCACCGAGGTCCTCGCGGGCCTCGTCGTCGCGCTGGCGCTCATCCCCGAGGCCATCGCGTTCTCCATCATCGCGGGCGTGGACCCGCGCATCGGCCTGTTCGCGGCGTTCACGATGGCGGTGACGATCTCGTTCGTCGGCGGTCGGCCGGCGATGATCTCCGCCGCCACGGGCGCCGTCGCGCTCGTCATCGCGCCCGTCATGCGCGACCACGGCCTCGACTACCTCGTCGCCACCGTGATCGTCGGCGGGATCATCCAGGTGGTGCTGGGCCTGCTCGGTGTCGCGAAGCTCATGCGGTTCGTCCCGCGGTCGGTCATGACGGGCTTCGTCAACGCCCTGGCGATCCTCATCTTCACGTCCCAGCTGCCCCACCTGTTCGGCGAGAAGATCACGCCCGACAACCGCTGGTGGGTCTACGCGCTCGTGGCCGCCGGGCTCGCGATCATCGTGCTGCTGCCGCGCTGGACCAAGGTCGTCCCCGCCCCGCTCGTGGCGATCGTGCTGATCACCGGCGCCGTGCTGCTCGGCGGGCTCGACGTCCCGACCGTCGGCGACGAGGGCGAGCTGCCGCAGTCCCTGCCCACCCTGTTCTTCCCGGACGTGCCGCTGAACCTCGAGACGCTGCAGATCATCGCCCCGTACGCGCTGGGGATGGCGCTGGTCGGCATCCTCGAGTCGCTCATGACCGCCAAGCTGGTCGACGACATCACCGACACCCACTCGAACAAGACGCGCGAGTCGTGGGGCCAGGGCGTGGCGAACGTCGTCACGGGCTTCTTCGGCGGCATGGGCGGGTGCGCCATGATCGGCCAGACGATGATCAACGTGAAGGCGTCGGGTGCCCGCACCCGCCTGTCGACGTTCCTCGCCGGCGCGTTCCTGCTGGCGCTCGTCGTGGGCCTGGGCGACGTCGTCGCGACCATCCCGATGGCCGCCCTGGTGGCCGTCATGATCATGGTGTCCGTCGGCACGTTCGACTGGCACTCGGCCCGTCCGTCCACGCTGCGCCGGATGCCGAAGTCGGAGACCGCGGTCATGCTCGCGACCGTCGTCGTCACCGTGGCCACCCACAACCTCGCCTACGGCGTCATCGTGGGCGTCGTCGTCGCGGCCGTCCTCTTCCTGCGGCGGGTCGCGCACCTGACGACGGTCACCCGGCTCGACGCCTCGGACGAGGACGACGAGCGGGTCTACGCCGTCGACGGCGAGCTGTTCTTCGCGTCGTCCAACGACCTCGTCTACCGCTTCGACTACGCGGGCGACCCGCGCCGGGTCGTCATCGACATGTCGCGCACGCACGTGTGGGACGCGTCCACCGTCGCCGCGCTGGACGCCGTCCAGCACAAGTACGCCCAGCACGGCAAGACCGTGGAGTTCCGCGGCCTCGACGCCGACAGCGCCGAGCGGCTCGACCGGCTCGCCGGCACGCTCGGGGCGGGCCACTGACGGGTCACTGACCGGCCACTGACGGGCCACTGACGGGGTGGCCGCACGATAGGTTCAGGACCATGCCCGCAGCCGGAGGACTCTCCACGTCGATCCCCAGCCCCGACCCCGCGTGGGCGGTGCTCGAGCTCGGTCCGTTCTCGGTCCACGTCTACGCGCTGTGCCTGCTCGCCGGGATCGTGCTGGCCACGTGGATCACGCACCGTCGCCTCGTCGCGCGGGGCGCGGGGAGCGAGGTGACGCTCGACATCGTGATGTGGGCGGTGCCGCTCGGCATCGTCGTCGCGCGGATCTACCACGTGCTCACCCACCTGGGCGACTACGCGGACGGCACCGGCCCGTGGGGCTACTGGGAGTGGGTGCGCATCTGGGACGGCGGCATCGCCATCTACGGCGCCCTCCTCGGCGGTGCGCTCGGGGTGTGGATCGGGTGCCGTCGGGCGGGCCTGCGGTTCTGGTCGTTCGCTGACGCGCTCGCGCCTGCCATGCTCGCGGCCCAGGCGGTCGGCCGGCTCGGCAACTACATGAACCAGGAGCTGTACGGGGCGCCCACCACGCTGCCCTGGGGCCTGGAGATCGACGGCGCGGTGGCCGGGTACCCGGACGCGACCCTCTTCCACCCGCTCTTCCTGTACGAGATGCTCTGGAACCTGCTGGGCATCGCCGTCCTCCTCCTCGTCGAGCGCGCGGCGCGACGGCGCGCCGAGGTCCGGGCGGACGCCGTCGGCGAGCCCGGGTACGGGCTGCGCTGGGGCCGGCTCTTCGCCCTGTACCTGGTCTGGTACGGCCTGGGGCGCAGCTGGCTCGAGGCGCTCCGCATCGACCCCACGAGCAACGAGTGGCTCGGCATCCCGGCGAACATCTGGACGTCCTTCGTCGCTGTCGCGCTGGGCGTCGCGCTGTTCGTCGTCCGGGGGCGGCAGCACCCCGAGCCCGAGGTCTCCGTCTACGTGCCGGGGCGGTCCGCGCCGTCCGACGACGCGCCCTCCGCCGGCGCCGACACCTCCGCCGGCACCTCGGGCGGCGCCTCCGACGACGTGGGAACCCGCTCCGGCGACGCCGGCTGACCGCGCTCGTCGGGCTCCGTCATCCCCGTGCGCAGCACGATCAGCCCGACGAGCGGCACGGCGGCGGCGAGCATGATCGACACCATCCGGATGCCGTAGTCGTTGACCACGGCGCCGCCGACGCCCGCGAGGATCAGGCTGATCAGCACCGGCCGCAGCAGCGGCCACCGGTCCTCGGAGCGCTGCAGCCACCGTGCCCGCAGCCTCGGGCCGCCCCACAGGACGGCGACGAGGCCGACGAGGACGGCGAGCGCGACCCATGCGGGCACCCCGCCGCTCAGGGAACGGAGCGCGTAGCCGGCCTTGCGCAGGATGGTCTCGAGGGCCGTGCCGTCGACCGCGGACTGCACGAACGCGCCGAGGTGCGTGCGCTGTGCCGGGGGGCGGAGCCAGTCGACGACGCCGATCGCGGCGACCAGCGCGACGCCGGCGAGGCCCGCCAGGAGCAGCCGCTGCCAGGTCACGCGGGCCTCGAGCACGCTGAGCACGAGGACGACGAACACCGGCAGCAGCACGAGCCCGCCGCCGACGTCGGCCCCGAGGGTGGGCCACACGCTCACGACCAGCGTGACCAGGCCGACGGCCGAGGCGACGGCCGCGGCGGGGATCCGCCCCCAGCGGTGCCGGACGGCCGTGGCGAGCCCGGCGGCGGCAATCACGGCCGCGGTCGCGTAGATCGAGTAGGTGGGGTTGCCGAAGCCGTAGTAGCGGCCGCCCAGGGTCGGGGCCGAGCCGAGCGGGCTGCCCCGGTGCAGGGGGGTGCCCAGGACGGCGTCGATCGTCAGGACGAGGAAGGTGAGGGTCGCGATCACCGTCGCGCCGGCCCACGCGGGCCGCCGGGGCGCGAGGGCGCCGACCAGCGCCACGACGACGGTGCTCGCGCCGAGCGTCAGCCACAGGGCCGTGCCGGGGTCCTCGAGGCGCCACCAGCCCCACGCCGTCATGAGGAACGCGGCGGCGGGCACCGCCGCGCACACCAGGAGGACGGCGTCGAGCACGCGGGCGCACCGGCCGGCGGCACGGGGTGAGGTGCGGCGCAGGCGCGGCAGCAGGAGCACGACCAGGGCGAAGGCCGCGAGCCCCACGTACGCGGGCGCGGTGGTCACGGTGCCCGTGGTGACGCGCAGCATGTGGTCGCGCTCGGTGAGCCCCGCCAGCTCGCGCACGGTCGCCCCGGTGCCGCCGGGCCGCTCAACCGCGAGCTCGATGGGCGAGCCGCTGAGGTCGGCGGGCACGGGCAGGCCGAACGCCGTCACGAGGGAGGTCGGCACGTCGAGCAGGCGCACCACGCCGAGCCAGTGCGTGGCGCCGGACGTGAGGTAGGCGGGCGCGTCGTCCGCGTCTGCGTCGGCCACGCCGACGCCCAGTGCCGGGCGGCCGGGGGCGGGGTTGCCGACGTCGGTCACCAGCACGGTCGCGTCGGCGGGCACGGCCGCGAGCACCCGGCCGACGGTCGCGTCGACGGAGCGCAGGGCGGCGTCCCGCGCCGGGCCGTCGGTCGTCACGTCGTCGGGCAGCGGGACGCGACCCGTGTAGCCCTCCGGGTCCGGGTGGTAGGGCGCGCTGCCGGCGTCGACCACGGTGACGGGGCACGAGAAGGCGTCGGCGGGGTCGGCGAGCGCCGCGTCGAGGTCGCGGTACCGCGCCACGGTGCCGTCGCGGCCGGCGAGGGCGAGCGCCGCGCCGGGGGCGACGGCGGTGCTGCACACGCCGCCGTCGGCGAGCGCGTCGCCGAGCACGCCGAGCGTCGGGCGGAACTCCGACGACGACTGCAGGGCGGAGAGCTCGTCCCACCCGTCCACGGTCGCGGTGTCGCTCCCGGACGCGGGTGCGACCTCCCACGGGGCGCACGACCAGGCGCCGTCCGTGGTCTGGCCGGTCACCGGGCTGCGCCCGGACGACAGGCCGAGCCACCCGGCGGCCGGGCACGTGGCCGAGGCGCCGCCGACGGCGGGGGTCACGCCGGCGCCGCTGGCGCCGTCGCGCAGCACGTCCCACAGGGTGGGCGTGGCCGACGGGCTCACGTCCTCCCAGCGCACGCCCTGCGTCCCGACGACGACGACCGGGTGCGCGTCGTCCACCACGGGGGTGCCGGTGCCGGACACGTCGCCGGCGCGCGCGGACGCCGAGCCGGGCAGCGCCGTCGTCCCGACGAGCAGGGCGACGAGCAGCCCCGCCGACGCGCCCACGAGCACGGCCGGCACGCGGGTGAGCACGGGGCCCGCGGCGCGCGCGGCGCCGTCCCGGGGCGGCGGGTCCGCGGCGTCCCTGTGGGCGAGACGCCCGGCGAGCAGCACGGGCAGCGCCAGGGCGAGCACGATCACGGCCACCGCGACGCCCGAGTCGTTGAGCAGGGTGCCCACGGCCGCGGTGACGACGAGCGCGACGACGAGCCGCCACAGCACCGGGTCCTGCCGGTAGGCGCGCGCGAGCCCGTCGAGGCGGGCACGCTCCGGGGCGAGCACGGCCCACGCGGCGGCGACGCACAGGAGCAGCGCCGCGGCGCCCGCGGGGTTGGCGACGGTCGCCCACGCGCCGGCGGCCTTGCCGGCCACGACGCCGAGCGCCTTGCCCTCGACGACGGACTCGACGAAGCCGCCGAGGTGGCTGCCCGGGCCGGGCAGCAGCCAGTCCACGACGGACACGACCGCGACCAGGAGGAGCGTCCCGGCGGCGACGAGGAGCACGCGCCGCCACGTGATGCGCACCCCGGCGATCGCGAGCGCCAGCACGGCGAACCCCGGGACCAGGGCCAGGATGCCGCCGAAGTCGGCGCCGAACGGCGGCAGACCGTCCACCAGCACGGTGACCTGGCCGACCGCGGCCACGGTCCAGCCGGCCCGCGCGGGGCTGCCGCCGCGGGCGCGCACGGCCGCCGCGAGCCCGGCGGCGAGGACCAGGCCGACCACGGCGTAGACCGCGAAGACGGTGTTGGAGAAGCCGTAGAACCGTGCGCCGAGCGAGGGCGCCGGGCCCAGCAGGGAGCCCTGCTGCAGGGTCGTGCCGGTGAGGCCGTCCACGGTGATGACCAGCCAGGTCACGCCCGCGAGGCTGGTCGCCAGGCGCCAGGGCGACGGCGGCAGCAGGCGGCGCGCGAACCACGCGACCAGCGCGGCGGCGAGGGCCGCGACGGTGAGCGCGAGCACCAGCGTCGTGGCCGGTGACGGCGCCGCCCACCAGCGCGAGAGGGTCGCGAGCGACGCGGCGACGGGCAGGCTCGACGCGACCACGAGGACGGCGAGGCCCGCGCGCCGGGCGTGGCGCCGGCCCGGGGAGGGGGCCGACCCGCGACGGCGGGCCAGCAGCAGCGCGCCCACGACGACGATGTCGGCGAGGCCGACGAGCCCGAGCACCAGCGGGGACAGGCGCGGCACGGTGTCGGTGAGCACGCTGAGGTACTGCCGGTTCTCGACCGTGCGGGACACGGAGATACGGCGGTCGTCCCCGCGCTCCAGCGGCGAGCCGGTGAAGGGCGCGAGCGCGGGGGTGAGCGCGTCGGCGGCCTCCTCGGTCCCGTCCGCGCCGGCCCCGGTGGTCTCGTCGTCGGCCGGGGTCTCCTCTTCGGGCGCGGTGCCGGACAGGGCGCCGCCGGTGAGGGTGTCGGCGAGGGTCGCCGACAGGTCGGCCAGGACCACCACGCCCGCCCACCGGGACGACGTCGAGCTGAGCCACGTCGCGCTGCCGCCCGGCGCGGTCCAGTCCACGACCACCTGCAGGTCCGCGGGGCCGAGCGGCGTGTCGGAGAGGCCGGCCACCACGAGCCGCCCGCCTGAGGGGAGCAGGTCCGCGAGCCGGCCGACCTGGGCGTCGAGCTCCTCCACGGCGGAGGTGCGTTCGCTGGCGGCGTCGGGCAGCACCCCCAGGTCGACGACGGTGGCCGGGCACTCGGCCACGTGCGCGGCCGTGAGCCGGCCCGCGTCGGGGAGGTAGCGGGCCACCGTGCCCCGGTCGTCGGCGAGCGCGACGGCGGCCCCCGGGCCCACGGCGGTCGCGCAGGCTCCCGCGACGTCGGCGACCTGGCCCAGCGCGCCCGGCTCGGCCGCGTGCGGCGTCAGGGGGTCGCTCGCGCCGAGGCCGGACCAGCCCGGCACCTGCGTGCGTGCCGGTGCGTCGCTCGTACTGTCCGCCGCGCCGTCCGCCGTACCGCTCGCCGTACCGCTCGACGTGGTGGACGGGACGGGGACGGGGGGACACCCGAGGGCGGGGGCGCCGTCGTCCGGGCCCTGCCCGGAGCTCTCCTCGGCCTCGTCCTCGCCCGTGACGCCGGTGGGCTGCGCCACGGCCCTGCTGCCGGCGGACAGGGTGAGCCACCCCTCGACCGGGCATGTCGGCGTGAGGGTGCGCACCGCGATCGACGCGACCGACCCGCCGCCGATGAGGCGCCACAGGTTCGGGGTGCGCACCGCGTCGACGTCGGACCACTGCAGCCCCGACACGCCGGCGAGCACCAGGGGCGTCTCGGGCGGCTCCGCGTCGGTCGGCGCCGGGGCCGCGGACGCCGCCGGAGCCCCGAGGACCAGGGCGACGAGGGTGGCGACGAGCACGAGAGCGCGGGCGCGGGCAGGGCGGATCACGCGGGCCAGCCTATGCAGGCGGCGCTCCCGGGGGCCGTACGGCCGCCGCGGGACGCGGGACGTTCACGCGATCATCCCGTCCGGACCACGAGCGCGCCAGGCTCCACCCAGGTCTCCAGCTCGACGGCGTTGCCGAGGGGATCACCGTCGACCTGCGCCTGCTCGCCCTCGTCCACGCGGATCGTCGCGCGCCGTGCGCGGGTGTGGTCGATCCGGCCGATCTTGCCGGGCAGGTCGTTGCGCACGCCCATGCCCTGCGCCACGACCTCCCCGAGGAGCTGCGCCCACCCGGCGAGGCCGCCGCGGGTGTCGACGGCGGCGACGTCGAGCTCGCCGTCGTCGATGACGGCGTCGGGCAGCAGCGTGATCCCGCCGGGCAGCCTGCCGCAGTTGCCCACCATGATGCTGCGCAGCCGCGCCTCGACGGGCTCGCCGTCGTCCAGCCGGATGGTCGCGCGCATGCGCCGGCCGTGCAGGTGACGTGCCCCGGCCAGGAAGTACGCCACCCAGCCGACCCTGGCCTTGAGCTGGTCGTCGGCGTCGGCGACCATCGCCGCGTCGAAGCCCAGCCCGGCGATCACCAGGAAGAGGTGCGCCCGGTGGGGGTCGCCGTCGACGAGCGGCTCCGCGTCGGGGGCGAACTCGGTGACGCGGGCGCGGCCGACGTCGATCGCGCGGTCGGTGCCGCCCAGCACGACCGCGACCGCGTCGGTCACGGAGGTCAGGGGCAGGTCGAGGTTGCGGGCGAGCAGGTTGCCGGTCCCGACGGGGATGAGCCCCATCGGCCGGCCCGACCCGGCCAGGACCTCCGCCACGGCCCGCACGGTGCCGTCCCCGCCCGCCGCGACCACGACGTCCGCGCCGTCGGCCAGGGCCTGCCGGGCCTGGCCGGTGCCCGGGTCGTCCACCGTGGTCTCGTAGAAGAGAGGGGCGGGCAGAGCGGCCTCGGCGCACACGCGCTCGACGATGGCGCGCACGTCCGCCGCGCCCTCCTTGGAGGGGTTGATGACGACGGCGAGCCGCATCCCGCGGGCCTCGCCCTCCTGCGCGCGCTGCGCGTCGCGCGTCGCCAGCACGTGCTCCCGTGTGCGGGCGCGCCGCCACACCATGAGCGTCGCGGTGAGCGCGCCGAGCACGATCACCAGCGCGACGACCAGCGCGACGACCTCCGCGTACTCGTCCGGCATGACGGCAACCTACGACGGATCGGCCCACCGGACCCGGCGAAGTCGCCCATCTCACGCCGAGGTAGTTCGACGCCCGCCGAGGTAGTCCTGCGCACGGTGAGGTAGTTCCTTGCCCGGTGAGGTAGTTCCACGCCCGGCGAGGTAGTTCCACACCCGGTGAGGTAGTTCCGGCCGCGGCGAGGTAGTTCCGGATGCGCCGAGGTGGCGGGCACCGGGATATCCGTGGGGTCGCGCAGAGCGTGCCCGTTAGGCTTGCGGGCGTGATCGACCTCCGACTGCTGCGCGACAACCCCGACGTCGTCCGTGCGAGCCAGCTGGCCCGCGGCGACGACCCCGCCCTCGTGGACGCGGCGCTCGACGCCGACGCGCGCCGTCGCTCCTCCCTCACGGAGTTCGAGTCGCTGCGGGCGGAGCAGAAGGCGCTCGGCAAGCAGGTGGCGAAGGCGCAGGGCGAGGAGAAGGCCGAGCTGCTGACCCGCACCAAGCACCTCGCGGAGCAGGTCAAGGCCCGCCAGGCGGAGGCCTCGGACGCCGAGAAGCAGGTCGACGAGCTGCTCTACCGCGTCGCGAACGTCGTCGAGGGCGCCCCTCCCGGGGGCGAGGACGACTACCTCGTCGTCAAGGAGGTGGGCGCGCCCCGCGACTTCGCGGCCGAGGGTTTCGCCCCGCGCGACCACCTCGAGCTCGGCGAGGGCCTCGCGGCGATCGACACGGCGCGCGGCGCGAAGGTGTCGGGGTCGCGGTTCTACTTCCTCACCGGGATCGGCGCGCGGCTCGAGCTGGCGATCCTCAACGCGGCCGTCGACCAGGCGGTGGGCGCGGGCTTCACGCCGATGATCACCCCCACGCTGGTCAAGCCGGACACCATGCGCGGCACCGGCTTCCTCGGCAGCCACGCCGACGAGGTCTACCACCTCGAGAAGGACGACCTGTACCTGGTCGGCACCAGCGAGGTGGCGCTCGCGGGCTACCACGCGGACGAGATCCTCGACCTGTCGGCGGGCCCGAAGCGGTACGCGGGCTGGAGCGCCTGCTACCGGCGGGAGGCCGGTGCGGCGGGCCGCGACACCCGCGGCATCATCCGCGTGCACCAGTTCCACAAGGTCGAGATGTTCAGCTACTGCGCCCCCGAGGACGCGGCCGCCGAGCACGAGCGCCTGCTCGCGTGGGAGGAGGCGATGCTCGCCAAGGCCGAGCTGCCCTACCGGGTCATCGACACGGCCGCGGGCGACCTCGGCAACTCCGCCGCGCGGAAGTTCGACTGCGAGGCCTGGTTGCCGACGCAGCAGCGCTTCCTCGAGCTCACCTCGACGTCGAACTGCACCACGTTCCAGGCTCGCCGCCTGGGGGTGCGCGAGCGCACCGCGGACGGCACCACGCGCCCGGTCGCCACGCTGAACGGCACGCTGGGCACCACCCGCTGGATCGTCGCGATCCTCGAGAACCACCAGCAGGCCGACGGATCGGTCCGCGTGCCGGAGGGTCTGCGGCCCTACCTGGGTGGCCTCGAGGTGCTCGAGCCGGTCGCGTGAGCGGGCAGCGGACCCCGTACCTCGTCGCCCTCGACATCGACGGCACGCTCATCGGGTACGACGGCGGCCTGTCGCCGGCGGTGCGCGACGCCGTCGCGGCGGTCCAGGCGGCGGGGCACCACGTCGTGCTGTCCTCGGGGCGGTCGCTCATCGCGATGACGCCGGTCGCGGAGCTGCTCGGCATCACGTCCGGGTGGATGGTGTGCTCCAACGGCGCGGTGACCGTGCGCCTGGACGCGGCTCTCCCGGACGGGTGGGAGCTCGACGAGGTGCGGACGTTCGACCCGGGCCCGGCCCTGCGCCTGCTGCGGGAGGAGCTGCCCGACGCCCGGTACGCGGTCGAGGACATCGGCATCGGCTTCCGCATGAACGCGCTGTTCCCCGACGGCGAGCTCGACGGCGTCCACCAGGTCGTCGACTTCGAGCAGCTGTGGGCGCGCGAGGTGACCCGCGTCGTCATCCGCAGCCCCGAGCGCACCCCCGAGGAGTTCAGCGACATGGCCGCCCGCATCGGCCTGGGCGACGTCACGTACGCCGTCGGCTGGACCGCCTGGATGGACGTGGCGCCGAAGGGCGTCACCAAGGCCTCCGGGCTGGAGCGCCTGCGCGAGCGCCTCGGCGTCGACCCCGCGCACACCGTCGCCGTCGGCGACGGACGCAACGACGTCGACATGCTCCGCTGGGCCGGCCGCGGCGTCGCCATGGGGCACGCGGACGACGTCGTGCGGGGTGCGGCGGACGAGGTCACCGGTACCGTCACCGAGGACGGCGTCGTGCCGGTGCTGCTCTCCCTGCCGAGATAGCGAACCCCTGAGCGCGAGATAGAGAAGCTCGGACGGGGCCGCCACCAGGTGCGGCCCCGTCCGAGCTTCTCTATCTCGGCGATCAGTCGCGGGCCGTGAGGACGACCGGGCCGTCGGCGGTGATCGCGATGGTGTGCTCGCTGTGCGCGCCGCGCGAGCCGTCGGCGGACCGGAGGGTCCAGCCGTCGGGGTCGGTGAAGATCTCGTCGGTGGTCTCGAGGAACCACGGCTCGATGGCGATGACCAGGCCCGGCTTGAGCGGGAAGCCGCGGCCGGCGCGGCCGTCGTTCGGCACGTGCGGGTCGCCGTGCATGGTGCGCCCGACGCCGTGGCCGCCGAAGTCCGTGTTGATCGCGTAGCCCGCGCCGCGCGCGACCTTGGCGATGGCGGCGGAGATGTCGCCGACCTTGTTGCCGGCGACGGCGGCGGCGATGCCGGCCTCGAGGGCGACCTCGGTGGTCTCGATGAGCTTCGCGTCGGCGGCGGCACGCTGCGGCGTCGCGGAGGCGCCGACGACGAACGACACGGCGGAGTCGGAGACCCAGCCGTCCACGGAGGCGGCGAAGTCGATGCTCAGCAGGTCGCCGTCGCGCAGCGCGTAGTCGTGGGGCAGACCGTGCAGCACGGCGTCGTTCACCGACGTGCAGATCACCTTGCCGAACGGCATGGCGCCGAACGACGGGTGGTAGTCGATGTAGCAGGACTCGGCCCCGCGGTCGCGGATCATCCGGTGCGCGAGGGCGTCGAGCTCGAGCAGGTTCACCCCGACGTCGGCCGCCTCGCGGACTGCCGTGAGCACCTCGGCCACGAAGCGCCCCGCAGGGCGCATCTGGTCGATCTCTCGCGGGCTCCTCAGCTCGATCATGACGGTCCTCTCGGGAAAGCTGGTGACGGGGGTCCGGGTCCCAGGGTGTCATGAATCGTCACCGAGTCGTGACCGTGAAAGGCCTTGCAGGAACTTGCACCCGGGTGTGGGGGTGCGGTGAACTCTGGGGGGAGGCAGGATCCAGGTCAGGGGGACTGAGGATCACGGGCCGCCGATCGGTGGGCATACCTCCGTGGACCACGACGCAGTGGAGGAGCTTGGGATGACCAGACGAACGACGACGGCGCGGCGACGCGCACTGGCGCTGGCGGCAGGCGGCGCGGGCATCGCGCTCGTGCTGGCCGCGTGCAGCGACCCCGACGGCGAGGGCGGTGTCGGCGAGGAGACCACCGCCTCCAGCGCGGAGATCGACTGCGCCGCCTACGAGGAGTTCGGTGACCTCGAGGGCAAGACGGTGAGCGTCTACACCTCGATCGTCGACCCCGAGGGGGCCACCCAGCAGGACTCCTACAAGGCCTTCGAGGACTGCACGGGCGTCAAGATCGACTACGAGGCGTCCCGCGAGTTCGAGGCGCAGCTGCTGGTGCGCGTCAAGGCGGGCAACGCGCCCGACATCGCCTACCTGCCGCAGCCCGGCCTGCTGAACACGATCGTCACGGACTACCCGGACGCCATCAAGCCGGCGCCCGACGCGACGGCCAAGAACGTCGACGAGTTCTTCAACGAGACCTGGAAGGGCTACGGCACGGTCGACGGCACCTTCTACGCCGCGCCGCTCGGCGCGAACGCGAAGTCGTTCGTCTGGTACTCGCCGTCGATGTTCTCCGACGCCGGGTACGAGGTCCCGCAGACGTGGACCGAGCTGATGGACCTCACCCAGAAGATCCACGACGACACCGGCGGCCAGGTCTGGTGCGCGGGGGTCGAGTCCGGCGACGCGACCGGCTGGCCGGGCACCGACTTCATCGAGGACATGATGCTCCGCACCGCGGGTGTCGAGGACTACGAGAAGTGGTACACCCACGAGATCCCGTTCAACGACCCCAAGGTCGTCAAGGCCTGGGACACGGCGGGTGAGATCCTCAAGAACCCCGACTACGTCAACGCCGGGCTCGGCGGGGTCGACTCGATCGCCACGCAGTCGTGGACCGACGCGGGCAACGGCATCCTCGACCAGCAGTGCTGGATGCACCGCGCGGCGAACTTCTACCAGACGCAGTGGCCGGAGGGCACCGAGGTCTCCGAGCAGGGCGACGTGTTCGCGTTCTACCTCCCGACGGACCAGACCGACGTCAAGCCGATGCTCGGCGGCGGCGAGTTCGTGGCGGCGTTCGACGACCGTCCCGAGGTGCAGGCCTTCCAGACCTACCTCTCCAGCGCGGACTGGGCCAACCAGAAGGCGCTGAGCACGCCGGACGGCGGCTGGGTCAGCGCCAACAACGGCCTCGACCCGGCGAACCTCTCCACGGAGTTCGACCAGTACGTCGCCGGCGTGCTGTCCGACCCGGACACGGTCGTCGCGTTCGACGCGTCGGACCTCATGCCGGGCGAGGTCGGCGCGGGCACGTTCTGGACGGGCATCGTCGAGTGGCTCACCGGATCGAGCACGCAGGAGGTCACCGACAAGATCGAGGCGTCCTGGCCGAAGTGAGCCGACGCGCCGAGTGACCCCCGCTCGACCGCGCGGTCCGGGACGTCCCACGACGCCCCGGACCGCGCGTCGCTCCTGACTCCGTCCCGACTCCTCGAGGAGGTCATCGATGACCTGGTTGCTCGAGCCTGACACCACGGGGCAGAAGTTCTTGCTCATGGTGGTCGCCGTGGTGCTGTTCGCCGCGGTGATGGGCCTGATCCTGTTCCTGGTGGACCGGCCGAAGCGGATCCCCTCGTGGGTGGTCGCGCTCGGCTTCGTGGGTGTTCCCCTGCTGTTCCTCGCGTACGGCCTGCTCCGCCCGGGGCTCATCACGCTGTGGCAGTCGTTCTTCAACCGCAACGGCACCGAGTTCATCGGCTTCGACAACTACGTGCGAGCGTTCACGGAGGGTCAGTTCCAGCAGGTCCTGCTGGTCACCGCGGCCTGGGTGATCCTCGCGCCGCTGCTGAGCGCCGTCATCGGGCTGTCGTACGCCGTGCTCGTGGACCGCACCCGGTTCGAGAAGCTCGCGAAGGCGCTCGTGTTCGTGCCGATGGCGATCTCGATGGTCGGTGCGTCGATCATCTGGAAGTTCGTCTACGAGTTCCGGCCCGACCAGGCGAACATCAACCAGATCGGCCTGCTCAACCAGGTGCTGGTGTGGGTGGGTCTGCCGCCGCAGCAGTTCCTCATCGGGCAGCCCTGGAACACCTGGTTCCTCATCGTGGTGATGATCTGGATCCAGACCGGGTTCGCGATGACGGTGCTGTCCGCGGCCATCAAGGCCATCCCGGACGACATCGTCGAGGCCGCCCGGCTCGACGGGCTGCACGGCATGGGGATGTTCCGCTACATCACCGTCCCGAGCATCCGGCCGGCCCTCGTCGTCGTCCTCACCACGATCGCGATGGGCACGCTCAAGGCGTTCGACATCGTGCGCACCATGACGGGCGGCCAGTTCGGCACGCAGGTGGTGGCCAACGAGTTCTACACGCAGGCGTTCCGGCAGGGGAACCAGGGGCTCGCCGCGGCGCTCGCCGTCGTCCTGTTCATCCTGGTGATCCCGATCATCGCGTACAACGTGCGGCAGATGCGCAAGTCGGAGGAGATCCGATGACCTCGACCCCCACCCCCGGCCAGGCCGTCGCGGGCTCCGTGCTCGACGAGGACGTCCCGCAGGCGCCCCGCAAGCTGTCCCGGCTCGAGAAGCGGGCGATCGCCACCAAGGGCAAGCTCAGCTCCCCGTGGGCCTCGGGCATCGCGATCATCATCGCGATCCTGTGGACGATCCCGTCGCTCGGCCTGCTCATCACGTCCTTCCGCCCGCAGGAGGACATCCGCCGCACGGGCTGGTGGACCGTGTTCGGCGACCTGTTCACCGGGAACGCCCAGTTCACGATGGACAACTACAACGAGGCGCTCTACGGGAACAGCAACGACCTGTCGACGTTCTTCGTGAACTCGTTCGTCATCACGATCCCCGCGGTCCTCATCCCGATCACGCTGTCGTTGCTGGCGGCGTACGCGTTCGCGTGGATCAAGTTCCCCGGCCGCAACTTCCTGTTCGTCGCGGTGTTCTCCCTGCAGGTCGTGCCCCTGCAGATCGCCCTCGTGCCGCTGCTGGCGGACTACGTGAACTGGGGGGTCAACGGCACCTTCTGGACGGTGTGGCTGTCGCACTCGATCTTCGCGCTGCCGCTGGCGATCTTCCTGCTGCACAACTTCATGAAGGACATCCCGGCGTCCCTCGTGGAGGCGGCCCGCGTCGACGGGGCCGGCCACGTGAAGATCTTCTTCCGCGTCCTGTTCCCGTTGCTGGTCCCCGCGATCGCGTCGTTCGGGATCTTCCAGTTCCTGTGGGTGTGGAACGACCTGCTGGTCGGCCTCACGTTCGCGGCGCCGCAGTACCAGCCGCTGACGGTCAAGATCGCGGAGCTGGCCGGCACGCGCGGCGGGGACTGGTACCTCCTCACCGCGGGCGCGTTCATCGCGATGATCGTGCCGCTCATCGTGTTCATCGCGCTGCAGCGCTACTTCGTGCGCGGCATGCTCGCCGGCGCGGTCAAGGGCTGAGGAAGGGCCGAGGTCGCCTCTCGGCAGACGACGACGGCGGCCCGTGCGCCGGTGCGAGACCGGTGCGCGGGCCGCCGTCGGCGTGCGTGGTGCGTCAGACCGCCGGCGGGGCGGTCGGACCACCGTAGGGGGCGCCGTAGGCGCCGGCCGGGGCACCCTTGGGGTTCTCGCCGTACTGGTTCGCGCCGGCCTGGCTGTCCTGCACCCACCAGACGATCAGCATGATCCAGCCGATGACGGGCAGGAACGCCCAGAACAGGCGGAAGCCCGACTTGTCGGTGTCGTGGAGGCGGCGGGCGCCGACGGCCAACGTCGGGAGCAGCAGGGCGAGGGCGGCGATGCTGTTGAGGACTGCGTTGCCGTCGAAGAGCACGCGGTCCAGCAGGTTCGTCGCGGCGTTGACGATGACGGAGAACAGGTAGAAGTACCAGAACTCCGAGCGGCGGGCCCGCCCCGAGAAGGTGGCGTACTTCGAGAAGGCGGACTTGATCGCGTCCGAGAAGGACATGACGGCCTCACTGGGTCGTAGGAGGGGGCCGCCGGCGGCGCCGGTGCGCGCTCGATGCGCGCTGCCCCCGGTGGCCTCGTGAGCGTAGGGGCTCCGTGCACCGCGCGTCCAGAGATCATCCACATCTCGTCCACATCTGGCCCGGGCAGACGCCCCGGCGCGCCGAGAGGGCCGGGGGAGGGCACGGAGCGGGCACGGAGCGGGCACGGAGCGGGCACGGGAAGCGACCGTCCCGCGCCCGTATGCTCCGGGGGTGCCGACACCCGCCCCTGCCCCGCGCGGTGCCCTGGACCGCGTGCCGGCGCCCGCCCTGTTCCTCGTCTCCGGGCTCACGCTGTATGCGGGGGCGGCGGTCGCCGTCGGTCTCTTCGACCAGCTCGGGGCGCCCACCGTCGGCTGGTGGCGCATCGTCCTCGCGGCCGTCGTGCTCCTCGCGTGGCGGCGTCCGTGGCGGCGGCGGTGGAGCCGCCGCGACCTGGTGGCCGCCGCGCTGTTCGGCGTCGTCCTGGCGGGGATGAACGTCGTGTTCTACGTGGCGGTGGACCACCTGCCGCTCGGTGTGGCGGTCGCGATCGAGTTCCTCGGCCCGGTGGCCGTCGCCGCGGTCACGGGCCGTGGCTGGCAGGAGCGGGCGGCGATCGTGGTGGCGGCGTCGGGGGTGGTCCTGCTCGCCGGCGTCACGCTGGGCTCCGGGATCCCGCGGGAGGACGCCGTGATCGGGCTCGGGGCCGTCCTGGCCGCGGCCGCGTGCTGGGCCGGCTACATCGTGCTGGGCAAGCGCGTCGCCGGCGCCGGTTCCGGCGTCGACGGGCTCGCGATCGGCATGGCAGCGGGCGCCGTCGCGTTCGCGCCGTTCTTCGCGTGGTCGACGCCGCAGGTCGTGACGGACGTGCCCCTGCTGGTGTTCCTGCTGGTCGTGGCCGTCTGCTCGTCCGTCGTCCCGTACGTGCTGGACCAGGTGGTGCTCCGCCGCGTCGGCATGGCGACGTTCTCCGTGCTCCTCGCCCTGCTGCCGGCGACCGCCGTCATCGTCGGCGCCGTGGTGCTGCGGCAGGTGCCCACCTGGCCGGAGCTGGCCGGTCTCGCGCTCGTCTCCGGGGCGATCGCCATGACCGCGCGATCGTGACGGGGACGCCTTCGCGGCGGCCCTACAGGTACTGGCCGGGGGAGGGGCGCCGGTCGTCCTGACCGGGGCGACCGTCCTGGCCCGAACCCGCGGCTGCGCCCGGTCCGAACGGCGCCGGGTGCGCCCCGGGCGGCAGGGCCCGACGCATCTGCGAGAGCTGCGCCTGCGCGGCCATCTGCTGGGCGACGAGCGCCGTCTGGATGCCGTGGAAGAGGCCCTCGAGCCACCCGACCAGCTGGGCCTGCGCCACGCGGAGCTCGGCGTCCGACGGCACGCCCTCGTCCGAGAACGGCAGCGTGATCCGGTGGAGCTCCTCGACCAGGTCGGGGGAGAGCCCCTCCTCCAGCTCGGTGAGGGAGCGCTCGTGGATCTCGGCCAGGCGGGTGCGGGCGGCGTCGTCGAGCGGGGCGTCGCGCACCTCGTCGAGCAGCCTCTTGATCATGCCGCCGATGCGCATGACCTTGGCCGGCTCCTCGATGCGCGACGACTCCTCGGCCGGTTCGCCCTCCCCGGGGGAGCCGATCGCCTCGGTGCCGGTGGCCTCCCCGTCGGGGGCGACCACCCGCGGCCGGACGTCGTCGATGTCGCGAGGGGCGTCGTCGCTCTCCGTCATGCCCTCAGTCTGGCCCACGGGACCGACACCGGCGTCCCGGGCCGGGCGGCCGCACGGCACGGGAGGGTCAGGGGACGAGGAGCACCTTGCCGAACGCGTCGCCGGACTCGAGCAGCTCGTGCGCGAGAGGGGCCTCGGCGAACGGCACCCGGGCGTGCACCACCGGTCGCACCCGCCCGTCCGCGACCATCGGCCAGACGCGCTCGCAGACGGTCGCGACCAGTGCGGCCTTCTCCGCGGCGCCGCGGGGCCGCAGCAGCGTGCCGGTGACCCACGCGTGCTTGGCCATGAGGGCGTTGAGGTCGAGCTCCCCCCGACGGCCGCGCTGGAGCCCGATGACGACGAGCCGGCCCCCGGGGGCGAGCGCGCGCACGTTGTCGGCGAGCCCGCCGCCCCCCAGCACGTCCAGCACGACGTCGGCCCCGCGCCCGTCCGTCGCCTCCCGCACCGCGGCGACGACGTCCTGCGTGCGGTGGTCGACGCCGACGGTCGCACCGAGCTCGACGCACCTGGCCACGCGCTCGGGCCCGCCGGCGGTGGCGACGACGCGCGCACCGAGCGCGGCGGCGAGCTGGATCGCGACGCTGCCGACGCCGCCCGAGCCGCCCTGCACCAGGACCGTCTCGCCCGGGTGCAGCCGGCCGGTGTCGACGAGGTTGGTCCAGGCGGTGCAGACGGCCTCCGGCAGTGCGGCCCCGTCGACGAGGTCGACGCCGTCGGGCAGGGGCAGCAGCTGGCCGGCGCGTGCCACGACCTGCTCGGCGTAGCCCCCGCCCTCGAGCAGCGCGACGACGCGGTCGCCGGGCGCCCAGGTGGTCACACCGGGCCCGAGCGCGCGGACCGTACCCGAGATCTCGAGGCCCGGCCACTCGGGAGCGCCGGCGGGCGGAGGGTAGTTTCCGGCGCGTTGCAGCAGGTCAGCCCGGTTGACGCCGGCAGCCGCCACGTCGACCAGAACCTCGCCGGGGCCCGGTTTGCCCGGGTTGACGAGGGATAGGGTGAGTTTCCCTGGACCGCCAGGTGCCGATATCGTGACCGCTCGCACACCGATGGAGCCTACTCGCGTGCCTGGAAGCCCAGCCGGGCGCGGGGAGTGGTGCCGGACGTGATGGCACCCATCCGAGGAACGGACGACGACGGTCGCCCGCCTCGACGAACAGTGTTGGAGAGAGGTTCAGATGCTCCGCAGGTTGGGCGTTCGCGGGAAGATTCTTGCGACACTCGCCGTGCCGATCTTCGTCCTGGCGTTGACGGCGGGCTGGATCACCTGGCAGTCGCTGCAGCAGAACCGCAGTGCCGAGCAGACCGCGGCCCTCATGGAGTCGCTGGAGCTGCAGGACGACGCGGGTTCCGCGGTCGCCACGGAGCGCGCCACGAACATCGCCGCGGAGCTGGGGATCCCGGGCGCCAAGAAGGCGCTCGTCGAGGCGCAGGAGGCGACCGACCGCGCCCTCGACGCTCGCGACGATGCGATCGAGGTGCTCGACGTCAGCGCGCTGCCCACGAACGTCCAGGACGCGGTGAACCGGACGCTGCGCGACCGCACGGTGCTCGACGACCTGCAGCGCAACGTCATCTCCGGCCAGCTCTCGGAGTCGCGCGCGACCGAGCGGTACACGGCGCTGATCGAGAACGCGCTGGACGTCCCCCGCGCCGTCGCGCAGTCGAGCGACGACGGCGGCCTCACGCGGCACATCAACGCCTACGCCGCCCTCGACGAGGCGATGCTGGCCAACACCATGGAGCGACCGGTCGCCGGGGCCGTCCTCGGCCTCGTCGGCCAGGGCGAGGCGCCGCCGTCGGACCTCAACGGCCGGATGGTGAACCTGCTGCAGACCACCGACTCGCTGATCGCGGGCGCGCAGGAGCAGCTGGACCTGATCCCGGGCGGGCTCGAGGTGCCGGGCTACGAGGAGGACCTCGACCGCGCGCGCCTCCAGCTCCGGTACCTCAACCTGTCGGGCATCGACCCCGAGGTCGCGAGCCAGTGGAACGAGATCTCGCAGGCCTGGGTCGCCTCGGCGCAGCCGGTGCGCGACGAGGCCCGCCAGGCCGCCGTCGACTACGCGAACGACCTCGCCGGCAGCGCACGCACCGCCGCGCTGCTGACCGGTGCCGCGGCGTTCGGCGTCGTGCTCGTGTCGTTCCTGCTCGCGCTGCTCATCGCACGCCGCATCGTCCAGCCGCTGGCCCGTCTCACCTCCGCGACCGCCGAGGTCCGCGACCGCCTGCCGCGCATGGTCGAGCAGATGGCCGTGCCGGGGCAGGCGCCGTCGATCGACCTCGTGCAGGTGCCCGTCGAGTCGAGCGACGAGATCGGCCGCCTCGCGGCGGCGTTCAACGAGGTGAACGAGACGACCATGGTCGTCGCCCGCGAGCAGGCCGCGCTCCGTGGCTCGATCGCGGAGATGTTCGTCAACGTGGCCCGTCGCGACCAGGTGCTGCTCAACCGCCAGCTGTCGTTCCTCGACGAGCTCGAGCGGTCCGAGGAGGACCCGAGCACCCTGTCGAACCTCTTCCGCCTGGACCACCTGGCCACGCGAATGCGTCGTAACGCCGAGTCGCTCCTCGTGCTCGCCGGCATCGACTCCGGGCGTCGCGTGCGCAACCCGATGCCGGTCTCCGACGTCGTGCGTACGGCGTCGTCCGAGATCGAGCTCTACGACCGGGTCCGCCTCGACCTGGGCGTCGACCCGCACATGCTCGGCCACAACGCGCTGAGCTCCGCGCACCTGCTGGCGGAGCTGCTGGAGAACGCGACGATGTTCTCCGAGCCGCACACCCCCGTCGAGGTGTCGACGGCGCGCGACGAGCGCGGGGTCGTCGTCACCGTGCGTGACCACGGCCTCGGCATGAGCCCCGAGGAGATCGCGGACGCCAACGCCAAGGTCTCCAGCCGCTCCGCCTCGGACGCCGTCGGCGCCCAGCGCCTCGGCCTCTTCGTGGTGGGCCGCCTGGCCGACCGACTCAAGGCTCAGGTCCGGTTCCAGAGCGGCGCGTCGGGCTCGGGCACGGAGGTCACGGTCGTCTTCCCGGCGGACCTCTTCCTGCCCGACGACGCGCTCCCGCTGCCGCAGCCGACCGACCCGCTGGAGACGGCGACGCAGAACGCCGCCGCCGACCTCGGCGGCCAGATCGCGGAGGCGTTCCACGGACAGGTCTCCGCGCCGACCGGCGTGCAGGCCGACGCCGGGGAGGCCGCTGCCCGGTTCGCCCCGGACGAGGTGGAGCCGCCCACGATGCCGACCCCGGCGGTCGCCTCGGCCGCGTCGGTCGGCCTGCCGGTCGAGCCCGAGCCGCCGGCCGCCGTCCCGGTGGACCTGGACGCCCTCACCGACGGCACGACGTCGGTCGGCATGCCCCGTCGGCGCCGCTCCGGCGTCGGGTCCGGCGAGGCCGTGACCCGTCCGGACACGGGTCCCATCGTCCTGCCGCCGCTCGCGACGCCCGAGCTGCCGGACCTGGTGGACGAGGCGACCACCGACTCGTGGCGCCCGCCGGCCGAGGTCGAGGCCTCGACGGGCACGCTGCCGAGCCGGCACCGCGCCCAGCCCGAGCCGGTCGCCGAGCCGGAGCCCGTGTCGGCGCCGGTGCTCGGCGTCGACCAGCGGGCAGGCCTGTTCTCCAGCTTCCGCTCGATGGGCTCCCTGGACGCCGGGGAGAACGAGAGCACCCTGCAGCTGGACGCGGTGACGGAGGACCCGGCGGCCCTCCCGGGCGAGCTGGCCCCGCTGGCGCCGGCCGACCACGCCCCCGCCGCCCCCGCCGCCCCTGCGCCCGCGCAGGCCGTCGCGCCGCTCTCGGCCCAGGACGTGCCCGTCGCGGCGGTGCCCACCCAGCAGCCGGCCCCGCCGGCGCCGGTCGACCCGGCCCCCGCCGCCCCGCCGGCCGAGCCCGTGCAGCCGGAGCCGTACCGGCCGGCCACCCAGGCGGCGCCCGCCGTGGCGCTGCCGACCCGGGAGGTGGCGCCTGCCGAGCCGGAGCCCGTGCGCCCGGTGGCGCCCGTCGAGCCGGAGCCCGTGCACCCGGTGGAGCCGTTCGAGCCGCAGGCGCCCGTCGGCGAACAGGCGCGGTACGAGCCCGCGCCCGCCGCGTACGCGGAGCCCGCGACGTCGTCGTTCGACCCGGTCGTGCGCGAGGTCACCGAGCCCGCCGCCGGGCAGGCCGCGGCCCCCGCCGCGGAGCCGACGTTCGCCCCGGTGACGCCGCCCGCACCGTCGAGCCCCTTCGCGCCGACGGGCTCGCCGGCCCCCGAGGAGGCGGCGCGGCAGGACAGGCTCCAGCAGCTGCCGCCGTTCGAGGAGCTGATCGCCGACCTGCCGACGCGTCGCGCCACCCGCGAGACGCCGGCGCAGGGGGGCCGCAAGCGCGGCCTGTTCGGGCGCAAGCCGTCGGCCGACGAGCCGGCCGCCCCCGCGGTGCCGACCTCGGCGCCGTTCCCGGCAGCCCCGCGCCCCGCGCCGGAGCCGGCCAGGACCGAGGCGCCCGCGTTCGGCGGGACGTCCGCGTACGAGGCGCCCCGGGCCGCCGCGCCGCAGGACGACGCGGCGTGGCAGGAGGCCGACGAGCAGGACGCCCCGGCGGCGGCGACGTCGTACGGCGGTTCGGTGCTGCCGCTGCGCCCGACGGAGCCGGCGGGCCACGACCCGCTGGACCCGCACTTCGTGCCCGACACCGTCGAGGCGCGGTCGGAGTGGATGGCCTCCGCCGTCCTCTACGAGGAGATGTCCACGATGCTGCAGCGCGGCGTCTTCCAGGAAGGGAACGTGACTTCGACGAACGAGCAGACGTACCGCCCGACGACGGTCGCGAACGAGGCCGGTGGCCTCGCGCGACGCCAGCGGGCGGGGGAGTCGACCGCGTCGACCGAGCGGTTCACGGCCCGCATCGAGCGGGACCCGGAGCAGCTGAGGTCGCGGCTGTCGGCCTTCCAGTCCGCCACGAGCCGCGGCCGGAACGACGCCGGGGCCGTCCAGGCCTCGACGCAGGCCGCTCCCACCGTGAATGATGTCCCTGGATCCGCGCCGCACCAGCGGTGACCTGCGCCTTCGGCGTATTGACGAGGAGGAAGCGTGACCCTCAGTACTGAAGCGACCAACTTCGGGTGGCTTCTCGACAACTTCGTGCGCACCGTCCCGGGCAGCCGCCACACGCTGGTGGTCTCGGCGGACGGTCTGCTCATGGCGATGTCCGACCAGCTCGACCGCACCAGCGGTGACCAGCTGGCCGCGATCGTGTCCGGCATGTCGAGCCTGACGCGCGGGGCGGCGCGTCAGCTCGACGGCGGCAACGTGCGGCAGGCCGTCATCGAGATGGACAACGGCTTCCTCTTCCTGATGAACGTCTCGAACGGGTCCGTCCTCGCCGTGGTGGCCGAGTCGTCGTGCGACATCGGGCTCATCGGCTACGAGATGGCGCTGCTCGTCTCCCGTACCGAGGCGACGCTCACCCCGCAGCTGATCTCGGAGATGCGCGGGAACCTTCCGGTGGACGGCTCGACGCGCTCCGCGCGGGTGGGATGAGGTCGCGACCATGACGCACGGTTCGTTCGGTTCTCTGGGTGCGCACTCGGCAGACGGCTACGAGGCCTCGACGGTGCGTCCCTACGCGGTGACCGGTGGCCGCGTCCGGTCCGCCCTGTCCGACCTGCCCCTCGAGGCGCTGGTCGAGGTGCTGCCCGGCGCCGTGACGAGCGTCGGGCTCACCCCCGAGAAGCGGGCGATCCTGCAGCACGCCGCGCACACCTACGTCTCGATCGCGGAGCTCTCCGCGCTGCTGCGCCTGCCCCTCGGCGTCGTCCGCATCCTGGTCGCGGACATGCAGGAGGAGGGGCACATCACCGTGCACACCTCGACCCCGGTGAACGTCCACACGGGTCACGGCAGTTCCCACTCGGGCCTGTCCCTGAGCGTCTTGGAGAGTGTTCTCAATGGCATTTCCGCCCTCTGACAGCCCGGCGCCCGGAGCCTCCGGGGGGATGTCCCCGGCGTGGGCTCCGGTGTCCCCGGCCCCTGGCGCCGTGAGCGCGCCGGTGGCCGGCGGCGCGCCGGCGGCGGTCGGCGCCCCGCAGCGGCAGAGCGTGCTCGGCGGAGCCCCGGCGGCCGCCCAGGACGCGCGCCCCGCCGGGTCGGCCCAGGGCCCGATCGCGTCGGTGCCGTCGGCCTCGGCCACGCCGTCCGACGCGGCTCCGCGCCCGGTGGCCCAGCAGGTGCCCTCGGCCCCGCAGCAGGCACCGGCGCCGCAGGCGTCCGCCCCGCAGCCGACGACGGCGCCGCAGCCTGCTGCCCAGCGCCCGGCCGACGACGCCGCGCCGCGGGCGGCCGCTCCGCCGGCGGGCGCGCCGACGGTGACGAAGATCGTGGTGGCCGGTGGCTTCGCCGTCGGCAAGACGACGTTCATCGGCTCGATCTCGGACGTCGAGCCGCTGAACACCGAGGCCGCGATGACCGAGCACTCGGTGGGCGTCGACGACGCGGGCGGGGTCTCCGACCGCAAGACGAGCACGACCGTGGCGATGGACTTCGGCCGGGTGAACCTGCCGGGCAACCTGTGGCTGTACCTCTTCGGCACGCCGGGGCAGGACCGCTTCCTGTTCATGTGGGACGACCTCATCCGCGGTGCGATCGGCGCCGTCGTGCTGGTCGACACGGACCGGCTGGAGCAGTGCTTCCCGGCGATCGACTACTTCGAGTCGCGGGGCGTGCCGTTCGTCGTGGGCGTCAACTGCTTCGACGGCGTGGCGAAGCACCGCCTGGAGGACGTCCGCGAGGCGCTGCAGATCCCGGCGCACGTGCCGATGCTCTACACGGACGCCCGCTCGCGGGCGGCCACCAAGCAGACGCTCATCGCGCTCGTCCAGCTCGCGATGCGCCAGCTGCGCTCGGGGGGCGGCGCGGCCTGACGTCAGCAGACCGCGCGTCGCCCCCGCGGCCCCGGACCGCCTCGGCGTCCGGGGCCGCGGCCGTGCCCGGCCGCTACACTGCTGTGCCGGACGGACGCCCGCGCGGTCGTCCCGGGAGGGCTGACAGAGCGGCCTAATGTGACGGTCTTGAAAACCGTTGTGCAGCAATGCACCGGGGGTTCGAATCCCTCGCCCTCCGCCCACGACGCCCCGACGGTCCTCCCGTCGGGGCGTCGCGCCGTCTCCTCGCCCGTGCGTTGTCAGGAGTGGCGGATCTCGACGAGCGGCAGCCGCAGCGCCCCGGGAGCCGCGCCGGGGACCGCGGGTCGTGCGGGCGGCGTCGGCGGCACGACGGCGTAGCCGGCGCCGGGGGCGGGCCGGGCGTCCGCCTCGCCGCGGTTCGGCCACAGCGCGCAGGCCCGCTCGGCCTGGGCGGTGATCGTCAGGGACGGGTTCACGCCGAGGTTCGCGGTGACGGCCGACCCGTCCAGCACGTGCAGGCCCGGGTGGCCGTGCACCCGGTGGTAGGGGTCGACCACCCCGGTCTCGGGGGAGTCGCCGATCGTGCACCCGCCGAGGATGTGCGCGGTCATCGGCACGTCGAACGGGTCGCCGGCGCTGCCGCCCGCCAGGCCGCCCATGCGGTCGGCCATGGCGCGCACGGCGTCGTGCGCCACGGGGATCCAGGCGGGGTTGGGCTCGCCGGTGCCCTGCCGGGACGTGAGCTGCCGGCCGAGCGGTCCGCGCCGCGTGTACGTGGTGAGCGAGTTGTCGCGGCTCTGCATGACCAGCGCGATCACGGTGCGCTGCGACCAGCCGCGCAGGTCGTACAGCGAGGGCAGGTGCCGGCGCTGCCGCCACAGCTCGCCGAGCCAGCGCCTCCAGCGCGGCCCCTCGCCCGGGCCGACGCCGTCGACGAGCACGGTCTGCAGCAGCCCCATCGCGTTCGACCCGCGCCCGTACCGGACGGGCTCGACGTGCGTCTGCGGGTCCGGGTAGAACGACGACGTGATGGCGACGCCCTCGGAGTAGTCGGGCTCCTCGGCCTGCCCGCGCCGGCGGGTGCGCATGGCGCCGAGCAGGGCCTCGGAGTTGGTCCGCGTGAGGTGCCCGAGCCGGTCCGACAGGTGCGGCAGGTCGCCGCTGTCCCGCATGGCGTGCAGGAGACGCTGCGTGCCGAGCGTGCCGGCCGCGAGCACCACCTGCCGCGCCCGGAAGGTGCGGCGCCCGGCCCAGCGGCGCCCCGTGCGGTGCGTGCGGACCTCGTACCCGCCGTCGGGCCGGGGGACGACGGCGGTGGCGGTGGTTAGCGGGTGCACCCGGGCGCCGGCGCCCTCCGCGAGGTGCAGGTAGTTCTTCACGAGGGTGTTCTTCGCGTTGTGCCGGCAGCCGGTCATGCACTCGCCGCAGTGCAGGCACGGGTTGCGCTCGGGGCCCGCGCCCCCGAAGAACGGGTCGGGGACGGCGGGGCCGTGGGCGCCGCGCGGCCGTTCGTCGCCGTCCGGCCCGAGGTAGACGCCCACCCGCACCTTGCGGAACGTGTGCCCGACCCCGAGGTCGTCGGCGACGTCGCGCATCAGCTCGTCGGCGGGGGTGCTGCGTCGGTAGTCGACGACGCCGAGCATCCGCTCCGCCTGGTCGTAGTAGGGCTCGAGCTCGGCCTTCCAGTCGGTGACGTGTGCCCAGGCGGGGTCGGACCAGAAGGCGTCGAGAGGTCGGTACAGGGTGTTGGCGTAGACGAGCGAGCCGCCGCCGACGCCCGCGCCGGCGAGGACGAGCACGTCCCGGAGCCGGTGGATCCGCTGGATGCCGAAGCACCCCAGAGCGGGCGCCCAGAGGAAGCGGCGCAGGTCCCAGGAGGTGCGCGGGAGCTCGTCGTCGGCGAACCGGCGCCCGGCCTCGAGCACGCCCACGCGGTAGCCCTTCTCGGTCAGTCGCAGGGCGGCGACGCTGCCGCCGAACCCGGATCCGATCACCACGACGTCGTAGTCGTCCGGTGCCTCGGCGGATCTCGACGCGGCCGTGCCGTGGGGTCGTCGGGTGTCCGTGCCCTGGTCGGCGGGCTGCGTGCGGTCCTGGTCGTCGTCGTCCAGCATGCGGCAGACCGTAGCGCGGTACGGCGTGTGGTGGGGACGACGGCGCGCGGCTTTGCTCCTGGGCGGCGTCGGCGGTTAGTCTGGGCGCCGCGGTGTTGCTGTGCTGCCGCGAGGAGACGTCGCATAGTCTGGTCTAGTGCGCCACCCTGCTAAGGTGGTAACGGGGCAACCCGTTCGCGGGTTCAAATCCCGCCGTCTCCGCCAGGAAGGCTCCGGCTGCTGAACGCCCGGGGCCTTTTCTGTTGTCCGGACGGCGCCCCGCCGGTGTCGTGCATCACGATGCAGCCCCTCGGTTTGGGGAACCGGCCCGGGGGCTGTAATGTTTCCGTCGGCCGGTGCGAGAGCGCCGACCGGGACTGCGCCCGTAGCTCAACGGATAGAGCATCTGACTACGGATCAGAAGGTTGGGGGTTCGAATCCCTCCGGGCGCACAGAAAGGCACAACGGCTCGATCCCTCCAGGATCGGGCCGTTGGTCGTTTCGGCACCGTCACGGTGTCCAAGCAGTGGGGTGGCACCGCAGCGAGGTCAGCGCCGACCGCGTCCCGACCTGGCCCCGGTCCGTCGTGCGGACGGCGCATACAGCGCCAGACGCTGCACCGCACGACCGAGAGGGTGATCGATCGCATGAGCGATCAGACCTGGCAGACGATCGCGATCGTCGTGTACCTCCTGGCGATGCTGGGCATCGGCTACGCCGCGTACCGCCGCACGGACGACCTGGACGACTACATGCTCGGCGGGCGCCGGCTCCGTCCGGGGGTGGCGGCGCTGAGCGCCGGCGCCTCCGACATGTCGGGCTGGCTGCTCATGGGCCTGCCGGGGGCGATCTACGCGACCGGCCTCGTCGAGGCGTGGATCGCGATCGGGCTGACGGTGGGCGCCTGGCTCAACTGGAAGTTCGTGGCGCCTCGGCTGCGGGCCTACACGGAGGTCGCGAACAACTCGATCACGGTCCCCAGCTTCTTCGACAACCGGCTGCGTGACCCCGCGCACCTGCTGCGGGTCGCGGCCGGGCTGATCGTGCTCGTGTTCTTCACGTTCTACGTGTCGTCCGGGATGGTGGCCGGCGGGACCTTCTTCGAGAGCTCCTTCGGCCTCGACTACCTCACGGGGCTCCTCGTCGTGGGCGGGGTGACGCTGGCGTACACGCTCTTCGGCGGCTTCCTCGGCGCGACCTGGACCGATGTCGCGCAGGGCCTCCTCATGCTCGCGGCGCTCGTCGCCGTCCCGGTCATCGCGATCGTGGACCTCGGCGGCTGGGGAGCGGTGACGGAGGGGATCCGCGCGGCCGACGCCGCCACCGGCACCACCCACCTGTCGTTCCTCGCCGGCGCCTCGGCCACCGGCGTGATCTCCGCGCTGGCGTGGGGCCTGGGGTACTTCGGGCAGCCGCACATCATCGTGCGCTTCATGGCGATCCGCAGCCCGCAGGACGCGAAGGCGGGCCGCAGGATCGGCATCGGCTGGATGGTCCTCACCGCGCTGGGTGCCGTGATGACCGGGCTCGTCGGCGTCGCCTACGCGACGGTGAAGGGTCTCGACGTGGACAACCCGGAGACGATCTTCCTCGTGCTGGCCCAGCTCCTCTTCCACCCGCTGGTCGCCGGGCTCGTGCTGGCCGCCGTGCTGGCGGCGATCATGTCGACCATCTCGTCCCAGCTCATCGTCTCGTCGTCGGCGCTCGTCGAGGACCTCGTCAGGATGACGGGGATCCGGCTGAGCACGCGTGCCGAGGTGATGCTGGGGCGCGCGGGGGTGCTGGTCGTGGCCGTCGTCGCAGGTCTCATCGCGCTGGACCGCACCTCGTCGATCCTCGACCTGGTGGGTTTCGCGTGGGCGGGCTTCGGCGCCGCGTTCGGCCCGGTCGTGATCCTCAGCCTGTACTGGCGCCGCCTGACGCGGTGGGGTGCGCTCACCGGCATGGTGGCGGGAGCGGTCGTCGCCTTCGCCTGGGGACGGTCGTCGCTCGCGGACTCGCTCTACGAGATCGTCCCCGGCTTCGCGATCGGTCTGGTCGTCGCCGTGGTCGTCAGCCTCCTGACGCCGCGCCCCGACCCCGCGGTGCTGGAGGAGTTCGACGCCGCGCGCCGGCTGGCGGAGAGGTCCGAGCCGGAGGCCGTGACCGCCTGAGACGGGCGCGTGGCCGGACGTGGCGCGCGCCACGTCCGGCCACGTTGCACGGAGCGCTCGGCCCGGGTAATGTTCTACGACGTCAGCCCGACGGGCCGACGGACATCGAGGAGACAGCCGAGCGGCTGGGTACCGATGGCCGGGCCGGGACTGAAAACCCACACCTTCAACGGTCGGGATGCTTCGCGCATTCTTTCCGGTGGGATCAGATCGTCCTTTCGATCTCTCCGATCTTCGGATCGGGGATTTGGAAGAGGGAAAAGGATCTGGTAAGTTTGAGGGGTTGCCCCGGGAGGGTCGGAACGGAAAGTTCTGGTTCTGCGGTGTGCGTCGGTTGTTTGAGAACTCAACAGTGTGTTTGATAGTCAATGCCAAATTTTTGAACCCTTTGTGGTTCCTTTGGATCGGACTGAGCAGTTCAGCTTGGTCTGGCCAGTATCGTTGAATGCTGCGGGCTCTTTTGGGGGTTCG
>NZ_JBIRXP010000003.1:82758-753010 GCF_044389085.1 Isoptericola sp. NPDC019693 | reverse complement strand
GCCGGGCTGTCGCCGGGGGGGTCCCCCGGCGGGCTGGGGGGGGGTGGGCCCGCGCGTGCCCCCGCGGGGGCGCCCCCGGGGCACCCCCCCCCCCCGGCTCACCCCCGGCTCACTCCCGGCTCGGCCGCTCCCCCGGCTCCGCGCCGTCGCGCCCTTCGACCCAGCCGCCCATCCCGGCCCAGCCGGCGGCCTCCCGCTCCGCGGCGAGGTCGCGCGGCCAGCCCGCGACACCCGGTCGCTGCTGCCAGGGCCGTGGCCCGTCCAGCGGGCGGTACTCCACCCCCGCGGCGTCGAGGCGGGCGAGGTGCGTGCGCAGGCGCGCGTCGAACCCGGGCGCCGCCGGGTTCCACACCGCCTCCGCGAACGCGGCGAGGCGAGGGAAGGCCGCGTAGTCGACGCGCCGTGCGGAGTCCAGGTGCTCGCTCCAGACCTGCGCCTGAGCCCCCAGCACCGCGCCGGGCAGGTCACCGCCCAGCTCGGGTCGCGCGGCCAGGAGGCCCGCGGGGAGCGGCTCGAACGCGCGGACGTCGGCCACGGTGCGCACGAACCCGACGGGCACGGGTTCGTCGTCGCCGTCGGCCGCCCGGTGGTCGAGGTACACCTCCTGCTCCGGGGCCATCACGACGTCGTGCCCGGCCGCCAGCGCGTCCGCCGCGACGGCGTGGCCGCGCCAGCAGGTGACGACGACGTCCCGCGGCAGGTCCGGGCCGAACGCCTCGTCCCAGACCACGGCGCGGCGCCCCTTCTCCCGCAGGTGGTCGGCGAGCCGGGCCAGGAACCAGCCGTGCAGCCGGCCGACGTCGCCCTCGCCGTCGTCCCCGAGGAGCCCGAGCTCGGCGGCACGGGCGACGATGTCGGGGCGTTCGCGCCACGCCGTCGTGGGCACCTCGTCCCCGCCGAGGGAGACGAACGGCGAGTCGAAGACCTCGCACACCTCGTCCAGGACGCCCGCGAAGAAGTCGACCGCCGCGTCGGACGGGTCGATGACGTCCTCGCTGATGCCCCACGTGGTGCGCACCTCGTGCGCGCCGGGACGCGCGGCCAGCTCCGGGTAGGCGGCGAGCAGTGCCTGCACGTGCCCCGGCGAGCCGATCTCCGGCACCACGGTCACGCCGCGCTCGCGCGCGTAGGCCACGATCTCGCGCAGGTCGTCGCGCGTGTAGAAACCGCCGTGGGGGCGCCCGTCGTAGCGCTCGGCGCGCCAGGTCCCCACGCCCGACTCGCGGCGCCACGCGCCGACCTCGACCAGGCGGGGACAGCGCTCCACCTCGATCCGCCAGCCCTGGTCGTCGGTCAGGTGGAGCTGCAGCACGTTGAGGTGGTGAGCCGCCGCGAGGTCGACGAACCGCAGCACGTCCGCCTTCGGCAGGAAGTGCCGCGCCACGTCGAGCAGCACCCCGCGCCAACCGGTCCGGGGCGCGTCGTCGACGGTGACCGCCGGCAGCGCGAGCTCCGCGCGGCCGGCGCGGCGGAACGCCTGCGGCCCGGCCAGCTGGCGCAACGTCTGCGCCGCGGCGTGCGCCCCGGCGACGTCGGCGGCGCTCACCCGCACCGCCGCGGCGCCGGAGCCGGGCCCGGCCACGCCGACGGCGAGCCGGTAGCCGCCCGCGGGCACGGCGGCGTCCACCACGAAGGTCACGTCCGCGGCGTCGTCGCGCGGGTCCGCGGGTGCCAGGTCGAGGCCGAACGCGTCCTCGGACACGCGACGCCACCACCGTGCCGCGGGGCGCAGGGCAGGGTCGGCCGCGACGCGGGCGCCGTCGCCCAGCACGACCACGCCCCCGTCGCGACGGAGGGCGGCGGGGGCGGGGACGACGTCGGTGGCGCGCGGCATGGCGCCACCCTAGTGAAGGGCGGGGCGGGTCAGGCGGAGTGCGGCACCACGACGGCGCGCCCGGCCACCTTCCCGGACTCGAGGTCGCGGTAGGCGTCCAGGGCCTGGTCGAGCGAGTACCGCTGCACCTGCGGCGTGATCTGGCCGGCCCGGTACATGGCCACGACCTCGTGGAGGTCCTCGATCGTGCCCCAGTACGTGTTGGTGATCGTGGCCTCGTACGGGTTGGTGAAGAACGACCACTCGGCGGTGCCCCCGGCGATCCCGACCACGGTGAGGCGGCCCTGGCGTGCCATCGACGCCTGCGCCGTGCGGATCGTCGGCGTCGCGCCCACGAAGTCGAACGCGGCGTCGACACCCCGGCCGCCCGTGATCGCTCGGATCGCCTCGACCTGGCCCTCGCCCCCGGGCACGGTCACGGCGCCGTTCGCCGCGGCCCGCTCCATCGCCTCGGGCTTGGTGTCCGTGGCGATCACGGTGGCGCCCGTCAGCGCGGTGAGGATCTGCACGGCGATCTGGCCGAGGCCACCGAGCCCGATGACGAGGGCGAACTTGCCGCCGCCGGCCAGGTTCGGCAGCGCCAGCTTGATCGCGTGGTACGGCGTGAGACCGGCGTCGCTCAGCGGGGCGGCGGCCACGGGGTCGGCGTCACCGAGCGGCACGAGGTTGCGCACCGGGACACGGACGTACTCGGCCATGCCGCCGTCGCGCCCGATCCCGGTGGCGAGGTACGGCATGGTCGCCGCGTTCTCGCAGTACGTGTCCTGGCCCCGCGAGCACGCCGCGCAGCGGCCGCAACCGATGGGGCCGTAGACGAGGAAGGCCTCGCCCACCTGCACGCCGTCGACGCCAGGGCCGAGCTCCTCGACCCAGCCCGAGACCTCGTGCCCGAGCACGAACGGGGGGGTCTGGGCGCCGGGGGCGCCCTCGGTGAACTCGCGGTAGATGCTGACGTCGGAGTGGCACGCGCCCGAGCCGGCGACCTTGAGCAGCACCTCGCCGGGCCCCGGCGTCGGCCGTTCGACCTCCTTCAGCTCGGGGAAGGTCTGGAACTTCTCGAACACGACGGCGCGCACAGCGGTGCCTACTCTCTTCGACGCGGGGGATGTCAGGCGGTCCGCCGCGGAGGCGGATCGTTCATCCTTCAACAGTACGCTCGGCGGACATGTGCCCCAGGCGTCCGCCCGACGTGGCGTTCACCACCTCACGCCCCCCGGGAGCACGACGACGGCCCCGCCGGCTGGGTAGCCGGCGGGGCCGTCGTCGTCAGGGTGGAGCTGCCGGGAATCGAACCCGGGTCCGGTGGCGCTTTTCGAGGACTTCTCCGGGCGCAGTCCGCTGTGATTTTCTCGGCCCCCGCACTCACACGGACAAGGTGCGGACGGGCCCAGTCACCTAAAAGTCCCCGCCGCCCCGGTGACGAGGGCGACGAGCAGTGGCTCTCTAGATGACGTGAGCTACCGGGTCGAGAGCGATCCCGGGCTCACGGACTTCGGAGCTCGCTCAGGCGGCGAGGGCGAAGTCGGTGCGCTTGTTATCGGCACCTATAGGTTCGCAGGCAAGCGTTCACGAGATGAGCCTGCATCCTCGGCCCGCTTCTCCTCGAAGCACGACCACCGTCGAAACCGATCAGCCCCTATGCATTTTTCAAACCGGGTCTGCCGACCCCACGCCGGCCACGGTGAACCGCGCCGACGTCGTCCAGTCTAGTGGATCAACCACCACGGGAGCACCGTTATTTCCGCGGGCCCGCCCGAGGGGACGGCCGTTCAGCCCAGCAGCTCCTGGTGCCGTATCGCCCGCTGCGCCTCACGCATGTCCTGCTTCTCCCGCAGCGTCTGGCGCTTGTCGTACTCCTTCTTGCCTCGCGCCAGGGCGATCTCGACCTTGGCGCGGCCGTCGAGGAAGTAGAGGCTCAGCGGGACGAGGGTGTGCCCCTTCTCCCGCGACTTCACACCGAGCCGGTCGATCTCCTCCCGGTGCAGCAGCAGCTTGCGCTTGCGCCGCGGCGCGTGGTTGTTCCACGTGCCCTGGAAGTACTCCGGGATGTGCACGTTCTCGAGCCACGCCTCGCCGTTGTCGATCGCCGCGTACCCGTCGAGCAGCGACGCGCGACCCATGCGCAGCGCCTTGACCTCCGTGCCCGACAGCACGATCCCGGCCTCGACCACGTCCTCGATCACGTAATCGTGGCGTGCCTTCTTGTTGTTCGCCACGATCGTGCGCGGGTCGCCCTGCTTCTTCTTGGCGCCCTTGGCCTTGTTGGACACGGTCTCCTCCTCCCGGGTGCGCGGACTCGCGACGACCCAGGATACGGGAACCGCGCGCCGCGGCCAGGACTTTTCCGCGCGCTGCGAACCCTCGCAGGGCGTTCAGTTCAGCCAGCCGCCCATGGGGTCCGTGGTGCTGCCGTTGACGTACACCTCGAAGTGCAGGTGGCACGCCGCCGACGTCCCGGTGGAGCCGGAGTAGCCGATGATCTCGCCCTTGCCGACCTTCTCCCCCACGCTCACGGTGTCGTAGGACAGGTGCAGGTATCGCGACATCACGTTGTCACCGCGGTAGGTGCCGTGGTTGATGAGCACGTTGTTGCCGCCGCCGGACGTGTAGTGCGCCTGCTCGACGTAGCCGCTCTGCGCCGCGTAGACCGGCGTGCCGCAGTACGTGCGGATGTCCGTGCCGGCGTGCAGCCGCCAGTAGTGCAGCGTCGGGTGGAACCGCATGCCGTAGGAGCTGGTGACCACGTGGTAGTTCGTCGGCCAGCCGAGGAAGGGACCGGAGGACGACGACGAGCCGCCCCCTCCGCCTCCGCCGCCACCGCCGCCGCCGGAGCCGCCGCCGCTGCTGGAGCCGCCGCCTCCGCCGCCACCGCCGCCGCTGTTGGCCTTGCGCTCGGCGGCCTCCTTGCGCCGCTGCTCCTCCTCAGCCTTGCGGCGCTCCTCGGCGAGGCGGGCGTCGCGGGCCTTCTGCTTGGCGATGATGTCCTTGAGCTGCGTCTCGAGGCTCTGCTGCGCCTGCTCGTTGGCCTTGAGCTCCTCGAGGGCGTTCGCCTTCTGCGCCTCGATCGAGGCCTTGAGCTTGCGCTGCTGGGAGATGAGACGCTCGACCTCGGCCTTGCGGTCCGCGGCGTCCCGCTGCGCCTTCTCCGCGGCGACGACGTTGGCGTCCGCCTCGCGCTTGAGGTCCGCGATGGCCGTCCGGATGGCGTCGAGGCGCGCCTGCTGGTTGCGGGCGACCGCCTCGGCGTCCTGCAGGTCCGTCAGCGTGCGCGCCTGGCTGCGGGCCGCGGACGACGAGACCGCGAACTCCTCGAGGAAGTCCTCCGTGGACTGCACGCCGGTGACGATGCCGAGGGTGCTCGTGTCGTCGCCGTTGCGGTACGCCTGGCGCGCCATCTGCACGACGTCGGCACGCGCCGCCTCGACCTTCCCCTTGCCGGCCTCGATCTGGCCCGCGACCGCGGCCTCCTCCGACTCGGCGTCCGACAGCCGCTGGGCGAGGATCGCCGCCTTGCGTCGCGCCTCCTGCAGCGCGGCCTCCGCGGCCGCGAGCTCGGCCTGCGCCACCGGCAGCCGGCCCTCGACCTCGTTGAGGTCCAGCACGGCCTGCCGGTACTTGGCGTTGGTGTCCTCGAGCTCCTCCTGCAGGCCGTCGCGCTCGCGCTCCTTGGCCCGCTGCTTCGCCTCCGCGGCGGCCCGCTGGTCGTCGATGTCGTCCGCGGCCGCGGTGGGCGCGGACACCCCCGCGGTCACGGTCGCCGACGTCGTCGCGCCGCCCAGCACCAGGACGGCGGCCACGAGCGCGCTCAGCGCCCGCCGTCCGACGGGCCTGGCCGAGCCGGCGTCCTTCGTCTGCGGCGTCGTCGTCTGCGGCGTCGTCATCTGCGATCTCACACCCTCGTGTACCGGTTGAGCGTCACCACGGACGACACCACCGCCAGGAGCACGGCGATGCCGATGAGCAGCGGCGCGACGAGCAGGACGTCACCCACGTCCACGTACGCGACCCAGTCGACGGAGTCCTGGAGCCAGTCCGTCACCAGGTACTGCACGGCGAGCCAGAGCCCGCCCACGGCGAGCAGTGCGCCCACCAGCGCGGCGATCGCGCCCTCCAGCATGAACGGCAGCTGCACGAACAGGTTCGACGCGCCGACCAGCCGCATGATGCCCGTCTCGCGCCGCCGCGAGACGGCCGAGAGCCGGATGGTCGTCGTGATGAGCAGCACCGCCGCGAGCAGCATCACGCCCGCGAGCCCCGCGGCCAGCAACGACGCGCGCCCGAGCGCGAGGAACAGCGGCTCGAACACCTCGCGCTGGTCCTCCACGACCTCGACCCCGGAGCGCCCCTCGAGGACGTCGTCGACCACCTGGTACTTCTCCGGGTCCACGAGCTTGAGCCGGAACGACGCCTGCATGTCGTCCTCGGTGAGCTGGGTGCCCTGGTACCCGTCCGGGTAGAGCTGCGTGAACGCCTCGAACGCGTCGGTCTTGCTCTCGAAGTAGGTGGTGGCGACGACGTCCGAGAGCTCGGTGTCGATGACCTTCTCGAGCCCCTCGATCTGCTCCTCGGTGGCCTCGCCCTCCGCGCACGTGGGGGCCGTCGAGCCGTCGGGGCACAGGAAGACGGAGACCTCGACGAGGTCGTACCAGTCCCCCTTGAGCTTGGTGACCTGCGACTGCAGCAGCGCCGCCGCGCCGACGAACGTCAGGGACACGAACGTCACGAGGACGACCGAGATCACCATGGACAGGTTGCGCCGCAGACCCTGCAGGACCTCGGTGAGGACGAACTGGAGCCGCACCCTCAGGCCTCCCGTCCCGCGCGCACGCGCTCGTGCTCGCGCAGCACCTGCTGCACCACCTCGTCCGCGGACGCGCCCGCCCGCTCCGGCACAGCCCGCTCCGGCACCGCAGGCTCCGGCACCGCACGCTCCGGCACCGCAGGCTCCACGACGATCGGCTCCGCGCCGGTGGGCTCCTGCGCCGCCGCCCGGGCGGCGGCCGCCTCGGCAGCGCGCTCGGCCTCGAGGTCCGCGGGCTCGGGCGACACCTGGACGCGCTGCACCGCCCGCGCGCCACGACCGGGGGCGTCGAGCACCGGCGTCTGCCCCACCTGCGGCAGGATCGACTCGCGCTCGCCGTAGACCGCGTCCACCTCGTCGCGCACCACCGACCCGGTGGACAGCTCGACCACGCGCTTGCGCATCTCGTTGACGATCTCGTCGTCGTGCGTGGCCATGACCACCGTGGTGCCGGTGCGGTTGATCCGGTCGAGCAGCCGCATGATGCCCAGCGACGTCGTCGGGTCGAGGTTTCCGGTGGGCTCGTCGGCCAGCAGGATCTGCGGCCGGTTGACGAACGCCCGCGCGATCGCGACGCGCTGCTGCTCACCGCCGGACAGCTCGTGCGGCAGCCGCTTCTCCTTGCCGTCCAGGCCGACCATCTCCAGCACCTCGGGCACCGTGGTGCGGATGGTGTGCCGCGGCTTGCCGATCACCTGCAGGGCGAAGGCGACGTTCTCGTAGACGGTCTTGCCCGGCAGCAGGCGGAAGTCCTGGAACACGACGCCGATGCTGCGTCGCAGGGACGGCACCTTCCAGCTCGAGAGCCGGGACAGGTCGCGGCCCGCCACGTACACGGTGCCGCCCGTGGGCCGTTCCTCGCGCAGGACGAGCCGCAGGAACGTGCTCTTGCCCGAGCCGGACGCGCCCACGAGGAAGACGAACTCACCGCGCGACACGTCGACGGAGACGTCGTCGAGCGCGGGCCGCGCCCCTCGGGCGTAGACCTTCGAGACGTTCTCGAACCGGATCACGACGTGCCTCTCCCCTGCCTGTCGACCGTGCGGCGCCGCGGCGGGCACGATGTCGCTTCGTGGTCACATCGCACCTGGGCCGGGGCCGCCCGATTCCCGAGAGTCGCACCCGGCGGGGAGGGTGGCGCGAAGGACACGCCGGTGTGTCGCGGGTCGGGGAGGTCGCCCGCGGCAATCGTTCAGGCTGTCGCGGCGGTGTGCCGCCGCCTTGCCGAGGCCTCAGGCGGCGTCGGCGCCGCCCGAGCGGCGCCAGCGGATCCCGGCCTCGATGAAGTCGTCGATGGCGCCGTCGAACACGGCCTGCGTGTTGCCGGACTCGTGCTCGGTGCGCAGGTCCTTGACCATCTGGTACGGCTGGAGCACGTAGGAGCGCATCTGGTCGCCCCAGCTCGCCTTGATGTCGCCGGCGAGCTCCTTCTTCTTCGCGGCCTCCTCCTGCTGTCGGATGAGCAGCAGGCGGGACTGCATGACGCGCAGCGCCGCGGCACGGTTCTGGATCTGCGACTTCTCGTTCTGCATCGACACGACCGTGCCCGTGGGCAGGTGGGTCATGCGCACGGCGGAGTCCGTCGTGTTCACGGACTGGCCGCCCGGGCCGGACGAGCGGAAGACGTCGATCTTCAGGTCGGACTCGGGGATCTCGATCGAGTCGGTCTGCTCGATCAGCGGCACGACCTCGACCGCGGCGAACGACGTCTGGCGGCGGCCCTGGTTGTCGAAAGGCGAGATGCGCACCAGGCGGTGCGTGCCGGCCTCGACGGACAGGTTGCCGAACGCGTAGGGAGCGTTCACCTCGAACGTGGCCGACTTGAGCCCGGCCTCCTCGGCGTAGGAGGTGTCCATCACCTTGGTCGGGTAGCCGTGCCGCTCGGCCCAGCGCAGGTACATGCGCATGAGCATCTCGGCGAAGTCCGCGGCGTCGACGCCACCGGCGCCCGCACGGATGGTGACGACGGCCTCACGGGCGTCGTACTCGCCGGCCAGCAGGGTGCGCACCTCGAGGGCGTCGAGGTCCTTGCGGATCGCGGCGACCTCGGTCTCGGCCTCCGTGAGGGAGTCCGCGTCCTCCATCTCCTCGCCGAGCTCGACGAGGGTCTCGACGTCGTCGATGCGCCGGCCGAGCCGCTCGACGCGCTGCAGCTCGTTCTGCGTGGTCGACAGCGCCGACGTGACCTGCTGCGCCTTCTCCGGGTCGTCCCACAGGTCGGGGGCGGATGCCTGCTGGGTGAGGTCGTCGATCTTCGCCTGCAGCGCGGTGGGGTCGCTCACGGCCTCGATGGACTCGAGGGTGGCGCGCAGCGCCTTGATCTCTGCGGGGAAGTCGATGGTGGCCACGATCCTCAAGGTTACCCGCCACCGCGGGCTGCCCCGCCCCGAAGGCCCGGGGGCGACCTCAGCCGGGCTCGGGCAGAGTGCGACCGAACATCTGCGCGGTGTCACGGGCGCTGGGCGTGCCGGCGTCGGGGTCGGCGCCCGCGGACAGGAGCGCCGCGACGACGTCGTCGGAGCCCTTGAAGACGGCGCCCGCCAGCGGGGACTGGCCGCGCGCGTTGACGCGGTCCACGTCGGCGCCGCGCTCGGCGAGGCCACGCACGAGGCCGGCGTGCCCGTGGTACGCCGCCAGCATGAGCAGGGTGTTTCCCGCCGCGTCGGCGTGGTCGGCCGGCACCCCGGCGTCGACGAACTCCAAGAGCAGGTCGGCCCCCGCGCGGGCGAGGTCGAACATCTGGTCCAGGTTCACCGGCAGCTTGTCGACGGGCAGGTTGTCGTCGCTCATGCCCGCGAATCTACCGGGCGGACTCGACCTTCCCGTCCGATGCTGGGACGTGGAGGTGGTCCGTGATGACGACGTACCGGTGGCGCGGGACCGGCAGCGGCGGGACCGAGCACCTCGACCTGCTCCCCCGGGACGACCGGCTCCGCGCCCGGTCCGTCGTCGACCTCGGGCCGGTGCGGCTCGAGTACGCCATGGAGCTCGGGACCGGCCCGGGCACGGCATGGACGTTCCGGGCGTTGCGGCTGCGGTCGTCGGACGGGCGCCAGCTCGACCTGAGCCGGGACGACGACGCCGGGTGGCGGGTGGACGGCAGCGCCCGGCCCGACCTGGCCGACGCCGTGGACGTGGACCTCTCCTTCAGCCCGTTCACCAACACGCTGCCGATCCGCCGCCTCGACCTCGCGGTCGGGGCGGCGGCCGACATCGTCACGGCGTACGTCGACGGGGAGACGTTCGAGGTGTCCGCCGACCCCCAGCGGTACACCCGGGTCGACGCGGACCGGTACGTCTACGAGTCACGCGACGGCGACTTCCACCGCGAGATCACGGTCGACGCCGACGGCGTCGTCGTGGACTACCCCGGCCTGTTCTCCCGCGTGTCCGACGCCGGGCGGTGACGCGGTGGGGCTCCCGGACCGTCAGGCGGCGGCGATCTCCCGGCCGGGGCCGAACACCTCGTGGTGGATGCGGTCGGCCGTGACGCCCCGCCCCAGGAGCGCGGACTGCACGGCGGTCATGAACGGTGCGGGGCCGCACAGGTAGACGTCAGCGTCGTGGGGGACGTCGACGCCGTCCAGGTCGAGGTAGCCGGTGCGCAGGCGCTCCTGGACCGGCCGGGTGCCGAGGTGCTCGTACCAACGGTGCAGCTCGCCTCCCGGGAGGGCGCCGACCAGCTCGCGCAGCTCCGCGCGGTGGGCGTGACGCGCGGGCGACCGGTCCGCGTGCAGCACGAGGACGCGGCGCGAGGTGCCGGCGGCGCGCAGATGGTGCAGGAATCCGATCATCGGCGTGATGCCGATCCCGGCCGAGATCAGCAGCAGCGGGTTCTCCCCCTCGACCAGGGTGAGCTCGCCGAAGGGCGAGGAGACCTCGAGGGCGTCCCCCTCGAAAATGTTGTCGTGCAGGTGGTTCGAGACCTCCCCGGCGGGCGCGGCCCCGGCCGGGTCGACCCCCGGGAGGATGGCCTTGACGGAGACGGTCCACGCCCCGGGGGCACCGGCGCCCGTGAGGCTGTACTGGCGGATCTGTCGTGCGCCGTCGGCCAGCGTGACGGCGACCGAGACGTACTGCCCCGGCCGCGCGGCCGGCAGCGGGCCGCCGTCCGGGGAGACGAGCTCGAGGGAGATCGTGTCCGGCGACTCCTGCACCCGCCGGCGGACGTGGACGGTGCGCCACACGTCGCCGGGGGTCACGCCCGCCTCCGCATAGAGGCCGAGCTCGATCTCGACGAGCGCGTCGGCCATGTCCCAGTAGACCTCGTCCCACGCGGCCGCGACCTCGGGGGTCACCGCGTCGCCGAGCACGTCGACGATGGCGGCGAACAGGTGCTCGTGCACGATCGGGTACTGCTCGGGCAGGATCCCCAGCGAGGCGTGCTTGTGCGCGATGCGGGCCAGGACGGCGCGAGGGTCGGGGCCGTCGTCGACGAGGAGGGTGGCGTACGCGGCGATGGCCCCGGCGAGGGCCCGCTGCTGGTCGCCGCGGGCCTGGTTGCCCCGGTTGAACAGGTCGCGCTCCAGCTCGGGGTGGGCGGCGAACATGCGCCGGTAGAAGATCGGCGTGATGTCGCCGATCGCGCCGCCGATCACGGGCAGCGTGGCGCGGACGACGGCAGCGGACTCGGGGGTGAGCATGCGTGACTCCTGTCTGTTCCTGCGGGGGTTTCCCGCGCCCGGGCGGGGGTGCCCGGGCGCGGACGTCAGCCGGGCGGGCGCGTGCCGATGGTCAGCAGCAGGTCCCGGGTGGGGGCGGCCGAGACGTCGGCGATCGTGACCGGGTCGAGCGCCGCGAAGAAGGCCTCGCGAGCGCGGGCCAGCGCTCCGCGCAGGCGGCAGCCGCCGCGCAGCGGGCAGGGGTTCGCGCCCTCGCACTCGACGACCTCGCCGTCGCCCTCCAGGGCGCGGGCGACGAACCCGACGGACAGGTCGCGGGCGCCGTCCGCGAGGCGCAGCCCGCCCGTCCGCCCGCGGCGGGCCTCGACGACGCCGAGGTGCCCCAGCCGGGTGACGACCTTCGCCGCGTGCGTGGCGGGCACGTTGAGCTGTTCGGCGAGCGCACGCGTCGTCGCCGTCTCCTCGGCGTCGAGGACGGCGAGACGCATGACGATCCGCAGGCCGAGGTCGGTGAACGCGGTGAGCTGCACACCCGCAGGCTAGCCAAATCGGAATTCAGGATGCGCCTTTTCGGTGTGGGAAGTCCCACACCCCCGACCGGGGCTCCCGTCCGAGGCTCCCGACCAGGCCTGCCGCGGGTCCGAACCCGCAGGGCCTGCGGCTCAGCCGGCGCGGGCCGACGACGTCGCGGCGACGACGAACCCGCCGCCGAACGCGTCCGTGAACCAGCGCAGCAGCGGCGGGTGCGACGTGGCGACCAGCCCCACCTGCGCCGTCCGCCCGTCCGGGGAGGTCGCCTCGACGAGACGCAGGCGCTCGAGCCCCTCGGCCTCGCCCGGGTGCGCGGCGAGATACCGGCGCACCGACTCCTCGACGTCGGCGTCGGTGAGCGTGAGCACGGCCTCGCCCTGCGACGTCCCGGCGCCGTCGAGGAACCGCTCCGGGGGCACGGCGTCGGCGGCGTCGACCGCCACGGCGTCCGCCAGGTCGTACAGCTGCTTGCGGTCCAGGTGGACGGCCGTGGCCGACGCGACCACCCCGACGAGCATCAGCGCGAGCGCCACGACGCCCGCCGTGAGGAGCATGATCCGTCCACCCTCGGGGCCGGGGTCGCCGCCGGCGGGGCGCTCGTCGTCGCGCCCGGTCATGGCCGCGCCGTCCCGTACTCGTCGACCGTCGCGACGTGCGTGGCGGTGACCGGGACCTCCAGCGGCACCCACCCCCGCAGGGCCTCCGGCACGAACGGCAGCGGCACCGCCAGTCGGGTGCGGACCCCCACCGTCGCGCCGGGCGTGAGGCACGGGTCGGCCGAGCACTCCAGGGTCACGGAGCCGTCGGCGACCGCGAACCCCTGGTCGCCGAAGGCGATCCCCACGGCCGCACGAGCGCGCTCCGCCCCGGCCTCCGAGGACTCCGCCGTGACCATCGCCCGGCCCGCCTCCCGCGCGGCGCCCTCGACCGCGAACGCCCCGGCCTGCACCTGCGCGACGGTGAGCACCAGGTACACCAGCGGGACCAGGAGCAGCACCGCCGTGCCGAGGAACTCCACGAGCGCGGCGCCCGCCTCCGGGTCGCGCGCCTCGGCCTCGCGGGCCGGTCCCGTCGGGGCTGTCACGCCTCCTCCAGCGCGTGGCCCTGGAGCGTGAGCGCTCCGGACGGTCCGATCAGGCCGACCACCGGCAGCGGCACCCGCACCGTCACCTCCACCACGTCGAGCCCGTCCTGCACCGTCTGCCGCACGGACACGTCGTCGGTGTACCGGTCGCCGAGCGACGCGCCGAGCAGGTCCTTCGTCCGGGCGACACCGCTCGACAGGTCACGGTCTGCCCGCGCGGCCACGCGCGCGCCCTCCGCCGCGGCGTCGATCGCCAGCGCCCGGACGTGCATCGCCAGCGCGACCTGCACCACCGCGAGGAAGAGCGCGAGCACCAGCGCGGACACCATGACGAACTCGGCGACGGCGGAGCCCCTCTCGCCGTCCACCCGCCCGGAAGACCTCGCCACGCCCCGTTCCGTCACGCCCGGTCCTGTCACGCCCGGTCCTCCTCGACCGGAGACGCCCACCCCGGTCGCGGGACGAGGCAGAAGGGGTGCCCGGCAGGGTCGGCGTACACGTCGCCCTCCCCCGCCCCCGGCGCGGCGGCGGTGAGCCTGCGCGCCCCGAGCCCGAGCACGCGCGCGTGCGCCACGGGGACGTCGTCGACCATGACGTCGAGATGCATCTGCTGCGGCCGCGCCGGGTCGCCCCAGTGCGGTGCCTGGTGGTCGGGGGCACGCTGGAACGCGAGACCGGAGTGACGGTCGCTGGGCGCCACGACGACGAAGTCCTCGTCCGCGTACGTGACCTCCTGGCCGAGCACCGCCGACCAGAACGCCGCGAGGGCTCGCGGCTCCGGGCAGTCGACCACCAGGTGGTGCAGCCTGCCGATCGCCACGTCAGGGGCCTGTGACGCTCGTGATCGCGCGGGTGAAGGTGTCCTCGAGCAGCGGACCGGCGATCGCCCACAGGGCGACGACCAGCCCGGCCGTCATCAGGGTCACGAGGACCCAGCCGGGCACGTCGCCCCGCTCGGGGTCGTCGGCGGCGGGGAGCCCGTGCCCCAGGTCGTCGGTCTCGTCGTGCATGGTCGTTCCTCTCGGTGGTGCCGCGTGGCGGCGGTGGGTCGGGGTGTCGGTGCGCACGCTCACAGCCCGATCTGCAAGGTGGCGAGGGACGGGAAGACGGCGAAGACGACGGTGATCGGCAGGATGAGGAAGACCACGGGCACGAGCATCGTGACCTCCTTCTTGCCCCCCGCCTCCATCAGCGCGCGGCGGCCGGACTCGCGCACGTCCTGGGCCTGTGCGCGCAGCACGTCGGCGAGCGGCGTGCCGCGCTCGAGCGCGACGGCGACGCCCTCGGCGAAGCGCGTGAGCGACGGCAGCCCGGTCCGGTCGGCCATCGCGGTGAGGGCGGTCGCGATGGGTGCCCCGGCCCTGACGTCCGCCAGCATCGCGCCGATCTCGCCGGAGAGCTCGCCCCGGGCCGTCGCGGCGACCCGTTCCAGGGCGGGCACCGGTCCCTCGCCCGCTGTGACCGCGAGGGCGAGCAGCTCCGCGATGGTGGGGAACTCCGCGAGCATCCGTTCCTCGCGTCGTTGGACGGCGCGGCTCAGCCACTGGTCGCACAGGACGAACCCGCCGGCGCCGCAGAGCAGCACGAGCGCCGCCAGCGGGACGGGCGCGGACCCGCGCGTGGCGGCGAGGAGCAGCGCGAACAGCAGGCCGGTCGCGAGTCCCAGGGCGGTCGAGACGACCTGCCGCACCCGGAACGCCTCGACGCTCTCCTGCCAGCCCGCCCGGTCGAGGCGCCGGCGCACGTCCACCCGGGACGACCCGAGGCGCTCGAACCAGTGCGAGGCGTCCGCCACCCACGGGGCGACCAGCCGCTCCACCACGGGGAAGGGCGTGTGGATGGGCTGCTCCCGCAACAGCCCGGACGTGGCGTCGCGCGGGCGCAGCGCCGGAGCGAGCCTCTGGTCGAGCGTCGTCCGGCGGGCGCGCAGCCGCGCGACCACGAGCAGGAGGCCGAGGCCGCCGAGCAGACCGACGAGCGCTCCGACGCCCGAGAGGCCGGGGACCGTCATCGCAGCACCCGACCTTCCTCGGGCAGCTGCCCGATGCGGCGCATCAGCCAGTAGGCGAGGGCCGAGGTACCGGCCCCCGCCGCGAGGACCGCGACGCCCGTCGCGGAGTTGTACGCCTGGGCCGTCTCCGGTCGCGTCGCGAGGAACGCCAGGACGACCCAGGGGCCGGCCGCCGCCAGCCGAGCCCCGTTCACGGTCCAGGACTGGCGCGCCTCGAGCTCCCCGCGGGTGCGCGCGTCCTCCCGCAGGAAGGACGACAGGGTGCGCAGCAGGCGCCCCAGGTCGGTGCCGCCCACCTCGCGCGTCAGCCTCAGCGCCTCGACGATCCGGTCGGCCACCGGGTCGGCGAGCCGGGCTTTGAGCAGGTCGAGGCACTCCCCGAAGCGCCCGGTGGCACGGTAGTCCGCCGCGAACCGCGCGAACGGCTCGCGGAGCTCCACCGGGCCGCGCTCGCTCAGCTGGGCCACCGCCTCGGGCAGCGAGAGCCCCGCCCGCACGCCCGACGCGAGGTGGTCGACCACCTCGGGCCAGACCTCCCGCAGGTCCCGGCGCCGCTTCCTGGCCCGCACCCTGACCATCAGCTCCGGCGCGCCGGCCGCCATGAGCGCGAAGCAGGCGGCGATGGCGGGCGAGCGCGTCAGCGCCAACCCGGCGAGCAGCACGACGACGCCCGCCGTCGCGCTGAGCCACCACAGCGCCGCCGGGGTCACGGACGGCGCGCCGGCCTGCACCAGCAGGTCCTGCACGGCCGCGGACCGCCCGGCACGACGGCGGGAACGTGCCGGCGCCTCCCAGCACGCCAGCCACACGCACGTCAGGCCCGCCCCGAGCAGCAGCCCCACGACGACCCCCATCAGCGGCCGCCGGCCAGCAGCGCGCGGACGTCGACCCCGGCGCGCGAGAAGCGCTCCTCGCCCGGCGGGAAGCCGTCGCCGCGCACCAGGTCGCCGCCCTCCTCCGCGGGCAGCCGGTGGAAGATCCCGGCGGTCTCGACGCGGTCCCCCTCGACCCGGCCCGTCACGGCCACGACCTCCCGCACCTGGCGCGCTCCGTCGGAGGAGACGTCGAGATGGACCACGAGGTCGATCGCCGACGCGACCGTCGGGACCACGAAGCGGTCGGAGACGTTCTCGCCCGCGAGCAGCGGCAGCGTGCACATCTTCGTGACCGCCTCGCGCGCCGAGTTCGCGTGCACGGTGCACATCCCGGGGATGCCGGCGTTGAGCGCCACGAGCATGTCGAAGCTCTCGGCCTCGCGCACCTCGCCGATGACGATCCGGTCGGGGCGCATCCGCAGCGCCTCCTTGACGAGGCGGCGCAGCGGGATCTCGCCGGTGCCCTCCAGGCTGGGCTGCCTGCACTGCATGGCCACGTGGTCGCGCGCCGCGAACCGCACCTCGAACACCTCCTCGCAGGAGATCACCCGCTGCCCTGCGGGGATCGAGCCGGCGAGGGCGTTGAGCATCGTCGTCTTGCCCGCCTGCGTGGCTCCCGAGACCAGGACGTTGAGGCCCGCGCGCACGGCAGCGTCGAGGAAGGCCGCGGCGTGCGGCGTGAGCGAGCCCAGCCGCACCAGGTGGTCGAGGTGGTCCGCGCGCACGAGGTGCTTGCGGATGTTGACGGCCATGTCGTGCCGGGTGACGTCAGGGATGACCACGTGCAACCGTTCGCCACCCGGGAGCGAGGCGTCGACGAAGGGGCTGCTGAGGTCCAGGCGGCGCCCGGACGCCTTGAGCATCCGCTCCACGAGGTCGCGCACCTGCGCGGCCGTGAGGATCGTCGTCGTGAGCTCGGGGACCCCGCGCCGGGCGACGAAGACCTTGGCCGGCGAGTTGATCCAGGACTCACCATCGACGTCCATATAGGAACGGTACGCGCGAACGGCGTTGGAATTCCGCGGTTTCTAGGTTGGCAGGCGCTGGGGTGGAGCCGCCGCTTGAGGGCCTCTTGCGGACTCTCTGCGGACTGCGACACGCTCCGGTCATGAGCGACGAGGTTTCAGATCTGATGACGCCGGCTCAGTTCGGCGCCCGCATTCGCAAGTCCCGCGACTGGGTGCTCCGGAACTACCGGGTCGAACGCATCCCCCACCACCAGATCGACCGCTCGATCTTGTTCTCTGAGCAGGACTTGGCCGACTACCTTGATCGTTCCCGTGTCGCTCCGGCCCCGCGGACGTCGCGGAAGCGTCTCCCGTGATGACACCCACCGGAATCTAGGGCCCTCCCACAGGTTGCTGTGTGGGCGAGGCGTAGGTGTTGCCTAGCGCTCTGACCTGCGGCAATGTCCGACTCATGAGCGAGACCTACGAGATCAAGGCAGTGAGCCACGGCTACAAGAGGGCTGCGCTCGCCACGGACGTTTCCGAGACGCTGATCCGAGAGGCAGTGTCGCGGGGCGACCTCGCCGTCCACTACGTCAACAGCAAGCCGGTGATCCTGCATGCCGAGCTCGAAGCCTGGATCGAGAGTCTTCCGAGCGAGCGGCGTTGACGCACAGGGCAAGCAGAGACGTCCTCAGACTTCGATGATCAGGCCCGCCTCGATGGCCAGGTCGAGAGCCCAGATCTGCAGGTGGTACTGGTTCGTCACCCCGATGTACTCGAATCCGGCCAGACCTAGCAGAGCCTGGCTAGGGGCGTTGTCCTCGTGGACCCTGGCGAACACGCCACCATCCACTTGGAGTTCGGCCCGCCAGGCCAAGATCTCATCGAGTGCGAACGTAAGACCTTGCTTGCCGATGCCCTGACGCCGGGCGCGCACCGCGACGGCTAAGCCGCGCATGTGGAACTCACCCTCGCCGCGGTCGAACCCGAAGTACGCGACACCTACGATCCCGCGATCGTCCCGAGCAAGCACGAGGCGGTCGTCCCCGCCTACCGGCGGACACAAGTCGCGAATCTCGGACTGCACGTCGAGCGCCCATTGCTCAGGGTGGTAGCTGCGTCCGATGCTCGAGTCGAAAATCTTCTTTGGAGGATCGGCGCAGATCCATTCGCTCAGCTCGGCATGATCGCTGCGTTCGGCGTCACGCCAGTCGAGACTGCTCACGCTTCCTGGCTCGCCAGGCACGGATCGCTTCGCCCTCGTCCCGCGACAGGGGGGCGCCGGTGGTCTCCCGGAACCGTCGCGCAGAGGCTTCCCGCTGCGACGGTGTCAGGCCGTCGTTGCCCACGGTCGCCAGCCATCGCGACGCGCGTTCGGCATCGGTCCGCGGGAGTGGGTGCATGAGGGCCATGCTTCGATATTGCCAGGATCCCGCATGCATGCCAACCGTAGTGTGGCGAGTTTCACCCATCGACCAGCGCCTCCTCTGCTGCAATGGCGAGGGGGTGGTCGGTGCCTCGCAGCACCTCGAGCAGCTCGTCGCCCTGGTCGTTGAACTCGTGAATGACCCGCTGGGTGAGGCCCTGGCGATCGAGGGTTGTCAGGTGCACCTTGCCACCGACGAGCACCTTCATACCGCCGATCGCGACTGCCTTGCGAGACCGGTGCAGGCGGGCCTTCTCCGCGAGGTTGACCCATCCGGCGGTCGACGTCGGCGCGGTGCCGACGGGCTGCTCGAGCATGAAAGCGAGATTGTCCCGGTCGACGGTGGTGTCCCAGGGTTCGTCGTCGCCGATCATGAGGCCCTCGAGCCCGTCGATCGCGCGGCGGATGCGCGCGGCCTCGTGGTTCGAGACACGGCTGTCGAACGGCGACGGGTGGATGAAGTAGTCGCCGAGCACCTCGGGCTCGAAGTCGTTATACGACGAGTGCGCGACGGTTACGTAGCCGCCATGAGCCGCCGAGCGTCCCACGTGCAGCACAAGCGCCTCGTCTTCCTCACCGAGCATGAACTCGCCGATCTCCCGAAGCCTACCCGGCGCCCAGGCGACGAACTGGTCGAAGTCGGGGGTCACGGTCCCGCCAGACATAGCGGCTGCGGCCCACAGGTCGCCGAAGGCGACGTTCCCCGCGGTCGCGACCATGGCGTCCAGATGGAGCAGGGGCACGACCTTCGTGCAGTGGGCAAGCTGGGTCGCGTCCAGGGTGTACGCCCAAGTGTCCGTCATGATGCGTGCGGACGTCGGCGTAGTGCCGATAGCAATGAGGGTCATGAGAGCTCTCCGTTTCGAAGGGACGGGATGACGGTGTTGCGGGTACGGGTGTTGCGTCGGCTCTGCACGGGCCCGCCGAATGCGTACGCATCCGTCGTGTCGAACTTGAAGGAGCCGGCCTGGATGGCGTCGCGCCAGCGGTAGACAGCGGACTGGCCGCCGAGCTTGCGGACGTCCGACGCGGTGAGGACGTGCTCACCGTTCGACAGCCACGCGGGGATCTCGTCGGACGTGCCGGTGCCCTTGCCGCGGACGCCGCCTCCGTTGGCCAACGCGAGGTGCACGTGCGAGTAGTGCATGCGCCGCGTAACCGCTGCGACGTCGTTCGTCCGGCGCCCGTTGCGGATGAACCCACGCGGCGTGTAGTACAGCTCCTTCGCCCGCGAGCCGAACGCGCGCGCCAGCAGGTCGAACGTGCGGCCCATGTTCGGGGAGACGATGTCGATCGCTCGACCCATGCCGTGATAGCTCGGGTAGCCCGTGGCCGTGACCGCGCCGGGCCGGTAGCCCGACGTGATCCGGGCGCCCGGATCCATTGACCGGACCGCCTTCGACATCTGGGAGACGCCGCGCGGTGTGCTGCCCGTCCAACCGGCTCCCTCACCGTCGCCCCACGGAAGGCCGCCGGTCGTCATACCCGGCCCGGTGACCCGCGTGTCCGCGGTGACCGTGATCTTCTTGTCCGGGAGCTGGAGGATCTGCTTGGCGAGCTTGCCGACCTTGTCCTTCGCATCCTCGGTGTCCGCGTCGACCTTGATCGCCGAGCCCTGCTCACCAACCCAAGAGGTCAGCTTGAGCACGGTCTCGCGACCCTGCTTGTCCTTCCCCTTGATCGTGACCGAGCCGTCAGACTCGTTGATCTTCGCGGTGTAGTCGGACAGCGTGGCGATTGCCGTGCCGTCCTTCGCGCGGATGGTGACCGAGCCGTCGGCCTCGTTCACCTGCGTGGTGACGTCCTCGAGCTTCTGCTTCGCCGGCGCACCGTCACCCTTGATCTTGAGGGTGCCGTCGGCCTGCTCGACCTTGGTCAGGAAGTCGCGGAGCCCGGCTGACGCCGCGGCCGTGTTGACCTCAATGTCCGCCTTGTAGCTGCCTGGGACCAGGCCCAGGTCGTCGGCGAGCTCTCGCGCCTTCTTGATGGGCATGCCCATGTCGGTCGCCATGTCGATGAACTCGCGACGAGCCTTCTTGACGGTGCGCTGGACTTTCTCCTGCGAGGCCCCGTTCTGCTCCATCGACGCCGCGACGTCGAGGGCCGACTTTGCGATCCCGTCGAGAGCCTCCTGATTGGCGCGGCCCTTCTCGGTGCCGTTGTCGAGCGTCTCGCCGTTGTCCTTGAGGGCCTTCTTCGCAGCATCGAGCGACTCCTGGTAGGCCCGCTGTGCCTCGCGGGCCGACAGGACGACGCCCGCCGCCTCAAGCTGCGCCGCGATCAGCGACTCGAGCGACGCCACCTGCTCGTCGATGGCGCCGGTGGTGGTGGCGTAGTTCTCCTTGATCGCCTGCTGCGCAACCCCGGCTTCCTCGTCAGCCTGGGCCTTGAGTGCCTGCTCTTTCTGGCCGTCCGACAGCGACTTTGCCTGTCCGTCGATGGCCGCAGTGAACCGCTCGGCATACTGGGCGCTGTTCAGCATCGTGCCGTTGACGCGAGCCTCGTTCGTCGCGGCGTAGCGCTCTGCGGCGGCGGCAACCTTGTTGTAAGCGCCCTCGTTGCCAAGGATGGCGGCCTGAACGTCCTCCGTCGCAACGCCGATCTCCTTGGCCTGCTCGAGGATCGAACCGGGATTCTTCCCGAACAGGTTTGTGAAGAAGGTCCCCCGATCCTCGGAGAGGCGGGTACTCATCGTGCGCAAGGTGTCGTCGGTCGTCTCGCCGAGCGCGTCCAGCGTTGCGATGTACTCCTCGGTGTCAGACCGGGCCTTTGCGGCACTTTCCGCCCATACGGTCAGGCCGATCGCGGCGACGCCAACAAGCCCGCCGGCAACGCTGGCGAACTTCCCGACCGTCTTCCACGAGACTCCGAGATTCTTGAGCGCAGTGTTGGCGTTGTTCGCGCCGATCACAAGCTTGCCGAACCCGCCGGCGGCGAGGGCGAGCGCGCCGCCCCCACCGAGGGCAATCGTCAGGCCGGAAAGAACGGTGCCATCGATCGAACCCAGCGCGTTCACAAGGTTGGTCGTGCCCTGGGTCAGGCCGCGCAGAACGTCGTTCCCGCCTGAGCCCGCCTTGATGAACGCAGACTCGATGGCGCCACCAAACGCCTCGATATCGCCCGACAGGTTGTCGAGGCGAGCCGCGGCGGTCCGCGCGGCATAGCCTTGGTCGTTGACCGCGGCGGTCATTTCCTGGACCTTCTTGGCCCCGGCGTCGTATAGGACGTTCGCGGCTTGCAGCGACTCGTTCCCGAAGATCCGACCGAGGGAGTTCGCGCGCTCCTGGTCGGTCAGCCCCGACATGCGGGTCTTGAGCTGCTCGGCCGTGCCCGCGAGCCCGATGAACTTCCCCTGGCCGTCGAAGACATTGATCCCGAGCTGCTCCATCTCCTTAGCCGCGTCCTTCGACGGCGAGGTGAGGGAGGAGACCATGGAGCGCAGCGACGTACCGGCCTGCTCGCTCACGATCGAGTTCTTCGCGAACAGCGCGAGGGTGCCGACCGTCTCCTCGAGGGACACGCCGAGCTGAGCGACGGGCACGCCCGCGTACTTGAGCGCCCCCGCAAGGTCCGAGACGTTGCCCATCGCCTTGCCGGCACCCGCAGCAAGCAGGTCGGCGATGTGCGTGACGTCCTCGCCGCCGAGCTTGAACTGCGTCATCGTGCCAGCGGCGATCTCCGCAGCCTCGGCGACTGAGAGCGCGCCGGACGCGGCCAGGTCGAGGGCACCCTTGAGGCCGCCCCCGAGCGCGTCCTGCGCCGTCACGCCCGCCTTGAGCATGTTCTCGATGCCCGCTGCGGCTTCCGAGGCAGAGAACGACGTCGACGCCCCGAGCTCGATCGCCTTCTCGCGAAGCTTCGCCAGCTCCGCCGCCGTGGCGCCACCGGTCGCCTTCACCGCGGACATCTGCTTGTCGAAGGAGGCGAAAGTCTTTACCGCCACACCAGCACCGGCGAGCGCGCCGGCGCCGATCAGGCCCAGGCTCGTAGTGACGTCCCGCGCCGCCTGCTCGTTCTGCACCAGTTTCTCGTTCAGGTTCTTGGCAGCAGTGCCAGCCGTCTTGAAACCGTTGACGAGGCCCTGGACGCTAGCGGACATCACGATGCGGATAGACCGATCGGCCATGAGGCCTCCTTCCTATGCTCGAATCCCTACCGGGCCGAAAGTTTTGGACTATTCGCGGGGGTCAGAGCGCTCACCGGCGGTCCGGAATCCTCGGGCTAGAGGGGACCCCGCCAGGGGGGTGGAGCAGCCCGCGCGCCGTCGATGGAACGCGGGCCACTCGAGTCCTGGCGCTGGTCAGGTCATCGCTGCGCGAAGAGGAGGGGCAGCTCTCTGGCCATCGCTCCCTCTCTTCGGCCATGGCCAGCCGAGGAGAGGCTGACGTTGACGCCAGGACGGTCATGGGGATCACGCGCCGAGGGTGATCTTCTGGACGGCGGCAGCGTGCGGGAAGCCGAAGCCGACGCGCATGATCGCCTTCACCGCGACTCGGTCACTCGTGAAGAACACGCTCTTGTCCACCTCGAGGGTCACGTCCTCACGGGTCACGACCAGCACTCGGTCCCGAGGGATTCCCCAGACCGTGCCAGCGGTGACGGCAGGTGAGACGTACAGCGGGACGCCGTGGATGAGGCGGCGGGTGGGCTGCGTCGGGTCCGAGCCGAGCAGCGGCCGGTTGCTGCCGGTCTGGTCCTTGAGCTGGGCCAGGAGGAGGGCGTCGGCGGGGTTGGCCACGAAGGAGGTGACGTTCGTGCCCACGGTCTCCGTGTTGCTGATGGCCTCGAGGAAGGGATCGAGGTTGGCCCACGCGCTGCCTGCGTCAACGGTGGCGACACCCGACAGGGCGCCGAGACCGGACTGCGCGGGCGCAGACTGGGCACCGAAGAACGCCTGGTCGACCCGGGTGGCGATGGAGCGCGCCAGGCCGCTGCCCACGATCTCGGCTGCGGCGGGGCTGGAGTCGCTGGCCAGCTCCCGGGTGATCGCGGTGAGGCCGGCGATCTTCGTCGGGGTGATGGTGAGCTCGTCGAGCGTGCCGTCGTCCGGGGTGATCTCGGCGCCCTCAGCCACCCACGCGGCGGACGGGTCATCGGTCACGATGGGCACGTGCATCTTCGTGGAGGTCGTGCCCAGGTTGGTCGAGACCTGGTAGGCGATCGAGCCGCGCTGAACGGGCTGAACAATCAGGGGGCCGTAGTCGTCAGGAAGGATTCCCGAGACATCGGTGGAGGTGGTGAACATCGTCATGGATGCTCCTGGGATCTCAGGCAGCAAAAGAGCCGCACGCGGAAGAAAGGGTTCCTCTACGCGGCGGCTCCTGGCCTACCTGCGCTGCCCACCTGGGGCGGCTGAGCGAATGGATTGGGCACCTGGCCCGGCATCCTTGCGCTCATCTCCAAGGATACCAGGCCAGGTGCGAAATTGCCTATCCGCCGAGGACGTCCTGCCAAGTTTTCCCGCCGGACGTCTCACCGCTGCGGGCACCTTGATCGGCGGCGGCGGCGAATCGCCGGAATGCGGCAATTCCCTGCTTGCTGATGGCGCTCTGGGCGTCAGCAATCAGTCTGCTTCGATCGAGCTTGCCGGCTTCGTCGATGTATTCGTCCACGGTGGCACCCGTGAGCCAGAAGGACTCGGGTCGCGCAAGGGTCTTGTCCAGCGCCGCCTCCGCCTGCTCGCGGCGGAGGGCCGAAACGGTCTCTCGTAGCGTGTCGCGCTCGGCCTCGGTCTCGCGGAGCTGCGTGCGGTACTTCGCAGCCTCGCGCCCCGCCTTGCCCTGCTCGGGGGCCTCGGGGGCAATCTCGGGCCCGGTCGTCCCCCCCTGGGTCGGCTCAGGCGCTTCGGTCGAGGCGTCGGTGGTGTCGGCCATTGCGGTACTCCTTGATGTGTCGTCGGTAGGCAGAACGAGCGGCGTGCTCGTGCTTGCACGTGGGTTCCCGGTGCTTTCCGCATCGGTCACAGCGAAATGGGGCAGGGCCGTTACTTGGTTTGAACCTCACTCGGACTTCGGTCTCACCGTCCGGCACAAATGCGACGTATTCGCTCTTGCGACTCGTGAAGATGCGCGTGACGCTCTCAGCAGGTGTCGGCATCGATGCGCTCCTCGAAATCGGTTGTCATGCTGCGCTCCGCAATCTGGCCATGAGTACGGCCTTCGGGTCGTTGGAGCCGGCGAAGTTCCGTTCGGTCCGGTGCTTGATCTCCTTGTATCCCTCCCACGGATCCCCGTTGCCAAGGCGATAGGCGTGAGCGATCAGCTCGGCAGCACTGATCGGGAGCCGTCTGTCTGAGACCAATTCCTCCAACCCCCTCATGGCGTTGTCGTGGTGACCGTGACGGTTCATCGCCACGTCGTCGTCCGGGGAGGGGAGAAGGGCTCCTAGGGAGAAGGGAGCGTCCGGCGTGACCGGACGGTTCGGAGACTGTTGACCGTCCGGCCACACCGGACGGTCGGGAGACTGTTCGGAGACTGTTGGCCGGACGGTTGAACCGTCCGGTGTGGCCGGACGGTTGAACGAGAGTGAGTACTCCGTCCGACGTCGCCCGCGGCTCGCATCGGGCTTCGCCAGAAGTGCAGGCCGATGCTCCGTCGGCTCAAGGAGTCGCGCCACGGCTCGAGCGGCCGAAGACCTCAAGAGACCGGACCACTCCGCGAGGTTGTCCATGCCGGGCGCAGAGGTCTTGCCGTCAAACGAGTCGCAGGCGAGCACCATGAGTACCCGCCACTCGGCGTCTGTCAGGCGATAGGAACGTGGCAGTGCCGCTACAGCGGCCACAGCGGGCCGGCTGCCATCGACCTCCAGGGGATCGCCCATCCTGCCCCCTTTCCGGGGCTCAGGAGCGACCCCGCCCGCCGGCTCCTTCGGGCGGGGTCGCTCGGTCTCAGTGGGCGTCCGGCCTGCCGGTCCAGCGGAGGCGCCACGCAGGGTCGTCCGGCACGACGTCCGAGCCCTTGAGGCCGAGCGCGTGGGCGACGGCCACCAACTGCTCGGCCGTGGCCTCGCCGTCGTCCTCGTAGAGACCGAGGACGACCAGCAGGAGGTTTCGGCGGTCATAGGCCTGCGTGACCCCGTCCTCGAGCTCGACCACGACGTCGTTGCCGCCGACGCGCCGGAACTTGATCGGGGCCGCGCCCGTGGTGCTGCGGACCTCGACAGTGGCGTAGGGGGTGAAGTTGTCCGGGGCTGTAATCTGGAGGGACATTGCGTGCTCCTTCTGGGTGCGAGTGTTGCTGGAGCCGTTGCCGCGGCTCTGGTTGTTGAGGGGCCCGGTTGCCGCCGGGCCCTTCGGCTTTGTGGAGGTCAAGCCAGCTCCCGTTCTGCGGCGGCTCGACTGACCTCGATCCACTCCTCGACGTCGGCCAGGTCATAGACGACCCGCCGCTTGCCGAGGGTGAAGCTCTTGGGCCCCTGCCCTGTGTGCCTGAACCAGCGAAGGGTTCCCTCGGGGATGCCGGTGAGCTTCGAGACGTCTGGCGTCCTCAGCAGCGTCCGCGTCATCTCTACTCCTGACGAACTATGGTGTACTACCTGACACGTAGAACACTGGCACTCGAACCCGTTGGTGTCAAGCGCTGAGAGCAGATAGGGTTTGTACTCATGGAGAAGAAGCGAGCGAGCGACGCCGAGAAGGACCCACGGCTGGTGGCCTTTGGCCGCCGCGTCGCGGCAGCGCGGGCATCGGCACGCCTCACCCAGGCGCAGGTAACTCAGATGCTCGCCGAGCAGAACGTCACGGTCCCTGCCACCGCCGTGGCAAAGATCGAGACAGGAACACGCCCGACATCCGTACTTGAGCTCGTCGGCCTGTCGACGGTTCTCAACGCCTCAGTCGGCGAGCTCACGGGCGAAGCTGACCCCAGCGAGGTCGACACGCAGCGGACCGAGTTCGCGCGCGCACTGTGGCAGGTCCAGTCGGCGAGAGCTGACCTGATCACAGCCGCAGAGCGGTACCGACAGGTACGAGAGGTGATGGCCGACGCCGGAGCGGCGCTGGCACTGAACGAGTCCCTCGATCCCGAAGAGACCGAACTAGTGAAGAAGCGCCTCGGTCGGGCCCTCGTAGGCCTGCCGCAGGACCCCGTCAAGGTGCTCCGGACGGCGCGAGAGGGCGGCGAACGTGGCCAGCATCCAGAAGCGCCCTGACGGGGTCTGGCGAGCTCGCTACCGCGATGCTGCCGGCAAGGAGCACGCCAAGCACTTCCCCAGGAAGATCGACGCTCAGAGGTGGCTAGACGAGGTCACCGCGACCATCGTCACGGGCACCTATGCCGACCCCCGGGCGGGACGAACCACGTTCGATTCCTGGTGGCGGGCGTGGTCCAGTCGTCAGGTGTGGGAGGACACGACGCACACGGCCATGGACCTCACGCGGCGGTCGGTGACGTTCGGGGACGTGCCGCTCAAGGACATCCGCCCGTCGCACCTCGAGGGCTGGATCAAGTCCATGACTTCCAGGGGTCTCGCGCCAACGACGGTCGCCTCACGGATGAACGGCGTCAGGGCGGCGTTCAAGGCTGCGATCCGTGACCGGCTGATCGTCGTAGATCCGTCGGTGGGCATCGCACTTCCCCGCCAGCGTCGCCGGGAAGCCGCCATGAAGATCCCGACCCCGGAGCAGGTGGGCGCGATCCTCGAGGCATCCGACCCGTACCGGCGCCCCCTGGTCTACCTCTCGGCCTTCGCGGGGCTGCGGCTCGGCGAGGTGACCGCGGTGAAGGCGGACGACGTCGACTTCCTCCGCCGACGTCTGCACGTCGCCCGTCAGGTGCAGCGCCAGAAGGGCGGCGGGCTGGTCGAGCGGGCTCCCAAGTACGGCTCGGAGCGAGGCGTGTACCTGCCGGACTCGATCTTGCAGATGATCGCCCAGCACCTCGAGGCGTTCGGGACGCCGCGGGACGGGTGGCTCGTCATGGCCGGGAACACGAGTGGTCCGCTCCCCCCGACGACGGCTCACGCCTGGTGGTCGTCCACGACGCGCGCAGCGGGAGTTGAAGACATCCGCCACCACGACCTACGGCACTTCTTCGCCTCGGGCCTGATCGCTGCCGGCTGCGACGTCGTCACGGTGCAGCGCGCCCTAGGGCACTCGAGCGCCACGGTCACGCTCAACACCTACTCCCACCTCTGGCCGACGGCTGAGGACAAGACGCGTGCCGCGACGGCCGCTCTGGTCTCTGAGGCGATTCCTGCGGATGCTCTGCGGACTGCCCAGGCATGAGAACGCCCTGACCTGCACCGATGCCAGGTCAGGGCGAGTTGATCCAGATCTCCTCGACCTCGGGGTCGTCGAGGTACCGCTGCAGCGGCCCCAGCCCGCCGAGCGCGTCGACGACGGCCCGCGCGGTCGCCTGCGGGTCCGTGAGCGCCGGCACGACGCCACGCGTGGCGCGCTCGGTGTAGTCGGCAGAGGCCTCTGCGACGAGCCGTTCCAGCCCGGGCCGGTCCCGGACGGGGTCGAGGGCGCGGCGGCGGACGAGCTCGCGCACCTCGTGCTCGAGCAGCGTGGCGGCGTCGGCAGGCGCCGTGTCGATCGACACTGATCCGTCTCCTCGTCGTAGCCATCATCGGCGGCGAAAGCGGCACCAGAGTAGGGGACCCGGGCAACCGCGTGCCGCCACGTTGTGGACAACCGGCGCCGGCCGGCGCTCCTCGCCCGTCCGTCGGGCGGTCTGACCAGGCGGGACTGCCCGTGCCGCCACGGTCACGGCGACGGGCCGGGAGTCTCGCATCGTGGTCGCGAGGCGTTGTCGCCCGGTCCGCGGGCGTCGGGGTCTAGGGTCGGCCCATGCCGACCTCTCCCCCGCCCGGCCGCTGGACCGACGTCGCCCGCGCGACGGGACTGCTCGGGGCGGACGGCGCCGTCGCACAGACGATCTTCGCGGAGATGACGGCGCTCGCCGCCCGCACCGGCGCGATCAACCTGGGGCAGGGCTTCCCCGACGTGGACGGCCCGGCGTTCATCCGGGACGCCGCCAAGGACGCCATCGACGCGGGCCGCAACCAGTACCCGCCCGGCGACGGTGTCCCGGAGCTGCGGCACGCGATCGCCGACCATCAGCGGCGCCGCTACGGGCTCGACGTCGACCCCGACGGCGAGGTGCTGGTCACCACCGGCGCCACGGAGGCGCTGGCCGCGTCGATCCTCGCCCTCGCCGGCCCGGGCGACGAGGTGATCACGCTCGAGCCCTACTACGACTCGCACGCCGCGAGCATCGCCCTCGCGGGCGCGACGCACGTGCCCGTGCCCCTCACCGCGGACGGCTTCCGGCTCGACGCCGCCGCACTGCGTGCCGCCGTCACCGGGCGCACCCGGCTCATCGTGCTCAACACCCCGCACAACCCCACGGGCACGGTGCTCACGCGGGCGGAGCTGGAGCAGGTGGCCGCCGTCGCGCGCGAGGCGGACGCCGTCGTCCTCACCGACGAGGTCTACGAGCACCTCACGTTCGACGACGCCGTCCACGTGCCGGTCGCGACCCTGCCCGGCATGGCCGAGCGCACCCTGACCGTCTCCTCCAGCGGCAAGACCTTCAGCCTCACGGGCTGGAAGGTCGGCTGGGTGCACGGCCCGGCCGAGCTCGTCACCGCGGTGCGGACGGTCAAGCAGTTCCTCACCTACACCTCGGGCGCGCCCTTCCAGCCCGCCATCGCGAGGGCGCTCGCCGACGACGAGGCGCCCCGGGCGCTGGCGGCGTCTCTCGCCTCCCGCCGCGACCTGCTGTGCGAGGGGCTGACCGCCGCGGGCTTCGACGTCGTCGTCCCGCAGGGCACCTACTTCGTCGTGGCGGACGGCGCGCACCTGCTCGAGCGGCTCGACGTCACCGACGGCCACGGGCTGTGCCGCCGGCTGCCCGAGCTCGCCGGCGTCGTCGGCGTGCCCGTCTCCGCGTTCTGCCGGTCCGGCTCGACGACGGCGCGGGCGCTCGCGTCGCGCGTGCGGTTCACGTTCGTCAAGCGCGAGGACGTGCTTCGCGACGCCGTCGATCGCCTGCACCGCCTGTCCCGGTAGCCCTTCCCGGTCCCGGTCCTGCTCGGCTCGAACTACCTCGCCACGGCTCGAACTACCTCGGCACGGTTCGAACTACCTCGGCGCGGTTCGAACTACCTCGGCGCGAGCACGGGGAGCAGGAGGCTCACCGCGACGACCAGCATGATCACCGCGACCACGCCGTCGACGACCCGCCAGGCGCCGGGCCGCGCGAGCACGGGGGCGAGCAGCCGGGCGCCGTAGCCGAGGCCGAGGAACCACAGGACGCTCGACACGATCGCGCCGGCGGTGAACGACCATCGCCCGTCGCCGTACGACGCGGCGAGCGACCCCTGCAGCACGACGGTGTCCAGGTAGACGTGCGGGTTCAGCCAGGTGAGCGCGAGCGCCGTGAGCAGCACCGGCCGCGCGCGCCGTCCGGCGTCGGGGAGGGCACCGTCCGACGCGGCGGCGAGCCCCGCCTCGTCGCCGCGGAACGCCCGTCGTGCGGCCATCGCGCCGTACCCGAGCACGACGGCGGCCCCGGCCCACCGCGCGATCTCCACGACGGCGGGGTGGCTCACCACGAGCGCTCCGAGCCCTGCGGTCCCCGCGAGGTACAGCGCGACGTCGGAGGCCGCGCACACGGCGACGACGAGGCCGACGTGCTCGCGGCGCACGCCCTGGCGCAGCACGAAGGCGTTCTGCGCGCCGATGGCGACGATGAGGGACAGGCCGAAGCCGAGGCCGGCGAGGAGGGTGAGCACGCCACGACGCTAGGTGCGCGCACTGATGAAGTCCATCTACGGTTTCTTCATCCGATCAAGCATTGCTTCATCTACGCTCGGGTGCATGCGTTGGGACTCCCGTCAGCTCGAGGCGCTCGCCGCGGTCGTCACCGAGGGTTCGTTCGAGGCGGCGGCGCACGCGCTGCACGTCACGCCGTCGGCGGTCAGCCAGCGCGTGCGCGCGCTCGAGAACGCCGCCGGCTCCGTGCTCGTGCGGCGCACCCGTCCGGTCGCGCCCACGGAGCCGGGGCGCACGCTGCTGCGCCTGGCACGCCAGGTCGAGCTGCTCGGCGCGGAGGCGAGCCGCGAGCTCGGCCCCCGGGACGCGCAGGACGACGGCACCGGCGCCCCGCCCCGCCCGGTCACGGTGCCGGTCGCCGTGAACGCCGACTCGCTCGCGACCTGGGTGATGCCGGCGCTCGCCCGCGTCGAGGGCGTGTGCTTCGACCTCCACCGTGACGACCAGGACCGCACCGTCGACCTGCTGCCCGCCGGCGTCGTCATGGCCGCCATCACGTCCCAGCGCGAGCCCGTGCAGGGCTGCACCTCGACGTTCCTCGGCGTCACGCGTTATCGGCCCGCCGCCACGCGCTCCGTCGTCGAGCGCTGGTTCCCGGGCGGGCCCACGGTCGAGGCCCTGGGCAGCGCGCCGATGCTCGTGTTCAACCGGGCCGACGACCTGCAGGACGCCTGGCTGCGGGAGCGGGCCGCCGCGGCGGGCGCCGCGGTCCCCGACCCGCCGCGGCACCACGTGCCCAGCACCCCCGAGTACGTCGACGGCATCCGGCGCGGGCTGGGGTGGGGCATGTGGGGCCCGCTGCCCGGCCCGGGCACGCGGTTCGGCATGCTCGACGGGGGGCCGGGCGATACCGGCAGCGACATGGTGTTCCTCGACGACGACGCCGTCGTGGACGTCCCGATCTACCTGCAGCAGTGGAAGGTCCGCTCGACGGTGCTGGACCGGGTGTCCGAGGCGCTGCGGTACGAGGCCCGCCGCGCCCTGCCCCGGAGCTGAGGCCCGGTCCCGGGCCGGTCGGGCGGGACGGTCAGGCGCAGACGCCCGGCAGGAGCGACGGGCTCGGCGACGGTTCGGGCGAGGTCTCGCCGTCCTTGCCGCCCCGCGTCCCGCCGTCCTCGCCGTCGACGCTGTCGCTGTCGCCGTCCTTGCCGTCCGCGCCGTCGTCGGTGCTGGCCGGCGACGCGACGTCGTCGTCGACCGCGGTGGCGCCCGACGGCGTGGCGCCGCCCGCGCCCTGGTCGGGCTCGGGCGTCCCGGGCGGGGCCTCGTCGGCGCGGATCCGTTCCCAGATCGCGTCGGCCTCCGACGTCCACTCGACCCGGCCGGGCTGGCTGACCGAGTCCACGACGGGCACCGAGGTGAACACGATGCGCGACGGGTCGAGGTCCCGGATGCTCCAGGCCAGGCCCGCGAGCGCCGTCGGGCTCGCCAGCTCGGGGTCGGTGGAGATGGAGCCGAGGATCTCGCGCACCATCCGGTACAGGCGGGGCGAGTCGGTGATGACGTTCTGCGACAGGATCTCGCGCATCGCGGCGTCGAAGAACGCCTGCTGCCGCTCGATGCGCTTGAGGTCGCTGCCCATCTCCAGGCCCATGCCCTCGCCCTTGCGGGCGCGCAGGAAGTTGATCGCCGTGTACCCGTCGAGCTTCTGCTTCCCCTCGGGCAGGTCGAGGTCCACGCGCCGTCCCTTGACCGGTTCCGGGAGGCACATCGTCACGCCGCCGATGGCGTCGACGACGCCGATCACGCCGGTCATCTGCACCACGACGTGGTCGGAGATCCGCACCCCGGTGAGCTCCTCGACGGTGCGGATGGTGCAGGCGGCCGCGCCGGTGACGTCCTTGTCGGGGCCGCCGCCGAGGGCGAACGCGGAGTTGAACATCGCGTTGGACTGCGGCGCGGTCTCGCCGCCGCCGGGGAGCTTGCAGGCCGGGATGTCGACGAGGGAGTCGCGGGGGATGGAGACCGCCTCGATGCGGCTGCGGTCGCCGGACAGGTGCACCAGCATCGTGGTGTCCGAGTGGAACTCGTCTCCCGCCCCCGCGATCTCGGCGTTGGCCTCGTCCCGGAAGTCCGTGCCCATCACGAGGATGTTGAGGTCCTTGCCGGCGAACGGGTCGCTGGGGTCCTGCTCGGCCGGGACCTCGGGCGGGCGGTCGTCGCCGGCGAGCAGGTCGTCGACGTCGGAGACGCCGATCTGGGAGCGCAGGTCGACGAACGACGCGACCGCGGTCGCCGCGACGAACGCCACCACCGCGGTGACGACGAGGGCGATCGTGCGAGCGACCCGGTGCGAGGCGAGGCTGGTCGCGTGCCGTGGCAGGGTCCGCACAGCGTGAGCCTAGGCCCTGAGCAGCGCGTTCGCGCGAGGGGTGCCCTGCGCAACCACAGGTTCACCCCCCGCGCGACGGGTCAGCCCCGGGCCGCGAGGGCGTCCGCGGCCAGGCCCGGCTGGTCGGCGAAGACGCCGTCGAGGCCGGTGTCGAGGAACACGTCGAGCTCGCCCGCCAGGTCGCCGCGCTCGGCGGGGTCCGCCGACGAGCGGTGCTCGGCCGGGAGGAACTGGTTCTCGGCGCGGAACGTCCAGGCGTAGGCCTCCATGCCGGCGCGGTGCACGTCGCGGACGACGCCGGTCGGCCGACCGAGGGTGCCGTCGGCCCTGCGCGGCACGACGACGTTCTTCTCCATGCTCACGATGTCGACGTAGCGGGCCAGGCCGCGCAGGCCCCGCGGCGTGACGAGGTCGGCGTAGGTCCGCGGGTCGCCGGCGGCCACCAGGTCGTACGGGGCCCCGCTCGCGGAGACGTTGAGCGCGAGGCGCACGTCGGTGCGCCGGTCCAGCTCGCGCAGGTTCGTCGTCTCGAACGACTGCACGACGACGGGCGCGCGGCGCGAGTCGAGGCCGTTCGCGGCGAGCTCGTGCACCAGGGGGTCGGTCAGCGGCAGCCCGATCGACGCGAAGTAGCTGGGGTGCTTGGTCTCCGGCGCCACGCCGACCGGCCGCCCGTCGCACGTCTCCGAGTGGCGGGCGAGGTCGAGCACCTCGTCCAGGGTGGGCACCTGGTACAGCCCGTCGTACGCCGTGTTGGCCGGGCGCAGCCCAGGCAGCCGCTCGACGGCGCGGAGCGTGCGCAGCTCCGCGAGCGTGAAGTCCTCGGTGAACCATCCGGTGACCTTCGTGCCGTCGATCGTCTTCGTGGTGCGGCGGTCGGCGAACTCGGGGTGCTCGGCGACGTCGGTGGTGCCGCCGATCTCGTTCTCGTGCCGGGCCACGAGGACGCCGTCCTTGGTCGGCACGACGTCGGGCTCGATGACGTCGGCGCACTGCACGATGGCCTGCTCGTAGGCGGCGAGCGTGTGCTCGGGCCGGTCGCCGGACGCGCCGCGGTGCCCGACGACGGCGACCCCGTCGTCCCGGGTGCGCTGCTTGTCCAGGTCGATGACGACCATCTCGGTGTCGTCCGGCGTCCCGGGGTTCCGGGCCGCGTTGCCGGGGTAGTTGTTGTCGTTGCCGATGAGGATGCGGCCGTCGCGCAGGCGCAGCACGGTCTCGAACGACTGCACGGGCAGCGCGTAGGTGTCGCCGAGGCCGTAGCCCTCCCCCGCGTCGATGCCGCGCGGGTTCTCCACGCGCAGCGCGTCGAGCACGAGCTCCTTGCGGACGTACCCGTCGCGGTCGGTCCTGCTGAGGTCGATCTCGTACACACGCTTGGTGACGGAGGCGGGGCCCTCGAGGTCGTCCCGCTCCACGACCCAGAACGAGTCCCTGCCGACGGCGAACGCGTCGCCGAGCACGTTGGCCTCCTGGTCGGCCTGGTAGTCCCAGGTGCGGCCGGTGTACGCGCCGCGGCGGGTGTCGAACTCGTGGATCACCCGACGGCGCTGGTCCGCGTCGCCGACCAGGGCGCCCTCGAGCACCGGGTACAGGTAGCGCCCGCCCTTGACCCCGGCCATCGCCTCGAAGCCGCGGCTGGCCCGCACGGTCGGCTCCTCGCCGTCGGCGAGGTACGGGTTCTGCGGCGACCGCAGCCCTCCCGGCAGCGGGTACGGCTTCTCCAGCAGCGTGCCCTCGGCGTCGAAGTGCAGCAGGAACGGGCCGAACTCCTCGCCCACCCACAGCGTGCCGTCGTCGGCCCGCACCACGGACTCGACGTCGAAGTCGGCGCCGGTGAGCAGCCGCTCGTCCGTGTCGCCGTGGACGATGTCGAAGTCCAGCACGCGGTTCTCGTCGTTGTAGGAGATGTGGTCGAGCACCTCGATGTCGCCCGTACCGCTGCCCCGGCCGCCGCCCGTGTCCCAGTCGGGCTTCACGAGGTAGTTGCGCAGCAGGAAGTCCGCGGAGTTGCCCTGGCTGCCGAACCCGTTGTCCGGCTGCGCCCAGAACGTGCCGTCGCCGTTGTCGACCATGGCCGAGAACCCGGGGATCACCTGACCGTCCCAGGGGCCCTGCCGGCCGTTGGCGGCGGAGGCCTGGGCGCCGGACGGCGGCCCGTCGGCGAGGAAGTCCGCGGACAGCGTCGCGCGCCCTTCGAGCGTCGGGACGAGGTGGGTCGTGACGGCGCCCGGTCGCCCGTGGCCGGGCGCCGCGTGGTTCGTGCCGCGGTCGCCGGGGCGCCCGTCCGCGAGGGCGGCGGTGCCGGCCGCGGTGGTGAGCGCGACCGCCGCGGCGGCGCCGGCCGCGACGAGGCGCAGGGCGCGAGCCTGGTTCGGTGAGCGAGTCATGGCCCGATCCCACCGGCGCTCCGCGACGGCCCGACGAACCCTGGATGAACGCCGGACGACGATCCCGTGGCACCTGAAGACCCGAGGCAATCCACTCGGTCACCCCCTCCCGAGCAATGCCTAGATCTGCTAGGTTCAGCATCCCTAGCAGATCTAGACATAGGAGCCCTCGGTGCGCTTCGACAAGGACCTGGTGGCGGCGTCCGCGACCCCGCTCGTGCTCGGCATCCTCGCCGAGGGCGAGTCGTACGGGTACGCCATCCTCAAGCGGGTCGCCGAGGTCTCCGGCGGCCGCATGCAGTGGACCGACGGGATGCTCTACCCCCTCCTGCACCGGCTCGAGCGCCTGGGTCTCGTCGTCGCGACCTGGGGCACCTCCGAGGCGGGCCGCCGCCGCAAGCACTACGCCCTCACCCCGGCCGGGCGGGACGCGCTGGCCGAGCGCCAGGAGCAGTGGGACGTCGTCGCCGACGTGCTGCAGCGCGTCTGGACGTCGGCGCAGCGGTCCGCCCAGCAGGCCGCGCAGCCGCCCGCCGGTCCCGCCGTCGCCGGGGGCTGGGCCTGATGGGCTCCCGCGAGCACCTCGAGGGGCAGATCGACCAGTGGCGCTCGTACGTGCAGCGCCATCGCGCCATCTCCCCCGCCGACGTGGACGAGATGGAGGACCACCTGCGCGGCCGGGTCGACGACCTCACCGCGACGGGGCTCGACGACGAGGAGGCGTTCCTCGTCGCGGTGCGCCGCATGGGCAACCTCGACGCGGTCTCGCGCGAGTTCGCGCGCGAGCACTCGGAGCGGCTGTGGAAGCAGCTCGTGCTCGTCCCGGACGGCCCGCCGCAGGAGTCCGGCCCCGCCTGGCGCGAGCTCGCCGTCGTCCTCGCCCTCGCCGTCGGGGCCGGCATCGCCGTGAAGATCGCGCTCGCCGCCTTCGACACGGACTCCGCGCTGCTGCGCAACGTCCCGCTCATGACGGCGCCGTTCCTCGCCGCGTACTTCGTGTGGAAGCGCCGCGTCGCGTGGCGCGTGGTCGCCGCGCTGCTGGTGCCCTACGCGCTGCTCGCCGTCGTGCTCAACGTCTACCCGTACGTCGAGACCGGGTCGACCGTGGTGCTCGCCGCGATCCACGCCCCCGTCGTGCTGTGGGCGCTGGTCGGCGTGGTCTACGTCGGCGGCCGGTGGCGCGACCAGGACCCGCGGATGGACTTCGCCCGCTTCACCGGCGAGCTCGTCGTGTACGTCACGCTGCTCGCGATCGGCGGCGGGGTGCTGCTCGGCCTCACGGCCGCGACGCTGAGCCTCGTCGGCGTGGACATCGAGCCCGCGATGGAGGGCTGGATCATGCCCTTCGCCGTGCCCGGCGCCGTCGTCGTGGCGGCCTGGCTCGTCGAGGCCAAGCAGGACGTCGTGGAGAACATCGCCCCGGTGCTCACCCGCGTCTTCACGCCGCTCACGACGGTGATGCTGCTGGTGACGCTCGTCGTGCTGCTCGGCGCCGGCGGGCTGGCGGACGTCGAGCGCGAGCTGCTCATCCTCATGGACGCGATCCTCGTGCTGGTGCTGTGCCTGCTGCTCTACTCCGTGTCGGCGCGCGACTCCCTCGCGCGCCCCGGCTGGTTCGACGGGCTCCAGCTCGCCCTCGTGACGTCGGCGCTCGCCGTCGACGCCGTCGCGCTCACCGCGATGCTCACCCGCATCGCCGAGTTCGGCCTCAGCCCCAACAAGGTCGCCGCGCTCGGGCTCAACCTGCTGCTCCTGGTGCACCTGGCCCGGTCCGGCCTGCTCCTGCTCGGCTTCCTGCGCGAGCGGCAGCCGTTCGGCGCGCTCGTGCGCTGGCAGACCCGCTTCCTGCCCGTCTACGCCGTGTGGGCGGCGCTCGTCGTGGTCGCCTTCGGCCCGGTCTTCGGCTTCGCCTAGGAGGGCCGCGCCCGTCAGGCCAGCTTGACCCAGCCGTCGCGGCGGAAGGCCGGGGTGGCGAAGGCGAGGACGGCGAGCGCGCAGGCGAGGGCGACGAGCATCACCCAGGACATCGCGACGGCGTCGCCGCCGAGCACGCCCACCAGCGGGGAGACGACGCCGGCGACGCCGGACTGCACGGCGCCGATGACGGCGGCGGCCGTGCCGGCGCGCTCGCCGTGCCGGGACAGCGCGATGGCCGAGGCGTTGGCGGGGATGAGTCCCTGGAAGGCGAGCACGACCCACAGCACCGCGAGGAGGCCGATCAGCCCCCCGGCCCCGGTGAGGGCCACGACCAGCAGGCCGACCGCGACGACGCCCTGGATCGCGAGCGCGGCGCGCAGCAGCCGGATGGGCGCGACGCGGCGCACGAGGGCGGCGTTCACCTGCGCGGACAGCACCAGGCCCAGGCCGTTGACGGCGAACAGCACGGAGAACTGCCCGTGGCTGAGGCCGTAGCCCTCCTGGAAGATGAACGGCGAGCCGACGACGTAGCTCATCAGCACGGCCTGCCCGAGGCCGGGGATGACGGCGAGCGCCATGAACTGCCTGTCCCGCACCAGCGTCCGGTAGCCCGCGAACACGCTGCGCGTCCCGCCGGTCTGCCGGCGCGCCGCGGGCAGCGTCTCCGGCATGAACCGCCACACGACGACGCCCATCACGACGCCCGCGAGCGCGAGGAAGCCGAAGACCCAGCGCCAGCCGGCCGCGGCGGCGACGGCGGAGCCGAAGGTGGGCGCCAGCATGGGCGCGACGCCGATGACGAGCATGAGGCGCGACAGGATGCGCGCGGCCTCGGCGCCGACGAACCGGTCGCGCAGGACCGCCATGGCCGCGACGCCGCAGGCGGCGTTGAAGAAGCCCTGCATGAGGCGCAGCGCGACGAGGATCGTCATGGTGGGCGCGAAGGCGCACAGCACGGACGTCACGACGTGCATGACCAGGCCCCACAGGAGCGGCGCCCGCCGGCCGAACCGGTCGGACAGCGGCCCGATCGTGAGCTGGCCCAGGGCGCCGCCGATGAGCATCACCGAGACGGACAGCTGCGCGAACGACGCCGTGGAGCCGAGGTCCGCCGCCACCTCGGGCAGCGAGGGCAGGTACATGTCGACGGTGAACGCCGGCAGCGCCGCGAGGGCGCCGAGCATGATGACCCAACGGTACGGAGAGCGGGCGCGCGGAAGTCTCGCGGAGTCGTCGGGCATGGTCGCCATCGTATCGAATCGTTACGACCGCGCCCAGGATGATTCGCCCGGTCGCCCGGACGACTGTCGGTGGGATGCGTCACGATGGACCCATGTGCGGCCGCTACGCGTCCTTCCGCGACGCCCAGGACATCGCCGACGACCTCGCCGTCGCCGAGATCGCGGAGGACGCGCGCCTCCTGCCCCCGTCGTGGAACGTCGCGCCGACCGACGCCGTGCGCATCGTCGTCGAGCGCCCGCGGCGGCTCGAGGGCGGCCAGACGGGGGAGATCACCCGCTCGCTGCGCCTGGCGCGCTGGGGCCTCGTCCCCTCGTGGGCGAAGGACCCGTCGATCGGCGCGCGCATGATCAACGCGCGCACCGAGACCCTCCTCGACAAGGCCGCGTTCGCCAAGCCCCTCGGCGTCCGGCGCTGCCTGCTGCCGGCCGACGGCTACTACGAGTGGCGCAAGCTCGAGCTGCCGCCCGGCGCCCCGGCGAAGGCCAAGGTCCCCAAGCAGCCGTACTGGATCCACCCCGACGACGGCGGCGTGGCCGCGCTGGCGGGGCTGTACGAGTTCTGGCGGGACCGGACCAAGGCCGACGACGACCCCGACCGCTGGCTCGTCTCCGCGACCGTGATCACCACGGCGGCGTCGCAGGACCTGGAGCGCATCCACGACCGCATGCCCGTGGTGCTGCCCCGGGCGTCGTGGGACGCCTGGCTCGACCCGGCCGTCGGCGCCGAGCAGGCGATGGGCATCGTCACGGGGCCGCAGGTCGGGATGGCCACACGGCCCGTCGGCGCCGCCGTGGGGTCGGTGCAGAACAACCGGCCGTCGCTCATCGACGTCGACCCCGACCCGAAGGACCCGGACGTCGTCGCCGTCGGTCGCGGCTGACGGGAGCGCTCGTCAGCCGCCGGTGTACGCGCGCTGGAGCCGCACCGGCGTGATCTCGCCGATGCCCTGCACCTCCTGCGGCGGCTGCGCCGTCAGGGCGTAGCGCGACGACGAGGCCAGCAGCGACGCGGTGTGGGGGTCCACGAGCACCGTGGCGGGCTCCGCGAGCTCGGTGATGCGGGAGGCGAGGTTCACGTCGGAGCCGAACACGTCGCCGAAGCGCGACAGCACCCGCCCCCACACGAACCCGACACGCACCGGGATCTCCGGGTCGGTCGCGTGCGGCGCGGCCAGCCCGAGCGCCACCTCGGCGCCCGTGGTGACGTCGTCGGCCACGAACAGCACCGCGTCACCGATGGTCTTGACCACGCGCCCGCCGGCCTCCGTGATGACGTCCCTGGCCCGGGACTCGAAGAGCTGCACGAACTCCGACAGCTCCTGCGAGCCGAGGCCTGCGGTGCGCTTGGTGAACGACACGATGTCGGCGAAGCCGACCGCGCGCGGCAGCGGCAGCTCGTCGCCGGGCGCCTCCTGGGCGCCGCGGCGGGCACCGCCGAACTCGGTGGCGAGCCGGCCGGTGAGCGCGGCCAGCTGGCGACGCCAGGCGTGCTCGAGCTGCCGGGACAGCTGCGTGGTGAGGTCGGGCACGCGGTCGATGGCGGCGAGCCGCGCGCTCACGTCGTCCAGGCCGTCGCGGCGGCTGAGGTGCTCGACGAAGGCCTCCACCTGCCACAGCGCCAGGCGGTCCGTGGTGTGCCCGAGGGAGCGGATGAGCGTCATCTGCGCCTGCTCGTCCAGCCGCTCCGCGTCGACGAGCTGGCCGATGTCCCGGAGCGCCCGCATGTCCGCGTCGGTGAACCCCACCTCGTCGGGGTGGGTGACCGGCAGCCCCAGCCAGCGCCAGTAGTTCTCGATGAACTCCTGCGACAGCCCGGTGCCCTCCACGAGGTCCGACAGGGTGTACCGGCGCGGCCCACCGAGGATCTCCTCGTCCAGGCGCGCCGCGGTGTCCCCCGCCCGCCGGGCGTCGTCGTCCGTCGGCAGGCCGGGTCCCGTCGTGGTGTCGCTCGTCACGCCCCCACTGTAGTCAGCGCGGGCTGTGCCCCGGCTGGGAGCGGCGCAGGTGGTGCACGTCGCCCGCCGTGACCGTGCGCTCGCCGCCCGTCGTCGCCAGGACGAGGCCGCCGTCCGCGTCCACCCGCAGCGCCTCGCCCTCCACGACGTCGCGCCCTCCGGCCAGCTCCGCGCGCACGGCGGTGCCGAGCGTCGCCGACCGCGCCGCGTACTCCTCGGCCAGGCCCGCCTGCACGGGGTCGCCCCCGGCACGCTCCAGCCGGGCGACGGCGGCCGTGAGCGCGCGCACGAGCGTGCCGAGCAGCGCGCCGCGGTCCGGACGCACCCCGGCGAGCGCCAGCGAGGTGGCCGTCGGCACCGGCAGCTCCGCGGGCGCCTGGTCGACGTTCAGCCCGACGCCGACGACGACGGCCGGCCCCGGGGCGGCGTCCCCCGGCACGACCTCGGCCAGGATGCCCGACACCTTGCGCCACGGGCCCAGGCCGGGCGCGTCGTCGGCGGCGGGCAGCAGGACGTCGTTGGGCCACTTCAGCGCGGCGCCGGGCACGCCGGCGGCGTCGACGGCGCCCACGACGGCGAGGCCCGCGAGCAGCGGCAGCCAGCCGAGCCGGTCCGGGGCGAGGCGCGGCCGCAGCAGCACCGAGACGGTGAGGGCCGCGCGCGGCGGCGTCTGCCAGGAACGGCCCGCGCGCCCCCGTCCCGCCGCCTGGTGCTCGGCGACGAGCGCCGCGGGCGCGGGCCACTCCCCCGGCGTCCGCCGCGCCGCCGCCACGAGGTCCGCGTTCGTGGACCCGGAGACGTCCACGACCTCGAGGCGCGCGAGGGGGCCGGCGGGGACGACCAGGTCGCGGCGCAGGGCGGGGACGTCGAGCGGGGGGCGATCCATGCTCCGATCCTTCACCATGCCGGCGTGGTGCAGGAACGATGCGGGCTCGACGCCGGCCCGACCGCCGATTGTGGGGTCCCTCCAAAGAACCGCGGCTTGTCGCAGCCTGTCGCGCATCGATGCGTGGCAACCCACCAACTAGGGTCGGTCGGGTGAACGACGCCACCCCTGCGACCGGGCCCGCGACCGACCTCGAGCCGACCGCCCTCACCGGTACCGCCGCCAAGCTCGCCGACCTGGAGCGCCGTCGGGCCGAGGCCGTGACCGACGCCGAGGAGAAGGCGAAGGCCCGGCAGCACCCGCGGGGCAAGAAGACGGCCCGCGAGCGCATCGAGGCGCTGCTCGACGAGGGCAGCTTCGTCGAGCTGGACGCGCTGGCCAAGCACCGCAGCCGCAACTTCGGGCTCGACCGGCGGCGGATCGCCGGCGACGGGGTCGTGACCGGCCACGGCACGATCGACGGGCGCCAGGTGTGCGTGTTCAGCCAGGACTTCACGGTCTTCGGCGGGTCGCTCGGCGAGGTGCACGGCGAGAAGATCGCCAAGGTCCAGGACTTCGCGCTGCGCACGGGCGTGCCGATCATCGGCATCTCGGACGGCGGGGGCGCGCGCATCCAGGAGGGCGTGGCGGCCCTGACGCAGTTCGCGGAGATGTTCCGGCGCAACGTGGCCGCCTCGGGCGTCATCCCGCAGATCTCGCTCATCCTCGGCCCCAGCGCGGGCGGCGCCGTCTACTCCCCCGCCCTGACGGACTTCATCGTCATGGCCGACGGCACGTCGAACATGTTCATCACCGGCCCGGACGTCATCCGCACGGTGACCGGTGAGGACGTCGACTTCGAGACGCTCGGCGGCGGCCGCACGCACAACGCGACGTCGGGCGTGGCGCACTACCTCGGCGCCGACGAGGACGACGCGATCGACTACGTGCGCCATCTCGTCGGCTACCTGCCGCAGAACAACCTGGGCGACGCGCCCTCCTTCCCGCCGGAGGACGAGACGCCGCTGGAGGTCACCGAGGACGACGAGGCGCTGGACGTCATCGTCCCCGACAGCGACAACCAGCCCTACGACATGCGCGCCGTCGTCGAGGCGGTGCTCGACCCCGACTCGTTCCTCGAGGTGCAGCCGCTCTTCGCGCAGAACGTGCTCATCGGCTTCGGGCACGTCGAGGGCCAGTCGGTGGGCATCATCGCCAACCAGCCGCTGTCCATGGCCGGCACGCTCGACATCGACGCCGCCGAGAAGGCGGCACGGTTCGTGCGCACGTGCGACGCGTTCAACCTGCCCGTGCTGACGTTCGTCGACGTCCCCGGCTTCCTGCCCGGCGTCGGCCAGGAGCACCAGGGCATCATCCGCCGCGGCGCCAAGCTCATCTACGCGTACGCCGAGGCGACGGTGCCGCTGGTCACCGTCATCACGCGCAAGGCGTACGGCGGCGCGTACATCGTCATGGGCTCCAAGCAGCTCGGCGCGGACGTCAACCTCGCCTGGCCGACGGCGCAGGTCGCGGTCATGGGCGCGTCCGGCGCGGTGAACATCCTGCAGCGCTCGGCGCTCAAGGAGGTCGCGGAGTCGGGCGGCGACGTCGAGGCGGAGCGGCAGCGCCTCACCGACGAGTACACCGAGGCGATCGTCAACCCGTGGGACGCGGCCGAGCGCGGCTACGTCGACGCGGTGATCCGGCCGTCGGAGACGCGCGTGCAGGTGGTGCGTGCGCTGCGCGCGCTGCGCACCAAGCGCGCGAGCCTGCCGCCCAAGAAGCACGGCAACATCCCGCTGTGACCCGACCGACGACCCGCTGGGGGACAATCGTCCGATGAGCCACGAGGACGCCACGCACGGACCCGCCCCGCTGGGGTCGGTCGACCCGGAGCCGATGCACCGCGCCGTCGACGCGCTGGCCGCCGCGCTGCACGAGTACGTGCAGACCGCCGTCGGCGTGCGCGCCGAGTTCGGCGCCTCCGAGGCGGACGAGGACCCGCGGGTGCTCGCGCTGGAAAACCGCGTGGGCCAGCTCAACGCCGCCGTCTTCGACGCGCTGCACGACGGCCTTGGCATGCACCCCGACCTCACGAGCTCGGTGTGGGAGGGCGACGACGAGGAGCCGGAGCACGTGCACGACGCCCCGGAGGGCGCCGTTCCGGCCGAGGTGTTCTACCTCGGCTTCGTCGTGGCCGACCCGGCGGCGGGCTCGCCCGGCACGCTGGACGGCGTCGTCGAGCTGCTGGACGTGGCCGGCGGCGACGTCGCGCAGCGCCTGTTCGACGGCGGCTACGAGGTCGCGGAGTGGGCGACGTCCCGCGGGGCCGCCGTGGAGTTCGGCGACGACGACCTCGACGACGAGCTGACGGACGAGGACGAGGACGGCGACGACCCGCTCGGGGGTGCGCGATGACCGGGGCGACGCACGGCGGGGCGACGAGCAGCGTCCGCGTGGTGCGCGGGCGTCCCGACGACGTCGAGGTCGCCGCCCTGGTGGCGGGGATCGCGGCGGTCGCGTCGGCGAGCGGCCTGCCCGACGACGAGGCGCCCGTCGAGGAGTGGACCAACCGCGCCCGCACGGTGCGCGGGAACGGCGCCGGCGTCACGGCGAAGAGCTTCGGCGGCCGGTGGGGCCGGCACAACGCGGACGCGTGGCGCTGGAGCCTGCACTCGTGAGCGTCGTCTGGCAGCAGGTCGACAGCGCCGACGAGGTCGACGCGCCGCTGGAGGAGCTGCCCGCTCCGGCGCGCCCGGGCTGGCTGCGGCGCTGGCTGTGGGCGCCGGCCCTCGTGGTGTCCGCGGGTCTCTACGTGCTGCGGCGCACGATCGAGGACCCCTCCGGCGAGCTCGAGCTGTGGCTGTTCATGGGCATGCTCGCGGCGCTCATGGTCACGGCCGTCGCCGCCCTGGTGCGGTACCGGGACGACCAGCGCCGGTCCACCGAGGGGCGTGACGCCGAGGCCTTCGGCGCCGACGCGCGGTCGGCCACGGGGTCGGTCTCCGTGAACGAGCGCCGCACCAGCTCCGGCCTGCTGCTCAGCGGGGTCGTGTCGTTCCCCACGGACGACGGCACCGCGGACCACGCCTTCTCGTACCTGGTGCGTCGTGACGAGGAGGAGGCGTACCCGCCGCCGCGCGACGGCGACCCGGTCGCCGTCTGGTGGGCGCCGGGCACCGAGACCGTGGTGGCGCGGTACCACCGCGGGTGGGCCGACGCCGTGCGGCGCCGCACCCGCGGGCGCTGAGGGTCAGAGCGCGGCCCGGCCCGCCGCGAACAGCCGGCACGCGTGCGCGGCCGTGCGCTCCAGCTCGGCCACCGCGTCGCGCGACAGCTCGGCGAGCGTGCGCGGCCCCGGCGCGAGGGAGAACGCCGCCGCGATCCCGGCATCGCCGACCTGGGCGGGGCTGAGCTCCACGCCGCCCGCCACGACGACGACGGCCGCGCGGCCGGCCACGAGCCGCACCACGGTGTCCACGACCTTGCCGTGCAGCGACTGCTCGTCGAGGCGGCCCTCGCCGGTGAGCACGAGGTCCGCCCCCTCGAGCGCGTCCGCCAGCCCCACCGCAGCGGCGACGAGCTCCCCGCCCGGCACGAGCTCGGCGCCGAGCGCGGCGGACAGCCCCACCGGCAGGCCGCCGGAGGCCCCGGCACCGGGCAGGTCGCGGGCGTCGTGACCGGTCGCTGCGGCGAGCGCGTCGGCCAGGTGGGCGAGACCGTCGTCGAGCACCGCCACGTCCTGCGGCGTCGCCCCCTTCTGCGGGCCGAAGACGGCCGCCGCGCCGCGCGGCCCGAGCAGCGGGTTGTCGACGTCGCAGGCGATGCGCCAGCGCAGCGACCGGGCCCGGGCGTCGAGGCCGGTGAGGTCGATGCGCGCGAGGGACCGCAGCCCTCCGCCGCCGGGCGGCACGGGAGACCCGTCCGCGTCGACCAGCACCGCCCCGAGGGCCGCCAGCACGCCGGCGCCGCCGTCGGTCGTCGCGGAGCCGCCGACGAACAGCACGACCTCCTCGGCGCCTGGGGCCGCGTCCAGCCCGGCCAGGACGACCGTCCCGACGCCGTGGCTGGTCGCGTCCAGCGGGCGCAGCGCCACGTCCGACACCTTCGGCAGCCCGTAGGCCTCGGCCGCCTCGACCGCGAGGGTGCGGCCGTCGGGCGAGACGCCGTAGCGCGCCGTGGTCGGCCGGCCCAGCGCGTCGGTCGTGGCGCAGGTGCGCGGCTCCTCGCCCCACGCCCCGAGGATCGCGTCGAGCGTGCCCTCCCCGCCGTCGGCGAACGGCACGGCGCGCACGTCGGCCTCGGCGCCCAGAGCGGCGCGGGCCCCGGCGGCGAGCGCCTCGGCCACCTCGGTCGCGGTGGCGCTGCCCTTGAACGAGTCGGGCGCGACCACGACGCGCAGCGGCGGGAGGGTGTCGGCGGTGTTCTTCACGTCTTCGTGCACGAGGCCCGAGGCTAGCCGAGCCCTCGCGCCGGGCGCGTCGTCGTCTCGCGTGCCCGGCGGGCGAGCACCGGGGCACCCGGCGAGGATCGACGCACGGACGTCCGACGTCCGGGCACCGCGGACGGAGGCACTCTCATGGGCATCGGAACGGGCATCTTCCTCATCGTCGTGGGCGCCATCCTCGCGTTCGCCATCGCGCCGGACACGTGGGAGGTCGTCAACCTGAACATCGTGGGCTACATCTGCATGGGTGCCGGCGTCCTCGCACTGATCCTGGGGCTCGTGTACAACCGGCAGCGTGCGCACACCAGCCACACGGTCGAGCGGTACGACGACCGACGCCCGCCCCCGCCGGCCTGACCGGTCCGGCGGTGTCGGGGCGGCATCAGGGCGGCATCGGGGCGGCATCGGGGCGGCACGGCGCGCGGGCTAGGCTGCGATGGTGACTCAGCCCACCGTCCCGGCCGCCCCCCGCACCGCTTCCGCGATCGACGCCGTCGCCGACGCGTACGTCGCCCGGTCCGCCGAGCTCGACCCGCTGCTCGCCACCGCGATCGGGCTGCCTGGCCACGACCACCGCATGACCGACCTGTCCCCCGCCGGGCACGAGGCGCGGGCGGACTCCGACCGCGCCCTCCTGCGCGAGCTGGACGTGGCGGAGCGCGACGGCGGGCCGCTCGACGACGTCGACCGCGTGACCCTGGCGGCGATGCGCGAGCGCGTGGGGCTCGCGCTCGAGCTGCACGACGCGGACGAGCCGCTGGCGAGCCTCAACAACATCGAGTCGCCGGTGCAGCAGCTGCGCGACGTCTTCGACCTCATGCCCACGGGCTCGGTCGAGGCGTGGGAGAACGTGGCCGCCCGCCTCAACGCCGTCCCCGACGCGATCGACGGCTATGTCGCGTCGCTCACGGAGGCGGCACGACGCGGCCAGGTCGCCGCGATCCGGCAGGTGCGCGAGGGGGTGTCCCAGTCCCGCGAGCTCGCCGGTCTCAACGGCGCCGCGTCGTTCTTCGACGGCCTCGTGCGGAGCGACGACGCCGCGGCCGTCCTGGACGAGTCGGCGGCGTGCAGCCTCGTGCGCGCCGAGCTGGAGCGTGGCGCGACCGCCGCCCGCGAGGCCTACGCCCGGCTCGCCGAGTTCCTCGAGCGCGACCTCGCCCCGCAGGCGCCGGAGCGCGACGCCGTGGGCCGCGACCGCTACGCGCGGTTCTCCCGCGAGTTCCTGGGCGCCGAGGTCGACCTCGACGAGACGTACGCGTGGGGCCTGGACGAGCTGGCCCGCATCGTGGCCGAGCAGGAGTCCGTGGCCCGCGAGATCGCCGGCCCCGGCGCGAGCGTCGAGGACGCGGTGGCCGCGCTCGACGCCGACCCGGCGCGCACCCTGCACGGCACGGACGCCCTGCGTCGCTGGATGCAGGAGACGGCGGACGCCGCCATCGAGGACCTCGCCGGCACGCACTTCGACATCGAGGGCCCGGTGCGCACCATCGAGTGCCGCATCGCGCCGACCCAGACCGGCGGCATCTACTACACGCCGCCGAGCGACGACTTCTCCCGGCCGGGTCGCATGTGGTGGTCGGTGCCCGCCGACGTCACGGAGTTCAACACCTGGCGCGAGAAGACGACGGTGTACCACGAGGGCGTCCCGGGCCACCACCTGCAGTGCGCGGCCGCCGTCGTCGCGCGCGACACCCTCAACTCGTGGCGCCGCCTCATGTGCTGGGTCTCCGGTCACGGCGAGGGCTGGGCGTTGTACGCGGAGCGGCTCATGGCGGACCTCGGCCACCTCGACGACCCGGGCGACCGGTTCGGCATGCTCGACGCGCAGCGCATGCGCGCCGCCCGCGTGGTGCTCGACATCGGCGTGCACCTCGGCAAGAGGGCCCCCGATCAGTGGGGCGGCGGCGCTGGGCCCGATGGCCGATGGGACGCGGAGAAGGCGTGGCCGTTCCTCAAGGCCAACGTCAACATGCCGGAGTCGTTCGTGCGGTTCGAGCTCAACCGCTACCTGGGCTGGCCGGGCCAGGCGCCGTCGTACAAGGTGGGCCAGCGGCTGTGGGAGCAGGCGCGCGACGACGCCCGGACGGCGGCGCAGGCCCGCGGCGAGGAGTTCGACCTGCGGGAGTTCCACGCGCGGGCGCTCAGCCTCGGCTCGGTCGGCCTGGACGTGCTGACCGGCGCCCTGCGCGACGCCCGCTGACGCGGCGCGCCCCGCCCGTCCCGCACCTGATCTGGCATGGAAGGCATCCTCACCGGCTTCGCGATCATCGGCGTGGTCATCGGCGTCGGGTACGTCGCGGCGCGCCTGCGCCTCGGCGGGCCCGACGCCCGGACGGCGCTCAACCGCATCGGGTTCTTCGTCGCCAGCCCTGCGCTGCTGTTCACCGTCATCGCCGACGCCGACGTCGGGGAGCTCTTCCAGGCGCCGCTGCTGGTGCAGGCGATCGCCGCGGTGACCGTGGCGGCGGCGTTCGTCGCGGTGAACCTGCTGTGGCTGCGCCGGCCCGCCTCGGAGGCGACGATCGGCGCCGTCTCGGCCGGCTACGTGAACGCCAACAACATCGGCCTGCCCGTGGCCGTGTACGTGCTGGGCGACCCGGCCGCGGTCGTGCCGGTGCTCCTGCTGCAGCTGCTGATCCTCGCCCCCGTGACGCTGCTGGTGCTCGACGCGCAGACGTCGGGCCGGGTGTCCGTGGGGTTCGTGCTGGCGCAGCCGGTCCGCAACCCGATCATCCTCGGCTCGCTGGCGGGCGCCGTCGTCTCGCTGACGGGGTGGAGCGTCCCGGCGCCCGTGCTCGCGCCGCTGGAGATCCTCGGCGGCGCGGCCGTACCGATGATCCTGCTCGCGTTCGGGATGTCGCTGCACGGTTCCCGCCCGTTCCAGCAGCCGGGCGGGCGGACGGCCGTCGTCGTGGCGTCGGTGCTCAAGGCGGCGGTCATGCCGGCGGTCGCGTTCGTCCTCGCGCGGTACGCGTTCGGGCTGGACCCCGCGCAGGTGGCGACGGCGGTCACGCTCGCCGCCCTGCCCGTGGCCCAGAACGTGTACAACTACGCCGCCCGGTTCCGCACCGGCGAGCTGCTCGCGCGCGACACGATCCTGGTCACCACCGTGGCGTCGCCGGTCGTCCTGGTGGTCTCGTCGCTGCTGCTGCACACCGGCTGACTCGTTAGGGTGCGCACGTGCCTGCCTCCGCCGCGCCCGTGCGCCTCGTCCTCGCCTCCCGGTCCCCCGCCCGCCTGACCACCCTGGCGGCAGCCGGCGTCACGCCGCGGGTCGTCGTCTCCGACGTCGACGAGCCCGCCGTGCTCGACGCCGCGCGCGCCGGGTTCGGCGCCGACCTCGAGCCCGCCGACGCCGTCCTCGTGCTGGCCCAGGCCAAGGCGGAGGACGTCAGCGCCCGCCTCGAGGACGGCGACGACGAGGCGTCGGCCCTCGTGCTCGGGTGCGACTCGATGCTCGAGCTGGACGGCGAGATCCTCGGCAAGCCCGCCGACGCCGACGACGCCCGCCGTCGCTGGCGTGCGATGCGCGGGCGGGCGGCCGTGCTGCACACGGGCCACTGGCTCGTGGACGCCCGCGACCCCGAGGACGGCGGCACCGGCGGCACGCTCGGCGCCTCCTCGTCGACGACCGTGCACTTCGCCGACGTCGACGACGAGGAGATCGACGCCTACGTCGCGACGGGCGAGCCCCTGCACGTGGCGGGCGCTTTCACGATCGACGGGCTCGGCGGCCCGTACGTCGACCGGATCGAGGGCGACCACCACGGTGTCGTCGGGCTGAGCCTGCCGCTGCTGCGGGAGCTGCTCGGCGAGCTGGAGATCCCCTGGCGCTCGCTCCGCGACCCGCGCTGAGGCCGCGGGGCACACTGTCGAAACCACCAACTCCGAGCGCGCCGGACACCGCCTGACCCCCGGGTCCATGTGGGATCCCTCCAAACGGCTCGGAGCCGCGTTGGTACCCGGCACAGACTTCGGCGGCGGGGCCGGGCGGGTGCCGGAGGACGGCGGCGCACGCGTTACCGTGAGCCGTGCCCACCATCAGCAAGGTGCTCGTCGCGAACCGCGGCGAGATCGCCGTCCGCATCGCCCGTGCCTGCACCGACGCCGGGATCGCCTCCGTCGCCGTCTACGCCGACTCCGACCGCGACGCGCTGCACGTGCGGCTCGCCGACGAGGCGTTCGCGCTGCAGGGCCAGCGTGCCGCGGACACCTACCTCGACGTCGAGAAGCTGCTCGACGTCGCGCGCCGCTCCGGCGCGGACGCGGTGCACCCCGGCTACGGCTTCCTGTCGGAGAACGCGCAGTTCGCGCAGGCGGTGCTCGACGCCGGCCTCGTGTGGATCGGCCCTCCGCCCGCGGCCATCGAGTCGCTCGGCGACAAGGTCAGCGCGCGGCACATCGCCCAGGCGGCCGGTGCCCCGCTGGTCCCCGGCACCCCCGACCCGGTGCACGGCGCGGACGAGGTGCACGCTTTCGCCGCCGAGCACGGGCTGCCGATCGCGATCAAGGCGGCGTTCGGCGGCGGCGGCCGCGGGCTCAAGGTCGCCCGCACGGCGGACGAGATCGACGAGCTGTACGAGTCCGCGGTGCGGGAGGCGGTCGCCGCGTTCGGCCGCGGCGAGTGCTTCGTGGAGCGGTACCTCGACCGGCCGCGGCACGTCGAGACGCAGTGCCTGGCCGACCAGCACGGCAACGTCGTGGTGGTCTCCACCCGCGACTGCTCGCTGCAGCGCCGCCACCAGAAGCTCGTCGAGGAGGCGCCCGCGCCGTTCCTCACCCCGGAGCAGGAGGCCGAGCTGGACCGCGCGTCGCGGGCCATCCTCACCGAGGCCGGCTACGTGGGCGCCGGCACGTGCGAGTTCCTGGTCGGCACCGACGGCACCCTGTCCTTCCTCGAGGTCAACACCCGCCTCCAGGTGGAGCACCCCGTGACCGAGGAGGTCACGGGCATCGACCTGGTGCGCGAGCAGCTGCGCATCGCCGCCGGCGAGCCGCTGGGCTACGACTCCACCACGCCACGCGGCCACTCGTTCGAGTTCCGCATCAACGGCGAGGACCCGGCGGCGGGCTTCCTGCCCTCCCCCGGCACCGTGACCACGCTGCGCTGGCCGTCCGGCCCGGGCGTGCGCGTCGACACGGGCGTCGTCGAGGGCGACACCGTCTCCGGCGCCTTCGACTCGATGATCGCGAAGCTGATCGTCACGGGAGCCACCCGCGAGCAGGCCGCCCAGCGCGCCCGCCGCGCCCTGCGCGAGCTCGAGGTCGCGGGCATCCCGACCGTCGTGCCGTTCCACCGCGCCGTCATGGAGGCGGAGGACTTCGTCCCGACCGACGGCTCGGCGTTCCGCGTGCACACCCGCTGGATCGAGACGGACTTCGCGGACGAGCTCGGCCGCCTCGCCCCTGCCGCCCCCGCCCCGACGCCCGACGCCGAGGAGCCGGTCGAGGAGCTCGCCGAGCGCGTCGTCGTCGAGGTCGGCGGCCGTCGCCTCGAGGTCGTCCTGCCCGCCGGGCTCGGCGTGGCCGCCGGGCGCGCGCGCCGCGCGAACGCCGCCCGCCGTCCCGCCCGCCGCGGCAACGGCCGCGCGTCCTCCGCCGCGAGCGGCGCGACCCTCGCATCGCCCATGCAGGGCACGATCGTCAAGGTGGCCGTGCAGGACGGCGCCCAGGTGGCCGAGGGCGACCTCGTCGTCGTGCTCGAGGCCATGAAGATGGAGCAGCCGCTCCTGGCGCACAAGGCCGGCACCGTGCGATCGCTGTCCGCCGCCCCCGGCGACGGCGTCACCGCCGGCGCCGCCATCTGCGAGATCGTCGACTAGCGCCGGCCGGCCGGCCGACGATGCGCACGGCCGGCCGGCGCGGATCGGACCGTCTGGCCGGGGTTCACCCATGGCCCCCGGCTCGTACGCGGCGAACGACATCCCGCCACCCCGGCACGGCGCGACAGCCTCGCCCTCGTCGCAGGTTTCCACAGATCTTGACGACGGTCTAGAACAGGTGTTCGAACGCCGCTAGGCTGGGGGCATGACGACGACGCTCCCCGACCCCGTGACCGGCACCGACGCCGGTGCGGCGGGTGGCGTCGGCGACCGGGTGAGCTCGGTGGTGGACCTTGGGGCGGCGGCGGCCCGGCTCGCCGCGATGCCCCGGTCGTGGGCCCCGTCGATCAGCGAGCTGCTCGAGGAAGAGTCACGACGCGAGGACCGTCCGCCAGCGACCGACACCGCACCACCCGTACCCGCGTCAGCACCCGTTCCCGCAGCCGCAGCCGCACCCGCACCCGTACCTGTGCCCGCACCCGCACCCGTGCCTGCGGGCCGCCCGGCCTTGGCCGACCTGGACCGGGTGCTGGACCAGCTCACCGCCAACGATGCCCAGATCGCGACCCTGCACGCCGAGCGCGCCGTCCTTCTCTCCCGCACGCTCCGCCTGGCCGAGGCCTTGGAGGCCGACCTGCTCGACCCCGACGACCCCACCACCCGCCGCGCACCGTCGGCCCGCCGCCTCGAGCTCGCCCACCGCGCCGTCACCGCCGAGGTCGCCACCACCCTCCGCATCGGGGAACACGCCGCCGGCACCCTGACCGACCACGCCCACACCCTCACCACCAAGGCCCCCGCGACCCTCGCCGCACTGCACGAAGGCCGCCTGTCCTGGGGGCACGCCACCGCGATCACCAAGCACGTCGCCGACCTCGACCCCGACCAGGCAGCCCACGTCGAACACACCGTCCTGGCCGCCGTGACCAGCTCAAACGATCCTGATACCGGCGCGAGCACGGTCACCTGCACCCCCGCGCAGATCGCCAGGCGCGCACGCCGAGCCCGCGAGACCGCCCACCCCACCCCCGCCGACGTCCGCCACACCGACGCCACCCGGCACCGCGCCGTCTGGCTCGACGACGGACACGACGGCATGGCCTGGCTGTCCGCCCACCTTCCCGCACCCCTCGCCCACGCCGCCTACGACCGCCTCACCCGCACCGCCCAACACCTCACCAGCACCACCGCGAGCATGAGCAACGGCACCAGCGGGAGCATGAGCAACGCCACCAGCGCGAGCGGCACCGGTGAGCACCGCACCCTCTCCCAAGCCCGCGCCGACACCCTCGCCGCCCTCCTCCTGGACGACGGCACCCTCGACGTCGCGGCGGTGCCCGGCCCTGGCCCGCGGCACACGCGACAGGACACTCGTCCGCACCCTGACCAGCACGGGGGCCAGCCCGGCGGGCGGCGCGGCGCGCCACACGAGGCATCGCCGGAGGATCAGGACGCGGACGCGGCCCCTGCCGAGCACACGGCAACCGGCACCACCGACGACCGGCTGTTTGCCCAGCACCACACCCTGGCAGCTCTCGCCCGCTCCATCCGGCCGCAGGTCACCGTCACCGTCCCGGTCCTGACCCTGCTCGGCCTCACCGACGCCCCCGCCACCATGAACGGCCACGTCCCCGTCGACCCGGACACGGCCCGACAGCTCACCGCCCTCGCACCCTCACTACGACGGATCCTCACCGACCCCGAGACCGGCACCGTCTTGTCCGTCGGACGCACCACCTACACCGTGCCGGCCGACCTCAAAGCCCTCGTCCGCACACGCGACACCACCTGCCGCTTCCCCGGCTGCACCCACCCCGCCACCCGCGCCGACCTCGACCACACCCAGGCATGGGCCAACGGCGGCGCCACCAGCGCCACCAACCTGGCCATGCTCTGCCGCCGCCACCACGTGATCAAGCACCAGTCGACCTGGCACGTCAGACAGGTCGACACCACCGGGGCCACCCACCGACCCACCGGCTGGGGCGGCACCCTCCAATGGACCTCCCCCACCGGACGCCGACACGTCACCCGAGCCGAACCCGTGGAGACCACCCGACATCGCGTCACGCCCACGGGCCCCGAGATCCCCGAGATCCCCGAGATCCCCGAGATCCCCGACCACACACCACCGAAGTCGGGCCCCGTGGTGGGCGGCGGTGAGCGCGGAGTGAACGACCGGACCGAGGGCCCATCTGACGCGTCGCCGAACGACCCGCCCTTCTGACACGGCCGTGCCGACGGCCTCGTGCCGACGGCCTCGTGCAGACAGCCTCGTGCAGACAACCTCGTGCCACACCCCCGACCGGACGCCGTGCCGGGCGCCCGCTTCGACCTGTCAGGCGTCGACGGGCGCGCCATCGGGTGCGTCGTCGGCGGCCGCGGGCCGGGCGATGGCGGCGAGCGACCGTCGCGCGGACGGGACGGACAGCACCGCCGCGACGAACGCGACGAGCAGCGCCCCCGCGACGACGAGCAGCACCTGCACGGAGTAGCGGTCGGCGAGCGGGCCGAAGACCACCATGCTCAGCGGCATGGCGACGGTCATCACGATGCCGACGAAGCCGAAGACGCGGCCCTGCATCTCGGGCTCCACCGTCTCCTGGAGGATCGCCATGCTGGGGGCGGACATCAGCGTGAACCCGACGCCGACGAACAGGCCGAGCAGGTAGAACACCCACAGGTTGGTCGACAGCCCCAGGCCGAGGGTGAACACTCCCGCCCCGAGGGTGGCGAGCACGATCAGCGCGACGCGGTTCCTCACCCGGGTGCCGAGCACCGCCATCGCGAGACCGCCCGCGAGCATCCCGGCGGCCCAGAACACCTCGTTGGTGGTGAGCTTCCAGACCTCCTCGCCGAACGTCCGGGTCACCATGAGCGGCGTGAGGTAGGACGGCGCGCCGATGAGCACCATCGTGGTGGCGAAGATCGTCATGAGCCACTTCACGGCGCCGTGCCCGCGGATGTAGCGCACCCCCGCGGCCAGGTCACCGAAGTAGCTCGGCTTCTCGGGAGCCGCGCCACCCCCGGGGCCGGCGTCCTCGTGCCGCACCAGCCGCGGCACGGTGACCAGCAGCAGCATGCCGATGCCGAGCACGGCGGTGACGACGTCCACGAAGAACACCGCGACGATGTCGAAGCTCGCGTAGACCGCCGCGGCGACCACGGGGGCGAGCAGCATCATCCCGGACTGGATGGACTGGTTGATCCCGTTGATGCGGATGAGCTGCGGGGCCGGCACGATCTGCGGCACCATCGCGTTGACCGCGGGCGTCTGGATGCCGGCGAAGGTGGAGCGGACGGCGAGCGCCACGTAGATCAGCCACAGGTCGTCGACGCCGGACAGCATGAGCAGCGCGAGCGCGAGCGTGATGGTCGCGATGGCGCTGTCCGCGCCGATGATCAGCAGCTTGCGGGAGTGCCGGTCGGCCCACACCCCGCCGAAGATCGACATGAACGCCTGCGGCAGCATGCCGAACACGATGCTGAGCATCAGCACCGACCCCGACTGCGTGACGATCGTCAGGTGCCACATCACGGCGAACTGCACCAGCATCGACCCGAGCAGCGAGACCGTCTGGCCGGTGAGGAAGATCGCGACGTTCCGCTTCCAGCCGGGCATCCCGTCGTCCGTGCCGCCCATGCCGCCCATGCCGCCCATGCCGTCCGTGTCGTCCGTGTCGTCCCGCATGGTGCTGGCAGACGGTGCGGGGTCGGGGAACTCATCGGTGCCGTGGGCGCTCACCGTGTCATCGTCACCTGTAGCCTGACCGCGTGCCCAGCCCATTTCCCCCGCGCGAGACCCTTCACCGGCACCCCGGGGACGGCTGGGTGGCCTGCGGCGACCACCGGCACTGGGGCCTGTACGGCGCGGCCGGGCTGCTGCTCGCGCGACGCGCGTCGTCCACGACCTCGCCGGGCCCCGTGACCGACGTCGTGCTGCAGCACCGCGCGGTCTGGTCGGACCAGGGCGGCACGTGGGGCGTGCCGGGCGGCGCGCTGGCCCCGCACGAGACGCCGGTCGACGGCGCCCTGCGCGAGAGCCTCGAGGAGGCGGCCGTGGAGCCGCGCGCGGTGCACGTCCTCGGGACCCACGTCCTCGACCACGGCCCGTGGGCCTACACGACGGTGCTCGCGGACGTCGTCCCGGGTGCCCGCGTGACGCCCGGCGCGGCCGACCCCGAGAGCCTCGAGGTGCGCTGGGTCGCCGTCGACGAGGTGGAGACCCTGCCGCTGCTGCCCGCCTTCGCGGCGGCGTGGCCGGTGCTGCGGGCGCGCCTCGACCCGGCTCGCTAGGGTGGCGGGTCCGCGACGACGAGGAGGACCCGTGTCCCGCCCCACGAGCGACGTCCACCCGGACGACGTCCAGCCGTTCGAGGCCCGCGCGACGGACGCCGAGCTCGACGACCTGCGGGCTCGTCTGGCCGCGGCGCGGCTGCCGGAGCGCGAGACGGTCGACCCCGCCGCCCGCGGGGCGCGACGCTGGGACCAGGGGGTGCCGCTCGCGGACCTCGTCGACCTGGTGGACCACTGGCGCACCGCGTACGACTGGCGGCGCTTCGAGGAGCGTCTCGCACGGATCGGCCAGTTCCGCACGACGATCGACGGGCTGGGGCTGCACTTCCTGCACCGGAGGTCCCCGCGCGCCGACGCGGTCCCGCTGGTCATGACGCACGGCTGGCCGGGCAGCGTCGCGGAGTTCGTCGACGTCGTCGACGAGCTGGCCGACCCGCCGCTTCCGGACGCACCGGCGTTCCACGTCGTGGCCCCGTCCCTCCCGGGCTTCGCGTACAGCGACCGCCCGTCCACCACCGGGTGGGGCACGGAGCGGATCGCGGCGGCCTGGGTGCAGCTGATGGGCAGGCTCGGGTACGGGCAGTTCCTGGCCCACGGCGGCGACTGGGGAGGCAACGTCACCACGGTGCTGGCCGGGCGCTTCCCGGAACACGTGCTCGGCATCCACACCACGTTCGCCGACGCCCCGCCGCACCTGCCCACGGACGGGCTCACGGAGACGGAGCGCCGCTGGGCCGCCCAGACCCGCGACTTCTACGCCGGGCCGCGCGGGGCGTACGCGAAGCAGCAGGCGGCCCGTCCGCAGACCATCGGGTACGCGCTCGTCGACTCGCCCGTGGCGCTGCTGGCGTGGATCCTCGACAAGTTCGCCGAGTGGTCGGACACCGACGACAGCCCGTTCGAGACCCTCTCCCGCGACCGCGTGCTCGACGACGTCACGCTCTACTGGCTGACGCGGACAGGCGCGTCGGCGGCCCGCATCTACCACGAGAGCCACGCCGCGATGGACCCCGAGCTGCGTGTCGACGTCCCCGCGGCGATCACGATGTACCCGCGCGACATCGAGAAGTGCCCGCGCCCCTGGGCCCAGGAGCGCTACCGCCGGATCGTCCGCTGGCACGAGCCGGAGCGCGGGGGCCACTTCCCCTCGCTGGAGGTTCCCGACCTCTACGTCGCCGACCTGCGCGCGGGCCTCGCCAGGGTGCTCGCCGCCGCCGGGTGAACGCGCGCGCTCAGCCGGCCAGACCCTCCCCCGACTGCCCGTGCAGCACGCGGGCCGCCTCCGCGACCGATCCGGACAGCGACGGGTAGACGGTGAACGAGTCCGCGACGTCGTCCACCGTGAGCCGGTGCGCGACCGCGAGGGTGATCGGGAAGATGAGCTCGCTGGCGCGCGGGGCCACGACGACGCCGCCCAGCACGACGCCCGCGTCCGGGTGCGCGAAGAGCTTCACGAAGCCGTCGCGCATGCCGAGCATCTTGGCGCGCGGGTTGCGCGCCAGCGGCAGGGTCGTCGTGACGTAGCGATAGCCGCGCTCGCGGAGCGTCGCCTCGCTGAGCCCGACGGTGGCGATCTCCGGCGCGGTGAAGATGTTGGCCGCCACGCGGCCGGGCTTGAGCGGCGCGACGGCGTCGCCCAGCGCGTGCGACATCGCGATGCGCCCCTGCATGGCGGCCACGGACGCCAGCGGCAGCACGCCCGTGCAGTCGCCCGCCGCGTAGACGCCGGGCACGGAGGTGCGCGACACGCGGTCCACCTCGACGTGCCCGCTCGCGGACAGGCGCACGCCCGCCTCCTCGAGGCCGAGGCCGGCGGTGGACGGCACCCCGCCGACGGCGATGAGCACGTGCGAGCCCTCGACGACGCGGCCGTCGGTCAGCGTGACGGCGACCCCGTCCTCGGTGCGCACGGCGGACGCCGCGCGCGAGCGGGACATGACCGTCATGCCGCGGGCGCGGAACACGCCCTCGAGGAGCTCGGCGGCGTCCATGTCCTCGCCGGGCAGCACCCGGTCGCGGGAGGAGACGAGCACGACCTGCGAGCCGAGGGCCTGGTAGGCGCCCGCGAACTCGGCGCCGGTGACGCCGGACCCGACGACGATCAGCTTCTCGGGCAGCTCGTCGAGGCCGTAGAGCTGCGTCCAGGTGAGGATGCGCTCCCCGTCGGGGACGGCGGTCGGCAGCGTGCGCGGCGTGGCGCCGACGGAGACCAGCACCGTGTCCGCGTCGAGCGTCGTCGTGCCGGTCTCCGTGTCGACGACGACGCGCGACGGGCCGTCGAGCCGGCCCGTGCCGACGAGGATCTCGACGCCCTCGCGCTCGAGGCGGGAGTGGATGTCGCGCGACTGCGCGTCGGCCAGCGCGAGCACGCGCGCGTTCACGGCCTCGAGGTCGACCAGGTCGCGGCGCTCCCCCGACGGGGCCTCCCCGCGCACGCCGAGCTCCGGCCCCTGCTCCGCCATCGTGAACCACTCGGCGGTGGCGATGAGGGTCTTGGACGGCACGACGTCGGTGAGGACGGCCGCGCCGCCGAGGCCGTGGCGCTCGACGACGGTGACGCGGGCGCCGAGCCGGCGGGCCACGAGGGCGGCCTCGTAGCCGCCCGGGCCGCCGCCGACGACGACGACGTGCGGGGCACGGGGCTCGGCCACGGGGACGCCGGGGGTGGAGGCGGTCGTCGTGGCTGGGACGGCAGGGGCAGTGTCCGGGGAAGGGGTGTTCACGGAGGGCACGGGGGCCATTGTGTCAGCCCGCGAGGGCGCATGCGCCGGCGCGGCGGCGGGCCCTGGCCCGGACTACCCTCAGGACCATGAGCACCACGAGCCGCAGCGTCGGGGACCTCGACGACCCGACCACCGACCCGTTCGACGTCGCCCGCGCCGCGGCCGACCACATCGCCGAGGCGACGGGGGTGCCGAGTCACGACGTGGCGCTCGTGCTCGGCTCCGGGTGGGGCGGGGCCGCCGAGCTCGTCGGCGACGTCGTGGCCGAGATCCCGACCCACGAGATCCCCGGCTTCACCCGTCCCGCCGTCGCGGGGCACGCGGCGACGACCCGGTCGATCCGCGTGGAGCGCCCCGACGGCGCGGTGCGGCACGCGCTCGTCATCGGCGGCCGCACGCACCTGTACGAGGGCAAGGGCGTGCGCCGCGTCGCCCACGGCGTGCGGACCGCCGCGGCCACCGGGTGCGAGACGGTGGTGCTCACCAACGGCTGCGGCGGCCTGCACATCGCCTGGCGGCCCGGCCAGCCGGTGCTGATCCGCGACCACATCAACCTCACGGCCGCCTCCCCGCTCGAGGGGGCGACGTTCGTCGACCTCACCGACCTGTACTCGGCCCGCCTGCGCAAGATCGCCCAGTCCGTCGACCCCGACCTGCCGGAGGGCGTGTACGCGCAGTTCCGCGGGCCGCACTACGAGACGCCGGCCGAGGTCAAGATGGCGGGGATCATGGGCGCGGACCTGGTCGGCATGTCGACCACGCTCGAGGCCATCGCCGCCCGGCACGCCGGCATGGAGGTGCTCGGCGTCTCCCTCGTGACCAACCTCGCCGCGGGCATCAGCCCGCAGCCGCTGTCGCACGAGGAGGTGCTGGAGGCGGGCCAGGCCGCCGGGCCCCGCATCAGCGAGCTCCTCGCCCGCATCGTCACCGCCCTCTGAACCGAGCACTGCACCGAGGAGACCAGCCATGAGTCTGGACACCGACGACCCGGCGTACGAGCCGGCCGCGCGGACGACCGACCTGTCGTCGCTGCTCGACGCGGTGGAGCGCTGGATCCGCTACGACGTGGACGAGGACGACAAGGCCGAGCTGTCCAGGCTCGCGCAGCAGACGTCGTCCGAGCGGCCGAGCACGCGGGAGCACGCGGTCGCGCTGCTGCGGGACCGGTTCGCGGGCTCGCTCCAGTTCGGCACGGCGGGGCTGCGCGGCGCGATGGCGCCCGGCCCGAACCGGATGAACCGCGCCGTCGTCACGACGGCGGCGTCCGGCCTCGGCACGTACCTCACGTCGGTGCTGGGCCCGGGCGTGGCCGCGCGCGTGGTGGTCGGCTACGACGCCCGCGACCGGTCGTCGGTGTTCGCCACCGACACGGCCGCCGTGCTCACCGCCGCAGGCCACGAGGTGCTGCTCCTCCCCTCGGCCCTGCCGACCCCCGTGCTCGCGTTTGCGGTGCGCCACCTCGACGCCGACGCGGGCGTCATGGTCACCGCGAGCCACAACCCGGCGCAGGACAACGGCTACAAGGTCTACCTGGGCGGGCGCGTCGTCACCGACGCCGGGCAGGGCGCGCAGATCGTGCCGCCCCACGACGCCCGCATCGCCGAGGCCATCGCCGCGGCGGGCCCGCCGTCGGGCGTCCCCCGGGTCGAGTCGGGCTGGCGCGTCCTCGGCCGCGAGGTCGTCGACGCGTACGTCGCGTCGGTGCACGACCTGGCCGAGCGCGCCGGCACGTCCACCGGCCCCGCGGAGCGGGCGGCGCTGCGCGTCGTCACGACGTCCCTGCACGGTGTCGGCGGGCGCGTGCTGGCCCGGGTGCTGGCCGACGCCGGCTTCACGCGGGTGCTGCCCGTCGAGGAGCAGCTCGACCCCGACCCGGCGTTCCCCACGGTCCGTTTCCCCAACCCGGAGGAGCCCGGCGCCATCGACATGGCGGTCGCCCTCGCGGAGGCGCACGCCGACGTCGTCATCGCGAACGACCCCGACGCCGACCGGTGCGCGGTCGCGGTGTACGACCCGAGCCACGGCACGCACCAGGGCGCGGAGACGGCGCGCTCGCACGGTTGGCGCATGCTGCACGGCGACGAGGTGGGTGCCCTCCTCGGGCGCGAGGCGGTGCGCCGCATCGCACGCGGCGACGTGCCGGCGCCGGACGGCTCCGGCACGGGGCCGGTCGTGGCCTCCTCCGTCGTGTCGTCGCGCGTGCTGTCGTCGATCGCGGTCCGCTACGGGGTCGGGCACGCGACGACCCTCACGGGGTTCAAGTGGATCTCTCGCACCCCCGGCCTGGTCTTCGGCTACGAGGAGGCGCTCGGCTACTGCGTGGACCCGGCGCGCGTGCGCGACAAGGACGGGCTCAGCACCGCGGTGCTCGTCGCCCTGCTGGCCGCGCGGGAGAAGGCGGCCGGGCGCACGCTCGTGGACGCGCTCGACGACGTCGCCCGCGAGAACGGCCTGTTCGTCACGGACCAGCTCTCCGTCCGCTTCGACGACCTGGCACGCATCCCCGACACGATGGCGCGGCTGCGCACGTCGCCCCCGCGCACGCTCGCGGGCGCCGGCGTCGCGGAGGTGCTCGACCTGTCCGCCGGCGTCGACGGCCTGCCGCCCACGGACGGCATCGTGCTGCTGGGGGCGGACGACACCCGCGTCGTGGTGCGCCCCAGCGGCACCGAGCCGAAGGTGAAGTGCTACCTGGAGGTCGTGGAGCCGGTGGCCCCGGACGCGTCGGCGATCGACATCGGGCGGCTGCGGGTCGCGGCGCACCGCAAGCTCGACCGGATCAAGGCCGACCTCAAGGTCGCGCTCGGGATCTGACCCGGCGCCGACGGCACGGCGGTCACCCGACGAGCGCGGCGTCGTCCTGCTCGACGGCGGCCTTCCACTCGCCCTTGCGGGCGCGCCAGTCCTCGTCGTCGCTGCCGCGGCGCCAGTAGCCCGACGCGGACAGCAGCTCGCGCGGCACGGCGAGCTCGGCGCGGACCCACCGGCGCAGGTCGCGCACCATGCCCGCCTCGCCGTGCAGGAAGACGTGCGGCGCGCCCGCCGGGAGCTCGCCGGCGGCGTGCGCCGCACGCACGGCGCCGGCCAGGCCGCCGCCGGCCCGGTCCCGGTGCACCCACGTGAGCGTGACGTGGGCGGCGCTGTCGAGCGGCAGCTCGTCCTCCGGCCCGGGGACCTCGACGACCACGTGCGCCACCGCGCCCGCGGGGAGCGCCTCGAGCGCGGCCGCGATCGCGGGCAGCGCGGCGTCGTCACCCACGAGCAGGTGCCACGGTGCCTCCGGGTCGGGGGCGTAGCCGGCGCCAGGGCCCAGGAACGTCACCGGGTCCCCGGGCTGCGCGCGCGTGGCCCACGGGCCGCCGACGCCCTCGTCGCCGTGCACGACGACGTCGAGGTCCCACTCGGCCTCGCCCGAGACGGTGTCGCCGGCGTCGCGCCGAGCACGCACCGTGTAGGCGCGCAGCAGGGGCCGGCCGTCCGCGAGCTCGCCCAGCACGAGCTTGACGTAGGTGTCCGTGTGACCCGTCGGTGCCACGGCCGCGAGCTCGGGGCCCGCGATCGTGACGCGGACCAGGTGCGGGGTGACCCTGCGGACGGCGGAGACCGTCGCGTGCCGAGGGGTGCGCTTGCGGGCGGGCGGGCCGGCGGGGGCCTGCGGCTGCGTGTCAGACATGGTCAGGCGAGCCTAACTTCCCTCGGACGCGACGCCCCGTGTGACGTCGCTCACCCGGGCGCGGGTTCACGTGCGGGCGAACCGCCGCACGCCCGCCGCGGCGAGCCCGGCCGCCACCGCCAGCCCGAGAGCCACCGCCCCCGCCGTGCCCCCTCCTGACCCGGCGCGGTCGAGCAGCCAGGCCGTGGTGGCCACCGCGAGCCACCCGCGCAGGTACCAGGCGCCCAGCACGAGCATCGCCATGTCGCCGTTCGGCGTCATCATCGGCGTGAAGAGGCCCGGCGGCGCCGCGGTCGCACCGGCCACCCAGACGCGCGCCGCGAGCGCCAGCACCACGACGACGGCCACGGTGGCCGCGGTCCCTGCTGGGGCACCGGCCGCGCCCACGACGACCGCCAGCAGGCCCGCGACCGCCGGGGCCGCCGCGTGGCCCGCGACGGCGCGCGCGGCGGAGCCCGGCAGGAGGGCGCCCGGCTGCGGCTGAGCGGCGAACGCGTGCAGGCCGTCGGCCCAGGTCCGCGCGGCGCCGTACAGCACGCACGCCCCCAGCACGGTCACGATCACCGGTCCGTCGCCGCCACCCAGCCGCACGAGCGCCGCCCCGACGCAGCCCGCCACCAGCGCGGCGGCGGTCGTCGCCGGGCGGCGGCGCAGCCCGAGCAGGTCGCGCGCCGCCACCGGGGCACGGCGCAGCAGCCCGGCCGGGAGCCGCGCCCCGCGCCCGCGGTACGTGCGCGGGCCGAGCACGTCGGCGGTGGCTCCCGAGTCACCGCCCACCAGGCCGCGGCCCGCCGTCACCGTGCGGGCCTGGCCCGCGGCGGCCGCGTCCACGTCGACCTCGTCCGGAAGCACCCGCGCCACCAGCCATGCGCTCGCGAGCCCGGCCAGGACGACGACGCCGCCCACCGCGACCACGGCCCCGGTCCACGACGACCACCCCGGGTCGAGGCCGTCCCCTGCCCCCGGTCGCGTCGCTCCCACGGCCGCCGCCGCGCCGAGGGCCAGCAGCACCCCGGTGACGGCCACGGCGGCCCGCCCGCGACCGGGCGCCTGCGCGGCCGCGCCGACCGCGAGCGGCACCTGGGCCAGCAGGGCGGCGGCAGCGCCCGCGGCGACCAGCGACGACGGATCCGAGACGGCAGGACCGCCTGCGAGCCCCGCCGCCGCGGCCGTCGCCACGAACGCTCCGACGACGCCTGCCCCGAGGACCAGGAGCAGCGCACGACGGCGCAGGACGTCGCGGCGGCGGAACTGGCCGGACAGGGCGAACGTCACCTCCGCCGGTCCCGTCCACAGCGGGACCCCCGCCCTCGCCGCCACGACGGCGGCGCAGCACACGACCCCGAGCACGAGCAACACCCCTGCGACCACCGCCGACGCGCGCCCCTGCGCCGCCCCGGGCAGCGGTACCGCCGCCGTCGCCTGCGCCAGCGCGGACCACAGGACCGGCCCGTACACCAGCGCGAGCAGCACCACGCCGTACCCCAGGTACACGCGGTCGTGCGGGTCGCCGCCGGACTCCGCCGCCCGCACCACGAGGGCGCGCCGTCGGAGCGACGCGACCCACCGCCGCCAGCGGCGGTACGGCACCCGGGCGCCGTCGTCCACGGTGGACGCCACGCTCACCGTGCCCTCCCCATGCCCGTCGTCGTGCCCGTCGTCACCGTGGCCCCGGTGCCGCGAGCTCGACCTCCCGGCCGCGCCGCGCGAGGTCGGCGCGCAGGTCCTGGTCGTGGGTGGCGACGACGAGCGCACGGCCGGCGTCCAGCGCCCCGGCCACGAGCCGGCGCGCGACGGCCCGCCAGCGCGCGTCGAGCCGCTGCTCCGGCTCGTCGAGCAGGACCAGCCGGGCGGGCCGGTAGAGCGTCGTCGCGAGGGCGAACATCTGCCCCTCCCCCGACGACAGCTCGCCGGGGAGCTGGTCGCGCACCCGGTCGAGCTCGGCCGCAGCCAGCGCGGTCTCGACGTCCGGCCCCGGGTGCCGCCCGGCCCACGCCGACGCGACGAGCCGCAGGTGCTCGGCGACGGTGAGGTCCGGGTACGCCGACAGACCGCCCAGCAGCAGCGCGACGTCCTCGCGCCGCCGCAGCCGCGCCCGGCCCGCGGGCAGCCCGAGCACCCGCACCTCACCGGAGGTGGGCTCGTCCTTGCCCGCGACCAGCCGCAGCAGCGTGGACTTCCCGCTGCCGTTGGGGCCGACGACCGCCGCCGCCTCCCCCGGCCCCACCGTGAGCGACGTCGGCGCGAGGACCTGGACGCTGCCGTGCGTGCGGGAGGCGTCGCGGACCTCGACCAGCGGTTCCGCGGCCACGCGGGGCCCGCTCAGTAGCCGCTGCCGCCCGCGGCCGGGGCCCCGCCGGAGAAGCCCGCGACCACGCCCGCGGTCCCCGACAGCCCGAGCCTTGTGGCCCCCGCGCCGATCATGGCGAGCGCGTCGTCCAGCGTCCGGATCCCGCCGGAGGCCTTGACCCCGAGCGCGCCGCCCACGGTGTCCGCCATGAGCTCCACGGCGTGCACGGACGCGCCCCCCGCGCCGTGGAAGCCGGTCGACGTCTTGACGAAGTCGGCGCCCGCGTCCTGCGCGGCCCGGCAGACGGCCACGATCTCGTCGTCCGTGAGCGCCGCGGCCTCGATGATCACCTTGAGCAGGTGCGGGGCGGGCACCGCGGCGCGCACCGCGGCGATGTCGGCCCGCACGGCGTCGAACGCCCCCTCCTTGGCCGCTCCGACGTCGATCACCATGTCCACCTCGTCCGCCCCGTCGGCGACCGACCGGGCGGCCTCGGCCGCCTTCACGGCGCTGACGTGCTTCCCGGACGGGAAGCCGCACACGGTCGCCACGGCGAGACGGCCGGCGGCGACGCGCGCCGCGTGCTCGACGAAGGTCGGCGAGATGCACACCGAGAAGACGCCCAGCCGGGCACCCTCCTCGACGAGCGCGGTGACGTCGGCCGTCGTCGCCTCCGGCTTGAGCAGGGTGTGGTCGACGAACCGCGCCAGGGCGAACGCGTCGGCGGGGAGGTTCCGGGCCGTGGCGGTCATCGCTGGGCTCCCTCGATCTGCTGGTACCCCGGCAGGATGACGTCGTCGACCAGGGCGCGGCGCTCGTCGTGGTGCATGAAGGCGCTCCACGCGGCGGTCAGAGTGACGTCGGCCAGGTCGTCGATCGTCCAGCCCGCCTCGGTGACGAGCCGGGTCATCTCGTTCGACATCGACGTCCGGGACATGAGGCGGTTGTCGGTGTTGAGCGTGACCGCGAAGTCCAGCTCCTTGAGCCGGGTGATCGGGTGGTCGGCCACGGTGGTCGCGGTGGTGGCACCCGTCTGCAGGTTCGACACGGGGCAGACCTCGAGCGCGACCTGGTGGTCCCGCACCCAGTGCGCGAGGCGCCCGAGCTCGGCGCGCCGCTCGCCGTCGTCGTCGAAGCCCTCGTGGAAGGTGATGTCCTCGACGATCCGCACGCCGTGGCCGATGCGGTCGGCCTGCCCGAGGTGCACGGCCTCGGCGATCGACGCGGGCCCGGCCGCCTCGCCCGCGTGGATCGTGGTCGGGAAGTCCTGCTCGGCCAGGTAGCGCCAGATGCCCGCGTGCCGCGACGGGGGGAACCCGTCCTCCGGGCCGGCGATGTCGAAGCCCACCACGCCGCGGTCGCGGTGCGCGACGGCGAGCTCGGCGATCTCCTGCCACCGGTCGGTGTGCCGCATCGCGGTGACGAGCTGGCCGACGCGGATGATCTGCCCGCGCGACGCGGCCTCGCGGATCCCCTCGTCGATGCCCGCCTGCACGGCCTCGACCGTCTCCGGCAGCGTCAGCCCGCGCGCCAGGTGCTGCTCGGGGGCCCAGCGCTGCTCGGCGTACACGACGCCGTCCGCGGCGAGGTCCAGCACGGCCTCCCGCGCCACCCGCGACAGGGCGTCGGCCGTCTGCATCACGGCGATGGTGTGGTCGAACGTCTCGAGGTAGCGCACCAGCGACCCCGAGTCGGCGGCCTCGACGAACCAGGTGCCGAGCGACTCGGCGTCGGACGCCGGGAGCTCGTGGCCCACCTCGGCGGCGAGCTCGAGCACGGTCTGCGGTCGCAGGCCCCCGTCGAGATGGTCGTGCAGCAGCACCTTGGGCAGGGCGGGGATCAGGTCGACGAGGGCTTGCGTCATGGGGCCAACCTACCGGCGATCACGCGTCGCCGGAGGCCTCGGGATCGTCGAGCCCGGGGACCTCCTGGCTCTGCTCGACGACGTCCGCCTCGGCGGCCTCGCCGTCCAGGTCCGGCCGGGCGTGCCGCGGCTTGTACTCCTCCGCGCGGGCTCCGGCCGCCACGTCGTCGGCACCCTGCACGTCGTCGGTCAGGGCGTCCTCCACGAGGCTCGTGCTGTCGTCGTGGTGCTCCAGCCCGGCGTCCCGCCAGGCGTCGTCCGGTGCGGTGCTCATGGGACTCTCCCCTCGCTGCGACGGCAGTGCGCTCCCATGGTGGCCCGGGCCTCCGCGGCCCGCCAGCCCAGGTCGACCGTTCAGCCCTGCGCGTCCCGCGGCAGCAGCGCCCACACCACGTGCGGCCAGCCGCCCAGCGCGGCGGCGACCAGGGGGTCGTCCCCGCGCTCCCGGGCGGCGGCGACGAGCCGCGCGGCCGGCACCGCGTGCAGCCGGCCGGCCGACGGCTCGTAGATGGTCGCGACGCCGCCCCGCACGGTCGTGAGGAGGACGACGTGCCGGGGCACCGCCGTCGACACGCCGCCGGCGAGGTCGCCGCCCGAGTACAGCGGGACGGGCACGCCCGCGGCCGCAGCCTCGACCGCGGCGTCCAGCACGCGCGCGCCCGAGCGCCCGCCGACCACGCGATGGGTGTAGCGGACCGGCCCGTACCGGGCCACGCGGGCGGCGCCCCACGGCGGGGTGCCGAGGGCGACGGGCCACGCCTGCAGGCCGCCCGGCCCTCGCGTGGCGCGGGCGTGCAGCGTTCGCTGGAACCCGGCGAAGGTCTCGGCGGCGCCCGGCGGCCGGCGGCTCAGCTCGAGCGCCCGGCGGGGGTCGCCCGCAAGCGCGAGGAGTGCCAGCACCGCCGCTCCGCACGTGCGCTCGTCGACCTGCCGGGCCGGGGCGACCACACCGTCCGCCGCGGGGAGCGTCAGCGTGCGCGGGCGCCCCGGGGCGGGCTGCGGACCGCGTCGCCCGAGCGCGTCGAGCACCCGTGCCCGCACGCCCGGGGCGAGCGCGGCGAGCGCCGGGACGAGGTCGCCGGGCACCTCCGGGCGGGCGAACCGCCCGGCCGGGGGCGGCACGGGCGGCCGGGCGGCGAACACGCCCAGCGACGCCAGCAGGTCCGTGATCCGCGGCGTCCGCACCGTCGTCGCCCCCCCTGGTCGGCCTGGTCGGCCTGGTCGGCCCGGGCCGCTCAGCCGATCCGGTCGAGCAGGAGCGGTCGGGCCGCGTCGCGGTTCGCCGGGTCGTCGACCGCCCACTGGCCCTCCAGCGCGGCGCGGGCGCGCTCGAACCGCTCCGGGGTGTCGGTGTGCAGGGTGAGCAGCGGCTGCCCCGCGGTGACCTCGTCCCCCGGCTTCGCGTGCAGCTCGACGCCGGCGCCCGCCTGCACCGGGTCCTCCCGGCGCGAGCGCCCCGCCCCGAGCCGCCAGGCCGCGATGCCCACGGCGTAGGCGTCGAGCCGGGTGAGGACCCCGGACCGGTCGGCGAGCACGTCCTGCCGCTCCCGCGCGCGAGGCAGCTCCGCGTCGGGGTCGCCGCCCTGGGCCGCGATCATCCGGCGCCAGACCTCCTTGGCGCGGCCGTCGCCCAGCGCCGCCCGCACCTCGGCCTCGGGCACCGGCCGCCCCGCGCCCGCGAGCATCTCCACGGCCAGCGCGACGGTGAGGTCGACGACGTCCGCGGGGCCGCCGCCGTCGAGCACCTCGACCGACTCGCGCACCTCGAGCGCGTTGCCCGCGGTGCGGCCGAGCGGCACGGCCATGTCGGTGAGGAGCGCGACCGTGCGCACGCCCGCGTCGGTGCCGAGGTCGACCATCGTGCGGGCCAGCTCCCGGGCCGCGTCCAGGTCCTTCATGAAGGCGCCGGAGCCCACCTTGACGTCGAGGACCAGCGCGCCGGTGCCCTCCGCGATCTTCTTGCTCATGATCGAGCTCGCGATGAGCGGCACCGACTCGACCGTGCCCGTCACGTCCCGCAGGGCGTAGAGCTTCTTGTCGGCGGGGGCCAGGCCCGCCCCGGCGGCGCAGATCACCGCGCCCACGTCCTCGAGCTGGTCCATCAGCTCGGCGTTGCTCAGCGCCGCACGCCAACCCGGGATCGCCTCGAGCTTGTCGAGCGTGCCGCCCGTGTGCCCGAGGCCGCGGCCCGAGAGCTGCGGGACCGCCACCCCGAACGAGGCCACGAGCGGTGCGAGCGGGAGGGTGATCTTGTCCCCCACGCCGCCGGTCGAGTGCTTGTCGGCCGTGGGCCGCGACAGGCCGGAGAAGTCCATCCGCTCGCCGGACGCGATCATCGCGCCCGTCCAGCGCGCGACCTCCGGGCGGGTCATCCCGCGCAGCAGGATCGCCATCGCGAGGGCCGACATCTGCTCCTCGGCGACCGCTCCGCGCGTGTACGCGTCCACCACCCAGTCGATCTGCGCGGCCTCGAGCGGGTGCCCGTCACGCTTGGTCCGGATGACGTCGACGGCGTCGAACGGCTCCCCGGCAGAACTGCTGTCCGGCACGGTCATTCCTTCTCCCCCTCGCGGTAGCGCTCCAGGTCCGCTGCGCCGAACGCGTCGGGCAGCACCTCCGTCATGGGCACGACGCCGCGCACCGACTCCACGAGCAGGTCGGGCCCGCCGTGCTCCCACAGCAGCTGACGGCAGCGGCCGCAGGGCATCAGCGTGCGCCCCGCCCCGTCGACGCACGTGAACGCGACGAGACGGCCGCCCCCGCCGGTCACCAGAGCGGACACCAGGGAGCACTCCGCGCAGAGCGTCACCCCGTAGGCGGAGTTCTCCACGTTGCAGCCGACCACCACGCGGCCGTCGTCCACCAGCGCGGCGGCGCCGACCGGGAAGCCCGAGTACGGCGCGTACGCACGCCCGACGACGTCGCGCGCCGCCGCCCGCAGCGCCGCCCAGTCGACGGTCGGCCCAGCCGTGCTCGCCATCGTCACTCCTTGGTGTAGGGCGTCCCCGACGCCGCGGGTGCGCGGGACTTGCCGACCAGCCCGGCGACCGCCAGGAGGGTCACCACGTACGGCAGCATCAGCATGAACTGGCTCGGCACCGGCGAGCCCACCACCGACAGCACGTTCTGCAGGTTCGTCGCGAAGCCGAACAGCAGGCCGGCCAGGGCGGCCCGCAGCGGGTCCCACTTGCCGAAGATGACCGCGGCGAGGGCGATGAAGCCGGCGCCCGCCGTCATCTCCCGGCCGAACTGGTTGATCGACACCACGGTGTAGAACGCGCCGCCGAAGCCCACCACGGCGCCGCCGATCAGCACCGCCCGGTAGCGCGCGCGCAGGACGTCGATGCCCACGGTGTCGGCCGCCTTGGGGTGCTCTCCCACCGCGCGCACCCGCAGGCCCCAGCGGGTGCGGAACAGGGCGTACCAGACCGCCGGCACCGCGAGGTACATGAGGTACACGACGATCGTCTGGTTGAACAGCACCGGGCCGATCACCGGGATGCTCTCGAGCCCGGGGATCGGCAGGCGCGAGAACCGCACGGTGGAGTTGAGGGTCTCCGCGTTGGGGACGAGCAGCTCGGAGTAGAAGAAGCTCGTCAGGCCGATCACCAGCACGTTGAGCACCACGCCGACGATCACCTGGTTGACGCGGTAGGTGATGGTGAACAGCCCCAGCACGAGGGCGACCAGGGCGCTTGCGACGACCGCCGCGACGAGCCCGGCCCACGGGCTGTTGGTCAGCGACCCGACGATCGCCGCGACGAAGGCGCCCGCGAGCAGCTGGCCCTCGATGGCGATGTTCACGACGCCGGCCCGCTCCCCGATGACGCCGCCGAGCGCGCCGTACACGAGTGGGACGGACAGGCCCACGGCCCCGCCCAGGAGGCCGACGACGGAGAGGTCGCGCGGGCTCCCCGCGGCGGCCCACGCCAGGAACCCGACGAGCAGGGCGGCCGCGAAGACCGCGATGGCCCACGCCGGGACGCGCCGTCCGGCCCGGGTGCGCAGGACCGCGTAGGCGAGCACGGCGAGCCCCACGGCCCCGCACACCCAGGCGGTGGCCATCGCGGGCACCACGAGGGTGGACAGCACCACGAAGTCGGTGCTGGTCGAGAGGGCGAACCGGGCGGAGCCCTCGTGCGGCGCGAGGAGCAGCAGCAGGGCGTACAGCGCGAGGACCACGGCGAGGCCGACGGCGGCCTTCCAGGTCACCGGGGCGCCGGCGCGCGGCGCGGGCGCCGTGGCCGCGGGCCCCGCGGCGTCGACGGTCGTGGCGGTCATGCCTGTCCCTCCTCGGTGCCGCGCGCGGCCTCGGCGCGACGGCGGTCCCGCCGGCTCTCTCGTCGTCGGGGTGTACGTTCCGGCTGCGGCAGCCGGAAGATCGCCCGCACCAGCGGGGGCGCCGCGATGAACAGCACGATCAGCGACTGCACGACCAGGACGATCTCGATCGGGATGCCCTGGCCCGCCTGCATCGCGGACCCGCCGGCCTTGAACCCGCCGAACAGGATGCCGGCGCCGAGGACGCCCCAGGGCGAGGAGCCGCCGAGCAGCGCCACGGTGATGGCGTCGAAGCCGATGCCCGCGTCGATGTCGGCGCTGAAGCCCGTCGTCACGGTGCCGAGCACCTGCTGCGTGCCCGCGAGACCGACCAGCCCGCCCGCGACGAGCATGACGAGCACCGTCGTGCGCGGCACGTCGATGCCGGCGACCCGTGCCGCCTTGGGGTTCTCCCCCACCGCGCGGAAGGCGAAGCCCGTGCTGGAGCGGTTGAGCAGCCACCACACGCCGACGACGGCGAGCAGCGACAGCACGAAGCCCCAGTGCAGGTTGTACCGGTCGCCGAGGAGCGGGGGCAGCACCGCGCTGTCCTGCATCGGCGGGGTCTTCGGGTTGGCCGAGCCGGGGGCCTGCATCAGGCCCGGCGTCGCCAGGAAGTAGGACAGCAGGTAGAAGGCGATGTAGTTGAGCATGATCGTGACGATCACCTCGTGCGCCCCGGTGCGGGCCTTGAGCAGGCCCGCGATGCCGGCCCACAGCGCGCCGGCGGCCACACCGGCCACCAGGCACAGCAGCAGGTGCCACGGGAACGGCAGCCCCGTGACCCCGAAGCCGATCCAGCCCGCCGCGGTCGCGGCGACGAGCATCTGCCCCTGGCCACCGATGTTGAACAGCCCGGCCCGGAACGCGAGCGCGACGCCGAGGCCGGCCGCGATGAGCGGCGTGGCGTTCGTCAGCGTCTGCGTGAGCGGGCGGATGCCCTGCGCGAACGAGTCGGCGCCGAAGTTGTAGACCGCGCCCTGGAACAGCGCCGAGTAGGCGCCGCCGACCGCCTGGCCGATCGCCGCGAACGTGTCGGACGGCCGCGAGAAGAAGTACGGGGCGGCCTCGAGCACGGCCTCGTCGGTGACGACGATGAGGATCGAGCCCGCGAGGACCGCGAGCACGATCGCCCCCAGGGCGACGGCCCAGCCGCCCGACGTCGCCCGCCGGAGCGCGTCGCGCCACCGCTGGCCGGAGTCCTCGACGACCGGCGCCTGCTCGCGCGCCGCCTCCTGCTCCAGCTCCTCCGCGAGCCCGGGCTCCGCCGTCGCGTCGACGTTCTCGAGCGCCTCGCCGAGGCGTGAGCCGGGGTCGACGTCGGGCCCCTGGTCCTGTGCCGGGTCCTGAGCCCGGTCCCGGGGCGTCTCGCCGCTCACGCCGCGTCTCCTTCGTTCTGGGGGCCGGTCGGCGACGCGTCCTCGGGCGCGATGCCGGCCATCATGAGGCCGAGCACGTCGCGCGGGGTGTCGGCCGGGACGATCCCGACCACGCGGCCGCGGTACATGACCATGATCCGGTCGGCGAGCGCGACGGCCTCGTCGAGCTCGGTCGACACCACCACCACCGGGATGCCGGTGTCCCGCGTCTCGACGATCCGCTTGTGGATGAACTCGATCGACCCGACGTCGACGCCGCGGGTCGGCTGGGCCGCGACCAGCAGGCGCAGCTCGCGGGACAGCTCGCGCGCGAGGACGACCTTCTGCTGGTTGCCGCCCGACAGGCGCCCGACGCGCGTCTCGATGCCCTGCGTGCGGACGTCGAACTCGGCGACCTTCTCGCGGGCGAACTCGTCGCGCACCGCGAGCTGCAGGGCACCGCGACGCACGAACGGCGGGCCGTCCGTCCGGTCCAGCACGAGGTTCTCGGCGATCGTGAACTCGCCGACCAGCCCGTCCTCGTTGCGGTCCTCCGGCACGAACCCGACGCCCGCCTGGAGGATCCGGCGCACCGACCGGCCCACCAGCTCCTTGCCGTCGAGCCGCACGCTGCCGGTGACCTGGTCCTGGAGGCCCACCAGGGCCTCCGTCAGCTCGGTCTGCCCGTTGCCCTGCACGCCCGCCACGACGAGCACCTCGCCGCCGCGCACGGTGAAGCTCACGTCGTCGACCAGCACCTGCCCGTCCGGCCCGGTGACCCGCAGGTCCGTGACGGCCAGCTCGTTGCCGGTGGTGCGCGCCTCCTCCTTGCGCACCGTGAGCTCGACCGCGCGGCCGACCATGAGGGACGCCAGCTCGGCGTCGGTCGCGCCGGGGCTGGCCTCGCCCACGACCTTGCCGTGCCGGACCACGGTGATGCGGTCGGCGACGGCGCGCACCTCGCGCAGCTTGTGGGTGATGAAGACGATCGCCGCGCCCTCGTCGCGCAGCTGCCGCATGATCCCCATGAGCTCGTCGGTCTCCTGGGGCGTGAGCACGGCCGTCGGCTCGTCGAACACGAGCACGTCGGCGTCACGCGAGAGCGCCTTGATGATCTCGACCCGCTGCTGGACCCCGACCGGCAGGTCCTCGACCAGCGCGTCCGGGTCCACCTGGAAGCCGAACCGCGCCGAGATCTCCTGCACCTTGGCGCGGGCGCTGTCCAGGTCGAGGAGGCCGCCGGCGCGCGTGGACTCGTGCCCCAGCATGACGTTCTCCGCCACGGAGAACACCGGCACCAGCATGAAGTGCTGGTGCACCATGCCGATGCCCGCGGCCATCGCGTCGCCGGGCCCGTCGAAGTCCTGGACCTCGTCGTCCAGCAGGATCTGGCCCTCGTCGGCCTGGTAGAGCCCGTAGAGCACGTTCATCAGGGTCGACTTGCCGGCACCGTTCTCGCCGAGCAAGCAGTGGATCTCGCCCGGTGCCACCACCAGGTCGATGTGGTCGTTCGCCACGAGCGCGCCAAAGCGCTTCGTGATACCTCGCAGCTCGAGCCTCATGCTCTGCCTTCCATCCGTCGAGGATCGGTCGAGGGCCACCAGGGCCGGGGTCGACGCGCCGTCGTCAGCCTCTCACCGGGGCGTCGTCGTCGCCGCCCCGCATACGTCGTGCGCGGGCCCGGGGACAGTTCCCGCGGGCCCGCGCACGTGCGTCACCGGTGTGTCGGAGCTCCGGTCACTCCTGACCGGAGAGGTACGACTCGACCTTCACGTCGCCGGAGATGATCTGCTCCTTGAGGGCGTTGACCTCGTCCATGAGGGCGGGGTCGACCTTGTCCTCGAAGTTGTGCAGCGGGGCGAGCCCCACGCCGTCGTTCTCGAGGGTGCCCACGTACGGGGTCGCGTCGAACTCGCCGTTGCCGGCCGCCACCACCGCGTCGTAGGTGGACACGTCCATCTTCTTGAGGATCGACGTGAGCACGTAGTCCTGCGTGGACGGGTCGGTCTCGAAGAAGTCCGCGTCGACGCCGACCAGCGCGATGTCCCGACCGGAGTCCTGGATCGCCGCGATCGCCGACTGGTAGATCGGGCCGCCGACCGGCAGGAGCACGTCGACGCCCTGGTCGATGATGTTCTGCGCGGTGGTCTTGGCCGTCTCGTTGGCCTCGAACCCGCCGGTGAACGAGCCGTCCTCGCCGCCGGAGAAGCCCACGACCTCGACCTTGGTGCCCTTGGTTTCGTTGTAGTACTCGACGCCCTGCTTGAAGCCGTCCATGAAGATCGTGACGGTCGGGAAGGGCTGGCCGCCGAACGTGCCGACCTTGCCCGCCTCCGAGTAGCCGGCGGACAGGTAGCCGGCGAGGAACGCCGCCTGGGCCGTGTCGTACAGCAGCGGCTTGATGTTCGGGGCGTCGGCCTCGCCGTCGAAGTCCGCGTCCGCGGCGTCGTCGACGATGATGTAGTCGGTCTCCGGGTTGGCGGTCGCCGACTCGATCGTCGCGGCGGAGAGCGCGAAGCCCACCGAGACGATCGCGTTGCAGTTCTGCCCGACGAGGGACTCGAGGTTCGGCTTGAAGTCGCTCTCCGACTGCGACTGCACGGAGACGAGCTTCGTCCCGAGCTCGTCGGCGGCCTTCTCGGCCCCCTCGAAGCTGAGCTGGTTGAAGCTCTTGTCGTCGAACCCGCCCTGGTCCGAGACGATGCACGGCTTGAAGTCGCTGGCCGCAGCCGAGCCGTTACCGCCGCTGCCGGACTCCTCCGGGGCCTCCGCACAGGCCGCCAGCGCGAGCGCGGCGACGCCGGCGAGGGCGGTGAGCTGAATCGCTCTCTTCACCTGTCGCTCCTGTCGATCGTTCGTCGGGCCAGGATCGTCCGGCCCGTCACCGTGGTGAGCCTAGTCACCACCGGGAGGACCGAGAACCGCAAGCGATGAACCCGCAGGAGTCGTTACCGAAGCGGTATCGACCGGGAACGCGCCGGACACTTTCCGGCGTCTCAGGGCTGCAGCGCGAAACGTCCCAGCAGTCGGGCCCCGACGGCGATCGCACGCTCGTCCACGACGAGGTCGCCCTGGTGGATGTCGTAGCGCCGCTGACCCGGGGTCCCCGTGCCGAGCCGGGCCATCGCCCCCGGCACCTTGGTGAGGTACCAGGCGAAGTCCTCGCCGCCGAGCGACTGCTCGGTGAGCACGACGCCCTCAGGGCCGAGCACGGCCGTCCCCGCCGCCTCGAGCGCGCCCGTCACGGCCGCGTCGTTGTCCACCGGCGGGACGCCGCGCGCGTGCCGGACGGTCACGTCGACCTCGTAAGGCGCCACGACCTGCTCCACCGCGTCGTGCAGCACCTGCCCCGCCCGCTCCCACGCGCGCACGTCGAGGCAGCGCAGCGTGCCGGCGACCGTGCCCGTGGCCGGGATGGCGTTGTGCACGTTGCCCGCGTGCACGGCGCCCCACGTGAGGTTCACGCCCGAGCGCGGGTCCAGCCGGCGGCCCAGCACGGCCGGCACCTGCGTGATGACCTGGCCCAGGGCGTACACCACGTCGCCCGTGAGGTGCGGGCGGGAGGTGTGCCCGCCGGAGGACGACAGGGTCACCGTGACGCTGTCGGAGGCCGAGGTGATCGGCCCGATGCGGGTGCCGACCTGCCCGACGTCCAGCTTGGGCTCGCAGTGCACGGCCGCGATGCGGTCGACGCCGTCGAGCGCGCCCTGGGCGACGACGTCGTGCGCGCCGCCGGGCATGATCTCCTCGGCCGGCTGGAACACCAGCCGGACGCCGCGCTCGAGCAGGCCCTCGTCGTGCAGCGCCGCGAGGGCCAGGCCGGCGCCGAGCACCACGGTGGTGTGCACGTCGTGCCCGCAGGCGTGCGCCACCCCCGGCACCACGGAGCGGAACGGCAGCCCGCACGAGTCGTCGACGGGCAGCGCGTCGATGTCCGCGCGCAGCGCCACCCGGCCGAGCCCGTCGGGCGACCGGTCGGGGCCGACGTCGCAGACCAGGCCCGTGCCCTCGAGCAGCCTCGGCTCCAGCCCGGCGGCGCGCAGCCGGTCCGCCACGAGCGCGGTGGTGCGGACCTCCTGCCGGCCGAGCTCGGGGTGGGCGTGCACGTCGCGGCGGATCGCGACGAGCTCGGCCTCCAGGCCCGCGACGACCTCGTCGAGCCGCGCGCCGGCCGTCTCGCGCGGGCTCACAGGACGTCCTCCCGGCCGTGGGCGCGCATCGCGTCGACCATGTCCTTGACCTGCTGCGCGCGGGCGCGGGTCGTGACCAGCAGGGCGTCGGGCGTGTCCACCACCACGACGTCGTCGATCCCGAGCAGCGCCACCACCCGGTCGCCGCCGGGCACGACGACCGACCCGGCCGACTGCACCCGCACGACGTCGGCCGCGTCGCCCAGCACCTTGGACCCCCCGTCGTCGTCCGAGGGCAGGAGCGCGGCGAGGGAGTTGAAGTCGCCGACGTCGTCCCACCCGAACGTGCCGGGCACGACGGCGACGCCGCCCTCCGCCGCGACGGGCTCCGCGACGGCGTGGTCGATCGCGACCTTCTCGAGGCCGGGCCACACCCGGGCGACGACGTCCGCCCGGTCCGGCGTGTCCCAGGCGGCGGCGATCTCCCGCAGCCCGTCGTGCAGGGCGGGGCGGTGCGTGGCCAGGTGCCCCAGCAGGACCGACGAGCGGGCGACGAAGATGCCGGCGTTCCAGCGGTACTCCCCCGACGCGACGTACTCGCGCGCGGTCGCGGCGTCAGGCTTCTCCGTGAACCCGCGCGCGTGCAGGGCGCTCGGTGCGCCCTCGACGCCCAGCGGGTCGCCGCTGCGCACGTAGCCGAACGCCACGGACGGGCGCGAGGCGGCGATGCCGATCGTCGCCACGTAGCCGGCGCGCGCGGCCTCGACCGCCTCCCGGACCGCGGCGTCGAAGGACGCCGCGCCGGACACCACCTGGTCCGCGGCGAACGAGCCCACCACGACGTCACCGTGCCGCCGCTCGAGCACCGCGGCGGCCAGCCCGATCGCGGCCATCGAGTCCCGCGGGGACGGCTCCGCGAGCACCGCGTCGTCGGCCAGCTCGGGCAGCTGCGCGCGGGCGGCCGCGACGTGCGGCTCGCCGGTGACGAGGACGACCCCGCCGCCCGCCAGCGGCCGCAGCCGGTCGACGGTGCCCTGCAGCAGGGTGCGGCCCGCGCCCGTGAGGTCGTGCAGGAACTTCGGCGCGCCCGCGCGGGACAGCGGCCAGAGACGGGTCCCGGCACCCCCGGCGGGAACCACGGCGAAGAACCCGGGGACCGATGGACGGGAGGGGGACGCCGCAGTGCTCATCCCCGCAGCATAAGCGTGCTGACGGCCGGGCCGTCGGCGACGTCAACCCTGTGGAATAGGTCACGAAACACCCCGAGCCGTCCCGGTTTGCCGGACCTCGTGTGCCGCGAGACGACCGGATGTCACTACAGTGACCGTGAACGGAATCCACACAGAATCCGCCAACGGAGGCTCCCCCCGTGCCTACAGCACCTGCTGGCACGCTCTACCGCGGCCGTGAAGGCATGTGGTCCTGGGTCGCGCATCGCGTGACCGGCGTGCTCATCTTCTTCTTCCTCCTCGTGCACGTCCTGGACACAGCACTTGTCCGGGTGTCGCCCGAGGCCTACAACGCCGTCATCGGGACGTACCAGACGCCGATCATGGGACTCGGGGAGGCCGGTCTCGTCGCCGCGATCGTCTTCCACGCGTTCAACGGCATCCGCGTGATCCTCGTCGACTTCTGGGCCAAGGGCCCGAAGTACCAGCGGACCATGCTCTGGGTCGTCGTCGGCCTGTTCGTCGTGACCATGGCCGGGTTCCTGCCGCGGCACCTGATGAACGTCTTCGGAGGTGGGCACTGATGGCTCAGGTCCAGTCCGGGTCCCCGACCCCGTCCGCCATCGCGGCACCCCGCTCCCCCTACGCCCGCCGCAAGACGACCCGCGGCAACTACGAGCTGTACAGCTGGGTCTTCATGCGCGCGTCCGGCGTCGTGCTGCTGGTGCTGATCTTCGGCCACCTCTTCGTCAACCTCATGGTGGGCGACGGCGTGCACGCGATCGACTTCGCCTTCGTCGGCGGCAAGTGGACCAGCCCCTTCTGGCAGGTCTGGGACCTGCTGATGCTGTGGCTCGCGATGTTCCACGGCTCCAACGGCGTGCGCACCATCATCAACGACTACGCGCAGAAGGACTCCACGCGCGGCGTGCTCAAGGTGCTGCTCTACCTGGCGACCGTGATCGTCGTCGTGCTCGGCACCCTCGTGATCTTCACGTTCAACCCGTGCCCGCCGGGAAGCCCGGCCGAGCTCCTGCCGTCGATCTGCTTCCCGAACTAAGGACAGGCACCCCCCGATGCAGACACATCAGTACGACGTCGTCATCGTCGGCGCAGGCGGCGCCGGCATGCGCGCGGCGCTCGAGGCCTCCGGCGAGGCCCGCACCGCCGTGATCTCCAAGCTCTACCCCACCCGCTCCCACACCGGTGCCGCCCAGGGCGGCATGGCGGCGGCCCTCGCGAACGTCGAGGAGGACAACTGGGAGTGGCACACGTTCGACACCGTCAAGGGCGGTGACTACCTGGTCGACCAGGACGCGGCGGAGATCCTTGCGAAGGAGGCCATCGACTCGGTCCTCGACCTCGAGAAGATGGGGCTGCCGTTCAACCGCACGCCCGAGGGCCGGATCGACCAGCGCCGGTTCGGCGGCCACACCCGCGAGCACGGCCAGGCCGCCGTCCGCCGCGCCTGCTACGCCGCGGACCGCACCGGCCACATGATCCTGCAGACGCTGTACCAGAACTGCGTGAAGCAGAACGTCGAGTTCTACAACGAGTTCTACGTCCTGGACCTGCTCACGGACCACGACCTCACCACCGAGCAGATCGAGGACGGCGCCGAGGTCAACGCGACCGGCGTCGTGGCCTACGACCTGGCCAGCGGTGAGATCCACGTGTTCCAGGCGAAGGCGGTCATCTTCGCGACCGGCGGCGCGGGCAAGATCTTCAAGACGACGTCCAACGCGCACACCCTCACGGGCGACGGGATGGCCCTGGCCTACCGGCGCGGCCTGCCCCTGGAGGACATGGAGTTCTTCCAGTTCCACCCGACAGGCCTCGCCGGCCTCGGCATCCTCCTGTCGGAGGCGGCCCGCGGCGAGGGCGGCATCCTGCGCAACTCCGACGGTGAGCGCTTCATGGAGCGCTACGCCCCCACCATCAAGGACCTCGCGCCGCGCGACATCGTCGCCCGCTCGATGGCCAACGAGGTGCGCGAGGGCCGCGGCGCCGGCCCGAACAAGGACTACGTGCTGCTCGACCTGACGCACCTGGAGCCCGCGCACATCGACGCGAAGCTCCCGGACATCACCGAGTTCGCCCGCACCTACCTCGGCATCGAGCCGTACACCGAGCCCGTGCCCGTCTACCCCACCGCGCACTACGCGATGGGCGGCGTCCCGACGAACATCCAGGGCGAGGTGCTGCGCGACAGCCACAACGTCGTCAAGGGCCTCTACGCGGCCGGCGAGGTCGCGTGCGTGTCCGTGCACGGCTCCAACCGCCTCGGCACCAACTCGCTGCTCGACATCAACGTCTTCGGCAAGCGCGCCGGCCGCTCCGCCGCCGCGTACGCGAAGACGGTCGCCCAGCACAAGGAGCTGCCGGAGAACCCGACGGCCCGCGTCGAGGCACAGCTCGCGGAGATGCGCGACCGCCCCGACGGCGAGCGCGTGGCGGACGTCCGCAAGGCCCTCCAGGAGACGATGGACGCGAACGCCCAGGTGTTCCGCACCGGGGACTCCCTCAACGAGGCGCTCGCCGAGATCCGGGAGCTGCAGAAGCGGTACCGGAACGTGTCCGTGCAGGACAAGGGCAAGCTGTTCAACACGGACCTGCTCGAGGCGATCGAGCTCGGCTTCCTGCTGGACATCGCCGAGGTCACCGTCGTCGCCGCCCTCAACCGCAAGGAGTCGCGCGGCGGGCACTACCGCGAGGACTACCCGGCCCGCGACGACGCGAACTACATGCTGCACACGATGGCGTACCGCCGTCCGACGTCGGCCCCCGACGCCGGCGACGGCCACGTCCCGGGCTACTTCGACCACGTCGAGGACTTCGGGGACTACAAGGTCGTCCTGGGGTCCAAGCCCGTCATCCAGACCCGGTACGAGCCCATGGAGCGGAAGTACTGATGACTGCTGTACTCGAGAACCCTGCGGCCCCGGCCTCCGAGCCGAAGGCCGGCGCCATCCCCAGCTTCGAGGTCACGCTCCGCGTCCGGCGGTACAACCCCGAGTCGGAGCACGGCGAGGAGTCGACCTGGGACGACTTCACCGTCCAGGTGCACGGCACCGACCGCGTCCTCGACGCGCTGCACAAGATCAAGTGGGAGCAGGACGGGAGCCTGACCTTCCGGCGCTCCTGCGCCCACGGGGTCTGCGGCTCCGACGCGATGCGGATCAACGGCCGCAACCGGCTCGCGTGCAAGACGCTCCTCAAGGACGTCAACCCCGACAAGCCGATCACGGTCGAGCCGATCAAGGGCCTGCCCGTCGTCAAGGACCTCGTGGTCGACATGGAGCCGTTCTTCGCCTCCTACCGCGAGATCATGCCGTTCCTCATCACCTCGGGGAACGAGCCGACGCGCGAGCGCCTGCAGTCCGCCGAGGACCGCGAGCGCTTCGACGACACCACCAAGTGCATCCTGTGCGCCGCGTGCACGTCGTCCTGCCCCGTGTTCTGGACCGACGGCCAGTACTTCGGCCCGGCCGCGATCGTCAACGCGCACCGGTTCATCTTCGACAGCCGCGACGAGGGCGCCACGCAGCGCCTGGAGATCCTCAACGACAAGGAGGGCGTGTGGCGCTGCCGCACGACCTTCAACTGCACCGAGGCCTGCCCGCGCGGCATCGAGGTCACCAAGGCGATCCAGGAGGTCAAGCGCGCCATGATCACGCGCGCGTTCTGACCCCCGATCTGCCTCGCTGTCCCACGCTGCGCACGCTCGACTCCCGCAGCGCCCAGGAGCCCCGTCGTACCCCACGGACGACGGGGCTCCACGGTCTTCCGGACCCCTGCCCGCGGCGCACCACGCGCTCGATCTCGGCCGCGTCGCGTCGTGCGGCCACCTCCGCCTCGGCGCGAGCGATCTCGTCCAGCCGCGGCGGGTCGTACACCCACGCGCACACGAGCAGCAGCACCCGGGCGACGAAGTTCACCAGCACCAGCACGGTCACGATGCCGGCGAACGCCGCCAGCAGCGCGTTGCGGTCCGCGCCCGCGGCGACGACCGACGTGCCCAACCAGCGCAGCACGCCCGCGACGACGCCCGCCGCCAGGCAGCCGAGCACGAAGTCCCGCCGCTTGCGCGGACGGACCCGCGCGACCACGCGGATGATGAGGTAGACCAGCAGCGCGTCGAGCAGCACGCCCACCACGGCGGTGCCGAGCGCCGTGAGCTGGGCCAGCAGGTACGAGCTGCCGAACCACGCCTGCATCTGTCGGCTGAACGTCTGCGACAGGATGCTCGCGCCGGCGGAGGCCACGATCATCGCCCCGAGGATGACGAAGCCCAGCAGCTCCCAGATCTTCGACAGCACAGGGCTGACGCCCACCACCGGCTGGGCGAACATCGACCGCACGGAGATGCGCAGGGCGCGCATGAACCCGATCGCGGTCCAGAGGAAGATGACCGAGGCGATCACGCTGGTCCACGAGACGCCGGAGGTGATCACCAGATCGCTGGGCGTGATGACGCCCTTCGAGTCGGCGCTCGTCTTGATGAGGCCCGGGAGCCAGTCGTTGATCTGCTCGAAGACCTCGTCCTGCAGCTCCTGCCGGCCTGCCAGCACCCGCGAGAACACCGTGAACCCGATGGTGAGCGCCGCGAACAGCGAGAAGATCGCCGTGTAGGCGATGCCGCCGCACAGGAGGGCGCCGCGGCGGTCGACGTACCAGTACCACGACCGCACCGGCCGCAGGCTCTTGAACCACTGGTACGCGACGAGGGACCGGCTCTTCGCCTGTTCGAGTCGGTCGTTCACAGACGCGACCCTAGGGAGCGGGGTGCTCCCCCGCGAGCCGGAACGAGCGTTGCGGTCGCCACACGCCGTCGTCGCCGTGCTCGTACTGCCACAGCCGGTCCACCTCGAACACGCCGTCGAAGTCGGCCATCTCCACGAAGGCGCGGTCCAGGTCGGCCTCGGGGACCTCGTGCGCGACGGTCACGTGCGGGTGGTAGTTGAACCGCAGCTCCTGGGCCAGCACGCCCGAGCGGGCGGCTGTCTCGAGCTGCTCGCACTCCGCGATGCCCTCGGCGAGGGCCACGAACACCACGGGCGAGATCGGGCGGAACGTGCCGGCCCCGCGCAGGTGCACCCGGAACGGCGCCGTCTCGGACGCGACCTTCTCGAGGTGCTCGACCACCGCGTCCAGCACGGACTCGTCGACCACCGTGGGGCCGATCACCGTGATGTGGGGCGGGATGGCGTGCGCCAGCGGGTCGCCGAGCGAGGCGCGGGCCTCCTGGAGCCGGGAGCCGAACGGCTCGGGCACCGCGATGGCGACGCCGATCCGCACCTGGGCCGGGCCGCGGTCGGGGAGGTTCACCGTGCGCCTCGGGGCAGCAGGCCGAACCGGTCGTAGACCCGGTCCAGCACGGGCCGCGCGATCTCGCGCGCGCGCTCGGCCCCGTCGGCGAGCACCTTGTCGAGCTGCGCCGGGTCGGACAGGTAGGTCTGCGCCCGCGCCTGGAACGGCTCGAGGAACGCGACCACGGCGTCGGCCAGGTCCACCTTGAGGTAGCCGTAGCCGCGACCGTCGTACTCGGCGGCGATCTCGTCGACGCCGCGGCCCGTGACGGCCGAGAAGATCGTGAGCAGGTTGGAGATCCCCGGCTTGGCCGCCGGGTCGTAGCGCACGCCGTACGTCTCGTCGGCGTCGGTGACCGCCGACTTGATCGCCTTGACGGCCTTCTTCGGGTCCTCGAGCAGCCAGACGACACCCTTGCCGCCGGCGTTCGACTTGCTCATCTTGGCCGTCGGCTCCTGGAGGTCCTGGATCTTCGCCACCGCCTTGACGATGTGCGCCTCGGGGACGACGGCGGTGCCCTCGCCGAAGCGGGCGTTGAGCCGCTCCGCCAGGTCGCGGGTGAGCTCGAGGTGCTGGCGCTGGTCCTCGCCCACCGGCACGAGGGCCGTGTCGTAGAGCAGGATGTCGGCGGCCATGAGCACGGGGTAGGTGAACAGGCCCACCGTGGTGCCCTCGGAGCCCTGCTTGGCGGACTTGTCCTTGAACTGCGTCATGCGACCGGCCTCGCCGAAGCCGGTCTGGCAGGACAGGAGCCACGCCAGCTCCGCGTGCTCGGCCACGTGCGACTGCACGAAGAGGATCGACCGCTCCGGGTCGATGCCGCCGGCCAGGTACTGGGCGGCGGTGCGGCGGGTGCGCTCGCGCAGCGCCGCCGGGTCCGGGTTCACCGTCAGGGCGTGCAGGTCGACGACGCAGTACAACGCCTCGTGGTCGTCCTGGAGCGCCACCCACTGGGCCAGGGCGCCCAGGTAGTTCCCGAGGTGCAGGGACCCGTCGGTCGGCTGCATGCCGGAGAAGATGCGGGGCAGTCCCGGCGCGGACGCTCCGCGCTGGAGGGACGGTGAGGTGGCGACGTCGGGCATGGCGTCCATTGTGGCAGGTCGGCCCGGCCGCCCGGAAACCGGTCCGGACTACGTCGCCTCGTCGTCGAACGGCGCCGGCACGGCCGCCGCGCGGCGCTCTCCGGACGCGGCGGTCGCGACCGCGCCTCCGGCTGCCGCGCCGCCCGCCGCCGCTGCGCCCCGGGGACCCGCCGCGGGGGCGTCGTCGTCGTCCATGAGCGCCTCGCGCACGATGCGACGCGGGTCGTACTGGCGCGGGTCGAGCTTCGACCAGTCGACGTCCTTGAACTCCGGCCCCAGCTCGGTGTCCACGCGTGCCTTGGTGTCCTGCAGCAGGCGCTTGCCGCGCTTGACGAGCGAGGCCAGCTGGGCGGCGTACCCAGGGAGGCGCTCGGGCCCGATGAGCAGGACCGCGAGCACCACGATGATGATGAGCTCACCGCCGTTGATGTCGAACACGCGGACAGCCTATTCGCTCTCCCGCTCCTGCAGCACCACCCGCACGTCGCGCTCCTCGCCGTCGGTGCGCACGCGCAGCGTCACCGCGTCCCCCGGCTGGCGGGCGCGGATCGCCACGATGAGCGCGTCGCTCACCGTGACCGGCCGGCCGTCGATCTCCAGGATGACGTCGCCGGGCCGGATCCCGGCCCGGTCCGCGGGCCCGTCGGGGGTCACCGCCGGCTGCCCTTCCTGGGGTGCGGAGGAGACCTGCACGCCCTCGCCCGCGTACGACGTGTCGAGCAGAGCCCCGATCACCGGGTAGGTCGCGTGCCCCGACTCGATGAGCTGCTCGGCGGTGTGCCGGGCCTGGGACGCGGGGATCGCGAACCCGAGGCCGATGCTGCCGGTGGCGGACAGGGCGCCCGGCGGCTGGGCGATGGCGGAGTTGATCCCGACCACCTCGCCGTCGGCGTCGATCAGCGGGCCGCCGGAGTTGCCCGGGTTGATCGCGGCGTCCGTCTGGATCGCGTCGATGAACGCCGACGCGGCCCCTCCCCCGGACTCGTCGCCCGCCTGCACGGGCCGGTGCAGCGCGCTGACGATGCCGGTCGTCACCGTGGAGTCCAGCCCGAGCGGCGCGCCGACGGCGAGCACCGGGTCGCCGACCACGACGGCGTCGGAGTCACCGAGCACCAGCGGCGCCAGGCCCTCGGCGTCCACCTTGAGCACGGCCAGGTCGTAGTCCGCGGTGCGGCCCACGACCTCGGCCTCCCGCTCGCGGCCGTCGGCGAAGACGACCACGGCCGACCCGCCCGCGCCCGCCGCGGGCGCCACCACGTGGTTGTTCGTGAGGATGTAGCCGTCCTCGCGCAGCACGAAACCCGACCCGCTGGACGCGCCGTGCGCGCCCTGCACCTGGATCGAGACCACGCTCGGCAGCACGTCGGCGGCGAGCGCCGCCACCGAGCCGTCGGGCCGCTCGGCACCGGCCGTGGCGCCTGCGGCCGTGCCCCGGTCGGTGCCCTGGCCGCCCGACGTCGGGAGCGCCGCGTCCGCGGGCCTCCCGTCGTCGAGGGCGTCCGACACGCGGTCCCCGGCGAAGCCGCCCACGAGCCCCGCCACCAGCGCGAGCACCACGACCGCGGCCGCTCCCGGGCGGCGGCGCCGCGCCGGGCGCGTGGCCGGCGAGGTCGCGGTGGCGGAGGACGTCGCTGACGGGGCTGCCGGGGCTGCCGGCGCTGACGGGGCTGCCGACGTCGGCGGGTCCGCGGCGTCCGCCGCTGCGGTGCCCGGTACGACGGGCGGGGCCGACTCCGTGGCGGGGAACAGCGCCGCCGCCGGCGGCGGCACGTACGGGTCCGCCTCCGGTGCGCGGGCCGGGGGCTCGGGCGGCGCGAACAGGTCGTCGGCCGGGTGGGACGGTTCGGTCATCGGCGCCTGAGGGTTCCTGTCATCTCGTCGCTCCGGACATGGCTCCGGACATGGCTGCGGACATCGCTCCGGTCATCGTGGTCCAGCCGCGCGAGATCTCGTGCAGCACGCCGGCGTCGTCGTCCTCCGAGGTGCCCGGGAAGGCCGCGACGAGCTCGGCGAGCGTCTCCGCGTCCACGTCGGTGGCCACGTCGACCACGGTGTCCCCCGACTGCCAGGCCACGTGCCACGGGTCGGAGGAGAGCACCCGCACCTCGTGGCCCTGGACGGCGAGCGCGCCCGGCGCCCCGCCCGCGCTCCCGTCGGCCGGGGCGCCCAGGTCGGCCAGGCGACCCTGCCGCAGGCAGGCGACGGCGGCCCCGTCGGGCCCTGCGAGGTCCAGCTCCACGGCGCCGGCGGACCCGTCCGGGCCGCGGCAGCCGTCGGTGCGCAGCGCCGTGACGGCATACCCGTCGGGCAGCGCGGCGGGCGCCGACCAGCCGTGGTCGGCCAGCCAGGCGAGGGCGTCGGCCGTGGCGGCACGCCCGGCGGCCGCGTCGTGACCGCCCGGCTCGGCGTCCGCCAGCAGCGTGAGCGCCGCGACCCGCGACGGGTCGGGGCTCACCACGGGTGCCTGCCCGAGCACGAACAGCGCGACCCCGAGCACGCCGACTCCGCCCGCCCCCACGGCGACCAGCCGCCGGGTCCGGTGCCGACGCCGGGAGCCCAGGTCGCCCGACAGCGTCGGCTCCCAGGCACGCGGCCGCTCCCAGTCCGCGGTGCGGCCCCGGTCGCGCAGCGGGTCGCCGGTCGCCGACGGGATGGAGGCCGACAGCGCCAGCAGACGGTTCGTGAGCTCCGGGTCGGGGGCGACGTCGCAGGCCGCCGCGAGCGCCCGGTGCGCGTCCCGCGCGGCGTCGAGCTCCGCGGCGCACCGCGAGCAGCCCGCGACGTGCGCGAGCGCCCGCTCGGTCGTCGCCGCGTCGAGCTGTCCGTCGGCCAGGTCGCTCACCCAGACCCCGAGGTGCCCGGACCCGGCGTACCCCGTCACGACGCCGCCCCGCTGCTCGCGTCCCGCGCGGTCACCTCCGCGCGCCGGTGCTCCAGCGCGTCACGGAGCTGCGCACGGGCACGGTGGATGCGGGAGCGGACCGTGCCGAGCTTGATCCCCAGCGTGACGGCGATCTCCTCGTAGCTCAGGCCCTCGATGTCGCAGAGCACGACCGCCGCCCGGTACTCGGGGCGCAGCGCGTCGAGCGCGGCCTGCACGTCGTGGTCGAGGTTGGCGTGCTCGTACCCGCGCTCGGGCCGACCGTGGTCCTCGGGGGCGGCGACGCGCGCGGCGTCGTCGCCCATCGCCTCCATCCGGATGCGCTTCTTGCGCCGCACCTGGTCGAGGAACAGGTTGGTCGTGATGCGGTGCAGCCAGCCCTCGAACGTGCCCGGGGTGTAGCTGGAGAGCGACCGGAAGACCCGCAGGAACGTCTCCTGCGTGAGGTCCTCGGCGTCCTGCCGGTTCCCGCTGAGCCGGTAGGCCAGGCGGTACACGCGCGCCGAGTGCTCGCGCACGATCTCGTCCCACGTCGGCGGGGTCCACGCCGTCTCGGGCGCGGCGGCGTCACGGGCGCGCGAGGGCTCCTCGACAGGGGCCTCGGGCGCGTCCGGGACAGGTGCGGGGTCGGTCGTCATCGTCACCATCGTCCCATGGCAACGTCCGGGCGCGCCGCGACGTTCCCGCGTACGATCACGGCAGCATCACCCGCGCCGGCCGCCGCCGGCGACCCCGCCGTGGAGGACCGCCATCACCACCGACGTCGACGCCCGCAGCGGGCGCACCGCAGCCTGGGCCTACAGCGAGTCCTTCGTCCCCGAGGACGAGGTGCTGCTGCGCGCCCGCGAGCGCGCGGCGGAGCTCGGCTGCGGGGCCGCCTCCCCCGGCACGGGCGCGCTGCTCCAGGTCGTGGTCGCCGCGCTCGGCGCGCGGGCCGTCGTCGAGGTCGGCACGGGCACCGGCGTCGCCGCCCTGTGGCTGCTGCGCGGCATGCCGGCGGACGGTGTGCTCACCACCATCGACGCCGAGCTCGAGCACCAGCGAGCCGCGAAGCGGGCCTTCGCCGAGGCGGGGATCGCGCCGGCGCGCACGCGGGCCATCCCCGGCCGTCCGGCCGACGTGCTGCCCCGGCTGACGGACGGCGCGTACGACCTCGTCCTCGTCGGGGCCGAGCCGCACTCCTACCCGGAGTACGTCGAGGCGGGGCTGCGCCTGCTGCGCCCCGGCGGCGTCCTCGCGGTGGACGGCGCGCTGCACGGCGGCCGCGTGCCCGACCCGGCGCGGCGCGACGAGGTCACGACCGTCGTGCGCGACGTCGGGCGCACGCTGCGCGCCGACGACCGGGTCCTGTCGGCCCTGGCGCCGACCGGGGACGGGCTGCTCCTGGCCGTGCGGCGCTGAGACAGCTCGCGGAGACGCTGAGACGGCTCGCGGAGACACCGAGGAGACACCGCGAGCGCCGGACGACGTGATCGTCCGGCGCTCGCCGTACTGCTCGGGTCGGTCGTCAGCCGACGACGGCCTGGAGTGCCTCGCCCAGCTCGGTCGCCTCGGTGGCGTTCAGCTCCACGACCAGACGGCCGCCACCCTCGAGCGGGACCCGCATGACGATGCCGCGTCCTTCCTTGGTGACCTCCAGCGGCCCGTCGCCCGTCCGCGGCTTCATCGCAGCCATCTGTGGCTCTCCCATTCCGTTGTCCGGTTCCTCGGCCTGCCCCCTGCCCGCGGCCCACCGGTCGGCGGGGGCGGATCGAGGCGCGCCCCACCATTCTAGGTCAGAACCCACCCCAGACTTCCACACCCCGGACTCCCGCGGCCGACAGGCGAGACCCCGCGACGCCGGGCCAGGTGGGGCGCGATCACGCCAGGCCGCGCAGCACCGCGCGCGGCGGAGCCTCGTCGCGGACGGCCGCGACGAGGTCGAGCACGCGGCGGGTGGCGGCCACGTCGTGGGCGCGGAACACGGTGGCCCCCTGCCAGGCGGCGAGCGCGGTGGCCGCGAGGGTCCCCTCGAGCCGCTCGTCGGCGGGCAGGTCCAGGGTCTCCCCCACGAAGTCCTTGCGGCTCAGCGCCATGAGCAGCGGGAACCCCAGCCCGGCGAGGACCTCGGTGCGGCGCAGGAGGTGCAACGACTGCCACGTGTTCTTGCCGAAGTCGTGCGTCGGGTCCACGAGCACCGACCGCGGCGGGACGCCGCACGCGACGGCGCGGGCGGCCGCCGCCCGCAGCGTCGCGACGACGTCGTCCAGGACGCCGTCGCGCGGGTCCGCCCCCGGCCCGCCGGTGGTCGGCGGGTACTCGACGCGATAGGGGTCGGTGCGCGGCACCGCCCCGCCGGTGTGCGAGCACACGACGCCGACGCCCGCGGCCCCGGCCACCTCGACGAGGGCCGGGTCGTGCCCGGCCCAGGTGTCGTTGACCAGGTCGGCGCCCGCCGCCACGACCTCGCGCGCGACGCCCGAGCGCCACGTGTCCACGGACACGAGCAGGTCCGGCAGCGCCTCGCGCACCCGCGCGACGAAGGGCGCCACCCGGCCGATCTCCTCCGCCTCGTCCACCTCCGGCCCGACGCCGGCCCGCACGCCCCCGACGTCGAGGATCTGCGCGCCGTCCGCCCACGCCTGGTGCGCCGCGTCCAGCGCGGCGCCGTCGTCGGGCCTGCGCGCCGGCGCGTAGAACGAGTCGGTGGTGCGGTTGACGATCGCCATCACGACGGGCCGCAGCACCCCGTCGGGACCGCGGCCGACCTCGCGGCCGCGCAGCACCAGCGGCGTCCCCGGGGCCGGCACGCCGGACGGGGGCGGGACGGGACCGGTCACGACCCGTCGGCCGCGGCGGCCTCCTGCTGGTCCTCGACGAGGTCGTCCAGCGCCTCGCGCTCGGACGCGGCGAGCGCGCGGCCCCGCTCGAGCACGTACTCGACGGCCTCCGCCGGGGAGTCCGTGAGGTGCATGAGGTCGACGTCGGCGGGGCCGACCATCCCCCGGTCGGCGACCGCGGTGCGCACCCACTCCAGCAGGCCGCCCCAGTAGTCGGACCCGACCAGCACCAGGGGGAACTCCGTCACCTTGTGGGTCTGCACGAGCGTGAGCGCCTCGAACAGCTCGTCGAACGTGCCGAAGCCCCCGGGGAGCACGATGAAGCCCTGCGCGTACTTGACGAACATGGTCTTGCGGGCGAAGAAGTACCGGAAGTTCACGCCCAGGTTCACGTACTGGTTCATGCCCTGCTCGAAGGGCAGCTCGATGCCCAGGCCGATCGACGTGCCGCCCGCCTTGTGCGCCCCGGCGTTCGCGGCCTCCATGATGCCCGGGCCGCCACCGGTGATGACGGCGTACCCGGCCTCGGCGAGCAGCCGCCCCACCTCGACGGCGAGCGCGTAGTCCGGGTGGTCGGGCGACGTGCGCGCCGACCCGAAGACCGACACGGCGGGGCCCACCTCGGCGAGGGCGCCGAAGCCCTCGACGAACTCCGACTGGATCCGCATCACGCGCCACGGGTCGGAGTGCACCCAGTCGGGGTCGCCGCCGCCGGCGAGGAGCCGCTGGTCGGTGGTCTGGGCGGGGATCTCCTTGCCCCGCAGCAGCACGGGGCCCTTGCGGTAGCCGCTGCCCTTCTCGGGCACCCCGTCGTCGCCCCGGTCCGCGTGGTGTCCGCCGGGGGTGGTGGTCGTCGCTCGCGTCATGCCTCGAGACTAACCACGCCACCGGCCGGCGCGCCGAGCAGCCAGGCGCGCAGGGCGTCGCGGCCCACCGCGAGCCGGGCCACGGGCAGCCGCTCGTCGTCCTTGTGGGCCAGCACCGGGTCGCCCGGGCCGAAGTTCACCGCCGGGATGCCGAGCTCGGCGAACCGCGCGACGTCGGTCCAGCCGTACTTGGGCGTCGGGGCGGTGCCCGTCGCGGCCTGCACCGCGGCGGCGAAGTCGGCCACCAGCGGGTCGTCCAGGCCGGGGCGGGCGCCGGGCGCGGCGTCCGTGACGACCACCTCGAACCCCTCGAACAGCTCGCGCAGGTGCGCCTCGGCCTCGGCGACGCCCTGCGACGGCGCGAAGCGGTAGTTGACGGTGACGGTGCACGCGTCCGGCACCACGTTGCCCGCGATGCCGCCGCGGATGCCGACGGCGCCCAGGCTCTCGCGGTAGACCAGGCCGTCGACCTCGACGTCCCGCGCCTCGTACGCCGCCAGGCGGTCGAGCACCGGCGCCGCCGCGTGGATCGCGTTCACCCCGGCCCAGGCGCGGGCGGAGTGCGCGGCGACGCCGTGGGTGCGGACCTCGACGCGCAGCGTCCCGTTGCAGCCGCCCTCGATGCCGTTGTTGCTGGACTCGCCCAGGATCGCGAAGTCCCCCTGCAGCGCCTCCGGGTGGTGGCGCACCAGGCGGCCGAGCCCGCTGAGCGACGCCTCGACCTCCTCGTGGTCGTAGAAGACGTACGTGAGGTCGTGGGCGGGCTCGAGGCCCGGGCGACCCAGCTCGACGGCGAGCGCGAGCATGATCGCCACGCCGCCCTTCATGTCCACGGTGCCCCGGCCCCACATCTCGACCGTGCCGTCCGGCGCGGTCTCGAGGCGGGTGGGGAGGTTCGGCGGGTCGGTGAGCGGCACGGTGTCGAGGTGGCCCGCGAGCACCACGCGCCGGTCGCGGCCGAGGCGCGTGCGGGCGACGAGGGCGTCGCCGTCGCGCAGCACGTCGAGGTGGGGCTGGGCGCGCAGCACCCGCTCGACGGCGTCCGCGAGGGCGGCCTCGTCCCCCGAGACGGACGGCACGTCGCAGATCGCCGCGAGCAGGTCCACGAGGTCGGACGCGCCGACGTCGGCCGGGTCGAGGAGGTGGTCCAGCGAGGGCTCGCTCCGGGGGCTGTCGAGGGCGTCGCGTGCAGGGGCGGTGCGGTCCGTGGTCACGCGCACCATCGTGGCAGACGTGCCCATTACGCTGGGCCGCATGACGACGCCTGCCTCCTCCCGCCCCGCCTGGGGCCTCGGTCTCGCCACGGTCGCCGACGACGGCACGACGCTGGACGTCTGGTACCCCAGCCCCGTGCTGGGCGCGCCGCCCCAGACCGACGTCGACATCCCTGCCGAGCTCGACGCCCTCACGGAGCGGGACGACGCACGCCGCGTGGACGTCGTCGTCGTGCGCACCGTGATCGACCTCGACGCCGCCCCCGCGGACACGGCCGACGCCTACCTGCGCCTGCACCTGCTCTCGCACCGGCTGGTCCAGCCCCACGGCGTCAACCTCGACGGGCTCTTCGGCGTGCTGACCAACGTGGTGTGGACGTCGCACGGCCCGTGCGCCGTCGAGGGCTTCGAGGCCACCCGCCTGCGCCTGCGCGCCGACACGGGCCGCGCCGTCACCGTGTACGGGATCGACAAGTTCCCCCGCATGGTCGACTACGTCGTCCCCGCCGGCGTGCGCATCGCCGACGCCGACCGCGTGCGCCTGGGCGCGCACCTCGCGTCCGGCACCACGGTCATGCACGAGGGCTTCGTGAACTTCAACGCCGGCACGCTCGGCGCTTCCATGGTCGAGGGGCGCATCTCGGCCGGGGTCGTCGTGGGCGACGGGTCCGACGTCGGCGGCGGCGCGTCCATCATGGGCACCCTGTCCGGCGGCGGCAAGGAGGTCATCAGCGTGGGCGAGCGGTCGCTGCTGGGCGCCAACGCCGGCCTCGGCATCCCCCTCGGCGACGACTGCGTGGTCGAGGCGGGCCTGTACCTCACCGCGGGCACCAAGGTCACGGTGCTGGGCGAGATGGGCGCGGACGGCGACCCCCTGGTGGTCAAGGCCCGCGACCTCGCCGGCCGCGACAACCTGCTGTTCCGCCGCAACTCGCGCACCGGCACGGTCGAGGTGCTGGAGCGGGGCGGCGTGGGCATCGAGCTCAACGCCGCGCTGCACGCGAACTGACGTGCCCGGCCGAGGAGGCCGACGCAGGCGGCGGCGCCGGGCGACCGGCGCCGCCGTCGCCGCGGTCCTCGTCGTCGGCGCGGGAGCGACGGCCGGGGTGGTCGTCTTCCTCGACCGGCTCGACACCCCCTCCGTGCAGCGGTGCGCGGCCGAGCTGGACGGCACGTCCTGGTACCTCACGCCCGTCCAGGCGGACAACGCCGCCCTGATCGTCGGCACGGCCGTGCAGCGCGGGCTCCCCGGCCGCGCGGCGACCATCGGGCTCGCGACCGCGCTGCAGGAGTCCCGGCTGGTCAACATCGACTACGGCGACCGGGACTCGGTGGGGCTCTTCCAGCAGCGCCCCTCGCAGGGCTGGGGCACCGTCGACGAGATCATGGACCCCGTCTACTCCACCGGGAAGTTCTACGACGGGCTCGTCGAGATCGACGGCTACGAGGACCTGGAGGTCACCGTCGCCGCGCAGGCGGTGCAGCGCTCGGCGTTCCCCGAGGCGTACGCGCAGCACGAGACGCGGTCGCGAGCCTGGGCGTCGGCGCTCACGGGACACTCCCCGGGCGCGATCACCTGCGACCTGCCGCCCACCGACGAGGACGACGCGCCGTCCGGCGCCGCCGCCGAGGCCCTGCTCACCGAGCGCGCGGCCCGCGACCTCGGCCTGCCCGCCGAAGCCTTGCGGTCCGACACGTCCGACGCCGGGGCCCGTACCGTCGTCGTGGACGCCACCGCGGTGCCGCTCGACGGCGAGCTCGCCACCTGGGCCGTCGCCCACTGGGCCGTCGCGACGGCGTCCGCCACCGGGGCGCAGGAGGTCGCGGCGGGCGAGCGGACGTGGACACGCGAGCGCGGGGAGTGGACGGTCATGGACGACGACGACCGTCGGCCCGACGGCCAGGTGACGATCGTCCTGTCGTGATCGTCCTGGGCGTGGGCCGACGGCCGGCGTCGGTGTGCGGGGTGAGGCGAGGCCTCAGCGCTGCTCGAGCGGCACGTAGTCGCGCTCGCCCGGACCGGTGTAGACCTGCCGCGGGCGGCCGATCTTGGTCTGCGGGTCGTTCATCATCTCGCGCCACTGGGCGATCCAGCCGGGCATGCGGCCGAGCGCGAACAGCGGCGTGAACATCGCCGGGGAGAAGCCCATCGCCTTGTAGATGAGGCCCGTGTAGAAGTCCACGTTCGGGTAGAGCTTGCGCTCGACGAAGTAGTCGTCGTTGAGCGCGATCTCCTCGAGGCCGCGGGCGATGTCGAGCAGCTCGTCCTTGGCGCCGAGCTGGCCGAGCACGGCGTCCGCGTGCTTCTTCACGATCGCGGCGCGCGGGTCGTAGCTCTTGTACACGCGGTGGCCGAAGCCCATGAGCCGGACACCGGCCTCCTTGTTCTTGACCTTCTTCATGAAGGTCTCGACGGAGTCGTCGCCCGCGCGGATGCTCTCCAGCATGGTGAGCACGGCCTCGTTGGCGCCGCCGTGCGACGGGCCCGACAGCGCGTTGATGCCGGCGGCGACCGACGCGTACAGCGTGGCGTTCGACGAGCCGACGATGCGCACGGTGGAGGTGGAGCAGTTCTGCTCGTGGTCCGCGTGCAGGATGAGGAGCTTGTCCATGGCGGACACGAGCACCGGGTCGGACTCCCACTGCTCGTACGGCCGCGAGAACGTCATGCGCAGGAAGTCGTCCACGTAGCCGCGGGCGTAGTCCGGGTACATGAGCGGCTCGTCGCGCGTCGCGCGGTGCAGGTACGAGGTGATGGTGCGGATCTTCGCGAGGATCAGCACGGTGGCGAGCTCGACGGCCTCCGGGTCGTGCGGGTCCAGCGACTCGGGGTAGTACGTCGCGAGCGCGTTGACCGCCGAGGCCAGGATCGACATCGGGTGCCCGCCGCGCGGGAACGACGACAGGAAGGCGCGGAAGCCCTCCGGCACCAGCGTGTGCCGGTTGACGCGCTCCTCGAACGCCGTCAGGTCCGCCGGCGACGGCAGCTCGCCGTGGATCAGCAGGTAGGCCACCTCGAGGAAGGTGGACGAGTCGGCCAGCTGCTCGATGGGGTACCCGCGGTAGCGCAGGATGCCCTGGTCGCCGTCGATGTACGTGATCTCCGACTGGCAGGACGCGGTGTTGGTGAAGCCGGGGTCGACGGTGACGAGCCCGGTGTCCCTCAGCAGGGACGACACGACGATGCCGTCGTTGCCCTCCGTGGCCGGGACGACGGGCAGCTGTCGAGCGGTGCCGTCGACGACGAGCTCGACCGAGGCGGAGTCGCCCGTGGTGCCTGCGGCAGGCGTGGTGGACGTCATGTCTTCCTTCCGTGACGGGCCTGCCGACTCCCGACGACGGGACCGGTGGGCGCGTGACTCGTGACTCTGGGACGGGGGCGGCCCGGGGCACGCCGGCCGTGGCATCCTCCAGGGCTACCTCGGCCTGCGGTCGAACCTACCCCCCAACACCAAGGTGATCCAATCCCTCGCCCAGCCGCAGCCATCCGCCAGGTCACAGAGTTGTGATGCGCGCCACACCCTCGGCCACGGAGTCGTCGGTCGCGGTGAGCGCCACCCGGACGTGCCGCCGCCCCGCCTCCCCGTAGAACTCCCCCGGGCCCACGAGGATGCCCCGGTCGGCGAACCACGCCGCGAGGTCCCGCGACGTCGCGCCCGCGAGCGGCGACCCGTCCGCCGGGCGGGCCCAGAGGTACAGGCCGGCCTCGGAGCCGTCGACGACGAAGCCGGCCGCCTCGAGCGCCCCGAGGAGCCCGGTGCGACGGCGCCGGTAGACCTCGCGCTGCGCCGCGACGTGGGCGTCGTCCCCCAGCGCCGCGGTCATGGCGGCCTGGACCGGGGCGGGCACGATCATCCCGAGGTGCTTGCGGGTGGCCAGGAGCCCGGCCACCAGGGTCGGGTCGCCGGCCACGAACGCGGCACGGTACCCGGCCACGTTGGACTGCTTCGACAGGGAGTACGCGACGAGCAGGCCCTCGGTGCTGCCCCCGGTGACCCGCGGGTCGAGCAGGCTCGGCACGCGGGAGACACCGCCGTCACCCACCCAGGCGTCCGCCCACGGCAGCTCGGCGTAGCACTCGTCGCCCACGACGACGGCGCCGGTCCCGCGGGCGGCCTCCACCACGCGGCGCAGGTGCGCGACGTCCGCGACGCGGCCGGTCGGGTTCCCCGGCGAGTTGACCCACACGAGGCGGACGTCGCGGCGGCCGGCCCACGCGTCGACGTCGTCGGTAGCGAGCGGCGTGGCCCCGGCGAGACGCGCGCCGACGTCGTACGTGGGGTAGGCGATCGCCGGGTGCACGACCACGTCGCCGGGGCCGAGGCGCAGCAGCGACGGGAGCAGGCCGACCAGCTCCTTGGAGCCGACCGTGGGCAGCACGGCGTCCGGGTCGAGCCCGGGCACGCCGCGACGGCGGGCGAACCAGCCCGTCACCGCCTCCCGGAGGGCGGGCGTGCCGTGCGTGAGCGGGTAGCCGTGGGCGTCCGACGCCGCGGCGAGCGCGTCGCGCACCACCTGCGGGGTCGGGTCGACCGGGGTGCCGATCGACAGGTCCACCACGCCGCCGGGGTGCGCACGGGCGGTGGCCCGCACGTCCTCGAGCGTGTCCCAGGGATAGGGCAGGTCGCTGAGGTCGGCGAACCCCATCAGGCCTGGGGCGGCAGGCCGGCGATCATGGGGTCGTCCTTCTCGATGAGCCCCATCTTCGCGGCGCCGCCCGGCGACCCGAGGTCGTCGAAGAACTCGACGTTGGCGCGGTAGTAGTCCTTCCACTGCTCGGGGACGTCGTCCTCGTAGTAGATGGCCTCGACCGGGCACACCGGCTCGCAGGCGCCGCAGTCCACGCACTCGTCGGGGTGGATGTACAGGGAGCGCGAGCCCTCGTAGATGCAGTCCACGGGACACTCCTCGATGCACGCCTTGTCCTTGACGTCGACGCACGGCTGAGCGATCACGTAGGTCACTGCGGGCTACCTTCCAGGTGACGAGGACGCGGGCCCGGCGTACGGGGCCGCGGGTCTCGATGCTTCTTCGTGGGTGCTTCTCCGGTGCAGACCGGCGCGGGCGCCGGGCCTGCGCGGCCAACTCTAGTATCGCTGACGTGGTGCCTTCGTCGTCAGCCGTCCCACCTGCTGTCCCGCCGCCCGCCTGGCTCCGCGTGCCGGTGGGCGCGCGGGTCGTCCTGCGCCGTCGGCTGTCGCCCGCCGAGGCCTCCGCCTCCGGCGCCCGCTGGGCGGACGTCGTGGGCATTCTCACGGTCGTCGGCCCCGACGGCGTGCGCGTGCGCCCCGACCGCTCCCCTGGCCTGCCGGAGGTGGCCGTCGCCGCGGGCGACGTCGAGGCCCTCAAGCCGGTACCACCCCGGCCGGCGCGGCGCGGGCGGCCCCGCGACGACTGAGCCGCGGCCCGCTCAGCGCGGCCCGCGCACCCGGACCGCGTCGTCGTCCACGCCGACGACGACGGCGCCCGCGGTGCAGCGCGCCACCAGCTCGTCGACCAGCGCGGGCGTCCAGGTGCCGCCGGACCCCGTCGGCAGGAGCTCCTCGGGGCCGCTCGGGCGGGCCCGTCCGCCGGCACGCAGCTCGCGGACGTCGTCCGCGGCGTGGAAGACGTCGTGCAGCGAGCCGTTGGTCTCCAGCGCGCCGATCACCACCTCGAGGTCCCGCACCGCCTTGCGCAGCGCGGGCGCCACCCATGCGGCGTTCTCGGTGACCATCGCCTCGGTGCGGGCGGGGTCCGTGAGCGCGACCCGGGTGCCGTCGCGGAAGCTCCCGGCGGCGAGCCCCAGGGCGAGGTCGCGCACCGGCGCGCCCGCCACGGCGTTGAGGAGCTGGGTGGCCAGGACGTGGGGCACGTGGCTCACGAGGGCCGCCGCCTCGTCGTGCCGGTCGTCCGTGACCACCGCGGCGGTGCCGGCCAGCGGCCCGGTCACCAGGCGCAGCACGTGCGCGAGCCGCCGCGGCTCGCCGGGCGCGCCCGCACCGGGCTCCGCCACGGTGACCGCCCACGGGGCCCCGTCGAGCAGGCCCGCGTCGGACGCGGCGAAGCCGCTGTGCTCGGTGCCCGCCATCGGGTGGGCCCCGACGTACCGGTCGCCCAGCCCGGCGGCGGCCACGGCGGCCCGGACCGGGCCCTTCACGGAGCCGACGTCGGTCACGGTCACGTCGTCGCCCAGCAGCGGCGCCAGCTCCGCGGCCGTCGCGCGCACGGCCCGCAGCGGGACGGCGAGCACGACCACGTCGGGGCCCGCGGCGCACAGGCCCGCCAGGTCGTCGGCGACGCGCAGCCCGACGGCGCGCGCGTCGGCGCGGGTGCGGGCGTCGACGTCCGTGGCGACGACGTCGACGCCGCGCGCGGCGAGCAGCCGTGCGAGCGAGCCGCCGACGAGGCCCAGGCCGACGACCCCGACCGGGCCGGCCGCGGCGCGCTCCCCCGCCCCGCTCACCACAGCAGGCCTCGCGCCACGGCCGCGTCGCCGTCCTGGCGCAGCACGCTCCCCGTGGGCACGTGGTCGGGCAGCACGCCGTCCAGCCCGGGCCCGCCCGGCGCGACGGGGAACGCCCCGAGCACCTTGAGCGAGTCGCCGGCGCCGAGGAGGGCGGTGAACAGGTCGCGCACCTGCGGCTCCCAGGGGGCGCCGTCGAGCGTCACGACGAACACGTACTGCCCCTCGCGCACCTTCAGCGGCCGCTCCACGAGGCTCGACATGTTCACCCCGCGCTCGGCGAACTCGGCCGTGACGCGTGCCAGCACGCCAGGACCCGTGACGACCGGGGTCACCGCGAGCATGGTGCGCCACGCCTCGGTCTCGTGCCCCGCGCGCAGCGGCGCCCACGCCGCGGTGGCGTCGTCGCGCCGGCACAGCACGACGAACCGCGTGCGCGCGCCCGCGAAGTCCTCCACCCCCGTCGCGAGGGTCTCCAGCCCGTAGAGCTCCCCGCACAGCCGCGGGCCGAACGCGACCTGGTGGTCGGCGAGGTCCCGGCACGCCGCGGCGTTCGACGACGCCGGCACGGGAAGCAGCCCGTGCTCGGTGACGAACCGCGTGCACTGCGCGAGCCCGTGCGGGTGCGCGGTCGCCTCCCGCAGGCCCGCGGTGCCGGACCCGGCCGCGCGGCCGGGCCGCACGAAGGCGTCGAACGAGATGTCCAGCACCACCTCGTCGACGGCGACCACGTCGGGGCTGCCGACGAGCGCGTCGAGCGACGGCACGACGTAGCCCTCCACGGAGCTCTCGATCGCCACGACGCCGCGGTCCGCGGCGCCCGACGCGACGGCGTCGTGCACCTCGCGGACCGTGGCCAGCGGCTGCTGCGCGACGTCGGCGTCCCCCGCCCAGCGGCGGACCGCCTCGTGGGTGAACGTGCCCTCCGGCCCGAGGTACGCGATCATCGTGCGCCGCTCCTCACTCCGCGGCTCGCGCGCCCGCGGCCCACTGCGGCGCCAGCGGCGCCGGGCCGGGCACGAACCGCTCGCCCGGCAGCACGGCCAGCGTGCGGTGCGCGACGCCCCGCGCGTCGAGCTCGGCGACGAGCCCGTCGAGCACGTCCGCGGTGGCGCACCGGAACGACGTGAAGAACACGTGCGGCCCACGGGCCGACAGGTGACTGCGCAGGTGCTGCAGGTCGACGCCGGCCGCCGACAGCACCGCCAGCGTGTGCTGCAGGGAGCCCCGGTGGTCGTCCGACGGCCCCACGGCGAGCCAGACCTGCGCGGGCGCCTCGAAGCGGGGCCACGCCTCCCGCGACTCCAGGAGCCCGTACCAGACCGGCGGCCGGCCGGCGAGCCGCTCGCTGCCGGGCACCTCCACCCAGCCGGCGGGCACCCGGGACCGCTCGACCACGAGGGAGCCGGCCTGGCCGGCCAGCGCGACCCGTTCGTCGACCGAGGTGCGGGTCGGCACCAGCCGGGGGCTCACGCCCATGGCCCGCAGCAGGTCCTGGCAGTCGCGCATCCCGGCCTCGTCGATGACGACCTGGCCGATGACGGCCTGGCCGCCCGTCGCGTCCGCCGGGGTCACCCACACCCACTGCGGGGCGACGGCGACCCCCGCCGTGACGATGAGCGACGGGTCGCCGGCGAGCAGCGCCTCCTCGAGCCGCGGCGACGGCTGCTCGGGGTGCCCCAGGTGGACCACCGCCGCCAGGTCGTCGATCGTCGCGACGGTGGCGAGCGTGTCCGACGTCGTGCCGAGGTCCAGCAGCTCGACCGACTCGTCCGGCACCGCCGCGGCCACCACGGACCCGGGCGCGACCCCCGACCATCCCGCGTCGTGCGCCGCCTGCGCGGCGTGCGCCGGGGACTCGCGTTCCGAGCGTCCGAGCATCAGTCCTCCTTGGCCTTCTCGCCGTCGCCGTCCTGCTTCCCGTCGCCGTCCTTCTCGCCGTCGTCCTTCGGCGTGCGGTCGGCGTCGCGGTCGGCCTTCGGCTGGTCGCACACGACGGGGTTGTCCGGCTTGTACGTCCAGGTCTTCGACTCGTCCTTGACCTGCTCGCCGTCGTGGAACACCTGGCGGTAGTTGGTGATCGTGAACCCGTCGTTGCCGCCGGGGTACGCCTCGCAGCCCGCGCCGGACTTGTGCACGGCCGTCGCCGGGACGATGTTGCGCTTGTCCCCCGCCTGCGACTTGACCTCGTAGTACGGGGTCGACCAGACCTGGACGTGCAGCTCGCCGCCGGACACCCACGACTGCATGACGGCCCCGTAGGGGGTGTCGTTCGTGAACTTCATGTCGATCGCGCCGACGTAGATGGTCGCCTCGCGCCCCGCCGGGTACCGGCTGAACCAGTAGCTGTGCGGCTGGTGCCCGGCGTCGTCGAACCCGGCGAAGTAGCCGGCGTTGTACGTGGTCGTAGCCATCTGGGACAGCCCGCCGCCGACGGCGTCCGTGTGCACCCCGTTGCTCACGACGCCCGCGGCGACGAAGCCGTTCGACTCGTCGATGGGCGACAGCGTGTCGAGGAGCGAGAACGTCTCGCCCGGCGCCACCAGGGTGCCGGTGACGAGCTGGGCGCCCCGCTCGAGGTTGCGCGTGCGGATGGGCTCGCTCGTCAGCGGCGTGGAGAACGACGAGACGACCTCCTTGACGCCCATGTCCTCGAGCGCCTCCTTGGTGCGCTCCGGCTCGCGCTCCACGAGCTTCAGCGCCGCCGTGCGCTCCCCGGACAGGGCGGCCTTGCCGACGGCGGACGCCGTGTCGTCCGGGTCGAGCGTCGTGCCCTGCTCCCCGCCCTCGACGACGGGCTTGCCGCCCGAGAACACGAAGTGCGCGTCGTCCGGCTCGGTGAGCAGGTCGTCGGTGCCGTCCACGACGTCCGAGACGAGCTTCTCGCCGTCGAACTGCGCCTTGAGCTCGCCGTCGGCGTTCTTGAAGGAGGTCGCCTTGGCAAGAGCCTTCGGCGTCAGCTCGGCGGACTGCTCCCCGACGTCGACGGTGACGGGATCGCTCACCACCTGCTGGGCCTGCTCCAGGGCCGCGTCCGTCTCCGCCTGCGTGATCGCGGGCTCGACGACCTCGGTCGGCAGGTCGACCGGGCCGGAGGTGACGAGCCAGGCGTCCGCGACGGCGTCCACCGCGTCGTCGACGACGACGCTGGACCCCTCGACCGCTTCCGTGGCCACCGCCTTCGCGCCCTTGAACCCGACCGTCCCGTCCACCGGCTCGACCTTGAGCGTGTCCTCCAGGCCGGCGACCGCCGCGCTGAGGGTGGGGTGCGAGACCTGGACGACCGGCGGCGCCTCGCCGGCGCCGACCAGGTGCTCCCACAGGTGCACCGGGCTGAGCGAGAACCCGGTGAGCCCGTCGACCGTGCCCTGCGCGTCGAACGACAGCCCGGCCTCGGCCGGGTCGATCGTGCTCGACGCCTCGCCCGCCCGGACCTCGACCGGCTCCGCGGCGCGCGGGCCCAGGCCGTCGTCGAGGGCCGCGACGGCGGGCGCGGCGTCCAACCCGCCGATGTCGATCCCGGCGACCGTGGTGCCCTTCGGGACGGTCCCCGCGACGGCCCACTGCGCCCCCGCGTAGAGGCCCGCGACGACGACGAGGCCGACGCCGGCCCACAGGGCCACCTTCGGGGCGCGGCTGGGGGCGCCGTCGCCCGCCAGGCCGTCGAGCGGCGAGCCGGGGTCGGCGGGCGGAGGGACGTCCGCGGCGGGCGCGGCGGCGCCCGTCGTCGCGGGCGAGGCCCCTTCCGGGCCGCCCGGGGTCGGCCCCACCGCCGGCAGGGCCTGCGTCGGCGGTCCCGACGACGGCGCCGGCACCGAGGCGATGACCTGCTGCTCGTACAGCCGCACCCGCGGCTCGTAGGGCGCCTCCGGCTCCTCGTCAGGCGTCCCGGCGGTCTGGTCGGCAGGCTGCTGCGGGGCGGGGGCCTCGGTCTCGGGCTCGGTCTCGGGGCGCGCAGGCTCGGCGGGGGCGGGCCCGGCGGGGTCCGGCTCGCGCTCGGTCGGGTGACCCATGCATGCTCCGTCTGGGTGGGTGCGGGGACGACGCCCCGGAGGGACAGATGACGCGGGGCGGGCCCGCCTCGGGGATCCTACTCGGAGGACGCCCGCCGACAGGGCGCAAGTCCGGGTGAAAGCGTCAAATCGGACGCGGGTCCGCACAGGTTCGTCACGCCCGGCGGGGCGGCGCGCACGCGACGCGCACAGTCCCCCGGCCCGTCGCGGTCAGCGGCGACGGTCGGAGAACCACGACCGCGGCAGGAACGCGGCGACGAGGAACATCACGAGCCCCCCGTACGTCCACACCAGCCCCACGGCCTGGGCGGGCACCAGCACGTCCCCGCCAGGCCCGGCGACGGCGAGGACCTGCACCGCCAGCACCCAGCCCGCACCGGCCGCGAGCAGCGGCCCGAGCCCCGCCCACGCCCGGCACAGCACGGCCGTGGACAGGGTGATCGCGAGCGCCAGGACGATGCCGACGGGGAGGTCGTGCCACTGGGTGCGGTGCGCGACCGTGCCCAGCACGCCGACGACGGCGCCGAGCGCCACGGCGAGCACCGCGCGTGCGGCGGACCGCCACCACCGGCCGGACCCGGCCGCGGCGGCGGGGGGCGGGGTGGGGGTCGCGGGCTCGGGCGTGGTCATCGCGGCGAGCCTACCGGCGCGGTGGGCGCCGCGACGTCCGGCCGGGACGTGTCGGCGGCGACGAGATAGTGCTCGTGCGCGAGCACCGGGGCGAGCACGCCGTTGCTGAGCGCGTACCAGCCGAGCAGGGCGTCCTCGACGCCGGTCCCCGGCGCCCGGGTGGCGTGCTGCACCTGGGTGGCGTGCGCCCGCATCGCGGTCAGCACCCGGTCGAGCACCGGGGCGACGTCGACCCGCTCGACGTCGCCGGGGGCGGCGGTGGCGAGCTCGGCGTCGTGGCGCGCCACGGGCGGCAGGTCCTCGTCGGGGTCGGGGAAGGTCAGCCCGGCGCGGGAGGCGAGCCCGGCCGCCTCGGGGGCGCCGGCGAGCGCCCTGCGGCCCGCGCGCAGCTCGGCCGACGGCGTGACCGCCTGCCACAGCTCGGCCCCGCCCCAGGGCTCTCCCGGCACGGGGGCTTCCGGGTCCGCGGCGAGGGCGAGCGCGCGCACCGCGACGTCATGGGCACGCACGTGGTCCGGGTGCCCGTACCCGCCCCGCTCCTCGTACGTCGCGACGACGGCGGGGCATCGGGCGCGCACCACGGCGGCCAGGCGCGCGGCCGCGTCGTCGAGCGGGACGCGCGCGAACGCCGACGGCGGTGCGTCGTCCGCCGGCCCCGCGACCCCCGGAGCGACCCAGGCCATGCCGGAGTCCTCGAAGCGCACGACCCCGGACGGGTCGACGGCGTCGAGGAAGGTGTGCGCGACGACGTCCGGCCCGCCGCCGAGCGCGGCCAGGGCGGCGGTGAGCTCGGTCTCCCGGTGCGCGGCGAGGGCGGGCCCGTCGTCCTCGAGGCGCGCGAGCCCCGTGGGGTGCGACGGCGTGTCGATGACCTCGCCGCGCTCGCCGCGCGTGCAGGTCACCACGGCGACGGGTCGGCCCGCGGCCGCCCAGGACGCGAGCAGCGCGCCGGTGGCGAGCGTCTCGTCGTCGGGGTGCGCGTGCACCGCGACCAGCCCGCCGCCGCGCGCGGGCACGCGCACGGCGGGGGCGGGCACGGCCGAGCCGGTCACCGCGAGGCGGGTCAGGCCCGCTTGGCCCGCGCGGTCGCGCGGGCGCGCGACGTGGCGTCGAGCTCGACCTTGCGGATCCGCACGACCTCCGGCGTCACCTCGACGCACTCGTCCTCGCGCGCGAACTCGAGGGACTCCTCGAGGGTGAGGTGGCGCGGCGGGATGAGGTTCTCGAAGTTGTCGGCGGTCGAGGACCGCATGTTCGTCAGCTTCTTCTCCTTGGTGATGTTGACGTCCATGTCCTCGTTGCGGGAGTTCTCGCCGACGATCATGCCCTCGTAGACCTCCTGCGTGGGGTCGACGAAGAACGAGCCGCGCTCCTGCAGGTTGATCATGGCGAACGGCGTCACCTTGCCCGCGCGGTCGGCGACGAGCGAGCCGGTGTTGCGCGACTCGATCGGGCCGTGCCACGGCTCGAAGCCCTCGGAGATCGACGCGGCGATGCCGGTGCCGCGGGTCTCGGTGAGGAACTGGGTGCGGAAGCCGATGAGGCCGCGCGCCGGGACCATGAACTCCATCCGCACCCAGCCGGTGCCGTGGTTGCTCATGGTCTCCATGCGGCCCTTGCGCTGCGCGAGGAGCTGGGTGACGGCACCGAGGTACTCCTCGGGGACGTCGATGGTCATGCGCTCCATCGGCTCGTGCCGCTTGCCGTCGATCTGCTTGGTGACGACCTGCGGCTTGCCGACGGTGAGCTCGAAGCCCTCGCGGCGCATCTGCTCGACGAGGATCGCCAGGGCGAGCTCGCCGCGGCCCTGCACCTCCCACGCGTCCGGGCGCTCGGTCGGGAGCACCTTGAGCGACACGTTGCCGATGAGCTCGGAGTCGAGGCGGTCCTTGACCTGGCGCGCGGTGACCTTGTGGCCCTTGCCGCCCTTGCCCGCCAGCGGCGAGGTGTTGATCCCGATGGTCATCGAGATGGCCGGGTCGTCGACCGTGATGAGCGGCAGCGGGCGCGGGTCGTCCACGTCGGTGAGGGTCTCGCCGATCATGATGTCCGCGATGCCGGCGACGGCCACGATCTCGCCGGGGCCGGCGGACTCGGTGGGCACGCGGTCGAGCGCCTTGGTCTCGAGCAGCTCGGTGATGCGGACGCTCGTCAGGGTGCCGTCGTGGCGGGCCCAGGCGACCGTCTGCCCCTTGCGCAGGGTGCCGTTGAAGATGCGCAGCAGCGCGAGACGGCCGAGGAACGGCGACGCGTCGAGGTTGGTGACGTGCGCCTGCAGCGGCATGTCCGCGTCGTAGGTCGGCGCCGGGATCTTCTCGAGGATCGTGCCGAACAGCGGCTCGAGGTCCTCGTTCGCGGGCAGCGAGCCGTCGGCGGGCTGGTCGATGGACGCGCGGCCGGCCTTGGCCGACGCGTACACGACGGGCACGTCGAGGATGGCGTCCAGGTCGAGGTCGGGCACCTCGTCGGACAGGTCGCTGGCCAGGCCGAGCAGCAGGTCGGTGGTCTCCCCCACGACCTCGGTGATGCGCGCGTCCGGCCGGTCGACCTTGTTCACGACGACGATCACCGGCAGCTTGGCGGCGAGCGCCTTGCGCAGGACGAAGCGGGTCTGGGGCAGCGGGCCCTCCGACGCGTCCACCAGCAGCACGACGCCGTCGACCATCGACAGGCCGCGCTCGACCTCGCCGCCGAAGTCGGCGTGGCCGGGGGTGTCGATGACGTTGATGGTGATGCCGCCGGGCTCGCCCGCCTCCGCCGCCGACGGGCCGGCGTACCGGACCGCGGTGTTCTTCGCGAGGATGGTGATGCCCTTCTCGCGCTCCAGGTCACCGGAGTCCATCACGCGGTCGTCCACGTGCTGGTGGGCGGAGAAGGCGCCTGCCTGGCGCAGCATGGCGTCCACGAGGGTCGTCTTGCCGTGGTCGACGTGGGCGACGATCGCCACGTTGCGCAGGTCGGAGCGCACAGACATCTACGGGTCTCATTTCCTGGGGGGAGGGAGCGACCCGTCAATCGGGCCGCCGCTATCTTACCCGCCCCGTCCAGACTCTCCGTCCGCCCCCGTCCCGGGTGCGCTGCCCGACCCCTCCGGGGGTGCCGCTCCTGGGGGTTTTCCGCCCGGCTGCGCTCCCGGTTGTGCTCCGGGCTGGCCCTTGGACTCCCGCCGGCGCGGCACCCGCAGCCGCAGCGCCCCCGGGGCGGGTGGCAGGACGTTCTCCCACCGGCCGGCCAGGGTGGTCGCCACCTCCTGGGTGACGTGCTCGGTCAGCCGCTCCCGCGCCGCACGGCGCTCCGCGCGCACGATCTGCCGGTGCTCCACGCTCAGCTCCCGGACGATCGAGACCGCCATCCCGATGAGGACCAGGGAGAACGGGAGCGCGATGAGGATCGCGGCCGTCTGGAGGGCCTGGAGGCCGCCGGCCAGCAGCAGCGCCGCCGCGACGAGCCCCTGCAGCACGGCCCAGAACAGCCGGCTCCACAGCGGCGGGTTCGGGTTGCCGCCGTTCGCCAGCATGTCGACGACGAACGACCCGGAGTCCGACGAGGTGACGAAGAAGACGACCACCAGGACGATGCCGGCCACCGCCAGCCATGTGCCCGCCCCCGGCAGGGACGCGAAGAGCTGGAACATGGCCGTGTCGGTGTTCACCTCGCCGGTCACGGGGTCCAGCATGCTTCCGGGCTGGGTCATCTCCTGGTGCAGGCCCGCTCCCCCGAACACGCTGAACCAGATGGTCGCGACGGCCATCGGCACCGCGAGGGTGCCGAGCACGAACTCCCGGACGGTGCGCCCGCGCGAGATGCGCGCGATGAACACGCCGACGAAGGGCGCCCAGGACATCCACCAGCCCCAGTAGAAGATCGTCCAGCTCGACTCCCACTCCAGCCCCGCCTCGCCCCGGAACGCGAGCGTGTCGAACGTCATCTGCACGACGTTGGCGAAGTAGTACCCGAACGACTGCACCCAGCTGCGCAGCAGGAACAGGGTGGGGCCGAGGACCAGCACGACGGCGAGCACCACCCCGGCCAGCACCATGTTGCCGTTGGACAGCCACTTGATGCCCCGGGACAGGCCAGAGGCCACGGACATCGCCGCGATCGCCGTGATCACGGCGATCAGCCCGATCTCGAGCCCGACGGACGGTTCGACGACGTCCAGGTAGCCCAGCCCGTGCGCGACCTGCAGCACGCCCAGCCCCAGTGACGTCGCCACGCCGAAGACGGTGCCGATGATCGCCACCACGTCGATCACGTGGCCCCACGCGCCCTTGACGCGGTCGCCGAGGAGCGGTTCGAGCGCCCAGCGGATCGACACCGGGCGACCCTTGCGGTGGATCGCGTAGGCGAGCGCCAGGCCCGCGACCACGTAGATCGCCCAGGCGTGGAACCCCCAGTGCACGTAGGTCTGGGAGATCGCCGCCTGGGCGAGGGTCGCGTCGTCGCCGGTCACTCCCGGCTTCGGGCTCACGAAGTGGGACAGCGGCTCGGAGACGCCGTAGTAGACGAGCCCGATGCCCATCCCGGTGGCGAACAGCATCGAGAACCACACCGGCAGCTTGAAGTCCGGCTCGGCGTCGTCGGGGCCCAGCACGATGTCGCCGAACCGGCTCAGCCCCATCCAGACCGCGAAGATGACGAACGCGGCCACCAGGAGCACGTAGTACCAGCCGAAGGCGCCGATCACCTCGCCCTGGAGCGTGTTCATGACGGCCGTCGTGGCGTCTGTGGCGACGACCGCGAGCAGGACGAAGAGCAGGATGATGCCCGCTGCCGGATAGAAGACCCCACGGGTCAGCGTCGACGCCCCTGCCATGCCCCTCACCCTGACGCCGCGCCCGGGCATCGGCAAACGGAGGGAACGGCGCGGGCCGGCGCACGACCAGGGGTCGTGCGCCGGCCCGTCCGGGGCGTGCCTCGGGCGTCAGCCCGCGATCGCCGCGCCCTCCAGCCCCGCGCCGGGGATGGCGGCGAGCAGGTCGCGCGTGTACTGCTGACGCGGGTTGTCGAACACCTCGTCGGTGCTGGCCTGCTCCACGACGCGGCCGTTCTGCATCACGACCACCGAGTCGGCGATCTGCCGCACGACCGCGAGGTCGTGCGTGATGAACAGGTAGGACAGCCCCAGCTCCTCCTGCAGGGTGCCGAGGAGCTCGAGGATCTGCGCCTGGACGAGCACGTCGAGGGCGGAGACGGCCTCGTCGAGCACGATGACCTCGGGGCGCAGGGCGAGCGCTCGCGCGATGGCGATGCGCTGCCGCTGGCCGCCCGAGAGCTCGTTCGGGAAGCGGCGCATCGCCGACTGGGGCAGCGCCACCATGTCGAGGAGCTCGCGCACCCGCTTCTCGCGCTCCTTCTTGCCACCGACCTTGTGGAGGGCCAGCGGCTCCTCGATCGAGCGGTAGATGGAGAACGTCGGGTCGAGCGAGCCGTACGGGTTCTGGAACACCGGCTGGATGCGGCGCCGGAAGGCGAAGGCCTCCTTGGGCGACTGCTTCGCGATGTCCACGCCGTCGAACTCGACGACGCCCGACGTCACGTCCAGCAGCCCCAGCACCATGTTCGCCGCGGTGGACTTGCCCGAGCCGGACTCCCCCACCAGCGCGAGCGTGTGACCGCGCTTGAGGGTGAAGCTCACGTCGTCGACGGCCTTGAAGTCCGTCGACGCCCCGGGACGGCCGCCCCGGATGGTGAAGACCTTCGTGAGGTTCTTCGCCACGACGATGTCCACCTGCGCCGCCTTGGCGGTGGGCAGCGCGACCGTCGCGTCGGCGTCGGGGGCCAGCAGCTCGTCCGACTCCTGGCCCTGCTCGTGGGCCACCTGGATACGGCGGGACGCGAGCGACGGGGCCGAGGCGACCAGGCGCTGCGTGTACGGGTGCTGCGGGTTCGCGAGGATCTGCTGCGCCGGGCCGGACTCCACGACGCGGCCCTTGAACATCACCACGAGGTGCTCGGCGCGCTCCGCCGCCAGGCCCAGGTCGTGGGTGATGAACAGGACGGCGGTGCCGAGCTCCTGCGTGAGCACCTCGAGGTGGTCGAGGATCTGCCGCTGGACCGTGACGTCGAGGGCCGACGTCGGCTCGTCCGCGATGAGGAGCTTCGGCCGCGCGGCCAGCCCGATCGCGATGAGGGACCGCTGGCGCATACCGCCCGAGAACTCGTGCGGGAACTGGCGCGCCCGCCGCTCGGCGTCGGGCAGGCCGGCCTCCTGGAGCAGGCCCGCGACGCGGTCCTTGCGCTCCTTCTTGCCGCCCTCGAACCCGTTGGCCTTGAGGGCCTCCTCGATCTGGGTGCCGATGCGCCACACCGGGTTGAGGTTCGACATCGGGTCCTGCGGGACGAGGCCGATGTCGCGACCGCGCATCGCCTCCATCTCCCCGCGGGGCAGGCCCACGATCTCGCGGCCGTCGAACATGATGCTGCCGCCGGTCACCTTGCCGGTGCCGGGCAGCAGGTCGATGACGGCGTGCGCGGTGGTCGACTTGCCCGAGCCGGACTCACCGACGATCGCGACCGACTGGCCGGGGTACACGGTGATGTCGGCACCGCGGACGGCGTGCACGACGCCCTCGGAGGTGGTGAACGAGACCTCGAGGTCGCGGATCTCGAGCAGGGGCTTGTCCGTCCCTGCCTCGTAGCTGCGGCCGTCGCCCTCACCGACGGGCTGGTTGCCGTTCGTCACTGGGAACTGTGTCGTCATCGCTTCCGTGCCTTCGGGTCGAGGGCGTCGCGCACGACGTCGCCCATCATGAGGAAGCCGAGCACCGTGAGGGCCAGGCCGCCTGCCGGGTAGAACAGGATCTCGGGAGCCTGGCGGATGGACGCCTGGGCCTGCGAGATGTCCCCGCCCCACGAGACCGTGCTCGGCGGGAGGCCGATGCCGAGGAAGCTCAGCGTGGCCTCGGCGACGATGAACGTGCCCAGCGCGACCGTCGCGTACACGATGATCGGCGCGGCCGAGTTGGGCAGCACGTGCCTGAGCAGGATCTGGCCGCGTCCCATGCCGAGCGACCGTGCCGCGGTGACGAACTCGTTGTTCTTCACGGACATCACGGTGCCTCGCGTGATGCGGGCGATGGAGGTCCATCCGAACGAGGCGAGCACCAGGGCCACCGTGAAGCTCGTGCGGTTCGTCGTGATCGACATGATGACGATGGCGGCGAGCACCAGCGGGATCGCGAAGAAGATGTCGGTGATGCGCGAGAGGATCGAGTCCCACCAGCCGCCGTAGTAGCCGGCGATGGCACCCATGAGCGTCCCGAGGATCACGACCATCACGGTGGACATGACGCCCACGAGGACGGACGCGCGCGCGCCGTAGATGGTGCGGGCGAAGATGTCGCAACCCTGCCGGTCGAAGCCGAACGGGTGGCCCGGCTCCGGCCCGGAGAGCGACTTCGGGAGCTCGCACTCGAAGCGCGGGTGGATGTCCGTGAACCACTGCGGGAACGCCGCGACGGTCACGACCAGCACGATGATCGCGCCGGCCACCCAGAACATCGGGCGGCGGCGCATCTCGCGCCAGGCGTCACGCCACAGGCTCGACGGCGCCTCTCCGTCCTTGACGGCGTCGACGGCGCCGAGGCCGCCCTCGTCGACCTCCGCGGCGAAGTGTTCCTGCCCCGGGCGCGGTCGGCGCCCGCCGGGCACGGTCTCGAAACGGTTCTCAGGCATAGCGGATCCTCGGGTCGAGGGCGGCGTAGAGGAGGTCGACGAGCAGGTTCGCCAGGATGTAGACGATGACCAGCACGGTCGTGAGCGAGACCACGGTGATGTTCTCGCCGCGGATGATCGACTGGTAGAGCGTGCCCCCGACGCCGTTGATGTTGAAGATGCCCTCCGTCACGATCGCGCCACCCATGAGGTTGCCCAGGTCGGCGCCCAGGAACGTGACGACGGGGATGAGGGAGTTGCGCAGCACGTGACGGCCGGTGACCTGCGAGCGGCTCAGGCCCTTGGCGCGCGCGGTGCGGACGTAGTCGGCGCTGAGGTTCTCGGTGACCGAGGTGCGGGTCAGGCGGAGCACGTACGCGAAGGACGTCGCCGCCAGCACGATGGCTGGTAGCAGCAGGCTGTAGAAGTTCGGGTCTCGTCCCACCGTCACGGGGAACCAGCCGAGCTTGACGCCCATGACGAACTGCAGCACGAAGCCGATGACGAACGTCGGCACGGAGATCACCAGGAGGCTGATCACCAGGACGGTGCCGTCGAAGATCCCGCCCTTGCGCATCCCGGCGATGAGGCCGAAGGCGATGCCGAAGACGGCCTCGATGACGAGCGCCATGAGCGCGAGCTGGAAGGTGACGGGCAGCGCCTGCGCGATCACGTCCAGGATGTCGCGGCCGCGGAAGTCGACGCCGAAGTCGAGCGTGAAGACGCCCTTGAGGAAGAGCAGGTACTGGACGATGAACGGCTCGTCCAGGTTGTACTGCTGACGAATCTGTTCCTGCACGGCCTCGGGGAGCCCACGCTCCCCACCCAGGCCGGCCACGGGGTCACCGGGCCGCAGGAACACGAGCGCATAGAGCAGGAGGGTCGCCCCCAGGAACACAGGGATCACCTGCAGGAGCCTGCGTCCGAGATACCAGAGCATGCGTGTTTTTCTCCTCGTTCGCTCCGGGGGGTTCCCCGGGCTACGGGTCGTTGTCCGGCCGCCTTTGCCCGGACAGGGGCGGGGGCGGAGCGTGCTTCGTCAGCACGCCCCGCCCCCCTCACAGTCGGGTGGCCGCCCGCGACGCTACAGGACGCGGACGGGAGCCTCCGAATCGGACGACCGGCCCGGGGAGAGCGTCACGGGCGTGCGCCCCACCGTCCCCGGGCCGGTTGACCGGCACAGACCGAGTATCACTCAGCCTTCGTGACCTGGTACAGCAGCGGGTCGCTGTCCCAGCCGAACACCACGTTGTCGACGTCCTCGCCGTAGCCGGCCGTGACGTTCTGGTACCAGAGCGGGATACCCGGCATGTCCTTGAACAGGATCGTCTGGGCCTCCTTGTAGAGCTCGATGGCGGCCTCGGGCGTGTCCGCCCCGTTGGCCTCCTTGAGCTTGGCGTCGAACTCCTTGCTCGAGTAGCCCATGTCGTTCGAGCCGGCGCCCGTGCCGTAGATCGGGCCGAGGAAGTTGCTCATGGCCGGGTAGTCGGCCTGCCAGCCGCCACGGAAGAGGCCCGTCAGGGTCTCCTTGTCACGGGCGTCGAGGAACTCGTCGAACGTCGGGAACGGCGCGAACTCGCACTCGACGCCGAGCACCGAACGGACGTTGTTGCAGACGGCGTCCACCCAGGTCTGGTGGTCGGAGTCGGCGTTCGAGGCGATCGTGATGGGCTTGTCGCCCCACGCCTCGATGTCCTCGGCCTGGGCCCAGAGCTTCTTGGCCTCGTCCGGGTTGTAGGACAGCACCTCGTTGCCCGGGATGTCGTCCGACCAACCGTCGATGACCGGCGACGTGAAGTCGGTCGCCGGGGTGCGCGAGCCGTTGTAGATCGTCTCGGTGATCTGGTCGCGGTCGATCGCCATCGAGATGGCCTGGCGACGCAGGTGGCCGGCCTCGCCGCCGTACTCCGGCAGGTACTCCGGCACGTTGACGACCTGGATGACGGCCGAGGCCTGGTTCACCGCACGGTCGCCCAGGTCGTCCTCGAACGTGGCGAAGGCCGACGACGGGACGTTGGTGACGATGTCCAGGTTGCCCGAGAGGAGGTCGTTGTACGCGGTGTCCTCCTCCGTGTAGGCGATCAGGTCGATGCCACCGTTCTGGACCTTGCGCTCACCCTGGTAGTCCTCGTTCGGGCGCAGCGAGATCTGCTGGTTGTGCTCCCACGAGTCCAGCTGGTAGGGGCCGTTGCCGACCGGCGTCTCGCCGAAGGCCTCCGGGTCGTCGAAGAACGACTCGGGCAGCGGCATGAACGCCGCGTAGCCCAGACGGGTCGGGAAGTCGGACTCCGGCTGCGACAGCTTCACCGTGAACTCGGTGTCGGAGACGACCTTGAGGCCGGTGAGCTCCGAGTCCTCGTCGTACGAGAAGCCCTCGATGGGCTCGAAGAAGTACGACAGGTTCTGCGCGTTCGACAGCTTGGCGCCGTAGTTCCACGCGTCGACGTAGCTCTGCGCCGTGACGGGCGTACCGTCAGTGAACGTCCAGCCGTCCTTGATCGTGATCGTGTACGTCTGCTGGTCGTCCGTGTCGATGGACTCGGCCATCTCGTTGTGCACGGCGCCCTCGGCGTCGTAGTACACCAGGCCGGCGAAAAGGTTGTTGATGACCTTGGACCCGTAGGTCTCGTTGGTCATCGTGGGGATGAGCGGGTTCTGCGGCTCGCCGTTGCTGACGGTCACGATGCCGGTCGTCGAACCGTTCTCGCCCGTGGCCTCGGGGCTGTCGCCCGAGCCCCCTCCGCACGCGGACAGCAGCAGGGCCGAGGCGAGGGTGAAGGCCCCGATGCCTGCAAGTCGTCGTCGAGGTGTCACGTGTCCTCCTGAGTTGAGTCGCTCACCGGCGGGGATCACCCCTCGGTGAGGTGCAGGCGCGTGTGCCCGCGCACTGCACTGTGCGCGGGAGACTCTAGTCACGTTCGGGACCCGCACATACCCTTCGCCCGCTTTGAGCCCGGAACCGTGACCAATCCGGTATCTGGGCGCAACGTCAGGGACACCACCTGTGGCCGGGGCCGGACACCGTCATACCGTCACCGACCTGGCGTCATGGCTGGTCCTCAGCGTCGCCACTCGTACGGGGTGGTGGTGGACACCTTCACCAGGCCCGAGCGCTCCAGGATGGGCCGGGAGAACTCGGTCGAGTCGCTGTGCAGGTAGAGCTTGCCGCGCTCGACGGCGGACCGTGCGCGCGCCGCGGTCAGCGCCCGGTAGATCCCGCGGCCCCGCCACTCGGGCCGCGTCGAGCCGCCCCACAGCCCCGCGAACTCGGTGCCGGGCACGGGCTCGAGGCGGCCGGCGCTGATCACCTGCCCGTCCGCCTCGGCGACCCACAGCTCCATGTCCGGGTCGCGCTCCTGGCGGTGGAGGATCTGGTCGGCGTGCCCGGAGGTCGCCGGGTCGTCGCCGAACACCTCGTCGGCCATCGCGGACATCGCGCGGACGTCCGCCTCCGCGCTGACGCGGCGCAGGGTGACGCCGTCCGGCAGCGGGACGTCCGCGACGAGGAGCCGCGCGTCGCCGATCATGATCGACTCCGGCTCCTGCGGCGCGAAGCCGTGGTCGACCAGCGCCTCGTGCAGGCCGGGAGCGACGTCGTGCCCGCGGGTCTTCCACTCGACGTCCGTGATCGTCGCGTCCTCGTGGAAGTGCGCGAGCGCCGACGCGACGAACCCGCGGACGGTCGCGGCGTCGGCGCCGTCGAGGTCGCGGTAGGTGACGAACCCGCGACCGCCGGTGAACGTGACCAGGCGCAGCGGCCCCAGCCGGGTCACGGCGAGGGCGCCCGGCGTCTCGGCGTCGGTCCGGAGCTGGTCGTCGTAGGCCGCGAGGAGGCGAGCCGGGTCGCCGTCGGCGGAAGGTGCGTTCACGGCGGCCACCCTTGCAGTGCGTGACGTCGCGGGACAACGGATTTCCTGGAGGCGCGAGGCCCACGCGGGCAGAGGTGCGGCCAGAGGTGCGGTCAGAGGTGCGGTCAGAGGTGCCGGGCGACGACGTCCCGTCGGGGCCGGGGCCGCCACCCGAGCCGGTCCGCCTCGACGAGGAGGCGCAGCAGCAGGCCGCCGACGAGCAGCCCGCCCACCAGGTCGCTGATCCAGTGCCAGCCGAGGTAGTAGGACACGGCGACGGCGTTGAGCGCGATCAGGCCGACACCGAGCCGCAGGGCCGCCATGGTGCGCGACGACGCGCTCGTCCAGCGCCCGACCAGGTAGACGGCCGTGCCGTAGATCAGCACCGCCTCGGCCGCGTGCCCCGACGGGAAGCTGATCCCGCTCCAGCCGAGCTCGCGGAGCCCGCCGCCGAACAGGTCGGCGTCGTCCGTCGTGGGGGCCGGCCGCGCGAGGACGACCTTGAGGAGCCCCACTCCCCCGTAGAACGCCAGCTCGGCCATGGCGGCGCACCACAGCGGGCGCCAGGTGCGGTGCCGCCACGACAGGGTGACCGCCACGGCCAGGAGGACGGGCAGGCAGACCGCCTGCCCGGCGATCGGGTCGAGCACGTGCTGGATGAAGGGCTGCAGCCCCGGGGTCAGCGTCCTGGCCCAGTACCCGTGCGCGGCCTCGTCGACCCCCTGGAACGGGCCGGCCGCCAGGAGCGTCACGACGACCAGGCCGGCCAGGAGCACCGGGGCCGACGTGAGCCGGGCGAGGGGGTCGCCCGCCCGCCGCCGCGCACGCACCCCGGGGGTGCCGCGGCGCGAGCCTTCGAGGGCGCGCGCGGGCGCGGTGGGAGCCTGGAGCAACATCGGGCCCAGGGTAAGCAGCCCGGCTGGACCTTGCCTGACCGCTCCCGTGTGGTGTCGCGCACCTCGCCCCGCGCGGCGCTCAGGCGCGCGAGGAGAGCGACGACGCGAGCCACTCGTTGCGGGTGCGCAGCAGCCGCGTCATGTAGCGCGTCAGCACCCACCACTCCACCAGACGGCCCAGCGGGCCCGCGGGGGCGACGAACTCCACCCTGTCCGTCATCCGCGTGCCGCCGGGTACCGGCTCGAACCGGTGCTCGTGCCACCACCGGCGGAACGGGCCGGCCACCTGCTCGTCGACGAACCGGTGCGGCGCGTCGTGAGCGCTGATCCGCGACGTCATGCGGAAGGTGACGCCGAAGTGCCGTGCGCGCCAGGTGACGGTGTCGCCGAGGCCCATCTCCCCGGACGTCACGCCCGCCACCGCGCGCTCCCCCGACCGGCGCATCGACGCCGTGTGCGCGTCGACCGACAGGCTGGCGGCGAAGCACGCCTCCGGCGGCGCGGGGATCTCGGTGGTCAGCACGATCGTCGGCACCCGGCGATCGTAGGCCTGCGCCACCGACGTGAATCATCGTTCACAAGAACCGTGACTTCCGGCCCGTGCGCTGCCACACTCGGGCACGACGACGATCGTGACGAGGCGAGGGAGCCCGAGATGCCGACACCGGTACCGACGACCGCGGCGGTGGCCGCCCTGGTGCGCGAGGCCGGCGAGCCCGCGACCCTCACGGACATCGAGCTGGACGGGCCCGGCGACGGCGAGATCCTGGTGCGCGTCGCGGCGTCCGGCGTCTGCCCCACGGACCTCTTCGGCATGGCGGGGGGCGCCGGCGACAGGTTCCCCGCGGTCTTCGGGCACGAGGGCGCCGGGGTCGTGGAGGCGGTCGGGCCAGGGGTGGCGACGCTGCGCCCCGGCGACCGGGTCGTGCTCAGCTTCGACTCGTGCGGCGCGTGCGAGGCCTGCGCGGACGGCCACCCCGCCTCGTGCGCGCGCTTCGCCGACCTCAACTACCGCCCCCGGTCCCGCGCCGTCGTGGCCGGCGCGGCGGCGACGACCGGCTGGATGGGCCAGTCGTCCTGGGCGACGCACGCCCTCGCCCGCGCGTCCAACGCCGTGCGCGTCGACGACGACGTGCCCTGGCAGGTCGCGGCGCCGCTCGGCTGCGGGATCCTCACCGGCGCGGGCACCGTCCTCAACGTGCTGTCTCCCGGCCCTCGCGACACCGTCCTCGTCGTCGGCGCGGGCACGACCGGGCTCGCGGGCGTCATGGCGGCGCGGCACCGGGGCGTGGGCAAGGTCGTCGTCAGCGACCCGGACCCCGACCGCCGCGCCCTGGCGCTCGCGCTCGGCGCGACCGTGGCCTTCGCCCCGCAGGACGTGCCGGCCCGCACGCTCGCCGCCACGCACGTGCTCGACACCGTCGGGCGGCAGGAGACGATCGACCTCGCGCTGGCCGCGCTGGCTCCGGGTGGCGTGTGCGCGACCGTGGCGCTGCACGCCGGGCCGAACCGCGTCACGGTGTCGCAGACGCAGGTGCTGTGGGGGCGCACGCTGACCGGCGTCATCGAGGGCGACGCCGTCGTGCCCCGCGACGTCCCCACCCTGGTCGCGCTGTGGCGCGCCGGGCGGCTCCCGGTCGAGCGGCTCGTGCGCACCTACCCGTTCTCCGAGGTGGCGACGGCGGTCGACGACGTCCGTGCCGGGCGCACGATCAAGCCGGTGCTGCTGATGGACGAGCACGCCGCCGACGCCCCGGCGCACGACGTCCGCGAGGACGGGGACGACGCGGACGACCTCGTCCAACGGCTCCGCTCGGGCCGGGTCCCGGCGGCCGACCTCCCCGCACTGTGGCGCTCCCTGCCGCCCGTGCGGACGGCCGAGCTGCGCGGGCTGTGGCGCGGCTTCGGCGTGAGCACCGCGCACCGCACCCAGCGGTTGCTCACCCGGACGGGCTGGTTCGGCAAGCTCTTCGGCGCCGACGACGACGTGTCCCCCATCGTGTGCGAGCGCCCCGACGGCACGCTCGTCGCGGACGCGCGCCTCGCCCGCGGGGGCGCGACGTTGCGCACCGTCGTGCACGACGGCGTCGCTACGGCCTCGATGGTCTACGACGGCCAGCCGATCATCGACCACTTCGTGCGCCTCGCGGACGAGGCCGTCCTCGGGGTGATGACGGGGCGGGGTGCCGCCGACGACGGAGCCCTCTACTTCTTCGTCCTCGAGCGCGTCGCCGACCGGGAGGTCGTCGCCGGCGACGCCTGAGCCGGTCAGCCGTGCTGGGCGGCGACGGCCGCGTCGACGGCCCGCAGCGCGGTGAAGTCGCCGACGGCGCGGTTGCGCATGACCGCCACGGCCACGCCGGCGTCGATGTCGGCGTACGCGCCGCAGCCGTTCGAGCCGACCATCCCGAACGTGGAGCCCGGCCGGGCCGGCGCCCCGAGGCGCGCCTGGCTGTAGCCGAGCGCCCACGAGGTCGCCATGCCCATCACCTGGTCGACGCCGGTGAACGCCGTCGCCGCCATCAGCCGGAGCCGCTCCGACGACACGAGGCGGACGCCGTCGACGTGCCCCAGCAGGGCGGCGTACATCCGCGCGACCGCACGCGCCGTCGTCGTCGCCTGCGCGGGGACGTCCGCGCCCAGCACGTCGGCGCGGTTGGCGAAGTCGGCGGTGGGCTGCACGCCCGGGGGGACGGCACGGTCCGGCGGGGACCCGGGCGCGGGCGGCGGCGGGGCCGCGCCGGGCGGACCCTGCCGGGCGACGCGGTCCAGCAGCCGACCGGGCACCCCGAAGTGCAGCTCGTCCTCGATGCCGAGGGGGGCGGCGACCTCGTCGCGGAGCGCCTCCGCCAGGGTCCGGCCGGTCGCGCGCCGGACCGTCTCGCCGAGCAGGAAGCCGAACGTCAGCGCGTGGTAGCCCGTCCGCGTCCCGGGCTCCCACCACGGGCGCTGGTCGGCGACGAACGCGCACACGCGGTCCCAGTCGCCGAGGTCCTCCGGCGTGACCTGCGGCCACAGGCCGGGCACACCGGCCGCGTGCACGAGGACGTCCCGCAGCGTCACCCGGTCCTTGCCGTGCGCGCCGAACTCGGGCCAGACGTCAGCGACACGCATCCCGTAGTCGAGGGCGCCGCGCTCGGCGAGCACGTGCGCGACCGTCGTCGCGACCCCCTTGCCCGCCGACGCCGCGAAGAACAGCGTGCCGGGGTCCACGGGTCTCCCGGTCCGCTCGTCGGCGACCCCGGACACGGCGTCCACCACGACCTCCCCCTCGTGCAGCACGCACATCTGGAGCCCCGTCTCCGCCCCGGTGGCGACCAGCTGGTCGACCGCCGCCTGCACGGACGACTGCAACGACGGGGGCAGCGACGAAGGCGCCGGCGTCATCGCGGGAACGTCCAGGTCGTCTGGCTCGGGTGGTCGCCCTTGCGAAAGCCGAGGCCCCGCACCGGCCGGACCCGGAACACCAGCACCGGGCCGTCGACGTCGGCGTGGACGAAGACGCCGTCGCGCACGACGAAGTGCCAGGTCGCGGTGCCGTACTTCGCGGCGAACGCGGCCGCGACCGCCCGCAGCTCTTCCGCGTCGCCGACGACCTCGGCCCGCCCCTCGATCACGACGTCGAGACCGTCCCCCGCGAGGTCGCTCCGGCCGGTGGTCAGGGCGACCGGGGCGTGATGGGCGAGGTTTCGCGCCTTGCGCTCACCGGGCCCGGTCGTGAACCAGAGCGCGTCGTCGTGCCACACCGCGACGAGCGGCGTGACGTGCGGCCGACCGTCCGGCCGCACCGTGGAGATCCAGAACGTGTCCGCCGCGCGGACCTGCTCGAGCGCCGTCGCCCACGGCACCGGCTCCGCGCCGGGCTCGCTGAACCCGTGGATCTCGGCCGTCACCTCGTCGACCCGGGACATGGGACCCCCTCGCCTCACCCATGAGACCGGGCCCCACGCCGGCACTCATCGGCGAGCAGGTGGCAGCGCTCACACGTTGAAGCGGAACTCCACGACGTCGCCGTCCTGCATGACGTAGTCCTTGCCCTCGACGCGCGCCTTGCCGGCGGAGCGGGCGGCCTGCACGGAGCCGGCCTCGACGAGGTCGTCGAACGAGATGACCTCGGCCTTGATGAAGCCGCGCTCGAAGTCGGTGTGGATGACGCCGGCGGCCTGCGGGGCGGTCCAGCCCTTGCGGATCGTCCAGGCGCGGGACTCCTTGGGGCCGGCGGTGAGGTAGGTCTGCAGGCCGAGCGTGTGGAAGCCGACGCGGGCGAGCTGGTCGAGGCCCGCCTCGTCCTGGCCGGAGTCGGCGAGCATCTCCTTGGCGTCCTCCGGCTCCAGCTCGACGAGCTCGGACTCGAACTTCGCGTCGAGGAAGACGGCGTCCGCGGGGGCGACGAGGTCGCGCAGGCGCTGCTGCATCCCCTGGTCGGCGAGGCCGGCCTCGTCCGTGTTGAACACGTAGATGAACGGCTTGGCCGTCAGCAGCTGCAGCGACGCGACGTCGGCGAGGTCCAGGCCCTCGGCCTTGGCGCCCTGGAAGAGCGTGGTGCCCGACTCGAGGATCTTCTGCGCGGTGGTGGCGGCCGCGAACAGCGCGGCGTCGCCCCGCTTGATCTTGACCTCCTTCTCCATCCGCGGCAGCGCCTTCTCCAGCGTCTGGAGGTCGGCGAGGATCAGCTCGGTGGAGATGGTCTCGATGTCGCCCTCGGCGTCCACCGAGCCCTCGACGCGGACCACGTCGCCGTCGTCGAAGACGCGCGTGACCTGGCAGATCGCGTCGGCCTCGCGGATGTTCGCGAGGAACTTGTTGCCCAGGCCCTCGCCCTCCGAGGCGCCCTTGACGATGCCCGCGATGTCGACGAACGACACGGTCGCGGGCAGGATCCGCTCGCTGCCGAAGATCTCCGCGAGCTTGTCCAACCGCGGGTCGGGCAGCGGGACCACGCCGACGTTGGGCTCGATCGTCGCGAACGGGTAGTTCGCCGCGAGCACCTGGTTGCGGGTCAGGGCGTTGAAGAGCGTGGACTTGCCGACGTTGGGCAGGCCGACGATGCCGATGGTGAGTGCCACGTCGGGAGAGTCTACGTGGCGCCCCTAGCGGCCCTCCCCCTGCGCCCGCTCCTCCAGGGTCGTCAGGTCCCTCTCGACGAACTGCAGGTGCGCCCAGTGCTCACGGGCGACGACACCGAGGCTCTGGTGGACCGCACGCGTGAACCCCTCCGGCGCCCACGGCGGCAGGCGCGGCGCCTCCACCGTCGCGTCGCTGCCCGCCAGGTCGTCGTAGACGGCGCGCACCTCGGCGATGCGGTCGGCGTGCGCGGCCAGCGTCTCCTCCAGCGAGGGCGCGGCCGCCAGGTCCACCCCGAGGGCCGCGACCTCCGGCTCGTACTCGGTGAACGGCAGCCCGGCGTACCAGAACGCGTCGTCGATCCCCCGCAGCCCGTACCGGACCCAGCCGTCCATGGCGAACACCAGGTGGCGCAGCGTCTGCGCCGTCGACCACTCGCCGTCGACCTGCTCGTGGACGGCCGACGGCGAGAGCGCGGCCGCCCGGGCGAGGTGCGCGTCCCAGGCGCGTAGCGCCGCGTCGAGCGAGGCCCGCTGCTCGACGAGGTCCGCGGACCTCGCCTGCTCGCGGCCCGGGTACCGCCGGTCGAGCTCGGCCTCGACGAGCGGCATCACGTCGACGCCGTTGACCCGCAGGCCCGTGATCTCGCCGTCGATGTCCGCGTCCGTGAGGTCGACGCCGCGCATCACCGCCCCCGGCAGGAAGCTCTGGTCGAACCGCACGCCGTCGAGCCGGGCGAGCCGGAACGTCGTCCCCGTCATGTCGGCCTCGACGAACCGCGCGCCCCGCAGCTCGTCGTCGGGCCCGAACCGAGTCATCCCCCGACCGTAGGGCGGGCCCCCGACACCCGCCTCAGACGTCGACGTCCTGGTGCCAGGACTCCGTGACGTACGAGGTCCGCCAGCCCCAGCTCTCGTACAGGGACGCGGCGCCCGTCGGGCTGTCGGCGTCCACCTCGAGGCCGACGCGGTCGCGCCCGCGCGCCGCGGCGTCGCGCACGACGGCGAACAGCAGCGCCGTCGCCACCCCGCGCCCGCGGGCACGCCGGTCGGCGCCGAGGTACTCGATGTAGCTGCCCTCCTTGCCCGAGGGACCCGACGGCAGGACCGCACCGACGAGCGCACCCATCGGCTCGGGTGCCGCGCCGGCGTCCTGGGGGTCGGAGACGAACGCCAGCCACCAGTGGTCCCACCGGTGACCGGGGTCGGAGCGCAGGCGCACCAGGAACTCGCCGAAGCTCTCGCGGTAGGAGTTGAAGTGGTCCTCGAACGCGCTCTCGAGCACGCGGTGGACCGTCTGCAGGTCCGCGGCGACCGGCATCCCGTCGTCGTGCGTCGCGACGCGCCGCACGGTCACGCCCGGGCGCGGGTCGGGCAGCACACCGCGGAGCGCCTCCTCAGCGACCACCGGCCGGGACATCTGCAACCAGGAGCGGGCGCGGGCGTACCCGGCCGCGGCGAGCCACTCCTGCTGGGTCGTGTCGCCGGCGAACGCGCCCGCGTCGAGCTGCGTGCGGCGTACCCCGCGCTGGGCCGCGAGGCTCCGGCCCTGCCGCGCCGCCCAGGCGTAGCCGGCGGCGGCCAGCTCGTCGGCCCGCGGCGTCGCCCGGTCGACGTCGACGCCCACCACGACGCGCCCCGCAGCACGGTCGTGCGCCCAGGCCCAGGCCTGCACCACGCCGTCGGCGTCACGCGCGACGACCTGCCGACGCGTCCAGGACACCGGCCCCGCCACCTCCGCGGCGAGGGCGTCCTGGTTCACGACCGACGACCCCGTGAACGGGGCCGCGACGGCCCCGCGCAGCTCGCCGAGGCGTGGCAGGTCGGCCAGGACAGGGGTCGACGTCGTCCAGCCGTCGGGCAGGGGCAGGTGCTCGGGGTTCGAGGCGTTCACCCGCCCATTGTCGCAAAGCATCCTTGGTGAGCCCATGACCGCCCCGTCACGAACCGCCGCACGAGGCCGCCGGGGCGTCACCCGAAGGCCATCACCTGCTGCAGCAGCTCCGGCAACCGCCGGTCGTAGGTGCGGGCGCCCCACCGCACCCCCAGCAGCAGCACCAGCACCCCCGTCACGACCCCGACCGCGAGCGCCGCCCAGCCGAGCGCCGCCTGCGGCATCAGGATCGCCGGCAGGGCGAGCCCGAGCGTGGGCAGGCTCACCGCGAGCGTGATCCCCATCGCCGCCATCTGGGCGAGCATGGTCGCCATCGTGGCGCCCTGGGGCGACTTGAACGGGCTCTCCCCCGGCTTGGGCACGGGATAGACGAGCCGCGCGGACACCGCGCTCGAGATCCCCAGCGACGCCCCCAGCGTGCCGACCGTCACGCCGAGCAGCGCGGGCAGCGCGTCCCACCGCCCGGCCACGGCGCACCCGACCAGCGCGAACGCCGCGGTCAGCGGCACCCCGGCGACCAGCACGGGCAGCACCCGCCCCCACCGGTCCACCCGCCCGGGGACCCCGGTCGCGACGTGCAGCGCGAACGCGGTGTTGTCGTAGCCCACGTCGTTCGAGATGCCGAAGCCGAGCAGCCACGCGACCAGGGGCGCCATGACGAGCAGGAGCCCGCCGCCGGCGCCGTTGGCCGTGCCGACCGCGAGCAGCACCAGCGGCAGCAGCGGCACCATCGCGACCGAGGCCGCGTACCGCGGGTCGCGCAGCCAGTAGGTGGAGGTCCGTGCGGCCACCGCGCCCAGCGGCGTGGCCGGCAGCCGGCCGAACCAGCCGAGCCCCTTCGCGGCCGCCGCCGACGAGCCGCCGCCGCGCGGCGTCACGAGCTCGCGCGCGAGGGCTCGGTCCCAGACCACCGCCGCGAGCGCGAGCGTCGCGAGACAGATCCCGAGCCTGGCCACCAGCAGGCCCCACTGTCCGGCGTGCACCGCCGACGCCAGCGCCCAGGGCGCCCCCAGCGGCGTCCAGCCGACGACGCCGGCGAGCGACGCGACCGCCGCCCCCAGCGCGTCGGCGTCCGAGCCGCCCGCGGTCACCTCGACGCCGTCGGCGAGCCAGCCGATCGCGGGCCCGACGAGCAGCAGCGGCACGACCGCGGCCACCGCCACCACCTCGCGGTACCGCCGGGAGTCGAGCAGCGGCGCGAGCACCGTCGTCGTCGCGCGGGACCCGACGACGCACAGCGCGGTCGCGAGCACCCCGCCGACCAGCGCCGCGAGGAGCGCCGCCGGCTGGCGCCACCAGGCGAAGGAGACGCCCAGCGCGACGAGCGCCGTCACGGCGGCGGGGATCGACACGAGCCCGGCCAGCGCGAGCCCGGCCAGCAGCGTGCGCCGCGGGATGGCGAAGGTGACGAAGCGGCGGGGGTCGAGCGTCGCGTCGACGCCGAACGTGTAGACCGGCACGACCCACCACGCGAGGACGACCAGCGCCCCGGCCACGGTGACGACCTGGCCCGCCACGACGGGGTCGGCCGTGCCGCCGACCACGGCCGCCGCCACCACCAGGACCAGCACGCCGAGCCCGTACAGGGACCCGATGACCAGCCCGATCGTCTGCCACACGCTCCGGCGGAACGTGTTGGCCAGGAGGGTCAGCTTGAGGCGGACGAGCTGCGCAACCACGCCAGTCCCTCCGTCTCCCGACGGCCGCCGACGAGGTCGACGAAGCGGTCCTCGAGGCTCTGCTCCCCGCGCACCTGGGCCACCGTCCCGGCCGCGAGCACGTGGCCCCCGGCGATGATCGCGACGTGCGAGCACATGCGCTGCACCAGGTCCATCACGTGGCTCGAGACGACCACGGTGCCGCCGTCGTCGACGTAGGCGTGCAGGATGTCCCGGATGTTCGCCGCGCTCACGGGGTCGACCGCCTCGAACGGCTCGTCCAGCACGAGCACGCGCGGGGCGTGGATCATCGCCGACGCGAGGCCGATCTTCTTCGTCATGCCGGCCGAGTAGTCGACGACGAACGTGTCGCGGTCGCCGGCCAGGTCCATCGCCTGCAGGAGGTCCTCGGTGCGCTCCGCGACGGTGGCGCGGTCGAGCCCGCGCAGCAGCCCGGCGTAGGTGAGCAGCTGGGCCCCGGTGAGCCGGTCGAAGAGCCGCACGCCGTCGGGCAGCACGCCGAGCGCGGACTTCGCCTCGTCCGGCCGCGCCCACAGGTCCGTGCCGTGCACGTGCACCGCGCCGAAGTCCGGCCGCAGCAGGCCGGTCGCCATCGACAGGGACGTCGTCTTGCCGGCGCCGTTGGGACCGACGAGGCCGAAGAACGAGCCGGCGGGGACGTCGAGGTCCACGCCCGCGACGGCGATCTTCTGGCCGAAGCGCTTCCACAGGCCGCGCAGGCTGAGCGCGGCGGTGAGGTCGGGCGGAGGGACGGGGGCGGGGGCGGCGGGCGGCGGCCCGGTCTGGTCGCTCACGGGTCAACCGTAGTGGTCGGGGCGCCGCGTGGGGGCTCGGACGTGTCGGTGCTCCGTGACACCGTGTGGCCCATGACGACGAGCCTCGCAGTGACCCTCATCCTCGGCGCCCTCGGCGTGGGAGTGCTGGTGGGCTGGCTGTGGCACGCGACCCGGGTCGCCAAGGCGGGCCGGTCGCAGGAGCTGCAGCGGGTCCAGGAGCACGGTGAGCTCGAGGTCCTGCGGCGCGACGCCGCGGAGCTGCGCAGCCGCCTCGCGCAGGCGGCCGAGGAGAGCGACCGCCGGCTCGCCGAGCAGCGCGCGCAGGCCCGCGACGAGGCGGACCGCCGGGTGACGGAGGCACGCGAGCAGGCCGACCGGTTGCTCGCGCAGGTGCGGGAGCACCTCGAGGAGCAGCTCGCCGAGGCGAAGGGCGACCAGGACGCCGCCGCGCAGCGGTTCCGCGCGCTCGCGAACGACGTGCTCACGGCCAACCAGAAGCAGTTCCTCGACCTCGCGGACGAGCGGCTGCGCCGCAGCACGCAGAAGAACGACGAGACGCTCGCCCAGCGGGAGCAGGCGATCCGCGCGCTGCTCGACCCGATGAGCAAGACCCTGGACAAGGTCAACGCCCGGGTCGACACCGCCGAGCAGGCGCGTCTGCAGGGGCACACGGCGCTCACCGAGCAGCTGCGTCAGCTCGAGACGGTCAACGCGCAGCTGCGGGTCGGCACCAGCGACCTGGTCTCGGCGCTGCGCTCGAACCAGACGCGCGGGGTGTGGGGCGAGCTCCAGCTCAAGCGCGTGGTCGAGGCCGCCGGGATGATGGACCACGTCGACTTCGAGGCCCAGGTGCACCGCACGACGGCGGAGGGCGAGACGCTGATCCCCGACCTCGTGGTCAGCCTGGCGGGCGGCAAGAACATCGTCGTGGACGCGAAGGTGCCGCTCAGCGCGTACCTGCGCGCCCAGCAGGCGGAGAGCCCCGCCGACGGCGACCGGGAGCTCGACGCCCACGCCAAGGACCTCGCCAAGCACGTCGAGGTGCTCGCGGGCAAGGCCTACTGGTCGCAGTTCGACGCCGCCCCCGAGTTCGTGGTGCTGTTCGTCCCCGCCGAGCCCATCCTGGCCGCGGCCGTCGAACGCCAGCCCGACCTGCTCGAGACCGCGATCCGCAAGCGGGTGCTCGTCGCCACCCCCATGACGCTCGTGGCCATGCTGCGCACCGTGGCCTACGCCTGGCAGCAGGACGCCATCGCCGAGGACGCGCAGAAGGTGCTCCAGACGGGCAAGGAGCTGTACGCCCGCATCGTCACCATGACGAAGAGCATCACCAAGCTCGGCCAGTCGATGACCGCCGCCACGAAGCACTACAACTCGTTCGTCGGCTCGCTGGAGACCCGCGTGCTGCCGCAGGCGCGGCGGATGGTCGAGCTCAAGGTCGTGGACGCGGGCCAGGCGATCGAGCCGCTCAAGGCGGTCGAGGACACGACCCGCGCCGTCACCAAGCCGGAGCTGCTGGCCGTCGAGGAGGGGTTCGTCGTCGACCTGGGCACCCTGTCGGCCGACGAGGACCGCACGGGGACGCGCGGCGACTCGGTCGAGTCGCTCGTCGACGCCGCCCAGCGCGACCTCGAGCGCGCGAGCGCGCCCGAGGAGGAGGACGAGTCGGCCGCGGGCTGAGCCCGGCGGCCGCAGCGGCCGCCGGCGTCAGGCGGGCTCGACGGGGAGCGAGGTCCGCGCGCCGCGGCGGGGCCGCTGCTCCTGCTGGCCGGCGGCCTTGAGGCCGCGCGCGAGCTCGCGCGGCAGGGAGAACATCAGGTCCTCGGTCGCGGTGCGCACCTCCTCGACGTCCCCGAAACCGTGGTCGTCCAGGTGGGCGATGACGTCCTGGACCAGGATCTCGGGCACCGACGCGCCGGACGTGACGCCCACCGTGGCGGCGCCGTCGAGCCAGGCATCCTCGATCTCGGTCGCGCGGTCCACCCGGTACGCGGTGCGGGCGCCGGCCTGCAGCGCCACCTCGACCAGGCGCACCGAGTTCGACGAGTTCGCGGAGCCCACGACGATGACGACGTCGCACTCCGGGGCGAGCTTCTTCACCGCGACCTGGCGGTTCTGCGTGGCGTAGCAGATGTCGTCGGAGGGCGGGTCCTGCATCTCGGGGAACCGGACGCGCAGGCGGCGCACCGTCTCCATCGTCTCGTCGACGGACAGGGTGGTCTGGGAGATCCACACGACCTTCTGCGGGTCGCGGACCTGCACCTGGTCGACCTCGTCCGGGGAGTTGACCACCTGGACGTGGTCGGGCGCCTCGCCCGCCGTGCCCTCGACCTCTTCGTGCCCGGTGTGGCCGATGAGGAGGATGTCGTAGTCGTCGTTGGCGAACCGGACGGCCTCCTTGTGCACCTTGGTCACCAGGGGGCACGTGGCGTCGATGGTGTCGAGGCTGCGCGCCGCGGCCGACGCGCGCACCGCGGGCGAGACGCCGTGCGCGGAGAACACGAGCCGGGCGCCCTCGGGCACCTCGTCGGTCTCGTTGACGAAGATCGCCCCGCGGTCGCGCAGCGTCTCCACGACGTGCTTGTTGTGCACGATCTCCTTGCGCACGTACACCGGTGCGCCGTAGGTCTCGAGCGCCTTCTCGACCGCGACCACCGCACGGTCCACCCCCGCGCAGTAGCCGCGCGGCGCGGCGAGGAGCACGCGCTTGGTGGTCGTCGGGGTGGCGGGAGCCGGGCTGGTCACAGTCACGCGGCCAGTCTAGGTGCGCCCGTGTGGACGTCCTGTGACGGGCGCATGACCGTGCGCTGGTGACCGGTCCCGGTACCGGGCTCGTCGGGGGCGTGGGGCATGCTGGACGCCGTGTCGGACACGTCCCAGCAGCCCTCCCATCCGCAGCCCCTGCCCGAGGTCGCCCGCGAGACGACGGCGGAGCGCCCGTGGCCGGTGCGGCTGCTGTCCGCGAAGATCCGGGACTACGTCGCGAGGATGTCGACCGTGTGGGTCGAGGGCCAGGTCGTGGAGCACACCTACCGGCCCCGGGCCGGGATGCAGTTCGTCACGCTGCGCGACACCGACGCCGAGGCGTCCCTGCCCGTGCACCTGCTGTCCCGGATCTACGAGGGCCTGCACCACAAGCCCGAGGTCGGGGACCACGTCGTGGTGCAGGCCAAGCCCGAGTTCTGGGTCAAGACGGGCCGGATGTCGATGCGCGCGACGGCGGTGCGCCAGGTGGGCGTCGGCGAGCTGCTCGCCCGGATCGACCAGCTGCGCCGCGTGCTCGCCGCAGAGGGCCTGTTCGACCTCGACCGCAAGCGCCCGCTGCCGTTCCTGCCCGCCGTCGTCGGCCTCGTGTGCGGGCGCGAGTCGAAGGCGGAGCACGACGTCGTCGTCAACGCCCGCGCCCGCTGGCCGCAGGTGCGCTTCGAGATCCGCGAGGTCGCGGTGCAGGGCGTCGACGCCGTGCGCGAGGTGAGCGCCGCGATCGCCGAGCTCGACGCCCGGCCCGAGGTCGAGGTGATCGTCGTCGCCCGCGGTGGCGGCTCGGTCGAGGACCTGCTGCCGTTCAGCAACGAGGCCCTCGTGCGCGCGGCGGCCGCCGCCACGACGCCGCTGGTGAGCGCCATCGGCCACGAGACGGACACGCCGCTGCTCGACCTCGTCGCGGACCACCGTGCGTCCACCCCGACCGACGCGGCGAAGCAGGTCGTGCCCGACGTCGCCGAGGAACGGCTGCGCCTCGAGCAGGCGCGCCGGCGCATGCGCGCCGCCGTCGCCGGGCGGGTCGAGCGCGAGCAGCACGGACTCGACGCGCTGCGCTCGCGCCCGGCGCTCGCCCGCCCGCAGACGACGATCGACGCGCGCGAGCGCGAGCTCGTCCAGCACCTGCGGCACGCACGCCACTGCCTCGACGCCGCGCTGCTGCGCGCCGCGGGCGAGATCGGGCGCCTGGGCGCCCAGGTCAGGGCGCTCTCGCCGCAGGCCACGCTCGAGCGCGGCTACGCCGTCGTGCAGCGCGCGGACGGGCACGTGGTGCGCACGAGCCGGGACGTCGAGCCGGGAGACCTGGTCCACGTCCGCGTCGCCGAGGGATCGCTGGACGCCGCCGTCACCGCGACGTCCGCACCCGCGCCGCCCGCCTGAGCCGCTCCGCCAGCCGGTCGAACGCCGCGGCCAGCTCCTCCCCCTCGAGCACCTCGACGTCCGTGCCGAGCTGGGTGACCCACAGGGCGAGCCGGTCCGGGTCGTCGCTGCCCACCTCGAGCCGGCACCGGTCCGGGCCGACCTCCTCGACCTCGAGCGGGGAACCGATCCGCGCGACGACGTCCTCGGCCGACGCGTGCACGAGGATCGTGGCGCGGTAGCGCCAGGTCGCCCGCCCCACGCGGGACACGACGTGCCGCAGCACGGCCTCCTCCGGTATCTCGCGCGGGCGGAAGCGGGCGCCCGTCGGCGGCTTCGGCGTGATCCGGTCCACCCGGAAGACGCCCCAGTCGACCCGGTCGAGATCCCAGGCCAGCAGGTACCAGCGCGCGCCCCAGGCCACCACGCGGTGCGGCTCGGTGTGCCGGGACGACTCCGCGCCGTCCCAGCTGGTGTAGCCGAAGCGGAGACGTTCGCCCGCGCGGATCGCGGCGGCGACCGCACCCAGCACCTCGAGGTCGAGGGCCGGGTCACCGCCGGGGACGACGCTCGTCGCCTCCCGGACCGCCTCGACGCGACGGCGCAGCCGCGCGGGCATCACCTGCTCGAGCTTGGCGAGCGCCGTGAGCGCGGTCTCCCCCGCCCCCAACGACGCGCGGGCCGCGGCGCCGAGGCCGACCGCGACGGCGACCGCCTCGTCGTCGTCCAGCACGAGCGGCGGCATCGCGGAGCCGGCGGCCAGGCGATACCCGCCCGCGACGCCGGGTCGGGCCTCGACCGGGTAGCCGAGCGAGCGCAGCTTGCCCACGTCCGTGCGCACCGTGCGGGTGCTGACCTCCAGTCGCTGGGCGAGCTCGCCGCTGGTCCAGTCGCGCTTGAGCTGCAGCAGGGACAGGAGCTGCAGGAGCCGGGCGGAGGTCTCGATCATCGTGCGATCTTCTCAGCGAATGCGGAAGAAAATCGTCCGCGTTTTCAGGGAGTGTGGAGACATGAACGAGAACACCGCGAACGCCGCCCTCGTCCCCTTCCGCGTCGACGTCCCGCAGGCGGACCTCGACGACCTGCGCGACCGCCTCGCCCGCACCCGCTGGCCCCTGCCCGTGCCCGGCCGCGACGACCGCACCGACTTCAGCCGCGGCATCCCGCTGCCGTACCTGCGCGAGCTCGCCGAGTACTGGCGCGACGGCTTCGACTGGCGCGCCCAGGAGGCCGCCCTGAATGTGTTCGAGCAGGTCACGACGGTCGTCGACGGACAGACCTTCCACGTCGTCCACGCCCGTTCGGCGAACCCCGACGCGACGCCGCTGCTGCTGTGCCACGGCTGGCCGGGCTCGTTCGTCGAGTACCAGCGCCTGATCCCGCTGCTCACGGACGCGTTCCACGTCGTCGTGCCGTCCCTGCCCGGGTTCGGCTTCTCCGCGCCGTTGTCCGGAACCGGCTGGGAGGTGGCCCGCACCACCGAGGCGTACGCCGAGATCATGACGCGGCTCGGCCACGACCGGTTCGCCGTGCACGGCACCGACATCGGCGCGGGCACCACCGGCCGGCTCGCCGCGGTGTACCCGCAGCGGGTGATCGGCACCCACGTCGGGAGCGACGGCCGGTCGCTCGGCATGGTGGGCGACGCGTACCCGATGCCGGACGGCCTGACCGACGACGAGGTCGCCCAGCTCGAGGCGGTCCGTGCGGCCGACGCCGACGAGCACGGCTACTTCGAGCTGCAGAACCACCGCCCCGACACGATCGGCGCGGCCCTCAGCGACTCCCCCGTCGGGCAGCTCGCCTGGATCGCCGAGAAGTTCCAGACGTGGACGAATCCGGCGTCCCGCACGCCGGACGAGGCCGTCGACCGCGACCAGCTCCTCACGAACGTCTCGCTGTACTGGTTCACGCGCAGCGGCGCGTCCAGCGCGCAGTTCTACTACGAGGCCGCGCACTCCGGGCTCGACTGGCTGTCGGCCTCCGACGTCCCCTCCGCGTGGTCGGTCTTCGACACCCACCCGCTGATGGCGAAGGTGTTCAACGCCTGGGGCGCCATCGACCAGTGGGTCGAGCACACCGAGGGCGGGCACTTCCCCGCGATGGAGGAGCCGCAGCTCCTGGCGGACGACCTGCGGGCGTTCTTCACCGGCCGGTCCTGACCGGTCACCGTGCGCGGGCGACCCGGCCCTCGTCCCAGACGGGCTCGGGCGTCTCGCGCACGGTCCCGTCCGCGCCGAACACGAGGAACCGGTCGAACGAGCGCGCGAACCACCGGTCGTGCGTCACCGCGAGCACGGTCCCGTCGAACGCCTCCAGCCCGTCCTGGAGGGCCTCGGCGCTGGCCAGGTCGAGGTTGTCGGTGGGCTCGTCCAGCAGCAGCGCGGTGCAGCCGGCGAGCTCGAGCAGCAGGATCTGGAACCGCGCCTGCTGGCCGCCTGAGAGGCGGTCGAACGCGCGGTCCGCGGCGACGGTCAGCTCGTAGCGCCGCAGCACGGACATGGCCGCGCCGCGGTCGCGGGCGTGGTCCTCCCAGAGGATCTGGGTCAGCGTGCGCCCGAACAGCTCCGGGTGGGCATGGGTCTGCGCGAAGACGCCGGGCACGACGCGCGCGCCGAGCCGCCACTCGCCCGTGTGCGCGACGTCGTCCCCGCCGAGCAGGCGCAGGAAGTGCGACTTGCCGGACCCGTTCGACCCGAGGACCGCCACACGCTCGCCGTAGAAGACCTCGAGGTCGAACGGCTGCATCAGCCCGGTGAGGCCGAGCCGTTCGCAGGTCAGCGCCCGCACGCCCGTGCGGCCGCCGCGCAGCCGCATCCGGATGTCCTGCTCGCGCGGCGGCTCGGGCGGCGGGCCGGCCTCCTCGAACTTGCTCAGGCGGGTCTGGGCCGCGCGGTAGCGCGAGGCCATGGCGTCGCTGTTGGCGGCGGCCTGGCGCAGCTCGCGCACCAGGCGCACGAGCTGCGCGTGCTTCTCGTCCCAGCGCCGCCGCAGCTCCTCGAACCGCTCGAACCGCTCGCGCCGCGCCTCGTGGAACGTCGCGAAGCCGCCGCCGTGCACCCACGCGTCCGCGCCGGACGGCGCGGGCTCCAGCGACACGATCCGGTCGGCGACCCGCGCCAGGAGCTCGCGGTCGTGCGACACGAAGAGGACGGTCTTGCGCGTGCCGCGCAGCTGGTCCTCGAGCCACCGCTTGCCGGGCACGTCGAGGTAGTTGTCCGGCTCGTCGAGCAGCAGCACCTCGTCCGGGCCCCGCAGCAGCGCCTCGAGGACGAGCCGCTTCTGCTCGCCGCCCGACAGGGTGCGCACCTCGCGCCACCGCGCCTGCTCGTACGGGACGCCGAGGGCGGCGACGGTGCACACGTCCCACAGGGTCTCGGCCTCGTACCCCCGCGCCTCGGCCCAGTCGGCGAGCGCCTGCGCGTACGCGAGCTGGGCGGGCTCGTCGTCGACCTCCATGATCGCCAGCTCGGCCGCGTCGACGGCGCGCGCCGCGTCGCGGATCCGCGGCGGCGCGACGTCGACGAGCAGGTCGCGCACGGTCGACCCGTCGCGCACCGAGCCGACGAACTGGCGCATGACGCCGAGCCCGCCCGTCACGGTGACGGAGCCCGCCTGCGGCACCAGGTCCCCGGACAGCAGCCGCAGCAGCGTGGTCTTGCCGGAGCCGTTGGGGCCGACGAGCGCGGTGGCGCTGCCCTCGGGGACGCGGAACGAGACGTCGTCGAGCAGCGTGCGCCCGTCCGGCAGCACGTGCTCGACGTGCGCCACCTCCAGATGACCCATGCCGCGCACGCTGCCCGACCCGGGGCCCGGTCGCAAGGCATTTCCGCCCGGTCGACGGACGCCGTTGTGGTGGTGCGAGGGTGGTGCGGTTGACTGTCCCCCGTGACGGATGCGAACCCCACCCCCGATCTCCCCGCCGACGTCGCCGCGCTGAGCTACGAGGAGGCGCGCGACGAGCTCGTCCAGGTGGTCGCCCGGCTCGAGGCCGGCAGCGAGCCGCTCGAAGCGTCGCTCGCCCTCTGGGAGCGTGGCGAGGCGCTGGCCGCCCGCTGCCAGCAGTGGCTCGACGGCGCGCGGGAGCGGCTGGCGGCGGCACAGGCCGCCTCGTCCGCCACCCCGTCCGGCGCCGACGGCACCGACGGCACCGACGAGGACGAGGAGGACGACGCGTGAGCGCCCACGTCCTCGCGGTGGGCGAGGCGCTGGTGGACGCGGTGCACCGCCCCGACGGGACCAGCGAGGAGCACCCCGGCGGCAGCCTGGCGAACGTCGCGCTCACGCTCGGGCGTCTCGGCCGCGACGTCCGGCTCGCGACCTGGCTCGGCCGCGACGCGCGCGGCGACGACGTCCGGTCGTGGCTCGCGGAGTCCCGCGTGGCCCTGGCCCCGGGCAGCGACGGCGCGGCGCGCACGAGCGTCGCACAGGCCACCCTCGACGAGACCGGCGCCGCGACCTACGAGTTCGACCTCGAGTGGCAGGTGCCCGCGGACGCGGGCGCCACCGCCGAGACGCTCGCGGTGCACACCGGCTCCATCGCCGCGATGCTCCCGCCCGGGGACGCCGACGTGCGGGGGCTGGTCGAGGTCGCCCGGGCGACGTCGACGGTGACCTATGACCCCAACGCGAGGCCCGCGATCATGGGCGACGCCGACGTCGTCCGGCCGCGGGTCGAGGAGATCGTCGCGCTCTCGGACGTCGTGAAGGTCAGCGACGAGGACCTGGCGTGGCTCTACCCGGAGCGCGACCCGCTCGACGTCGCCCGGGCCTGGCAGGGCACCGGCCCGGCGCTCGTCGTCGTGACGTTCGGCGGCGAGGGCGCGACGGGCATCACCTCCGCGGGCGAGGTCACGGTCACCGCCCCGCGCGTCGACGTCGTGGACACCGTCGGCGCGGGCGACTCGTTCATGGGCGCCCTGCTCGACGGGCTGTGGTCCGCCGGGCTGCTGGGCGCCGGGCGCCGCGAGGCGCTGCGGGCCCTCCCCGTCGCCGACACCGAGGCCCTGCTGGCGCGGTGCGCCGCGGTGGCCGCCGTGACCGTCTCCCGAGCGGGCGCGAACCCTCCGTGGGAGCGCGAGCTCGTCGCCCGGAAGGGCGTCGCCCAGGCCGCGGCCGACGCCCGCACCACACCGAAGGAGCAGGAATGACCCTCACCCCCACCGAAGCCTGGGCCCGGCTGCGGGCCGGCAACGGCCGCTTCGTGCGCGACGCGCCGGAGCACCCGGACCAGGACGCCGTCCGCCGCCACGAGCTGCGCACCGTGCAGCACCCGCACACCGTGATCTTCGGGTGCTCGGACTCCCGGGTGGCGGCCGAGATCATCTTCGACCAGGGCCTGGGCGACGTCTTCGTCGTGCGGACCGCGGGCCACGTCGTGGACACCACGGTGCTGGGCTCCATCGAGTACGGCACGGAGGTGCTGCACACGCCCCTGGTGGTGGTGCTCGGTCACGACTCGTGCGGCGCGGTCGCGGCGACGGCGCACACGCTCGCGACGGGCGAGCAGCCCCCGGGCTTCGTGCGCGCGGTGGTCGACAAGGTCATCCCGTCCGTCGCGGAGCTCACGAGCCGCCAGGGCGTCACCGGCCCGATCGACCCGGACGTCCTGCGCACCGAGCACGTCAAGCACACCGTCGCGCTGCTGCGCGGCTACTCGGCCGCGATCGCCACGGCCGTCGACGAGGGCCGTCTCGCCGTGGTCGGCGTCGTCTACGACCTCGACGACGGCAGCGCGCGGCTCGTCGCGGTCGACGGCGAGGTCGGCGAGCAGCCGGCCGCCGCCTGACCCCCCGTCCGCTCGGGACGCCCGTGCTCAGGCCCGTGCGGCGGCCGCCAGCAGCCGCCGCACGGTGCCGAGGGTGCGGGTCGTGGCGACCCCGCCCGTGAGGCGCTCGACCAGGGAGTTCGGGTCCGCCCAGGTGCCGGGCCCACCGCGCACCACGCCGAGCACCACACCGGGCCGCGCCGCCACGAGGTCGAGCAGGTCGCGCGGGTCGGTCCACGGCAGGTCCAGGGGCAGCGGCTCGCCGCCGTCCACGAACGTCAGGGTCTCGCGGTAGGTCCGCTCGTCGCGGGTGACGGCGAACGGGTCGCCGTCGATCGCGGCACCGACGTCGTCGAGGGACCGGACCAGCGCCGCGTGGCCGTATCCCGCGCGCTCGGCCAGCAGCGGCGCCGCGTCGCGGACCACGGCCGCCGCGTCGCCGTCGGAGGCGCTCCCGACGTCGAGCAGCACCGTGCCGTTCGTCTGGAACGAGCGCACCGCCCGGGCACCGGCCTCGAGCAGCGCCCTCTCGAGCACGTCGCGCACCGGGCTGCCGCGGTGCCCGAGGTTCATCGCGCGGTAGAGGGCCGCGTGGGTGAAGGTCACGGCCCCATCCTGGCGTGCGGCACCCACACCGGCGTGACCCGCCTCACGACCGACCGGTCTCGACGGTGCGGCACGATAGAGGCATGACTTCCGACACCGTCGTCCCCGGCGCGTCCGGCGCGCCCGAGACCGAGTACCGCATCGAGCACGACACGATGGGCGAGGTGCGCGTGCCGGCGCACGCGCTCTACCGCGCGCAGACGCAGCGGGCCGTGGAGAACTTCCCCATCTCCGGCACCACGCTCGAGCGCGGGCACATCGAGGCCCTGGCCCGCATCAAGAAGGCCGCCGCCCGCGCCAACGCGGAGCTGGGCGTGCTCGACCAGGACATCGCCGACGCGATCGTCGCCGCGGCCGACGAGGTCGCCTCCGGCGCCCACGACGCGCACTTCCCGATCGACGTCTTCCAGACCGGCTCGGGCACGTCGTCGAACATGAACACCAACGAGGTGCTCGCCACCCTGGCGACGCGCTCGCTCGGCAAGGACGTGCACCCGAACGACCACGTCAACGCCTCGCAGTCGTCCAACGACGTCTTCCCGACCTCGGTGCACGTGGCCGCCACCGCCGGCGCGATCCACGACCTGGTCCCGGGCCTGACGCACCTGGCCGACGCGCTGGCCGCCAAGGCCGACGAGTTCGCGACGGTCGTGAAGTCCGGCCGCACGCACCTCATGGACGCCACCCCGGTGACGCTGGGTCAGGAGTTCGGCGGGTACGCCGCGGCGATCCGCTACGGCATCGAGCGCGTGGAGGCGGCGCTGCCCCGCGCGGCCGAGGTTCCGCTGGGCGGCACCGCGGTCGGCACCGGGATCAACACCCCGGCCGGCTTCCCGCAGCGCGTCATCGAGCTGCTGCGCGAGGACACGGGCCTGCCGCTGACCGAGGCCCGGGACCACTTCGAGGCGCAGTCGGCGCGCGACGGACTCGTCGAGCTCTCGGGCGCGCTGCGCACCATCGCCGTGTCGATCACGAAGATCTGCAACGACCTGCGCTGGATGGGCTCGGGCCCGAACACCGGCCTGGGCGAGATCGCGATCCCCGACCTGCAGCCGGGCTCGTCGATCATGCCGGGCAAGGTCAACCCGGTGATCCCGGAGGCCGTGCTCATGGTCGCGGCACGCGTGGTCGGCAACGACGCCACCGTCGCGTGGGCCGGTGCCAGCGGCTCGTTCGAGCTCAACGTGCAGATCCCCGTCATCGCGCAGGGGGTGCTGGAGTCGGTCCGCCTGCTCGCCAACGCCTCGCGCGTCCTGGCCGACAAGACCGTCTCGGGCATCACCGCCAACGTGGACAAGGCCCGCGCGTTCGCCGAGTCGTCGCCGTCGATCGTCACGCCGCTCAACCGTGTGATCGGCTACGAGGCCGCCGCGAAGGTCGCGAAGCACTCGGTCAAGCAGGGGCTCACCGTACGCGAGGCCGTGATCGACCTCGGCTTCGTGGAGCGCGGGGAGGTCACCGAGGCCCAGCTCGACTCGGCCCTCGACGTCCTGAAGATGACCAAGCCCCCGCAGGCCTGACGTCCCTGTCCCGCGACGGCGGTGCTCCCCCACGGGGAGCGCCGCCGTCGGCGTCTCCGGGGACGACCACATCTCGACCCGGGGGTTGGTAAGGCTTACCTCACCTGCTACTGTCGGCGTACGCGGGGAGGCGCCCCTCGGGGCGCGGGGCTGGGGGGTTCCACCTGAGACGTGCGGCGCCTCCCCGCGATCAGTAGTCCTTCGGGTCCAGTCGGCGCAGGACGACGGCGAGCAGCCGGCCGAGCTCGGCCCGCTCCGCCTCGGACAGGTCCACCAGGGCCGCACGCTCGTGCTCGATCTGGCGCGGGAACAGCTCGTCGACGACCTCCTCCCCCTCGGCCGTCAACGCCACCAGGACGCCACGCTTGTCCCGCTCGTGGACGGCGCGCTCCACCAGCCCCGCCCGCTCCAGCCGGTCGAGGCGCTTCGTGATCGAGGCGCCGGGAGACCCGGTCATCGTCGTGATCTCCCCCGCCCGCAACGGCCGGCCCGACCGGCGCAGCGCGGTGAGCAGGTCGAGCTCGGGCCGCGTCAGGTCGCCGTCGGCGAGATCGTCGGCGAGCTCCGCCTCGAGCAGCGCGGCGATCCGGCGCACCCGCGCGCCGACCTCGGCCGGGGACGTGTCGACGCCGGGCAGCCGCTCGGCCCACTGCGCGCGCACGCGCTCGATGTAGTCCACGCGGACCAGGATAGAGGTCACACCCGGCACTTCTTCCCAGATGATTTACCTGTGAACTATCATGGTCCGCAATGCCTCCCCTGCCTGTCTCCTCCCCCGTGAAGTCCTCCGTCCGGTCCAGCGCCCGTGACGTGCTCGACCCCGCTCACCTGCGCGCGGCGCTGCGGGTGAACCCCGCCGACGCCACCGTCGCTGCCGCCCTGCGTTGCGGCGCCGCGGTCGCGCTCGCCCTGGCGGCCTGCGCCGCACTCGGACGCCCCGACCTCGCCGGGTTCGCCGCGCTCGGGGCGCTGACCTCCCTCTACGGCCGGTACGAGCCGTACCGCCGGCGGGCCGCCCTGGTCGCGGGCGCGGCGGTGTTCCTCGTCGGCTCGTTCGTGATCACGGCAGCGCTCACGACGGCCGGTGCGCCGCTCCCCCTCACCCTCGTCGTGGTGGCTCTGATCGCCAGCGCGGCGACGGTGGCGTGCCTGCTCGTGCGGACCGGTCCGCCCGGGGCCACGATCGTCGTGTTCACCGCCGCCGGCGGGCTCGCCGCTCCGCCCGTGTGGGGCACCGTCGCCGCCCAGGCCCTCGCCTGCGCCGCCGGGGCAGCCCTCGCCTGGGCCGTCGCGATGAGCGGTTACCTGGCCCGGCCCAGCGGACCGGCGCGGCTCGCGGTGCGGCGCGCCGCCGACGCCGTCAGGCGCGCCGTCGCCCCGGGCGCGCCCGAGGCCGCCGTCCCCGCCGCCCGGGCAGCCGTCGCCCGCGCCGAGGCCGTGCTGGCCGACGACCTCTCCCACCGCCGCACGCGGGACACCGCCCGGGTGCTCGCCGCCGACCTCGCGCAGATCGCCGCACGTCTCGACCCCCCGGCCGGCGCCGGCACGGACACCGGGGCGGAGCCCGGCCCCGGCACGGCAGCCACCGCGGGCCCTGCCGCCGCGCTGGCTCCCCGCGAGCGGCTGCGGGACACGGCCCGCGCCACGTGGCACGCGCAGCCGTGGCGCCTCGCGTCCGCGCGCGTCGCGATCTCGAGCCTCGTGGCGGGCGCGGTCGCGCTCGTCGCCGGGCTGGGCCACCCGGCGTGGGCGCAGATGGGCGCCACCGCGACCCTCCAGGGCTCGACCACGCACCACGCCGTGGTGCGCGCGCTGCAGCGCGCGGGCGGGACCGCCCTCGGCGCGCTGCTGGCCTGGCCGCTGCTGGCGGCCCACCTGAGCTTCGCCGCCACCTGCGTGCTCGTGGTGGCGCTCCAGGTGGTCACCGAGATCGTCGTGGGCCGCCACTACGGCCTCGCGATGCTCACGATCACGCCGATGGCGCTGCTGATGACGTCGCTCGGCGGGGCGGCGGACCCGGCCGGGATGGCCGCGTCCCGCGCCCTCGACACCGTGCTCGGCGCCGCGCTCGGCGTGCTCGCCGTCGTGCTGGTGCACCCGCGCCGCCGGCCGGCCGCGCCTGCGGCGGCCTGACCGGCGGCGCGGCGCGTCAGATCTCCAGCGACTCCAGCATCTCGGTGACCAGCGCCGCCACGGGCGACCGCTCGGACCGCGTGAGAGTCACGTGGGCGAAGAGCGGGTGGCCCTTCATCGCCTCGATCACGGCCGCGACGCCGTCGTGCCGACCCACCCGCAGGTTGTCCCGCTGCGCGACGTCGTGCGTGAGCACCACCCGCGAATCCTGGCCGATGCGGGACAGGACCGTGAGCAGGACGTTCCGCTCGAGAGACTGGGCCTCGTCCACGATGACGAACGCGTCGTGCAGCGAGCGCCCGCGGATGTGCGTCAGCGGCAGCACCTCGAGCATCTCGCGGTCGATCACCTCGTCGACGACGTCGGGCGAGACCAGCGCACCGAGCGTGTCGTAGACCGCCTGGGCCCAAGGGTTCATCTTCTCGGACTCCGACCCGGGCAGGTAGCCGAGCTCCTGGCCGCCCACGGCGTACAGGGGGCGGAACACGATGACCTTGCGGTGCTGCCGGCGCTCGAGCACCGCCTCCAGCCCCGCGCACAGCGCGAGCGCGGACTTGCCGGTGCCGGCGCGCCCGCCCAGGGAGAGGATCCCGACCTCGGGGTCGAGCAGCAGGTCGATGGCGATCCGCTGCTCCGCGGAGCGGCCATGGACGCCGAACACGTCCTGGTCGCCGCGCACGAGGCGGACCGTCTTGTCCGGCGTCACGCGCCCGAGGGCCGACCCTCCCGGCGAGTGGATCACCAGCCCGGTGTGGCACAGCAGCGGGGACGCGGCCTCGACGACGGCCGGGTCGAGGGCCGCGAGCTCCAGCTCCCCGCCCTCGTAGAGGGTGCCGACCTGCTCGTCGGCGACGTCGATCTCACGCATCCCGGTCCAGCCGGAGTCGACGGCCAGCTCGTGGCGATACTCCTCCGCGCGCAGGCCGACGGCCGAGGCCTTGACCCGCATCGGCAGGTCCTTGGAGACCACGGTGACGTCCCGGCCCTCGGCCGCGAGGTTGGCGGCGACCGACAGGATCCGCGTGTCGTTGTCGCCGAGCCGGAACCCGGCGGGCAGCACCTGCGGGTCGGTGTGGTTGAGCTCCACGCGAAGCGTCCCGCCGGCGTCGCCCACGGGGATGGGGGCGTCGAGGCGCCCGTGCTTGACGCGGAGGTCGTCGAGCATCCGCAACGCGCTGCGCGCGAAGTAGCCGAGCTCGGCGTGGTGCCGCTTGGCCTCGAGCTCCGTGACGACGACGACCGGCAGGACGACGTCGTGCTCGGCGAAGCGGTGGATCGCCCGTGGGTCGGACAACAGCACGGACGTGTCGACGACGAACGTGCGCGGGGTGGCGCCGTCCGGGTCGGTGGCGTCGACGGTGTCGCGCTCAGGGGTGGGTGCGGTTCGGGCCACGGCGAGCTCCCTCCAGGTGGTCGGGCGGCCGCCCCGGGGGCGTCGTGCGGCGCCCGGCCGGAGCCGGCCCTCCCGCACGGAGCGTGAACCCCATCGGCTGGCCTCCCCGAGGACGGCTGGACGCCGTCCCTGCCGCCAAACTACGACGCTGTGATTCGCGCCACCACCCCCGCGTCGGCGGGTCGGGAAGTTGTCACCCGGCGTTCACGCCCCGGACCCCGCCGCGACGCACGCCGGAAGGGCGCGCACCATGGAGCGGTGACCCCGACGCCCTCCCGGTCCACCGACGACGACGCGACCGCCTGGGTCGTGCTGCTGCGCGGCGTCAACGTCGGAGGGAACCGCCGCGTGAGCTCCGCCGACCTGCGCGAGGCCGCTGCCTCGGCCGGCCTGACGGACGCCCGCACCTACGCCAACAGCGGCAACCTGGTCGCCGTGGGAGCCGCGGGCGACGCCGACGTCGCCGAACGGGTCACCGCCGCGCTGGCCGCGCAGCTCGGTGGCGACCTGCGCGCGGTGGCGCTGACGGCGGGGCGCGTGGCCGCCGTCCTCGCCGCCGACCCGTTCCCGGACGCGGTCGCGGACCATCCCTCGCACGTGCAGGTGCACGTCTCCCCCGAGCCGGTGGACGCCGACGCGGTCGCACGGCTGGTGGCGGACCGCCCGGAGCGGGTCGCCGTCGTCGACGGCGTGCTCTACGTGGACTATGTGGCGGGCATCGGCCGGTCGAAGCTCACCCCCGCCCTGGTCGACCGTGCCGCGGGCACCTGGACCACCGCGCGGAACTGGAACACCCTGACCAGGCTGGTCGCGATGGCCCGCGAGGCGACCTGACGGACCACGGAGACGGCACCCGCCACCGGACGTTAGGCTTGCCCGCGGTGAGCCGGGAAGTCTGGTCGGTGGCACCGGCTGCGACGCCGGGATCGCGACGACCCCACGACCGGACAGGAGAGGCGCCCTGACCTCCGAGACCGCCACCCAGCCCATTGGCACCCGCCTGCGCCGCTTCGCCTCGCGCGAGACCACCGGCGGGGCGCTCCTCATCGGCGCCGCCCTGCTGGCGCTCCTGCTGGCCAACTCCGCCTGGCGGCAGTGGTACCTCGATCTGTCGGAGACCGTCCTCGGCTTCGCGTACCTCGGCCCGCTCCACATCCACCTGGACCTCTCGGTCGCCGCCTGGGCGGCCGACGGCCTCCTGGCGATCTTCTTCTTCGTCGTCGGGCTCGAGCTGAAGCACGAGTTCGTCGCCGGCAGCCTGCGCAGCCCCAAGGAGGCGGGCGTCCCCATGCTCGCCGCGGTCGGCGGCATGGTGGTCCCGGCGGTCATCTACTCCGTCGTCGTGCTGACCCTGGGCGACTCGAGCGCGCTGGAGGGGTGGGCGATCCCGACCGCCACCGACATCGCCTTCGCGCTCGCCGTGCTCGCCGTCTTCGGCAAGGGTCTCCCCGCCGCGATCCGGACCTTCCTGCTCACGCTCGCCGTGGTGGACGACCTGCTCGCGATCGTCGTCATCGCCGTCTTCTACACGGCCGAGCTGCAGTTCGGCTACCTCGCGGCGGCCCTGGTCGTGATCGCACTCTTCGGCTGGTACGTGCGCTCCCGCAACCCCCGGTGGTGGCTGCTCGTCCCGCTCTTCGTCGTCGCCTGGGCCTTCATGCACGCCTCGGGCGTGCACGCGACCGTCGCCGGCGTGCTCATGGGCTTCACCGTCGCGGCGCGCCCGGTGCACGGCGAGGACGACAGCCGCACGCACCGCTACGAGCGCGCGGTCAAGCCCTGGTCGCAGGGGCTCGCCCTGCCGATCTTCGCCTTCTTCGCGGCCGGCGTGGACCTGCGCGACGGCGGCGGCGTCGCCGAGGTGCTCGACCAGCCGGTCGTGCTCGCGATCATCGCCGGCCTGGTCCTGGGGAAGCTGCTCGGGGTGCTGGGCACCACGTGGCTCGTCACGCGGCTCACCCCGCTGCGCCTGGCGCAGGGCATCGGCGTGCGGGACCTGCTGCCGATCGCGCTGCTCGCCGGCATCGGGTTCACCGTGTCGCTGCTCATCACCGAGCTGTCGTTCGGCCACGAGTCCGAGCACACCCTCGGCGCGAAGTCCGCCATCCTGCTCGCGTCGCTGATCGCCGCGATCCTGGGCGCCCTGATGCTGCGCTGGGACGCCCGGCGTGCGCGCACCTCCGACATGAACCTCGACGGCGTCGACGACGCCGTCGCCGACTTCATCGGGGACGAGAAGGACCGCAGGGAGCACTGAGCGCGGTGGCGCCGCGGGCGGGGATCCGCGGGGCGGCGCCGCCCGTGAGCGCCGGCTCCCGCTGGGCCACCGACGTCGTCCGCGGCGCCAGTGCGGTGCGACGGCCGCGGTCCGCCCAGGCGGTGAGGACCCGGTCGACGACGAACCCGAGCACCGTGCCCACGACGATGCCGACGACGACCGCGAGCAGCGGGTGGTCGCCCAGGGGCTGGGCGGCCACCACCCCGAGCAGCACGGACCATGTCGCCCATGCCAGGGACGCGACGGCGGACAGTGCCATGAAGCGCCGGCGGGAGAACCCGACGGCGCCCGCGGTGACGTTGACCGCCATCCGCCCGACGGGCACGAAGCGCGCCCCGAGGACGACCGACGCGCCGCGCCGCTCGAAGGAGCGGGCGGCCCAGGCGACGGCACGCTGCCCGCGCGGCCCGCGCAAGAAGGGGACCCGGGACGTGCCGAGCGCGCGGCCAAGGGCGTAGGCCACCTGGTCGCCGCACCACGCGCCGAGGGCGGCGACGAGGATCACGAGCGCGAGGTTCACGGCCTGCCCCGTCTCGGCGCCCACCGCCATCATGATGATCACGGTCTCGCCGGGCACGGGCGGGAAGAAGCCGTCGGCCGCGGTCGCCCCGAACAGGGCGGGGAACGCCCATGCGGAGGACACGAGCGCGAACAGCGTGCTCTCCAGCTGCCCCCAGAGCGAGGCGATCGCGTCGATCATGCTTCCACCCTCCGGCGCCCGACGGACCCGGCGCCATGGGGTGTCCCCCCGGTTCGACCCTGGGGGAACCCTGAGCGGTTGCCCCGGCCGCGGCCTCCGTCCGTCCCGGAACGCCGTCTCCCTCCGGAGCGAGTGGCTATGCTCCGGCCGTGACGTCGCCGGAAGTTCGCCTGGTCCGCGCACGCGTCGGCCTGGTCGCTGGACTCGTGGCCATCGCGCTGTTCGCGGTAGGCGTGCTCGCCCTGGCCGCCGACGGCTCCATCGAGACGTACCGCGTGACGCACGGGTCCGGCATGGAGGGAGTGTTCACCCCGGAGCGCCAGCACTGCGATTACGGCCACGGCCGGCGATCGTGGGCCTCCGAGCACTGCAGCTGGCGCGGGACATTCACCGCCGACGACGGGAGCATCGTGCTGGTGGACGCCCTGCTGCGCGACGACCTCGGAACATCACGCGGGGACGGCCGTCCCCCACCCGTGAGCCCCGCCTACGTCGCCGACAGCCCGGACGCGGACGTCGTCCACCAGGCGACCGACTGGTGGGACGGCCCCCTCCTCGCAGCCCTCGTCGTCCTCGTTGTGGCGGCCGTCCTGGCCCTCAGGCTCCTGCGCTGGTATCGGAGGTCGTCCCGCCCTGCCGCGTCGCGGCAGGGCGCGGGCGCTCTCCCGTAGCTCAGACGGCCCGGCGCGACCGCGCCGCGAGGACGAGCGCGACCACCACGCCCACGACACTCGCCGCGGCCGCGACCCAGAACGCCGCGGAGTAGGCGCCGGCCGGGTCGGTCGCGCCGGTCGCGAGGAGGGCGGTGACGACGGGCGCAGCCGCCGCCGATCCGGCCGTCCGCACCACGCTGTTCAGCCCCGTCGCGGCACCGGTCTCGGTGGGCGGCGACCAGGAGACGACGAGCTGGGCGCAGATCGCGTACCCGATGCCGTTGCCCAGCCCGAGGACGGAGAAGGCCACGACCACAGCCCAGGGCGTGGACGGCCAGAGCGCGAGCCCGACCGCGCCGAGGAGCATCACGCCCGCGGCGACCGCTCCCGTGCCGCCCGGGCCTACGCGCCGCACCAGCGCCGGGGTGGCGCGACCGCCGAGGAAGACCAGGACGGCGCTGGGGAGCATCGCCAGCCCGGAGACCGTCACGCTCATGCCGTGGCCGTACCCCGTCTCCGCGGGCGCCTGCATGAGCAGCGGCAGCGCGACGTAGCAGACGTACGGCACGAAGCCCACCGCCACCGTCAGCAGGCTGACGAGCACGATCGGCCCGTGCCGGAAGGTGCGCACGTCGACCACGGGCGCGGCGGTGCGCCGCTCGACGATCACCAGCACGGCGAGAAGCACGAGACCGACCACGCCGACGAGGACCGTCCGCCGCGAGCCCCAGCCCCACGTGCCGCCCTGCGAGACGGCCAGCAGCACGCCCACCAGGCCGCCCGCGAGCAGCGCGATGCCGGCCCAGTCGGTCCGGCGCCGCACGGCGGGCGCGCCGCCACGCGGCACCCACACGGCGACCAGCGCACCCGAGGCGAGGATCAGGACGGCGCCCAGCACGAAGAGCCACCGCCAGCCGAGGGCGTCGACGACCACGCCACCCACCACGAGCGCGGCACCCGCGCCGAGGCCGATCATGCCGGGGATCCAGCCGAACGCGGCCGCGAGCCGGGGCCCCGCCAGGAGCGAGCGCGCCAGCGCGAGGGCGAGCGGGAACGTCGCGGTGCTCACCCCCTGCACGACGCGTGCGGCGAGCAGCACGCCGAGGTTCGGCGCGCCCGCGGCGACGAGCGTCGCGACGGCGAACACGAGGAGCGTGCCGAGCAGCACGCGCCGGTGCCCGAACCGGTCCCCGAGGTTCCCGACGACGGGCGCGAGGACCGCCCCGGAGAGCAGGAACGCGGTGAGGATCCAGCCGGTCCCCTGAGCGCTCGCGCCGAGCTCCCGGCCCAGCGTCGGCAGGGCGGGGACGACGAGCGTCTGCATCAGCGAGAACGCCAGCACGGCGGCGCTGAGGGCGAAGGTCACGCGGCCGGGCTGGCGCACCACCCCGCTGTCGGGACGGTCGGGCTCCCCGGTGGGCGCGGCGGGACTGGTCGGAGGCACGGGGTGCTCGCTCTCTGTCGGTGCGGTGTGGCTGCGCCTCGTCGCGCGGCGTCGATCCAATCGGAACGGAATGCTCGTTCCGATTCACCCTAGCACCGGGGCGGCGGCTACCGTGAGGCCATGCCCTCCACCTCCGCCGCCGACGACCGCCCGCTCCCCGGCCGCCTGCGCGAGGCGCGCGCCAACGACACCGCGGTGCTGGCGGCCGCCCGCGAGGTCTTCGCGGCCCAGGGCCACGGCGCCTCGATGGCCGACGTCGCCCGGCACGCCGGCGTCGGCGTGGGCTCGGTCTACCGCCGCTACCCCACCAAGGAGGCGCTGGTCGAGGCGCTGCACGTCCAGGCGGTGCGTGAGGCGGCACGGCTGGCGACCGAGGTCGCGGACGAGCACGGCTCCGACGCTGCGGCCGGCCCCGGACTCGACGTCGAGGGCGCGGTGGGGACCTTCCTCGCGCGGCAGATCACGGAGGCCTCGGGCCCGCTGCTGCGCCCGCCAGGATCCGGCGGGCCGCTCCCGGCAGACCTCGCCGCGGCCACGCGCGACCTGCGGGCCGGGCTCGAGCGCCTGGTCGCGTACGACCGCGCCGCGGGCGTCCTGCCGGACGGGTTCACGCCGGCCGACGTCATGCAGCTCCTGCTGCACCTGCGCCCCGCGCTCCCCTTCCCCCGCGTCGAGGCGGACACCCTGCACCTGCGGTACCTCCGGCTCGTCCTGGCCGGGCTCCGCACCCGGGCGCGCGACGACGACGGCCTGGCCGACGGCCCGAGCTGGGACGACTGGGTCGGCGCCTGGCACGACTGAGCGTCGCCCCGCCCGCCGGACCGGTCACTCCGTCGGCGCGTGCCGCTCCAGGAACTCGTAGACCTCGGTCGTGTCGACGCCGGGGAACGCGCCGGACGGCATCGCGGCGAGCATCGACGCGTGCGGGCGGGCGCTCGGGAACGCGTGCCCGCCCCAGCGGCGGGCGAGCGGCTCGGCCGGCCGCCGGCAGCAGCTCTCGTCGGGGCAGCGCGACGTGCTGCGCGCCGTCGTCTCCCGGCCCAGGAACCACTTGACCTGCGCGTAGGGCACGCCGACGCTCACGGAGAAGCGCCCGTCGGGGGTGTCCTGCACGCGCGACGTGCACCAGTAGGTGCCCGTGGGGGTGTCGGTGTACTGGTAGTACGGGCTGAGCCGGTCCGCGATGCCGAACACGACGCGGGCGGTCCAGTGCCGGCACACGTGCTGCCCCTCCACGGTGCCGAGGGGGTCGGCCGGGAAGCGCACGCCGTCGTTCTCGTACGCCTTGTGGATCGCGCCCGACTCGTGGATCTTCATGAAGTGCACCGGGATGCCGAGGTGCCGGGTCGCCAGGTTGGTGAAGCGGTGGGCGACCGTCTCGTAGGAGACCGCGAACGCGTCGCGCAGGTCCTCCAGCGAGATCGACCGCCGCTCCTTGGCCTCACGCAGCTGCTTGACCGCGTCACGCTCGGGCACCAGCAGGGCCGCGCACAGATAGTTGGCCTCGACCCGCTGGCGCAGGAACTCCCGGTAGTCGCGCGGCTCGGCATGCTCGAGGACGTGCGAGGCGAGCGCCTGCAGCACGGCGGAGCGCGCCTCGGACCGCCCACGGATCCCGTTGCTCGGCAGGTAGACGCGTCGGTGGAGCTGGTCGATGACGGCCCGCGTGGACTGCGGCAGGTCCGGCTCGTAGTGGATCGAGAAGCCGAGGTGGGCGGCCAGCTCCCCCACCGCACGCTGCGGCAGCGGGCCGCGACCGTGCCCCACGTCGTCGAGCAGGCCGCGCGCGACGATCTCGAGGTCGGGGAAGTAGTTGTCCTGCGCGCGCATGTCCGCGCGCAGCTCGGTGTTGGCGCGACGCGCCTCCTCCGGGGTGAGCGCGCGCTCGGAGTGCAGGCGCTCCAGCTCGCGCTGGAGCCCCACGATCGCCTCCAGCGCATCCGTGGGCAGCGACTTGCCCACCTTCACGGGGTGCACGCCGAGCGCGGAGAAGAGCGCCCCCCTTTGCACCCGCTCCAGCTCGATCTCGAGCGCGTCACGGTGCGAGGGCGGCTGGGCGGAGAGCAGGTCCTCGACGCTCGCGCCCAGGGCGCGGGCCACCGCCTGGAGGCGCGCGATGGTGGGCTCGCGCTTGCCGTTCTCCAGCATCGAGACCTGTGACGGGGCACGTCCGATGGCCTCTCCGAGTTGTTCCAGCGTCATGCCGCGGCGCGTCCGCAGATGCCGGATGCGGCGGCCGATCGTGAGCGCGTCGGCCTCCTGGTCGATGGGCAGCGTCGCGTCGTCCCGGGTACCGGGCCGGTTGTCGGTCGAGATGGCCATGGTCGAGGGTGACACGCGACACACCTTCCGTCCAGGAGAAGAACCCGAGAATTTCTTCTCGGAATTCCTGGCCGAGGGGTGGCGCGTCACGCCAGGGTCGTGACCAAGGACGACGGCCCCCGCCGTCGTCGCCGCACGACGAAAGACGAAAGAGGCACGACATGACCGCCACCCTCGACCCCCGCACCACCGCCGCCGGCGACCAGACGCAGACCGCCGCGGAGCTGGCCGAGCAGTGGGCGACCGACCCCCGCTGGGCGGGCGTCGAGCGCACCTACACCGCCGAGGACGTCGTCGCGCTGCGCGGATCGGTCGGCGAGGAGTACACGCTGGCCCGGCGCGGGGCCGAGCGGCTGTGGCGTCAGCTCCACGAGGAGGACTTCATCAACGCCCTCGGCGCGCTGACCGGCAACCAGGCCGTGCAGCAGGTGAAGGCCGGGCTCCAGGCCATCTACCTGTCGGGCTGGCAGGTGGCCGGCGACGCGAACCTCGCGGGCCAGACCTACCCAGACCAGTCGCTGTACCCGGCGAACTCCGTGCCCGCCGTCGTGCGCCGCATCAACAACGCGCTGCTGCGCGCCGACCAGATCGACGTCTCCGAGAACGGCGCCCCGACGCGCGACTGGCTCGCCCCGATCGTGGCGGACGCCGAGGCCGGCTTCGGCGGCCCGCTCAACGCGTACGAGCTGATGCGGTCGATGATCGCGTCGGGCGCCGCGGGCGTGCACTGGGAGGACCAGCTCGCCAGCGAGAAGAAGTGCGGCCACCTGGGCGGCAAGGTGCTGATCCCCACCCAGCAGCACGTGCGCACGCTCAACGCGGCGCGGCTCGCGGCCGACGTCTCCGACGTGCCGAGCGTGGTCATCGCCCGCACGGACGCCGAGGCGGCCACGCTGATCACGTCCGACGTCGACGAGCGCGACCGCCCGTTCCTCACCGGCGGTCGCACGGGCGAGGGGTTCTACGAGGTGCGCAACGGCATCGAGCCGTGCATCGCCCGGGCCAAGGCCTACGCCCCGTACGCCGACCTCATCTGGATGGAGACCGGCACCCCCGACCTCGAGCTCGCGCGGTCGTTCGCCGAGGCCGTCAAGGCCGACTTCCCCGACCAGATGCTGGCGTACAACTGCTCGCCGTCGTTCAACTGGAAGAAGCACCTGGACGACGACACGATCGCGAAGTTCCAGCGCGAGCTGGGCGCCATGGGCTTCCGGTTCCAGTTCATCACCCTCGCCGGCTTCCACGCCCTGAACTACTCGATGTTCGACCTCGCCCACGGCTACGCCCGCGAGCAGATGTCCGCCTACGTGCGGCTGCAGGAGGCCGAGTTCGCCGCCGAGGAGCGCGGCTACACCGCGACCAAGCACCAGCGCGAGGTCGGCACCGGCTACTTCGACCGCGTGTCGACGGCGCTCAACCCCGACGCCGCCACCCTCGCGCTCGCCGGCTCCACCGAGGCCGCGCAGTTCTGAGCCGCACGGCTCGCCCCTCCCCCACCCGCACCGCCCGACCAGCCCCGACAGACCGGAGGCACGCCATGACCACGCTCACGTCCCCGACCACCGCCCCCGTGCCCGCCGTCGGCACGCCGCTCGCCGACACCGCGACCGACCCGTTCGTCTGGGGCGGGACGTCGCTCGCGGAGGGGCACCTCACGGTCACCGCCCCGCTCGGGGCGCGCGACGAGGAGATCCTCACCCCGGAGGCGCTGGCGTTCCTGGCGATGCTGCACGACCGGTTCGCCGACGACCGCACCGAGCTCCTGCTGGAGCGGCAGCGCCGCATGCGGCGCATCGCGGACGGCGACGACCCGGACTTCAACCCGGCCACCCGTCCCGTGCGCGACGACCCGTCCTGGCGGGTCGCCGGCGCGGCCGGGGCGCCGGGGCTGAGCGACCGGCGCGTGGAGATCACGGGCCCGACGGACCCGAAGATGACGATCAACGCGCTGAACTCGGGGGCCCGGTGCTGGCTGGCCGACGCCGAGGACGCGCAGTCCCCGACGTGGCGCAACGTGGTGGAGGGGCAGCTCGCCCTGCACGACGCGATCCGGGGCACGCTGACGTTCACCAACCCGGCGGGCAAGGAGTACGCGCTCCGGTCGACGGACCTCACCGAGCTGCCGACGATCGTCTTCCGGCCGCGCGGCTGGCACCTGTTCGAGTCGCACCTGGCCTACACCGGCCCGGACGGGTCGACGCAGCCGGCGTCGGGCTCGCTGGTCGACTTCGGGCTCTACCTGTTCCACAACGCCCACGAGCTGGTCGCCCGCGGGCGCGGGCCGTACTTCTACCTGCCCAAGCTGGAGGGCTACCGCGAGGCCCGGCTGTGGAACGAGGTCTTCGAGGCGGCGCAGGAGGCGCTCGGCCTCCCCCGCGGCACGATCCGCGCGACGGTGCTCATCGAGACGCTGCCGGCCGCGTTCGAGATGGAGGAGATCCTCTACGAGCTGCGCGACCACTGCGCCGGCCTCAACGCCGGCCGCTGGGACTACCTGTTCAGCGTGATCAAGTGCTTCCGCAAGCGGGGATCGTCGTACGTGCTGCCCGACCGCGGCCAGGTGACGATGACCGCGCCGTTCATGCGGGCGTACACGGAGCTGCTGGTCGCCACGTGCCACAAGCGCGGGGCGCACGCCATCGGCGGCACGAGCGCCTTCATCCCCGACCGTCGCTCCCCCGAGGTCACCGAGCGCGCCGTCGGCCAGGTCTGGTCCGACAAGACGCGCGAGGCCCACGACGGCTTCGACGGCACCTGGGTGGCGCACCCCGACCTGGTCGAGGTGGCGCGCGGGGCCTTCGACGAGGTGCTCGGCGAGCGCGAGAACCAGGTGGACCGGCTGCGCGACGACGTCGAGGTGGGCCAGGCGGAGCTGCTCGACGTCGCCTCGGCACGGCGCGAGGGCGCGACCGTGACGGCGGCGGGGCTGCGGACGAACGTGTCCGTGGGGCTCCGGTACATCGAGTCGTGGCTGCGGGGCACCGGTGCGGCGGCGATCGACCACCTCATGGAGGACGCCGCCACCGCGGAGATCTCCCGGTCGCAGGTGTGGCAGTGGGTCGCGTCGGGCACGACGACGGACGACGGTCTGCCCATCACCCGCGTGCGCTGCGAGGCCGTGCTGCGCGACGTCCTGCGCGGCCTGCCCCGGTTCCCCGGCGACCGCTTCGAGGACGCCACGGCGCTGTTCCGCGAGGTGGCGCTGGGCGAGGAGTTCCCGCCGTTCCTCACCACCGGCGCGTACGCCCGCTACCTGGCGGGCTGAGCGCCCTTCGGTCGGTCGCCGAACAGGCGGTTGACACCGTTATCAGGCCCGATGGGTCGCGATAACGGTGTCAACCGCCTGTTCGGCGTCACCTCGGGCAGGATCGGGGGATGGCGACGACGCTGCGCGAGCTCCTGCTGGGCCAGGTCGAGTTCTACTGGGACGTCCACCTGTGGCCGCGGCTGCAGGGGCTGACCGACGACGAGTACCTCTGGGAGCCGGTCGACGGCGCGTGGAGCCTGCGGCGCGACGACGACGGCACCGTCCGGATCGAGCTGACGCCGGTGGACCCGCCCGTGCCGCCGGTGACGACGATCGCGTGGCGCACCGCCCACCTGGGGCGCGACGTCTGGGGCAAGCGCGGCCGGGCGCTCTTCGGCCCCACGCCCGCCCCCGCGGACGCCGACATGTTCGACGCGCGGCACTGGCCGGAACCCCTGCCGCTGACGGCCGCCGGCGGACTCGATCTCCTGCACGAGGGCTACGAGCTGTGGCGCGACAACCTGGCCCGGCTCGACGACGACGCCCTCGCCACGCCGCTCGGGCCGCGCGGCGGGCCGTACCGGGAGGACTCCCTCGGTGCCCTCGTGGCGCACCTCAACCGCGAGGCGATGGCGCACGGCGCCGAGATCTGCCTGCTGCGCGACCTCTACCGCGCGCGGCGCCAGCGCCGCGACCCTGTCGTCGCCGTGGCGCTCGGCGGCAGCGCGGTCGACCTCGAGCGGATGCTCCGGCTCGACGGCGGGCTGGGCGACCTGCCCGCACGGCACCCGACCCTGCTCGTCGAGCTGGCCGGACTCGGGCGCTGGGACGCGGTGCGGTCGCTCGTCGAGCGCGGTTTCCCGGTCACGGCCTCGGCCGACGACGGCTCCACGGCTCTGCACTTCGCCGCGACCACCGGCACCCCGGACGACGTCCGGCTGCTGCTCGACCGCGGCGCGGACCCCACCGCCGTCGACGGACGTTTCGGGGCGACGCCGGCCGGCTGGGCCGAGTTCCTGGGACGCACCGAGCTGGCCGGGCTCCTCGCTCCCTGACTGCCGAACAGGCGGTTGACACCGTTATGGGCCCCGTGAGAACGCGATAACGGTGTCAACCGCCTGTTCGGCAGTCAGGGCTTGGCGGCCTGTGGATAACGCCCGCGCGCGGTCGCCCGGGTGCGGCAGGGTGACGGCGCATGGACACCACCACCCCGTTCCGCCCGGGCGACGAGATCGCCGACGACGCCGAGCTGCTGCAGCTCGCCCACTTCCTCGCGGGAGGCGTGCGCCCTCGGGGGCGCACCCTCACCGTGACCTGGCTGGACGCCGACGACCGGCTCCTCGGCCTCGCCCTGCCGATCGAGGACGTGCCCCTGCGACCCGACGCGGCCTCTCTCGTCGGCCTGGGCACCGTGCTGCGCAGCGTCGTCGACGACGAGGCGCCCGGCGGCTGCGCCGTCGTCGTCCTCGAGCGACCCGGGGACTCCACCGTCACCGCTGACGACCGCACCTGGAACCGCGAGCTGCGCGAGCAGGCCGACGGCCAGGGCGTACGGCTGCGCGGGTTCTTCGTCGCCGCCGGCGGGCAGGTGCGGCCGCTGGCCCTCGACGACGCGTGACGGCGCCTCAGCCGTCGAGCCGCACGGACTGCTGCCCGTCGACGACGTCCGCGGTGCCGTGCCGCAGCGGCCGCGGCTCCAGCTCCAGGAACACGAGCCCGGAGTCGCCGAGCCGCGACCGTGCGACGGCGAACCCGGACGGGGACGCGCCGTCGTCGAACAGGCGGGCGCCGGAGCCCAGGACGACGGGGGCGACGACGAGCCGGTAGAGGTCGACGAGCCCCAGGTCGTGCAGGGTGCTCGCGAGGCGCGCGCTGCCGTGCACCTGGAGCTCGCCGTCGGGGCCGTCCTTGAGCGCCTGGACGTCGGCGGCGAGGTTGCCCGGGTCGATCACGGTGGTGCGGGCCCACTCCGGGTCGCGCAGGGTCGAGGAGACGACGTACCGGGGCCCGGCGTCGATGCGGGCGGCCAGGGCGTCGTCCGGGTCGGTGACCTGGCCCCACGACGCCCAGAACATGTCGTAGGTGGTGCGGCCCAGCAGGAACGCGTCGACCTCGGCGAACCAGCCCTCGACGACCTCCCCGAACACCGGGTCCGAGGTGAACGGCACGAACCAGCCGCCCTCCGCGAAGCCTCCGCGGGTGTCCTCCTCGGGCCCGCCGGGCCCCTGGACCACCCCGTCGAGCGAGGTGAAGACGTTGACGCTGAGCCTCATGCGGTCCTCCGTCGGTCGGTGCTGACGGAGGGTGGACGCTGCGGGGATGTCGTTCTCATCGCCTCCCCGACCGGCCATTGCCCTGGACTTCCGCGCCCCGGCGGCATATTTTCACCTCGGCAGCATCCTGTGACCGGATTCACACGGCATGCCGACCGGCCGGACCGACGGGGTGGAGGGAGCGGAGCCATGGCCGACGTCCTGGTGCTCAACGCGGGCTACGAGCCCCTGCACCGCGTGTCGGTCAAGCACGCCATCACGATGCTGGTCCGCGAGGTCGCGGTGGTCGAGGAGGCGGTGGAGGGCCACCGCTTCGGGCCGTACCCCATGCCCCGCGTGCTGCGCCTGGTGCGGTACGTCGCGATGCGCTGGCGGTACCGCAGCGCCGGGCGGCCGGCGGTCACCAAGGAGGGCGTGAAGCGTCGCGACGGCGCGTGCGCCTACTGCGGCGGCCCGGCGCAGACGGTCGACCACGTGATCCCCCGCTCGCGCGGCGGCGACTCGTCGTGGCTGAACCTCGTCGCCGCGTGCGAGGCGTGCAACGGCCGCAAGGCCGACCGCACGCCGCTGGAGGCCGGCATGCCGCTGCTGCTCGCGCCGTTCGTCCCGCCCGCGGAGCACGGGCTCGTGCGCCGGCGACGGCGCGCCGCCGCGCCGGCCGCGGCCTGAGCTCAGGCCGCGGGCTCGTCCTCCGGCAGGTCCGGCACCACGGTGAGCGACCCGGTCGCCGGCAGGGCGTTCGCGCCGCCCCGGTCCGCCGGCGTGAGGGCGCGCGAGGCGATGACGCTGCTCGCGAAGTTCGCGTGGCACTCGGTGCAGTACCACTCCGGCGTCGGCACGGGCACCTCGAAGCCGCCGTAGACGACGTCCGGCTCGGCGTTCATCACGTCGTCCTGGAACGTCATGCCCCACACGATCCGCTTCGTCTTGCCACGGGCCCCGCACCCCGGGCACTGCGGGCGCATCCGTGCACGCTGGGACGCCACGGTGTGCGCGTGCAGCAGGTCGTGGCACTGGCCGCACAGCAGGTGCACGTCGCGCACGAGCTGCTCGAGGGTGCGCCCGCCCGCGGTGGTGGTGCCGAGCCGCACGGCGCCGTCGTCGTGGGCCTGCATGCGGTGCACGTCGACGAACCGCTCGCAGGTGGCGCAGCGCTCCTCGCGGCGCATCGACCAGCCCGTCACGGCCCGGTGGCCGAGGATGCGCAGGGCGTGCACGTCGGGCGCGGTGGCGCCGGCACCGCAGTCGCCCGGGTCGAGGGTGTGCACGGGGCCGGCGCGGAACTGCTCCGCGACACCGTCGAGCACGAGGCGGGCGTGCTCGGGCGGCAGCCAGCCGGACGTGCCCGTGTACGAGTCGGCGCCCTCGAACAGGTCGGCCCAGACGATCGGCCGGTCCGGGCCGAACAGGTCGTCGCTCACCCAGCTCTCGCCGTCGGTGGCCCCCATGAGCTCCACTGCAGCGACCACGCCGGCGTCGCCGAGCACGGTGACGACCACGTCCCCCCGCTGCGGGCCGTCCGGGCCGGCCGGCAGCCGGTGCTCCGGTGAGCGGGTCGCGATCGCGACGGACTCGGTCAGCCAGTCGGCCGACCAGTGCAGGAACACGGAGGGCACGAGCCACGCGGGCAGTGCCGACAGGGAGGGGAGGGTCTCTCGGGTCACCGGGAGAACATATCGGGCACCGACCCTCCGACACCACGGGCGTGGTCGTTCCGGTCGCCACGTCGGCGCGCTAGGTTCCGAGCAGGCACGACGGCGTCGCCGCTCCGCCCTGGCCCCGCCGTCACCCTGCCGACGAGCTGCTGCCGCGAGGAGGCACCGGATGAACATCGGGCTGTGGGTCGCCGCCGGGCTGCTCGCCCTGCTCTACCTGGCGGTGGGCTTCGTCAAGCTGACCCGCAGCCGCGAGCGCCTGCGCGCGTCCATGGGGTGGGTGGAGGACTTCCCGGTGCTCGTGGTGCGCCTCATCGGCCTCGCGGAGATCGCCGGCGCGCTCGGCCTGGTCCTTCCCCTGGCGACCGGCGTCGTGCCGTGGCTCACCCCGGTGGCCGCGACGTGCCTCGTGGTGCTGCAGGCGCTGGCGATCTCGGTGCACGTGCGACGCCGCGAGCTCGCGCAGCTGTGGGTCAACGTGCTCCTGCTGCTCGCCGCCGCGTTCGTGGCCGTGGGGCGCTTCGCCGGCTGGTAGGCGCGCCGGCGACCGTCAGCAGACGCTGTCGCGCGGCGCGGGGACCCGGAGCCCGAACAGGGGGCGCAGGCGCAGCCCCACCCAGGTGCCGAGCAGGGCGACCGCACCCCAGATCCAGCCGTGCGCCGACCCGGACGCGATGCCGGCGAGGTAGGCACCGATGTTGCAGCCACCGGCGATGCGGGCGCCGATCCCCATGGCGACGCCGCCCAGGACCGCGCCGAGCGCCAGCCGCGCGGGCACCCGGGTGTGCAGCTTCCACACGCCGGCGGCCGACGCCGCGAGCGCCGCGCCCACGATGATGCCGATGTCCGTGAGGCTCGTCTTGTCGGTGAGCACCGGTCCTGCGAGCGCCGCGGCCTGCGGCTCCGGCTGGAAGTACGCCCAGGCCGCGGGGTTCCCGCCGAGCAGCCCGACGAGCTTCGAGCCCCACAGCGCGAAGGCGCTGGTGATCCCCCAGGCTCCCCCGGAGACGAGCATCACCAGGCCGCCGAGCACCGCGAGCACGAGGGCGCCCACCACCAGCGGCCACGACCCGCGCACGACGCGGGCCCACGGGGTGCGGGCCGACGGGACGGCGCCCTCCGGCGGCGGGGTGCGACGCGCCTGGACGACGCGCGACGCGGCCCACACCAGGGACAGCAGCGCGAGCGTGACGGCGAGGGAGCCTGCCCACGCCCAGCCGCTGCCGCCGAACCAGTCGGCGAAGAGCACCGGCTCGAACGCGGGCAGGTCCTGCCACAGCGGCGCCTGCCACGCGGCGAGCGTCGACCCGACGACGAACCCGCCGAGCGTGAGGACGATGGACGTCTGCCCCGACCCGACCGCGAACAGCGTGCCCGACGCGCACGCGCCGCCCACCTGCATGCCGATCGCGAAGAGGAAGGAGCCGAGGAGCAGGCCCACGCCGATGTCACCGGCGCTGGGCGCCGGTGCGGAGCCGAACAGCCCGGCGCCCGAGCCGATGATCAGGGCGAACAGCACCGCCGTGGCGCCCAGGAGCACGGTGTGCGCGCGCAGGCCGGCGCCGTTCCCGACAGCCACGAGGCGCCGCCAGGCGGACGTGAAGCCGAACCGCGAGTGGAAGAGGGCGACGCCCAGGCCGATCCCGAGCAGCAGGAGCACGGCCGGCTTGGCGCCGTGCTGCGTGGCCGTCCAGGCGACGAGCGCGACGCCGACGACGGAGGCCACGGTCAGCGGGACGCGCGACACCGGGGGCGCGGGCGGCGCCTTGGGGGTGGGCACGCTGGTCGGGGGCGGCGCGAGCAGGGAGCGCTGCGGACGGGCGGGGGCGGCGGTGGTCACGACGGATTCCTCGGGACGTGGGTGCGGGCGGTCGGACCGTACCCCTCGGCAACCGTCGATCTCTAGGCCCGAGCCGCCTCGTCCTGCATCATGAGACGGCCGACGTCAGCGCAGGGCTCCCCACTCGGCGTCGGTCAGCAGGCGCGACCGGATGAGGAACCGCACGCCCTCGGGAGCCTCGACGCTGAATCCGGACCCGCGACCGGGCACGACGTCGATCGTGAGGTGCGTGTGCTTCCAGTACTCGAACTGCGCGCGACTCATCCAGACCGCCACGGTGAACGACTCCCCCGTCGCCCCGGGGGCGTCCGCCGGCCCGTCGGTGAGGTGCAGGTCGCCCAGGTGCACGTCGGCGTCGCCGAGCAGGAAGTCGCCGTCCGGGTAGCACATCGGGCTGGAGCCGTCGCAGCAGCCGCCGGACTGGTGGAACATCAGCTCGCCGTGCTGACGCCGCAGCCGGGCGAGCAGCCCGGCCGCGGCGTCGGTCACGGCGACACGGGAGATCGTGTCGTCGGTCATCGCGTGCGGACCTCCTAGAAGAACCCGAGCTTCTGGCCCGAGTAGCTGACCAGGAGGTTCTTGGTCTGCTGGTAGTGGTCGAGCATCATCTTGTGGTTCTCGCGCCCGACGCCGGAGCCCTTGTACCCGCCGAACGCCGCCGCGGCGGGGTACGCGTGGTAGCAGTTGGTCCACACCCGCCCGGCCTCGATCGTCCGGCCCGCGCGGTACGCCGTCTCGCCCTGGCGGGACCAGACGCCGGCGCCCAGCCCGTAGAGGGTGTCGTTGGCGATCTTCATCGCGTCGTCGAAGTCGGCGAAGTCCGTCACCGACACGACGGGCCCGAAGATCTCCTCCTGGAAGATCCGCATCGAGTTCTTGCCCTCGAAGACGGTGGGCGTCACGTAGTAGCCGCCCGCGAGGTCGCCGTCGAGCTCGGCCCGGTGCCCGCCCGTGAGCACCTTGGCGCCCTCGGCCTTGCCGATGTCGATGTACGACAGGATCTTCTCGAGCTGGTCGTTGCTCGCCTGGGCGCCGATCATCGTCTCGGTGTCCAGAGGGTTGCCCTGCTTGACCGCCTTGGTCCGCTCCAGCGCGTCGCCCAGGAACTGGTCGTAGATGTCGGACTGGATGAGCGCGCGCGACGGGCAGGTGCACACCTCCCCCTGATTGAGGGCGAACATCGTGAAGCCCTCCAGCGCCTTGTCGTAGTAGTCGTCCCGCGCCGACGCGACGTCCGAGAAGAAGATGTTCGGGCTCTTGCCGCCCAGCTCCAGCGTCACCGGGATGATGTTCTGCGACGCGTACTGCATGATCAGGCGGCCCGTCGTCGTCTCGCCGGTGAACGCGATCTTGCGGATGCGCGAGCTCGACGCGAGCGGCTTGCCCGCCTCGACGCCGAACCCGTTGACCACGTTGACGACACCCGGGGGCAGCAGGTCGCCGATGAGGTCCATGAGGAACAGGATCGACGCCGGGGTCTGCTCGGCCGGCTTGAGCACGACGGCGTTGCCCGCCGCGAGCGCGGGCGCCAGCTTCCACGTGGCCATGAGGATCGGGAAGTTCCACGGGATGATCTGCCCGACGACGCCGAGCGGCTCGTGGAAGTGGTAGGCGATCGTGTCCTCGTCGATCTCCGAGATCGACCCCTCCTGCGCACGGATCGCGCCGGCGAAGTAGCGGAAGTGGTCGATGGCGAGCGGGATGTCCGCGGCGAGCGTCTCGCGGACGGGCTTGCCGTTCTCCCACGACTCGGCGACGGCGATCTTCTCGAGGTTCGCCTCCATGCGGTCGGCGATCTTGTTGAGGACGTTCGCCCGGTCGGTGACGGACGTGCGCCCCCACGCGGGCGCCGCGCCGTGGGCGGCGTCGAGGGCGCGCTCGATGTCGTCGGCGTTGCCGCGCGCCACCTCGGTGAAGGTCTGCCCGGTGACCGGGCTCGGGTTCTCGAAGTACTGCCCGCTCGCGGGCGGCACGTACTCGCCGCCGATCCAGTGGTCGTACCGGGCGCGGTACTCGGCGATCGCCCCGGGCTGACCGGGGGCTGCGTAGACGGTCATGCTGCCTCCTCGCACGTGCGGCGCCTCGTCGCGCCGCGATGTGGCGAGGGTAGGACCGCGAAGGTTGCAGCCCCGTTGCAGCGCGCGGCCGGGCGGCCGTCGCTACCCGAGCTCCGCGTCGAGCAGCGTGAGGCGGGCCCGGGCGCGCACGGCCTGCGGGCTTCCGGCGGGCGCGACGGCGAGCAGGCGGCTCCAGGCGGCGTGGTCGTCCGCCCCGTCGACGCCGGCCACCCAGGTGTCGAGCGCGCCGCCGTCCCCGGACGCGAGGACCGCGGCCCGCACCTCGGCCGACAGCTCCGCCCTCAGCTGCTCGACGCCGGGGGCGACGGACCGCGGCAGCAGCGGGGCGTAGGCGTCGACGGCGGCGCCCACGTCGCCCGCGGCGAGGGCCTCGCGCACGCCGTCCGCGTCGGTGCTCAGGGGGCGGGCGAGCCGGTAGGGCCGCGACCCCGCGAGCAGCGCGCCCACGACGTGCCGCAGCCGGGAGACCTCGGCCCGCACGGTGACGTCCGACAGCTCGCCGGGGTGCAGCAGCACGGCGAGCTCGTCAGCAGACAGGCCGCGGGGGTGCTCCGCGAGCAGCAGCAGGATCTCGGCGTGCCGCAGGGACAGCCGGCGCTCGCCGTCCGCGCCCCGCAGGACGGGCCGGCCGAGGACGCGCAGGTCCGCCGGGGCACCCGGCGGGACGGCCGCCGCCCGCGTCGCGAGCTCGCGCTCCACCGTCGCGACGGTGGCGCGCACCAGCGACAGCACGACGTGCGTCGCCGCGGCGCGCCGCCCGGTGACGTCGAGGACGCCGAGCACCCGCCCGGTGCCCGGGTCCCGGATCGGGGCGGCCGCACAGCTCAGCTCCTGCACGGGGCGCGAGAAGTGCTCGGCGCCGAGCACCTGCACCGCGCGGCGGGTGGCCAGCGCCGTGCCGGGGGCGTTGGTCCCCACACTCTCCTCGCCCCACACGGCGCCCTCGACGAACCCGACCCGGTCGACCGCGCCGCGCAACCGACGGTTCCCCTCGACCCACAGGAGGCGGCCGATCTCGTCCGAGACGGCCACGACCAGTCCGTCGTCGGCCGCGCCGTCGACCACGAGCTCACGCACCACGGGCATGACCCCGGCGAGCGGGTGGGCGGCGCGGTAGGCGGCGAGGTCCGCGTCGGCGAGGGCGACCTGCGGGTGCGGGGTGTCCGGGTCCACGCCGCTGCGCAGGGACCGCCGCCAGGAGTCGGCGACGACGGGGTCGATGCCCCCGGGCGGCTCGCCCGTGCCGAGGAACCGCTCGTACGCGGCGCGCACGGTGCGCGGGTCACGACGCACGCCGGCCGCGCGGGACCCGTGCCCGCGTGCGACCGGGGCAGCTGAGCGGTCCACCACGACCTCCCGACGTCGTCGTCCGGTGCGTGCGGGCCAGTCTAGGGGGCGGTCGGTGCCGAGAGGTCGCCCACGACGGACAGCAGCCGCAGCCTCTCGTGGCTCTCGCTGCCCGGGACGGCGGTGTAGACGAGCAGCGAGTGAGACTGCTCGGGGTCGAGCATGGTCTGGCAGTGCAGCTCCAGCGACCCCACCTCGGGGTGCAGGAAGCGCTTGACCTGCCGTGGCAGGACGCCGATCTCGTGCTCCTTCCACAGGGCACGGAACTCGGCGTCGCGCGCGGCGAGCAGCTCGGCGAGGTGCTCCGCGCGCGACCCGGGCCCGCGCAGGGTGAGCACCCGGCGCAGCCCGGAGACGTACATGCGCGAGTAGAAGTCGTGGTCCTCGGGCGGGTACAGCGCCCGGGTCGCGGGGTCGGTGAACCACCGGTAGCCGATGCTCCGCGCCGGCCCGGTGTACCGGGTCAGGTCCCCGACCAGCGCGACGCCGAGCCGGGTCTGGCGCAACGTCTCCCCCAGCTCGGTGACGACCTCCGCCGGGGTGTCGCCCAGCCGGTCGATGATGCGCAGGACGCCGGGGCTGAGGTGGTCGCCGCCCGCCCCGGGCGCGGGCGGCTCGTGGCCCGCCAGCCGGAACAGGTGGTCGCGCTCGGGTCGTGTCAGGTGCAGACCCTGCGCGATCGAGGCGATCATCTGGGCCGACGGGTGCGGGCCACGGTGCCGCTCGAGGCGGGCGTAATAGTCGGCGGACATGTGGCACAGCGCGGCGACCTCCTCGCGCCGCAGCCCGCCCGTCCGGCGCCGGCTGCCCCGCGGCAGGCCGACGTCCTCCGGCTGCAGCGCCGCACGGCGGGTGCGCAGGAACCCGGCGAGTCCGGCTCGATCGATCATGCCCGTCATCCTCCCGTCCCGCGGCCGGCTCAGCCACGGATCGTCAGGCCGTGGATGGCCTGCGCGGAGCGGGGGACGCTTGTCCTGCCGGCGCCGGGGGCGCCACCACGAGACGGGAGCGGACCATGCCACGCAGGGAGCACGACCTCACGATCCCCGACCTCACCGGGTCGAGGGCGCTCGTCACGGGCGCGAGCGACGGCGTCGGGCTGCGGATCGCGACGCGGCTCGCGGGCGCGGGCGCGGAGGTGCTCATGCCGGTGCGCAACCCGGCGAAGGGCGAGGCGGCGGCCGCGCGCGTCCGCGAACGCCACCCCGACGCGCGGCTGACGCTGCTGGACCTCGACCTGGCCTCCCTCGCCTCGGTCGCGGCACTCGGGGAGAAGCTGACGGCCGAGGGCGCGCCGATCCACCTGCTCGTCAACAACGCGGGCCTCATGACGCCGCCCGAGCGGCGCACGACGGCCGACGGCTTCGAGGTGCAGCTCGGCACGAACCATCTGGGCCACTTCGCGCTCACCGCCCGGCTGCTGCCGCTGCTGCGGGCCGGGCGCGCGCGGGTGGTCTCGCAGACGAGCGTGGCGGCGCGCCGTGGGCGGATGCGGTGGGACGACCTGAACGCGGAGCGTGGCTACGACGCGATGGGGTCCTACCGGCAGTCGAAGCTGGCCTGCGCCCTGTTCGGGTTCGAGCTGGGCCGCCGCGCCCGGGCGGCCGGGTGGGGTGTCACGAGCGCCGTGTCGCACCCGGGGGTGGCCCCGACGAGCCTGCTGGCGGCGCGCCCGGAGGTGGACCGGGCGTCGGACACCCGCGAGGTGCGGGTCATCCGCTGGCTCTCGGCGCGCGGCCTCGTCGTGGGGACGGTCGAGTCGGCGGCGCTGCCCGCGCTGCTCGCCGCGACGTCGCCCGCGGCCCGCGACGGCGGCTTCTACGGCCCCGGGTGGCCGGGGCACATGGGCGGCCCTCCTCGTGAACAGGCGCCGTGGCGGACGCTGCGCGCCACGGCGGACGCGGCGCGGCTGTGGGCGGTGTCCGAGGAGCTGACGAGCGTCGCGTTCACGTGACCCGGGCACGCAGGCACGCGGGCACGCGTGCCCGACGGGGAGGTTCGTGCCCGCCCGGTTCAGGGAGGACGGGCGAGCGCGTCAGTCGCGCAGCGCGAGCCGGCGCGCGAGCACGGCGCAGACCACGAGCTGGAGCTGGTGGAAGATGATCACGGGCACGGCGATCACGCCGGCCGCGGCGACGGGGAACAGCACGCTGGCCATGGGCAGGCCGGTGGCGAGGGACTTCTTCGACCCGCACATGAGCAGCGCGACCCGGTCCTCCGCCGGCAGCCCGAGAGCCGCCCCACCCCACCAGGTCAGGCCCAGCATGATCGCGAGGAACACCCCGCTGACCGCAACCAGCGCGACGATCGCCCAGGCCGAGGTGCCGGCCCACACGCCCGCGGAGCTCGCCGCCGCCACGGCCGAGAAGACCACGACGAGGATGGTGCCGCGATCGACGGACAGGGTGAGCCAGCGCCGGGCCCGGACCGCGTCGCCCACCCACGGCTGGAGCAGCTGACCGACGACGAACGGGAGCAGCAGCTGCAGCAGCACGGTCTGCAGCCCGTCGAGCCCGTGCCCTGCCGTCGCGCCGGCACCGCCCTCGGCGTCGGTCATCAGCCACAGCACCAGCAGCGGGGTGAGCACCATGCCGAGCACGTTCGACACCGTGGCGCCGCAGATCGCGCCCGCGACGTTGCCGCGCGCCACGGACGTGAACGCCACCGACGACTGCACGGTGGAGGGCAGCAGCGACAGGTAGAGCATCCCGGCGGCGAGCGGCGCGCCGACCAGCGGCGTGACCGCCCACGCGACGACGAGGCCGATCACCGGGAACACCACGTACGTGGCGGCGAGGATGCCGCCCTGCAACCGCCAGTTGCGCAGCCCCGCCCACACCTCGCTGGTCGACAGGCGCGCGCCGTAGACGAGGAACAGGACCGTCACCGCGACGTCGGCCACGACGTCGACGACCCGCTGCACCCCCGGGCCGACCGGCACCACCAGCCCGAGCACCATCACCACGACGAGCGTGACGACGAACGGGTCCACCCACCGGCTCAGCACACGACGCACCGGGCGAGTGTAGTGAGGTTCGTGCCCCGGGCAGCGGCATGCCCGGGGCACGGGACGTCAGACCCCGACGCCGGGGGCGGCGGCCTGGGACTCAGGCGGCGAGGCCCTGGCGCAGCCCCTCGGCCAGCGGCGTGGTGGGGCGACCGATCAGCCGGGCGAGGTCGCCGGTCGTCTCCGCGAGGAGCCCGTCGCGCGTGTTGCCGTCGAGGGCGACGACGAACCCTGCGGTCGCCTCGTCCAGGCCGGCGCCGCGCAGGATCTCGAGGTGCTCCTCCGGGCTCACCCGCCGGTAGGTGACGGGACGGCCGAGCACCTCCGCGGCCGTGCGGGCCAGCTCGTCGAAGTCCCACGCGACGTCGCCGGTGAGCTCGTGGACGGCGTCGTCGTGCGCGCCGTCCTCGGCGAGGGCGACGACGGCCGCGGCCTCGGCATAGTCGGCGCGGCTCGCGCTGGCGACGCGGCCCTCCCCGACCGAGGCGACGATCTCGCCGGTCTCCCGGGCCCGCTCGACGTCGGGCAGGTAGTTCTCCGTGTACCAGCCGTTGCGCAGGATCGTCGTCGTCAGGCCGGAGGCCGCGAGCAGCTCCTCGGTGGCCTTGTGCTCGGGGGCGAGGATCAGCGGCGAGGTGTCGGCGTGCGGGGCGCTCGTGTACACGACGCGGCGGACCCCGGCGCCCTTGGCGGCGTCGATCACGGCGCCGTGCTGGCGCACCCGCTGCCCCACGGCCGAGCCGGAGACCAGCACCAGCACCTCGACCCCGTCCAGGGCGGGGGCGAGCGTCTCCGGGCGGTCGTAGTCGGCGTCGCGGACGACGACGCCGCGCTCCGCGAGGTCCGCGACCTTGTCGGTCGAGCGGGCGAGCGCGACGACGTCGGCGGGCGCGGCGCCGCGGGCGAGGAGGGACTCGACGACGAGACGGCCCAGGTGGCCGCTGGTGCCGGTGACGGCGATGGTCATGGTGATGCTCCTTCGGTGCAGGCTTGTCGGTCGCGCGCGGCCGGTCCGTCGACCGGACCGCCCCGCCAACATGCGCTTACTTTTCGATAGTGCCAACCACTAGAGAGTGCGGCGCTCGTCACAGTGCCTGCGCGCGGAGCGCGCCGTATCCTGTCCGGGTGACCCCCGACTCCCCCACCGTCGATACCGTCGACACCGTCGACACCGGCCCGACGGACGCGATGATCGCCGACGTGTTCTCGCGCGGGTGCACCTCACGCCAGGCGCTGGAGGCGGTCACCGGGCGGTGGGGCGTGCTCACGGTGGCCGGGCTGCGCGACGGGGCCGTGCGGTTCAACGCCCTGCGGCGCCGCATCGAGGGTGTCAGCGAGAAGATGCTCGCCCAGACCCTGCAGACGCTCGAGCGCGACGGCATGGTCGTGCGCGAGGTCCGCACCACCATCCCGCCGCACGTCGAGTACTCGCTCACCGACCTGGGCCGGCGCGTCGCCGACCGGCTCGTGGGCCTGCTCGACGTCCTCGAGGGCTCGGTCGACGAGGTCGACGCGGCCCAACGGGCGTACGACGCGCGCCGCGGCGCCTGACGCTCACGTCCGCGACGTCACGTACCAGAGGACGAGCGCCGCGACGACGAGGAGCCCGACGACGACCGCGACGGCGATCTTCACCGCGCTGAACGGCCGCCGCCCGACCACCTGGCCCGTGTTCGCGTTGACCATGACCTGCCACTGCCGGCCCGCGTACACGTAGGTCGCGATCCACAGCGGGAGCAGGACCAGCTTGAACATGACGTCGGCGTAGGCGGTCGTCACCGTGCCCACCCGCTGCTCGTCGCCGCCGATGTCACGGCGGACGTCGGCCCGGACGGCCTTCGCCATCGTCCCCTTGGCCCGCTCGAGCCCGGCGGCAGGCTCCACCTCGTACCGGGCCGCCGAGTACCCGGCGAGGTACTCCGCCCGGAACGGCACGGCGTCCTCGAGAGGCCACGGCCCCAGCCGGCGGAGGTCGGTCTCGGACACCTGGGACGACGCCGGGACCAGGACGTCGTCGAAGGACCGCTCGACCCGGCCCGAGACCGGCGTCCAGCGCACCCGCCGCTCCTGCCGCTCGGTGTCACCGTCCTTCACGGTGACGTGGTAGGCGTCGCCGCGCTGGCCCGTGTACGACGACGACGTCTCGGCGTCGAAGGTCCAGTGGGGCACGTACGAGCCGTGCAGCGACTCCGTGTCGCCGACCTTCTTGAGCTCGCTCGGCGCGAACGGGCGCGAGCGCACCCAGCGGCGGAACGCCTCGCGCGCCCGCGCCCGCTCCACGCCGAACGGCACGACCGCCTCCGGCTGCACGAGCCCCTCCACCTCCGCGGCCGCGACGAGGTGGCCGCCGCAGAAGCGGCACGCGGCGGACAGGTCGGTGCCGCGCGTCGTCGCGCCGCACCCGTCGCACGTGAGCAGACGGTCGTCGAGCACCCCCGCGTGCGACCCGTCCTGCGCGGCGGACCAGGCGTCGAACGAGTGCTCGTCGACGGCGTCGCCCGCCGCATGGACGATCCCCACCTCGCCGCCGCACGCCCCGCACCGCAGGTGCTGCGTGCCGGGCACGTAGGCCAGCTGGGACCCGCACGCGTCGCATCGCGTGCGGACGAGGTCGTCCCGCACGTCGCTCACGGTCGCGCCCCCGTGCCGCTCGACGGGCCGGCCTGGGGCGGCAGCGGGGGCGGCGTCGCCGCGAAGAGCGGGGCGAGCGCGGGCACCTGCCCGGCCGGGGTCCACGCGGTCATGCCCTGCTGCCACACGAGGGTCTCGCGCGCCACGTCGCCGGCGCGGACGAGCGCGGCGACGTCCGCGGCGGTGCCGGGCCCGGCCTGCGCCCCGCCGGCCGACCAGTACCACGGGGACTCGGCGGCCGGCAGCGGCGGCGGGCCCGCGGGGGCCGGCGTCGCCGCCCCGGCGGGCTGCACCGTCGAGGCCAGGGCCTGGGCCATCTGCTGCCCCATCGCCACGCCCATCCCCATGCCCATCCCCGTGCCGAGCCCCTCACCGGCCCCGCCCGGGTTGGCGGCGGCGGTCTCGATCGCGGTCGCCGACTGGAACTTCGTGTACTGGTCCAGGTCCCCGATGACGGCCATCCGGGACCGCTTGTCGAGCGCCGCCTCGACCTCCGGCGGGAAGGAGACGTTCTCCAGGACGAAGCGCGGCACGGCGACGCCGTACTCCGACAGGTCCTCGGAGAGCTGGCCGGCCAGGCGGCCGGCGAGCTCGCGCTGGTTCGCGGCGAGGTCGATCACGGCGACCCCCGCCTCCGCCAGCGCCGGGCCGAGCCGGCCCACGACGAGGCTGCGGAACCAGTCGCCGATCTCGTCGGTGCGGAACTGTGGGTCGGTGCCCACGAGCTGGCGCAGGAGCGCGGCCGGGTCGACCACCCGCAGCGCGTAGGTGCCGTACGCCCGGACCCGGACCGCGCCGAGCTCGGGGTCCCGCAGGATCACCGGGTTCTGCGTGCCCCACGTGAGGTCCGTGAACTGGCGGGTCGCGACGAAGTAGACCTCCGCCTTGAACGGCGAGCTGAAGCCGTGCTTCCAGCCCTGGAGAGCGGACAGGACCGGCAGGTTCTTCGTCTCCAGCGTGTACGTGCCCGGGGCGAAGACGTCGGCGAGCCGCCCCTCGCTGACGAACACCGCCGCCTGTCCCTCGCGCACGACCAGCCTCGCCTGGTTCTTGATCTCGTTGCCCTGGCGGGGGAAGCGCCAGACGATCGTGTCCCGGCTCTCGTCGAGGAACTCGACGATGTCGATCAGCTGTCCGCGCAGCTTCTCCAAGAAGCTCATCCGGAATCCTTCCGTGTCGTTCGGGTCGCACCGTTCGGGTCGCACCGTTCGGGTCGCACCGTTCGAGTCGGGCCGTCCGGGTCGCGCGACCGCGGCGCCGCGCCGAGCATAGCGGCGTCTGGGACTGCCGATGACGGGATCAAGTCCCGGCAAAACCTCCTGGTCGGCGCGATGCTGCCACGGACTCTCCGGCCCCGCCGCGCGCGGGACCTATCCTGGCCGGGTGCCCGCCGCGCCCGTGTCCCCCGACCCGACGGACGCCGTCGCGGTGCTCCTCGCGGCCGGCGCCGGGACGCGGCTGGGACGCGGTCCCAAGGCCCTGCTCCCCCACCGGGGACGCCCGCTGGTCGCGCACCTCGTGGACGTGCTGCGCGACGGCGGCTGCGTGCCGGTCGTCGTCGTCCTCGGCGCCGGGGCGGACCGCGTGCGCGCGCGGGCGCCCCTCGACGTCCCGGGGGTCCGGGTCGTGGTCAACGCCGACTGGGCGACCGGGATGGCCTCCTCCCTGAGGTCCGGCGTCGCCGCGGCGCTGGGTGACCGGGCGCAGGACGGCGGGGCCGCCGGGCCCGTGGTCGTCGCGCACGTCGACCAGCCCGGTGTCACCGCCGCGGACGTCGCGCGCCTGCTCGCGGCGCACCGTCCCGGCCGCGTCGCCGCCTCACGGTGGGCGGATGCCCCCGCCGCCGCCGCCGCGGCGAGCGGGCCGGACGGCGCCCGCCCGCGCTGGGCGCACCCCCTCGTGCTGGACGCCGCGCTCGCCGGGCCGGCCGCCGCGAGCGCCGTCGGCGACGCCGGGGCGCGGGCGTTCCTGCGCGCGCACCCGGACCTCATCGACGTCGTCGTGCACCCCGGCGACGGCCGCGACGTCGACACCGAGGCCGATCTCGACCTGCTCGCCTGACCGCGAGATCGAGGTACCCGCGCCGAGATCGACCCTCGGTGGGTCGACGTCGCGACGGATACCTCGATCTCGCGCTCAGGACGTCGCGTCGCGCATGCCCAGGTAGACCTTGTCCCGCGAGAGCGGGAGCTCGGTGAACCGCACGCCCGTGGCCGCGCGCAGCGCGTTGGCGAGCGCGGGGGCGACGGGGTTGAACGGGCTCTCGCTCATCGACTTCGCCCCCATCGGCCCGGTGGCGTCCGAGGTCTCGGCGAAGTAGACCTCGCTACGCGGCACGTCCGCGAAGGTGGGCAGGTGGTACTGCCGGAAGATGTCGGTCGTGACGCGGCCGGCGCCGTCGACGACGACGTCCTCGTACAGCGCGGCGCCGAGGGCCTGCGCGATGCCGCCCTCGACCTGGCCCCGGCACTGCCGGGGGTTGACGACCTCGCCCGCGTCGGCGGCCTGCACGCTCTGCAGGATCCGGATCTCGCCGGTGCCCCGGTGCACCGCGACCCGGAAGCCGTGCACGTTGAACGCCACGGAGCGCGGGGTGCCGCCCCAGCGGCCCTCGGCCTCGAGGCGCACGCCCGCCGCCTCCGCGTGCCGGGCGACGTCGGCGAGGGGCACCACGGCACCGCCCTCGTACTCGACCCCGCCGGGCACCAGCCGGCAGTCCGCCGACGGCGTGCCCGTGAGCGACGACGCGACCACGCGCACCCGCTCGGCGAGCTCGGTCGCCGCCGCGAGCGACGCCTTGCCCGCCACCACCGTGCCGGTGGACCCGAAGGCCCCGGTGTCGTGCTCCACGAGGTCGGTGTCGGACTGTCGCACGACGACGTCGGCCGCCCGCTGCCCGAGGGCCGACGCGACGAGCTGCGCGTGCACCGTCGTGGTGCCGTTGCCGAACTCGGCCGTGCCGACCTCGGCCTCCACCACGCCGTCCGGGCGCAGCCGCGCGCGGGCGTGCGCCACGTGGCCCCGGGGCGGCACGGTGTCGATCATCGACACGGCCGTGCCCTCGCCGACGCCCCACTCCTCGCCGAGCCACGGGCGTGCCGGGTCGGCGGGGTCCGCGCCGTACGCCGCGACGTCGCGCGCCCGGCCGCGGGCGAGGGCGTCGTCGGCGAGCTCGATGCACTGGTCGAGGCCGTAGCTGCCGTACAGCACGTCCTCCTCGGGCTCGGGGCTGGTGGAGAGCATCGGGTCGCCGGCGCGCACCACGTTGCGGCGGCGCAGCTCCAGCGGGTCGAGGCCGAGCTGCCGCGCGAGCTCGTCCATCGCGGACTCGACGGCGAAGATCATCTGGCTCAGGCCGTAGCCGCGGAAGGCGCCGGCGGGCAGCGTGTGCGTGTACACGCAGTGCGCGTCGACCTTCTTGTTGGCGCACGTGTAGACGGCGATCGACTCGCCGCAGCCGTGGAACATCACGCCGGGCCCGTGGTTGCCGTACGCGCCGGTGTTGCTCAGCACGTCGAGGTGCAGCGCGGTGAGGGTCCCGTCACGCCGGGCCCCCGCCCGCACCCTGATCCGGAAGGGGTGCCGCGTCGTCGTGCCCACGAACGTCTCCGTGCGCGTGAGCTCGAGCTGCACGGGGCGGCCGAGCCTCAGCGCCGCGAGGGCCGCGACGTCCTCGACCAGCACCTCCTGCTTGCCGCCGAACCCGCCGCCGACGCGCTCGCAGTACACGCGCACGCGGTCCGCCGGCAGGTCGAGCACGCGTGCCAGGTGACGGCGGGCGAGGAACGGCACCTGGGTGGACGAGCGCACCACGAGGCGGCCCTCGTCGTCGAACGACGCGATCGCGGCGTGCGTCTCGAGCGCCGCGTTCTGCACGCGCTGCGTGCGGTACGTCGCCTCGTGCACGACGTCGGCCTCCGCCAGCCCCGCCTCGACGTCGCCGAGCTCGCTGTGCAGCTCCGCGACGACGTTCGCCTGCGGGCGCGACACCCGCGCCTGCGCCGCGTCGAGCTCCGGGTGCACGAGCGGGACGCCGGGCGTCATGGCCTGCTCCGGGTCGATCAGGGCGGGCAGCACCTCGTAGTCGACGCGCAGCCGGCGCACGCCCTCCTCCGCGGCGGCGACCGAGTCGGCGACGACCGCCGCCACCCGCTGCCCGACGTACCGCACGACGTCGTCCAGGATCCGCGTGTCGTCGGGGTCGTCGGTCCACAGCTCGTGCTGGGCCGTGCTGAACCGCGCGGTCGGCGTGTCCTCGTGCGTGAGCACCGCGTGCACCCCGGGCACCGCGAGCGCGTCCGTCCGGTCGATCGACCGGATGCGCGCGTGCGCGTGCGGCGAGCGCGCGAGCCTGAGGTGCAGCAGCCCCGGGTAGGCCGCCGGGTCGACGTCGAGCGTGTAGCGCACCTGCCCCGTCACCACGCCCCGGCTGGCGGGGGCGGGCTCCGAGGTACCGAACGCCGTACCGCAGCCGCCGATCGTCTCGGCGTTCTCGGTGCCCCGCACCGCGTCCTCGATCGCCCGGTAGCCAGTGCAGCGGCACAGGTTGCCCTTGAGGCTGCGGGGCAGGTTCGCGCGCTGCTCGTCGTCGAACGTGGCCGCGGTCATGACCATGCCCGCGGTGCAGAAGCCGCACTGGAAGCCCTGGGCGTCGTGGAACCGCTGCTGCACGGGGTGCAGCCCGTCCGGCGTCGGCTCCTCGGCCGTGGCCGCGAGGCCGCCGATGGTGGTGACGTCGCGCCCGGCGGCGCGGCGCGCGGGGTACACGCAGCTGTGCACCGGCACACCGTCCACGTGGACGGTGCAGGCGCCGCAGTCGCCGCCGTCGCAGCCCTTCTTGACGCCGAGCGCACCCTGCTCCCGCAGGAACGTGCGCAGGCACTGCCCGGCCCCCGGGACGGCGTCGACGTCGCGGCCGTCGACGCGCAGCGCGGGCAACGCCCCGGTGGGCGAGGTGGTGGGTCGGGTGGTCGCGTCGGTCATCGCCTGCCTCCGTCGGTCCTGCCGGCGCCCGCGTCGGGCGCGGTCGGCGGGTTCGTCAGCTCGGCGCGGATCTCCTGCGCGAGCCGGTAGGTCATGTCGCGGCGCCACGCGGGCAGGCCGTGGATGTCGTCGTGGTAGAGGTCGGCCGGGATCGCGGCGTCGATCGTGGCGGCCAGCCCGGCGGCGTCCGGGTGCGCGCCGGCGGGGAACCGCAGCTGCACGGGCCGGCGGGTCGACGCGGTCACCGTGATGACCAGCTCGCCGCCGTCGTCGGGGGCGTCGACGCGTCCGATCAGCAGCACGCCCGAGCGGCCGAGGTTCGACAGCGACAGGCGACGGAACGCCGTGCGGGCGCGCAGCGCGGCGGCCGGCAGGCGGATCGCGCGCAGCAGCTCGCCCGGTGCGAGCGTGTTGCGCATCTCGCCCGTGACGAGCTCCGACACGGGCTGCGTGCGCCGGGCGCCGCCCGGCCCCCACACCTCCACGACACCGTCGAGCGCGGCGGTGAGCGACGTCATCGGGCCCGCGGGCAGCGACGTGGCGACGTTGCCGCCGACGGTCGAGGTGTTCCAGATCTTGAACGAGGCGACGAACGCGTCGCAGCACGGCCGCACGAGGTCCAGCGCGCCCCAGGAGCCCCACACCGGTGCGGCCGCCGGGGCCTCGGGGAAGGCGTACAGCTCGGCGATCGTGCAGGTCGCCGCGATCTCCAGCCCGTCGTCGGTCACCGTGAGCGCCGGCCACCCCGCGCTCGTGAGGTCGAGCAGCCGGCGGAGCGTCCGGCTGCCGTAGGAGAACAGGACGGTGCCGCCGGCCAGCCACGCGTCGCCCTCGCGCCAGTCGGCGGGGTCGGCCGTGGGGACCAGGTCGGTGACGGTGTTCAGGTCCACCGGTGGTGCTCCTTGCTGTGCGTGGTTCGGGGTGTGTCCGGCGGCGCGTGCAGCGGGCCGTCGGTGCGGCTCAGGGGGACGGCGGCGTCGCGGCCGTGGCGGACCGCGACGAGCTCCGCGACGACGGACACGGCCACCTCCTCGGGGGTCACCGCGCCGAGGTCGAGCCCGATCGGCGAGCGCAGCCGGGCCAGCTGGTCGGACGTCACGCCCTCGTCGTGCAGGGCCCGCACCCGCTGCGCGTGCGAGCGGCGCGACCCCATCGCGCCCACGTAGGCCAGCGGCAGGCCGAGCGCGAGCCGCAGGGTCGGGACGTCGAACTTCGCGTCGTGGGTGAGGACGGCGACGCCCGTCCGTTCGTCGAGGCGGCCCGCGGCGGCCTCGGCCGCCAGGTAGCGGTCCGGCCAGTCCACGACGACCTCGTCGGCCTGCGGGAAGCGACGCGGCGCGGCGAACACCTCGCGGGCGTCGACGAGGGTCACGCGGTACCCGAGCAGCCGCACGGCACGCACGAGCGCGCCCGCGAAGTCGTTGGCGCCGACGACGACGAAGCGCGGCGGCGGCAGCCGCGTCTCGACGATCAGCGTGACCGGCTCGTCGAGGGCGCCGTCGTCGCACGCGCCGTCGGGCACACCGGGAGCCGCGTGCACGGTGGCGGTGCCGCCCGCCCGCAGCACGGCCGCGACCTGCGCGGACACCGCGGGCAACGCACCGTCGTCGACCAGCCCCCGCAGCGAGTTGTCAGGGCCGGCGCCGGGAATATCGCTCCCTGGTCCTGACAGGTCCCCCAGGACGACGGCGGTGGGGCGTGCGACGTCGAGGCGGCGCACGAGGGCGGCGGGGGCCCCGACATCGCCGGCGGCCAGGCGTGCGAGCGCGACGGCGGCGGGGTCGCCGTCGTCGCCGGGCCGCACGGGCTGGACGTGCACCTCCAGGCTGCCGCCGCAGGTGAGCCCGACGGCGAACGCGTCGTCGTCGGACCACCCGAAGGTCTCGCGGTGGCACGCGCCGACGCCGATCGCGTCGAGCGCGGCCGCGTGCACGGCGGCCTCCACGCAACCGCCCGACAGGCTGCCGATCACGGCGCCGTCGGCGCGCACGGCCATCGCCGTGCCCACGGGCCGTGGCACGGAGCCGGACGCGCCGACGACCGTCGCGACGGCGAACGGCTCCGCGCCGGGCTCGAGCCACGCGGTGAGCTGGTCGACCAGGGTGAGCATCAGGGTCCTTCCCCGCCGGTCGGGGCCGCCAGGTCGCGGCGGCCCCGACCGACGTCGCCGTCAGGCGCCGAGCGCCGCCGAGAGCGGGCCGCGCACGAAGTACACGAGGAACCCCGCGGCGACCACCCACAGCAGCGGGTGCAGCTCGCGCGCCCGGCCGCAGGCGAACCGCAGCAGCACCCACGTGATGAAGCCGATCCCGATCCCGTTGGCGATGGAGTACGTCAGCGGCATCGTCACGACCGTGAGGAACACCGGCAGGGCGACCGAGAAGTCGCCCAGGTCGATCTCCCTGATCTCTCGCATCATCATCGCGCCGACCACCACGAGGGCGCCGCTGGCGACCTCGATCGGCACGACGGCGGTGAGCGGCGTGAGGAACATGGCCACGAGGAACAGGCCGCCCGTCACGACCGACGCCAGGCCGGTGCGCGCCCCCTCGCCGACCCCGGCGGCCGAGTCCACGAACACCGTGTTCGAGGAGGACGACGAGGCGCCGCCGACGACGGCGCCCACGCCCTCGACCACCAGCGCGGACTTGATCCGGGGGAAGTTCCCGTCGGCGTCGGCGAGGCCGCCCTGCTTGGCGAGGCCCGTCATCGTGCCCATCGCGTCGAAGAAGTTCGTGAAGAACAGCGTGAACACGAGCATCGTGGCGGCGAGCGCCCCGATCCGGTCGAACGCGCCGAGGCTGAACTGCCCCAGGAGGGACAGGTCGGGCACGGAGACCAGGGAGTCCGGCAGGGCGGGCACCGACAGGTGCCACCCGCCGGGGTTGTCCTCGCTCGCGGGCCCGAGCTGGAGCACGGCCTCGACGACGATCGCCACGACCGTCGTGGCGACGAGTCCGATCAGCAGCCCGCCCTTGACCTTGCGGGCCACGAGGACGCCCATGAGCAGCAGGCCGAGGACGAAGACCGTCGTCGGGACGGTGGTGATCGAGCCGCCGTCGCCGAGCTGCACCGGCGGGCCGCCCGCGGTGCGGGTGACGAAGCCGGCGTCGACGAAGCCGATGAAGGCGATGAACAGCCCGATGCCGACCGTGATCGCCGCCTTGAGCTGGCGCGGGACGGCGTTGAAGATCGCCGACCGCGCGCCCGTCGCGGCGAGCAGCACGATGAGCAGGCCGTTGACGAGCACGAGGCCCATGGCCTCGGGCCAGGTGACGTCGCCGACGACGGCCACGGCGAGGAACGAGTTGATCCCGAGCCCGGCCGCGAGCGCGAACGGCAGGTTCGCGACCAGCCCGAACACGATGGTCAGCACGCCCGCGGCGAGGCCGGTGACGGCGCCCACCTGGGCGGTCTGGAGCCAGCCGCCCGCGACGTCGGTCGGGGCGTTCTCGGCGCTGGTGCCGCCGAGGATCAGCGGGTTGAGGATGACGATGTACGCCATCGCGAAGAAGGTCACCAGCCCGCCACGGATCTCGCGTCCCGTGGTGGAGCCTCGTTCGGTGATCTTGAACAGCCTCTCCAGCAGGCCGCGGCGGGCGCTGGTGGGGGGCGTCTCGTCGTTCTCGGCGGTGTCCCGCCGGGTTCCCAGGACGGTCACGTCTTCGGGTCCTCTCCGGGTCGCGCGCGTCAGTAGTCGACGCGGGTCTCGAGGACACGCCACGCGTCGAACGGCGCGAGCGCGCTGCCGGTGCGCTCGTGGCGCACGAGCATGACGCCGGCGCCCGGGCTCCCGGGCTGCTCCCGCAGGCGCGCGGCGAAGAAGTCGTAGAACGCGGCGTCGTCGAACCCGGCCGCGGCCGCGTCGTGACGGTCGGCGGCGAAGTAGACGGCGTCCACCCGCGCCCAGAGGGCGGAGGCGAGGCACATCGGGCACGGTTCGCAGCTGGAGTAGAGGACGGCGCCCGACAGGTCGAAGGTGCCGAGCTCGGCGCACGCGCGCCGGATGGCGGTCACCTCCGCGTGCGCGGTGGGGTCGTTGTCCTGGGTCACGCGGTTGTTGCCCTCGACGACGCGACCGTCGCGGGTGACGACGACGGCGCCGAAGGGGCCGCCGGCGTTCGCCACGCTGTCGACGGCCAGGGCGACGGCCTGCTCGAGGTGCGCTGCGACCGGAGGGCCGGCCGGAGCGTCGGCCGGGCTGACTGCGTGCGGGTGGATCACGGCATTGCGGTCCATGGTGAGTCTCCACGGTTCGGGCAGCGGCCCCCGGGTGCTCGGGTCCATCCGTCGGCCCTTCGAGGTCCCGGTGGAGGCCGGGCGCTCGGCGGGTCGCTGCAGGCGAGTTGTCCTTCATGCCGCCTGGTAGATAGCTGCCGGTGTCGGATCGATGTCGTCGACCACCGCGCGGCCGTCGTCGTCGACGTCTGCGCGGCCCGGGCCCGCCGTTGGCAGCTGCGACGCTAGCACCCGGTGACGCGCGCCACAACCATTTCGGAATCACATTTCCGTATCGCGGTTGTTTCGTCGGGATAAATCGCGTCTCGCATCGTGGTCCCACATGATGGACACGGGCTGTCGCCGCAGGTCCGCCTGTTCCTAGAGTGTGCGAGGACCCGAGCGGCCACGACCCACCGCTACCCGGGCGGCGCCCCGACGCCGCACAGATGGAGGAACCCATGCCTGCACCCACCGACCCGACGCCGCGCCTCGCCGAGTACGCGCACCCCGAGCGCCTCGTGACGACGTCGTGGCTCGCCGAGAACCTCGACACCCCGGGCCTGGTGGTCGTGGAGTCCGACGAGGACGTGCTGCTGTACGAGACCGGCCACATCCCGGGCTCCGTGAAGATCGACTGGCACACGGACCTGCTGCAGCCGGTGGAGCGCGACTACCTCGACGGTGCCGGCTTCGCCGACCTGCTCGCGAGCCGCGGCATCTCCCGCGACACGACGATCGTGCTGTACGGCGACAAGAACAACTGGTGGGCCGCGTACACCGCGTGGGTCTTCACGCTGTTCGGCCACGAGGACGTCCGCCTGCTCGACGGCGGCCGCAACCTGTGGGTGGCGGAGGGTCGCGAGCTCACCACCGACGTGCCCTCCCCCGCCCGCGGCGAGTACCCCGTCGTCGAGCGCGACGACTCGACGTTCCGCGCCTTCAAGGAGGACGTGCTCGCCCACCTCGGCAACGGCCCCCTGGTGGACATCCGCTCCCCGCAGGAGTTCTCCGGCGAGCGCCTGCACATCCCGGACTACCCGGAGGAGGGCGTGCTGCGCGGCGGCCACATCCCGTCGGCCCGCAACGTGCCCTGGGCCACCGCGGTCGCCGAGGACGGCACCTACAAGCCGCGCGCCGAGCTCGAGGCCATCTACCAGGAGGGCGGCCTGGGCCTCACCGAGGGCGACTCGGTGATCACGTACTGCCGCATCGGCGAGCGTTCCAGCCACACGTGGTTCGCGCTGCGCTACCTGCTCGGCATCGACGACGTCCGCAACTACGACGGCTCCTGGACCGAGTGGGGCAACGCCGTGCGCGTCCCGATCGTCGCCGGCTCCGAGCCCGGCGAGGTCCCGGCGAGCGTCAAGCAGCAGCAGGCCGCCTGACCCTCCCCTTCGCGAGGTAGTTCAGCTGCTGGCGAGGTAGTTCAACCTCCGGCGAGGTAGTTCCCCTCTCGCCGAGGTAGTGGTCCAGTCCACTACCTCGGCGAGACGAGAACTACCTCGCGCCGTCTCGGACTACCTCGCCGGAACTCGAACGACCTCACGCTGAGCGAGACTGGAGCCATGACCGACGCCGCCACCCTGCCCGAGCCGCTCGCCGAGATCCGCGAGGAGTTCCTCGCCCTGCCCGAGCGCGACCGGCTGCAGCTCCTGCTCGAGTTCTCCCGCGAGCTGCCGGGGCTGCCGCCGCGCTACGAGAGCGCACCGGGGCTGCTCGAGGCGGTCGAGGAGTGCCAGTCCCCCGTCCGCGCGTTCGCCGAGGTCGACGGCGACGTCGTGCACTTCTTCGCGACCGCCCCGCAGGAGGCGCCCACCACCCGGGGGTTCGCGTCGATCCTCGCCCAGGGGCTGTCCGGGCTCTCGGCCCAGCAGGTGCTGGACGTGCCCGACGACTTCCCGCTGATGATCGGCCTCACGCGCGCGGTCAGCCCGCTGCGCCTCAACGGCATGGCCGGCATGCTCACCCGCGCCAAGCGGCAGGTGCGCGAGCAGCTCGCCGCCGCCTGACGGCGCCCGGCGTCAGAAGTCGAACAGGTCGCCGAGGAACGAGTCCTTCTTCTTGCGCTTGCGGTAGCGGGGGTCGTACCCGCGGTCGTCGTACCGCTTGTCGTCATAGCGCTTGTCGTCGTAGCGCTCGTCGAAGCGCCGTTCGTCGTACCTCGGCCCGTCGTAACGCCGCTCGTCGTACGACGCCGGGGGCGGCCCGGGGGACGCCGGCGGCGACACCGGACCCCGCGCCTCGGCCGCGATCTCCGACTCGAGGGAACGCTCGATGATCTTGTCGAGCTCGCCCCGGTCGAGCCACACGCCACGGCACTGCGGGCAGTAGTCGATCTCGATCCCCTTGCGCTCGGACATCACGAGGACGGACTGGTCGTGGGGGCACTGCATGATGCGCTGCTCCTTCGTCGGCTGGAGTGGTCAACGGGCCGGACCGGCGCGAGGTTCCCTCCGTGTGCGAGAGTGTGCGCATGACGGTGCTCGTGGCCTACAACCCGTCGCCCCACGGTGAGGCGGCCGTCCGGACGGCGATCGCGGAGGCGTCCCGGCGGGGGGTCCCCTTGCACGTGGTCCACCTCGCGCGTTCGGAGGACCCCGAGGGCGGCGACCCGCTCGACGGCCTGCTCGCCGCGGCCGGCGACGGCGTCGAGGTCCGGCCGGTCACCCGCCGGTCCCCCGGCACCGAGCCCGCGGACGTGATCCTCGACACCGCCGAGGCCGACGGTGCGACGCTCGTCGTCCTCGGCTCCCGCAAGCGGTCCAGCGCCGGCACCTTCCTCATCGGGACGACGACGCAGCGCGTGCTGCTCGACTCCCCCGTCCCCGTGCTCGTCGTCAAGGACGCCTACGACGGCTGAGCGCGCCACGGCGCCTCGGGCTTCCGGCCGCCGACACGCTCCGGTACGCCCGCCCGGGTGACGCCGGCCACGGGTTACGGTGCGCGGCGTGGATTCTTTCGCTGACTTCATCGCCGCAGCCAGCTCCTTCGTCTGGGGCCCGTTCCTGCTGATCCCGTTGCTGCTGGGCACGGGCCTGTTCCTCACGATCCGGCTCAAGGGGCTGCAGTTCCGCAAGCTCGGACCCGCCCTCCGGCTCGGCCTCCTGCAACGCAAGGAGGCCTCGGCGGGCGGCGAGGGCGACATCTCGCACTACCAGGCGCTGACCACCGCGCTCGCGGCCACGGTCGGCGTCGGCAACATCGCCGGCGTCGCGACCGCGATCGGCATCGGCGGTCCCGGCGCCCTGTTCTGGATGTGGGTCACCGGGTTGCTGGGCATGGCGTCCAAGTACTCCGAGGCGTTCCTCGGCTCGAAGTTCCGCGTCGTCGACGAGAAGGGCGAGCAGCGCGGCGGGCCGCAGGAGTACCTCAAGCGGGGCATCCGCGGGCCGCTGGGCAAGATCCTCGCCGTCGCGTTCGCGGTGTTCGCCGCGCTCGCCGCGTTCGGCATCGGCAACATGACGCAGACCAACACGATCGCGCAGTCGCTCGACGACACGTTCGGGGTGCCGCCGCTCGCCACCGGCATCGTCATCGTGCTGTTCGTGGGCGTGGTGCTGCTCGGCGGCATCAAGCGGATCGGCGCGGTCACGGCGTCGTTCGTGCCGACCATGATCCTCTTCTACATCGTCGCCGGGCTCCTCGTGCTCGGTGCCAACGTCACCGCGATCCCCGACGCCCTCGCGCTCGTGTTCACGGACGCGTTCACCGGCACCGCCGCCACCGGCGGCTTCGTCGGCTCCACCGTGGCCCTCGCCCTGCAGTTCGGCGTCGCGCGCGGCCTGTTCTCCAACGAGTCCGGGCTGGGCTCGGCCGCCATCGTGGCCGCGGCGGCCAAGACGCACCACCCGGTGCGCCAGGGCCTGGTGTCCATGACGCAGACCTTCATCGACACGATCATCGTGGTGTCGTTCACCGGCCTGGTCATCATCACGTCCGGCGCGTGGACCTCCGGCGAGGAGGGCGCCGCGATGACCTCGACGGCGATGTCGTCCGGCCCGCTCGGGCAGTTCGGCGCCGCCGTGGTGGCGATCGCCGTCGTCTTCTTCGCGCTCTCGACGGTGATCGGGTGGGCGTACTACGGCGAGCGGTGCGCCACGTCGCTCTTCGGCATCAGGGTGTCGCTGCCGTACCGGGCGATCTTCACCCTCGTGTGCCTCGTCGGCGCCCTCTGGGAGCTGGACCTCGTGTGGGGCGTGGCCGACGTCCTCAACGGGCTGATGGCGCTGCCCAACCTCGTCGGGCTGCTCCTGCTGTCCGGCCTCATCGCGCGGGAGACCAAGGCCTACCTCGCGAAGGACCCGGACCTCACCGACCCACCGGCAGCGCTCGAGGACTTCGCGCCGGTGCGATGACGTCGTCCCCGGGGACCACGAACGGGCGCAGGTCCCCGCGGGCGGCCTCCACCCGCTCGACGGGGACCCGCTCCACTCCCCCGGCCTCGGTGATCCACCAGCCGAGGTTGGGGGCGAGGGCGGCGTAGCCGTCGCGCAGCACGTGCCGCAGCACGGTGTCCGCGAGGCGCACGCCGTCACGCCACGCCCGCACGGCGTCAGCGGCCACGACGTCGTGCGCGGAGGTGCCGGCCGGGAGCTCCGCCGGGGCCGACGTCGCGGCCGGCAGCGCGAGCACCCGCAGGCCGCGGCGGAAGACGACGCGCCCGTCGACCGTCGCGTACCGCGGCCGCACGCGGGTGACCGCGTTGAGGATGCGGAACGGCCACGGTGGCGCCTGGTCCAGGATCAGCGCGGCACGCGGGGTGAGCTGGCGGGCGAGGCGGCGCTCGTCGAACTGCACGCCCACGGCCCGCAGCTCCGCCGCCATCCACTGCAGCGCCACGTCGGAGAGCCCGCAGCGTGCGCCCCCGCCGCCCACGTCGCCGTGCGTGCCGGGGAACCACACCTGCTGCACCCGGTCGTGCGGGTCGCCGTCCGGCACGGACCACAGGCAGGGCGCGAACGTGAGGCGCCGCTCGTCGATGGCGAGCGCCTGGCGCGCGGTGCGCACGACGGGCGACAGGGAGACGTCGTGGAACCGGTTCTTGCGCCGCGACGGCCCGGGGACGCCCAGCGCGCCGACGGTGTCGAAGACGCCGAGGAACCGGACCGGCACCTCCGTCCCGTGCTGCGCGCGGAACCGGTCCTTCTCCTGCCGGACCTCGTCGCCCTGCCGCAGCACGGCCTCCGCGCGACGTCGCCGCCACGACCCGGGCCGCGTCCGACCGGCGGTGCGCTCCGCCCGGGCGACGCGGCGCGCCGTCGGCGGCTTGAGCCGGTAGACGCGTTCGGCCTCGCAGAGCAGGCCGGCGTCCGTGGCCTCCGGCGTGAGCAGGCCGACCTGCGACAACATGCCCACGACGCTGCGGGCCGTGTACGCCCCACGCGAGTAGCCGAGCACGACGATCTCGTCGCCGGGCTCGTAGTTCATGGCCAGGAACCGGTAGCCGTCGACCACGTTGCGGGTGAACCCGTACCCGAACGCGCCGCCCAGCAGCTGGTCCACCAGGTAGCCGCGGGCGCCGACGCCCGCCACGTACCCGACGACCTGCTCGACGTCCGGATCCGCGCGCCCGCCCGAGCGCAGCACGGAGCGCGCGAGCTTCTCGATGTTGGACACCTGCGGGTTCACCGCGTGGTTCCACGTCCCGTCGCAGCACAGCACCAGTCGCTTCATCGTCGTCCCCTCCATGTACCTCGGAGGGGCGCGGGGCAGCTCTGATACGCCGCTGATACGCCGGGTCAGACGACGACGCGGATGACGGCGCTGTGGTCGAGCTCGGCGTCGCCGCGGTCGACCATCCGCCGGTACCGGTCGCGGGCGACCGCCGTGAGCGCCGTGTCCACGCCGAGCCGCTCCCCGACCGCGAGGCCGAACTCGAGGTCCTTGAGCTGGGTGCGGCACGCGGCGCCGTGCGCGTAGTCGCCCGAGAGGTAGCGCCGCGACTTGTCCGTGAGCACCTGCGAGCCGGCCAGGCCGGCGCCCAGCACCTCCAGGACCGTGGCGAGGTCCAGGCCGCCGGCCTGCGCGACGGCGACCGCCTCGGCGAGCGCGTTGAGGGTGCCGCCCACGACGATCTGGTTGCACGTCTTGGTGAGCGAGCCGGCGCCGACCGGGCCGAGGTGGCGGACGGTCGACCCCATCGCCTCCAGCACCGGGCGCACGGCGGCGAGGTCGTCGTCCGCGCCGCCCGCCATGATGCTGAGGCTGCCCGCGACCGCGCCCTCGACGCCGCCGCTCACGGGCGCGTCGACCAGTCGGATCCCGTCGGCGGCGAGCTCCTCCGCCCACGCCGTCACCTCGACCGGGCTCACCGTGCTCATCACGACCAGGACGGGGTCGGGCACCTGGGCCGCACGCCATCCCGCCCGCAGCCCGTCCGGGCGGTCGACGACGTCGCGCACCTGCGGCAGGTCGGGGAGCATCACGACCACCACCGGCCGGGCGACCTCCGCAGGCGTCGCGGCGACCGTCGCCCGTGCCTGGCCCTCGGCGACCGCCTCCGCCTTCGCAGCGGTCCGGTTCCACAGCGCGACGTCGAACCCCGCCGCCAGCAGGTTCCGCGCCATCGGCGCCCCCATCGGCCCCGTGCCGACGAAACCGATCGACATGCCCTGCATCCCTGACCTCCACGCCGTCGTCGCCGGTCGGACCGTCCCTGGCGCCCGGTACGACGGCGGCACCGGGCCGCCTCAGGCTAGCCCGGTGTCGTCTCGCGTCGGACCGCGGCTCAGTAGACGCTGGCCTCGACGACCTCGAAGGTGGCGTCCCTCATCGCGTCGAGGTCCCCCTCCTCGACGAACTGGAACACGTCGACCTGCTGAGACTGGCCTGCCCGGAGATCGGACACGTAGGCCACGTCCTCGGCGATCCGCTGACCGGACTCGTCGACGGCCTCGACAGTCACGTCGTACGACTGCGTCTCGTCCGAGGTGTTGGTCAGGGTCACGGGCAGCGCGGTCGTGGCCAGGCCGTACTCGTCCTCGTCGGCCGTGAAGTCACCGATCTCGACCGTGACGTCATCGGCGAGGACCTGCTCCGTGGCGTCACCGGAGATCTTGTCGAGGTCTGCCGACACCGAGTCGAGGGCGTTGCTGTAGAACGCCTGCGATGCGACGACGCCGATCCCCGCGATGACGGCGACGATGATCGATGCGATCGCGATCCCCTTGCGGGGCGCACCCTTGCGCGTCTTGACCAGGCCGATGATCCCGAAGACCAGGCCGACGAGCGCCAGGAAGAACGCGAAGTTGTTGATGATCGGCACGAAGCACAGGACGAGCGCGACGACCGCGATCACGAACCCTGTGATGGCCATGGCATTGCCCCGCGTCGCAGGCGGCGAGACAGGGGCGCCCGGGACCGGCGGGACGGGGTAGCCCTGGCTGGGCGGGAGGGTCTGAGACACGGGAGTGCTCCTCGGTGCGATGCGGTGAACGGTTGCGGGTCCGTTGCCGACATCGGGCACCGGACGATCTGCCGTCCACCACGGTGCGCCCGGACGACTGTCGGCCACATCGCCCGATCGGGCACACCGGGGGTACCCGGTCGGGCATGCTGGTGATGCGGCTCGAGCCCGGTCGGCGGACGCGCTCCGGAGCGTCCCGCCGTACTGTCGACGCATGTTCGCTCGAGCGACGGGCCGCTCGGAGCCGCGACGGGCTGCGGGCCAGGGACGCGCCGCCGTGCTGCGCTGGGCTCCTGTGGCCGGCACTGTCGTCGCCGTCGCGGTGTCGGCGGGGAGCTCCCTCATGGCGGTGGGTTTCGCATCGCGCGCCGCCGACCCGCAGAGCGTGCTGCACCCCGCCCTGTACGCGGTGAGCGCGCTGGTGGGACTCGTGCTCGCCGGCCTGCTCGTGCTCCGGCAGCGCTACCCGCTCGCGCTGTGCCTGGGCGCGTCGGCGTGCTCGGTGCTCCTGCCGCTCGACGCGTCCGCCGCCCTCCTCGCGCTGCCGTGGGTGCTGGCCACCCGCACGGTCCGCACCTGCCTGGTCGCGGTCGGGGCGACCGCCGCCGGGACGGGCGCGTCCCTCGCCCGGGACGCCCTGCGCGGCCATGAGGCCCGGGTCCTGTTGACGATCGACAGCGAGACGCACGTCCTCGCGTCGGAGCCGACGGCCGCCGCGTTCGTCGTCGTGGGTCTCGCCCTCCTGGCGCTGTCCGTCGGTGCGGGCGTGGTGCGTCGCGCGCAGGAGGCGGCGGTGCGGGCGCGTGACGCGCAGGAGGCGCAGGCGGCCGCCACGGCCGTGCTGCGCGACCAGGTGCGGCGCCAGGAGGAGCGGCGCCTCATCGCGCGCGAGGTCCACGACACCGTGGCCCACCACGTCGCCGAGATCTCCCTGCAGGCCTCCGCCCTCGAGGTCACCAGCGCGGACGACCCGGATGCCGCGCGAGCGGCGAGAGAGATGCGCGCGTCGGCCCAGCAGGCCATCCGGGAGCTGCGCTCCCTGGTGACCACGCTGCGCTCCGGCGACACGTTGACCGGGTTCCCCGGCGCGACCCTCGACGACCTGTCCTCCCTCGTCGACCGCATGAGCCGCGACGAGCCCCGCACGACCTCGACCGTGTTCGTCGCGGGCGGGGCCGACGCCGCACCCACCCTGGTGCGTGCCACCTTCCGGGTGGTGCAGGAGGCCGTGACCAACGCCCGCAAGCACGCCCGCGGGCAGCCGGTCGACATCCGTGTCGATGCGTTCCCCGACCGCGGGGTGGACGTCGTGGTGCGCAACGGCCTGCCGGACCACGCCCTTCGTGACGGCGCCGCCCGGGGGGCTGCGGTGCCGGGCACGGGCTCGGGGATCCTCGGCATGCACGAGCGTGCCGACTCCGTCGGGGGCACGCTGTCCGCCGGCCGTGAGGACGCCGCCTTCGTGGTGCGCGCCCACCTGCCGTGGGTCGCCCGCGAGTCGTGACCTGGGCGTTCACCCGGCGAGCTCCTGCGCCCGAGGCTATGGTTCGCAGGCATGGAGGTCCGAGTCCTCGTGGTCGACGACGACCCGATGGTGCGGCGGCTCCTCACGACGGTGCTGGCCGCCCAGGGCATCGACGTCGTCGGCGAGGCGACCGACGGCGACGAGGTCGTGCAGGCCGTCGCCGAGCACCGGCCCGACGTCGTCCTCATGGACCTGCACATGCGCCGCACCGGCGGTCTCGAGGCGATCCGCGAGCTCCGGCGACGACCGAACCCGCCGGCAGTCATCGCCCTCACCTCGTTCGGCACGGACGAGACCGTCGTCGCCGCGCTGACGGCGGGGGCGCAGGGCTTCCTCGGCAAGGACGATGACCCGGAGGACATCGCCGCCCACGTGCGGGACGTCGCCGCCGGGTCGGGTGCGCTGGACCATGCCTCCGCGGGAGCGGTGATCCGCCACCTGAGCGGCGGCCGCCGGCTGGACAGCCGACGCGACGAGGCGCGGCTGGCGCTCGACGCGCTCACGGCCCGCGAGCAGGAGATCGCCTCGTTCCTGCCGCACGGCCTGTCGAACCGCGAGATCGGTCGGCGGATCTTCCTCTCCGAGTCGACCGTGAAGGCCCATCTGGGGCGCGCGATGGCGAAGCTCGACCTCACGGCGCGCGAACAGCTGGCCGTGCTCGTGGACCGGGCGGGCGCGACGGCGACGGAACGCGGCACCTGACCGGGTCCTCGACAGGCACGACCAGCGGCCTCAGCGCAGTCGGCGCAGGAACTCGCGCGTCCGCTCCTGCTGCGGCTGGCTCAGCACCTGCTCGGGCGTGCCGCGCTCGTGCACGCGCCCGGCGTGCAGGAAGACCACCTCGTCGGCGACCTCGCGGGCGAAGCCCATCTCGTGCGTGGCGACGAGCATCGTCGTCGGCCGCCCGGCGACGCCGTCGCTGCGCAGCGAGAGCAGGAGGTCGAGCACCTCCCCCACCAGCTCGGGGTCGAGGGCGGACGTCACCTCGTCGAGCAGGAGCAGCTCGGGCCCGTTCACCAGCGCGCGGGCGATGGCGGCGCGCTGCTGCTGCCCGCCCGAGAGCTGGTCGGGGTACGCCCGCGCCTTGTCCGCGAGGCCGACCCGCTCGAGCATCGCCATCGCCGCCGCCTCGGCCTCGGCGCGGGGCACCCGGTGCACGACGCGCGGTGCCAGGGTCACGTTGTCGAGGACCCGCAGGTGCGGGAAGAGGTTGTACTGCTGGAACACCATCGCGAGCCGGGCGCGCACGGCGTCGGCGTCCACCCACGGGTCGGCGACGTCCTCGCCGTCGAGCAGCACCTGGCCGTCGTCGACCTCCTCGAGCAGGTCGACGACGCGCAGCAGCGTGGACTTGCCGGACCCGGACGACCCGACCACCACGACGCACGACCCCTCGTCCACGTCGAGGTCGACGCCGTCGAGCACCACCTTGCGGTCGGCGCCGGTGCCGAAGGACTTGCGCACGCCGCGCAGCGCGAGCAGGGGCGTCCCGTCGACGGTGGTGCGGGAGGTCATCGGACCACCCCCGCGCCGGCGACGCCGCGCAGCTCGCCGCGCCAGCCCTGGCGCGCCGACCAGGCGTCGACCAGCCGGGTGAGCGGGATCGAGATCGCCAGGAAGAGCAGGCCCGCCACCACGTACGGCGTGAAGTTGTAGTCGCCGGTGGTCGCGATCTGCGCCGCGCGGATCGCGTCCACGGCGCCGAGGATCGAGATCAGCCCGGAGTCCTTCTGGAGCGACACGAGCATGCTCGCCACGGGCGCGGTGACGTTCCGCACCGCCTGCGGCAGCACGACGCGCCGCACCGCCTGCCCGCGGGTCAGCCCCAGCGACCGGGCGGCGGCCACCTGGGACGGGTGCACGGCCTCGATGCCCGCCCGGAAGATCTCCGCGAGGTAGGCGGTGTAGCAGACGACGATCGACAGGCCGCCGAGGAACGCCGCGCTCACCGGGAGCCACGGCAGCCGCAGCGCCGGCAGGCCGAAGCCGACGAGCAGCAGCACGAGCAGCAACGGGACGCCGCGGAAGACGTCCACGTACCCGACGGCGAACAGGCGCAGCGGGAACAGCGCCGGCACCCGGGACGTCCGCACGACGGCGAGCAGCAGCCCCACGACCAGCGCGACGACGCTCGCCACGACCCACACCCGCAGGTTGAGCCACAGCCCCGCCGCGACCTCGGGCAGCACCTCCCAGGCTCTCTCCGGGGAGAAGAACGCCTCGCGCGCCCGCTCCCACCCGGGGGCCGTCGTCACGACGGACACGACGGCGGCGACCACGAGCGCCGTCGCGACACCCGCCACCAGCAGCGCCCGCCAGTGCTGCGCCCGCCGGTACGCCGCGCGGGCGCGCGCCCGCTCCGACGGCTGCCAGCCGCCGGTGGGCGTCGTCGCGGGCCCGGTCACGTGCGTCAGGACAGCTCGGGGACGTCGTCGGACTTCAGCCAGGTGGTGCGCAGCTCGGCGAGGGTGCCGTTCTCCTCGAGGGTGTCGACGGCGGCCGAGACGCACGCCGTGAGCGACGAGCCCTTGTCGAGCACGAGCCCGAGCTGCTCAGGCTCGCCCACGGGCGGCAGCGAGCCGACCACGTGCGTGTCCGGGAAGTACACGGTCGAGGCGGCGACACCCTGGTCGACGTCCATCACCATGGCGTCGATGGTGCCCGAGCTCAGCGCGGTCATGCCGTCGCCCGCGGCGTTGAACGGCGTGACCTCGACGTCGTCGCCCCACGCCGCCTCGGCGACGTCGAGCGACGTCTGCGAGGCGGTGACGCCGATCTTCGCGCCCTGGAGGTCCGCGAGGCTCGCGGCGTCGGAGTACTCGCCGTCGTCCGCGACGATGACACCCTGCCGGCTGGTCAGGTACGGGCTGGAGAAGTCGACGGCGTTCCTGCGCTCGTCGGTGATCGTCGTCTGGTACGCGGCGACGTCGAACGGCTTCACGGCCGGGCTGATGATCTGCTCGAACGTGACCGACGTCCACTTCACGTCGTCCTTCGCGAAGCCCAGCTCGTCGGCGACGGCGTACACGAGCGCGGACTCGAACCCCTCGCCGCTGGTCGGCTCACCCACGTACCAGGGCTCGAACGGGTCGCTCGCGCCCACGGTCAGCGTGCCGTCGGTGAGGGTCTGCATCCCCTCGGGCGTGCAGTCGGCCGCGCTGCCGGAGGCCGCGGGCGCGCCGTCGCCGCCGTCGTCCGACGACGAGCAGCCGGCGAACGCGAGCGTGGCGGCCGACGCGAGGGCGACCGCGAGGACAGGACGGGAGGTGCGCACGGGTGGAGCCTTTCCGACGAGGGTAGACGCGGCGGATCACGCCGCCGACGAGCCTATGCCGACGGCGGGTCCCTGCGGCATGGCGGTCGTCACAGGGGAACCTCGTCGGGGTTGTCGATCTTCCCCGGGTTGTCGAACCACGTCGTCCTCGCGCGTCATCACCGTGTACGAGCCGCCACGAGGAAGGACGATGGAACCATGACCACGTACGTCGTACTGCTGCCCGGCGTCGAGGACGTCTGGGAGCGGGCGAGCGCCGAGGAGCGCGCCGCCGTCTACGCGAAGCACGAGGAGTTCGCCCGGCTGCTCGCGGAGCGCGGCCACCGCGTCACCGGGGGCGCCGAGCTCACGCACTCCCGCACCACCAAGCAGGTCTCCCGCGACGCCGCGGGCCGGGTCGTCGTCACCGACGGGCCGTTCGCCGAGACGGTGGAGCAGCTGTCCGGGTTCTACCTGGTCGAGTCGGACGACCTCGACGACCTGCTCCAGGTCAGCGCCGTCCTCGTCGGTTCGACCGGCGGTGGCGACGCCGACGGTGTCGTCGAGGTGCGCGCCGCCGTGGACCACGAGGAGGGGAACGCATGAAGGTCGTCGTCCTGCTCACGCAGCCGAACCACTACGAGATCTGGGGCGCCGCCGACGACGCGCACCGCGAGCGCTTCTACGCCCGGCTGGAGGCGTTCGACTCGGCGGTCACGGCGCGGGGCGCGGTCGTGGCCGGCGAGGGCCTCGGCCACCCCGGTACGGCCCGCACCCTCGGGCCCGGGACGAACGGGGACCGCGCCGTCACGGACGGCCCGTACGCCGAGGCGGCCGAGCAGCTCGGCGGCTTCTACGTCGTCGACGTGCCCGACCTGGACACCGCGGTCGAGCTGGCGCGGCTGCTCCCGGACGAGCTCACGGTCGAGCTGCGGCCGGCCGAGGCCGGGTAGGGCGGCCGTGGAGGGACGCCGGTGACGGTCCTCGAGGCCCTCATGCGCGACGAGTGGGGCCGCCTCCTGGCGCTGCTCGTCGCGCGGTACCGCCGCCTCGACCTGGCCGAGGACGGGCTCGCGGACGCGTTCGAGGCGGCGGCCCGCACCTGGCCGCGCGACGGCGTGCCGGCGAACGGACCGGCCTGGCTGCTCACCGCCGCCCGGCGCCGGGTGCTCGACCGGCTCCGGTCGGAGCGAGTGCTGGCGCGCTCCATGCCGCTGCTGGAGGTCGAGGCGGACCTCGCCGCCCGCGCACAGCGGGTGATGGCCGACACGGGCGAGCCCCTGACCGACGAGCGGCTGCGTCTCGTGCTCCTGTGCGCGCATCCTCGGCTGTCGCGGGAGACGGCTGCCGCGCTCTCCCTGCGCCTGGTGCTCGGCGTGCCCACGGCCGACGTCGCCCGCCTGTTCCTCCGGTCCACGCCGACGATGGCGGCGCGCCTCACCCGGGCGCGCAAGAAGCTCGCCGGCGAACGGTTCGCGCTGCCGCCCGCCGACGAGGTCGCCGGCCGTCTCGGCGTCGCGGCCGACGTCGCCTACCTCGCGTTCACCGCGGGCTACGCGCCCGCCAGCGGGGACGACGTCGTGCGGGCCGGGCTCGCCGGCGAGGCGGTACGCCTCGTCCGCGTGCTGCGCGACGTGCGCCCCACGCTGGGCGGCGGCGGGGAGCGCGACGGCGCGGGCGACAGCGTGGCGGCACGCGACCTCGACGCGCTCCTCGCGCTCGTCCTGCTCCAGCACTCGCGCCGAGACGCCCGTGTGCACGACGGCGCCCTCGTGCTGCTGCCGGACCAGGACCGCTCGCGCTGGCACCAGGACGAGATCGCCGAGGCGCTCGACCTGCTCACGCCGCTGGCTGCCGCTCCCCCGACGCCGTACCTGCTGCAGGCCCTCGTCGCCGCCGAGCACGCCGTCGCCCCCACGCCGGACGCGACGGCGTGGGACCGCATCCTCGCCCGCTACGACGAGCTGTTGAGCCTGACGGACACCCCGGTGGTGCGCCTCAACCGGGCCGTCGCCGTCGCGGAGGTCGCGGGCCCGCGGGCGGGCCTCGACGCCCTCGCCGGGGTGGCCCTGCCCGGCCACCGGCTTCCCGCGCTGCGGGCGGAGCTCCTGCGGCGCGTGGGCGACCCGGAGAACGCCCGCCGGGCCTACGACGCGGCGCTCGCGCTGTCCGGGAGCGGCCCCGAGCACGACCACCTGCGTCGCCGCCGGGACGAGCTGGGGTGAGCCCGCGCCGCGACCCCGTCAGGATCGTCAGGGATGCACGTGCGCGCGATGCCCCGTCTGGGTGGAGATGTCCTGCTCCGCCTGGTCGAGCAGTGCGTCCGCCAGCCGGCGCAGCGCCCGCGCCGCCGCCACCTCGTCCCCGATGACCGGGATCTGCAGGTCGCCCGGGTCCTTGCGCGCGTGCCCGACGCCGCGCAAGGAGCCGACGTCCGGCCCGGGGGTCAGCATCGCCTCCGCCGTCGTGCTCCCGGCCGACTCCACGAGCGACACCCGCACGTCCCAGGTGAGGGCCCTCGCCGGTGACGACCGCGGCGGCCGTGCCTGCTCGGACGCACCGCCCTCGTGCTGCACGAGGGTGTCGGCGCCGGGGAAGACCAGCGTCTCCTCCCCCGAGTCCGACCAGCGCACCTGGTACGGCGGAGAGCCGTCCTCGTGGGGGCAGCCCACGACCACGCCGTCGCGCACCGCCCCGCCGACCACCCCGGACGCCACCACGATCCGGTCGCCCACCGTGGCTCTCATCGCCGCCTCCTCGCGTCGTCGGGTGCCCGCCGCCTGGGCGGTGGCTCCCTCCATCATGCGCCGGGCGCGGGCCTCCGGCACGGCGCGGTCAGTGCGAGCGCAGCGCCTCGACGAGCTCGGCCTTGCGCATCGACGACCGACCCTCGATGCCGATCTCCGACGCCCGCTTCCGCAGGTCGGCCACCGTCCAGTCGTCGTAGGAGCCGGACTTCCCGCCCTTGGCGCCGACCTTCTTCCGGCCGCGCGCCGCGGCGGCGTTCGCGATCCGCGCCGACTTCTCCTTACTGTTGCCCTCGTCGCGCAGCTCCTCGTAGAGCTCCTTGTCCTTCACGCTCGGTCCCGCATCCCGTCGCGGCATCCTTGAGCTCCCTCCGGTCCGTCGTCGGCGGCCGCGCGTGGTCTCCACGCGTCCGTTGCTGTGCGAGGTGTCAACCACCACCGAGGCTAGGCCGGGTGCCAGGTCCTCGCCCGACCGGGCCGGTCACCGTCACCGCACCGGGCCGGCCGTCGGCCTCGCGCGGGGGATCACCATCGGTGCGCCCGTCTCAGGATCGGCGACGATGCGGCACGGCAGCTGGTACACGTCCTCGATCAGCTCTTCCGTGATGATCTCCGAGGGCGGACCGGCGGTGACGACGGCCCCGTCCTTCATGACGATGAGGTGGGAGGCGTAACGAGCCGCCTGGTTCAGGTCGTGCAGCACGATGACGACGGTGCGATCGAGGTCTCGCCGCAGGTTCTCGAACAGCTCCAGCAGGCCGAACTGGTGGGTGATGTCGAGGAAGGTCGTCGGTTCGTCGAGCAGGAGCACGGGCGTCTCCTGCGCGAGAACCATCGCCACCCACACCCGCTGCCTCTGACCACCGGAGAGCTCGTCGACCAGACGCCCGGAGAGGTCGGAGATGCCGGTGGCCTCCATCGCCTCGGCGACGATCGCCTCGTCGGTCGCGGACCAGCGGTCGAACATGCCCTGGTGAGGGTGGCGACCGCGGCCGACGAGGTCGGCCACGCGGATCCCCTCCGGCGAGAGGGAGGTCTGCGGGAGGAGTCCCAGCCGGGTGGCGAGTCCTCGGGTGGGGATCGCGGCGATCTCCTCGCCGTCGAGCAGGATGCTGCCGGAGCGGTATGGAAGGATGCGGGCGATCGCGCGCAGCATCGTCGACTTCCCGCACGCGTTCGGTCCGATGATGGCGGTGTAGCTGCCTCGGGGGATCGTGAGGCTCAGGTTGTCGCAGACGACGTGCCGGTCATAGCCGACGCGCACACCGTCCAGCCGGATCGCGGCCTGTTCGGCCTGTGCGGTTGCTGTGGTTGTCATGGTGTCCTTCGGTATTCGGCCGTCAGCAGCCAGACCAGATATCCGCCACCGACGCTGACGGTCACGACGCCTACGGGGAAGCCGAGCTGTTGGGCCGCGACGTCGGAGGCGAGCAGGAGGAAGGCCCCCACCAGCGCGGAAGGCACGAGGACGAGACCGCTGCCCCGGGTGAGGCGACGCGCGACATGCGGCGCCGCCAGGGCGATGAACGCGATGGGTCCCGCGGCGGCGGTGACCAGAGCCGTCAGCGCGACGCCGACGATCACCGCGCTGACCTGCACCCGGCTCGCGCGGACGCCGAGGCCACGCGCGGCGTCGTCACCGAGCTCCAGCTGTCGCAGGCTGGGGGCGAGCAGCGCCGCCAGCGGCAGCAGCACCAGGAGCAGGGCGACCATCGGCCAGAGCTGGGCATGACCGAGCCCGTACAGGGACCCCGCAGCCCACACCGCGGTGAGCATGGCGGCGTCCAGGTCCGTGGAGAGCATGAGCGCGGAGTTGAGGGAGCCCAGCAGCGCGCCGACGCCGATGCCCATGATGATCAGCCGGAACGGACGGACGCTGTTGCGGCTGAGCGAAAGCAGGTAGACGACAGCGGCCGTGGCGCAGCCACCGACGAGGGCGGCAGCGGCCCGGTCGAGGTATCCGGTGGAGCCGACCACGAGCGTCATCAGCACCACGCCCGTGTAGGAGCCCGTCGAGAAGCCGATGACGTCAGGGGAGCCCAGCGGGTTACGGGTGAGGGACTGAAAGATCGCGCCGGAGATGGCCAAGGAGATGCCGCACGCGACGGCGAACAGCACCCGGGGCAGGCGCCAGGTGACCACGAGCAGCCGCGCCTTCGCGTCGTCGTCCGTACCCAGCAGCGCACCGACCACCTGGGCCGGCGACAGCTGATAGGTGCCGATCCCCAGCGCGACGATCCCCAGCGCGAGGACGAGGGCGACGAGGAGGGCGCACACGACGGCGCTGCGGACGCCGACGAGCCCCGACACCCGGCCGCGCCGCACGACGAGCGTCCGGTAGCCGTGGTCGAGGGTGCGCGGCGGCGGCTGCCGCACCGCGCTCACAGGGCGCTCGCCGACGTACGGCGGGCGAGCAGGATCAGCACCGGGGCGCCGATGATCCCCGTCACGAGTCCCACGCGCAGCTCCCCGCTGGGGAGGACGATGCGGCCGACGATGTCGGCGACCAGCAGCAGGATCGGTGACACCACCATGGTGAACGCGAGGATCCATCGTTGGTCCGGACCGACGAACCAGCGCACCACGTGGGGAACCATCAGGCCGACGAAACCGATCGGCCCGGCGAGCGCGGTGGCCGTACCCGCCAGGAGCGTCACGGCGACCACCACGACGACACGGGTGCGCCCGGTCCGGACCCCCAGCGAGACACCGAGGTCGTCGCCCAACGCGAGGGCGTTCAGCGGACGCGCGACACAGAGACCCAGCACCAGCCCCACGGCGATCAGTGGTGCGAACGACAGGACGACGTCCAGCGAGCGGCCGCCGATGGCGCCGACGCCCCAGAACCGCATGTCGTCGAAGGTCTCCCGGTCGGCCAGGATGATCGCGCTGGTCATGCCGCCGAGCACGGCACTGATGGCGACGCCGGCCATGGTGAGCTTGACCGGCGTCGCCCCGCTCCCCCCGATCGCTCCGAGGGCGTAGACGAGGAGGGTGACCGCAGCGGCTCCGGCCAGCGCGAACCAGATGTAGGCCAGCGGGGCGACCAACCCGAGCAGCCCGGTCGCCAGTGCCACGCCGAAGGTGGCTCCCGCGTTGACGCCCAGGATGCCCGGGTCGGCGAGCGGGTTGCGGGTGTAGGCCTGGATCAGGGCTCCGCACACACCCAGCGCCGGTCCGACGATCAGGCCGACGACCGTGCGGGGCACCCGCAGCTCCCGGATCATGACGTGCTCGTCGTTCGCCGCGCTGAAGTTCGTGATCGCCTCCCAGACGGTGGCAGGCGCGATCTCGCGCGCACCGACCCCGATGCTGGCGACGACGGTGACGGCGAGGGCCGCGACGGCGACCAGCAGGCACAGCAGCCGCATCCAGTCGGTCGCCGCGACGCCGGTGACGCCCGCGGAGCGCCGGGCTTCGAGGGTCACCGGTGCTGTCACAGCCCGGCGACCTCGTACATCCGCTGGACGTCGTCGACGATCTCCTCCGAGTCGCGCTCCTTGTCCGTCCACAGCGTGCGGATCCTGTCCCGGAACTCCTCGCCCAGCTCGTCGTAGCGGGCGCGCCATGCCTCGGAGTCGTCCTGCCAGTACGCGATGCACTTGTAGTGGCCCGCGGGGAGCCCCAGGCCGTGCCGAAGGTACTTGCGGATGGCCCGGTTCAAACGGCCCTCGGTGGCGACCCAGACATAGGTGTCGTCGCCGATGTCGAGGCGGCGCAGCGCCTCCTCGAGCTGGCTGGGCGTCTGCCCGTTCCCCGTGCCGCACAGCCACCGGTAGCTCGCGCCATCGACGTCGGCGACCATCCGGTGGCCCTCACCGCGGACCTCGAGGACAAGCGTGGTGGGCACCAGGCCGGCCGTCTGCTCGGCGACGCGCAGGGCGGCGGGCAAGCCGGGCTCGTCCGCCACCAGGATCTGGCGCCTCGCGGTGCCGGGCAGCTCGTACTGCCCGTACGGCGGGTTGATGCCGAGCACCTGGCCGGGACGGGCCTGTGACGCCCACGCGGCGGCGATGCCGCCGTCGTGGACGACGAAGTCCACCGTGATCTCCTCGGGGGCATGCCTGCGGATGGTGTACACCCGCGCCTCGGACGGCTTCACCCCGTCGGCGAACGCCCACCCGCGCTCGGAGACAGAGGGCAGGCGAGGAATCTCGTCGGGGTCCTCGGGGAAGAACAGCCGGACGTACTCGTCGCCCACCCCCGTGGTGGGGAAGTCACGCAGGTCGGCGCCGCCGAAGGTCACGCGGACCATGCCGGGCCCCACCCTCCGCGCGGCTGTCACTTCCGCTCGGTGGATGCGTGGTTCATAGGTCGCTGGCAACGGGGGCATGCGGGCTTCACTTTCTAGGACGAGGAGGTGCGAGATCAGGGGGCTTCGTGTCCCTAGCGGATGACGGCACCGCCGGCGACGGCGCTGGACAGGTCGTCGAGGAAGCCTTCGTCGAGCACCCACGGGATGCTCAGCACCGTCGGTGCGCTGGTCGCCATCGCGAAGCCCTTGTCGTTCATGACGTAGTACGTACCGGCGGCGATGGGACCCCAGCGGGACACGAGCGGGTCCTGCAGCGTCGCGTCGGTGCGTCCCGCGCCGCCCTCCCAGGCCACGAACACGTCCGTCTCGAGGGTGTCGAGGTTCTCCAGGCTCACCCCACCGGCGAAGTCCTCCGCGTCCTCCGTCGCCGCCTCGAGGCTCGGGCTGATGACGAGGCCGAACTGCTCGACGAACTGGACCCGTGGGTCGTCGGACACGTAGATGCCCATCTCGGTCTCCCCCTCCCACAGCGTCACCCCGTAGATGAAGTCGGTGCCCTGCAGCTCCGGGTGCTCGGCCGCGGTCTGCGCGATGGTCTCCTCGGTCTGGTCGATGCGTTCCTCGGCCAGCTCGCTCTCGCCCATGGCCGTGCCGATCTCCCGCGTGAAGTCCTGCCACGGGCCGGAGAGCCAGGGGGTCTCGGCGTAGGGGACCGTCGGGGCGATCTCGCTCATCCGCTCGTACTGCACCTCGGTCATGCCCGAATGGGGCGCGAGGATCAGGTCCGGCTCCAGGGCGAGGATCTGCTCGAGGTCGAACTCTCCCTCGCCGTCGACCTCGATGATCTCGGGCAGCTCGCCGTCGAGCTCCTCGGTCACGTACTCGCTGAACCAGGGCGAGTACCCGTCCTCGCCCGCATAGTTGGTGGGCACTCCGACCGGGACGATTCCGAGGGAGGCGACCACGTCCTCCGCCATCCAGCCGAGGGTCACGATGCGCTCGGGCTTGGCATCGATCGTCGTCGTCCCGTGCGCGTGCTCGAGGGAGACGGGGAAGGCGTCGTCGGAGGACGCCGGAGCGCCGGTGCCGGCGGCCGCGTCCGGGTCGGCGGCGCCGCACGCCCCGAGCATCAGGGTGGCGCTGACGAGGAGCGCGGCAAGACTGGACGAACCGGGACGACGACGCATGAAGGCTCTCTCTGTAGACGTGGAGGGACCACGAGGTGAGGTTAGGAATGCCTAACCGATGGTAGGAGGGAGCGCTGTCGGCTAGCCGACACGTCCTTTCGCGGATCAGACACCTCGGCGCTGCCGGCCCTGCCCGTCAGTCGCGCGTCGCCTGGTAATGACGCGGCGGGCGGCCCATCGTCCGGCTGAAGGCGGCGCTGAAGGCGCTGATGGTCGCGTACCCGACCCGCCTGGCCACGACCCCCACCGGCTTGCCGGCACCCAGGAGCTCGACGGCGTTCACCATCCGCACGCGGGTGCGCCACTGGGTGAAGGTCATGCCCGTCTCGGCACGGAAGGCTCTGGCGATCGTCCGTGCGCTCGTCGAGGTGCGCCAGGCCCACTCCTCGAGCGACCGGTCGTCGGACGGGTCGGCCATGATCGACTCGGCGACCGTCCTGATCCTGGGGTCGCGTGGCACCGGAAGCGTCACCACGGGCCGGGCCTCGTCGGCGATCGTCTCCAGGCACACCCGCTGCGCGCGGAGCCTGCGATCACGGGGCATCCCGGTGCGGGCGAGATGGAGCAGCATCTCGCGCAGGGCGGCGTTCACGGTGACGATGTGCGGCTCGCCGACGTCCCCTTCCCAGGCGAGGGGTTGGATGTGCGTGCAGCACAGCACCGTCGAGCTCTCGCCGTTCGTCGAGTGCGAGGTGCCTGCGGGCAGCCAAGCGCCTTCACCGAGCGTGAGCGGCCACAGCTGCCCCTCGACGGTGATCGTCGCCGACCCGACCTCGGGCCACACGACGACGTGCTCGCCGTGGCGATGGGGCGTGCTCGAGCACCGATGCTCGATCGTGCGGTGCCACCCCACGTTCTGGCTGGTGGTCGTGAGCAGGTATCCGTCGGGCACCGCTCCCGAGCGGAGGCCGGGTCCCCCGTCATCGATCGACAGTTCACCCACCGCCGCCGTCATGGGGCCTCCACGCGTCGAGTCTTCATAGGTAAGGGCAACCTTACCTCTCGGGACCAGGGGTGGAGATCGGGGCTGTCCGATCGGCGACACCATCCGTCCGCCACGGACGAGCGGCTCTGGCTACTGTCGCTGGCCATGCAGACCAGCCCCGAGCCGCCCCCCGCCGTCACGGTCCGGTCGATGCTCGAGGTCGCTCTGTCCCGGGAGGGACGCGGCCGGCGCCTCGGCCTCGCCACGTTCGGCTACGTCCTGCACCAGGCCTGCGAGACGGCCGTCCCGATCCTCATCGGCGTGATCGTGGACCAGGCGATCGTGCGCCGCGACGCCGCGTCCCTGGCCCTCTGGCTCGGGGTGCTCGCCGTGCTCTTCGTCGTGCTGTCGCTGAGCTACCAGGGGGCGGCGCTGGGCATGGTCCGCGTGTACGGACACGGTGAGCACGACCTCCGCCAGCTCGCGATCGGCAGGGTGCTGCACCCTCGAGGCATGGTCGCGCACCGCGGGGCCGGGGAGGTGCTGTCGGTCACCAGCTCCGACACGTACCGGGTGGCAGGTGTGGCCTGGAGCATCGTCCAGCAGGGCGCGACGGTGGCCGCACTGCTGACGGCCAGCATCGCGCTGCTGGTGATCTCGGTGCCCCTCGGGGTCGGCGTGCTCGCCGGAGCCGTCGTGGTCCTCCTGGGGATGCAGGCTCTCGCACGGCCGCTGGAGAGGGTGGGTCTGGCGGAGCAGTCGTCGGCCGCCGCGGCCAGCGAGCTGGCCACCGACGTGATGTCGGGGCTGCGGATCGTGCGCGGGCTCGGTGCCGAGGACGAAGTGGTGCGGCGCTACCGAGAGGCATCGGCGGCATCGTTGCGGGGCGCCGTGGCGTCGGCACGCAAGCTCCTCACCTATCAGACTGTGAGCACCGCCGTCTCGGTGGTGTATCTGGGCGGCCTCACGTTCGCGGCGGCGTGGATGGCACTCCGCGGGGACATCACGCCGGGTCAGCTGGTGACCGTCGTCGCGCTGGCGCAGTTCCTCCAGGGGGCGCTCGCGCACATCGGCACCTTCGGCGCCAACTGGGCGCACAAGCGCGCGTCGTCGCACCGCGTGCACGCGCTCGTGGCCGAACCGTTCGCCCTCCCCGCGGGTGGCCGGGCTCCCGCCGCGACCGGGGCCGCCGCGTTGGCCTGGCAGACGGGGTCGGGCGTCGTGGAGGCGGTACCCGGCCGCCTCGTGGGTCTCCAGGTCAGCGGTGCCGCGACGGCGCGTGCCGTCTCGGCGCGGCTGGGGCTGCGCGTCAGGCCGGATGTCGGCGAGCTGAGAGTGAACGGAGTCGATGCGCTGACGCTCGGTCCCGAGCAGTACCGGAAGGTGGTGGCGTCACCGCCGCACGACGGGACGGTCTTCACGGGCACGCTGCGCGAGAACGTCATCGGGATCGGGGCCGGCGCGCGCTCCCGCGCCTGGGACCAGGACGTCGTCCGCGCGGTCGCGCTCGACGACGTGCTGGAGCATGTCGGGTCGCCCGAGGCCCTGGTCGGGGAGAGCGGCAGGCGGATCTCCGGCGGGCAGCGCCAGCGAGTGCTGCTCGCCCGCGCGCTGCACGAGCCGGTCGACGTGGTCGTCCTCGACGAACCGACGTCCGCACTGGACCCTCTGACCGAGCAGCACGTCGCCGACGGGCTGCGCCGGCTCAGGCGCGCGATCGTGGTCGTGACCTCCAGCCCACTGCTACTGAGCGCCTGCCATCGCGTCTACGACCTGACCGCCGTCGCCCCCTGCCCGTCGGGCCGATCTGCCCACGCCCCCATGACGGAGGCCGCACGATGACGACCGACCCCGGGACCGCGAACGGCACCGCTGACGGCGAGCTCGCCGTCGCGGGTGCCCGCCAGAGCTGGGGGCATGTGGCGGTGCTCCTGCGGCGACAGTGGGGCACGCTGGTGGCGACGACGGCGCTGCTGCTGGTCGGGTCGGCGTCGTCCCTGCTCACGCCGTTCCTCCTCGGCCGCATCGTCGACGCCGTCCTCGCCGGCTCCGGGCCCGGGGAGATCGCCGTCCTTGCGGGCCTCGTGGCCGCGGCGGGCATCGTGTCGGCGCTGTTGCTGCTGTGGGGCGGACGCCTGCTCGTCGCCTGCCTGCAGCGGGCACTCGCCGAGCTCCGCGAAGAGGTCTTCGCCGCTGCGGTGCGCCTCGATCAGGGTGTCGTCGAGGACGCCGGGACCTCGGACGTCGTCTCCCGTGTGACCGGCGACGTCGAGGCGATCACCCGATCGGCCTCGGGCGTGCTGCCGCGCGTCGTACAGGCCGGTTTCGTCATCCTGCTGACGCTCGCGGGCCTGACGGCCCTCGACCCCTGGCTGGCGCTGGCAGCCCTGGTGGCCGTACCGGCGGAGGCGTTCGCGACCGTGCGGTTCCTGCGCCGGTCGCGCCCGCTGTACCGGCGACTGCGCCGCGAGGAGTCCGCGCGGGGCCAGGCGATCATCGAGGGCGTCCGTGGTGCTGACACCGTGATCGCCGGCAGCTCCCACACCCACCACCTGGCGCGGATCTCGCTCCGGAGCCGCATCGCCGTCGAGACCCAGCGTGAGGCAACCCGAGCCCGCAACCGGTTCAACGGCGGCCTCAACCTCGGGGAGTTCCTCGGCCTGGCGGCCGTCCTCGCCGTGGGGTTCTGGCGTATCGAGAACGCCGGGCTGACCGTGGGCGCCGTGACCGCAGCGGCGCTGTTCTTCCACCGCCTGTTCGCCCCCGTCGGCGCGCTGCTGTCGAGCATCGACGACCTGCAGCGCGCGGCCGCAGGGCTCGGGCGCCTGGTGGGTGTGCTCCTGGTTCGTCCCCGCCGGACAGCGCACACGGAGATCGCCGACGCAGGGATCCGCGTCCGCTCGCTGGCGTACCGGTACCGGCCGGATGCCGCGGACGTCCTCGACGACATCACCCTCGAGGTCCCTGAGGGGACCACCGCGGTGCTCGTCGGCGCCTCGGGTTCGGGCAAGTCCACCCTCGCGCAGCTCATCGCGGGCGTCTTCGGACCCACGTCGGGAGAGGTCCTCGTCGGCGGGGTGCCCGCCACCCAGGCCTGGCACGACGGACGGCCGGCGGTCCAGCTGGTCACGCAGGAGACCCACCTGTTCGCGGGGACGCTCGCCGCCAACCTCAGGCTGGCCGCGCCCGACGCGTCCGATCCTGAGCTGTGGCAGGCGCTCGACGAGGTGGGTGCCGGGTGGGCTCGTGAACTGGCTGACGGCCTCGACACCGTGCTCGTGAACGACCTCGACGACGCCCGTGTCCAACAGCTCGCGCTCGCCCGTGTCCTGCTGCTCGACCCGCCGGTCGTCGTGCTGGACGAGGCCACCGCCCAGGGCGGTGCAGACGGGGGCCTGGACGCGGCCGTGCGCGCCGTGCTCCGGACGCGGACCGCGGTCATCGTCGCTCACCGCTTCGCACAGTCCGAGACTGCCGACCGCATCGTCGTCCTGGAGCGCGGACGCATGCTCGAGAACGGCACCCACGCCGAGCTGCTCCGCGCGGAGGGCGGCGCGTACGCCCGGCTGCACGCCGCGGCGCACGGGACCCGCCCCGGATAACGCGAGTCGAGGGAAGTCCGACAGAGGCAGAAGAGGGTGGGCGACACGCATCTCCGCCACTCACCCGTAGCCCGCTCATCCGACATCACGAAGGCCGGACATGACGAAGGCCCCGACCGGATCCCGGTCGGGGCCTTCTGGATGTCGACGACATCCCCTGGTAGCGGGGGCAGGATTTGAACCTGCGACCTCTGGGTTATGAGCCCAGCGAGCTACCGAGCTGCTCCACCCCGCGTCGACTCCCTGAACATTACGGCGTCCCCCGGCGCGAATCAAATCGGATCGGGCGAATGGGACTCAGGTCACACCTGGCCGCCATCCTGCCCGGCCGTACGCCCGGCCTCCCCGACGACGACGGGGCCGCCGGTCCCGACGGACCGACGACCCCGCGCCTCGCACCACCGACCGGTCAGCCGGCGGCCTCGATCTCCTTCTCCGCGGCGACCGCGTCCTCGATCGCCTTCTGCAGGCGGTCCTGCGCCTGGCCGTACGCGGTGAAGTCGCCCGCCTTCAGCGCCTCGTCGCTGGCGGTCATCGCGTCGTTCGCCTCCTGCAGGGCGGTGTTCAGCCGCGACTGCGGGTCACCGGCCGGCGTGGAGCCACCGGTCGGCTCCGCGCTCGGCTCCGTGGTGGGCTCGGCGCTCGGCTCCGTGGTGGGCTCCGCGGACGGCTGCGTCGCCCCGTCCTCGCCCTCGACGGGCGCGGTGGGCACCTCCGTCTCCACCTCGCCGTCGGCGTCGCCGGCGTTCGCCCCGGAGTCGCCGCCGAAGACCTGGTCCAGGGCCTCGTCCAGCGTCTCCGCGTACCCGGTCTGGTCACCGAAGGCGACGAGCACCCGACGCAGCAGCGGGTAGGCCGTGCCACCCGCCGACTGGATGTACACCGGCTGCACGTACAGCAGGCCACCGCCCACGGGCAGGGTCAGCTGGTTGCCTCGCACGACGTTCGACGAGCCGCGCTCCAGGATGTTCAGCTGCTCCGAGATCGTCGGGTTCGAGTCGAAGTTGTTCTGCACCTGACCCGGTCCGGGGACGGTCGAGTCGCGTGGCAGCTCGAGCATCCGTAGCTTCCCGTACCCCTCCGACACCTCGCCCGCGGTCGACCCGGCGTCGCCGTCGGCGGCCAGGTACCCGGTGAGGATCTCGCGGTCGGTGTTACCGCCCGGGATGAAGGTGCTCGTCAACGAGAACGCCGAGGCGTTCTGTCCCGGCATCTGCAGCGACATGTAGTACGGGGGCTGCTTCGCCGCGTTCGGGCCCGTGGCGCCACCGGTCGACACCGGGTCCGCCGGGTTCGCCCAGAAGTCCTGGCCGGAGAAGAACTGGCCCGCGTCCTCGACGTGGTACTGGGTCAGCAACGTGCGCTGGACCTTGAACATGTCCTCCGGGTACCGGATGTGGCTCATCAGGTCGCCGGAGATCTCGGACATCGGCTCCACCGAGGTCGGGAACACGTCGGACCACGCCTTGAGGATCGGGTCCTGCGTGTCCCAGGCGTACAGGGTCACGGAGCCGTCGTAGGCGTCGACCGTGGCCTTCACCGAGTTGCGGATGTAGTTGACCTCCGGCGGCATCTCCACCGGCACGCCCTGGGCGGCCAGCGTCAGCGAGTCCGCCGTCGCCTCCTGCATCGGGCGGCTGGTCGAGTACGGGTACGCGTCCGAGGTGGTGTACCCGTCGATGATCCACTTGACCCGGCCGTCGACGACCGCGGGGTACATGCCCTGGTCGAGCGTCAGCCACGGGGCGACCTTCTGCACGCGCGTCATCGGGTCACGGTCGTAGAGGATCTGCGACTCGTCGGTCACACGCTCGGAGAACAGCATCTCCTGCGCGCCGAACTTCAGCGCGTAGAGCAGCTTGCTGCCGAACGACCCGACGGACGGGCCGGCGGTCACCTCGTCGGTCGGGAACGTCGTGTTGACCTGCTGGCCGCCCTGCTCGTCGTCGGCCTGGTAGTCGAGCTCCCACGGCTCGACGTCCTCCGGTGCGCCCACGATGGAGTAGTCCGTGGTGGACGGGCTGAAGTAGATGCGCGGCTCGTACCCCTTGTCGGTGAGCGCACCCTGGGTCGGGATGCCGCCCTCGTAGAAGGCGGGCTGCCCGTCCGGGCCGGGCTGGTTGCCGTACGCGGCGACGACGCCGTAGCCGTGCGTGAAGACCGTGTGGTCGTTCACCCAGTTGCGCTGGCCGTCACCCAGGCCGTCGAGGTTCAGCTCGCGCACCGCGATCACGGTGTCGCGCGACTCCCCGTCGATCTCGTACCGGTCCACCGACAGGTTGTCGGCGAAGTTGTAGTACTGCTTGTTCTGCTGCAGCTGCCGGAACGACGGGCTGACGATCTGCGGGTCGAGCAGACGCACCGACGCCGTCGTGTCGGCGTCCTCGCGCAGCGCGCCCTGCTCGGCCTCCGTCGTGGCGTCGTACGGCTGGGTCTCGATGTCGTCCAGCCCGTACGCCGCGTGCGTGGCGTCGATGTTGCGCTGGATGTAGTCGGCCTCGAGCTCCTGGGCGTTGGGGTTCACCTGGAAGCGCTGCACCACGGCGGGGTAGATGCCGCCGATCGCGATCGCCGAGACGACCATGAGCCCGACGCCGATGGCCGGCAGCCGCCACGTGCCGCGGACGGCCGCCACGACGAACAGCATCGCCACGAGGACCGCGACGCCGGTGAGGATCTCCTTCGAGGGGATGACGGCGTGCACGTCCGAGTAGGAGGCGCCGTTGTAGGTAGTCGCGGTGCCGCCGTTCGTCGCGGTGAGCAGCGAGTACCTGTCGAGCCAGTAGTTCGCGCCGATCACGAGCATCAGGACGGCGCCCAGGACCGCGAGGTGGACGCGGGACGCACGGGTGGTGCGCGGGGTGCCCGCCGGGACGGGGCCGAGCCGCAGCCCGCCGTACAGGTAGTGGGTCACCAGCGCGGCGATCCCGGCGACGATCACGACCGCCATGAGGAAGCTGACCGCGAACCGCAGCGCGGGCAGCGAGAAGACGAAGAACCCGAGGTCGATCCCGAACTGCGGGTCCTTCTCGCCGAACGACGAGGGGTTGAGCGCCAGGAGCACGGTGCGCCACTGCGCGGACGCCGCGACGCCGGCGAAGAACCCGACCACGACCGGTCCAGCGATCGTCACGACGCGCCGCAGCGGCTCGACCGCCTCGCGGTACTGGTCGAGGGTCGCCTGCTCAGGCGTCGACGGCGCGTAGACCGGGCGCACCCGGTACGCGATGGCGAAGGACGAGAACACGGCGGCCGCCATCACGAGGAAGCCGACGACGAAGAGGATGCCGCGGGTGATCCACTCCGTCCAGATCACGTTGCCGAAGCCGAGCGCGTCGAACCACATGATCTCGGTCCAGAACTGCGCGAGGAGCAGCAGCGCGACGACGACCGCGGCGACCACGACCAGCGTGATCGCGAGGGGGCTCCGGCGACGCTTGGCGGGCGGACCGCCTGGTCGTCGACGGGGTGGGGCAGCGAAGGACACGGTGCGGGCACCTCACTCGTGCTCGGGACGGACGGACGTTCTGATGGGGAACGTCCCTGTCATCCCTCAGGTTCCCACGCTTCGCCCACCGGTGGGCGACCGGCGCTTCACCAGCCGGTCACGAGCACGTCGGCAGGTCCGCGCCCTTGCCCGCGCCGATCGCCTCGACGGCGGCCCGCGCCTCCTCGAGGGTCGCCACCCGGGCCACCCGCAGCCCGTCGGGCACGTGCCCGACGACCTCGTCACAGTTGTCCGCCGGGGCGAGGAACCATTGCGCGCCGTCGTCCACCGCGCCGAACAGCTTCTGCTGGATGCCGCCGATCGGGCCGACCGTGCCGTCGACGCTCATCGTGCCCGTCCCCGCGACGCGCGCCCCGTCGAGCTCGTCCTCCGGCGTCATCTTCGTGATGATGGCCAGCGCGAACATCGTCCCCGCGCTCGGCCCGCCGATGTCGCCCGGCCGGATCGTCACCTGGACGGGCCACGCGTACTTGGGGTCCAGGAGCACGCCGAGCGCCGCGCGCCCGTCACCCTCGGACGTCGTCACCGTGACGTCCGTCGTCGTGCCGTCCCGCTCGACGCCCAGCGTGACCTCCTCGCCCGGGGTCACGTCGTCGAGGCCCTCGAGCAGGTCCTGGTGCGTCGTGACCTCCTGGCCGTCGATGCTGCGCACCACGTCGCCCGGCTCGACGACGCCGTCGGCGCCGGAGTCCGGCACGGTCCCGGCCACCGTGAGGGTGGCGGGCACCTCGTACCCCAGCTCCGTCAGCGCGGCCACGGTCGCGGCCGACTCGGAACCCGCCATCTGCGCCTGACCGACCTCCTGCTGCTGCTCGCGCGTCGTCTGCTGCGGGAAGACCGCCTCGACGGGCTGCACCGACCGTTCGCGCGAGCCCCAGCCCCACAGCACGTCTCCCAGCAGGACGTCGCCACCGGGCCCGCCGTAGACCGACACGGTGGTGAGCCGCAGCTCGCCGGACACGTCGTAGGTCTCGGCGCCCTTGATCTCGACGACAGGCTTCGCGGTCGCGCTCCCGCCGCCGCTCGACGTCTCCCCCGAGTCGCCCTGCACGTCCGCGCCCTGCAGCCCGAGGGTGTCCTCCGTCGGACCCGGGGCGCGGATGGCGTACGGGGTCGGGAGCACCAGGAGCACCGCGGCGAGGAGCGCGGTCACCAGCAGCGACACGCCGAGCGTCACGCTGCGCCGCGACGCTCGCGCGGCGGGGAACGTCTCCTCGTCGGGCGACGACGGGTCGTCGGGCGCGAGGACGTCGCGGTCGAAGGTCACCGGCACATCATCGCCGACGTTCCTGGGCGCTGCGTGCGGGCGCCGGCCCCGCCCCAGGGTCTCCGGGAGATCTGCGCCCAGAGCGAACTGCCGGAACCCCACGGCCCGGCCGGGCGTCGTCGGTGGTTACGGTGAACCCGTCGGGCGACGGCCGCCGTCGCCGCCGCCCGTCCCCCGCCGCGTCCCTCCACCGCACAGCCGAGGAGTCCCCGCATGAGCAACCTTCCCGACGACCCCGAGGGTGCCGAGGAGCGCGAGCGCATGCTGCGCTCGATGCTGGAGGGCTTCTTCGGCGACCGCACCGACGAGGTCCTCGCCCAGATGCGCGCGCAGGGCATCGACCCGGCAGCGCTCGCGGGGATGCCGGGCGCCGGGACCCCCGACCCGGCGACGATGCAGCACGTCCTGGCGCAGGTGCAGCGGCTGCTGTCGGCGTCCGGTGACGGCCCCGTCAACACCGACGTCGCGCACGACATCGCGCGCCAGGTGGCGGTCGCCGAGGGCGACCCGTCCCTCACGGGCGGGCAGGCCAAGGCGGCGACGGACGCGCTCGGGGTGGCGGAGCTGTGGCTCGACGCGGTGACCGACCTGCCGCCCGCCGGCGGCCGCGCGCACGCGTGGAGCCGTTCGGAGTGGGTCGAGGCCACCCTGCCCGCGTGGCACCGGCTGGTGGCACCGGTCGCGACGTCCGTCGCCGACGCGCTCGCCACGGTGCTGCGCGACCAGCTCCCCGGGGACCTGGGCGACGCCGACGCGCTGGGCATGCCGGGGCTCGCCGGGCTGCCCGCCGGCGCCCTCGGCGGCGGCCTCGATCCGGCGCAGATGATGCGGCGGCTCGGGTCGGCCGTCTTCGGCATGCAGGTGGGTCAGGCCGCCGGGACCCTGTCGCGGGAGGTGTTCGGCGCCACCGACGTCGGCGTCCCGCTGCTGTCCGAGCCGGCCACCGTGCTGCTGCCCACGAACGTCGCCGCGTTCGCCGACGGGCTCGACGCGCCGATGGAGGAGGTGCGCCACTTCCTGGCGCTGCGCGAGGCCGCGCACGCCCGCCTGTTCACGCACGTCCCGTGGCTCGCGGCGCACCTGCACGGGCTCGTCGAGCAGTACGCGCGCGGCATCACGATCGACCTGGACGTGCTCGAGCAGCAGGTGCGGGACATCGACCCGGGCGACCCCGAGGCGCTGCGCGGCGCGCTGACCGGTGGCGTCTTCGGCCTGCAGCACACGCCGGAGCAGGAGGCCACCCTGCTGCGGCTCGAGACGGCGCTGGCGCTCGTCGAGGGCTGGGTCACGGAGGTCGCGGCGACCGCGGCGCTGCCCCACCTGCCGCACACCTACCCGCTGCGGGAGATGATCCGGCGCCGCCGCGCCGCGGGCGGGCCCGCGGAGCACACCTTCGCCACGCTCGTCGGGCTCGAGCTGCGCCCGCGCCGCTCCCGCGACGCCACGGCGCTCTTCGCGCACGTGCTCGCCGAGGGCGGCCCCCAGGCCAGGGACGCCGTCTGGGAGCACCCGGACCTGCTGCCCGGAACCGCGGACCTCGACGACCCCGCCGGTTACTTCACGCGCCGGCAGGCGCAGGCGGACGAGCAGTCCGACGTCGACGCGGCGCTGGCGCAGATCCTGGACGCGGCGGACCAGACCGGCACGGACCAGACCGGCACGGAACAGACCGGCACGGAAGGATCCGGCGAGGACGGGGACAAGCCCGCCTCCTGAACCGGGCCGTGGCGCTCAGCCGGCGGCGGCCCCGTCGTCGGAGAGCGCCGGCGACACGCCGCCGTCGTCCTGGACGAACGACACGCCCTCCAGGAACCCGCGCGCCCGGTCGGTGCGCGGGTAGGCGTCGAGCAGCTGCCAGAACGCGGGGCCGTGGCCGGCGTGCAGCAGGTGCGCCAGCTCGTGCAGCAGCACGTAGTCGAGCACCCACTCGGGCATCCCCTGCACCCGGGTGGAGATCCGGATCGAGCCGTCGACCAGCGTGCACGACCCCCACCGGCGCCCCTGGTGGGGCGACCAGGAGACGCTCGTCGGATGGGCGCGACCGCCCAGGTACCGCTCGGAGAGCTCCTTGGCCCGCTCGACGAGCTGCTCGTCGGACGGGCGCCGACGGCGCTCCTTGTCCTCGAGCCGTGCGAGCATCTTCGCCACCCACTCGCGCTCCTGGGCGCGCGAGAAGCGCGCGGGAATGGCCACGACGGTGCGTTCGCCGTCGCGGTACGCGCTCACCGTGGCGGTCCGCCGACGGCTGCGCCGGACCTCCACCGACGTCATCATCGTGTCGTGGGCCACGGCACGACGGTACCGGGGAATCATGAATTTTGTGTGTCAGAACACACGAACCGGGCGGCGTCGAGGGCGGCGCGGACCGGCCGAAGGGCCTGTGGACGACGCCCCGGACCGCCCACCGGCACGTGCCAGGCTGGCCGCATGGCAGACGCCGACAGCCCGCCCGCCGTGACGGCCCCCCACCTCACGCTGCGCCCGGCGACCCCCGTCCTCGACCACGGCGACGGCGAGATCCAGCTCGGGACGGACCCCCGGTGGAGCCTCGTGCTGTCCGGGCTCGACGACCACGAGGCGCGCTGGCTGCGCGACGCGGGGTCGCGGCGGCACCGGTCCCTCGACCGCGGCGCCCGGCGCTGGGGCGTGAGCCCGGAACGCCGCGAGCTGATCGTGCGCGCGCTGCGCGACGGCGGGTTCCTCGTCCGTCCCGCTGCGGACCGGGCGCCCACGTCGGCCGGGACCGGGGCGGACTGGACGCCGGACGCCACCGTGCTGGGCGCCCTGCGCCCCGACGGGGCGGGCGCGCACACCCTCGCCCGCCGCGACGCCCGCACCGTCGGGGTGCACGGTCTCGGCCGGACCGGCACCGCGCTGGCAGGCCTCCTCGCCGGCGCCGGCGTCGGCACCCTGGTCCTGGACGACCGGAGCCCGGTGCAGGTGGGTGACCTCGGGCTCGGCGGGCACGGCCCCGGGGACGTCGGTCGTCCGCGGGAACGCTCCGCGGCCGAGCGGCTCGCGGCCGCGCACCCCCGCCTCCGGGTGCGCACCGAGCTCGAGGTCACCGCAGGCGGAGAGCCACGGCTGCCGGACGTCGTCGTGGTCGTGGAGTCGCACGCGGCACGCCCGGAGCGGTACGAGCGGCTGCTGGGGGCGGGCATCCCCCACCTGCCGGTCGTCGTGCGGGAGGCGGACGTCGTCGTGGGCCCGCTGGTGCTGCCCGGGCGCTCGGCCTGCGTGGGCTGCTGCGACCGGCACGCCGCCGACGCCGACCCCGGCTGGCGTCACGTCGTGGCGGACCTCGGACGCCGGCCGGCCGACGCGGCCCAGGAGACGACGCTCGCCGCGACGGCCGCAGCGCTCGCGGCCGGCCAGGTGCTCGCGCTGCTCGACGGCGCAGCGCCGGCGACCGTGGGGCGTCGCCTGGAGGTCGCGCTGCCCGAGGCGGTGCCCCGCGCACGCGACGTCGCGGCGCACCCCGGCTGCGGGTGCACCACCTTGCCGGTCCCGGCCTGCAGGACGGCAGGTGGTACGACAGAGCGCGAGGCCGGCCGAACGCTCGCGAGGTAGTGGTGCACCACCTGCGAGGTTCGGGCGACCTCGCGCTCTGTCGTACCACCTCGGCCCGCCCGGGCGAGGTGGGGGATGCCGCTCGACGCGGCCCCCGCGGTCATGCTGCGACGGTCTCCGACTTCCGGGGCCGGCCGCGACCGCGCTTGCGGGCCACGACCTTGCCGTCGACGAAGACCTCACCACCCCAGACGCCCCACGGCTCCTGCCGCTCGAGAGCGCCCGCGAGGCAGCCGGACTGCAGCGGGCAGCCGCGGCACAGGGCCTTGGCCTCCTCGACCTGGGCGGTGTGCTCGGCGAACCACAGCTCCGGGTCGTTGGTACGGCACGGCAGCAGCGCCGCGAACTGGCGGTCGAGCTCGGCCACCTCGGCCGGGCTCTGGGTGAGGGGTTGATGCGGGGTCCAGGGGCCGGATCCGCCCTGGGGGATCGTGTCGAGCAGCCGCTCGTCCAACAGCTGTGCGAGGCGCACGAGTTCCTCCGTCAGGTCCTGGGTCTTGAAATGAACGTCGGTGTTCAGGACCTGCGGGTGGACCTCTGGTGTCAGAGGTCCGGCTCGAACGACCTGGTGAGGTCTTCTTCCCTGAGCGGAAAGACGAAGGCCGCGGGTCCCGGGGGGACTCCGCGGCCTGGATCCGGTTCTAGACCGGATGGCTCCAGGGGGCGGAGTCGGGTGCGATGTGGAGATCGGCGTTGCCTGCTCCGTGCTTGCGCGCGCGGAACGGACGGACGGCGCTGAGCTCGCCACGGGCAGACGTGTACCCGGGCGCGCCGGCAGACGCGGTCGCCATCACGATCTGAGTCATCGTGTCCATCTTGTGCACCCACCTCCTCACTGCTCTCGGACCTCCGCCTCTCGGCAGACGCCACTCCGTCTGGGACTCTCCGAGCATAGACGGCCTCGCCCGGGCCGCCACATCTTTTTTCGAGTTTTTCTTCGGCGAGTTTTTCCGGGCGTCCGATCGGGGCCCGAGAGGGGCCGGATCGGGGCCGGATCAGCCCGCGTGCTCCGCGACGATCGCCAGGATCGTCTGCCCGTAGCGGTCGATCTTCGCAGGGCCCACGCCGTTCACGCGGGCGAGCTGTGCCACCGACGTCGGCCTGAGCTCCGCGATGGCGGCCAGCGTGGCGTCGCCCAGCACGGTGAACGCCGGCTTGTCGGTCTCGCGCGCCACCGACAGCCGCCACTCGCGCAGCGCGTCGAACAGCGCGACGTCGTGCTCCCCCGTGAGCTGCTGACGGGCCTGACCGCGCACGGCACGCCCGCGGCCCCGGCGGTCGGACGGGTCGTCCGGCCACAGCCCGTCGAGGAAGCGGGTGCGCTTGCGCGTCGCCCGACCGCCCGGGTTGCGCGACCGCGCGAACGACAGCTCCAGGTGCTCGCGGGCGCGGGTGATCCCCACGTACAGGAGGCGCCGCTCCTCCGCGACCCCCTCGTCCGTCTCCGCCAGCGAGATGGGCATGAGGCCCTCGCTCACCCCCGCGAGGAAGACGGCGTCCCACTCGAGGCCCTTCGCCGCGTGCAGCGACGCCAGCGTCACGCCCTCGACGGTGGGCGCGTGCTGCGCCGAGGCCCGCTCCTCCAGCTCGCCGACCAGCGTCGCCATCGTGGCCGGCGCGTCCTCGGGCGCCGCTGCCGCGACGTCGTCGGCCAGCCCGACGAGCGCCTGCATCGCCTCCCACCGCTCGCGTGCGGCACCGCGCGCCGCCGGCGGCTGCTCCGTCCAGCCGGCGGTGGTGAGCACGTCGCGCACCTGCTCCGGCATCGGCTGGTCCGGGTCGGCTGACCGGGCGGCGCCGCGCAGCAGCACGATCGCGTCGCGCACCTCCTTGCGCTGGAAGAACCGCTCGCCCCCGCGGACGAGGTAGCTGATCCCCGCGTCGGCGAGCGCGGACTCGAACGCGGCCGACTGGGCGTTCGTGCGGTAGAGCACCGCGATCTCGCTGGGCCGGACGCCCGACGCGATCAGCCGGCCCGCGCGAGCGGCGATGCCTGCCGCCTCCGCGTCGTCGTCGTCGTACGCCGTGAAGCTCGCGGGCGGGCCGGCCGGGCGCTGCGCGACGAGCTCGAGCGCCCCCGGGACGCGGCCGCGCCGCAGCACCTGGTTCGCGAGGTGCACGACCTGCGGCGTGGAACGGTAGTCGCGCACCAGCCGCACCACCTGCGCGTCGGCGTAGGTGCGCGTGAAGTCGAGCAGGTAGTGCGGCGTCGCGCCCGTGAAGGAGTAGATCGTCTGCGACGGGTCGCCCACGACGCACAGCTCCCTGCGGTCGCCCAGCCACTGGTCGAGCAGGAACTGCTGCAGGGGCGAGACGTCCTGGTACTCGTCGACGACGAAGTGCCGGTACTGCGAGCGGACCTCGTCGGCCACCTGCCGGTGGGAGTTGAGCATGTCCGCGAGCATCAGCAGGACGTCCTCGAAGTCGATGACCCCGCGCTCGGTCTTGACGTCCTCGTACGCCGTGATGAGGCGGGCCACCGTCTGGTGGTCGTAGCCCGACGGCGCGGGACGGTCGTCGACGAGCGCCGCCTTGACGTAGTCCTCCGCGGTGACGAGCGACACCTTGGCCCACTCGACCTCGGAGGACAGGTCCCGCACGGCGACCCGGTCCACGCTCACACCCACGCGGCGGGCGGCCTCGGCGACGGCGGGCGCCTTGTGCTCGAGGATCCGCGGCGGTGCGCCGCCCACGACGCGCGGCCAGAAGTACCCGAGCTGGCGCAGCGCCGCCGCGTGGAAGGTGCGCGCCTGGACGCCCACCACGCCCAGGTCGCGCAGCCGGGTGCGCATCTCCCCTGCCGCGCGGGCCGTGAACGTCACCGCGAGCACCGACGTCGGCTTGTAGGTGCCGGTGCGCACGCCGTAGGCGATGCGGTGCGTGATCGCCCGCGTCTTGCCGGTGCCCGCACCCGCCAGCACGCAGACCGGCCCCGTGAGGGCCAGCGCCACGTCCCGCTGCTCGGGATCGAGGGCGTCGAGGATCGCGTCGGGATGAAGCGGGGCGCTCGGGGAGTTGGTGGTGGTCGACATCGTCTGCGATTCTCGCAGCCGTCGCCGACACGCCGCTCCCGTCGTCCCCAGGCCGTGGCACGGGGTACCGGGAAGCGGCACCCATGATCAGGAGGACCCGATGACCACCGCCACCCCGCAGCTCCCCGAGCCGGGCACCGTCACGATGTACTCGACCGCGTGGTGCGGCTACTGCCGGCGCCTGCGCACCCAGCTCGACTCCGAGGGCATCGCGTACACGGTCGTCGACATCGAGGAGCAGCCGGAGACGGCGGAGTTCGTGGAGCAGGTCAACGGCGGCAACCGCACCGTGCCGACGGTCGTCTTCCCCGACGGCAGCGCCGCGACCAACCCGTCGCTGCTCGACGTGAAGGCGCGCCTCACCGCCTGACCCGGGCCGCGGGGTCGCGCGGTCGCGGGGTCGCCCGGACCTCAGCCGGGCAGCTCTCCCCCGTACCACTCCTCCACGAGCGCGCGGGCGATCGACGGGCGACCCGGCAGGCCCACCTCGCCGGCCCGCACGCCCGCGAGCAGCTCGTCACGGGTGAACCAGCGCGCCGCCGTCACCTCCGCGCCGTCCACCTCGACGTCGGTCGCCACGGCCCGCGCCCGGAAGCCGAGCATGAGCGAAGCCGGGAACGGCCAGGGCTGGCTGCCGCGGTACACGACGTCGCCGGGCCCCTCGCCGATCACGACGGACGTCTCCTCGGCCACCTCCCGGCGCACCGCCTGCTCCAGCCCCTCCCCCGGCTCCACGTAGCCGGCGAGGGTCGAGAACCGCCCCTCGGGCCAGTGCGCGGCGTGCCCGAGCAGCAGCCGGTCGGCGTCGTCGACGACCGCCATGATCACCGCCGGGTCGGTGCGCGGGTAGATCTCGACGTCCTGCGCCAGGCATCGGCGCACCCACCCCGCCTGCTCCACGACCGTCGGCTCGCCGCACCGCGGGCACCGTTCGTGCGACGCGTGCCACGCGGCGAGCGCCACCGCCTCCGCGGCAAGGGCGTCGCCCGGCCGCCCGCCCACCTCGCGCAGCCCGGCCCACCGGTGCTCGCGCGCCAGCCGCGGGGCCGGGGCCGCCGGGGAGACGCCCTCGATCCCCACGGCGTCCGCGTCCGCCTCGTCGGGCAGCACGAGACCGAGCAGCCCCGCGCCGTCCTGCACGCCGAGGAACAGCCAGCGGTGACCCGGCACGTGCGCGTCCGGGCGGTCGGCCCGCTCGGGCTCGGCCGGCAGGCCGTCCGCGTCCGCGACGCCGACCAGGGCGAGGTCGCCTGCGTCGTCGACGGCGACGCGGCCGCGCAGCACCAGGACGACTCGCGTGGCGGGGTCGGCCAGCAGCCGCGGGATCAGGCCCGGCTCGGCACGGCGCTCGGACGCCCGGTCGTGGGTGGCGCGGGTGTAGGAGAGGTCAGGGAGCGGGGTGGCGGGCGTCACGGGGAGACGGTACCCGCCGTCGTGGCTAGACCGCCTCGGCCGGCATCTCGAGGTCGTCCACGTGCAGCGCCTCGCCGCAGCGTGCGCACCGCACCTCGGCGTGCGTGGCCTCCCCGCACGTGCGGTGCCGGTAGACGACGGGCGGCCCGTCCGGACCGGCGAGCCAGCGGTCGCCCCACGCCGACATCACGAGGAGCACCTCGCACAGCTCGCGCCCACGCTGCGTGAGCCGGTACTCGGAGCGCGGCGGGCGGTCGCTGTAGGGGACGCGGTCGAGGACGCCCTGCTCGACCAGCCAGCCCAGGCGTTCCGTGAGGACCTTGCGCGAGACGCCGAGATCGGCGCGGATCTGGTCGAAGCGGTGGAGGCCCATGAGCACGTCGCGCAGGACGAGCGGGGACCAGACCTCGCCGACGACGTGGAGCGTCCGCGCGATCGAGCAGTGCATCTGGCTGAAGTCGGTGCGTTGCACCCTGCCAGCCTACGTCAGTGGGTTCCCTGAAGAGACCATCGGGTCTACCGTGGAACGGTTCCCTGAAGAGACGGAGCAGCCATGTCCCCCGACCGCACCCCCCTGCCGCAGGGCGACCCCGCCCTGCTCGACACACCCGTCGCCCGCGAGCTCCTGGCCGGCACCGCGCCGGCCCGCGTGGCCTACCTCGCCCCCGACGGATCCCCGCGCGTCGTGCCGACCTGGTTCCACTGGACCGGCACCGAGCTCGTGACGGTCACCTACGTGGCCGGGCCGGCCGTCCGGCACCCGGCCCGGCGCCTGGCCGCGCTGCGTGCGGACCCTCGCGTCGCGGTCACCGTCGACGACGACGGGCCGCCGCCCCGCGTCCTCACCCTGCGCGGGCGCGTCACCCTGGCCGAGGTCCGGGGCGTGGCGCCCGAGTACGCCGCCGCCGCGCGACGCTATCTGGGCACGGAGGCGGCCGCCGAGATGCTCGCGGAGGTCGACCACCCCGCGCTGCGCCAGGCGCGGATCGGGCTGCGGCCGGAGTGGGTCGGCCTGCTCGATTTCACCTCCCGGCTCCCGAGCGCCCAGGGCGGCCTCGTGCCGGAGGCGGCGCACCTCGGGTGAGCGGGCCCGGCCAGGTCCGGCGCCCGGCGGCGCCGTCCGAGCAGCAGGGCGCGCCACACGTCCGAGGGAGCCCCACGAATCGCGGCACACGCGCGTGGTGGAGCCATCGCGCTTCGGCGAGCGTCTACGGTGGGCGGGTGCCACGCAGCCCGCTCGCCCTCGCCGCCCTCGCGACGGCCGCCGTCCCGGGCCTGGACGCCCGCTCGGTCCGCCCCGAGGAGCTGCCGGGCGACTACGACGTCGCCGTCGTCACGGCCGACGACGGCGTCGACTGGCTCGTGCGCGCGCCCCGCACCACGATGGCCGGCGCCGCCCTCGAGGCGGAGACCGAGCTGCTAGAGGCCCTGCACCTGTACGTCGACGCGGGCGTGCTGCCCTTCACCGTGCCGCAGGTGGCCGGGTTCGCGCTGCTGCCCGAGGGCGGGCGCGCCGTCGTGCACCGGCACGTGACCGGCACGGCCCTGGACCTCGACGCCCTGCGCCCGGGCCCGGGCCTCGCCGCCGACCTCGGCCGCACCCTCGCCGCGGTGCACGAGCTGCCCGCGTCCGTCGTCGAGTCCTGCGGCCTGCCGTCGTACACCGCGGCCGAGTACCGCGAGCGCCGGCTCGTCGAGCTCGACGAGGCGGCCGCGACCGGCAAGGTGCCGCCGACGCTGCTGCGGCGCTGGGAGGCCGCGCTCGAGGACGTCGCCCTGTGGCGGTTCCAGCCCGTCGTCGTGCACGGCGACCTCGCCACCGACCAGATGCTCGTCACGGGCGGGCGGGTCACCGCGATCAGCGGCTGGTCCGACGCGCGGGTGGCCGACCCGGCCGACGACCTCGCCTGGCTGCTCGTCGCGGCCCCGCCCGACGCGGTGGACTCGATCATGGAGGCGTACCAGCTGCGGCGCACCGAGCTGCACGACCCGCGGCTCGTCGACCGCGCCCTGCTGGTCGGCGAGCTGGCCCTCGCCCGCTGGCTGCTGCACGGCGTCCGGCGCGGCCTGGACGACGTCGTCGCCGACGCCGAGGCGATGCTCGCCGACCTGGACGAGGCCACCCGCGAGGACGCCCCCGCCTGACCCCGCCGTCGCAACGTGCGTGCTGACTCTTTCCTCTACGTAGCGCTGTGAGGAAAGAGTCAGCACGCACGTTGCTCCTCACCGGCTCCCGCCCTGGCCTGCGAGGTCGGCGAAACCTCGGGCTCACCGGTCCGGGACGGACCGAAACACGACCTCAACGTCGTGGCGACGTGCCCACAACCTGCGACGACGAGACTCGGCGGCGACCCAGCGCCTCCACCCCCGCCGAAGGATCCGTCATGTCGTACGTGATGCCGCAGGACTTCGTCTCGCAGATGATCGCCACGGGCGAGAAGAAGCTGTTCATGTCCACCCGGGACACGCTCATCCGCTCGTTCATGGGTGGTGCCATCCTCGCCCTGGCCGCGGCCATGGCGGTGACCATCTCGACCAACACCGGGAACCCGCTCCTCGGGGCGGCGTTCTTCCCGATCGGTTTCATCATGCTCTACCTGATGGGCTTCGACCTGCTCACCGGCGTCTTCACCCTCGTGCCGTTCGCGGTCATCGCCCGCCGGCCCGGCGCCACCTGGGCGGGCATGTGGCGCAACTGGGGCCTCGTGTTCTGCGGCAACTTCGCCGGCGCGTTCATGGTGGCCCTGCTCATGGCGATCACCTTCACCTACGGGTTCTCCACGCCGCCCAACGAGATCGGGCAGGCCATCGGGCACATCGGCGAGGGGCGCACCGTCGGCTACGCCGACCACGGCGCCGCCGGCATGCTCACGCTGTTCGTGCGGGGCGTGCTGTGCAACTGGATGGTCTCCACCGGCGTGGTCGCCTTCCTGATGTCGAAGGACACGATCAGCAAGGCCGTCGTCATGTGGATGCCGGTGTTCCTGTTCTTCTACATGGGCTTCGAGCACTCCGTGGTGAACATGTTCCTGTTCCCCTCCGGCCTGCTGCTGGGCGGCGACTTCACCGTCATGGACTACCTGGTGTGGAACGAGCTCCCGACCGTGGTCGGCAACCTCGTCGGCGGCCTGACGTTCGTGGGGCTGCCGCTCTACCTCACCCACTACCGGACCCGGCCCGAGCGCCGTCGGCCCGTGCCCGCCGCCCCCGTCGAGGAGCGCGTGGCCACGCCGGTCGGCTGAGCCGCCGCCAGGCACCGCTGTCAGACCGAACGTCCCCCGACCGAAGGACCCCGATGGACCCGATCATGACCAAGGCCGCCGCCGCCGAGCAGGTCGTCACCGCCCGCCTGCGCTCCGGCCTCACCTGGCAGGAGATCGCCGACAAGGTCGGCGCACCCGTCGTCTGGACGACGGCGGCCCTGCTCGGCAACCACCCGATGACGGCCGACCAGGCGTCCGCGGCGTGCACGCTGCTCGGCCTGGGCGAGGACGTCGCGGAGGCGCTGCGGCTGCAGCCCTACCGCGTGCGCGACGAGGCGGTGCTCACCGACCCGACGATCTACCGCTTCACCGAGGCGCTGGCGGTGTACGGGCCCGCGCTCAAGGAGCTCATCCACGAGGAGTTCGGCGACGGCATCATGTCGGCGATCAACTTCCAGGTGGACATCGCCCGCCGGCCGCACCCGGACGGCGACCGGGTCGTGGTGACCCTCGACGGGAAGTTCCTCGACTACCGCTGGTGAGCCGCGGGCCCCGCCGTCAGGCCCCGCGGACCAGCGCCTCCAGCTCGGCCTCGTCGAGCAGGCGGCGCGGCCGCACGGTGGTGCCGCTCGCGACGTAGACGAACGCGGCGGACACCCTGTCGAGCGGCAGCCCCGTGTAGCGGGACCAGGCGAGGCGGTAGACGGCGAGCTGCACCTCGCGGGCCGACCGCGCCCCCGCGTCGCGCGGCTCGTGCCCGGTCTTCCAGTCCACGACGACGACGGCCGGCGCCTCGCCCTCGCCCGGGGGCGGGGCGTCCGGGTCGGGGAAGACGGCGTCGATCCGGCTGCGGAGCATCACGCCCGCCACCGGCGTCTCGACGTCCACCTCGACCGCGAGCGGGGTGCGCGACGCCCACGGGGACTCTGTGAACCGCTGGCGCAGCGTCTCGAGGTCGACGTCGGGCGCGATCTCGCCGTCCTCGGCGCCCGGCAGGTCGTCGACGTCGACCAGCGACGAGGACGTGAAGAACCGTTCCACCCACTCGTGGAAGTGCGTGCCGCGACGGGCGTGCACGGTGGGCTCCTGCGGCACGGGACGGCGCAGCTGGAGCGCGAAGCCGTCGCGGTCCCCCGCGAGCCGGACCAGGCCCGACGCCGAGACGTGGGCCGGCAGCTCCACCTCGCGCGCCCCGCGCTCGCCGCGCTCGGTGAGCAGCGTGCGGGCCAGGAGCACGAGGTCGCGGCCGGACGCGTCGCGCAGGACTCCCGTGGGGATACCGTCCGACCTCCCCGGGTCACGACGCGCCGCGTCGACCCGGGCCGCCGACGCGCGCAGGACGTCGCGCGGGCTCGGCCCACCGTCGGCGCCGGCCGTCTCGGCGGGGTCGGCGGTGTCGGCGGGGTCGGCGGGGTCGGCATCCTCGGCGATGTCCGCGGGGCGCTCGGGCACGGGCCACGGCGCGGCGTGCTCCACCGCGTCGCGCGGGTTGCCGGCCGCGGGGTCGGGCTGGTCGGCCCAGCCGCCGGCGTCCACCACCCCGGCCTCGACGAGCTCCGCGAGGAACGGCGAGACGCGGCGCGGCGTGCTGCCCGTCCCCCACCAGTGCGCGGTGAGGAACAGCTCGCGGCGGGCGCGCGTGAACGCGACGTAGGCGAGCCGCCGCTCCTCGGCGAGGCGGTGCGCTCCGCTGTCCGCGCGGAACTGGTCGCGGCGCGCCGCGAGGTCCTTGGTGTCGACGGCCTCCGCCCAGCTGAACTCGGGCAGGTCGGGCGCGTCGCCGCGCAGGTGGTAGGGCAGGGCGGAGACGTCGGTGAGCCAGCCACCGTCCAGCCGGCCCTGCGAGGACTCGGCCTGGCTCGGGAACACGCCGTCGACCAGCCCGGGCACCGCGACCACGTCCCACTCCAGCCCCTTGGCGGCGTGCGCCGTGATGACCTGCACCGCGTCGGGGTCGGGCTCGCGCACGGGCATGTCGAGACCGCGCTCCTGGTCCCCGGCGACGCCCAGCCAGGCGAGGAACGCGCCGAGCGTCGCGACGTCCGCCGACTGCGCGAAGCCGGCGGCCACGTCGCGGAACGCGTCGAGGTGCTCCCGGCCCCGCAGGCTCACGCCCGCGGCCGCGCCGCCACCGGGTCCACCGCCGGGTCCGCCACCGGGCCGACCGCCGACCACCGCGGGCGCGAGCGTGTCCGCGAGCACCTGCGCCGTGGCGACCTCGACGTCGAGCCCGAGGGCACGCTCGGCCGTCACCACCAGCTCGGGCAGCGACAGGTAGGTGAGCCCTCGCAGCTCGCGCAGCAGCCGTGCCAGGGCGGTCAGCCGGCCGTGGCCGGCGACCGACAGGACGCGGCCGTCGCGCGCCGGGCGGCCCGGGGCGGGCAGGTCGTCGAGCGCGTCGACGATCGAGCGGTGGTCCACGACGTCACCCTCGACGACCACCGGGGCGTCGCCGTCGTCCTCCTCCCCGCCCGCGGCGTGGCCGCCCGGGCGGGCCCCGTCCGCGCGGGCCAGGTCCGACGCCCACGACCCGAGCGCGTGCAGGTCGGACGCCCCGAGGTTGACGCGCGGCCCGGTGAGCAGCCGCAGGAGCGAGTCGCCGCGCGACGGGTCGTGCACGGCCTCGAGCAGCGCGACGACGTCCACCACCTCCGGCGTGGACAGCAGCCCGCCCAGGCCGACGACCTCGACCGGCAGCCCCCGCCGGCGCAGCGCGACCTCGACCGTCGCGAACTGGGACCGCGCCCGGCACAGGACGGCGGCCGTCACGCGGTCGGAGCCGTCCCGGCGGGTCGCGCGGCGCCAGCGTGCCGCGACGAACTCGGCGGCGGCCTCGGCCTCCTCCTCGCTGGTGGCGGCGACGTGGGCGCGCACGGCGCCGGTGCCCGCGCCGGGACGCAGGTCCAGGGGCGGCACGTCCACGCCCGTGCCGGTCTGCCGGGCGCGGTCGCGCAGCGGCGCCGCGGCCACGTTCGCGGCCGCCAGCACGGCGGCGTCGTTGCGCCACGACGTGCTCAGGTAGCGCACGGCCGCCGGGGCCCCGGCGCGCGTCCGGAACCGCTCGCCGAAGCGCGCCAGCCCGGACGCCGACGCGCCCCGCCAGCCGTAGATCGACTGGTGCGGGTCGCCCACGGCCGTGACGGCGTGCCCGCCGCCGAAGAGCCCCGCCAGCAGCTCCACCTGGGCGTACGAGGTGTCCTGGTACTCGTCGAGCAGCACCACGGGGAAGCGGGAACGCTCCGTCGCCCCCACGGCCGGCACCGACCGCGCCAGCTCGGCCGCGAACGCGATCTGGTCCCCGAAGTCCAGCGAGTCCGCGACGCGCTTGCGGCGCCGGTACTCCGCGACGAGGTCGAGCAGCCGGGTGCGCTCCGCCACCGAGTCGATCAGCCCCTGGATCTCCTTGGTGCGCTTCTTCTGCCGTGGCCCGAGCGGCAGCGCGTCCATGCGGGCGACGACGTCCGCCAGGGCGTCGCGCGCCTCGTCCACGGGCAGCAGGTGCTCGCCGAGCTCGCCCGACAGCGCCAGGACCGCTCCGGTGACCGTGCTCACCGCCCGGTCCGTGTCGAGGTCGCCGGCCCACGACTCCACGACCTGCGCCGCGAGCTGCCACTGGTTCGCCTCGCCCAGCAGGCGCGAGCCCGGCTCGATGCCGAGCCGCAGCCCGTGGTCGGTCACCAGCGACGCCGCGTACGCGTTGTACGTCGCGACGGTGGGCCGGGCGAGCAGGTCCAGCCCCGACGTCGCGCGCCCCTGCGCGCGGGCGAGCTGCGCGAGGCGGGACTGCACCCGCTGGGTCAGCTCGGCCGCGGCCTTGCGCGTGAACGTCAGCCCGAGCACCTCCTCGGGGGCCACGAGATCGTTGGCGATGAGCCACACCACGCGCGCCGCCATCGTCTCCGTCTTGCCCGAGCCGGCGCCCGCGACGACGAGCACGGGCTCCAGCGGCGCCTCGATGACCGCGACCTGCTCGTCCGTGGGCGCCGGACGCCCGAGCAGCTCGGCGATGGCGCGCGCGGACAGCCGCGGCTCCGCGGCCCGGGGTGCGCCCGGCCCGCCGTCGGCCGCCGTGCCGCCGGCCGGGTCGGCCGCGGCGAACAGGGTGTCGTCGTCGAACAGCACCGCGTCGGGGGACGTCGCGGCGACCCCACCGAGGGCACCGGGCCCTGCGAGCTCGGGAAACCCGAGGTCGTCCTCCCGGCCCGGCTCGCCGAGCGCCGCCCAGGCGTCGTCCGCGAACGCCCCGGCGAGGTCGTCGGCGTCGGGTCCGTCGCCGTCGCGCCGCGGCTCGGGTGCGGCCGGGCCGGTGGCGGGGTCGCCGGTCACTCGATCACGTTCCTTCCCTCGGGCTGCACGGGGCACGACCGGCGCACCGGGCACATGGGGCACAGGTCGTTCTCGTGCGCGGTGAAGCGCCCGGCAGCCATGGTGTCAGCGGCGGTCTCCACCAGCGCCCGCGCCCAGCTCGACCCGTCGTCGCCGACCTCCAGCGCCGGCTGGTCGCGCAGCGTCGGCGCCACGGTGGGCGTCCCGACGTAGACCAGGCGCGCGCCCGCGCTCGGCGTCCCCGGCGGCAGGTCGAGCGCCCCCTCGGACACCGCGAGCTGGTAGGCGCCGAGCTGCGGGTGCTCGGTGGCCTTCGCGCGCGCGGGTGCGCTGCGCCCGGTCTTGAGGTCGGCCACGGTCACGCCCTCGTCCCCCGCGTCCTCGACCCGGTCGATCTTGCCGCGCAGGTGCGCCCTGCCCACGGTCAGCTCGAACTCCGGCTCGACGAGGACCGGGTCGCCCGCCTCCGCGTAGTAGGCGGCGAGGCGCTCGATCATCCGCTCGGCCCGGTTCCGCAGCTGGCGCGACGGCCAGCCGTCGGGGAGCGCGAGCTCGGGCCAGCGGCGGTCGAGCTCCGCACGCAGCTCGGTGAGCGACGCCTTCGGGAGGTCCTCCGCGATCGCGTGGACCAGGGTGCCGAGCGTCTGGTGGGTGGCGTCGGGCGCCGTCGCCCCCGCGGACTCGAACGCCCATCTCAGGGCGCACGTGCTGACGGTCTCCACCTTGGACGGCGAGACCGTCACGACGTCGTCCGGCCCCCACAGCGGCGCCTCGCTGGACGTCGTCGCCACCCCGTACCAGGTGCGCGGGTCCGCCTCCGGGACCCCCGCGTCGGCCAGGTCGGCGAGGAGGGCGGCGGCGACGTCTGCCGGGTCGTCGCCGGGGCGCCCCGCGTCGGTCTCCCCCGCGGCACGCACCAGGGTGGCGCGGGCCTCGGCCACGACTCCCCGCAGGTCGAGCGGCGGGCCCACCGTCACCCGGCGCGGGTCCGGACCGTCACCGGAGGCACCGTCGGCACCGTCGGCGGCGGGCGGTGCGACGAGGTCGAGGAACACCGACGGTGCGTCCTCGGCGTCCTCCACCGCCGTGACGACCAGACGGCGCCGCGCACGCGACGTCGCGACCGCGAACGCCCGCAGCTCGTCCGCCAGGACCTGCCGGCGGGCCTCCGGGCCCATGCCGTGAGCGTCGTCGGAGCGGCCTGCGAGCAGCTCGACGAGCGCCTGCGAGCCCAGCAGCGAGTCACGGAGCCGCAGGTCGGGCCACACGCCGTCCTGCACGCCCACCACGACGACGACGTCCCACTCCCGTCCCGCCGCGCCCGCGGGCGTCAGCGCCTCGACCGCGCGCGCGCCGCTCGCGGAGGCCGCGAGCGAGTCGGCGGGCAGGTCCTGCGACGCCAGGTAGTCGACGAAGGCGGCCACCGGGGCGCCGGGCATGCGGTCCACGTAGGTCTCGGCGGCACGGAACAGCGCCAGCACGGCGTCCAGGTCGCGGTCGGCGCGCGCACCGGCCGGCCCGCCCGCCAGCGCGGCGTCCCGCCACCGGTCCGCGAGCCCCGTGGCCGCCCACACGGCCCACAGCACGGTCTGTGCCGTGGCCCCGGGCTCCCCCGCCGCCGCCCGACCGGCAGCGAGCACGCGCGCGACGGCGACCGGGCCGCGGCGCACGGGCGCGGGGAGGGTCTCGGCCCGCGCCGGGTCGTCCAGCACCTCGACGAGCAGCGCGTCGGACGACCGTCCGCCCCCACCCGACAGCTCCTCCGCCCGCAGCGCGCGCCGCAGCCGGCGCAGCGCCACGGCGTCGAGCCCGCCCACCGGTGAGGTGAGCAGCAGCGCCGCCGTCTCCGGGTCGAGCGCGGAGCCCACACCAGGATCCCCGAGCTCGTCCGCGATCAGCCGGTCGACACCACCGCCCGCGGCGCACACGCGCAGGGCCGCCAGCAGGGGCGACACCGCCGGCTCGTCGCGCAGCGGGAGGTCGGAGCCGAGCAGCGCCACCGGCACCGACGCCGCGACCAGGTCGCGGCGCAGGGACACCAGCCGGTCGCCGCTGCGCGCCACGACCGCCATCCGCTCCCACGGGGTGCCGTGCAGCAGGTGCTCGGCACGCAGCTCGCGCGCCACGAACGCCGCCTCCTGCGCCGGCCCGGCGAGCACCGCGACCTGCACGCCCGTGGGCTGTCCGGCGTCGGGCCCGCCGGCGTCCGCCGCGGCGTCGGACGGCCCGTCCGCCTCGCGCTCGTCGCGGACCGGGTCGACCTCCGCGGGCGTCCCTGCTCCCTCCGGCCGGGGGCCGGCGCCGCGGTGCAGCGCGCCCGAGACGGTCGCGATGCGTGACGTCACCGCCCGCGTCACCGCTCGCAGCCCCTCCGGCTGGCGCCACGCCGTGCCCAGCACCACGGTGCGCGCGTCGAACGCGCCCACGACGCCGCCGCGCGCGGGTGCCGCCGCCCGCCCGACGAGCCCCGGGGACGCGCCACGGAACCCCTGCACCGCGGAGTCCGGGTCCGCCAGCAGCACGAGCCGCGCGCCCGCGTCCCGCAGCACGTGCAGCAGCCGTGCCGTCGCGACCGTCGCCTCCTGGTAGTCGTCCACGACGACGAGGTCCCACGACGGGCGCGGCACGTCCGGCAGCTCCTCGTCCCACGCCGCCAGCGCGTGCGCCGCCTCGTCGATCACGCCCGCCGGGTCGTACCGGGCGCCCGCGTCCGGGGTGCCCAGCCGCAGCGTCGTGACGTCCAGGTACTCCTCGTAGAGCTGCGCGGCGAGGACCCACTCGGGTCGGTCGTGCCGCCGGCCCAGCTCGTCGAGGTCCACCGGCCCCAGCCCGCGCTCGGCAGCGCGCATGAGCAGGTCGCGCAGCTCCTGGCGCAGCCCGCGCAGCCCCAGCGACTCCTCGGGCAGCCCGGGCGGCAGGGCGAGGCCGGTGCCCTCCCCCGACAGGTGGCCCTCGAGCAGCTCGGCGAGCACGAGGTCCTGCTCCGGGCCCGAGACCAGCGTCGGGGTCGCGTCGCCGTGCGCCGCGGCCCGCGACCGCAGCACCGCGAACGCCGCCGACGCCGGCGTGCGCACCATCGGCGCGCCCAGCGTCCGGCCCGCGCGGGCGGTCACCTCGTCGCGCAGCCTCGCCGCCGACCGGCGGGACGCCGCGAGCACCAGCACGCGGCCCGGGTCCAGCCCCGGGGTTCCGCCGTCCCCCGCGAGCGCCCGCACCGCGACGGTCGTCGCCACCGTGGTGCGCCCCGTGCCCGGCGCGCCGACCACGAGGGTCACGTCGCCGTCGAGCGCTGTCGCGACCGCCGCCTCCTGCGTCGGGTCGAGCGCGACGCCGGCGCCCACGACGTCGGCCGGCTCCGGCGCCACGAGGCGCACGGCGGGAGAGGCTGCTGACGTCACGGCACCGATTCGACCATGCCCCACCGACAGCCCCACCGAGAGCCCCACCGACAGCCCCACCGACAGCTCCAACGCCGGCCGGAGCGGCAGCCGCGCGCCCCGCCCGCGACGCGCCGGTTTCACCCTCCGCTGACAAACGCGTCCTGGGCCCGGCGCCGGCCCGGCCGTGACTAGGATCGACCAGACGTCCGGGTGACCGGGAACGACAGACGAGCGCCGTCCGGCGGCGCTGCTCGCGAAGGAGACAACGTGGAGATCACGATCGGTGTGCAGAACCTGGCCCGCGAGCTGGTCGTCGAGACCGACCAGACGGCCGAGGACGTGACCGCCGCGGTGCGCAGCGCGATCGCCGACGGCGGGATCCTCGAGCTCACCGACTCGCGCGGGCGCACGATCCTCGTGCCCACCGCCACGATCGGGTACGTCGAGGTCGGCTCGACCGAGCAGCCCCGGGTGGGCTTCGGCGCCCTCTGACCCCGGGCGAACCCCAGCGGGCCCCCAGCGCCCGCCGGCGTCGCGTCAGGCCGCGAGGCCCAGACGGTCCATCCGCCGCGTGTGCTCGGCCGTGAGGCGGGAGACGAGCCACGCCTGCACGGACGCCCCGCCGTCGTCGTCGGCCGCCCGTGCGCGGGCGGCCAGCTCGGCGAGCGGCGGGTGCGCCGCGAGCAGCACCGGCACGAGACCCAGCGCCTCGCCGACGACACGCCGCCCCCAGAGCGCCAGGCGGGCCGAGAGCACGCCGTCCGCCGCCGCGGCCGCCGCCAGCACGGCGGTCGCGGGGTCGGCGGGGCGGGGCTCGCCCACCGCGGCGACGAAGTCCGCCGCGTCGTCGGCCAGCCCGGCCGCGAGCTCGCGGCACAGGTCCTGCGCCACGCCCAGCCCCACGACGGCCTTGAGCAGGCCCTCCGCCCAGCCGGACGGCGTCGTGCGGGCGTCGAAGTCGGCGAGGACCCCGTCGAAGGGGGCCATCGCCGCCGCCGCGCCGCCGGGGCCCACCACGGTCGTCAGCCCGAGCAGGCGCTCCTGACGGCCGAGCGAGTCCCCCGCCGCCGTCGCCAGGGTCTGGCGGGCACCGAGGTCCGGGGCATCCGCCGACCGGGCCGCGAGCAGCCCGAACGCCGCCAGCTCCGTGTAGGCCGCGAGCCCCACGAGCGTCGTCAGGGCAGGGTCCGGGGTGCTCGGCTGCTGGCTCACGCGCCCAGGATAGGGGCGGCGGACCGGCCTCGGCGGGGTCGCCGTCGTGTCCCGCCCAGCTCCGCGCCCGGTCGCGTACCATGGAGGAGTACTTCGGTTGCCCGGTCGTCACGCTATGGGTCTTCATGCATCGACTCGACCGCCGCGGCCAGGCGGGACTCCGCCGGCCTGAGCGACGTTCTTCCACGATCGGCTGCCGACCACCTCGGCGCTCCTCGCGACCCGACGAGTGTGACCGGAACGGTGCGGCCCGTCGACGGACCCGGCCCGTTCGGGAGCCCCTCGGTTCGCACGCGCCGACGAGCAGACGAAGGTACCCGTGACCACGACCGACCCCGCCGCCACCGCGGCCCCCACGACGCCCGCCACCGGCGAGCCCGACTACTCCACCCCCGCCGCCATCCAGGCGCAGGACGTCTCCTTCGCCGACTTCGGCGTCCGCCCGGAGATCGTCGAGGCCCTGCGCGAGTCCGGCATCACCCACCCCTTCCCCATCCAGGCGATGACGCTGCCGGTGGCGCTGCAGGGGCACGACATCATCGGCCAGGCCAAGACCGGCACGGGCAAGACCCTCGGTTTCGGCGTCCCGCTGCTGCACCGCGTCGTCGCGCCCGGCGAGCCCGGTTTCGACGAGCTGCCCGCCCCGGGCAAGCCGCAGGCCATCGTCGTCGCGCCCACCCGCGAGCTCGCGGTCCAGGTCGCCAACGACCTCGCCACCGCCTCGAAGAAGCGGTCGGTGCGCATCGCGCAGATCTACGGCGGGCGCGCCTACGAGCCCCAGATCGACATGCTGAACAACGGCGTCGAGGTCGTCGTCGGCACGCCGGGGCGCATGGTCGACCTCCTCAACCAGGGCCACCTCAACCTGACCCGTGCGGCCACGGTCGTGCTGGACGAGGCCGACGAGATGCTCGACCTCGGCTTCCTGCCCGACGTCGAGAAGATCCTCGCCCGCACGCCCGCGGTGCGGCACACGATGCTGTTCAGCGCGACGATGCCCGGCCCGGTCGTCTCGATGGCCCGCCGCTACATGTCGCAGCCCACGCACATCCGCGCGGCCGAGCCGGACGACGACGGCGCCACCGTGAAGAACACGCGCCAGGTGGTCTACCGCGCCCACGCCCTCGACAAGGTCGAGGTGCTCGCGCGCCTGCTGCAGGCCGAGGGTCGCGGCCGCACCATCGTGTTCGCGCGCACCAAGCGCACCGCGGCGAAGGTCTCCGACGACCTGCGCGACCGCGGGTTCGCCGCCGGCGCCATCCACGGCGACCTGGGCCAGGGCGCCCGCGAGCAGGCGCTGCGCGCGTTCCGCCACGGCCACATCGACGTCCTCGTCGCGACCGACGTCGCGGCGCGCGGCATCGACGTCGACGACGTCACGCACGTCGTCAACTACCAGTGCCCCGAGGACGAGCGCACCTACCTGCACCGCATCGGCCGTACCGGCCGCGCGGGCAAGCAGGGCACCGCGGTGACCTTCGTCGACTGGGACGACGTGCCCCGCTGGCAGCTCATCGACCGCACCCTGAACCTGGGCTTCCCGGAGCCGGTCGAGACGTACTCCAGCTCGCCGCACCTCTACACCGACCTCGGCATCCCCGAGGGCACCAAGGGCCGCCTGCCCAAGGAGAAGCGCAAGCTCGCCGGCCTGGAGGCCGAGGAGCTCGAGGACCTCGGCGAGACGGGCAAGCGGCACAGCTCGTCCGGTCAGCGCGACGGCCACCGCGGTGGACGTGACGGCGGTCGGGACGGCGGTCGTCGGGACGGCGGCTCCCGCGGCGGCCGCGGCGGCTCGCGGTCCGGCCAGGGCTCGCGCGAGGCCTCCGGCGAGCGCTCCGCGGCCTCGGCCTCCGGTGCCGGTGCCGGTGCCGGTGCCGGTGCCGGTGAGCAGCGCGACGGCGAGGAGCGCCGCCGCCGCAACCGCAACCGTCGCCGTACTCGCGGCGGCCGTCCGGTCGAGGGCGGCTCGGCCCCGCAGGCTCCTGCCGAGGGCTGACCCTCCCGCACGACCACCGGTACGCAACGAGCGTGCTGACCTGATCCTCACCTGCCATGCGTGAGGTTCAGGTCAGCACGCTCGTTGCGTCAGGGGGCATGTCCGGGGCGGGTCGTAGCGTGCGGATATGCGTCTGACGTTCTCCGCCCCGCTGTGGCAGTGGCAGGTGCGCACGGACTCGTGGTGGTTCGTCACCGTGCCGCCGGAGGAGTCCGACACCCTCGCCGAGCTCCCCCTGCCGCCGCGCGGGTTCGGGTCGATCAGGGTGACCGTCACCGTCGGCGCCACCACATGGTCGACGTCGGTGTTCCCCAGCGACGAGCAGCAGGGCTACGTGCTGCCGATGAAGAAGGCCGTCCGCGAGGCCGAGGGTCTCCAGCCGGGCGGCACGGTGCGGGTCACGCTGGAGCCGGTCGGCCTCTGAGCCCTGCTCCGGCGCCGGGGTCAGCGCACGATCTCGTCCCGCCCGGCGAACCACGCCGCCACGCCCTGCACCAGCGACGCCACCACGAGCAGCACCAGCGGCACCGTCCAGGAGCCGGTGGCGTCGTGCGCGACGCCGAGTCCCAGCGGCCCGCAGGCCGCCAGCACGTAGCCCGCGCTCTGCGCCATGCCCGACAGCTCCGACGTGCGGGCGGCGTCCTCGGTCCGCAGGGCCATGAGCGTCAGCGCGAGGCTGATGCCGCCGCCCTGGCCCAGCCCCAGCAGCACCACCCAGAGCACGGCCGCGCCGGGGGCAAGGATCAGCCCCGTCAGGCCCGCGGTGATGAGCGCGACGATGACCACGCCGATCCCCCGCTGCCGTCGCATCCGCCCCGCGAGCACGGGCGTGACGAACGAGCCGACGATGCCGAGCAGGTTGGTCAGCGCGAGCAGCCAGCCGCCCACCGCGACGCTCCGCCCGGCGGCGACGAAGATCTCCGGCAGCCACGCGTTCACCGCGTAGAACGACAGCGACTGCGTGCCCATGAGCACCGTGACCGCCCAGGCCAGCGGGCTGCGCCACACCGACCGCGCGGCGTCCGCGGGGGTGGCCCCCGGCGGACGGACCCGTGCGGCCCGGCCGCCCGCACGCAGCGCTCGCGGCGCCCAGACGACCGCGCCCAGCACGGCCAGCAGCCCCCACGAGGCCAGCGTGGCGCGCCAGTCCATGCCCGTCGCCGTCGCGATGGGCACGGTGAGGCCCGCGGCCAGCGCGGCGCCGCCCGACAGCGCCATGGAGTACAGCCCCGTCATGAGGCCGACCCGGTCGGCGAAGTCGCGCTTGATCAGGGCGGGCAGCAGCACGTTGCCGAGCCCGATCGCGGAGCCGACGGCGAGCGTGCCCACCAGCAGCGGCCCGGTCCCGGGCACCAGGCGCAGGGCGAACCCGAGGCACAGCAGCACGAGGCTGCCGAACAGCGCGCGCTCCAGCCCGACCCGGCGGGCCAGCCCGGGCGCCACGGGGGCGAGGATCCCGAAGCACAGCACCGGGAGCGTCGTGAGGACGCCGCCGGCCGTGGCGCTCAGCCCTTCGCTGGCAAGGATCTCGCCCAGCAGCGGCGAGACGGCGACGACGCCGGGGCGCAGGTTGAGCGCGGCGAGGACGATGGCCAGGACGGCCCCGGCACCGAGCGGGCGACGCAGCCTCACGCGCCCTCCCCCGCCGTCGGGCCGGACGCGGGGCCTGCCGCCGCGGCGGCACGCTCGACCAGGTGCGCCCGGACGGCGGCCATCGTGACCTCGACGGCGCGCTCCGCCGCGTCGGGGTCCCCCGCGGCGACGGCGTCCACGACCTCCCGGTGCCCGGGCACGTCCCGGTGGTGGCGCCCGTGGGCGTCGGTCGCGAGCGTGCGGACCAGCACGTGGTCGATCCCGTCGTACAGCTCGGCGAGCAGCGTGTTCCCGGCCGAGCGGACCAGCTCGGCGTGGAAGGCGATGTCCGCGGCACGGAACTCGTCCTCCCCGCCGTCGCGGGCGGCCGCCTCCTGGGCCTCCAGGGCGGCACGCAGCCCGGCCAGGGCGTCGCCGTCGGACCGGCCGGCGGCGAGCCGCGCGGCGCCGCGCTCGAGCACGCTGCGCACGTCGAGCACCTGCAGCGCGTCGGAGGTGCGCGCCCGGCGCCCGATGGCGGCGTCCAGGCCGCTGGCGGCCCGCACGTAGGTGCCGTCGCCGCGGCGCGGCGCGAGGATGCCCGCGTGCTCCAGGGCGCGCACGGCCTCGCGGACGGTGTTGCGCCCGACGCCGAGCTGGGCGACGAGCTCCGGCTCGGCGGGGATGCGGGACCCGACGGGCCACTCGCCCCGCTCGACGAGGCCGGTCAGGTGCTCGACGACGAGCTCGGAGACCTTGCGGGGCGGGGAGATCGGCGACGTCATGGGCAGGGCCGGGGGGAGGGCGGGTTCGGACACCGAAAGACCCTAACATCCCATGTTTCCGCGCCGACGCCGGCCGGGAGGTTCCCCGGCCGGCTGCCGCCCGCGGGCGCTACTGCGCCATCTTGACGAACTCGGTGACCGCCGTCGCGATCTGCTGCACCGCGATCGCCGCGAGCAGCAGGCCCGCGATCCGCGTGACCAGCGTGACGCCCGACTCCCGCAGCACGCGGTGGATGACGTTCGCGAACCGCATCGACAGGTACAGGCACACGTGCACCAGCACGATCGCCACCGCGATCGCGACCAGCTGCGGGGCGCCGCCCTCGTCCGACACCCGCGTCTGCTGGACGAACACCATCGTCGCGACGATCGCGCCCGGCCCCGCCAGGAGCGGGGTGCCCAGCGGGACGAGGGCCACGTTGACGCCCTTGTTGCCCGACGGCGACGGCTCCTCCATCTTGCCGGTGAGCAGCTCCATCGCGATGAGCAGCAGCAGCAGACCCCCGGACGCCTGGAGCGCCGGCAGCGTGATGCCCATGTAGTGCAGCACCTGCTGGCCGAACAGCGCGAAGACCACGATCACGCCGAAGGCGACGAGGATCGCCTGGCGCGCCGCCCGGTTGCGCTGCTTGGCCCCCATCGCCGACGTCAGCCCCAGGAAGACGGGCACGGTGCCGGGCGGGTCCATGATGACGAACAGGGTGACGAACACCTCGGTGAACAGTGCGGTGTCCAGCACCGCGCTCACGGACGGATCACGTCCAGCCGACCTCTTTCCTCGATCTGTGCGAGCACCTCGGGAGCGGTGGTGTGCTCCCCGATGCGGTTGAGCTTTCCGGTGCCGTGGTAGTCGCTGGAGCCGGTGACGAGCAGGCCCAGGTCCCCCGCCAGGCCGCGCAGCCGGTCGCGGGTGCCGACGTCGTGGTCCCGGTGGTCCACCTCGAGCCCGGCCAGCCCGACGGCGGCGAGCGCCGCGATCGTCGCCTCGCTCACCGTGCGGCCGCGGGCCCCCGCCCCGGGGTGCGCCATCACGGGCACGCCGCCCGCGCCCAGCACGGCCCGGACGGCCGCGTCGGTGTCCGGGGCGTAGTGCGGCACGTAGTAGCGGGCCCCGGGGTGCAGCATCGTGGCGAACGCCTCGTCGCGCGACGCGACCACGCCGGCCGCGACCAGCGCGTCCGCGAGGTGCGGGCGGCCGACCGTCGCGTCGTCACCCGTCTGCGCGACGACGTCCTCCCACGTCAGCGGGAAGTCCTCCGCGAGACGCTCGGTCATGCGCCGGGCCCGCGTGAGCCGGTCGACGCGGGTGCGGTCGCACTCGGCGCGCAGGACGGCGTCGTCGGGGTCGTGCAGGTAGGACAGCAGGTGCACCGAGATGCTGCCGCCCTCGGTCGTGACGCGGGTGGAGATCTCGGTGCCGCGCACCAGCGCGACCCCCGTCGCGACGACGGCGTCGGCCGCCTCGTCCCACCCGGCGGTGGTGTCGTGGTCGGTGAGAGCGACGACGTCCAGCCCGGCCCCGGCCGCCGCCTCGAGCACGCCACGCGGGGAGTCCGTCCCGTCGGACGCCCGCGAGTGGGTGTGGAGGTCGATCCGGGACGGTGTCACGATCACCGATTCTAGGGACGCCCGCCCGCCCGCACGCGCGAAAGGGCGCCCCCGCGGTGCGACGTCCGACACCTTCGGCCCCCGCACCCGTGAAGGAGTCGGCACAACCTCTCCACCGCCCCCGCCGCCGGCGCCCCCCACACGCCCCGACGCGCAGGGGACGATCGTTCGCGATGAACTTCCCCAGCGCCGACGTCGCCCCTGCCCCCGCCGCGCCCGCAGCGGCCGGCACCTCGCTCGACCCCGCACCCCGGCAGGCCGGGATCGTCTTCGTGCACGGCATGCGCACGTCGTCGGCCATCTGGGAGCGGCAGGTCGAGCACGTGCACCAGGCCGGGCACGACGCCGTCGCCGTCGACCTGCCCGCCCACGGCGCGCTCCACCGGGAGCGGTTCTCCATGCCCCGGGCCTTCGAGGTGCTCGACGAGGCGGCGGCGTCGTTCGGCGCGGGGACCCCCGTCGTCGTCGTGGGGCTGTCCCTCGGCGGGTACACCTCGCTCGCGTGGGCGGCGCACCAGGCGGCCGCCCCCGCGGGGTCGCCGCTCGCCGGCGTCGTCGCCGCGGGCTGCTCGTCGGACCCCAAGGGCAAGCCCGTGGCCCTGTTCCGCGACGTCGCGCACCTCGCCGTCACCGGGACGACGGCGGTGCGCCGCGGGCTGCGGGACGCCTCGCAGGCCTGGCGCGCGGCCCTCACCGGCGGCCGGTCGCGCGCGGGCGGGCTCGAGGTCGCGGCGCTGCTCGGCGACGGCGTCCCGCGGCCGGGCTGGGACATCGTCACGGACGCGCTCACGCACCTCGCGGGCCGCTCGTCGGTGGCCAGCACGCGCGCCCTGCAGGTGCCCGTGTGGTTCGTCAACGGCGCCCGCGACCGGATGCGGCTCGAGGAGTCGCGTCACGTGGCGGCCGCCGAGCGCGGTGCCCTCGTCGTCGTGCCGGACGCGGGGCACGACGTCAACTCCGACGCCCCGGACGCCTTCAACCGCGTCCTGAGCCGCGCCCTGCACGACTTCGCGCGCGTCTGACGCGTCGTCCGGGGGCCCGGCCGGTGGCCCGTCGAGCGGTGGGACACTGGGGAGCATGACCGACACCACCCCCGTCGACGAGACCGCGCCCGCTCCCCGCTCGGAGGACCGCGGCAGCAACCGTTCCCAGCGCCCCGTCTCGGAGGCGTTCAAGGCGTTCATCACCTCGCAGTGGGGCGAGCGCGCCGACCTCGACGTCGAGCCCGGCGAGGCCGTGCCGTACACCGCCGAGCGCCGTGCGAAGCTGTCCGCCCGGTTCCCCGGCGCGCGGCTGGTGGTCCCCGCCGGCCCGCTCAAGGTGCGCTCGAACGACACCGACTACCGGTTCCGTCCGCACTCCGCGTTCGCGCACCTCACCGGGCTCGGCACGGACCAGGAGCCCGACGCCGTGCTCGTGCTGCACCCCGTGGCCGACGGCGAGGGCGACCCCGACGGGAACGGCAACGGCACGCACCACCACGCCGTGCTGTACGTGCGGCCCCTCGCGGCGCGCGACACCGAGGAGTTCTACGCCGACGCCCGCTACGGCGAGTTCTGGGTGGGCGCACGGCCGTCGCTCGACGACGTCACGACGCTGACGGGCGTCGAGGCCCGCCACGTGGACGAGCTGCGCGACGCGCTCGCCAAGGACGTCGGCGTCGACGGCGTGCGCGTGCTGGTCGTGACCGGCGCGGACGAGACCGTCGAGACGCTCGTCGAGGCCATCCGCGAGGAGGCCGGCGTCGAGTCCGAGGCCGACGACGCGGAGCTCGTCGAGGCGACGTCCGAGATCCGCCTCGTCAAGGACGCGCTCGAGCTGGAGCACCTGCGCGAGGCCGTGGCCCGCACCGTCGAGGGCTTCGAGCAGGTCGTGCCGGCGCTGCCCCGCGCCGTCGCGCACCGCCGCGGCGAGCGCGTCATCGAGACGACGTTCGACGCGCACGCCCGCCTCGAGGGCAACACCGTCGGCTACGAGACCATCGCCGCCGCCGGCGAGCACGCCACCACGCTGCACTGGATCACCAACGACGGCGTCGTGCGCTCGGGCGAGCTCGTGCTGCTGGACGCCGGCGTCGAGGTCGACTCCCTCTACACCGCGGACATCACCCGCACCCTGCCCGTGGACGGCGAGTTCACCGACGTGCAGCGCCGCATCTACACCGCGGTGCTCGACGCCGCCGACGCCGCGTTCGCCGTCGCGAAGCCGGGGACGAAGTTCCGCGACATCCACGCCGCCGCCATGGAGGTCATCGCGGCCCGCCTCGAGGAGTGGGGCCTGCTGCCCGACGGCGTGACGGCGGAGGTCTCCCTCTCCCCCGAGGGCCAGCAGCACCGCCGCTGGATGGTGCACGGCACCAGCCACCACCTCGGCCTCGACGTGCACGACTGCGCCCAGGCGCGGCGCGAGCTCTACCTGGACGGCGTGCTCGAGCCCGGCATGGTCTTCACCATCGAGCCGGGGCTGTACTTCAAGGCCGACGACCTCGCGGTGCCCGAGGAGTACCGGGGCATCGGCGTGCGCATCGAGGACGACGTCCTCGTCACCGCCGACGGCAACGAGAACCTCTCCGCCGCCCTCCCCCGCCGCCCCGAGGACGTCGAGGCCTGGATGGCCCGCCTGCGCGGCTGATCCCCCTCGTCCGTTCGGCACCGGGTGGATCTCTTCGGCACGTGAGCATGCCGAAGAGATCCACCTGCTGCCGAACAGACGGCGCCCGTCCACAGGCCGCCGCCGGAAGGCGGGGAGTTGCGGCACGCTCGTGCGCATGATCGACGACGAGCCGGTGATTCTCGCAGGCGAGCTCCAGCGCCACGTGCTGGATCAGGCGCGGCGCGGCGGTGAGCTCGAGCGGCTGCGTCGCGGCGCCTACCGGACGGTCGAGAAGCGCCGCGACGAGCACCGGTCCCAGACGGCACGACGGCGTGCCCGGGCGCTCGCCGCGGCCGCGCACCGCCAGCTCGACGCGGACCACGTCTTCAGCCACGAGACTGCTGCGATGCTCCACGGTCTCCGGCTGTGGCGCGTCCCCGCCGTGACGCACGTCGTGCAGGCGTACCGCCGGTCAGGGGGCGCGGCTGCGGACCTCGCGCGGCACCTGGGCACGGTGCCCTCCGCACACCGCGTGGACCAGGGCGGCCTGCCCGTCACGACCGTCTCACGCACGGTGGCGGACTGTGCCCGGTCGATGCATCCCCTCGAAGGCCTGGTGATCGCCGACCACGCCCTGGCACGGGGCGTCGACCTCGATGAGTGCCGTGCCGCGCTCGAGGTCACGCGCCGGCGCAACGGCACGCGCCGGGCGAGGTGGGTCCTGGACCATGCGGACGCCGGCGCCGACTCCGCCTGGGAGACCTGGCTCCGGTACGTGGCGCTGCGATCCGGCCTGCCCCGGCCGATCACCCAGGCGCCGATCACCACCGCACGCGGCGTCTTCCACTGCGACCTCGGCTGGCCGGACTGGTCCGTGTACGCGGAGTTCGACGGGCTGGTGAAGTACCGCGACGACGGCGTGCGGCCCGGTCACCACGCCGCCCAGGAGCTGCTGCGGGAGAAGGAGCGCTTTGATGCCATCCGTGCGACCGGCATCAACCCCGTGCGGGTGACCGCCGTCGGCAGCTCCCGCCTCGGTGAGGTCACGCGAGCACTGACCGCACGCTTTCCGGAGCAGCTCCGACGGACGCTCCGGCAGCACCCCCTGCTGCCGCCACCGCCGTGAGCGCGGTTCTGTTCGGCATGGCCTTGATCTCCTCGGCAGGCCGACGTGTCGACCAGATCACAGGGCTGCCGAACTGATCTGGGCAGGGCGATTCAGGGCTGCGGCGGACGGTACGGGTCGTCGTGCTCCGGCGCCTTCGGCTGCTCGGGGTCGCCCTCCTGCGGCTGCCGAGGCTCAGGCTGGTGGGTGCCCGGCTGAGGGCTCTGCGGCTCCGGCGTCGGGGTGCCCTCCGGCGCAGGAGCCTGCTCCTGCGCGGGCCGCATCGCGCCGTACCGCGGCGCGCCGCTGGGGGTGGTCCAGCGCGGGTCGGGCGTGCGCGGCGCGGCGGGGGCCGCGGGGGCGGCCGGGCCGCCGGCGACCGGGGACCCGACGGCGGGGGCGCCGACCGGCGGGGTCGGCGCCGCGCCGGCTCCCCGGCGCGCCTTGCCCAGCCCGCCGGGCGACTGCATCAGCATCGAGCGGGCCTCGCCCGCCTGCTCCGCCGCGCAGAGGATGGCGTAGGTGGACGCGACGATCTGCGACGACGACGTGAAGTCACGACGCCCGCCGGTGAGCGCGTAGGACAGCACGGAGAACAGCAGGCCGAAGCCGGCGCCGAGGCCGATGCCGACCAGCAGCACCCCGCCCGCCTGCGCACCGCCGAACAGGCTGAGCAGCAGGCCCACGAAGAACCCGAACCAGGCGCCCGACAGCGCGCCGGCGAGCGCCACACGCCCGTAGGTCAGCCGCCCGGTCACCCGCTCGACCATGCGCAGGTCGGTGCCGACGATGGTGACGTGCTCGACGGCGAACTTGTGGTCCGACAGGTAGTCGACGGCCTGCTGGGCCTCGAGGTACGTGTCGTACGCGGCGACCTCGTCGCCCGCCGGGAGGGTCGGGACGCGTGGCACGGCGTTCGGGCGGCTGAAGCTCATGGGCCCAGTCTGGCCCAGCCGCGCCCCTGACACCACCAGGCCACCGGCGCCCCGCGCCTCCTACCAGGACCGACGGGGCCGCCCCGCGTAGGCTGACCGACGTGAGCGCGGCAACCAGGGTCTTCGTGGCACGGCTCGCCGGCACCCAGGTCTTCGACCCGATCGGTGACGAGGTGGGGCGCGTGCGCGACGCCGTCGTGCTGGTCCGTGCCAAGGGCGCGCCCCGCGCCGTCGGCCTGGTCGTCGAGGTGCCCGGCCGGCGACGTGTCTTCCTCCCGCTGACGCGGGTCACCGCGATCGACGCGGGCCAGGTGATCTCGACCGGCCTGCTCAACATGCGCCGGTTCGAGCAGCGCGCGATGGAGTCCCTCGTGCTGGGCGAGCTGCTGGACCGCACCGTGCGGTTCACGGACGGGTCGGGCGAGGCCACGGTCGAGGACCTGTCGATCACGCGCCAGCGCACGGGCGACTGGCTGGTGGACCAGCTCTTCGTGCGCCGTCGGCAGGCGAGCAAGGGCCTGTCGCTGCGCCGGCGCGGCGAGACGCTCGTCGTGCCGGTCGACGCCGTCACGGGGCTCGCCGGTTCCACTGAGGAGCAGGGCGCCACCAAGCTGCTGGAGGCGTACGAGGATCTCCGGCCCGCGGACCTGGCGGACGTGCTGCACGAGCTGGGCGACATCCGGCGCCTCGAGGTGGCGAGCGCCCTCGACGACGAGCGCCTGGCCGACGTGCTCGAGGAGCTGCCGGAGGACGACCAGGTCGCGATCGTGTCCCGCCTGGACTCCGGCCGTGCGGCCGACGTCCTGGAGGCCATGCAGCCGGACGACGCCGCCGACCTGCTCAACGAGCTGCCCGACGAGCAGGCGACCCGCCTCCTGGAGCTCATGGAGCCGGAGGAGGCGAAGGACGTGCGCCGCCTGCTGTCCTACGACGAGGACACGGCGGGCGGCCTCATGACCACCGAGCCCGTCATCCTCGGCCCGGAGACGACGATCGCGACGGCGCTGGCGCAGATCCGCAAGCAGGACCTGCCGCCCGCGCTGGCCTCGATGGTGTTCGTGGTGCGCCCGCCGCTGGAGACCCCGACCGGCCGGTTCCTCGGCGTCGCGCACTTCCAGCGGCTGCTGCGCGAGCCCCCGCACGCGTCGGTCGGGTCGGTGCTGGACACGGACACGGAGTGGCTGACGCCGGACGCCCCGGTGGGCCGGGTGACCCGCCTGCTGGCGGCCTACGACCTGCTCGCGCTGCCCGTCCTCGACTCCGAGAAGCGGCTGCTGGGCGCGGTCTCCGTCGACGACGTGCTCGACCACATCCTCCCGGACGACTGGCGCGAGCACATCGACGAGAACCTGGAGGAGGTGCCGCGTGGCTGACCGCCTCGACCAGCCGAAGGAGTCCCGCCGCACCCTCATCCCGCGCCCGCAGATGGACCAGGACGCGGTGGGCAGGGCGACGGAGGCGATCGCCCGCTTCCTCGGCACGCCGCGCTTCCTCATCTACCTGACGGTGTTCTGCGCGCTGTGGCTGGCATGGAACTCGTGGGGCCCGGAGTCGCTGCGGTTCGACAGCGCGTCGAACGGCTTCACCGCACTGACCCTCATGCTGTCGCTGCAGGCGAGCTACGCCGCGCCGCTCATCCTGCTCGCGCAGAACCGGCAGGACGACCGCGACCGTGTCACGGCCGAGCAGGACCGCCAGCGCGCGGAGCGCAACCTCGCCGACACGGAGTACCTGGCGAGGGAGATGGCGGCGCTGCGCATCGCGCTGGGCGAGGTCGCCACGCGCGACTTCGTCCGGTCGGAGATCCGCAACCTCCTGGAGGAGCTGGACGAGAAGGACTCGGGGCGCAGTCGCGACGCGGCGCCGTGAGCCGGGACCGCGGTCACTGCATGGCGCCGACGGCGGCCGCCCGCAGCGCGTCGGCCGCGCCCGTCGCGCCGGTCACGCGCAGCTCCTGGCGCCCGGACCGTCCCCACAACCACAGGTCGAGGTCGGCGGCGGCGCCGGCGACGACGGCGTCCGGCTCGCCGCCGTCGTCGACCAGCAGCCCGCCGGGCACGTCGTAGTACCGGCCCGACCCCGGGCCGGTGCCGCGCACCCGCCCGAGCCCCACGTCCCAACGGTGCGGCGCCTCGCCCGGGGCGTCCACCACGACGGCGACGGTGCCGCCGTCCGGGGCGAACGTCGTCCATGCGGGGTGACCGCCGAGGAGGACGTCGAGCACCTCGTCCACGCCGTCGGCCGCGATGTCGGGGTCCAGGGGTGTGACGCCCTGGCCCGCCGTCCGCTCGGCGTCGACGCGGTGGACGAGCGCCTCGTGCTGCTGTCGCCGGGTCACCCACCCCACGGAGCGCCCCTCGGGGTGCCACGACCAGCAGGGCTCGAGGGGGTCACGACCCGCGAGCGCGGTGACGAGCCGCGCCGTGGCGTCGCGCAGGAGACCGGCGAGCAGGGCGTCGTCCGCGGGCCGCTCGAGCGGGACGACGTCGCCGCCCGGACGCCCGGAGCCCGGCTCGCGCCCCACCACGGACGCCCAGAACGACTGCACCAGCGCCACGTGGTGGGCCAGGTCGGCGGCGGTCCACCCCGGGCACGCGGGCACCTCGGCGCCGGTGGGCGCGGCCTCGACGGCCGTCACGAGCAGTGCCGAGTCTCGGGCCAGCGAGGCCAGGGCGTCCATGCGGTCAACGTAGCCGCGGGCAGGGCCGACCGCGCGGCGCCCGGACGGCGCCGGGGTGGGGACGTTAGTCTCCCGTGGACGGATCCGGTGACGAGCGGGCGGTGGGCGTGGCACGGCAGGTGGTGCTGGTCAACGGGCTTCCCGGGGCGGGCAAGACGACGCTGGCCGGCCCGCTCGCGGCCCGCCTGGACGCCCCGTCGCTGGGCAAGGACAGCGTCAAGGAGGCCCTGGCGGACGCCGTCGGGCCGGGCGCACCGACCCTGGTCGGGACCGACACGGTCGGCGCCGTGGCGATGGAGGCGGTGTGGCGCCTGGCCGCGGCCCCCGTGTCGCGCGTCGTCGTCGAGTCGTGGTGGTTCCGGCCCCGCGACCTCGACCACGCGCTGCGCGGGCTCGCGACCGCGGGCGCGGACGCCGTCGTCGAGGTCTGGTGCGACGTGCCGCTCGAGGTCGCCCGACGGCGCCACGCGGCCCGCGCCGGCCGCCGGCACCCCGTGCACGCCGACGACAGGGACATGACGGCCGAGTGGGCGGCGTGGGCCGCCGGGGCCGCGCCGCTCGGGCTCGGCCCGGTCGTGCGGCAGGACACCATCGCACCGGTGGACGTGCCCGCGCTGGCCCGCCGGGTCTCGGCCGCGCTGTCCGGCCGGGGCGCCCGGCCGTGACCCACGACGCACCGGCGCCGCCGCCGGGCGGACCTAGGATCGAGGCATGACCTCCGGCTCCCCCGACGGCCCCGTACCGCTGAGCGACCGCGTCCGCACCGCCCTGACGTCGGTGGTCGACCCGGAGATCAGGCGGCCCATCACCGACCTGGGCATGGTGCGCTCGGTGGACGTGCACGACGGCGGCCGGGTCACGGTGGGCGTGGACCTCACGGTGGCCGGCTGCCCCATGAAGGGCACGCTGGTGCGCGACGTCACCGCCGCCGTGGAGGCGCTCGACGACGTCACCGGCGTGGACGTGCAGCTGGGCGTCATGACCCCGGAGCAGCGGCAGTCCCTGCGCTCGCAGCTGCGCGGCGGTGCCGGCGACCCGGTGATCCCGTTCGCCCAGCCCGGCTCGCTGACCAAGGTGTACGCGATCGCGTCGGGCAAGGGCGGCGTGGGCAAGTCGAGCGTGACGGCCAACCTCGCGGCCGCGATGGCGGCCGACGGGCTGAACGTCGGCGTCGTGGACGCGGACATCTACGGCTTCTCGATCCCCCGCATGCTCGGCGTGGACCGCCAGCCCACCCGCGTGGACTCGATGCTGCTGCCCCCGATCGAGCACGGCGTGAAGGTCGTGTCGATCGGCATGTTCGTGCCCGAGGGGCAGCCGGTCGTGTGGCGCGGGCCGATGCTGCACCGCGCCCTGGAGCAGTTCCTCGCGGACGTGTTCTGGGGCGACCTGGACGTGCTGCTCCTCGACCTGCCGCCCGGCACCGGCGACATCGCCATCTCCGTGGCGCAGCTCCTGCCGGGCAGCGAGATCGTCGTCGTGACGACGCCGCAGGCCGCCGCCGCGGAGGTCGCCGAGCGCGCCGGGTCGATCGCCACCCAGACCTCGCAGGGCGTGGTCGGCGTGGTGGAGAACATGTCGTGGCTGGAGCAGCCGGACGGGTCCCGGCTGGAGGTGTTCGGGTCCGGCGGCGGGCAGCGCGTCGCGGACCGGCTGGGCGCCACCCTCGGCACGCAGGTGCCGCTGCTCGGCCAGGTGCCGCTCGACGTCGCCGTGCGCGCGGCGGGCGACGACGGCACGCCGGTCGTGCTCTCCGACCCCGACTCCGCGGGCGCGCGGGTGCTGCGCGACGTCGCAGGCACCCTGGCGGGCCGGTCGCGCGGCCTCGCGGGGATGCGCCTGAACCTCAGCCCTGTCACCAGCTGACCCGCGATACCCTCCCCCGGGCGCCTCGCCGGCGCCCCGCAATGCCGTCCCCTGCGAAGGAGCTGTCCTGCCATGAGCACGCCCGAGTGGCTCGAGTCCTGGTCCGACGACGAGGGCGCGCGGCGCGTCCGGGACCTGTTCGCCCAGACCTTCGGGGACGGCGGCGCGCCCGACGGCGTCTGGTCGGCGCCGGGCCGGGTCAACCTCATCGGCGAGCACACCGACTACAACGGCGGTCTCGCGCTGCCGACCGCGCTGCCGCACCGCACCTACGTCGCCCTGCGGCACCGGGACGACGACGTCGTGCGCCTCGGGTCCGCGCAGGCGCCGGGCGAGGTCTGGTCGGCGCGGCTGGCCGACGTCGCGCCGGGAGCCGTGACGGGCTGGGGCGCGTACGTCGTCGGGGTCGCGTGGGCGCTCGCGCAGGACGGGCACGAGGTGCGCGGCTTCGACGCCGTCGTCGACTCGTGCGTGCCGTTCGGCGCGGGGCTGTCGTCGTCGGCCGCGCTGGAGTGCGCGGTCGCGGTCGCGCTCGACGAGACCGGGCGCCTGGGGCTCGCCGACGACGACGCCGGCCGCGCGGCCCTCGTCGCGGCCTGCGTGCGCGCGGAGAACGAGATCGCCGGCGCACCGACCGGCGGCATGGACCAGGCCGCGTCGCTGCGCGCCACCGCCGGGCACGCGCTGCTCGTCGACTCCCGGCCCGGGCTGTCCGCGCTGGAGTCCGGCACCCCCGTGCCGTTCGACCTGGCGGCGGCCGGGCTCACGCTGCTCGTCGTGGACACGCGGGCGGAGCACGCCCTCGTGGACGGCCAGTACGCCGAGCGGCGCGCCACCTGCGAGCGCGCGGCCGCGCTGCTCGGCGTGGAGACCCTGCGCGACGTCGACCCGGCACGCCTGGACGAGACGCTCGCCGCGCTCGCGCCGCACGACGCCGAAGGCGTCCTGGCCCGCCGCGTGCGGCACGTGGTCACGGAGATCGACCGCGCCGCCCGGTTCCGCGACCTCGTCGCGGCCGGCCGCGCGGACGAGGTCGGGCCGCTGATGGTCGCCTCGCACACCTCCCTGCGCGACGACTACGAGGTCTCGGCCCGCGAGCTGGACCTCGTCGTGGACGCCGCGCTGGCCGCCGGCGCTCTCGGGGCCCGCATGACCGGCGGTGGCTTCGGCGGCTCGGCGATCGCCCTGGTGCGCGCGGACGCCGTCGACGACGTGGCGGCGGCGGTGCAGGAGGCGTTCGACGCCGCCGGCCTGCGCTCCCCCGGCTTCCTCCTCGCGCCGCCGTCGGCGCCCGCGGGCCGCACCGCCTGACCCCGGCGCGGCCCCCCGGCCGGCCGCGACCTGCGGCGACGTCGCCCGGATGCCGGTGACGCGGGGGCCTGCCTACGGTGCGAGGGCGCGGCGGCACGACCGCCGCCGTGCCCGATCGTTCGAGGAGGAGCGATGCCAGCACGCACCACCATGCGCCGCGTCGGGGCGGCGGCGCTCACGGCGCTCGTCGCCGCGGGGGCGGCCGTCGGGTCGACGGCCGCGAGCGACCGCGGCCACGGCAACCACCACGGGGGCAAGGACCGGGCGCGGAACGTCATCGTGCTCCAGGGCGACGGCATGGGCCTGGCCGCCCGGGAGCTGATCCGGCTCGCGAGCGTGGGCAAGGACGGCCACCTCGTCATGGACTCCCTCGACGAGGCCGGCTGGACCGCGACCGACTCCGCCGACCCCGAGGACGCGGTCACCGACTCCGCCGCCGGCGCGACGGCGTTCGCCACGGGCGTGCGGACGTTCAACGGCGCCGTGGGCGTCGACGCCGACGGCACCCCGGTCCCGACGCTGCTCGAGGACGCGAGGCAGGCCGGCAAGGCCACCGGGCTCGTCTCGACGGCGCAGATCACCGACGCCAGCCCGGCGGCGTTCGGCGCGCACGTCACCGACCGCTACGACCAGAGCGAGATCGCCCGGCAGTACCTCGAGGAGTCACGCCCCGACGTGCTGCTCGGTGGCGGGGAGGACTTCTGGTACCCGGAGGGCGAGCCCGGCGCGTGGCCGGACAACCCGCCAGAGGATCCCGAGGAGCAGAGCAAGGGCACCGAGGGGAACCTCGTCGAGCGGGCCCAGGAGCTCGGGTACACGTACGTGAGCGACGCCGAGGGGCTCGCCGGCGCGGACGGCCGGAGGCTGCTCGGCCTGTTCGCGAACGAGGAGATGTTCCAGCAGGCGAACGAGGGCGAGGGCGACGTCTACTCCCCCGAGGTGCCGCTGGTCGACATGGCCGCCAAGGCGCTCGACGTGCTCCAGCGCGACCGCGACGGCTTCTTCCTCTTCCTCGAGGAGGAGGCGATCGACGAGTTCGCCCACCAGAGCAACGCGACCCGCACCATCGAGGCCGGCCGGTCGCTCGACGAGACCGTGGCGCTCGCCCTCGACTTCCAGAAGAAGCACCGGGACACCCTGGTGCTCGTCGTCGGCGACCACGCCACGGGCGGGCTCGCGATCGAGAACGTCGACCCCGAGGACGAGTCGGGCGAGGGCCAGACCGCCGAGGACGGACCGTTCCCGATCCCCGGCACCGACCTGGAGTTCACCGTCGACTGGACCACCGGCGGCCACACCGGCGAGGCCACGCCGATCACCGCGCAGGGGCCGGGCGCCGAGCGGCTGTCGGGGCCGCAGCTCAACACCGACGTGCACGACGCCGTGCAGAAGGCGATGTTCCCCCGCGGCCACCGCTGACCAGGGTGTGGTGAGCGGGCGTCTGGCCCTGTTCGGGATCGACACAGGGCCAGACGCCCGCTCACAGCGTGCCTACAGGTCGTAGGTGGCGACGACCGCGGCGTGGTCGGACCAGCGCTCCTCGTACGTGGGCGCACGGTCGACCTCGACCTTGACGGCGCGCGGCGCCAGCGCGGCGTTGGCGAGCTGGTAGTCGATGCGCCAGCCGCGGTCGTTGACGTACGACTGCCCGCGCCACGACCACCACGTGTACGGGCCGGGGCCCTCGCCGCCGTGGGCCCGGCCGAGATCGGCCCAGCCGAGCTCGCCCGTCCAGCGGTCCACGTAGGCGCGCTCCTCGGGCAGGAACCCCGCGTTCTTGAGGTTGCCCTTCCAGTTGGCGATGTCGACGTTCCGGTGGGCGATGTTGAGGTCGCCGGCGACGACGGCGGGGTGCTCGGCCGCGGCGAGCTCGGTCAGGCGCGCCGTCACCTTGTCCAGGTGCGCGTACTTGGCGGTCATCGTGTGCTCCTGGCCTGGGCCGGTGGACCCGGAGTGCAGGTAGGCGGAGACGACCGTCAGCAGGCCGCCGTCCGGCAGCTCGACGTCGGCCTCCACCCAGCGGCCCGTGTCCACAGGCGGCTCGGGCTCCCCGTCCGGGCCGTGGGCGGCGAGGCCCATGCGCACGGCGCGCAGCGGGAGCCGCGAGGCGACGGCCACCCCGGCACGGCCCTTGAGCTCGCTGGGCAGGTGCGCCACGTGCCAGCCGTCGAGGTACTCGTGCACCAGCTCGTCGGGCGCACGGACCTCCTGCAGCAGCAGGACGTCGGGGGTGCGGGTGGCGATCCAGGCGTCCATGCGGCGGCGGAAGGCGGCACGGATGCCGTTGACGTTGGCGGTGGCGACGGTCAGCACGCCGGCCATTCGATCACACGCACCCGACACCCCCGCCCTGCGGGCGCGTCGGGTGCGTCACTCCCCGCGGTACGCGGCCTCCAGGGCGGCGACGTCGATCTTGTGCATCTGCAGCATCGCGTTCATCACCCGCAGGTTCGCCTCGGTCGTGTAGTCGCCGGACAGCTCCTCGAGCTGGCGCGGGATGACCTGCCACGAGATGCCGAACCTGTCCTTGCACCAGCCGCACGGCCCGGGCTCGCCGCCGTCGGACGTCAGGACGTCCCAGAAGTGGTCGACCTCGTCCTGGGAGTCGACCCGCAGGTAGAAGCTGAACGACTCGTTCAGCCGGAACTCCGGCCCGGCGTTCAGACCGGTCACCGGCAGACCCGCCACCGTGAACTCCACGACGAACGGGGCCCCGGCCTCCGCGCCCGGCACCCCCTCGGGCGAGATGAGCACCGACTCCACCGACGACCCCGGGATGTGCTCGGCGTAGAACGCCGCCGCCTCGTGCGCGCGGTTGTTGCCGAACCACAGGTGGGTGCGTGCGTCGACCATGTCCGTCTCCCGTCGTCGGGGCCCGCCGCAGGTGGTGCGCGGTGCCGTCAGCAGGGGTGACCGCCACGGCCGCGACAACTCATCGCCCGGCGTGCCCCACCCTGCCGACCGCGCCGGTGACGAGAGGCACGACGGTCACGACGCCGCGAGGCGCGCCTTCTCGTGCTCGACGTCGAACGTCGCGACGGGCCACTGCGGGTCGATGTCCTCGAGGGCGTCCAGCAGCAGCGCCTGGACCGCCAGGCGCGCGTACCACTTGGCGTTCGCGGGCACGACGTACCACGGCGCGTGCTCGGTGGACGTGCGCTCGAAGACGGTCTGGAACGCGTCCATGTACGCCGGCCACAGGAGGCGCTCGTCGACGTCCCCGGGGTTGTACTTCCAGTGCTTGTCCGGGCGCTCGAGGCGTTCGCCGAGACGCGCCTTCTGCTCGTCGGGCGAGATGTGCAGCATCACCTTGACGATCCGCGTGCCCCGCGCGACCAGCTCCGCCTCGAACGCGTTGATCGCGCCGTACCGCCGCTCGATCTCCTCGGGCGGCGCGAGCTCGCGCACCTTCCCGATGAGCACGTCCTCGTAGTGCGAGCGGTCGAAGACCCCGATGTACCCGGCCTCGGGCACCTCCTTCTCGACGCGCCACAGGAAGTCGTGCGCGAGCTCCTGCGGCGTCGGCTTCTTGAACGCCACGAGATGCACGCCCTGCGGGTCGGTGGCGCCGATGACGTGCCGCACGATGCCGCCCTTGCCCGCCGAGTCCATCGCCTGCAGCACCAGCAGCACCGCGGGCGCGGACGGGTCCTCCCGGCTCTGCGCGTACAGGCGCTCCTGCAGCTCGTCGAGCTCCTCCTCGCCCGCGAGGAGGTCGGCCGCGCCGTCCTTCTTCTTCCCGTCGTACCCGGGCTTCGCGTCCGGGTCGACGTCCGCGAGGCGGAACCCCGGCCCCACCCTCAGCAGCTCGCCCGGTTCTCCCGACCACCCACGCTGGCTTCTCGCGACCATGCGCACATCATGCCCCGAGTCCGACCCGACAACGAGCGTGCTGACTTGTTCCTCAAACCTCGGGTTTGAGGAACAAGTCAGCACGCTCGTTGCAGGGGCGGGCCTGCGTCAGGCGACCGCTCGCTCCGCGGCCTCGACCGCGTTGCGGAACAGCATGGCGATCGTCGTCGGTCCCACGCCGCCGACGCGCGGCGTGATCGCCCCGGCGACCTCGGCGCACGACTCGTCCACGTCCGGCAGGAGCCTGCGGCCCTCGTACCGCACACCGCCGCCGACCACCGTGACGCCGGGCGACAGGTGCTCGGGCTGCAGGATGCCCGGCACGCCGGCGGCCGCGATCACGATGTCGGCGCGCTTCGTGTACTCGGGCCAGTCCCGCACCCCGGTGTGGACCACGGTGACGGCGGCGTTCGCCGTCGGGCGCTTCTGCGAGAGCAGCAGGGCCAGGGGCCGCCCGAGCGTCGTGCCGCGGCCCAGGATGCAGACCTCGCGACCGGCGACCGGGATCTCGTAGTGCGCCAGGATCGTCTCGATCCCGGCCGGCGTCGCCGGCACCGGACCGGGCATGCCCAGCGCCAGGCGCCCCATGTTCACGGGGTGCAGGCCGTCGACGTCCTTGTCCGGGTCCAGCGCGAGCATGGCCGCGTCGAAGTCGATCTGCGGGGGCGTCGGGTTCTGGATGAGGACGGAGTCGACGTCGTCGGCGTCGTTCATCTCGCGGACCGCCGCCAGGACGTCCGCCTGGGTGGCGTCCTGCGGGAGGTGGATGTGCGGCGAGGTGAAGCCGAGCTCGGTCGCCTTGTCCATCTTCATCCGGATGTACCCGGCGCTCGCCGAGTCGTCCCCGACGAGGATCGTGCCGAGCCCGGGCCGGTGCCCGGCGGCGACGAGGGCGTCGATCCGCGGGGCGAGGTCCGCGAAGACCGCGTCCGCGACCGGCTTGCCGGGCAGCAGGCGGGCCGTCACTGCTGCAGCCCGGGGTAGAGCGGGAAGTCGGCGGTGAGCTTCGCGACGCGGGCCGCGAGGGCGTCGACGTCGGCCGCGGCGCCGTCCCGCAGCGCGACGGCGATGATGTCGGCGACCTCGGTGAACTCGGCGTCGCCGAACCCGCGCGTGGCGAGGGCGGGCGTGCCGATCCGCAGGCCGGAGGTGACGCGCGGCGGGCGCGGGTCGAACGGCACGGCGTTGCGGTTCACGGTGATGCCGGCGTCGTGCAGGAGGTCTTCGGCCTGCTGGCCGTCGAGCGCGGAGTGGCGCAGGTCCACGAGCACCAGGTGCACGTCGGTGCCGCCGGTGAGGACGGAGACGCCCTGCTCGGCGACGTCGGCCTGGGACAGCCGCTCGGCGATGATCTGCGCGCCGCGCAGCGTGCGCTCCTGGCGCTCCTTGAACTCGTCGGTGCCGGCGACCTTGAACGCCACGGCCTTGGCGGCGATGACGTGCATGAGCGGGCCGCCCTGCTGGCCGGGGAACACGGCCGAGTTGATCTTCTTGGCGTGCTCCTCCTTGCTCAGGATGAAGCCGGAGCGGGGCCCGCCGATCGTCTTGTGCACGGTGGAGGACACGACGTCGGCGTGCGGCACGGGGCTCGGGTGCAGCCCGGCGGCCACGAGGCCGGCGAAGTGCGCCATGTCCACCCAGAGCTTGGCGCCGACCTCGTCCGCGATCTCGCGGAACGCGGCGAAGTCGAGGTGGCGCGGGTACGCGGACCAGCCGGCGATGATGACGTCCGGGCGGTGCTCGAGGGCGCGCTTGCGCACCTCGTCCATCTCGATCCGGTACGACTGCGGGTCCACGCCGTAGGCGCCGACGTCGTAGAGCTTGCCGGAGAAGTTGATCTTCATGCCGTGCGTGAGGTGGCCGCCGTGCGCCAGCTCGAGGCCGAGGATCTTGTCCCCCGCGTTGATGAGGGCGTGCAGCACGGCCGCGTTGGCCTGCGCGCCCGAGTGGGGCTGCACGTTGGCGGCCTCGGCGCCGAACAGGTCCTTGGCGCGGGCGATCGCGAGGTTCTCCGCGATGTCGACCTGCTCGCAGCCGCCGTAGTACCGGCGGCCCGGGTAGCCCTCGGCGTACTTGTTCGTCAGGACGCTGCCCTGCGCCTGCAGCACCGCGCGCGGGACGAAGTTCTCGCTCGCGATCATCTCGAGGGTGTCGCGCTGGCGGGCCAGCTCCCCGTCGAGGACGGCCGCGATCTCCGGGTCGAGCTCGGCCAGGGGCGCGTTGAACGTGGGGTCGGGAGTGCTCATCGGCGTTCTCCAGCTGTGTCGGACGGACGTGTCGGACGACGACCGGGCCCAGGCGAACGACCCGTCGTCTGCACAGCGCGTCGCTCCCCGGTGGTGATCCACCTGTACGCCAGTCGCGACCTTCGCGATCCTAGCCGATCACCCCGTCCCGGTCGCCCTTCCGACCAGGACGCCGCGTCGAACTACCTCGGCGGCTCGCGAACTACCTCGGCGAGCGATGAACTACCTCGGCGGCCCGCGAACTACCTCGGCGAGCGATGAACTACCTCGGCAGCCCGCGAACTACCTCGGCGGGCGGCGGCGGGTTCTTCATCGTTGCAGATGCGTGACCTGGGCCACTTGACCCGGGCTGCGGGCCCATGCCAGATTGGGCGCCGTCGATGGTTCTTCATCGATGTAAACCGCATCGGGGCGACGCCGCGCCGGGGCGGAACCGATCTCCCCGAGAGGACCCCGTGATGAGGAAGTCACGCCTGATCGCCGGCATCGCCGCCGCCCTGGTGGCCACCAGCACCCTCGCCGCCTGCGGCTCCGGCGCCGGCGGGAGCAGCGCCGAGGACGGAACGCTCACGTTCATGTTCCGCGGTGGCGACGACGAGAAGAAGGCCTACCAGGACGCCATCGACCGCTTCACCGAGGACACCGGTGTGAAGGTGAAGGTCATCGTCACGGACGCGGACCAGTACGCCACCAAGCTGCAGGCCGCCGTCGCCGGGAACAAGGTGCCCGACGTCTTCTACGTCGAGCAGGGCAGCCTCCAGTCGTACGTGAGCTCCGGCGTCCTCATGGACATCACGGACGAGGTGGCCGAGCAGGGCGTCGACCTCGACAACATCTGGCCCTACGGCATCGACTCCTACCGCTTCGACGGCACTCTCCAGGGCACCCCCGACGGTCAGCTCTACGCGCTGCCCAAGGACGTCGGCCCCATGGCGCTGGGCTACAACAAGACCATGCTCGAGGAGGCAGGTGTCGAGCTGCCCGACGCCGACGAGCCGATGACCCGCGAGGACTGGCTGAAGGTCCTCAAGAAGGTCACGAAGGACACGGACGGCGACGGCGAGGTCGACCAGTGGGGCACCGGCCTCAACGTCAACTGGACCCTGCAGTCGTTCGTCTGGAGCAACGGCGGCGACTGGACCAACGACGACCGCACCCAGGTCACCGTCGACACGCCGGAGTTCGCCGACGCGCTGCAGTTCTTCGCCGACCTCACCACCAAGGACAAGGTCACCCCCGACCCGGAGCAGGCGGCGACGCTCGACACGTACCAGCGGTTCATGGAGGGCCAGATCGCCTTCTTCCCGGTGGGCCCGTGGGACGTGAGCACCTACAACGACCTCGACTTCGACTACGACCTGATGCCGTGGCCGACCGGCACGACCGGCGACCCCGCCACGTACATCGGCTCGCTCGGCATCGGCGTCTCGAACACCACCGCCCTGCCCGAGGACGCGGTGAAGCTGGCCACCTACCTGTCCACCGACGAGACCGCGCAGCAGACCCTCGTCGACGCCAACATCCAGATCCCCAACCGCATCGACACGGCGGAGCAGTGGGCGACGGCGGAGGACGCCGAGCCGGCCAACCGCCAGGAGTTCCTCGACATCATCGAGCAGTACGGCCGCGCGATGCCGGCGGCGTACACCTACAGCCCGCAGTGGTACGACGAGCTGTTCGTCGGCATCCAGCCGGTGCTCGACGGCAAGACCCCGGCCGCGGACTACCTCGCCGAGGTGCAGCCCCGCATGCAGGAGCTCCTCGACCAGACGAACGAGCAGGCCGAGCAGGCGGCCGCGGCCGGCTCCGCGCCGTGACGCACCAGGTCCGCGCGCGGGCCTGACCCCCTCCCCTGCCCCCTGGCGCGGTGCGGCCACCCTCCTGGGCGGCCGCACCGCCCGCCCCCGCACGTTCCTGGACGAAGGAGTCTGCGATGACGTCCACCGCCACGCCGGCGCAGACCGGCACCCTCCCCGCGGCGCCGGGCCCCGACCTCGCGCCGCCCCCACGCGGCGGGACCTCGCGGCTCCACCGCATCGAGAAGAGATGGGCGCTGCTGTTCGTCGCCGCGCCCGTGCTCGGCTACCTGATGTTCGTCCTGTACCCGACGCTGTTCGCGCTGTACGCGTCGCTGACCAGGTGGAACGGCCTGGGGCCGATGCAGTTCATCGGCCTCGACAACTACGTCGCCCTGCTGAGCGACGAGCGCTTCCACCAGGCGCTCTTCAACACGTTCTTCTACATGATCGGCATCCCGATCGGCCTCGCGATCTCCCTCGCGCTGGCCATCGCCATGAACCGCAAGATCATCGGGCTCACCGCCTTCCGCACGATCTACTACATCCCGGTGATCTCGTCGATCGCCGCGGTCGCGATCCTGTGGCAGTGGGCCTACAACGGCGACTTCGGCCTGGTGAACCAGTTCCTCGGGTTCTTCGGCATCGACGGACCCAACTGGCTGGCCGACACGACCTGGGCCAAGCCCGCGATCATCCTCATGGCGGTCTGGAAGGGCCTCGGGTACTCGATGCTGCTCTACCTGGCCGCGATCCAGTCGGTGCCGCGGTCCCTGTACGAGGCGACGGCGCTCGACGGCGCCGGCGCGTGGCGCCAGTTCCGCGCGATCACGCTGCCGATGGTGCGCCCGGTGACGTTCTTCCTCGTGGTCACGCAGGTGATCGCCGGCGCGATGATCTTCACCGAGATCAACATCATGACGCCGACGGGCGGGCCCGAGTACTCCACGGCGTCGGCCGTCTTCTACATCTGGAAGCAGGCCTTCCAGTACCGCCAGATGGGCTATGCGACGGCGGCGGCGATCGTGCTCGGGGTCCTCATCCTCATCATCACGCTCATCCAGTTCCGCCTGAACAAGCGCAACAGCTTCGCGATCGACTGAGGCCCGGAGACTCCCATGACCACCACCACGGCCCCGGCCGCCCATCACCTCGGCCGCAAGGCACGCTCGCGGCTCACCGACACCGCCGTCTGGATCGTCCTCGCCGCCGGCGCGATCTTCATGATCGCGCCCCTGGTGTGGATGTTCTCCACGTCCCTGAAGACGAAGCTCGAGGTCTTCGCCCTGCCGCCCGTCTGGATCCCCGAGGTGCCCCAGTGGGACACCTACGTGCGGATGTGGACCGACTCGTACGTGCTCGACGGCATCCGCAACAGCCTGGTCGTCTCGCTCAGCGTCACGGTGGTCGGGACGTTCACCTGCGCCCTGGCCGCGTTCGCCCTGGCCAAGATGCGCATGCCGTTCAAGAACGCGATCTTCATCGGGCTGCTGTCGGGGATCATGATCCCCTTCCCGACGCTGATGATCCCGCAGTTCGTCATGTTCTCGAAGATCGGCTGGGTCGACACGCTGCTGCCGCTCATCGTCCCGGCGGTCTTCGGCAACATCGTGATGATCTTCTTCCTGCGCCAGTACCTGTCGAGCGTGCCCGACTCGCTCGTCGAGGCGGCCAAGATCGACGGCGCGTCCCACTGGCAGATCTTCTGGCGCATGATCATGCCGATCATCCGCCCCGCCGTCGCGGCGCAGTTCATCCTCTGGTTCATGGCGGTCTGGAACGACTACCTGGCGCCGATCCTCTACCTGAACACGCCCGAGCGGCAGACCCTCCAGGTGGTCATCGCCAACATGAACGTCCAGTACGCGACGCAGCGCGACTACCCGCTCATCATGGCGGCCTCCGTGGTGGCGCTGCTGCCCATCCTCGTGGTCTTCCTGATCTTCCAGCGACAGATCATCGAGTCCGTCGCGCTCACCGGCACGAAGGGCTGACGATGACGGACACGACGGCACGCACCGTCCCCGACGTGCCGGCGCCCGCGCAGGTGGACACGGCCGCCTGGGGCGGCCGCCACGTGCACGACCCCACCGCGGTGCGCGACGACGACGGCACCTACTGGCTCTTCTCCACGGACGCGCGGTCGGACGGCCCCGTGCGCGGGGGCGTGCAGGTGCGCCGCTCCGCCGACCTCGTGACGTGGGAGGTCCACGGCTGGGCGCTGCCCGGCGTGCCCGCACCGGCGGCGGCCTGGTCCGGGGCCGAGGGCCTCTGGGCGCCGGAGGTGGTGCGCGTCGAGACCCCGGCCGGAACCACGTGGCGGATGTACTACTCGGCGTCGACGTTCGGGTCGCGCCGCTCGGCCATCGGGCTCGCGGAGGCGCCGCACCCCGGCGGCCCGTGGGCCGACCGCGGGATCGTCGTGGCGAGCGACCACGCCGACCCGCCCGTGGGGCTCGGCCACCCCAACGCCATCGACGCCAACGTCGTGACGGAGCCGGACGGGTCGCAGTGGCTCGTGTACGGGTCGTTCTTCAGCGGCATCCACGTGCTCCCGCTCGACGCCGGCACGGGGCTCGTGGCCGACGGGTTCGCCCCGGCGCCCGGCGAGCTGCACACCGCGCCGGGCCGTCTCCTGGCGCGCCGGGCCCGGGCCGCCGACGGCGCGGTCGAGGGGGCGTTCGTGCTCCCCCGCCCCGGCGGCGGCTGGGCGCTGCTCGTCTCCTACGACTCCCTCGGCAACAGCTACCACCTGCGAGCCGCCGTGGGGGACGCCGTCACCGGCCCGTTCCACGACCGTCGCGGCCTGCTGATGACCGACATCGACGCCGACCCGTGGTCGGTGGGCGTGCCCGTCCTGTCGGGGCACCGGCTCGGCGGCGGGCCTGGCGTCCTCGCCCCGGGCCACGCCTCGGTGCTCACCGAGCGGGTGCCCGCCGCGGCGCCCGAGACCGGCTCGCACGTGCGCCAGCTCCTGGTGCACCACGTGCGCGACGCCGACGCCCCCACCGAGCACCGGCTCCAGCTGCGGCGCCTCGTGTGGACGCACGACGGGTGGCCGCTCGTCGCGCCGCAGCCGTGGTCCGGCGCCGGGCGCGAGGTGGACGACGTGTCGCTCTGGCCCGCCGACCCCGCCGTCCTGGACGGCACGTGGGAGGTCCTGACGCCGGGCACCGACCCGACGGGCGTGCAGGACGGCGTCGTCGCCCCGCTCGACGCCCGCGAGCAGGTGCGGGCGCTGGGCGGCGGCCGCTTCGCCTGGACCGCCCCCGACGGCGCGGCCGTGACCGCCGTCGTGCACCCCGCGTGGGACGCCGTGCGCGACCGCGCCACGCTGTGCCTCGAGTCCCTGGACGACGCCGGCCGCGTCACCCTCGCCACGAGGCTCCCGTGACGGCCCCCGCACCGGACCGCACGGCCGCGCGCACCTCCGTCGCCGAGGCGGAGGTGCCCGGCTGGGCGGGCGGGGTCATGCTGGCGCTGCGCTGGGTGACGCTCCTGGTCGAGGTCACCGTCATGGTCGTGCTCGGCACCCTCGCCGGTGGCGTGCTGCTCGGCCTCGGTCCGGCGCTGCGCGCCGGCGGCGTCGTCGCCGCGCGGATGACCGCGGAGCCCACGCCCTGGCGCACGTTCTGGGGCGCCTGGCGCGACGGCTTCGGGCGGTCCGCGGCGCTCTTCGCGCCCGTGTGGGTCGTCGCCGTCCTGCTGTGGCTCGACGGCGTGGCGCTCGGGCTGCTCGACGGGCCGGCGCGCGCCCTGCTCACGGGCGGCCTCCTCGTCGTCGGCGCGTGGGGCGCCGTCGTGCTCGCCTGCTGGCCGGCGGTCGTGACCCGCTACGCGAGCGGGGCCGCCGCCACGTGGCGGCTCCTGCTGCTGCTCCCCCTGCTCGCCCCGGCGACGTCGCTCGCGGTGCTGGTCGTGACGGCAGCCCTGCTCGCCGCGGCCTGGGTGCTCCCCCTGCTGGCCGTCCTCGTGGGCCCCGGGTTCTGGCTGTGGGCGACCGGCCGCCTCGCGACCGACCGCCTCGAGCGGATCGACGCCCAGATCACGCCGTCGCGCTGACCGGCGGCAGGATCTCCTCGTTGCCGCCGCCCTGGACGGCGACCACCTTCTCCCGACCCTCCGGCGCGTCGCCGGTGGACTCGCGGCCGACCACCCGGGAGTCGGGGACCACACGGCGGTACGGCCGCCCGTCGCCCCCGGCGATCCGCTCGACGAGCAGGTCCACCGCGGTGCGCGCGATCTGCTCGCGACCAGGGTCGACGGAGCTGATGGTCGGCACGGAGTACCGCACGTCGTCGACGTCGTCGAAACCGATCAGCGCGACGTCGCCCGGGACCTCGATCCGGCGGGCGTGCAGCGCGTGGAGCGCGCCGAGGGCCATCGCGTCGTTGAGGGCGAAGACGGCGTCCAGCTCGACGCCCGAGTCGAGCAGGCGGCCCATCGACTCGGACCCGGTCGAGCGGTGCCACAGCCCCGCCTCGGCCACGAGCGCCGGGTCGTACGGCAGGCCGGCCGCCTCCAGGCCCTGGCGGTAGCCCTCGGTGCGGAGCGCCGCCGAGCCGACCAGCTCGCCCTCGTGCGCGCCGAGGACGGCGATCCGCCTGCGGCCCAGCGACGCCAGGTGCAGCGTGGCCGCGCGGGCCGCGGCCACGTTGTTCATCGTGACGTGGTCGGCGGGGGCGTCGAAGACCCGCTCGCCCAGCACCACCAGCGGGAAGTCGACCGCGAAGAGCGCGACGTCGTCCTGGCCGAGCGCCAGCGGCGAGAAGATCACGCCGTCCGTGAGGTGACGCCGTCGGCCGTCGAGCAGCTCGATCTCGCGGTCGCGGACCGCGCCGGTCTGCTCGATGAGCACCGTGAGGCCCTGCTCCTCCGCCGAGCGGATGACGGAGTCCGCGAGCTCGGCGAAGTACGGGAGCCGGAGCTCCGGCACGGCCAGCGTGATCATGTCCGTGCGCTGCGTGCGCAGGTTGCGGGCCGTGGTGTTGAGCCGGTAGCCGAGGTGCTCGATGGCCTCCTCGACGCGCTCGCGCGTCTCCGGCCGGATGTGCGGGTACCCGTTGACGACGTTCGACACCGTCTTGATCGACACGCCGGCCCGCTGGGCCACGTCGTGCATGGTCACACGCATGCCGCTCACCTTCCCGACCGCCGTCGGTCGCCGGGCCGCGGGGGTGCCGCGACCGGGATCCAGACCCGCATCGGGCCCTCTCCTCGATTGCCCCACACAGCGTAGGGCACGGCCCGGACAGGCAGCTCCACGCCACCCTCCACGCCACCGCCGGCGGCGTCCCGGGCACGGTCGCGGTACAGCGGCGTGCCGGCGGCCGGCGTGGCACGCCCGGTGCCGACCAGCGTCGCGCCCACGCCGAGGGTGTCGTCGGGCGGCCCCACCTCGAGGCCGGCGGCGACGTCGAGCACCACGTCCTCGAGGACGACCCCGGCATGGTCGACCTGCTCCAGGCAGTGCACCACCGGCCCGCGGGCCAGGGCGACGCAGCCGCGGACGGCGTCCACGTGGGGGTGGGCGGTGATCGCCCGGGGCTCCATCGGCAGGCTCAGGCGCACGACCCGCGCGCCCGCGCCGATGCGCAGGTAGCCGCGGCCGTCGAGCGCGGTGGGGACGTCGACCTCGACGCCGTCCACGTCCAGCCGGGTGCGCGCGGCGTCGGCCCAGCCCGGCAGGCGCAGCGCGAGCGGCACCGGCGACGGCGCGTCCGCCGTGAGCACGACGTCACCGTCCCACGGGTAGCCGGTCCGCATCGCCAGGCGCAGGGGCGCGCCGGTCCCGGGGCCCGCCCCGAGCTCGGAGCCGAGGTCGGCCTCGAGGTCCGCGTCGCCGTACAGGTGCACGACGAGCGCGCCGTCGCCGTCCCGGGTGGCGACCATCGTGTGCAGCGACGCGACGAGGCGCGCCAGGTTCGGCGGGCAGCAGGCGCAGGCGAACCAGCCGCGCCGGCCGGACGCCTGGTACTCGTCCGCCCCGTCGTGCCCCGTGCGCACCTGCAGCGGGTTGGAGTAGAAGAACGCCGTGCCGTCCGTCGAGGTCGCCGCCGCGACCACGTTGAGCAGGGCGTGCTCGAGGGAGTCGGCGTACCTGGCCTCGCCCGTGGCGAGGAGCATCCGCCAGTCCCACAGCACGCTCGCCACCCCGGCGCACGACTCGGCGTACGCGCGGTCGGGCGGCAGCTCGAACGGGTCCCCGAAGGACTCGTCCTTGTGCCGCGAGCCCATCCCGCCGGTGACGTAGGTGCGGCGCCCGTGCACGTCGTCCCACTGCCGTGCGGCCGCCGCGAGCAGCGCGTCCTCCCCCGTCTCCAGGTAGAGGTCGACGACGCCCGCCAGCAGGTAGAGCTGGCGCACCGCGTGCCCCGCCACCTCGGTGGCCTCGCGCACGGGGGTCGCGTCCTGGTGATAGGCGGGTTCGAACGGGCCGGAGCCGAGCCGGCCGTGCCCGCGCAGCTCGAGCATCCGCCGTACGGCCTCGAGGTACGCGGCGTCGCCCGTCTCGCGGAACAGCTCGACGAAGGCCGACTCCACCTCCGGGTGCCCGCACACGAGCTCCTCGCCGGCGGCCAGCCGGGACACGACGTCGTCGGCCCACGTCATCGCGACGTCGAGCAGGTCGTCCTGGCCGGTCGCCCGTGCCCGTGCCACGCCCGCCTGCACCAGGTGGCCGAGCACGTACAGCTCGTGCCCCCACCGCAGGTCGGCGTACGGCTCGGGGGACGGCGCCGTGCCGGCCGTGCCGTCGGAGCCGAGCACGTGCGAGTCCAGGTAGCCGGACGGGCCCTGCACCCGGCGCAGCAGGTCGACGACGCGCCGCACCTCCGCCTCGTGCGGCGCCGCGCCGGAGCGCGCCGACTCCCAGGCGATCGCCTCGAGCGTCTTGTGCACGTCCGAGTCGGCGAAGTTGAAGCCGCGGTACGGGCCGGCGTGGTGCTCGGGGTCGGCAGGGTCGAGCAGGCGGCGCAGGTTGTCCAGCGCCCCCGACGTCTCGAGCGCCCCGAGGCAGTGCGGCACGGTGGCGGCGGCGTTGCGCTGCTGCCACCGTCCCAGGAGCCCGGACGGCCCGAGGCGGACCGCCCCGGCGGGCAGCGGACGGGTGCGCGCGGACGGGAGCGTGCCGCCGACCGGCCCGGGCCGGGCCCCCGTCCCGGGCGCCGTGGCGGTCACTTGATCGACCCGAGGGACAGCCCGCCCTGCCAGTACTTCTGCAGGCCGAGGAACGCCACGATCAGCGGCAGGATCGAGACGAGCGCCCCCGTGGTGATGAGGTTCCACACCTGCTCGCCGCCCGCTCCCGCGTTCGACAGCGCCTGCCACTGGTTGATCCCCACCGTGACGGGCAGCAGCTGCGGGTCGCGCAGCACCGCCAGCGGGAGGAAGAAGTTGTTCCACGTCGCGACGGTCGTCAGCAGCAGGACCGTGACGAACGCCGGCCGCAGCAGCGGCAGCGCGACCCGGAAGAACAGCCGCAGCTCCCCCGCGCCGTCGACGCGCCCGGCGTCGAGCATCTCGTCCGGGATGGCGTCGACGGCGTACACGCGCACGAGGTACACGCCGATCGGGCTGAGCAGGGACGGCAGGATCACGGCCCACATCGTGTTGATCATGCCGAGCTGGCTGAGCAGCACGAACGTGGGGATCGTCAGGGCCGTCAGCGGCACCATGACCGAGCCGAGCAGCATGGAGAAGTAGAGGTTGCGCCCGCGGAACCGGTACTTGGCCAGGGCGTACCCCGCCAGCACGGCGAGCACCGTGGACCCGACGCCGCCGACGATCGCGTACACGAACGAGTTGCGCATCCACGTCCAGAAGATGCCCCCGGAGTACGTGAAGAGCTGCTTCAGGTTGTCCCACAGCGCGAACTCGTCGTTGAACCACAGGGCGCCGCCGGACCCCACGAACAGGCCGCTGTTCGACTTGGTGGAGCCGACGACGAGCCACCACAGCGGCACGACGAAGTACGCCACCGCGAGGAGGAGGAACAGGTGGGAGCCGATCCGGCGCTGCCCCGGCCGGCGCGAGTTGGTCTTCGGCGTCGTCACGGTCGTCATCACTTCAGTCCGCTCTGCTTGCGGGTGGCGTACAGGAAGACGTACGACCCGATGAACACGAGGATCCCCAGCGCGAACGCGATCGTGGAGGCGTAGTTGAACTGGCTGTAGGAGAACGCCATCGAGTACGCGTACATGTTCGGGGTGTAGGTGGTGGGGATCGCGCCCTGCGCGACCGACCGCAGCACCGTCGGCTCGGTGAAGAACTGCAGGGTGCCGATGAGGGCGAACACGACGATCATCACCATCGACGACGCGATCATCGGGATCTTGATCCGGAAGGCGATCGCCCAGTTCCCGGCGCCGTCGAGCTTGGCCGCCTCGTACACCGACGGGTCGATCGCCCGCAGCGCCGCGTAGACGATGATCATGTAGTAGCCCACCCACTGCCAGGTCACGATGTTGACCAGCGAGCCGAACACGAGGTCGCGGCTGAGGAAGTCGGGGGCGGCCAGGCCGAAGACGCCGAAGATGTCGTTCGCCGGGCCGAAGCGCGGGCTGTACAGGAAGCCCCACATGAGCGCGCCGATCACGGCCGGGATCGCGTACGGCACGAAGACGAGCAGCCGCGAGGCCTTCGACAGCCGGGTGGCCAGCGTGTCCAGGACCAGCGCGATCGCCACGGCGAGGCCGATCTGGATCGGCACCATGACCAGCACGAACTGGGCCACGCGCCCCATGCCGGACAGGAAGTCCGCGTCGGTGAACACGCGCACGTAGTTGGCCACGCCGGTGAAGACGCTCTCGCCACCGGTCGCGATGCCCTTGGTGTGGAGGCTGAGCCAGAAGGCGTACGCCAGCGGCACCAGCAGGAAGAGGACGAACACGACGGTGAACGGGGCGAGGAAGAGCCAGCCCCACCACTGCCGCTTGGTGTCCAGCAGGCTCTGCCCGCCGCGCCGGGCGGCGGCCCGGGCCGGCGCGGCGGCGGGCTTCGTCGTCGTCGAGACCATCGAGGCGCTCCCTCCGGTCGGTCGTGTGCTGGTCGTCTCTGCGCGTGTCATCGGACCGTGAACCCCTGCTGCTCGGCGTACCGCACCAGGCTGTCCTGGATGGTCGCCAGGGCGTCGGCGGAGGTCGAGCCGCCCTCGACCATGTCGTAGAGGGCCATGGTCTGGCGGTCGTAGGCGTACACCTGGAACGGGCTGAACGTGAAGCCCGGGTACTGCGCGGCGGCGTCCAGGAAGACGTCGCGGTTGACCTGCTGCCCCCCGAAGAACGGGTAGCGGCGGTCGGTGAACCACGGTGCGTCGAGGGCGAGGTTCCACAGCGGGAACAGGCCGGCGTCCTCGACGCCGATCTTCCAGGTGGCCTCGTCGTCGAAGAGCTCCATCGCGACGGTGGCGGCCGCCTCGGGGTCGGTCGCCTGGGAGGTGACCGCGAGGGCCGAGCCGCCCTGGTTGACCTGCACCGGGTCCGCCGGGTCCCACTGCGGCAGCGGCGCGGCCTTCCACTCGGCGCCGGAGTCGGCGTCCGACAGCCCCTCGAGGTAGCCCGGCCCCCAGGCGGCGGCGATGTACACGGCGTAGGTGCCGTCCACCAGGGACGTGTTGTAGTCGCTGGTGAAGGCGTCGTCGCTGGACACGAGGCCGCGGTCGATCAGGTCCTCCCAGTAGGACAGGACGTGCCGCGCCTCCGGGGTGTCGACGTCGATGCCGATCTGGTCGCGCCGGGCGGGGTCGTACTCGAAGGGCGCCCAGCCGGCCTGCGCGAACAGGGCGTAGTTGAACGCGCCGCCGTTCGTCGCGTAGTTGGTGATGTAGCCCTCGTAGCCGCCGTCGCGCAGGTCCTGCGCGGCCCGGGCGAACTCGTCCCAGGTGGTCGGCGGCTCGACGCCGTACTTCTCGAAGATGTCCGCGCGGTAGAGCATGCCCACGGGGCCGCCGTCGACCGGGACCGCGTACACCGAGTCGCCGGAGGAGACGTCGGACCACGCGCCCGCCGGGAACTGGTCCTCGAGGTCGGCCGCGCCGTAGGGCGCCAGGTCGGCGAGGCCGTCCAGGATCGTGTACGTCGGCAGGATCTCGGACTCGAGCTGGATGACGTCGGGCGCCCCGGTGCCCGCCTCGAGGGCGGTGGAGAACTTGCCGTACTCGTCGGCGCCCTGGCCCGCGTTGGTCCAGCAGATCTGGACGTCGTCGTGCTCGGCGTTGAACGTGTCCACGATCTGCTCGACGGCGGGGTACCAGGCCCACAGCGTGACGCGGGTGGCGTCGGGCTTGGGGATGTCGTTGGTGCAGCTCGTGTTGTTCGCCGTGGGGGCGTCGCCGCCGGGCGCGCACGCCGCGAGCGACAGGCCGGCCAGCCCCGCGGCTGTCGCCGCCACGGCGCGTCGCAAGCCTCTGCGCATGCCGATTCCTCCTCGAGTCGTCCGGACCCAGATCCTCCTGGGCCGATTGGTGCCGCGCACGGCGACCGTGGTTGACTCTACATCGTTGTACAAGGTGGCTTCACCATCGCCCACTTCGACGAGGAAGAGACCCATGACGGCTCCCCAGACCGATGCCCGCCCCGACACCGCTGCCCCCGAGCAGACCCCCGGCGCCGCCGCCGGTGCCCGCGTCACCCTGCACCCCGACTTCCGCCGCGGCGCCGTCGACCGTCGCCTGTTCGGCTCGTTCGTCGAGCACCTCGGCCGCGCGGTGTACACCGGCATCTACGAGCCGGAGCACCCCACCGCGGACGAGCACGGCTTCCGCCGCGACGTCGCCGACCTGGTCCACGAGCTGGGCGTGCCGATGGTGCGCTACCCGGGCGGCAACTTCGTCTCCAACTACGTGTGGGAGGACGCCGTCGGCCCCGTCGAGCAGCGCAAGCCGTTCCTCGACCTCGCCTGGCGCACCGTGGAGCCGAACCTCGTCGGCACCGACGAGTTCCTGCAGTGGGCCGAGCGCGAGGGCGTCGAGCCGATGATGGCGGTCAACCTCGGCACCCGCGGGGTCGCGGCCGCCGCCGCCCTGGTCGAGTACTGCAACGGCGAGGCCGGCACCCGCTGGGCCGACCTGCGCATCGCCAACGGCCGCGAGAAGCCCTACGGCGTGAAGCTCTGGTGCCTCGGCAACGAGATGGACGGTCCCTGGCAGATCGGGCACAAGGACGCCCACGAGTACGGCAAGCTCGCCGCCGAGGCCGGCAAGGCCATGAAGCTCGTCGACCCGTCGATCTCGCTCATCGTGTGCGGCTCGTCGTCGATGCAGATGGCCACGTTCGGCGAGTGGGAGCGCACCGTCCTGTCGTACACGTACGACCTGGTCGACCACATCTCCATGCACGCCTACTACGAGGAGGTCGGCGGCGACCGCGCGTCCTTCCTCGCCTCGGGCACCGCCATGGACCGCTTCATCGACCGCGTCGTCGCCTCCGCGGACGCCGTCGGCGCCGAGCGCCGCAGCGACAAGAAGATCACCATCAGCTTCGACGAGTGGAACGTCTGGTACCTCGAGACCCGCTTCCCCGGCGAGGAGAACCTGCCGATCCAGCGAGACGCCCCACGCATCATCGAGGACGTCTACTCCGGCCTCGACGCGGTCGTCGTCGGCGACCTCATGGTGACGCTGCTCAACCACGCCGACCGCGTGCCGGTCGCCTGCCTCGCGCAGCTCGTCAACGTCATCGCGCCGATCATGACCGCCCCGGGCGGCGAGGCGTGGCGCCAGCCCACGTTCCACCCGTTCGCGACGACGTCGCGCCTCGCCCGCGGCACCGCACTCGACGTGCGCGTGGACGCGCCGTCGTACGACACCGCGCGGCACGGCGCGGCACCCGTCGTGACGGCCGCCGCGACGGTGGACGACGACGGCTCGCTCGGCCTGTTCCTCACCAACCGGTCCGACCGCGTGGTCGAGGTGGAGCTGGCCCATGTCGGCGCCGAGCTCGGCCTGGCCGAGGGCTGGCAGATGGTCGCGGACCACGAGCCCGCCGTCGAGGGCCCGGAGCACGCCGCGAAGGTCGCCCAGACCTGCTGGTCCGTCGTCGACGTCGCGTCCTCCACCACGGCGGGCGACGCCGGCACCACGCGCGTGCGCCTCGCCCCCGAGTCCTGGACCGCCTTCGGCGGGACCTTCGCCCGCGCCTGACCCGACGCGAGATCGAGGCATCCGTCGCGAGATCGACCCACTGAGGGTCGATCTCGCAGCGGGTGCCTCGATCTCGTCGTGGCGGCCCCTGCCAGGACTCAGACGGTGGCGTACCGCTTCACGACGCGGCTCACCGTCGCGCGCGACACGTCGAAGCGCTCGGCGATCTCCCGGTGCGAGAGCCCGTCGTCGGCGAGCTCGACGATCCGGCGGTCGCGGTCGCCCCGGTCCTCGGGCTGCGCGTCGGCCGTCGTGGCCGGCGGCTCCTCCGCCGGGACCGTGGGCGCCTGCGGCGTGGCAGGCGGGGACACGTCGAGCTGGGCGTCGGCCGTGGCCGCCTCCTCCGTCGCCTCACCGTGCGCCGTGAGGAACGCCGACCGCTGGGCCAGGGCGCCGCCCAGCGCCGGGTCCGACTGCCGCAGCAGGTCGAACACCTCGACCCGGCGGGTGTGCCCCGTCTCCGGCAGCGGCTCGCGCGTGCCCGGCAGACCCGCCTCCACCTCGGCCTCCGCGGGCGCCGGGACGTCGTCGGCCACGACACCGCGGTCCTCCGCCTCGTCGACCGTGCCGCCGTCCTTCGCCGCGCCGTCGACCGCGCCGCCGTCCTTCGCCGCGCCGTCGACCGCGCCGCCGTCCTTCGCCGCGCCGTCGACCGGCGTGCCGTCGACCGCGCCGCCGTCGACGCCCGGCTCCTGCGCCGGGTCGGAGCCCAGGTCCTCGGCCAGGTCCCCGTCGAGGTCGTCGAACCAGGCCCGGACGGACTCGTCGTCCGCCGTCCCGGGCCGCCGCTCGTCCTCCACGACCGGCGTCGCACCCGTGAGCGCGGCCTGCAGGTCGTCGGCGAAGGCGTCCGACGCGCCGTCGGCCGCCGCCTCGTCGGCCGACCGCACGACGACCGGCTCCGCGTCCGCCCGGGGCGCCACGTCGGACGCCACCGGTGCGGCGATCGCCGGGACGGTGCGGGGGCCGTCGACGGCGGCGCCGCGGGCGACGCCGCGCTCCACCGAGCTGGCGCCGATGACGTCGAGGCGGCTGCCGTGCCGCTCGGCGGCCTCGAGCCGCTCCACCCAGACCTGCATGCGACGCTCGAAGTCCTCGACCGTGAGCAGCTTCAGCGCGGCGTCGCGGGCGGCCCGCTGACGGCCGTGCGCCGCGCGGACCTTGCGCATCCCACGGTGCGTGCCGCCGCTGTCGAGACGCGCGTCCCGCCACAGCTCGAGCGCCGTGACGTACTGGTGCACCCGGTGCTCGCGGCGGCGCTCGTCGAGCGTGTGCCCCGTGACGAGGTGGCGCTCGCCCACCAGCGCCAGGTGCCACATGAGCGCGGCGACCAGCGGCGGCACGAAGCGGAACGCGACCATGTACGGGGTGCTCGCGTCCGGCACGGCGATCTCGTGCAGCGCCGCGAACATGCCCGAGGTGCCCGACAGGATCCACGTCAGGGTGAGGAGCACGCCGTACGGCCGCCCCTCCAGGGCGGCGTTGCGCGCCATGAGGGCGACGGCGACGAGGCTGACCTCGAGGAAGCCGGCCAGGGCGTAGGCCTCCGCGGGAGACATGCCCGCGACCTCCAGGCCGAACAGCACCATGCCGCTGTACGCCAGGGCGGTCGCGATGGTCGCGGCGACCACGACCGCGACCATCGGCAGGTGCCGCCCGCGGTAGCGCACCGTGCTCCGGGCGGGTCCCCGGGTGTCCGTCGTCGGGTCGAGCTGGGTCACGTCGTTCCTCCGGGTGTCTGCTGATCAGGGCATATACCAGCATTCGGACTATCCCGGCGTCAATGACGGAACGGGTGAACGGTGCGGACGTGGGCGCGGACCCGTCAGGCCACGGGCGTGGTCGACTCCCGCGTGACGATGCGGCAGGGCAGCTCCTCGACGCCCGCCCCACGCTCCCCGTCGATCGCGGCGAAGAGCCGCTGCGCGGCCACGCGCCCGACCTCCTCCAGGTTCATGTCGATGCTCGTGAGCCGGGGGCGCGCGTTCGCCGCGAGGACCTCCCAGTTGTCGAAGCCGATCACGGAGATGTCGTCCGGCACGTCGCGCCCCGCCTCGCGCAGGCTGTCGAGCACGCCACGGGCGATCTGGTCGCTGCCGCAGAAGAAGCCGTCGACGTCGGGGTACCGCTCGACGATGGTCCGTGCGGCGCCACGACCCCAGCTCTCGCTCCACGCGCCGAAGAAGGCTCGGCCCCCCACGAGCTCCAGGCCGGCCGCGGCCATCGCCTCGGACGCCCCCTGGGACCGGTCCTGCGCGGCCTTGTAGCCGGGGTCTCCGGCCACGTACGCGATGCGCCGCCGGCCGCACGCCAGCAGGTGGTCGATCGCCATGCGCCCGGCGTCCACGTTGTTCGCGGTGATGGAAACGTCGGACGGGTCGCTCGACGGCGCATACGCGTACACGACCGGGACGGGCACGTCACCGGCGAGCGGCGGACGCGGGTCGGTCCGCGACCCGACGACGATCAGGCCGTCCACCCGCCGCGACAGGAGCGCCCGGATGTGGTGCTGCTCGCGGATCGCGTCCCCGCGCGCGTCGCAGAGGAACACCGAGACCTGGCCCGCGCCGAACGCGTCCTCGGCGCCCATGAGCACGGGGATCGAGAAGCGGCCCTCGAGGTCCGAGGTCAGCAGGCCGACGGTGCCCGTCCGCCCCTGCAGCAGTCCCCGCGCCAGCGCGTTCGGCGCGAACGACAGCTGCGCGGCGGCCTCCAGCACCCGCGTGCGCGTCTCGGCGCGCACCTGGGCGCGGCCGTTGATCGCCTTGGACGCGGTGGCGATGGACACGCCCGCGAGCCTCGCGACGTCCGTGAGCGTCGCGGCCCGCGCCGACGCGGCGTCCTCTGCCGCCATGCGGTGCCTCCCTCCCCGTGGCGGTCGCCACGGTGGTCATGATCGCACTGCGGGAAGCCCGCCCCGCGCAGCGCGGACCAGGGACGTCAGGAGGCGACCGGCTCGCGCCGGGAGCCCAGCGCGCTGCGGACGGACTCCTCCTGCCGCTCGTACCGGCGGTACGCGAGCACGACGAGCGCGCCGATCGCGAAGAAGATGGCCGGCAGGAGCGAGACGCTGAACTGGATGGCGTCCTGCACGGCCGGCGTCTGCTCCTGGTTCGCGACGTAGCCGGCGTTCCCCAGGATGACCGACGGCACCCAGCCGCCGATGCCCGAACCGAGCTTGATCGCGAAGGAGCTCCCGATCGCGGTGAGGAAGCCCGCCGCGCGGACCCCGTTGCGCCACTCGCCGTAGTCGACCGTGTCCGAGAGCATCGCGAAGGGCATGGAGACCGCGATCCCGGTGCCGACGGACGCCACGCTCCACGCGACCGACAGGCCCAGCAGGGACCCGTCCACCAGCGGCAGCACGGCCTGCCCGAGCGCCGCGAGCGCGAACCCGAGGACGAGCGTCTGCCACTTGGCGAGCACCTTGACGAGGTACGGGATGGCGAGCATCCCGACGATCTGGAACATCACCAGGCCGTTGAGCACCGAGGCCCACTCCCGGTGCCCGAGGTTGTACTCGGTGTAGTAGATCAGCACCGAGGTGCGCGACGCGTTGCCCAGCCAGTAGAAGACGAACGCGACGACCAGGACCACCCACGGCCAGTTGTTCCGCGCCGCACGGATCGACTCCTTGATCGGCAGCGAGCGCACGCGGTCGCGGTTCAGCTCCTTGGTGTTGAAGAAGGCGAAGAGGAGCAGCGCGAGGCCCACGACGGCGAAGGCGATCGCCGTCCACCGCCACCCGGCCTGCTCGTCGCCGCCGCCGAACCAGGCGACGATGCTCAGCGTGAAGGTCGCGGTGATGAAGTACCCGACCATGCCGCCGATCATGCGGAAGCTGTTGAGCGTGATCCGTTCGCCCGAGTCGTTGCTGAGGTTCGGCAGGATCGCCGTGATCGGCGTGCTGATGCCGGTGTACGCGATGCCGAACAGCAGGTAGGACACGAGGGCCCAGACGTACTTGCCGCTGCTCGAGAGGTCGGGCGACCAGAACATCATGACGAGGAACAGCGCGAACGGCACCGACGCGAAGAGCCACCAGGGCCGCGACTGACCCCACCGGGTGTTCGTGTGGTCGATGATGAATCCCCACACGGGCGCGTCGAACGCGTCGAGGATCCGCGCGATCAGGAGGATCGACCCGGCCGCCGCGACCGACAGCCCGAACACGTCCGTGTAGTAGTACAGGACGAACGTGGACACGGTCGTGTACAGCAGGTTGCCCGCCATGTCGGTGCTCGCGTAACCGAGCCGTCGGCGCAGCGGCACCTTCGCCGTCCCGGTCGCGGGGTGCGTCTCAGCGGTCGTCGTCATCGTCCGTCCTCGGGGATCAGCGCGTCGTCGGTGAGGACGACCCGGGGGGTGGCGACCGGGGTGACGAGGTGCAGCCCTCGGTCGCGGTAGCGGAACTCGTGGGGGTAGGGGGCGAAGCTCTCGACGACGTAGCCGTCGGCCGTCCTGGTGAGCGAGCCGTTGACGACGCGCGGGGTGCCGTCGGGGCCGTCGTAGAGGTAGGTCGTGCGGCCGAAGCCGTCGAGGTAGGCGACAAGCTCCTCGCCCATGTCCCAGTCGGGCGACTGGTCGCCGTCGCTGAACAGGCGGGCGAAGATACCGCCGTCGCGGTGGAAGGTCGCCTGCCCGAAGCGGTTGCGGGACAGGTCGGGGCGGTTCACGTGCGGCCCGGTGACGGCGTAGGTCGACGCCGCCTCGCCGGGCTGCAGCCGCAGCGCGGTGGCCGTCGCGGCCGAGTCGTAGCAGTACAGCACCGCGACCGTCGCCCGGTAGGCGGCCTCCAGGTGGGCCGGGTCTCCCGTGGCGTCGTGGACCTTGAGCATCGCCGCGGCGGAGACCCCGCCCCACAGGGCGTGGATCATGGGGGCCAGCGCCTCCCACCAGCGGTCGGGGTTCTGCGCCCGGAAGTCGTTCGAGTACCCGATGTTCGCGAGCAGCAGCTCGGCGTACCGGTCCGCCTCCGCGCGCCCCGCGGCCGCGAGCGCACCCGCCGAGGGCCCGAATCCCGCGTTGTCGTAGTAGTGCTCGGTCACCGCACCCCGGTAGGTCGCGGAGTCCGCGGCGACGCGGTCGACGACCGCCTCCCAGCGGGCGCGGACGCGCTCGTACGTGTCGGTCATCCCGGCGTCCCGGATCGCGGCGAGGAGGTCGTCGACGTAGAGGAAGTAGACGCCGAGCATCTGCGTCTCCTCCTTCGCCCGCTCGTCGGTGTGCCGGTCGGGGTTGACGCGCAGGTCGAGGACGTCGGCCGCCCACCGCAGGTACGTCCTCGCCGGGTGGATCGTCAGGACGTCGTCGTCGAACCTGCTGAGCAGGTAGAACAGGTGGGCGACGTACTCCAGGTCCATCACGCGGTAGAAGGAGCCGTAGAGCGGCGCGGGGCGCGAGAGGTCGCCGTCGGTGAACCACTTCGCGCGCACGTACCGCACGGCGGACTCCTCGACGCGGCGGACCTGCGCCGGGTCGACGTCGCGCGCCAGGTTGGCGGCGAGCACGAGGTTGAGCTTGCCCAGCGACTCCCCCTGGTTCGACACCGGGGAGAAGGCGTGCGGCGTCGGCCCGTCCGGCCCCTGGTAGAGCACGTCGCTGATGTGGCGCACCCGCGCGTCGATCACGCGCGCCAGCGGCGGCACGACGTTCACGACGACCTGGTCGGCCGAGCCGTCGTCCAGCTCGACCCGCACCACGTGCTCGCCCGGGTCGTGCACGACGGCCCGCAGGTGGACGACGCCGTCCGGGGTCGCGCGGGGCACCGTGACCGGCGCGGTGCGGGCGCCGCCCTCCCCGTGCGTCACCTGCGCGCGCGCCACCGACCGCCCGGGCGGGGCGGTGACCGCGAGCTCGATCGCCCCGCCCGCGGGGACCATCGGCGAGTACTCCACGTCCGGGTGCCCGAGCTCGCGCCCGACGCGGGCGAGGTCGGCCCGGTCGTCGTACCCGCGCAGGCGGTACGACCAGCGCACCTCCTCGCCCGCGGTCAGGCGGAGGGCGTCGCTGCGGTAGATCCAGTCGTCGGGGCGCGCGTCCTCGCCCGGGTAGCCGCCGGCCAGGACGAGACGGTGGAACAGCACGCCGTCGAGCGACGGCGAGACGTCCTCGAAGAAGAGGTTGCGGTACGCGCAGTACGTCCCGACGGACAGCGTCTCCCCCGCGGTCTGGAACAGCCCGAGGTGCGGCCCGCGGCCGGAGCGGCGGTGCATCGCCAGGCGGGTGAACGACGGGGAGATCGACGGGAAGGCCGCGGCCGAGTGCTCGGTGTTCCGCCGCACGTCCGCGTCGCGGAACATGACGTGCGAGAACGGCACCCACAGCCCGAGGTCCTCGACGACGGCGTCGGCGTCGCTGACGACGGCGAACGTGAGCTCGATCCCGTCGGGGTCGCTGCCGAGGTCGTAGGTCGTCGTGACCCGCAGCCCCCCGAGGTCCGACCTGACGTCGACCCGGTCGCTCCCGACCCGGTCGCTCCCGACCCGGACGTCCCGCACGGCGTCCCGGCTCGTGCGCCGCACGCCCCCGACCATGAGGTCGAACTCTCCGAAGAGCTTGTCGTCCTCGGCGAACCCCGCACGGTCCAGGTACTCCGGGTCGACCACCCAGCTCATCCCGGTCGCGTCGCCGCGCCGGCGCAGGTCGACCAGGTTGCCGGCCGCGGAGAAGCGGGCCGAGAACGCCCGGTTCGCCGTCATCGGGCGGCCAGGCCCGGACGACGACGGGAGGAGCCCCGCGCCGGGGCCACGCCTCCTGCCGGGGCCCCGCTGGGAATGCACGCCATCGGTCGTCCTCCTTCACCGCGTCTGCGCGACGTCGCCGACGGGGCGCCCTCGGCCCCGACGGAAAGGTTTCGGCCATCACGAGATCACTGTTGATCCCGAGATCTCGGCCCGTGGCTGCCTACCGTACGTTCCGATCCCGAAAATCCCGAAATGCATTTCCGTGATCTGCGCCACGCCCGCGTGGAGCCCGCCCCGTCCCGTGACGCACGACGGCGCCCACGCCCCAGGACGGGACGTGGGCGCCGCAGAGAGCTGCCCGCAGTCGGCGCGACTACCTCCGGGAGGCGCGGACCGTGAGCCCCTTCGTCACCTCGCTCGGCGCGTAGCGCGCGTCGCCGCCGTAGCGGACGACGACGTCGTGCCGGCCGGGCTCGACGCCGGCCGTCGGCAGCGACACGGTGGCCCGCCCGTCCTCCAGCGCCGCCGTCACGGTCTCGCCGCCGAGCTCGACCGTCACCGTCCCGGTCGCCCGGGGCGCCTTCCCACGGGCCCGCTCCGCCGTGACCGTGACGTCGACGCGCGCGTCGTCGCCCGCCACCACGGACCCGGGCTTCACCTGCGCGCGGACCGCGCTGGCCGTGTCCCCGGTCTCCGGGCTCGACGGCGCGAGCCGGAGGAACGTGATCGAGTGCGCCGGGAAGTCGTAGGTGAACGACGTCCCCGCCCCCTCGAACGTCCGGTCCACCGGCACCACGCGCTCGGGCCGGGTCTTGGTGTTGGTCGCCGTCGGGTCGGCCGACATCTCGGTGACCCGGGCGGTGCCGGCCGGCTCGAAGCCGCCCGTCACCTCGACGTCGGTCCGCGCGACGGCGTCGCCGACGTTGACCACCTTGGCCACGAGCTCGCCGGTCTCCTCGTCGTGGGTCACGACCTGGAACAGCGACTTCGTCACCGGCTCGGTGTAGGTGAGCTGCAGCTCGCCGTCGAGGTAGAGCTGGATGGTGCGGCCCTCGACGACGACCTTGACCCGGTAGTCGCGGCCGTTCTCCAGCGGAGTGAACGACTCCGCCGCGGCGACCTCGCCCTGGCGCGCGCCGTCGGCCCGCTCCAGCACGGACCGGGTGTTGCCCCAGCCGCCCACGTTCCACCAGTAGAAGTCGTCGCTCGCGCTCGCGCCGAACCCGACCAGGAAGCCCTCGGCGCCTCCCGTCTTCCGCGCCGTCACCTCCATCGTGTAGTCGTGCCAGTCCTCGTCGTAGGCGCCGGTGACGATGCTGCGCGCGTCCTCGACGCCCGCGTCGGACTGCACGTACCGGCCGTCCTGGACCGACCAGGCCCCGCGCTGCGCCTCCCAGCGCGACGCGTCGTCGAACGAGTCCGCGAACAGCACGTCGCCCGTCGCGTTGTCGGTGACCCGCACGTCGTCGTACTGCGCCTGCGTGGCCCACGTGGACAGGAAGACGCCGCCGTCGACGTCCGGCGGGACGACGTCCGGCCCGTCACCCAGCTCCGACGGGACCACCTGGTCGCCGGTGTTCGTCATGAACAGCTGCTGGGTGTAGTAGTTCACCGAGCCCCACGACTGGTCGTTGTCGAACCACATCATGTCGGGCGACCACTGCACGTAGTCCTCGTTGGCGAACATCGGCGCGTACGAGGCCAGCTCGACGACGTCGGAGTTGCGCTCCAGGCCGGTCATGTACGCCGCCTCCGCGAGCGCGTTGCCGAAGGTGTTGCCCTTCGACGCGTACTCGCCGAGGAAGACGTGCGGGCCGTTCCGGTCGTAGGAGTCGTACCGCTCGGTGTTAGTGAGGAACCACGACGGGTCGTTGTAGTAGTGCTCGTCGACCATCGCGACGCCCTGCTCGCGGTTGAAGTCCCACAGCTCGTCGAACCGGGTCCCGGCGTCGTCGGGCCCGGAGTTGGAGATCACCGTGATGTCGGGGTACTCGGCCTCGATCGCGTCGCGGAAGGCCGGGAAGTTCTCCTGGAACTTCGGGGTGTTCTCCTCGTTGCCGAGCCCGATGTACGGCAGCTCGAAAGGCTCCGGGTGCCCCAGCTCGGCGCGCTTCGCGCCCCACTCGGTGTCGGTGGAGCCCGTGGCGAACTCGATGAGGTCGAGCGTGTCCTGGATCCAGCGCGGGCGCTGCTCGTCGGTCATCTCGGGAATGCGCGAGCCGCAGCCGTTGGCGCCCACCGACACGACCGGCAGGGCGAAGGCACCGAGGTCCTCCGCGAACTCCAGGTACTCGAGGTAGCCGATGCCGTACGACTGGTTGTAGCCCCAGAAGTTCCAGTTGGTCGGCCGCTCCTCGACCGGGCCGATGGTCTCCTTCCACTGGTACGTGCGCTGCCGGTCCTGGCCGTCGGACTCGAGGTAGGAGTCGAAGGTGCCGACGTTGGTCACGCAGCCGCCCGGGAACCGCAGGAAGCTCGGGTCGAGCTCCGCCACCTTCTCGGCGAGGTCCTTGCGCAGCGCGCTCTTGCCGTTGACCGGCCCCACCCACGTGTCCTGCGGGAACAGGGACACCATGTCGAGCCGCAGCGTGCTCTCGGCGCCCGAGGCCACCTGCAGGCGCGCGGCGTTCGTCGTCGCGGACGCCGTCACCGTCGCCGTGTACCTCGCCCACTCGTCCGAGCCGTCGACGGCGACCGTCGCCGTCCCGTACGTCGTCGCGCCGTCGGCGGAGACGAGGGTCGCGGTGACGTCCTGCGCGACGTCGGACCGCGCCCACACGGAGAAGTCGTAGGACGCCCCCTCCTCCAGCGCGACGCCCTCGTTGTAGGAGGAGTTGGCGACGCCGGTGGAGCCGTCGGAGGTCACCGTGAGGTAGTGCCGGTTGCTGTCGTTGAGCCACTCGCCCCGCTCGGACTGGACGGCGACCTCACCGCCGCCGGTCTGCTCCCAGCCGGTCATCGCGGTGAAGCTCGCGTTGTCCTCCGTGGCGAACTCGAAGGACCGGTTGCGCACCAGCTCGGCGTACAGGCCGCCGTCGGCGGCGTAGTTGATGTCCTCGTAGAACACGCCGTACAGGTCGTCGCTCATCTCGGTGCGCTCGGCCGCCGAGTCGATGGTGAGCCGCTGCTCCACGACCTCCGGCTCCGCTGCCGGGTACGCCTCGAGCAGCGCCTGCTGCTCCGCGGTGGTGATCGGCAGCACCGTGCCGTGCCGCGGGTGGCTCGGCAGCTCGGCGTCGGGCACGGACGTCCAGTCCCCGCTGGCCAGGTCGTCGGTGCGGAACAGCATGTAGCCCTGGCCGCCGTGGTACGACGGCTGGTCGATCATCATGAACCAGGAGTCGTCGGTGAGGGACGGGAAGACCGTGGGCCCCTCCCCGGCGGTGAACTCGCCGCCCCAGGGGTTGGGCTCGCCGACACCGACCTGCTCGGCGACCAGGTCCCACCCGTCGCCCTCGGTCACGCCCTGCGTGCGGGACAGGTCGTCGGAGGACTCCTCGCGGACGGTCATGTCCGCCTCGTCCTTGGTGAAGCGGTAGTAGACCGCGCCGCCGTCCCCGTCCGGGACCGCGGCGATCGTCGAGTCGATCATCCCGCGCCCGGCGCCGCGCTTCTCGTCGATCCAGACCTGCGGCTCGGAGAAGCTGCCCGCGGAGAAGTCGGGCGTCGTGGCGGACAGCATCCGCTGGTACGACGTCGCGATGTCGCGGTCCTCGGGGGCGACGTCGTCCGGGTACAGGGCCGACGCCCAGTACACGAGGAACTGGCCCGACTCGGCGTCCCACGTCGCCTCGGGGGCCCAGAGGTTGCCGGCGTCCGGGGGCGCCACCTCGACCTCCTGCTGGTCGGACCAGTGGATCAGGTCGTCCGAGGACCACACCATCATCGACCGGCTGCCGGTCTCCTGGGCGTCGCCGAAGTTCCCGCCGCCCGCGATCTTCAGGTCGGTGGCGAGCAGGTAGTACGTGCCGGTCTCGGGGTTGCGCGTGAGGAACGGGTCGCGCAGGCCCTGCGTGCCGAGGGTGGACTCGAGGACGGCCTCGCCGCCGTTGAGCGTCGTCCACGCGGTCGGGTCGTCGGCCTCGCTGACGGCCAGGAAGATCTTCTCCCCGCCGTCCTGCTCACCGGCGAAGTAGGGGAAGACGTACGCGCCGTACGCGCCGTCGGCGGCTGTCGTCGACGGGGACGTCGCGGGGGCTGCCCGCGGTGGGACGGCCGCGGCCGCCGTGGCCGGCAGCGCGAGGGCGAGGGCCACCGCCAGGGGCGTCGACCATCGGGATCGGGTGTGCATCGTTGTAGACCTCCGGTTCGAGTACGACGTCGTACAGGTGCGGGGGGTTTCTGGTGCGAGGTGGGACGGCGGGGCCGCCGGCGGCGCGCGCCGCCTGCCCCGCCGCCCGGACGGGCGTTCGTTCCCGAGGGCTACGAGCGCCGCAGCGCGAGCAGCCGCTGCAGGACCACGAAGACCAGCAGCAGCGCGCCGATGACGATCTTGGTCCACCAGGAGCTGAGGGTGCCCTCGAAGGTGATGATCGTCTGGATCAGGCCGAGCACGAGGACGCCCAGCACGGAACCGAGCACGAACCCGGTGCCGCCGGTGAGCAGCGTGCCGCCGATGACGACGGCCGCGATCGCGTCCAGCTCCATGCCGACGCCGGTCAGGGAGTAGCCCGACCGCGAGAACATGGCGAACAGCAGGCCGCCGAGGCCGGCGCAGGTGCCGCTGATGACGTAGACGAGCACCTTGGTGCGTGCGACGGGCAGGCCCATGAGCCGGGCCGACTGCTCCCCGCCGCCGATGGCGTACACGGTGCGGCCGAACTGCGTGTAGTGCAGCAGGTAGAACGCGACCGCCACCACGACCAGCGCGATCACGACGCTCGACGTGATCCGCCACTGTCCGCCCGCCCACGTGTCCCAGGCGGCGAGCGCGACGAAGGTCTCGTCGTCGATCGGGATCGACTCCGGGGCGATGAGGAAGCACAGGCCGCGGGCGAAGAACATCGCCGCGAGGGTCGCGATGAACGGCTGCACCTCGAAGACGTGCACCATCGCGCCCACGAGGAGGCCGATCAGCGATCCGACCAGCACGACCAGCGGGATCACCACGCCGGCGGGCACGCCGGCCTGCAGCAGGTACGCCGCCGTCACGCCGGACAGCGCCAGCACCGACCCCACGGAGAGGTCGATGCCGCCCGTGAGGATGACGAACGTCATCCCGACCGCCAGGACGATGAGGAACGCGTTGTTGATGAACAGGTTCGCCAGCACGCCGACGGACAGGAAGTTGTCGTAGCGCGCGCCGCCCAGCACGAGCAGCAGCACGAACACCACGAGCGTGCCCACCACCGGCAGGTACCGGCGGTCGACGCGCAGGCGGCGGCCCACGGCCGGCACGCCGTCCGGCGCGGGTGCCCCGCGACGCGAGGATGCGAGGGTCGTCATGAGGCCACCACCTTGTCCGTGGACACGTCGGCGGGCTTGTCGGACGGCGCGACGGGCGCCGTCCTGCCACGCCGTCGCGTGCGTTCCATGAGCTTGCGCCGCATCACCGGCGACTGGAGCAGCGTCACCGCGGCGACGACGAGCGCCTTGAACAACGGCGTCACGAGCGGGGAGATGCCGACGTTCGTCACCGTGAGCGACAGCGTCGCGATGATGAGCACGCCGACGAACGTGCCGGAGAGGGAGAACTTGCCGCCCGCGAGCGACGTGCCGCCGATCACGACGGCGAGGATCGCGTCCAGCTCGATGAACAGGCCGGCGTTGTTCGCGTCGGCCGCCATGACGTTCGAGGACAGGATCAGCCCGGCGAGGGCCGAGAAGAGCCCGGACAGCGCGAAGACGGTCCACACGATGGTCCGCGCCCGCACGCCGGCGAGGCGGCTCGCGGCCGGGTTGATGCCGACCGACTCGACGAGCATCCCCAGCGCCGTGCGCCGCACCAGGAGCGCGACGAGCGCGTAGACGCCGAACGCCACGAGCGTCGCGACCGGCAGCCCGAGCCAGAACCCGGCGCCGAGGGTCTTGAACGGCGCGCTCGTGACCGTGGTGATCTGCCCCTCGGTGATGAGCATGGCGACACCGCGCCCGGCGGTCATGAGGATGAGGGTCGCGATGATGGGCTGGATCCCGAGCACCGACACGAGGAAGCCGTTCCACACGCCGAGCACCAGGCCGAGCGCGAGGGCCATCCCGATCGCCAGGAGCACGGTCGTCGGCGAGGCCGGGTCCTCGGCGCCCGCGATGAAGGTCAGGGCCACCGCCCCGGAGATCGCCACCACGGCGCCCACCGAGAGGTCGATGCCGCGCGTCGCGATCACGAGCGACATGCCGAGCGCGACCAGCATCAGCGGGGCGCAGTTGCGCAGGATGTCGATCGGCGAGCCGAAGAGGTGGTCGTCGAGGATCGACACGGACAGGAAGCCCGGGCGGACGGCCGTGTTGACGGCGAGCAGCACGACCAGCGCGACCACGGGCCAGAACAGGTGGTGGCGCACGACGGCGCCGAAGCCGCCGGCGGCCTGGGACGTGGGCATCAGCGGTTCCCTCCGCTCGCGATGAGCTCGACGACGTCGTCGACGCCGACGGTGTCGGTGTTGGTCAGCTCGGCGACCTTCTGCCGGTCGCGCATGACGGCGATGCGGTGGCTGAGCCGCACCACCTCCTCGAGCTCGGCGGAGATGAACAGGACCGCCATGCCGCGCGCCGCGAGGTCGGACACCAGGCGCTGGATCTCCGCCTTGGCGCCGACGTCGATGCCGCGCGTCGGCTCGTCGAGGATGAACAGCTCGGGCGCGGTCGCCAGCCACCGGGCCAGGAGCACCTTCTGCTGGTTGCCGCCCGACAGGTTGCGCAGCAGGGCGTCCGGGTTCGCGGGCCGGATGTTCAGCGCCTCGATGTACCGGTGCACGATCTCGTCGACCTGCTTGCCGGGCAGCGGCCGCAGCCAGCCGCGCTCCGCCTGGAGGCCGAGCACGATGTTCTCGCGCACCGACAGGTCACCCACGACGCCCTCGGCCTTGCGGTCCTCCGAGGAGAAGGCGATCTTGCGCGAGATCGCCGCGCGGGGCGTGCGCAGCCGGGTCGGGGCGCCCTTGACGGACAGCGTGCCCTCGTCGGCCCGGTCGGCGCCGGCGAGCAGGCGGGCCAGCTCCGTACGGCCCGAGCCGAGCAGCCCGGCCAGCCCCACGACCTCGCCCACGTGCACGTCCAGGTCGAAGGCCTGCACGGCCCCCCGGCGGCCGAGGCCCACGGCCTGGACGAAGGGCTCGCCCTGCGCCGTGTCGGCGTCGCGCTCGGTGCGGACCTCCAGGTCCTCCAGCACCTCCATCGACCGGCCGATCATCCGCGAGACGAGCTCGGTGCGGCTGAGCTCCGCCGTGCGGTACTCCCCCACCCGCGCGCCGTTGCGGAGCACGGTCATCCGGTCGGACAGCTCGAAGACCTGATCGAGGAAGTGCGACACGAACAGGATCGCGACGCCCTGGTCGCGCAGCCGGCGGACGACCGCGAAGAGGCGCGCGACCTCGTCGGCGTCGAGGCTGGACGTCGGCTCGTCGAGGATGAGCACCTTGGCGTCCACCACCATGGCGCGGCTGATCGCGACGAGCTGCTGCACGGCGATCGAGTGCGCGCCGAGCGACGAGGCGGGGTCGATGTCGAGCCCCATGGTGGCGAGGTGCTCGGCGGCCCGGCGGCGCGTGCGGGGCCAGTCGATGGCGCCGAGCCGCCGGGGCTCGTTGCCGAGCATGATGTTCTCCGCGACCGTGAGGTTCTCGCAGAGGTTGACCTCCTGGTACACCGTGGCGATCCCCGCGGCCTGCGCCTCGCCCGGCCCGGAGAAGAGGTGCGGCTCGCCGTCGACGAGAATCTGGCCGGCGTCGATGCCGTAGACGCCCGTGAGCGCCTTGATCAGCGTGGACTTCCCCGCGCCGTTCTCGCCCATGAGGGCGTGCACCTCGCCGGGCAGGAGCCGGAGGTCGACCCCGTCGAGCGCCTTGACGCCCGGGAACTCGATGGAGATCCCGGTCATCTCGACGACGGGGCGCACCGCCTCCGGGCGGTCGTCGGTGGTGCTGCCGGCGTCGCCGGCGTCCGATGGCGTCATCGTTGACCTTCCGTGGAGCCTTCCGTGGAGCGCGGTGGGCGCGGGGCGGGCGTCCCGCACCGCACCCACCGCGGGTCTCGGTGGAGAGTACCGACGGTCAGTACTGACGGTCCGGCAGGGCCGCCTTCGCCGCCTCCTGGTCGAACGCCTCGTCCTTGACGACGATGCGCTTCTCGACCTCCTCGCCCGCCACGACCTTCTTCGCGATCTCCGCGAGGTCGGGGCCGAGCAGCGGGTTGCACTCGACGATGTAGTTGATCTTGCCGTCCGCGAGCGCCTGCATGCCGTCCTTGACGCCGTCGACGGTGATGATCTTGATGTCCTCGCCGGGCACCTTGCCCGCGGCCTCGATCGCCTCGATGGCGCCCAAGCCCATGTCGTCGTTGTGGGCAAAGACGAGGTCGATGTCGTCGTACTTCTGCAGGAAGCCCTCCATCACCTGCTTGCCCTCGGTGCGGGTGAAGTTGCCGGTCTGCGAATCGATCAGCTCGATGTCGCTGCCCGCGATCGCCTCGCCGAAGCCCTCCTTGCGGTCGTTCGCCGGGGCCGACCCTGTGGTGCCCTGCAGCTCCACCATCTTGTAGCCCTCGCCGTCGTACTGCTCCTTGGCCCACTCGCCGGCGCGCTTGCCCTCCTCGACGAAGTCGGAGCCGATGAACGACTCGTAGAGGGTGTCGTCGTCGGAGTTGACGGCGCGGTCCGTGAGGACGACCGGGATGTTCGCGGCCTTGGCCTCCTCGAGCACGGCGTCCCAGCCGGTCTCGACGACCGGGGAGAAGGCGATGACGTCGACCCCCTGCTGGATGTAGGACCGGATCGCCTGGATCTGGTTCTCCTGCTTCTGCTGCGCGTCGGAGAACTTGAGGTCGAAGCCGTTCTCCTGCGTGAGGGTGTCCTGGATGGACTTGGTGTTGGCCGCGCGCCAGCCGGACTCGGCCCCGACCTGCGAGAAGCCGAGGACGATGGTGTCCGAGGCCGCGGCCGACTCGCCGCCGCCCCCGCCGTCGCCGCCGCTCTGGGGCGCCTGCTCGCTGCTGCACGCGACCAGCGAGGCCGCGGTCAGGGCCGCGGCGAACAGCGCCGCGCCGGCGCGCCGGAAGTTCTTGCTCATGATCTCCTCCTTGAGACGCCGGCTGACCGGTGGACCCGGTCCGTGGGTCTTCTCTGACCCTCCGGCAACGCTTGTGTGACCGCTAACATAGCGGAGATGTGACCGGTCACAATAGGGGCCGTCCAGGAATCCACGTCACGATCGCGTAACGCCCTCGACGGGCGCTCCGTGGGTCAGTCGCCGGGGTCGGGCTCGTCCAGCTCCGCGGCGATCATCTCGACGATGGTGTCCACCGTGACGCCCGGCCCGTTGCTCAGCTCGCCGATCTTCTCGCGGTCCTTGAGCACGACGATGCGGTCGGCGAGGCGCACCACCTCCTCCAGCTGGGAGGAGATGAAGACCACGGCCACCCCCTCGCCCGCCAGCCGCGCCACCCGGCGCTGGATCTCCAGCTTGGCGGCGATGTCGATGCCGCGCGTCGGCTCGTCGAGGATGAGGACGTGCGGGCGGGTCGCCAGCAGCCGGGCGAGCAGCACCTTCTGCTGCGTGCCGCCGGACAGCTCGCCGGCCGGGCGGTCCAGGTCGTCGGGCGACAGCTGCAGCGCGTCGAGGTACGTGTCGACGACGGCGTCCTGCTCGCCGCGCGACAGCGGCCGCGACCAGCCGCGCAGCGCCTGCAGCGCGAGCACGATGTTCTCCCGCACCGTGAGCCCCGCGACGATCCCGTCGTCGCGCACGTTCTCGCTCGACATCGCGATCCGGTGGCGCAGCGCGGCACCCGGGCTCCGCAGCTGCACCCGGACGCCGTCGAGCCACAGCTCCCCGCGGTCGGCGCGCTCCGCGCCGCTCATCAGCCGGGCGAGCTCGCTGCGGCCCGAGCCGCGCAGCCCGGCGAGGCCCACGACCTCGCCCCGGGACAGCTCGAGGTCGGTCGGCTCGAGCACGCCGTGACGCCCGAGGGACTCGGCCCGCAGCGTCGCCTCGCCCGCCCCCGCGTAGTGGTGCGCGAGCCGCTGCGAGCGCAGCGCCTGGAGCGCGTCGATGTCTTCGCCGAGCATCTTGGAGATCACCTCGGCGCGCTCGACGTCCGCCGTCCGGAACTCCGCGACGACACGCCCGCCCCGCAGCACCGTCATCCGGTCGCTCACCTCGAAGACCTGCTCGAGGAAGTGCGAGACGAACAGCACCGCGACGCCCTGGTCGCACAGGCGCCGCACCACGCCCAGCAGGCGGGCGGCCTCGTCCGCGTCGAGGCTCGACGTGGGCTCGTCGAGCACGAGCACTCGCGGCTCCAGGACGATCGCGCGCGCCACCGCCACGAGCTGCTTGGTCGCGGGTGACAGCGCCGCCAGGGGGACGCGCGGGTCGATGTCCTCGATGCCCAGCGCCGCGAGCGCGGCCGACGCGCGCGCCCGCGTCCGCCCCCAGTCGATGCCGAACCAGCCGCGCACCTCGTGGCCGATCATGACGTTCTCCGCCACCGTCAGGTGCGGGCTCAGGTGCGTCTCCTGGAAGACCGTCGCGATGCCGTCGGCGCGGCTCTGGGCGACGCTCGTCGGCGGGCTCGTCACGCCGTCCACCACCACCGTCCCCGCCAGGATCGGCAGCGTCCCCGTCAGCGCGCCGATCAGGGTCGACTTGCCCGCGCCGTTCTCCCCCATGAGCGCGTGCACCTCGCCGGGCCGCAGCACCAGGTCCACGCCGTCCAGGACCCGCACCCCGGCGCGCTCCACCGTGATCCCGCGCATCTCCACCACGGGCGCCGCCGCCCCGGCCCGCGACGTCATCGGCCGGCCTTCCGCGGCGGGGCGCTCGACGCCCGCGCGACGAGCTCCGGGGGGATCTTCGTGACCGTCGGGATCTCCTGCTCCTCGATGGCGGCGCGCAGGACGTCGACGACCGACACGCCCAGGGCGTGGAAGTTCTGCCGCACGGTGGTCAGCGGGGGGATGACGTGCCGCGCCAGGGGGATGTCGTCGAAGCCGACGACGCTGAGGTCGTCGGGGACGGAGAAGCCCCGGTCGTGCAGCCCGTGCACGAGGCCCACGGCCATGTCGTCGTTCGCGGCGAAGATCGCCGTGTACTCCGGCAGCTCGCGGATCCCGCGCGCGAAGTCGTAGGCGAAGTCGGCCGTCCAGTCCCCCACGACGATGGGGCGCTCGCGCAGGCCCCACGACTTCGCGCGGGCGTGGAAGGAACGCTCGCGGGTCCGGGCGTCCAGCCAGTCGAGCGGACCGGCGAGGTGCAGGATGTCGCGGTGCCCGAGCGAGACGAGGTGGTCGACGGCGAGCGCCGTCCCCGCCTGCTGGTCGACGGTCACGGTGAGGAACGTCGGGTCCTTGTCGGGCTTGACGACGAGCACCGGGACCCCGACGGCGATGCGGCGCAGAGCGGCGATCGACGACGACCGGGGGGCGACGACGCAGAGCGCGTCCACGCCCTGCGCGACGAGGTGGTCGACCGCCTCCTGGGGGGTGATCTCCTCCCCCGCCCGCAGCAGCACGGAGCTGACCACGTACCCGGAGGCGCGGGCGGCCGACTCGACGGCGTACAGCGTGCTGGTCGGCCCGAACGTCGCCGCGCTCTCCACGAGGACGCCGATGCGGCGGCTGCGCTGCGTGGCCAGGGCCCGGGCCGTCATGTTCGGCCTGTAGCCGAGCTGGTCGATGGCCTCCTCGACCCGGCGTCGGGTGGCCTCGCGGATGTTCGGGTGGTCGTTGAGCACCCGCGACACCGTCATGTGGGAGACGCCGGCGAGCTGCGCGACCTGCCGGATGTTCGGCTTGTCGGCGGCGGGACTCGCCATGCGGGGCCTCCACGGGGTGCGTCCACCGGCCGGCCCGGCGGCTCGGCGGCGTCAGCCTACCGAACCGCCGGCCGGTCACCGGTGGTCGTGCTCAGAGCCCCTGGGCGAGGCGGTAGTACACCTGGTTCCACCGCACCTGGTCGGCGAAGCCGCGGCGCGTGGTGTCCTCGTCGATGACGAGGAGCTCGGTGCGCGCGATGTGGGCGAACACCTCGAACGCCTCGACGCCCGCCGCCGTCGACATCACGGTGTGGTGCGCGCCACCGGCGGTCAGCCACGCCTCGGCGGAGGTGGTGAAGTCGGGGCGCGGGGCCCAGACGGCGCGGGCGACGGGGAGGTTCGGCAGCTCGTGGGTCGGCGGCACGACGTCGACCACGTTCGCGGTGAGGCGGAAGCGGTCGCGCATGTCGGCCAGCGAGACGACGACGGCGCCCTCGGTCGCGTCGGCGTCGAACACCATGCGGACCGGGTCCTCCTTGCCGCCGATGCCGAGCGGGTGGATCTCCACCCGGGGCTTCGACGTCGTGAGGGAGGGGCAGACCTCGAGCATGTGGGCGCCGAGGATGAGCTCGGAGCCGGGCGTGAGGTCGTAGGTGTAGTCCTCCATGAGGGAGGCGCCGCCGGGCAGCCCCTCGCCCATGACCTTCGCCGCGCGCACCAGGACGGCCGTCTTCCAGTCGCCCTCGGCGCCGAAGCCGTAGCCCTTGCTCATGAGGCGCTGCACGGCGATGCCGGGCAGCTGGCGCAGCGCGCCGAGGTCCTCGAAGTTCGTGGTGAACGCCTTGGCGCCGCGCTCGACGAGGAACGCCTCCATGGCGATCTCCTGGCGGGCCGCGTACCGCAGGGACTCGTGCCGCTCGCCGCCCTGGCGGAGCTCCTCGGCGACGTCGTAGAGGTCCTCGTACTCCGCGACGAGCGCGTCGACCGCCGCGTCGTCCACGGCCTCGACCGCGGCGACCAGGTCGTTGACGCCCCACGTGTTCACCGAGACACCGAAGCGCAGCTCCGCCTCGGTCTTGTCGCCCTCGGTGACGGCGACGTTGCGCATGTTGTCGCCGAAGCGCACCAGCTTGAGCTCGTGCGTGGCGGCCCAGCCCGCGGCGCCGCGCACCCAGGTGCCGACGCGGCGGGTCACGGCCGGGTTCGACACGTGACCCACGACGGTGGTGCGCGCGACGCCCAGGCGCGTGGCCAGGTAGGCGTACTCGCGGTCGCCGTGCGCGGCCTGGTTGAGGTTCATGAAGTCCATGTCGATGTCCGCCCACGGCAGCTCGACGTTCGCCTGCGTGTGCAGGTGCAGCAGCGGCTTGCGCAGCGCGTCGAGGCCGGAGATCCACATCTTGGCCGGGCTGAACGTGTGCATCCACGTGATGACGCCGAGCACCTTGTCGTCCGCGTTCGCGTCGAGCATCGCGCGGCGGATGGAGCCCGCGTCCTTGAGCACGGGCTTCCAGACGACCTTCGCGGGCACGTCGGACGACGCGTCGAGCGCGCGGGCGACCTCCTGGGACTGCTGGGCGACCTGCTCCAGCGTCTCGGGGCCGTACAGGTCCTGGCTGCCGGTGAAGAACCAGACCTCGCGGTCGGCGTACGGCTTGCTCATGGGTTTCCTCTCTGGATCAGGTCTGGTTCGGGGCGGCCGGCTCAGTGCTGGCCGTAGACGTTCTGGTAGCGCGCGTAGAGCGAGTCGATGTGCTGCTGCTCGATCGGCAGCGGCTCGCCGAGCTGGCGCGACACGTGCACCGTGCGGGCCACCTCCTCGACCATCACGGCGGCCTTGACCGCGGCGCGCGCGTCCTTGCCGATGGTGAACGGGCCGTGGTTCTGCATGAGGACCGCCGGGCTCCGGTGGCCGCTCAGGGTCTTGACGATGCCGCGGCCGATCGAGTCGTCGCCGATGATCGCGAACGGGCCCACGGGGATGGGGCCGCCGAACTCGTCGGCCATCATCGTGAGCACGCAGGGGATCTCCTCGGCGCGCGCGGCCCACGCCGTGGCGTAGGTGGAGTGCGTGTGCACGACGCCGCCCACCTCGGGCATGTGGCTGTACACGTAGGCGTGCGCGGCGGTGTCGGACGACGGCGAGCGGTCGCCCTCGACGAGGTTGCCGTCCAGGTCGCAGACCACCATGGCCTCGGGGGTGATGTCGTCGTAGGACACGCCGGACGGCTTGATGACGAGCAGGTCGTCGCCCTCGGGGTTCGCCACGCGCTCGGACACGTTCCCGGCGGTCCACACCACGAGCTCCCAGCGGGGCAGCTCGGCGTGCAGCGCCGCGACCTTCTCCTTGGCGGCGTCGACGGCGGCGCGCAGGTGCGCGGGGACCTCGGTGCGGGTGCTCATGTGCTTCTCCAGTGCGGGGTTCGGGTCGTCGGGGCGTCGACGGTGCGACGTCAGAGGGCGGTGGTGGCGGCGCGCTCGACCGCGAGGCCGGCGGAGTACCGCTTCAGGTAGGCGGCGAAGCCCGCGACGTCGTCGGCGGCGGGCTCGGCGACGTCGAGCCGGGCGTCGGCGAAGACCTGCTCGGCCAGGTAGGCGTCGAGGGCGGGTGCGTCCTGGCCCGTCGCGTCGGCAGCGGCCCGGGCGTAGGCCGCGAGCAGGGCGATGCCCCAGGCGCCGCCCTCCCCCGCCGTCTGCCCGACGGCCACGGGGGCGTCGATCGCGCCGGCCAGCAGCCGCTGGGCCACGCCGGCGGTCCTGAACAGGCCGCCGTGGGCGAACATCGTGTCGATCGCGACGCCCTCGCCGTGCAGCACGCGCATGCCGAGCGCGAGGGTGCCGAACACCCCGTAGAGCTGCGTGCGCGCGAAGTTCGCCAGCGTGAGGCGGCTGTCGGGCGTGCGCACCACGAGCGGGCGGCCCTCGTCGAGGCCGGTGATCGGCTCGCCGGCGAGGTAGTTGTAGGCGAGGAGGCCGCCGCCGTCGGGGGCGCCGTCGAGCGCGGCCCGGAAGAGCGCGCCGAAGACGGCGTCGGGCTCGGCGGGGGCGCCGAGCGCGGCGGCGAACTGCCCGAAGACGCCGGCCCACGCGTCGAGCTCGCTGGCGCCGTTGTTGCAGTGCACCATCGCGACGAGGTCGCCCGCGGGCGTCGTGACGAGGTCGAGCTCGTGGTGCACGGAGGTCAGCGGACGCTCGAGCACCACCATCGCGAAGATGGACGTGCCCGCGCTGATGTTGCCGGTGCGCGGGGCGACGGAGCCGGTGGCGACCATGCCCGTGCCGGCGTCGCCCTCGGGCGGGCAGAGGAGCACGCCGGGCTGCAGCGTGCCCGAGGGGTCGAGCAGCGCGGCGCCCTCGGGGGTGAGCCGGCCGGCGTCCGCGCCCGCGCTCAGGACCTGCGGCAGCAGGCCCCCGACGTCCAGCCCCGGCCGCTTGGCCGCGGCGAGGTGGCGGAACTGCTCCAGCATCCGCGCGTCGTAGTCGCCCGTGGCGGGGTCGATCGGGAACATGCCCGACGCGTCGCCGACGCCGAGCACGTGGCGCCCCGTGAGCGCGCGGTGCACGTACCCGGCCAGCGTGGTGAACGACGCGACCTGCGGCACGTGCGGCTCGTCGTCGAGGATCGCCTGGTAGAGGTGGGCGATCGACCAGCGCAGCGGGATGTTGTACCCGAAGAGGGCGGAGAGCTCGGCGGCCGCCGGGCCGGTGTTCGTGTTGCGCCAGGTGCGGAACGGGACGAGCAGCTCGCCGTCCGCGTCGAACGGCAGGTAGCCGTGCATCATGGCCGAGACGCCGAGGGCCGCGTAGGTGGTGGGGCGCACGCCGTAGCGTCGCTCGACGTCGGCCACCAGCGCGGCGTAGGCGCCCTGCAGCCCGGCGTGCACGGCGTCGAGCGAGTACGTCCAGACGCCGTCCGCGAGCTCGTTCTCCCACGCGTGGGAGCCGCTCGCGATCGGCGCGTGGTCCGGCCCGATCAGGCACGCCTTGATGTTGGTGGAGCCGAGCTCGATGCCCAGCGTGGCCCTCCCGGTGGCGATCGCCTCCCGGACCTCGGTCCCGTCGTCCGGCTGCGTGCCCTGCTCCGCCATCCCTGCTCCGTCCCCGCCCGGCCGGGCGTCGTGGTGTCGTTCCATGTTAGCGCTCACATGGGTCGCTACCCAACCCGTGAGGCAGCACCAGTCTCGCCGAGGTAGTGCATGTCTCGCCGAGGTAGTCACGGGCTCGCCGAGGTAGTGGTCCAGACCACTACCTCGGCGAGCCGTGCACTACCTCGGCGAGGGCCGGACTACCTCGTCGGGCGCCCGGGGCTCACGACGTCGAGCTGCGCCGCCTCGCTGCGCGCCTCGCCGTGGGCGTTGGCGACGACGGCGCGCACGAGCAGGCCGTCCGGCTCGCGCCCGGCGTGCTTGAGGGTCCAGCGTGCGGTGCCGTCGACGGCGCGGGTCGCGCCGACCGGCGCGGCCGACCAGGTGTCGCCGTCGTCGTCGGAGACCTCCCACGTGACGACGGGCACCGGCGTGCCGGACACCTCGACCTCGAAGGTGGCCGGCCGGTTGCCGCGGACCGTCACGTCGCGCGGGTCCGCCGTGACCACCGGCTCCTCGACCGTCTGGTCCACCACGGGCCAGCCGTCCTCCCAGCCCAGGCGCTGCAGCCCGAGCGTCGGGAAGCCGGGGATCTCGGCGTTCGCGGCGTCGTAGTAGTGGAAGGCGAGGACGCCGTCGGACACCGACTGGCCGCCCGGGCCCACGACCGCGCCGTGCGAGGAGAGCAGCACCGTGCCGCCGCCGTCGGCCATGTCCCGGCCGTCCTGGTCGAGGTACGGGCCGGCGACGTCGCGCGAGCGCCCGACCGCCACCTGGTAGGTGCTGTCGAGACCCTGGCAGCACCGGTCGAACGAGACGAACAGGTAGTACCAGCCGTCACGCTCGTAGACGTACGGCGCCTCGACCGGGTTGCCCGCCATCATGCGGTCGACCAGGTGGGTGGCGTTCTCCAGCGCACCGTCGGCGAGCTTGCCGCTGGGCCACTCGAGCTCGACGAGGAAGACGCCGTACCAGTACGAGCCGATCGCCATGTACGGGGTGCCGTCGGCGCCCTCCACGATGCCCGCGTCGATGGCATTGAAGGTCTTGCCGCCGGCGATGTCGTTCGGCGAGCTGATCACCGGGCCCTGGTCGACCCACGCGTAGTCCGGGTCGGCCGGGTCCAGCGTCGTGTTGGTGGCCAGGGCGGTCACCGAGGTGTTCGTGCCGAAGCGCGACGCCGAGTAGTAGAGGTAGTAGGTGCCGTCGTGCTCGTACACCTCGGGCGCCCAGAGGTTGTCGGGCAGCACGCCGTCGCCGTCGGCCGCGAAGCGCTCGTCGATCCAGGCGGGGATCTCGTCCCAGATCGTGCCGTCGTAGGCCCAGGTCACGCCGTCGTCGTGACTCGACCACATCTGGATGGTGCCGCCCTTCTCGCGGTTCACCAGGCCCGTGGTGTAGACGCGCCAGGTGCCGTCGTCGTCGACGACGAGCGCCGGGTCGTGCACCGGCGAGGTCTCGCCGGTCACGGACAGGCCTCCGGTCGGGGCGGACGACGCCGAGCTGTCGTGCCCGCCGCGCTCCGCCGCGCCGGGCGTGGCGGTGGCGGGGCCGACGGTCGTGGCGGCGACCAGCGAGGCGCCGAGCAGCACGGTCGTCAGCACCCCGGCCGCGGCGGCCCGGGCCTGCCTGAGGGATCTGCGCATCATGTCTCCTCTACAACGATGTAGAACTGTGGATGCGGAGAATCTACCCAGCCGCGGGGACGGCGGTCAACGGTGCGCCGGGTCGTCCGCGGCGAGCGGTGCGCCCGGCGGGGCCACGGCACGCGCCGCGGGTCAGCGCGCCGGCGGCGCCGTGCTCGAGCGCACCACGAGCTCGGGCACGATCCGCTCGGTCGGGACGCTCGCGTCGGCGAGCGCCGCGACGACCATCGCGACGCTGCGCTCCCCCAGCACCCCGAACGGCTGGCGCACCGTGGTCAGCGGCGGCACGAAGTAGGCGGCGCCGGCGACGTCGTCGAAGCCCGCCACGGACACGTCGTCGGGCACGGAGAGGCCCCGCTCCCAGAACGCGCGGAGGATGCCGAGCGCGAGCTGGTCGTTCCCGGCGAACACCGCCGTCGGGCCCTCGTGCGCCACCACGGCCTCCGCGAGGTCGCGGCCCGCGGCGTACCCGTCCTCGGCCGACCAGGTGCAGTACCGCGGCCGGCTCGGCACGATCCCCCGCGCCTCGAGCGCCTCCCGCCAGCCGGCGGCGCGCTCGCGGGCGTCGAACCAGTCCTGCGGCCCGGCGACGTGCAGCACGTCGCGGTGCCCGAGGGCGAGCAGGTGCTCCGTCGCGGCGCGCGCCCCGGCACGCTGGTCGACGGCGAGGGACAGCGTCGTCGGCCCGGCCGCCGTCGTGCCGGCGTCGCGCGGCAGCTTCTCGAGGGCCGCGACGACCAGCACCGGGACGGGCGCGCGGAACGACTCGACCGCCGCGGCGACGTCGTCCTGCGGGGCGATGACGACGATCGCCTCCACGCCCTGGTCCATAAAGTGCTCCAGGGCCTCGTGCATCGCCTCCGCGTCGTAGCGCCGCAGCGTCGCCACCGAGACGAAGTACCCCTGGTCGCGCGCCGCCCCCTCGATCGCGATGAGGGTGCTCGTGGGGCCGAACAGCGCCGAGCCGGTCGTGACGACCCCGAGGGTCGTGGAGCGCGCCGTCGCGAGCGCACGGGCGGCGCTGTTGCGCCGGTAGCCGAGGGACGCGATGGCCTCCAGCACCCGCTCGCGGGTCTCGCCGCGCACGCTCGGGTGGCCGTTGAGCACCCGGGAGACCGTCTGGTGGGAGACCCCCGCGACCGCCGCGACGTCGGCCATGGACGGGCGCCGCGAGCGCGGACGCGCGGCAGCCCGACCGCCGACGTCGGTCATCGTTCCTGAGCCGCGTTCCTCGCGTCGACCTCGTCGAGCACCCGGCGCAGGTACGTCAGCGTGAGCTTGCCCGCCGCCCGGTCGTACTGCTCCTCGTACCCGTGCTTGGTGTACATGGCGAGGTTCTTCTTCGAGTCCTTGCCCGTGAACGCCCACACCTCCGTGACCTCGGAGGGCAGGAACTGCAGGATGGCGAACATCAGGGACGTGCCGATGCCCTTGGCCTGCTGGTCCGGCGCGACGGCGAGCCGGCCGATCGTCGCCTTGGGGCCCTCGATCTCCAGGCGCAGGGACCCGACGAGGCGGTGCCCCTCCCACGCGCCCACCGTCACGACGTCGTCGCGCGCCATGTCGTCGCGCAGCTCGTGCAGCGTCTGCGTCAGCGGCGGGATGTGCGGGTCGTCGTACAGCTGCGCCTCGCTGACGAACGCCGCCCGCCGCAGCGTCAGCAGCTCGCCCGCCTGGGCGTCCTCCACCAGTGCGATCCGCAGCGTGTCGTCGCCGCTCTCCTGCTGGACGTCCTGGGCGTCGGTGCCGGGTGCCTCGCTCATGGGGACATCGTGGCAGACGGACGGCGGACGTGTCGTCGCGCGCCCGGGACGGTCGGTGACAATGGGCGGGTGACGACCGAATGGGTGCTGACCCTCTCCTGCCCCGACCGCCCCGGGATCGTGCACGCCGTCGCGGGCGTGCTGGCCGAGCACGGCGGCAACATCACCGAGTCGCAGCAGTTCGGGGACCCGGCGTCGGGCCTGTTCTTCATGCGCGTGCAGGTGGCGCTCGACGTCGAGGAGACGGCCGGGCGCGAGGCCCTCGCCGCGGCGCTCACGCCGGTGGCGGAGCGGTTCGGCATGACCTGGCAGCTCGACGTCGTCGGCCGCCGCCTGCGCACGCTGGTGCTGGTCAGCAAGGCGCCGCACTGCCTGGTCGACCTGCTGTACCGCGAGCGGTACCAGGGCATGCCCATCGACGTCGTCGGCGTGGTCGGCAACCACGACGACCTGGCGGACATGGCCGCGTTCTACGGCAAGCCGTTCCACCACGTGCCGGTGACGAAGGACACGAAGGCGGCCGCGGAGGACCGGCTGCGGGAGCTGGTCGCCGAGCTCGACGTCGAGCTGGTCGTCCTCGCCCGGTACATGCAGATCCTGTCGGACGAGCTGTGCCGCGACCTCGCCGGCCAGGTCATCAACATCCACCACTCGTTCCTGCCGAGCTTCAAGGGCGCGCGCCCCTACGCGCAGGCGCACGACCGCGGCGTGAAGCTCATCGGCGCGACGTCGCACTACGTGACGGGCGACCTCGACGAGGGCCCGATCATCGAGCAGGACGTCGAGCGCGTGGACCACTCGCGTGCCGTCGCCGACCTGGTCGCGATCGGCGAGGACGTCGAGCGCCGCACCCTCGCGCGCGCCGTGCGGTGGCACGCCGAGCACCGGGTGCTGCTCGACGGCCACCGCACCGTCGTCTTCCGCTGACCTCCGCCACCCCCGCCCGCTGCCGAACAGGCGGTTGACACCGTTATGGGGGGACTTCGCCGCCCATAACGGTGTCAACCGCCTGTTCGGCGGAACGGTGGGTCAGGCCACCGAGACCTCGACGAGCGTGTTCCACGGGTCGTCGAAGCGCAGCGTCCGGCCGTCGTCGCGCGCCGCGACGCCGGCGTGCCTCAGCCGGTCCGCGAGCGCCCCGACCTCGTCGCGCGTGGGCACGGTGAGCGCCACCTGCCCGAGCCCGAGGGTCGCCGCCCGCGGGCCGGCGCCGGCGCTGTTCCAGGTGTTCATCGCCATGTGGTGGTGGTACCCGCCGGCGGCGACGAACAGGGCGCCGTGGAACGTCGCCATGATCTCGAAGCCGAGGGTGTCGACGTAGAACTTCTGCGCCGTCGGGATGTCACCCACCTGGAGGTGGACGTGCCCGACCTGGGCGGCCTGGCCCGCGGTGCCGGCGAGGGCGTCCTCGGTCAGGTGCCGCTGGAGGAACTCCTGCGGGTCGAACCAGTCGGAGCCCATCGCGACGCGGCCGCCGCCGTCGTGCTGCCAGACGTCGCGCGGCCGGTCCCAGTACAGCTCGATGCCGTTGTCCTCGGGGTCGGTGAAGTAGAACGCCCGCGACACCCAGTGGTCGGAGTTCCCCGCGAACCGCGACAGCGGGTGCTGCGCGGCGTGCGCGACGGCGGCGGCGAGAGCCTCCTCCGTGTCGAAGAGGACGGCCGTGTGGAACAGCCCGGCCTGGTTCCGCGACGTCGCCGGCAGCCCCGGCGTGTGCTGCAGCGCCACGACGGGCACCCCGCCGCGCCCCAGCACCACCCGCCCCGGCTCTCCGAGCGCGGGGATCTCCTCGAGCGCGATCGCCTCGCGGTAGTAGGCGCTCATCGCGCCGAGGTCGCCCACGTGCAGCGTCACGGCGCCCATCGCGGTGTCCGCCGCGAGGAGGTCGGGGCGGCGGCTCGGTGCGGTCGACGACGAGGTCATGGTCGGCTCCTGGTGCTGGGGCTGAGGCTGGGGCTGGGGCTGGGGCGGGTGGATGATCGAGAGGATCTCAGAGCAGGGCGAAGCCCGTGGTCCACTGGGTCTTCTCGCCGGCGGCCAGCGTGAGCTGGAGGAAGCCGAGGGACTCGAGCTCGCGGGCGCGCTTGAGCGAGCCGGCGTCGACGACACGGACGGCGGAGCCGTCGAACGCCGCGGAGAACGCGGCCTTGGCGTCCGCGTCGTCGCCCGCCACGAGGACGGTCGTGGGCACGTCACCCACGGTGCCGCTGACGAGCGTCGCCGCGAAGTTGGTGTTGAACGCCTTGAGCACGGACGCGCCGGGAAGCTTCGCCGCCAGCTCGGCCGCGGCCGAGGAGTCGGCCGGCACGACGAGCGCGTCGAAGGTCGCGAAGTCCAGCGGGTTGGTGAGGTCCACGACGGTGCGGCCGGCGAGCTGGTCGCCGTAGGTCGCGACGACGTCGTCGAGCGCGGGGTACGGCAGGGCCAGGACGACGATCTCGCCCGTGAGCGCCTCACCGAACGCGGCGGCGGTGACGCCCGCGTCCACGGCCGCGGCCTTGGCGACGTCGCGGGCGACGACCTGGACGTCGTTGCCGCCGGCGAGCGCCAGGCCCGCGATCGCGGAGCCCATGTTCCCGGTGCCGAGGATGCTGATGGTGGCCATGGTTCCTCCTGAGGATCCGTCGTCGACCCGTTTGGTTGACGCTACAACCAACATAGACCCGCTATAGTTGTAGCGTCAACTTTCGCGGGGACAGGGACGGAGGGCACGGTGACGACCACGCAGGGAACACCCCGGGGCGCACAGCAGGACGCGGGCGAGCCGCGCTGGCTCGACGCCGAGCAGATGCGCACGTGGCTCCGGCTCCAGGCGGTGATCGAGCTGCTGCCCGCGGCCCTCGACCAGCAGCTGCGGCGCGACGCCGACCTCACCCACTTCGAGTACATCGTGCTCGCGATGCTCTCGGAGGCACCCGGCCGCGACCTGCGGATGACCGAGCTCGCCCGGCTCACCAGCGCCACCCTCCCCCGGCTCTCGCACGTGGCGCGCCGCCTCGAGGCGCGCGGCTTCGTCGAGCGCTGCACCGCCCCCGACGACCGCCGCGCCACCATCGCCCACCTGACCGACGAGGGCTGGCGGAAGGTCGTCGCCACCGCCCCCGGCCACGTGCGCACCGTGCTGGAGAACGTGTTCGACGACCTCGACCCCGCCGAGCTCCGCACCCTCACCGGCGCGCTCGACAAGGTGCTCACCCACATCGACCCGCACGACCAGTTCGGCCGCAACGACCGCTCGCGAGGCTGAGGGCCGCCGCCACCTGGAGCGCCGAACGCGTCGCCCGCGCAGGAATTCACCCGCAGGGGTTGTCTCGAAAACGTTTTCTACCTAGCCTCAGGACGTCGGCGACCCCGACCGCTCGATGACGAGGCCTCGTGGCAGAGCATCACTCAAGGATGAGCACGCTCGAGAACGAAGGATGGGATCGATGAAGCGCACGACGACGCGATGGCGCGCGGCGGTGGGAGCGGCGGTGGCCGGGATCGGCCTGCTCGCCGGGACGGCCCTCAGCGCGCAGGCCGCAGGGAGCACGCTGCACGAAGCCGCCGCGGACCAGGGCCGCTACTTCGGCACGGCGATCGCGCAGGGCAAGCTGAACGACGCGCAGTACACGACGATCGCGAACCGCGAGTTCGGCATGATCACGGCCGAGAACGAGATGAAGATGGACGCCACCGAGCCGCAGCAGGGGGTGTTCAACTATGCGGCCGGCGACCGGATCGTCAATTGGGCCACCAGCAACGGCAAGCGGGTGCGCGGCCACGCGCTGGCGTGGCACTCGCAGCAGCCGGGCTGGATGCAGAACATGAGCGGCTCGCAGCTGCGGCAGGCGATGCTCAACCACGTCACCCAGGTCGCCACGCACTACCGCGGCAAGATCTACGCGTGGGACGTGGTCAACGAGGCGTTCGCGGACGGCTCGTCCGGCGCCCGGCGTGACTCCAACCTCCAGCGCACCGGCAACGACTGGATCGAGGCGGCCTTCCGAGCCGCCCGGGCCGCGGACCCGAACGCGAAGCTCTGCTACAACGACTACAACACCGACAACTGGTCGCACGCCAAGACGCAGGGCGTCTACGCCATGGTCAAGGACTTCAAGGCCCGCGGCGTGCCGATCGACTGCGTGGGCTTCCAGGCCCACTTCAACAGCGGCAACCCGGTGCCGAACAACTACCACGAGACGCTGCAGCACTTCGCCGACCTCGGCGTGGACGTGCAGATCACCGAGCTGGACATCGAGGGGTCCGGCACCTCGCAGGCCGAGCAGTACCGGGGGGTCACGCAGGCGTGCCTCGCCGTGTCCCGCTGCACGGGCATCACCGTGTGGGGCGTGCGCGACTCCGACTCGTGGCGCGCCAGCGGCACCCCGCTGCTCTTCGACGGCAACGGCCAGAAGAAGGCCGCCTACACCGCGGTGCTGAACGTCCTCAACGACGGCCAGGGCGGCGGCGATCCCGGCCCCGGCGAGAGCACTCCGCCGCCGACCGGTGGCAGCGGCTGCACCGCCACCTACTCCGAGGGCCAGAAGTGGGGCGACCGCTTCAACGGGACCGTGACCATCAGGGCCGACCGGAACATCTCGTCCTGGACCTCGACCGTGACCGTCAGCTCCGCCCAGCGGATCAGCGCCACATGGAACGGCACGCCCACCTGGGACTCCTCGGGCAAGGTCATGACGATGCGCCCGAGCGGGAACGGCACGCTGGCCGCCGGGCAGTCGACGTCGTTCGGGTTCACCGTGACGCACGGCGGGGACTGGACCTGGCCGACCGTCAGCTGCTCGGCCTCCTGGGCCGCTGACCCGAACGCCTGAGGGTCGCGGGGCCCGCCCCCGCGGCCCTCAGGCCGCGCCGGTGATCGCGGCGAGGATCTCCTCGTGCGTCGCGGTGGCCGGGAACGACCCGTTGTTCCGGCCGTGGCGCAGCACCTCGATGCGGTCGGAGACCGCGCGCACGTCGTTGAGGTTGTGGCTGATGAGGACGACCCCCAGCCCGAGCTCGCGCAGCCGTTGGATGTGGGTGAGCACCTCGGCGGTCTGGGCCACCGAGAGCGCCGCCGTCGGCTCGTCGAGCACCACGATGCGGGGCTGGCCGATGAGCGTGCGGGCGATGGCGACGGCCTGGCGCTGCCCGGCGGACAGGTGCCGCAGCGGCGTGCGCACCGACGGGATCCGGACGGTGAGGTGCTCCAGGAGCGCGCGGGTCTCGGTCTCCATCTCGCCGTCGCGCAGCAGGCCGGCGCGCCCCCGCAGCTCCTGCCCCAGGAAGACGTTGGCGGTGACGTCCAGGTTCTCGCACACCGCGAGGTCCTGGAAGACGCTCGCCACGCCGAGCTGGTAGGCCGCCGAGGGAGACGTGATGGACACCGGCTCGCCGTCGATCTCCAGCTGCCCCGAGCTCGGGCTCAGCACGCCCGCCACCACCTGGGCGAGGGTCGACTTGCCCGCACCGTTGTCGCCCACGAGGGCCACGACCTCGTGCGGGTGCACCTCGAGGTCCACGTCGACGAGGGCCTCGACGGCGCCGAAGTACCTGCTGACCTGCCGCAGCGCGAGCAGCGGCGTGCGTCCCCTCACCGGTTCCCCTCTCCTGTGCGGACCTGCCCCACGGCCACGGCGCCGTGCGGCCCGTCGTCCGGCTGCTCCAGCAGGTCGGTGTGCTGCAGCGCGAGCGCGATGGCGCCCTCCAGCTCGGCGCGCGTCCCCAGCGCGGCGGGCACCACGTCCAGGGGCGTGACCTGCTGCAGCATGGTCCGGCGGCGCAGCGCGTCCCGCAGCGGGCCGAGGAAGACCTCGCCCGTGTCGGCCAGCGCTCCCCCGACGACGACGAGCTCCGGGTTGAGCGACGTCGCCAGTCCGGCCACGACGCCGCCGACCACGGTACCGGCGTCGGCGACGATCTCCCGACAGCCCGGGTCGTCCTCGTTCGCCAGGCGCACGACGTCGGCGAGGGTCAGGCTCCCGTGGCTGCTGCGCAGCGGCTCGAGCAGCGCCCGGTCCCCGACGACCGTGTCGAGGCAGCCGCGGCTCCCGCACGAGCAGATGTTCCCCGCCGGGTCCACCTGCACGTGCCCGATCTCCCCCGCCGTGCCCGCGACCCCACGGTGCACGCGGCCCGCCAGCACGATGCCGGCCCCGACGCCGTGCCCGGCGCGCACGTACAGCGCGTCGTGCACCTCGCGCGCGGCGCCGACCGTGCTCTCGGCCAGCGCTCCCAGGTTGGCGTCGTTGTCCACGAACACCGGCCGGGCCAGCCGTTTGGCCAGCACCTGCGCCACCGGCACGCCGTCCCAGCCGCGCAGGATGCCCCGCACCGTGACCTGCCCGCTGGAGGCGTCGACCGGGGCCGGCAGCCCGAGGCCGATGCCGAGCACCTCGTCGAGCTCCGACCCGACGCGCTCGAGCAGGTCGACGACGAGCAGGGCGGCCCGGTCGAGGCTCGTGTCGGCGCGGTGCTCCGCGGGCAGCGGCAGCACCTGCTCGGCGAGGACCTCGTGCGACACGTCGGAGATCGCGACGGTCAGGTGCCGCGTGCCCACCAGGACGCCGGCGACGAGCCCCACGCGGTGGGCGAGGGTGACGAGCTGGGCCCGCCGGCCGGAGCGGATCGTGTTGCGCACCTCGACCAGCTCGGCGGCCACGAGCTCCTTGACGATGGTCGACACCGTGGCGGGCGAGAGGCCGGTGGCCCCGGTGAGCTCGACCTGGGTCAGCCCCCCGTGGCGCTTCACCGCGTCGACGACGCGCGCGCGGTTCGCCTCGCGCAGCGACGACTGCGATCCCACCATCGGCAGCCGTCCTCTCACGCCGGGGAGTCTAAGGTGCGACGACGCGCGGGGCGGCGGTCGTCCGCCGCCCCGCGCGTGGCGCGAGGATGGTCCGGCCCCGGCCGGACCCCCGGGATCAGCGCAGCACCGAGGCGCGGCGCTTGTTGTAGATGTCGAACGCGACCGCGAGCAGCAGCACGAGGCCCTTGACGACCTGCTGCATCGACTGCGGCACGCCCATCAGCTGCATGCCGTTGGACATGACGGCCATGATCAGACCACCGATCATGGCGCCGCCCACGCGGCCGACGCCGCCGGTGGTCGACGCGCCACCGATGAAGCACGCGGCGATGGCGTCGAGCTCGAACATGTTGCCGGCGCCCGGCTGGGCGCCGTTCATGCGCGAGGAGTAGACGACACCGGCCACCGAGGCCAGGACGCCCATGTTCACGAAGATCCAGAAGTTGACCTTCCGCACCTTGACGCCGGACAGCTCGGCGGCGTGCCGGTTGCCGCCGACCGCGTAGACGTGGCGGCCGAAGACCGACTTCTGCGTGACCAGCGTGTAGGCGATGATCAGCACCGCGAGGATGATGAGCACGATCGGCAGGCCGCGCGAGATCGACAGCTGGTAGCCGAACCACATCACCACGGCGGCGACGACGACGAGCTTGGTGACGAACAGCGGCATGGACTCGACCGTCTGCTGGTAGGCGATCTTGCCCTGGCGCGTGCGCCACTGGCTGACGGCGAAGCCCACCACGGCGATGCCGAAGATCACCAGCGTGAAGACGTCGAACCCGTTGCCGCCGAGCAGCCCGTTGAGGAAGCCGTTGGCGATGTCGTAGTAGGTGCCGCCGAAGGGCGACAGCGACTTGTTGTCCAGCACGAGGAACGTCAGGCCGCGGAACAGCAGCATGCCCGCCAGGGTCACGATGAAGCCGGGGATCCCGACGTAGGCGACCCAGAAGCCCTGCCAGATGCCGACGAGGAGGCCCACGAGGAGCGCGGCCAGCACACCGACGTACCAGGGCATGCCCTGGCGGATGACGACCACGGCGCTCACGGCCCCCGTGAGGGCCACCACCGAGCCGACGGACAGGTCGATCTGCCCCGCCACGATGATCATCACCATCCCGATCGCGAGGATCAGGATGTAGGAGTACTGCAGGACGATGTTCGTCAGGTTGGTCGGCGAGAGGAAGTTCGGGTTCAGGGCGGCGAAGAGCACGACGATCGCCAGGAAGGCGATGACGATGCCGCTCTGGCGCATGTTCCGGGTCAGGATGTCCCGGACCGAGTCGATGGCGTTCATGAGGCGGATTCCTTCGTGGGCAGGGGCTGGTCGCGCTCGATCGTCATGAGCTCCATGAGGCGCTCCTGCGTCGCCTCGGCGACGGGGAGCTCACCGGTGATCCGACCGAAGGCGAGGGTGTACACGCGGTCGCAGATGCCGAGCAGCTCGGGGAGCTCGGAGGAGATGACGACGACCGCCTTCCCCGCCGCGACCATCTTGTTGATGATCGTGTAGATCTCGAACTTGGCGCCGACGTCGATCCCTCGGGTGGGCTCGTCGAGGATGAGCACGTCGGGGTCGGTGTACAGCCACTTGGACAGCACGACCTTCTGCTGGTTGCCGCCGGAGAGCTTGCCGACGTCGACGAGGACGTTGGGCGTCTTGATGTTGAGGGAGCCGCGGTAGTCCTCGGCGACCCGGAGCTCCTCGTTGCCGTTGACCCAGCCTCGCGGGGCGAGCTTGGGCAGGCCCGCCGCGGAGATGTTGTGCCGGATGTCGTCGATGAGGTTGAGGCCGTAGTGCTTGCGGTCCTCGGTCGCGTACGCGAGGTTGTGCCCGATCGCCTCGGACACGTTGCGGACCTGGATCGGCTTGCCGTCCTTGTAGATCTCGCCGCGGATGTTGCGGCCGTAGGTGCGGCCGAAGATGCTCATCGCAAGCTCGGTGCGCCCGGCACCCATGAGGCCGGCGATCCCGACGACCTCGCCGGCGCGCACGTTGAACGAGGCGTCGACGATGATCTGCCGGCCGATCTGCGTCGGGTGGTCGACGTTCCAGTGCTCGACGCGCAGCACCTCGTCGCCGACGACCGACGCCCGCTCGGGGTAGCGGTGCTCGAGGTCGCGGCCCACCATGCCGCGGATGATGCGGTCCTGGGTGGAGCCCGGCGCGGACATGTCGAGGGTCTCGATGGTCCGGCCGTCGCGGATGATCGTCGTGCGGTCGGCGATCTCCTCGATCTCGTTGAGCTTGTGGGAGATGATGATCGACGTGATGCCGTGCGCCTTGAGCTGGCGCAGCAGCTCGAGCAGGTGCTCGGAGTCGTCGTCGTTGAGCGCAGCGGTCGGCTCGTCGAGGATCAGCAGCTTGACCTCCTTCGAGAGCGCCTTGGCGATCTCGATGAGCTGCTGCTTGCCGACGCCGAGCTGGCCGACGGGCGTCGTCGGGTTCTCGTCCAGGCCGACGCGCTCGAGCAGGGCGTGGGCCTTGCGGTTCGCGGCGTTCCAGTCGATCATCCCGAACCGGTTCCGGGTCTCGTTGCCGAGGAAGATGTTCTCGGCGACGGACAGGTACGGCACCAGGGCGAGCTCCTGGTGGATGATGACGACGCCACGGGCCTCCGAGTCGTTGATCGACCCGAACTCCGCCGGCGTCCCGTCCAGGATGATCTCGCCGTCGTAGGTGCCGTGCGGGTAGACGCCCGACAGCACCTTCATGAGCGTGGACTTCCCCGCGCCGTTCTCGCCGCAGATGGCGTGGATCTCGCCCTGCTCGACCGTCAGCGTGACGTCGGACAGCGCCTTGACGCCGGGGAACTCCTTGGTGATGGAGCGCATCTCCAGGATCGTGCTCATCTGCGCTCTCGTCCCTCCTTCGGTGGGGTGCGCCGCCGTCGGACTCGTCCGCGGCGGCCCCGGGGGCGGACCCGCCCGTCGTCCGCCCCCGGGAGGGAACGACGACGGGCGGGCCCGCCCGTGCGGGTCATGACCTGCGGATCAGTCGTCCGCCTGACCGGCCTTGACCTCGTCGGCGGTGTAGTAGCCGGCATCGATCAGCACGGGCTGGATGTCGTCCTTGAACACCGTCTGGACCTCGAGCAGGTACGACGGCACGACCTTCACGCCGTTGTCGTACGTCTCGGTGTCGTTCGCCTCGGGCTCCTCGCCCTCCACGAAGGACTGCGCGGCCTTGACGGCCTGCTCGGCGAGGAGGCGCGTGTCCTTGAAGATCGTCGAGGACTGGACGCCGTCGTCGATCAGCTTGATGTTGGCGATCTCGGCGTCCTGGCCGGTGACGACGGGCAGGCCGTCCTCGAGGGTCGGCCCCATGCCCGCGCTCTTGAGCGCGTTGATGATGCCGCGGGAGAGCACGTCGGCCGGCGCGAGCACGCCGTCCAGCTCCTCGCCGCCCTGGTACGTCGAGGTGAGCAGGTCCTCCATGCGCTTCTGAGCCGTCTCCAGCTCCCAGCGCTGCGTCGTGACCTGGCCGAAGTCGGTCTGGCCGGACGGGACGACGATCGTGCCGTCGTCGATGAGCGGCTGGAGCACCGACATCGCGCCGTCGAAGAAGAACCCGGCGTTGTTGTCGTCGGGCGACCCGGCGAAGAGCTCGATGTTGTACGGGCCCTTCTCGCCGGTCTCCTTGCCGTCGGCGTCGAGGTAGCCGAGGCCGCGGAGCAGGGCGTTCGCCTGCGCGACGCCGACCGCCTCGTTGTCGAACGTCGTGTAGAAGTCGACGTTCTCGCTGTCACGGATCAGGCGGTCGTACGCGATGACCGGGATGTTCGCCGCGGCGGCCGCGTCGAGCTGGCTGGTCAGCGCCGTGCCGTCGATCGAGGCGATGACGAGGACGTCGACGCCCTCGGTGATCATCGAGTCGATCTGCTGGGTCTGGGTGGGGATGTCGTCGTTGGCGAACTGCAGGTCCACGGAGTAACCGAGGTCCTCCAGGCCCGACTTGACGTTGTTGCCGTCCTGGATCCAGCGCTCGTAGGTCTGGGTCGGCATCGCGACGCCGATCTTCACGTCGTCGTCGCCGTTGCCCGCGGCGCCGTCGGCACCGCCGCCACCGCCGGCCCCGGAGCCGCCGCACGCGGCGAGTCCCAGCGTCAGCGCCGCACCGGCGGCCACCGCGCCCATCGTCTTGGCGAGTCGCATCCTCGCGCTCCTTCTCGTCGTCGAGTGTCCCCCGGCAGCGACCTTCGCCGCCGGTGCTCGGACGCCGGGGAGGTCCCCGGACGGCCGAGCCGGTCCGCGTACAGATTGCTGCGTTCGAGTTCCGAAGTCAAAGCCTCGGCGGGTGGAAAGCGATAACGATCCCGTCACGGCCGGCCCCGGAGCCCGGGAACCCTGGCGGAAACATGCGAAAAGGCCGTGGGGCGGCGTCCGCCCCACGGCCTTCCCGCGCCGAGGTCACCCGCGACGGTTGGTTCGCACGTCGAACACAACCGCGCGGCGCCCCGCACTCAGCGCTGCGGCTCCTCCAGCACCGCGACGGTCCGCGCGGGCACCGTGACCGTGCCCGTGCGGGCGTCCCAGCGGCTCCCCTTCACCACGGGGTCGTCGCCCGCGCGCTGCACGCCCGAGAGCCGGAAGTCGCGGCCCCGGAGCTCTCGCAGCTCGAGCGTCACCGGCTCGGGGGACGCGTTGAACACGGTGAGCAGGCCGTCCAGGCGGCGGTCCGCGTCGCGGCCCACGGTGTCGTCGACGACCATGGCGACGACGCCGGGCGCCGCGTCGGGCCCGGCCTCGGGGAACGAGACCTTCTGCTCGATCGCCTCGGCGCTGCCGAGCCGGAACAGCCGGGTCGACGAACGCAGCTCCAGCAGGTCGCGCGCGGCGGCGGACGCCGTGGCGATGTCCGACGGCGCGGGCTTGAGCGCCGGGTCCGCCAGGAGCGGCGCCATGACCGGCCAGGCGTCCTCGTTGTCCGCCGCCGGCGGCAGCCCCCGTCCGAACCCGTTGTCCTTGCCCGACCAGTCGATCGCGTTGAACCAGTCGCCGGAGTCGTAGGAGTTGCGGTCCAGCGACTTCGATCGCAGCAGGTCGGTGCCCGCGTGCCAGAACGAGGGCGTCTGGGCGAGCGCGGTCGTCGCGAGGGAGACGGTGTTCATCCGCACCCGGTCGTCCATCGCCGTCTCCTGCGGCAGCTTGAGCGTGAGGAGGTCGAAGAGGGTCTCGTTGTCGTGCGCGTCGACGTACGTGACGACCTCCTCCGGCGAGTCGGCGTACCCGGCCGGGGCGCCGCGGTAGTCGAGGTCCTCGCCCTTCGTGACCTCGCCCGCGGCGTCGTCGGACGCCCGGAACGCGAAGTCCCGCAGGTTGCCCGCGAGGCCCAGGCGGACCAGGTCGGTCTGGTGGCCAAGGTCGGCGCGTTCGTCGGCGGACCCGTCGTTGACGCTGCCGGCCTCGCCCTCGCGCGCCTCGCGACCGTTCGGGTCGGTGAAGAGCCCGGTGCCGAAGCCCTGCGTGAACCGGGACGCGGCGTCCACCGGCGACCCGCCGTGCACGGCGTCGCGCAGCCGGTCGCTGAACGTGCCGATGCCGGTGCCACCGAGCTGCCCCTGCGTGGCCTGCGTGAACAGGGCGTCGTCCGCGACCTCGCCGAAGTTCCAGCCCTCCCCGTAGAGGTACACCGCCGACCCGTCGACGCCGTCCTCGCGGACGGTCAGGTCGTCGAGGGCCTCGCGCACGGCCAGCATGTTGTCCCGCGAGTGGTGGCCCATGAGGTCGAAGCGGAACCCGTCCACCTTGTAGTCGCGGGCCCACGTGACCACCGAGTCGACCATGAGCTTGCCCGCCATCGCGTGCTCGGTGGCGACGTTCTGGCAGCAGGTGCTGGTCTCCACGGCGCCCGTCGTCGGGTTCAGCCGCTGGTAGTACCCGGGCACGACCCGGTCCAGCACGCTCTTCGCGTCCTGCCCGCTCGCGGCGGTGTGGTTGAACACCTGGTCGAGCACCACCTGCAGGCCCGCGTCGTGCAGCGAGCCCACCATCGTGCGGAACTCGGCGACGCGCGCGCCGCCGTCCGGGTCGGTGGCGTACGAGCCCTCGGGGACCGAGAAGTGGTACGGGTCGTAGCCCCAGTTGAAGCCGTCGCTCGCCGCGACCTGGGCCACGGCCGCCTGCTGCTCCGTCCCGTCGGGCGCGAACCCGGACAGGTCGCCCGTGGTCGCCTGGTCCGCGCGGTCCTCGGGGATCGTCGCGATGTCGAACGTGGGCAGCAGGTGCACCGTCGTCATGCCCGCGTCGGCCAGGTCGCGCAGGTGCGTCATGCCGTCCGAGCCCTGCCGTGCGAACGCGAGGTACGTGCCGCGCTCCTTCGCGGGGACCGACTCGTCGGAGATCGAGAAGTCGCGCACGTGGAGCTCGTAGATCGTCTGGTCCACGGCCCGCTCGACGACGGGCTGGCGCGCCTGGCGCCAGGCCTTCGGCTGCCAGCGCCTGTCGGCGAGATCGACGACGACGGAGTGCGTCGAGTCGAGCGTGAGTCCGTGCGAGTACGGGTCGGTGACGACGTTCGTCTCCACCTTCCCGGTGCTCGGGACGTACACCTGCACCGCGTAGCGGTAGCGCGCGCCGTCCCACGGGAGCTTCTTGGCGGCCTGCTTGCCGTCGAGCGTCCACGCGCCGTCTCGCTGCCGGGCGGCGTCGAAGCGCTCCGGGTCGTCGGCCAGGTCGCGGCCCTCGGGCCACACCAGCAGGTCGACGTCCTTGGCGGTCGGGGCCCACAGCGCGAACGACGCCCACCTGCCGTTCGGGTGCACCTCGGCGCCGAACGTACGCTTTGACGCCTGCGCGCTGTACAAGTCGTCGAGGACGCCCGGGAGCTGCACGCCGGTGGCGGCCGTCAGGCCGTCGCCCGACGTGCGCGTCACCAGGAGCTGACCCGTGAGGAGCCTCTCGACCACCGCGCGGTCGAGCGGCTTCCCGTCCTCGCCCACCGGGGCGAGCGCCGTGTGGCCCGCGAGCGCCGGGAAGTCCCGTGCGACGTCGTCGGGGACGTCGCCCGCCGGGGTGAGGTCGTACGAGGCGGCACCCTCGGGACGGTCCCCGCCGTCCGCGCCGCGCACCTCGCCGTCGGCGACGTCGAGACCGCCCTCGGGCGCCGTCCACAACGTCCAGCCGTCGCCGGCCCCCAGGTCGCCGGGCGCGAGCACGAGTCCCTGCCGCACCCAGTGCGCGGCCTGCTGGCCCGTGCCGGGCAGCGGAGGGTTCTCGACGCCGATCGTCAGCACGTGCGTCGCGAGGTCGTAGGAGAAGGCCACCGTCTCGCCGTCGCCCACGCTGAACGAGTAGTTGGCGCCGTCCGGCTTGCCGCCCACGCCGTAGTTCTCCGCCCAGCTCAGGCCGTGCGCCACCTTCACCTCGTAGGCCCCGGCGGCCAGCTCGTCGGTGGTCCAGGTGTACGTGCCGTCACCGTCGGGGTCCTTGAGCCACGTGGCGAGGCAGTCCGGCGACCAGGCGGCCGGGCAGCCGACCTGGTCCTGGAACGACCCGGCCAGCGTCACGACCGGCCCCTGGGCCGTGGACGAGAAGTCGTGGCTCACGGGGTCCCAGTAGAACGTGACCGTGCCGCCGTCGTGCGAGTACGTGGCGTTGCCGCCGTCGGGCACTCCCCCGACGCCGTAGTTGACGGCCCACGAGCCGTTGACGGCGACCTTGTACTCGTAGTCGCCGGCGGGCAGGTCGAAGGTGCCCTCCCACACGCCGTCCGGGCGCTCCGTGAGTCGCGCGCCCTCGCAGTCCGGCGTCCAGTCCCCCGCGCAGCCCATCTCGCTGTTGTGGCTGCCCGGCACGGTCACCAGGTCGATCTCGGGCTCGGGCTCGGTGTCGCCGACCACGCCGGAGACGTCCACGCCCACGGAGGCGAAGGTCGACGAGGCGGCGCGGTCGCCGTCCGCGTCCTGCGTCACCGCGCGGTACTCCACGAGGGTGCCCTCGGCGAGGTCACCGGTGTCGTGGAAGACGCGGGGCGTGGTGTCCTCGGCCGTGCCGAGGGCGTGCCACGCGTCCGTGCCGACCTCGCGCCACGCGAAGGACGTCTCCGCCCACGCGTCGTCGTCGACGTCGGCCGCGACGGCGGCCGTGCCGGTCATGGCGGCGCCCGCCGTAGGGACCGCGACCTCGACCGTGCCGTCGGAGTCCGCGCCGACGGTGCGGTCCGCGCGCAGCACGACGGCCGACGTCGCGGGCACCCGCACCGTGACCTCGCCGGCCTCGTCGGCGGTGACCGCCTGGCCGTCGCCGTACAGCACCTCGTAGGACGCGCCCGGGGTGAGGGTCGTGAACGTGGCGCTCTTCTCCCCGGAGGCGTTGTTCACGGCGACCAGGTGCTCGACCTTCTCCTCGCGGTCCACGCGGCTGAAGGCGTAGACGCCCGCGCCGTTCTCGGCGTACCGCTCCACCTGCGCTCCGGTCGCGAGGGCGGGGTGCGCCTCGCGCAGCGCCGCGAGCTCGGCGATGTGCGTGTACAGCGGGGCGTCGGTGCCGTACCGGTCGACGCTGCCCGCCTGCTCGCCCGTCACCAGCGGCTGGTCGGCGTACTCGTCCACCTGGGTGGCGAACAGCGTCTGCCGCGCGTCCTTGTCGCCGCCGGTGCCGGCGAAGCCCTGCTCGTCGCCGTAGTAGACCACCGGCTGGCCGCGCGTGAGGTACATGAGGTCGTGCGCCAGCTCGTCGCGCGCCAGCGGCGCGTCCGTGCCGGCGAGCATGTACCCGACGCGGCCCATGTCGTGGTTGCCGAGGAACGTCGGCAGGGCGGACGCGGACTTCGTCGGCGTCGTGTACCGGTCGTCGCTCGCGAACAGGCTCGCCAGGCCGCGGGCGCTGTTGCCGCTCGCGTAGCTGGTCGCGGCGGCCTGGAAGGAGAAGTCGAGCACGGAGCTCATGTCCGTGTCGCGCACGTACGGGGACGTCTTGGCGGCGTCGGCGTCGTACACCTCGCCGAACATGAAGAAGTCGTCCTTGCCCTGGGCGTGCGCGTGGTCCATGACCTCGGCCGACCACGTCTCCCAGAACTCGGGGTTCACGTGCTTGACCGTGTCGATGCGGAAGCCGTCGATGCCGAGATCGATCCAGTCGGAGTAGACGTCGACGAAGCCCTGCACGACGCGCGGGTCCTCGGTCATGAGGTCGTCGAGGCCGTCGAAGTCGCCGTAGGTGACGGACTCCCCCGTCCACGTCGAGTTGCCCCGGTTGTGGTAGAGCGTCGGGTCGTTGAGCCACGCCGGCACCTTGACCTCGGCGTCCTCCTGCGCGATCACCGGCGTGTACGGGAAGGACGTCGCGGCGTCGAGCTCCGGGAAGTCGCCGCTGCCCGCGACGTCCGCCGGGTCGAACACGTTCCCGGCGGCGTCCGTGTACGGCGACGTGGCCTGGTCGACGTAGCCGTACTCGCCCTCCGCGTAGTCGATGACGTCCGCGGTGTGGTTGGTGATGATGTCGAAGTAGACCTTGATGCCCTTGGCGTGGGCCTCGTCGATCAGCGCGCGCAGCTCGTCGTTGGTGCCCAGGTGCGGGTCGATCCGCGTGAAGTCGGTGATCCAGTACCCGTGGTACCCCGCGCTCGCGTCGTCGCCCGTGCCCTGGACGGGACGGTTGAGGAACGACGGCGTCAGCCAGATGGCGGTGGTGCCGAGGCCCTCGATGTAGTCGAGCCGCTCGCGCAGGCCGGCGATGTCCCCGCCCTGGTAGAAGCCCTTGTCGGTCGGGTCGAGGCCGTGCTCGAGCCGGTCGCCCTCGATCCCGCCGGTGTCGTTCGAGGCGTCACCGTTCGCGAACCGGTCGGTCATGACGAAGTAGAACCGCTCGTCCGAACCCGCCTGGCGCACCGGCGGCAGCACGAGGTCGCCGTCCGCCGCCTCGTCGTAGGCGCCCGCCAGCGTGAGCGGGGTGAGCGCGACCCGGTGCGTCGCGTCGTCGTACGTGACCCGCACGCGCGCGTCGCCGCCGAGCACGAGCGGCGCGTTCTCGTCCGTGCCCTCCCGGCCGTACGACTCGTCCCACGCGTCGTCCAGCGCCACCTTGTAGGCGTAGGTGCCGGCCGGCAGGTCGAACTCCGCCGCGAACGTGCCGTCGCCCGCGGGGGCGAGCTCCGTCGCCTCGCACGCGGGGTCCCAGTCCTGGTCGCAGCCGAGCTCCGACTGCAGGTCGCCCACGAGGGCGGCCGAGCGCTCCGCCGCGGCGGCGGGTGCGGCCGCCACCAGGGCGGCGGCGCCACCCAGTCCGAGGACCGAGGCGGCGGCGAACGAGGTGGCGGTGAGCGCCGCAGCGGTGCGGCGCGAGGTGCGCGTCATGAAGACCCCTTCGTCGTGTGACGACACGGACAGTAACGTTGCAGCAAACATGCAGCAAGACGTACGGGCCGATCGGGGCAGGTCGGAAGCTCGGCACGACGGGACGGCGGCGCCCGTGCCGGCGGCGCGGAGGCGGCGGCTCAGCCGGCCAGGAGGGCTCCGCGGGCCGCGCTCGCCAGCACGTCGGCCAGCTCGGCCACCCGCTCGGGGCTCGCGGGCAGCTGGGGGGTCGCCACCCGCAGCCAGGCCGGGCGGGGCGGCGTGACGAACGTGCGCGACGACGGCGTCAGGACGATGCCGCGCGCGCCCAGCTCGGCCAGCGCCTCGTCCTCGTTCTCGGCACGCAGCCAGACGACGAGACCGCCCGGCGGGGTCGACGTGGGCACGTCGTGGACCGCCAGGGCCGCCTCGAGGTCCGCGGCCCTGGCGGCGTACCACCGTGCGGAGTCGGCGACGAGCTCGCCCACGCTCGGCGTCGTCAGCAGGTGCGCGAGCGCGTTCTGCAGGATGCGGCTCTGGGCGAGGATCCCGTGGCTGCGCAGCCGCCGCACCCCGAGCACGACGTCGCGCGCGCCGCCGACCACCGTGGTGCGCAGGTCCAGGCCGAAGGCGCGACAGAACGACGTGACCCGCACGACCCGCCCGGGCAGCAGCTCGCCCAGGCTCAGCGGCAGCGCCGGCGCGAGCGGGCCGAGGACGTCCTCCTCGAGGACCCACGCGTCGGGCGCGTGCGCGCGCAGCACGTCGGCGAGCTCCGCGAGACGCCCGGGCGTCACCCCGCCCGCGAGCGAGAACTCTCCGCCGGGCTGGTACACGAAGGTGCGGACCCCGGCCGCCAGCGCGCGCTCGAGCGCGTCGGGCAGCGGGCCGGAGGCGTCGCTGGCGACCCCCACGACCTCGAAGCCGACCGACCGCAGGTTGCCGATCGTGCCCGAGACGGCCGGCTCCTGGACGGCGATCAGCCCACCGGGGGCGGTGGCGGCCTCGGCCGTCAGGAGCGTCGCCTCGCCCGCGCCGCTGACGGTGACCCACTCGGCGGCGTCGAACGGCCAGTCGTGCCGGACGGCCTCCAGCAGGGCGGGGGTGATCGCCTCGCGGTGCAGCGAGTTGGTCTGCGGCTCGCGCAGGCTCCGGGCGAAGGCGTCGAGCAGGTCGGGCAGCCGGTCCGTGGTCGGGTGGGCGGACGCCAGGTCGACGGACGACCAGCCGGTGAACTCCGGAGGCTCCCCGGCGCGCGGCCACCCCGGTCCGGAGACCGGGCCCAGGACGGTGGTCCCGCCGCGGCGGCGCGTGCGCACGAGGCCCCGGTCCACCAGGAGCGACCAGATCCCGGCCACCGTCGACCGGCCGAGCCCCGCGGCCGTCGCGACCTCCTCGATCGTGGGCAGGCGCGTGCCGGGCGCGAGCACGCCCTCCTCGATCCAGGCGGTGAGCCGTTCCGCGAGCGCCGGCCCGGAGAGCCCTCGCACCGACGCGAACAGCTCGGCCGGCTCGGCCGGGGGCGCGTCGCGGGGGTCGGGTCCTGTGATCGTCATCGCTCCTCGCCGGTCGGGAAGGCGCACCCCGTGGCGACGGGACGCTTTTCATCCAGATGTATATCAGCCCCGCAGTGCCCGGGGCCACCGGCGGGTCGCGCCTCCCCCGGCGGTCTCAGCAGACGGACGGCGCCACCTGCTGGCTTGGAGCGACCACCCCCGCATGGTTTAACGTCTCCCCGTGACCACGAATCTTCCATCACATATGTCTGTGGTGGACACGGCCGACCGGATCCGCTCCGGCCGGACGAGCGCGCGCTCCGTGGCGGAGCAGGCGATCGCCCGAGCCGACGCGGTGGACCCGGCCGTGCGGTCACTCGTGTGGCGCGACGACGCCGCGACCCTCGCCGCGGCCGACGCCGTGGACAGGGCGCGCGCGGCCGGGACGACGCTCCCGGCGTTCGCCGGGGTCCCGCTCACCGTGAAGGACACCTTCGCCGTCGCCGGCCAGCCCTGGACCCGCGGCTCGCTCGCGATCGACGAGACCCCCGCCACCACCACCGACCTGCTGCCGGCCGCGGCGTTCGCCGCCGGGTTCGTCCAGCTCGGCCGGGCCGCCACGCCCGAGCTCGCCATGACGACGTCGTGCGAGAGCCCGCGCTCCGGCGTCACGCACAACCCCTGGGACCTGACCCGCTCCCCCGGCGGGTCCAGCGGCGGGTCCGCCGCCGCGGTTGCCGCCGGGATCGTGCCCGCCGCGCTCGCCAGCGACGGCGGCGGCTCGCTGCGCGTGCCCGCGGCGTTCTGCGGGCTCGTCGGCCTCAAGCCCGGCCGCGGCGTGCTCCCCCAGCGCGTGCAGGGCTGGGAGGGCGGCGCGACGGAGGGCGTCGTGACCCGCACGGTGCGCGACACGGCCGCCGTCGTGCGGCACCTGGCCGCCCCCGACCCGCTGGCGTGGCAGGTCCCCGCCGCCGCCCCCGACCTCACCGGCCTCGACCGGGCACGCGGCCCGCTGCGCGTCGGCGTGCTCACGCACTCCTTCGACCCGCGCATCGAGGTCGATCCCGCGTGCGTCGCCGCCGTCGAGGACGTCGCCGACGTGCTGCGCACCGCCGGCCACCACGTCGTCGCCCTCCGGGCGCCGGCCGGCGGCGCCGCGCTCATGGACCTGTACCCGTCGGCCGTCATCCCCGCGTGGCTGCGCCAGGTGCCGCTCGACCACCCCGAGCGCCTGCAGCCGTACATCCACCGCGTCATGGCGCAGGCGGACGACCTCACCGCCGCCGACTACGTCCGCGCGGCCGTCCAGGTCCGCCACCTGGCGCGCGACGTCACGGCGGCGCTGCTCGGCGACGTCGACGTCGTGCTCACCCCCACCACCGCCACCCGCGTCCCCGCGACCGGCGTCGTCCTCGACGAGCTGACGCGGCTCGCCCCCACGCGCGACGCCGTCGTGTACGAGCGCACCCTCGCGTTCACGACCGTCCCGAGCATGATCGGCGTCCCCGCCCTGACGCTGCCCACGCACCTGGACGACGACGGCCTGCCGCTCGGCACCCAGCTCGTCGCCCCGCAGGGCGGCGAGGGGCTGCTCCTGCGCCTCGGCCAGGTCCTCGAACGGCACTACGCCTGGGACCGCCGTCGCCCGCCCCGCCACGCCGACCAGGCCGACCAGCCCCGCCAGGCACGACCTGGCCCCGCACCCGAAGGAACGAGACAGCGATGACCCACCGCACCACGCGCCGGGCCTCCCGGCCCCTGCCCCGCACGCTCGCCGTGACGACCGTGCTCGCGCTCACCGGCGGTCTCACGGCGTGCGCCACGGACGACGAGGGCTCCGGCGACGCCGCGTCCGGCGACCTGTCGGGCCAGACCCTCAAGGTCGCCGTCTACGCCGGCTCGTGGGGCGAGTCGTTCACCAAGGCGTTCGTCGACCCGTTCGAGGAGGAGACGGGCGCCACCGTCGAGCTCGTGCCCGGCGGGCCCGCGGACTGGCTGACCGCCCTGCGGTCCACGAAGGGCGGCACGCCCGCCTACGACGTCGTCGCGTTCACGCCCAACGTGGTCCCGAGCGCCGTGTCGGCGGGCGTCGTCGCGCCGCTGGACACCGACCGCATCGCCGAGTTCGGCCAGCTCAACACGGTGCTGGCGGAGCAGAGCAACGTCGACGGCACGCAGTACGGCGTCCCGCTCACGGTCGGCTCCACCGGCATCGCGTACCGCACCGACAAGGTCGACGAGCCGCCGACCGACTGGTCCGACCTGCTCGACCCGCAGTACTGCGGGCACGTCGCCGTCTCGCCGCTGACCTTCAACACGGGCATCGAGTTCGTCGCGGGCCTCGTCAACGAGGCGGGCGGCTCCATCACCGACCCGGCGGACGTCGACGCCGCGTTCGAGCAGCTCGAGACGCTCAAGGACTGCGCCTCGTCCTTCCCGGCCGACGGCACGAGCGTCGAGACCGCGCTCGCGAACGGCGACGCCTGGATCGCGGCGCACTGGGACGGCCGCGCGTTCGTGCAGCAGAACCAGGGCGAGCCCATCGGCTTCGCCTACCCGGCCTCGGGCTCGGTGGGCGCCCTGACGTCGCTCTTCGTCACCGAGGGCAGCGAGCAGGAGGACGCCGCGTACGCGTTCCTCGACTACGTGGCCTCCAGCGAGCACCAGCCCGTGTTCTCCGAGGGCACCTGGTACGCCGCGTCGAACGACGAGAACACCTACACCGAGCAGTTCGACGAGCAGATCACCAGCGGCAAGGGCGCGTACGACGACTTCGTGTGGGTCGACTACGAGGCCATCACCCCGCAGCTGCCCGACCTGCAGGCGCGCTGGCAGGAGATCTTCGGCTGATGACGGCGACGACGACCCCGGCGGCCCCCACCACCCCGACGACGCAGGGCCGCGTGGAGATCCGCGGCCTCAGCGTCGGGTACGGCGGCCCGCCCGTGCTCGAGCTCGACGAGCTGACCATCGAGGCGGGCGAGTTCGTGTCCGTCCTCGGTCCCTCGGGCTGCGGCAAGTCGACCCTGCTCGGCGTGCTCGCCGGGTTCGTCGCGCCGACCACGGGGACGGTCGCGATCGACGGGGACGACGTCACGCACGTCGCCCCGAACCGCCGCGAGACGGGCCTGGTCTTCCAGAGCTACGCCCTGTTCCCGCACATGACGGTGCGCCGCAACCTCGAGTACGGGCTGCGCACGCGGCGCGTGCCGCGCGACGAGCGGGCGGCCCGCGTCGCCGACGCGCTCCGGCTGGTCGACCTCGAGGAGTTCGCGGGCCGCTACCCGCAGCAGCTCTCGGGCGGCCAGCAGCAGCGCGTGGCGATCGCCCGCGCGCTGGTCACCCGCCCCCGGGTGCTGCTGCTGGACGAGCCGCTGTCCAACCTCGACGCCAAGCTGCGGCGCCAGATGCGCCACGAGCTGCGCGAGCTGCAGCGCGAGGTCGGCACGACGACCGTCTTCGTCACGCACGACCAGGCGGAGGCGCTCGCGCTGTCCGACCGCGTCGCGCTGCTCGCGCACGGCGGCCTCGAGCAGCTCGGCACCCCCGAGCAGCTGTACCGCGCCCCGCGCACCCGCTTCGCGGCGGACTTCGTCGGCGCGGCCAACCTGCTGGCGGTGCACGACGGCGACGGCGGGCGCACGGTGCTCGGCCGGCCGGCGCCCGACGACGCCGGCTCCACGGTCGCGCTGCGCCCCGAGCACGTGCGGCTCGTCGAGCCCGGCGGGGACGCCGCCGCGGCGACCGTCCGGTCGGTCGCGTTCGCGGGCGAGCGGTACGAGTACCGCCTGCGCACCGCGGACGGCACCGAGCTGCTCGCCTCCCCGGCGGACGCGTCCCGGCGGTTCGCCGAGGGCGAGGCCGTCGGGGTCGCCTGGGCGGACGACGCCCTGCTGCCGCTCGGGGCGGCCTGACGTGACGTCCGCCCCCGCCCCCGCCCCGATCGCCGTGCCGCCCCGCGCGGCCGGGACGCGCCGCACCCGCCGTCCGCGCGACCTGCGCGGCCACGTCGCCGCGATCGTGCCCACGCTGTTCGTCGTGGTCGCGTTCCTGGTGCCGCTCGCCGGGCTGCTCGTGCTGAGCCTGCGGCCGACGGACGCGATGAACAACGTGCTGCCCGGCATCACCGGCGCGCAGTACGCCGAGGTGTTCGCGACGCCCTACCTGTGGGGCTCGGTCGTGGAGAGCCTGTGGCTCGCCGTCCGGGTGAGCGTCGCGTGCCTCGTCCTCGCGTTCCCCGTCGCCTGGTACCTGGCGCGCTCGACGTCGCCCGTCGGCAAGAGCATCGTCTTCGTCGTCACGCTCTCCCCGCTGCTGACCAGCGAGGTCGTGCGGTCCTTCGGCTGGCGGGTCGTCATGGCCGGCGAGGGGCCGGTGAACGTGCTGCTCCAGTCGCTCGGCCTGATCGACGAGTCGCTGCCGCTGCTGCGCTCGCCGTGGACGGTGTTCCTCGCCGTCGTGCACGTGCTGCTGCCGTTCGCCGTGCTCGCGCTGTCCGCCTCGCTCGGCGCCATCGACCCGCGCCTGCTCCAGGCCTCCGCCGACCTCGGCGCGTCGGGGCTGCGCACGTTCCGGTCCGTCGTGCTGCCGCTCGCCACCCCGGGCGTCGTGGCGGCCACCGTCATCGTGTTCTCGCTGAGCATGGGCGTCTACGTCACGCCCCTCATGGTGGGCGGGGCGAACCAGTCGCTCGCCGGCCTGCGCATCCAGACCGAGGCGATGGTGGCGTTCGACCAGCCCCGCGCCGCCGCCCTCAGCTTCGTGCTGCTGGCGGTGACGCTCGTCGTCTGCGGGATCGTCGGCCTCCTCGGCCGCCTCGCCGAGAGGGGCCGTCGTGGCTGACCACCGTCTCCCCCGCGCCGCCGGCCGCGGCGCCCGCACCCGTCGTGCCCTGGGCCTCGTGCCCGTCGTCCTGGTGTGCGCGTTCCTCCTGCTGCCGCTGGCGGTCGTCGCGCTGAGCTCCTTCAACACCGCGAACAACTTCCGGTTCCCGCCGTCCGGCCTCTCGCTGCGCTGGTACGCCGAGGTGTTCGGCTCCACCCAGTGGCTCGACTCGCTCGGCTACTCGCTGACGCTGGTGCTGCTGGTCGTGCCGGTGGTCGTGGTGCTCGGCACGCTCGGCGGCTACGCCGTCGGCGCCGGCACCTTCCCCGGACGCCGCGCGCTCGGGCTGCTGTTCCTGTCGCCGATGGCGGTGCCCGGCGTCATGGTCGGCCTCGCCCTCCTCTACCAGCTCCAGCGCACCGGCATGGTGGGCTCGGCGACCGGCCTGTGGCTCGCGCACCTCGTCGTGACATTCCCGTTCTGCGTGCGGGTGGTCGCGGTGAGCGCCGCCGCGCTCGACCCCGCGCTGCCGCGCGCCGCGCGCTCCCTCGGCGCGACGCCCCTGCGCACCTTCCTCACCGTCACCGTCCCGCTCCTGCGGCCGGGCATCGTCGCCGGGGCGTTCCTCGGCGCCGTCATCTCGCTCGGCGAGGTCGCGGTGTCGGTCCTCGTCGCGGGCGCGGGCGAGGCCACCGTCCCCGTGCGCATCTACTCCGCGGTGCAGGTCCAGCTCGAACCCACCGTCGCGGCCGTCTCGACGCTCCTGCTCCTCGTGAGCGTCGTGACCATCGCCGTGCTCGACCGCACCGTCCACGTCTCGAGGTTCCTGTAGACCATGGATCGACCCGCAGCACCCGCAGCGCGCCGCTGGCGCATCGGCATCGACGTCGGCGGCACGTTCACCGACCTGGTCGCCGTCCCCGGCGACGGCGCGACCTGGTCGCTCGCCGACGCGGTCACCCACAAGGTGCCGAGCACGCCGCACGACCCGTCCGAGGGCGTCGAGACCGGGCTCGCGCAGCTCCTGGACCGCGGGGTCGACGTCGCCGACGTCGTCTCCGTCGCCCACGGCACGACCATCGGCCTCAACGCGATCCTCCAGGGACGTGTCGCGCGGGCGGCCCTCGTCACGAGCGAGGGCCACCGCGACGTGCTGCAGATCGCCCGCGCCCGCATGCCGCGGTCGTTCGACCTGCACGCCGTCCCCGCCCGTCCGATCGTCCCCCGCGAGCACGTGCTCGAGGTTGCGCACCGCTTCGCGGCCGACGGCCGCGCCGTGGGCGGTGCCGCGGCCGACGACACGGAGCTGGACCGCCTGGTCGGGCGCCTGCGGGCCGTCGACCCCCAGGTCGTGGCCGTGAGCCTCCTGGGCGGGTACGCCGCCCGCGAGGCGGAGCAGCACCTCGCCGACCGGCTCGCCGCCGCTCTCGGCGTGCCGGTGACGTCCGCGGCCGCGGTCTGGCCGGAGGCCGGCGAGTACGAGCGCACGACGCTCGCCCTCCTGGACGCGCAGATCACCCCGCTCATGACGGGCTACTTCACCGCGCTGCGCGAGCGCCTGCGCCGCCTGGGCGTCGACGCGCGCGTCTACATCACGACGTCGAACGGCGGGTCGGTGTCGATCGACTCGGCGATCCGACGGCCCGTGCAGACCGTCCTGTCCGGGCCCGCCGGGGGCGTGTCCGCGGCCGCGACCGCGTGGCCCGGCACCGACATGGTGACGGTGGACATGGGCGGCACCAGCAGCGACATCGGCGTGCTGCGCGGCGGCACGCCCGTGCTCACCACGACCGCGACCGTCGGGCCGCACCCCCTGATGACGCCCGTCGTCGAGGTGTCCGCGATCGGGGCCGGCGGCGGCTCCGTCGTGTGGGGCGACCGGTCGGGCTCCCGGCCGGTGCTGCGCGTCGGGCCCACCAGCGTCGGCGCCGTCCCCGGGCCGGCCGCCTACGACGCGGGCGGCACGCAGCCCGCCCTCACCGACGCGTACGTGCACGCCGGCATCATCGACCCGGCGACGTTCCTGGGCGGCGCGTTCCCGCTGCGCGGCGACCTCGCGACCGAGGCGCTGGCGCGCGTGGCCCAGGACGCCCGGGCCGAGGGCGACGACCTGCCGCCCGGCCCCGGCGCGCGGGCGGACGGCGTCGCCGACGCCGCCTTCCAGGTCGCCTCGGCCGGCATGGCCGCGCGGCTGCGCACCGTCCTGGCCGCCCACGGCGAGGTGCCCGAGCGCTATACCTTCGTCGCCTTCGGGGGCGCCGGCGGCACCCACGCGGCCCTGCTCGCCGACGAGGTCGGGGTCTCCCGGGTCCTCGTGCCCGCGGCGGCGGGCACGTTCTGCGCCCTGGGCGCCGCCATCGCCCCCGTGCGGCGCGACGTCGCGCGCACCGTGCGCACCGTCGTGGCCGACGACGGGCTCGACCCGCTGACCGCGGCGTGCGCCGACCTGGAGGACGAGGTCCTCGGCTGGCTGCGCACGCAGGACGTCGACGCCGTGGGCACCGTGACCGTGAGCGCCGACCTGCGGTACGCGGGCCAGCCGACGACGCTCGAGGTGGTGCTCGCCGAGCGCTCCACCACCGAGGCCGGCACGCAGCCGCTGCGGCTCGACACCCGCGTGGCCCTGGACCGCTTCGCCGCGCAGCACGACCGCGTGCACGGCTTCGTCGACCCGTCGGCGAGCGTCCGGGCCGAGACCGTCCGCGCCAGCGTCACCGTGCGCCTGGGCGAGGTCCGCACGGGCCGCGGCGGCACGGGCTTCGTCAAGACCGGCGCGCGGGACGTCCGCTACGACGGCACGTCGCGCGCGGCGGGCGTCTGGGCGCTCGCGCCGGGCGGCGGCGAGGCCGCCGTCACGGGCCCGGCGGTCGTCGAGAAGCCCGACACGACCGTGCTCGTGCCCGCCGGCTGGACGGCGACGAGCGACGACGGCGGGAACCTGCACCTCGTGCGGGACCGCTCCGAGCAGGAGGACTGAGGCGTGGCGACGACAGGGCCGGGGACGGCAGGCGCGGCAGCGACGGGGCTCACGACGGTCGCCAAGGACGTCGCGCACACGCGGCTGCAGGCCGCCGTCGAGGAGATGTGCCTGACGCTGCGGCGCGCGAGCCGCAGCCTGTACGTGCGCGACGCCGCGGACTTCGCGTGCGCGGTCGCCGACCTGTCCGGCCGCTTCGTCGCCTACCCGCAGGACGTCGGGGTCTCCGGCTTCGTGGGGCTCGACCTCACGCCCGCGATCGAGGCCGCGACCGCCCACGGGCCCCTCGGCCCCGGCGACGTCGTCCTTACCAACGACCCGTACCTCTCGGGCGGCCTGTCGACCCACCTGCCCGACGTGCACGCGATCGCGCCGTACTTCGACGGCGACGAGCTGGTCGGGTACGGCTGGGCCTTCGTGCACGTGTCGGACGTGGGCGGGCGCGTGCCGTCGTCGGTGAGCGTCGTCAACGACTCCGTCTTCGCCGAGGGCCTGCGGGTCCCGCCCGTGCGGTACGTGCGGGCCGGGACCGTGGTGCCCGAGGTCGAGGCCATCCTCGCGGCCAACACCCGCACGCCGGACGCCAACCGCGGCGACCTGCACGCCATGCTCGCCGCCCTGGACACGGGCCGCCGGCGCGTCGGCGAGCTCACCGCCGAGCTCGGCCCGGCCGGGGTCGCCGACGTCGGCGCGTTCGCCCGCGAGCAGAGCGCCGCCCGCGCCAGCACCGCCCTGCGCGCCCTGGCCGACGGCACCTACCGCTTCGAGGACTACCTCGACAACGACGGGGTGAGCGAGGTGCCGCTGCGCGTGGTCGTCACGGCCACCGTCGCCGACGGCACGGTGCACCTCGACCTCACGGGCACCGACCCGCAGGTCGAGGCCGCGCTCAACATGGTGACGTTCGGGCGCGCGCACTCCTGGGTCGTGACGCGCCTGTTCGCGCTGGTCGGCACGCTCGACCCGGCCGTCCCGCTCAACGGCGGCCTCATGGACGTCATCGGCTTCACCGCGCCCGCGGGCACGCTGCTCAACGCCACGGGCACGGCCGCGACCGGCGTGCGCCACGCCACGACGTCGCGCGTCAACGACGTGGTGTCCGGGGCGCTGATCCAGGCCGCGCCCGAGGTGCTGCCCGCCGCGTCGAGCGGCCTGGTCGTGCCCGTGGTCTTCGCGGCGGCGGACGGCTCGCGCGTCGACGTCGTCGAGCCGATGGTCGGCGGCACCGGGGCGCGGCACGGCGCGGACGGGGCGGACGGCCGCGACTCCGGCATCTCCAACCTGTCGAACAACCCCGTCGAGACCGTCGAGGCGAACGTGTCGGTGCGGGTGCTGCGGTACGCGCTGCGGCCGGACTCCGGCGGCGCGGGGCGCTGGCGCGGCGGCAGCGGGCTCGAGCTCGAGTTCGAGGCCCTCACCGACGGCGGCCTGCTGGCCCGCGGCCTCGAGCGACTGCGCTTCCGGCCCTGGGGCTTCGCGGGCGGCCTGCCGGGCGCCCCGACCGAGCTCGTCGTCAACGAGGGACGGCCCGGGCAGCAGCGCCTGTCCGTGGTCGACGTGCACCCGCTGCGCGCCGGCGACCGCGTCGTGCTCCGCACGTCCGGCGCCGGCGGCTACGGCGATCCCCTGGAGCGCGACCCGGCGGCCGTGCTCGCCGACGTCGGGGCCGGGCTGGTCACCGTCGAGCACGCCCGCGAGGCGTACGGCGTGGTGCTGCGCGCCGGGGCCCTCGACGAGGCCGCCACGGCCGCCGAACGCGCCGGACGGCGGACGGGCGCGGGGCCGGACGCGCCCGGGACCACGGCGGCCGGGCACGGCCTCGGGCCGGAGCGGGAGCGCTGGGAGCGGGTCTTCCCGCCCGCGCTCGCCGACCGCCTCGACGCCCACCTGCGCACCCTGCCGACGACGGTGCGCGCCGCCCGGCGGCGCGAGCTGCTGTCCGGCGTCCTCGCCGGCCTGCCCGACCGGTTCCCCGGCGAGGCCGCGGCCCCGGACGCCCTCGGAGCGGCCGCGAGGGAGTTCGCCGCGGCGGTCGACGCCGTGGTCGACGCGCAGGCCGGTGCAGCGGTCGAGGCGGAGGTCGGCGCCGGGGCCGGACCGGCGTGACCGGGCAGCCCGTGGTCCTCGCGGGGACCGCGCCTGCCGCCGCCCCGGCTCCCGTGGCCCGGTTCGACGCGGTCGTCGTGGGCGGCGGGCCCCGCGCGGTCGCCGTCGTGGCCCGGCTCGCCGCCCGCCGCCGTCCCGGCGCTCCCTGGGGTGCGGCGCCCGACCCGGCGCTGCCGGTGCTGCGCGTGGCACTCGTGGACCGGGTGGAGGTCGGTGCCGGGGCGACCTGGCGCACCGACCAGTCTCCGCTGCTGCTGAACAACACCTGGGCCGCCCGCACCACGGTGCACGCGGACGACTCGACCCCCATGACCGGTCCGGTCGTCGCGGGCCCGGACCTCGTGGCGTGGGCGCACGGCGACGACGCGGGCGACGGCGACGCCGAGAGTGCCGGTGCCGGCGCCGCCACCGGTCCGCGCGCGGCGTGGGCCCGCGACGAGGCGCGGCGTCTGGGGCCGGTCTCGTACCCCTCGCGACGCCTGCAGGGCGCCTACTACGCCGACCAGCTCGCCGAGGCCGCGCGGCGCGGGGCGCTCGAGATGGTGCCCGTGCACGGCGAGGTGATCGACCTGCGCACCCCGCGACCTGGCGTGCGCCAGGTCGTGCTGGCCCCCACGCCGAGCGAGCCGGAGGACCCGGCTGTCCTGGAGGCGCCCGTCGTGGTCCTGGCCCAGGGCATGGTGCAGGCACGCCGCTCCGACCGCACGCGCCGGTTCGTCGAGGCCGCGGGGCCGGGCGCCGCCGGCCGGCTCGTCTACGTGGAGCCCGGGATGCCCGCCGAGCGCGACTGGGACGCCGTACCGGCGGGCGAGGACGTGCTCGTGGCGGGGCTCGGCGCCAACTTCTACGACGTGCTCGCCGTCCTCACCGTGGGGCGCGGTGGCCGCTTCGTGCACGCCGCCACCCGCGCGGCCGACGACCCCGCCGGGCGGCCGTGCGACGACGGCGGGGCCGACGGCCCGCACGCGGGCGACGCCCTGGTCTACGTGCCGTCCGGCGCCGAGCCGCGGCTGCTCGCCGGGTCCCGACGCGGCCTGCCCTACCGGGGCAAGGGCGTCCTGCCCGACGGGGTGCCCACCCCGTACCGGGCGCACCTCGCCACGCGGGACCGCTTCGACGCCCTGCGTGCCCGCGCGGGCGGGCGCCCGGTGCTGGACCTCGCCCGCGACGTCTGGCCGCTCGTGTCCGCCGAGCTGGTCGTGGCCCACCTCACCGCGCTCGCCGAGCACCGTCCGTGGACGCTGCGCGGGCCGCTGTCGGCCCCCGACCTGGTCGCACGCCTCGCCGCGGCCGACGACCCCGTGGCGGCGGGGGCCGGGCTCGTGAGCCGCCGCGCCGACGCGCTGGACCCCGCGCGGGCCGACCGGCCGCCGCTCGTCGACCCTGCCGCGTGGCCGGCCTGGGTGGAGCACTGGGTGCGCGAGGAGCAGGAGTCGGTCGCCTCCCCCGACCGCTCGCCCCGCGCCCGGGTGAACCAGGCCATGGAGACCCTGCGCGGCGAGGTGGCGCGCCTGGTGCGCGCCGGCGTCGTGGACGGCGCGTCGTGGCAGACCACCGGAGAGGGCCTCCTGACCCCCCTCGGCCTCGCGCTGGCCTCCGGGCCGCCGCCCCGGCGCACCGCACAGCTGCTCGCCCTGGTGCGCGCCGGCGTCGTCGAGCTGCTGGGCGAGGGCACGCGGGTCGACCTCGACGGCGACGCGTTCGTCGCGCGCAGCCGCGTGCGGGGGCCGGTGCGGGCCCGGGCCTTCGTCGAGACCCGGATGTCCCGCGGCGCCGTCGGCCCGACCGACGACCCGCTGCTGCGCGCCCTGCTCGACACCGGCCGCGCCCGCCGGCACCCGCTGCCCACCGCGGAGGGCACGACCGTGCCGTCCGACAGCCTCGACGTGACGCGCGACGGGTTCGCCCTCGTCGACGCCGCGGGCACCCCGGACGACCGCGTGGTCGTGCTCGGCATCCCCGCCGAGGCGGTGCAGCGCGGCTCGGCGATCGGCGCCGCTCCCGGCGTACCCTCCCCGCTGCTCGCGGGGGCGGACGTCGCCGCCGCGCGCATCCTGCGCGACGCCGTGCCGGGCGCCGCCGACGACGCCGCCTGACGGCCGCCTGGCACTGCCACCGCTGCCGCCACGGCCCCGTGTGCCGAGGTCAGCCGGCCAGGTGCCCCCACCGCGGCGCGAGCTCGTGCCACGGGCCGATCTCGGCGATCTCACCGTCGGCGAGGACGACGACGCGGTCGGCGCGCGACAGGGCCGCGCGCTTCGACGTCGCGCCGACGACGGTCGTGCCGCGCTCGCGCAGCGACGCCCACAGCTCGATCTCCGTGGTGGCGTCCAGCGCGCTGGAGACGTCGTCGGCGAGCAGCAGCTCGGCGTCGGTCGCCAGCGCGCGGGCGAGCGCCAGGCGCTGCACCTGCCCGCCGGACAGCCGCACGCCGCGGTGCCCGACCAGCGCGTCGGGGCCGCCGGCCTCGTCCACGTCCCGGCCGAGCCGCGCGGCGGCGACCGGGCCGTCGACGTCGCGCTCGTGGTCCAGCCGCACGTTCTCGCTGAACGTCCCGGACAGGACGCGCGGCACCTGGGCCACGTGCGCCACCTGACCGGGCCGCAGGAACGCCTGCGGGTCGGCGACGTCCCGCCCGTTCCAGCGGATGGTGCCGGAGTGCTCCATGAGACCGCTCAGGGCGGACAGCAGGCTCGACTTGCCGGAGCCGACCTGGCCGAGCAGCAGCACGAGCTCGCCGCGCCGCACCTCCAGGTCGACGCCCGACACGCCGATCGTGCCGTCGTCGTGCACGGCGGTGACGCCCTCGAGGCGCAGCCGCTCCAGGGTCTCGCGCGGGCCCGCGGCGGGCCGCGGGGCGTCGCCCGTGAGCAGGTCCACCCCGGCGGGCAGGTCCATGAGGTCGGTCCCCGCGGCGAACCGGCCCGTGGCACGCTGCCACGACCGCGTGCCGGGCGCCTCCGTCACGACGGCACCCGCGACGACGCCGAACCAGCCGAACCCGTTCACGGCGTTCGCGACGAGCAGCGCGGTGGCGAGCCCCCACGTGCCGGTGAGCAGGCCGGCCCAGGCCGCGACGACGCCGAGCTGCACCATGATCATCGGCACGCCGTCGAGGGCGGCCTGGATCCGGTGCTCGAAGATCGCGGCCCGCACGCGGCCGGCGTCGACCTGCCGCAGGTGGCCGTGCACCTCGGGCGTGCGCGCGGCGAGCTTCACCGTGCGCGCCGAGTCGAGCGCGGAGACGAGGGCGCGGCCGAACCGGGCCCGCGCGGCCGACGACCGGGTGGCGGAGCGGCCCGCGATCGGTCGGCCGATCGCCGACGCGGCGGCCGAGACCACCATCACGGCCAGCAGCACGCCGCCGGCCAGCCACGACCCGCTGAGCAGCGCCGTCACGCCGGCGATGACCAGGCCGTTGACGAAGTCGACCCAGCGGTCCGCGTAGCGCACGAACCGGTCCGCGTCCATCGACCGGGCCACGACCTCGCCCGGCGGGGTGGCCCGCAGCCGCTCCTGCCGCGTCTGGCCAGCCATCACCGCCATCCGCACCCGCAGCAGCACCTCCACCCACCACCGGGGGTAGACGAACAGCGCCCAGGCCAGCGCCAGCGGCGCGACGACGAGGAGCAGGGCGAACGCGACCATGAGCGCGGTGGGGAAGCCCTCGTCGAGGCCTTCGACCGCCCGCCCCCACAGGAACCCGGTGAGCGCCCCCTGCGCGGAGACGAGGCTCGCGACGAGGAACAGCGCCGCGCCGACGACGCCCCACGCGGGCCGCACGAACAGCGCGTGCAGCACGCCCCGCGCCAGGCTGGGGCCATCCCCCGGGTCGGCGAGGTCCGGCGCCGCACCGCGGCGGCGCCGGCCGCCCACCTCGTGCGAGGCCTCCGGCACGGCCCCGGGCGCGGGGGACGACGTCGCCCCGTGCCCGGTGAGCGCGGCCGCGACCTCCTCCGCGGCACCCGCGCTGGCGACGGGCGCGTCGGCGGCGTCGCTGGCCAGGAGCAGGTCGCGGTACGGGCCGTCCTCGCGCGCGAGCCGCGCCCGCGGCCCCTGCTGCACGACGCGACCGTGGTCCAGCGCGGCCAGCAGGTCCGCCCGCTCGATCGTGGTGAGGCGGTGCGCGACGAGCACGCCCGTGCGGCCGGCGAGCAGCCGCTCGGACGCCGCGACCACACGGGCCTCGGTCAGCGGGTCCATGCGGGCCGTGGCCTCGTCGAGCACGACGACCTGGACGTCGCGCACGAGCAGGCGGGCGAACGCGACGAGCTGCTCCTCCCCCGCGGACAGCGAGGTGCCGCCGGGGCCGAGCAGCGTGTCGAGCCCGTCCGGCAGCCCGGAGACCCACGCGTCCAGCCGCAGCTCGCGCACCGCGGCCTCGACGTCCTCGCGGGGGACGTCGGCGAACAGCGCGATGTTCTCGGCGAGCGTGCCCGCGAGGATCTCCGTGCGCTGGGTGACGACGCCCACCGCGGCGCGCAGCTTCTGCAGGTCCAGATCGCGCACGTCGACCCCGCCGAGGAACACCGTGCCGGGCTCCGGCTCGACGGCGCGCGACAGCAGCGACGCGAGCGTCGACTTCCCGGAACCGGTGCGCCCGACGAGCGCCACCGTCTGCCCCGCCGGCACGTGCAGGTCCACGCCCTGCAGGGCGAACGTGCCCTCCGCGTACGAGAAGTGCAGGTCGCGCAGCTCGATCCCGACGGGGCCCTCGGGCAGGTCGCGCCCGCCGGTCGGCTCCGGCTCGACGGACAGCATCTGCCGGATGCGCGTGATCGCGCCCAGCCCCTCCTGGATGTCGGGCAGGTGGTGGATGAGGTTGTCCACCTGGCCCACGAACATCGACGTGACGAGGAAGAGCGTCACGAGGTCCTGGACCGCCATCGTGCCGCCCGAGGCCAGTGCGGCCCCCGCCACGGCGACGCCGGCGAGCAGCGAGGCGAGCACCAGGCCCGCCCGGCGCAGCATCTTCGACTCGACCGTCACCACGGCGCGGAACTTGCGGTGCACGTCCGCCGACCGCTGCGCCAGGCGGCGGATCGCGAACGGCTGGCCGAGGCTGGTGCGCAGGTCGTCGCGGGCGGCCACCGACTCCTCGAAGGCGGCGGCGTGGTCGGTCCACGCGGCCTCCTCGATCACCTTGCGGCGGGCGATCTCGCCCAGCATCGGGCGCACGAGGACGCCCGCGAGCGCGCCCAGCACCGGGAACAGCGCCCAGGCCGGCCACCAGGTCACGCCCGCGACCACGTACATGGGCACGACGCCCACCACGGTGCGGCCCGCGCCCCACAGCTGGCGGCGCACCAGCGTGCCGACGGCGTGCGTGTCGTCGTCGACCCGGTCGAGCACCTCGCCCACCGCCTGCTCGGTGAGCGTCGCGAGCGGCTGGTGCAGCGCCGCGGTGAGCAGGTCGCCGCGCAGCCTCCCCTCGGCGCGGTCGACGACGCCCGCCCACACGACCTGCCCGGCGGTGTCGAACAGGGCGGCGCCGACCACGCAGAGCGCGAGCAGCGAGAGCAGCGCCGCCGTCGGGTCCTCCGCGAGCCGGCCCGCGACGACGGTGCCGAGCGCGGCCCCCACCGCCCCGAGGGTGAGCGCGACCAGCGCGACGGCGGCGACCGGCCCGCGCAGCCGCCGCCAGTCGAGGCGGCGGGACGGGTCCGTCGACGTCGAGGTCGCGGTGGGGGTGGTGTGGTCCGCGCGGGCGGCAGGGGCGTCGATCATGGCCCGAGAAGCCTATGCGGCGCCCCCGACGCTCCGCCGCAGAATTTTCGTCAGATCAGGCCGAGCGCGCGCACGGCGTCCCGTTCCTCGGAGAGCTCCTGCACGCTCGCGGCGATGCGCTCGCGGGAGAGGTCGTCGATGTCGAGCCCCTCGACGACCTCCCACGCCCCGCCGGACGAGGTCACCGGGAACGACGAGACGAGCCCCTCGGGCACGCCGTACTGCCCGGTCGACCACAGGCCCGCGCTGGTCCAGTCGCCCGCCGGCGTGCCGAGCACCCAGTCGTGCACGTGGTCGATCGCCGCGTTCGCCGCGGACGCCGCCGACGACGCGCCGCGCGCGTCGATGATCGCCGCGCCGCGCTTGGCGACCGTCGGGATGAAGTCGTCGGTGAGCCAGAGCCGGTCCTCGTCCGCGAACCGCGCACCCGGCGTGCCGGCGACGTCGGCCCGGAACACGTCCGGGTACTGGCTGGCGGAGTGGTTGCCCCAGATCGTCATGCGGCGCACCTGGGAGACCGGCACGTCCGCCCGCTTCGCCAGCTGGGACAGGGCCCGGTTGTGGTCGAGGCGCGTCATCGCGGTGAACCGGTCCTTCGGCACGTCCGGCGCGTTCGACGCCGCGATCAGCGCGTTCGTGTTGGCGGGGTTGCCCACGACCAGCACGCGCACGTCGTCCGCCGCGCCCGCGTTGATCGCCCGGCCCTGCGGCCCGAAGATGCCGCCGTTCGCCTCGAGGAGGTCCGCCCGCTCCATGCCCGGACCACGGGGGCGGGCCCCCACCAGCAGCGCGATGTTGGTGCCCGCGAAGCCCGCCGTCGGGTCGTCGTGGATGTCGATGCCGTCGAGCAGCGGGAAGGCGCAGTCGTCGAGCTCCATCGCCGTGCCCTCGGCGGCCTTCATCGCCTGCGGGATCTCCAGCAGCCGCAGCCGCACGGGGGTGTCGGGGCCGAGCATCGCGCCTGACGCGATCCGGAAGAGCAGCGCGTACCCGATCTGGCCCGCCGCCCCGGTGACTGTGACGTTCACTGGTGTGGTCATGCCCCTACTCTGGCGCAGCCCGGCGCGCGGGTCGACCGCCACTCCGGGCGCACCGTCGCCGCGGCTGCGCCACCGCTCGGGAACGGGGCGAGAACGACTCGAGAACGGCGCGGGAACGGCGCGCCGACCGCCGTGGCGGAGCGCGACCTGGGACGACGCGCGGTAACGTGCCGGGAGCGCCACCGTCGGCCCGCGCTCAGCAACCGTTCAGACCACGGTGGAAGCATGCCCGCGCAGCCGGCCGTGAGGCCGGTCACGCACGACCGGCCCTCCCCTCATCGCGGGGGGCACACCGAGACGCCCGTCTCCCGAGCAGAGAAGGACCCTCATGTCCCAGCACATCGCCGCCGAGGGCGGTACGGCTCCGGCCGACGTCGACACCGCGGCCGGCACCCCGCAGCACGGCCTGTTCGCCCGGCTCGCCGCCGAGGCGTTCGGCACGTTCGTGCTGGTGCTCGGCATCGTCGGCACCGCCACGTTCAACCTGTTCAACAACGGCCAGATCATCACGGTCGCGCTGGCGGGCGGCATCCTCGTCATGGGCGCCATCGCCGCCGTCGGCGGCATCTCCGGCGGCCACTTCAACCCGGCCGTGACCTTCGGCCTGACCCTCGCCGGGCGCGCGGAGTGGCGCGACCTCGTGCCGTACTGGGTCGCCCAGCTCGTGGGCGGCACCGCCGCCGCGGCCGTGATGTTCTCGATCATCCCCGAGACGGTGCTGCCGTTCGCGCGCGTCGAGAGCAAGGCGGCGCTGTTCCAGGGCACCGCGAACGGCTTCGGCTCGCACTCCCCCGCCGCGCAGCTCACCGCGGCCGCGGCGCAGCAGGGCGGCTCCCCCGTCGAGTTCACGATGTGGGCCGCGATCCTCGTCGAGGTCATCGTCACCGCGGTGTTCGTCGGCATCATCCTCGGGGTGACGAGCAAGCGCTCCACGGTCACCTTCGCCCCGGTCGTCATCGGCCTGGCGCTCGGCGCGATGCTCATCGTCGCCTGGCCGATCACCAACGGTTCGCTCAACCCGGCCCGGTCGTTCGCCTCCGCGGTGTTCGGCGGCGGCTGGACGTGGGGCCAGCTGTGGGTGTTCGTCGTCGCGCCGCTGCTGGGTGGAGCGCTCGCCGCCCTCTTCTACCGGGCGTTCGCGCCGGTGCCCGCCGTCGTCCAGGTCGAGGTCGGCTCCGCGGCCGGCGACGACCTCGGCGAGGAGCCCCGCAGCCACGACGTCGTCGACGACGGCGCCCTTCCCGCGCGGTCGGAGGTCGACGAGAACGAGGGCGAGTGGGACGGGCAGAACCCTGACGACGACGCCGCTCCCGGCACGGCCGACGAGCCGAAGGGCGACGCGCCGCGCGCCTGACGACCCGGATCACGCGCGAGGGCCGGCACCCGGTGGGGTGCCGGCCCTCGTCGCGTCCGCAGGGGATTTCACCCTCTGCGCGCGGAGCACGAAGTCGGACCTCTGGTACAAAGGGCGCGCCGCCGTTGGGGCGGCCACCACTCTCCTGGTGTCCGCCCCCGATCGGAGTCTGCGTTGACCCCGTACGCACCCCCCGCGCCGACCGCCGCTCCCCCGGGGGCGACACGCCACGCCACCGGGTGGGCCGTCGCCGCGGCGGTCCTCTGCTGGCCGCTCGGCATCGCCGCGCTGCTCGGTGCCCAGCGGTCGGCCCGCGCGCACGGCGCCGGCGACCTCGCCGCCGCGGCCGGGCACGCCCGCGCCGCACGGAGGTACGGGATCGCGGCGGTCGTCGTCGCCGTCGTGCTGAGCGTGCTGCTCACCGCCGCTCTGCTGGCTCTGCTCCTCACCGCCCTGGTCGACCTGGGCTGGCCGCACAGCGTCCCGGCCGGGAGCGCCCGTGGCTGAGCCGAAGCCGGCACCCGCCGCCCGGACGGGCACCGCCTGGGCGATCGTGTCGATGATCTTCTGCTGGCCGTTCGCGTTCGCTGCCGTGCCCGCGTCGATCCGCGCGTCGCACGCCCGGGGCGCCGGGGACGACGCCGCGGCCGTGGCGCACCTCCGGCACGTGCGGGCGCTCGGTATCGCCGCCGTCGCCACCGGCGTCGTCGTCCATGTCGTCAGTGCGGCAGTGCTCGTCGGGGCCGTGAACCTGGCCGACCGCGCCGCCCCTGTGCTGCTCGCCGCGTTCGCCGACGCCGCGCCGGCGCGCGAAGTGCCGGCGCGCCCCATGCTCCCGGCCCCGCCGGCCTCCCCCGTCCCCGAGGAGGACCAGTCTCGCGACGGCCACGGGGAGGATCTGGGGGACGACGTCAGCTTCGCCCGGGCGAAGCCGTGGACCCTGCTGGCACCCGGGGACTGTTTCGATGCCGGCGAGTTCGTCACGCTGGTGCACCTCGTCCCCTGTGCCCGATCCTCGGCCTTCGCCGTGTACTACGCCGGCGACGCCCCGCCGGGCACGCCCTGGCCGGGGAGCGCCGCCGGGGAACGCGTCGCGACCGCGACCTGCGACGCCGCCCTTCGTGACCTCGGCCGACGGCCGCAGGACGTGCCCTGGTGGTCGTGGTTCACGGAGGAGGACGGGTGGGAGACGTCGCCGCACGTGATGTGTGCGGCACAGCCGGCGGACGGCGTGCCCGCGGCGTCCCCGACGCCCGAGCCCGACGGTCCGTCCGCCGAGGGCAGTGCGACGTACCTGGGCCTCGTCCCGTCGCCGTCGTGCTTCGACGCCGAGCCCCTCGTGGAGCGGGGAGACCTGTACGTCCCCGTCGTCGGGTTCTGCGACGAACCGCACACCGGCCAGGTGTTCGCCGACGACCGCCTCACCCTCGCGGACGCCGTGGACGACGCGACGATCTGGTCGGTCGCCCGGGAGATGTGCGCGAGCGCCTGGACGGAGTTCGTCGGCGGCGAGTACAGCGGGCCGCCCCTGGAGATCTGGACCGTGGCCCCTCGCTTCACCGAGCTGTCGGCTGGCAGCAGGGTCGTGACGTGCGCGGTCACCTCCGACGAGCCGCTGACCACGAGCTTCGTGGGAGCGGCGGGCTGACCGGCGTCCTCAGCCCAGGCCGGGGGCGGTCAGCGCCAGCGCGCCGATGACGACGGCGCCGCCCCAGCACAGGAAGACGTCGAAGCCGCGGCTGCGCACCACGAGGCCGACGGGGCCGGTGGCCGACGTGGCCCGCCAGGTGCCCGCGACGGCGAGCGTCAGGGCGATGGTGCCCGTGCCGACGCGAGCCCCGACCAGCACCCCGAGCACGACGGCCAGCACGATCCCGGCGAGCACGGTGACGATGGCACGTTCCGGGCCGGGCAGGGTGCGCGACGGCTCGTCGTCCGCCGCCTCGACGGAGTGCCACGTGGGCGCGGGCTCGCGCCCTCCGGGCTCGCGTCCAGGGTCGGGCAGCGCACGGGGATCCACGGCAGCCGAGCCTACCGTCGCGCGACCGGGGCGAGCGTCGGCCTTCCATGTCCCGGCGCCCATGTCTCCGCGCCCCTGTCTCCACGCCCACGCATCGGCGCCCACGTCTCGGCACCGCGGCTCGCCGGCGCGCGTCCGGGGAGGGTTACGGTGAGGCAGTGCCTGAGCCGACCACCGACGCCGACCACCTCGCCGCCGCCCCCGCCGGCACCCTCCCGGTCCCCCGCTCCGTCGTGGTCGTGGGCGCCGGCCTCGCCGGGGCGCAGACCGTCGCGGCGCTGCGCGCGCACGGCTTCGACGGCCGCATCACGCTGCTCGGCGCGGAGGGCGTGCCCCCGTACGACCGGCCGCCGCTGTCCAAGGAGCTGCTGACGCGGCCCGAGCCCGTGTGGCTGAGCACGGACCTCGGCGTCGACGTCGAGGCGCTGGGCGACGACGTGCGGCTGGGCGAGCCCGCGCTCGCGCTGGCGGACGGCGTGAACGGCATGAACGGCACGGACGGCGTGGTCGTGACGACGTCGCGCGGGGAGGTGGCGGCCGACGCGGTCGTGCTCGCGGTGGGTTCCGTGCCGCTCGTCCCGCCGGGGTTCGGCGCGACGTCCCTGCTGCACACCGCCGCGGACGCGGACCGCCTGCGGGCGGCGCTGCGCAGCACCCCGGGGCTCCGGCTGGTGATCGTCGGCGCGGGCTGGATCGGCGCCGAGGTCGCGGGCGTCGCGGCGGGCGCGGGGGCCGACGTGACGGTGCTCGAGGCGGCCGGCTCGCCGCTGTCGCGCCAGCTCGGCCCGGCCGTCGGCGGGCTGCTCGCGGGCTGGTACGCGGACGCCGGCGTGCGCCTGCGCACGGGTGCCGCCGTCACGGCCGTCGAGGCCGGCGGTGTGCTCCTGGCCGGGGGCGAGCACGTGCCCGCCGACCTGGTGCTCACCGCGGTGGGGGCGCGGCCGGCGTCGGGCTGGCTGGTCGGCACGCTGCCGCTGGACGCCCGCGGGGCGCTGCTCGTGGACGGCGACGGCCGCGTCCCCGGGCACCCGCGGGTCTGGGCGGTCGGCGACGTCGCGTCGCGCGCGCACCCCGTGTTCGGCACCGTGCCGGGCGGGCACTGGTCGGCCGCGCTGCACGACCCCGACCCGACCGTGCGCGCGATGCTCGGCGTCGAGCAGGCCGGCGCGGGGCACGCGCCGTACGTCTTCTCGCAGCAGCTCGGCCACGACCTCGCGCTGCTCGGGCTGCCCGCGGACGACTCCCCCGTGCTGCTGCGCGGTACCCCGGGCGTCGGCCCGTGGGCGGCGCTCTACCTGGACCCGGCGGAGGGCCCGGCGCCCGTCGGCGTCGTGGACGGCGTCCGCACCGTCCGGGCCGTGCTCCTGGTCGACTCGCCGCGCGACGTCGGCGGCGTCCGGCGCCTCATGAGCCGCGGCGAGCCGCTGCGGCTGGACCTCGCCCGCGCGACCGACCCCGGCGTCCGGCTCAAGGCCGCCGTCGCCGACCCCGCCTGACGCCTCGGGCGTGCCGGCCCTGATCCTCGCTCACGCCGTGAGGAGCAGGCCGGCACGCCCGGTGCGTGCGTCTCGGGTCAGTGCGCGAAGTGGCGCGTCCCGGTGAGGTACATCGTGACGCCGGCGGCCTGGGCGGCCTCGATCACCTCGGCGTCGCGGATGGACCCGCCGGGCTGCACGACGGCGCGGACCCCGGCGTCGAGCAGCACCTGGAGGCCGTCGGCGAACGGGAAGAAGGCGTCCGAGGCCGCGACGGCGCCGCGCGCCCGCTCGACCGGGCCGCACTCGCCCTCGGCGAGGGTGTTCGCGCGCTCCACGGACAGGCGGCACGAGTCGACGCGGTTGACCTGACCCATGCCGATGCCGACGGCGGCGCCGTCGGCGGCGAGCAGGATCGCGTTGGACTTGGCGGCGCGCACGGCCTTCCACGCGAACGCGAGGTCGGCGAGCGTCGCCTCGTCGGCGGCCTCGCCCGCGGCGAGGGTCCACGACGCGGGGTCGTCGCCCTCGGCCTGGAACCGGTCGACCTCCTGGACGAGCATGCCGCCCGAGATCGGGCGGTTCTCGGCGGCGGCCTGCGGCGGGGTGCCCACGACGAGCAGGCGCACGTTCTTCTTCGCCTGCAGGATCTCGAGCGCCTCGGGCTCGAAGCCGGGGGCCACGACGACCTCGGTGAACACGGGGGCGATCTGCTCGGCCGCCGCCTTCGTGATCACCCGGTTGGCCGCGATGACGCCGCCGTACGCCGAGACCGGGTCGGTGGCGTGCGCGCGGGCGTGCGCCTGCGCGATGTCCTCGCCCACGGCGATGCCGCAGGGGTTGGCGTGCTTGATGACGGCCACGGCGGGCCCCTCGTGGTCGTGCGCGGCCCGCCAGGCGGCGTCGGCGTCCACGTAGTTGTTGTAGCTCATCGCCTTGCCGTGCAGCTGGGTCGCCTGGGCGAGGCCGGTGGCGCCGTCGGTCCGCGTGTAGAGGGCGGCCTTCTGGTGCGGGTTCTCCCCGTAGCGCAGCACCTCGGCGCGCTCGTACGCCGCGCCCACGACGTCGGGCATGTGCGACTCGACCGCGGTCTCGTCGGGCGCGTAGACGCTGGCGAACCAGGACGCCACGGCGACGTCGTACTGGGCGGTGTGCGCGAACGCGGCGGCGGCGAGGCGCTTGCGCTGCGCGAAGGTGAAGCCGCCGCCCTGGACCGCGGCCACGACGTCGTCGTAGCGCGCCGGGTCGACGACGACGGCGACGCTCGGGTGGTTCTTCGCCGCGGCGCGGACCATGGACGGCCCGCCGATGTCGATCTGCTCGACGACCTCGTCCGGGCCGGCGCCGGACGCGACCGTGGCCGCGAACGGGTACAGGTTCACGACGACCAGCTCGAACGTCTCGATGCCGAGGTCGGCGAGCTGGGCGAGGTGGTCGGCCTTGCGGGTGTCGGCGAGGATCCCGGCGTGCACGCGCGGGTGCAGCGTCTTGACGCGGCCCTCGAGGCACTCGGGGAAGCCGGTGAGCTCCTCGACGCGGGTGACGGGGACGCCGGCGTCGGCGATCCTCGTGGCGGTGGAGCCGGTGGAGACGAGCTCCACGCCCGCGGCGTGCAGGGCGGTGGCGAGCTCGGTCAGGCCGGTCTTGTCGTAGACGCTGAGCAGAGCGCGGCGCACGGGGCGCTGCGCGTCGTCGGCGAGCTGGACGTCGGGGGCGGTGGGTGCACCGGACATGAGTGTCTTCTCCTCGGGCGGGTTCTCGCGGAAAGACCCTCGCACCCAGGCGGGCGGCGCGCATGACGGGACGTGTCGGCCGCTCCCCGGTGGTGACCCACCCTCGCCAGTCACGGCCGCGGCGAGTCTACCGAACGCCGCCGGGCAGCGTCACGGGTTGCCACGGGTCGTCACGGGAGCACGACCTGGATACCGAGCAGCCTCCAGGCCCGCGCGGCCATCGGTGCGCGGTCGGCCGCGGGACGGCGGGTGAGCGCGCCGGCCACGAGCTCGACGCCGAGCATGAGGTCGTCGACGGTCGTGCCGGGCGGCACCTGGCCGGCCTCCGTCGCCGGTCCGTGCCGTGCCGCGAGCACAGCGAGCACGCGGTCGCGCAGCTCGAGCATGCGCGCGGGCCGGTCCTCGGCCAGGAGGTCGACGACGCCGACCGACTCGATGGCGTGCCGGGTCACGAGCCCGAGGAGCTCGGGCAGCCCGGCACCGGCCGCCGCGGCCGCCTCGAGCGCGTCCACGTTCTCCTCGACGACGGCGGCCACCAGGGAGACGCGGTCCGGGAAGTGGCGGTAGAGGCTGCCCTGACCCACGCCGGCACGGCGGGCGATCGAGCTCAGCGGGGCGGCGGTGCCGGACTCGGCGAAGACGGCGTGCGCCGCCTCGAGGAGCGCCGCGCGGTTGCGGGCCGCAGCAGCGGGCCCGGGGTTGCTCCTGGGCGGGTGAGAGTTGCTCCGAGCGGTCGGCACGGGCCTACACTAGCAACCGGACAGTGTTGTCCGGATAGGTCGTACGACGACGACGCAGCAGCCCGCGAGGGACCGCCCAGCAAGGAGAGCATCATGGCCCTGTCCGCATCCTCGACCGTCGGAGAGTGGCTCGACCACCCCGTCGGAGGCCGCATCCTCGGCACCGTCCTCGAGCAGGCCGGGGCCTCCGCCGACGCGCTCGCCCCGGCGCGCAACCTGCCGCTCGAGCAGCTCGTCACGCTGTCGAACGGGCAGTTCCCCGCCGAGATGATCGACGGCCTCGTCGCCGCGTACCGCGAGCAGGCGCCGGACGACGCGTCCGACGACGCCGCCGAGGGCCGCTCCCCCGCCCCCTGGACCGAGCAGGTCACGCCCGGCCGCTTCGCCGGCCAGACCGTCGTCGTCACCGGCGCAGCCTCCGGCATCGGCCGCGCCGTGGCGTCCCGCGTGGCCCGCGAGGGTGGCCGCGTCGTGGCCGTCGACCTCGCGAAGGAGAAGCTCGACGAGCTCGCCGCGACCCTCGCCGGCGTCGCCCCCGGGGCCGAGGTCGTCGCCGTCGCGGGCGACATCACCTCGCCCGACTCCGTCGAGGAGATCGTGCGCGCGGCCGGCGACCGGGTCGACGCGCTCGCCAACGTCGCCGGCATCATGGACGACATGGGCGCCGTGCACGAGCTCACGGACGCCACCTGGGAGCGCGTGATGCGCGTGAACGTCGACGGCACGATGCGCCTCATGCGCGCCGTCGTCCCGGGGATGCTGGCCGCCGGCGGCGGCCGCATCGTCAACGTGGCCTCCGAGGCGGGCCTGCGCGGCTCCGCCGCCGGCGCCGCGTACACGGCGTCCAAGCACGCCGTCGTGGGGCTGACCAGGTCGTCCGCGGTCATGTACGCCGGCACCGGCGTGCAGGTGAACGCCGTCGCCCCGGGCGGGGTCGCGACCGGCATCCAGGTGCCCACGCAGGCCGAGTTCGGCGGCGCGCGCCTCGGCCGGTTCATGGGCAACATCCCCGGCGTCGCGACGGCGGAGCACCTCGCCGCGTCGATCACGTTCCTGCTGTCCACCGACGCCGTGAACCTCAACGGCGCGATCCTCGCCTCCGACGGCGGCTGGTCCGCCGTCTGACCTCCCACCTGTCAGGACCAGGGGCGGGTATACAGCCCCCTGGTCCTGACAGGTCGCGCATCACTCGGCGGGCATCGGGAGGGCGTCGTCGGCCCACGTGTCCGGGGTGCCGACCCGCCACAGCGAGCGCACCAGCCCGAGCGCGACGGTGGTCACCGCGAGCAGTGCGACCAGCACCCACAGCACGGCACCGATCCCGCCCGCGCCGAGCAGCACGCCGCCGACCAGCGGCGCCAGCGGCATCGCGGCCACCCCGCTGAGGCCCAGCACCGACGACAGCCGGCCCTGCATCTCCCCCGGCGTGATCGCGGCGACGTAGCCCGCCATCGCCGCATTGACGGCCGGCACCAGCAGCACCCCGACACCGACCAGGACGACGTAGGCGAGATACTCCTGCACGACCGCCATCGCGGCGAAGGCCACGACGAGCAACCCGAGCGCCAGCACCGTCAGGGCGCCGAGCCGCACCCTCGCCACGAGCGGGGGCGCGATCACGGCTCCCAGCAGCATCGATCCCGCCGCGACCGTGTCGAGGACGCCGATGAGCACGGGCGAGGTACCGCTCCCGGCGAGCTCGAGGTGGATGCCGATGAGCATCCCGCTCAGCGCCACGTTGACCACGACGAACATCCCGAGGCACGCCCGGAACAGCGGCAGCGACGCCACGAAGCGGAGCCCTTGGCGCAGCGCGACGACGGGGCGGACGGCGCGCTGGTCCGCGACATCACCGTTCAACGGCTCCTTGACGAGGGCCGCGCAGAGCGCCGTGGCCGCCTCGCCCACGACCGCCCCGAGCATCGGGACGACGTGGCCGATGCCGTACAGCACCCCGCCCAGCGGTCCGCCCACCATCCCGGCGACGGCGTCGCGTCCCTGCGCGACGGCGTAGGCGGTCGGCAGCTGCGGCTGGGGGACGACGGCCCGGAACGCACCGCTGATGGCCGGGTCGAGGAACGCGGTGGCGACCGCCGCCCCGAAGAGGACCACGGCGAGGTGCCATGCCGTGAGCCCACCGAGGACGCCCGCGACGACGACCGTCACCCACAGGAGGGCCGCGACGCTCGCGGCGACCACGACCAGGCGGCGCCGGTCCGTGCGGTCGGCGACGACACCCGCGGGCAGGGCGGCGAGCAGCGCGCCGGTCTGCCCGATCGCCGCCACCACCCCCGCCGCCGTGGGCGAGCCCGTGAGCTGGAGCGCCAGCAGCGGCACCGCGAACTTGGTGATGCTGCCGCCCAGGGACTGGGTCGTGAGACCCGTCATCAGCAGCATGTACGGCCGGTTGCGGCGCAGGGGCGAGAGCCGTGCGGTCTCGTCGGCGGTGACGGCTTCGCTCGCGGTGGACGGCGCAGCGGCCGCCGTGGTCCGGGTCATGGGGACGACGGTAGACCCGCAAGACTTGTTGCGCAATGGTTATTGCGCGTTGATCGTTGCGCATTACTCGTTGCGGGATCTTGCTAGGCTCGGGACGTGCTGGAGGAGATGGAGATCAGCGACCCGGAGTCCCTTCGCGCCATCGCCAACCCGGTGCGGCAACGGATCCTCATGCAGCTCGCCGTGGTGGGCCACGCGCGTGCGGCTGACCTGGCCGAGGCGATCGGGCACCCGGCGAACTCCGTGAGCTTCCACCTCCGGGTGCTGGCCAAGGCGGGGATGATCGCCGAGGCACCCGAGCACGCTCGCGACAAGCGCGACCGCGTCTGGACGAACGTCGCGACCAGCTACAACGTGAAGCCCACGGCCGGCGGCGCCGCCGACCTCATCCTGCGCCCCACCCTCGACTGGCTCTCCGAGGTGTTCGCCCACGGCGACCACGAGTCGACGCGCGACGCAGGACGCACGTTCATGCTCACCACGTTGCTGCTCACCCGCGAGGAGGCGAACGAGCTGGTGCACGAGCTCTCGGCACTCCTGAGCCGCTGGTCCGAGTGCAGCGTGGAGGCGACGCGGGCCGCCGGCGACACCACACGCGAGGTGTACCAGGTGCTGACCGCCGTCGCGCCGCGGGACGATCCCCGCGGGGACTCCGCGCCTCCGGGCTCCTCGTCTCCGGACCCCGCCGCCTCCTGAGCCGCGACGTCAGCCGATCGTCGCGCGGCGGCCCTCGACCCGCAGCCCCTCGCGCGCGACGCGACCCACGGTCTCCACGAGCAGTGCACGCTCGGCGACCTTGATCCGCTCGTGCAGCGAGGCCTCGTCGTCGCCGTCGAGGACGGGCACGGTCGCCTGGGCGAGGATGGGGCCGGTGTCGACGCCGGCGTCCACGACGTGCACGGTGCAGCCGGTGACCTTGACGCCGTAGGCGAGGGCGTCGCGCACGCCGTGCGCGCCGGGGAACGACGGCAGCAGCGCGGGGTGCGTGTTGACGATCCGGCCGGCGAACCGCTCGACGAACGAGGGCGCGAGGATGCGCATGAACCCGGCGAGCACCACGTAGTCCGGCCGGAACACGGCGACGGCCTCCGCCACGCCGTCGTTCCATGCGGGGCGGTCGTCGAAGTCCTGCGGGGCGACGGCGACGGACGCCACCCCGGCGTCGCGTGCCAGGTCGAGCGCCCCGGCGCCGGGCTTGTCCGAGACGACGCCGACGACGCGGGCGCCGTAGGCGGGGTCGTCGTGGGCGGCGAGCAGCGCCGCGAGGTTGGAGCCGCCGCCGGAGGCCAGGACGACCAGCCGGGCCTGGGCCGTGCCCTGGGTGGACGTGGACGCGACGGGGTGGCCGGACGGGGTCTGCACGACGTCACCCTACCTGCGCGCCGCCGCCGGTCGGCGGTGGCCTACTGCCCGCGCGACCCGGGCCCGACCCGCAGGTGCATGCCGAGCAGCACCACGGCCGCCCCGACCCCGACCTCGACGGCCACGACCGCGCCGGTGAGCAGCGGGTCCGCCCCCACCTGCGCCAGGCGGCCGGCACCGACCGCTCCCCCGGCCCAGTGCTGCAGCAGGCCCATGACGGCGCCCGCGAGGAGCATCGTCCCCGCCAGCACCTGGGCCAGGTCGGTCCAGCGCACCCGGTCGGGGTCGAGCCGCCGCCAGGAGAACCAGCCGGCGAGCGCACCGCAGGCCACGACGGCCAGCGGCCCCGCGACCGCCGCGGTCGAGCCCGACCAGTCGGGCCCGGGCAGCGCGCCCAGCAGGGGCACGGCGGGCAGGGGGCCCGTCTCGGTGCCGCCCGGGGCGTACAGGGTGCCCTGTCCCACGGCGAAGCCGGTGCCGGCCAGCCACGAGGTGGCCCAGAGCACGAGGTTCGGCAGCAGCGCGAGCTGCGCGACGGCGAACACCACTCCCCCGATCCAGCCCGGGTCCAGCCCGGTCACGACGTCCTCCGACGTCGCCCGCCCGGCCACGACCCACACGAGCGTGAGCGCGGCCCCCAGCCCCGCCAGCGCGGCGAGGGCCAGCGTGCCGGCCTGCAGGCCGAGCCGCGCGACGTCGGGCACCACCCGGTCGAGCAGTCCCCCGGGGACGACCACCTCGGGCCGGTCCGGCGGGACGAGGATGCCGAGCGCCGCCCCGGCGCCGCCCACGACGGCGCCGCCGAGCGCCGCCAGCGCCAGGCGGGGTCCCGCGGCCGCCAACCCGTCGCCACCGGCCACACCGGCGGTCGCGGCGGCGAGGGCGGCGGTCACGGCGGCATAGGTGGCGGTCGCCGCGAGCCAGGCCGCCAGGGTGGGCAGCGCGGACCGCTTGACGGACACGTAGGTGGTGAAGACGGCGAGCGCGCCGATCCCGAGCGGCACGAGGGTGATCACGCCGGAGCCCGCGTCGATCGGCACGCCGTGGCCCAGCAGCCACAGCCCCGTGGCCACGCCGACGGCGCCCGTCCAGGCGGAGTCCGGCGACCCGCCGAGCACCCCGACGACGGCGAGGAGCACGACGACCGCCCCGGACAGCACGATCCCCTGCGCGGTGGCCCACGCGCCCGACGTCGCGGCCGCGAACCGCTCGCCCCCGCGGCCGACGGACCGGGCGGGGGCGCCGCCGTCGACGGTGCGGGGAGATCGGGTGCCGGGTGGTGCGCTCACCGGCCCATCGTCACCCGGAGCGGCGCCCGCACGGCGCAGACACGACGACGGCGCCCGCCCCGGGCAGGGGCGGACGCCGTCGCACGTCGCGTCAGGACGACCGCGTCAGAGCGCCTTGAGGATCTCGCGCATCAGCTCGGCGGTCTCGGACGGCGTCTTGCCGACCTTCACGCCGACGGCTTCGAGGGCCTCCTTCTTGGCCTGCGCGGTGCCCGCGGAGCCGGAGACGATGGCGCCGGCGTGGCCCATCGTCTTGCCCTCGGGGGCGGTGAAGCCCGCGACGTAGCCCACGACCGGCTTCGTCACGTGCTCGGCGATGTACGCCGCCGCGCGCTCCTCGGCGTCGCCGCCGATCTCGCCGATCATGACGATCGCCTTGGTCTCCGGGTCGTTCTCGAAGGCCTCGAGCGCGTCGATGTGCGTGGTGCCGATGACCGGGTCGCCGCCGATGCCGATGGCGGTGGAGAACCCGAGGTCCTTCAGCTCGTACATCATCTGGTAGGTCAGGGTGCCCGACTTCGACACGAGGCCGATCGGGCCCTTGCCGGTGATGGTGTGCGGCGTGATGCCGGCGAGCGACTCGCCCGGCGTGATGATGCCGGGGCAGTTCGGCCCGATCATGCGGGTCTTCTTGCCCTGGAGGTAGGCGAAGACCTCCGCCGAGTCCTGCACCGGGACGCCCTCGGTGATGACGACGATCAGCGGCATCTCGGCGTCGACGGCCTCGATGGCCGCGTCCTTGGTGAACGCCGGGGGCACGAACAGGACCGACACGTTCGCGCCGGTCTCCGCCATGGCCTCCTTGACGGTGCCGAAGACGGGCAGCGTGACGTCGTTGCCCTCGTGGTCCTTGTGGCTCACGGTGGTGCCGGCCTTGCGGGCGTTCACGCCGCCCACGATCTGCGCGCCGGAGTCGAGCATCAGGGCGGTGTGCTTGGCACCCATCCCGCCGGTGATGCCCTGGACGATGATCTTGCTGTCCTTGTTCAGGTAGATCGACATGGTTCTGCTATCTCTGCTTTCGACGTCGGCGGGGCGCTCAGAGGTGGGCGAGCTCGGCGGCCTTGGCCGCGCCGCCGTCCATGGTCTCGGCCAGGGTGACCAGCGGGTGGTTCGCCTCGCGCAGGATGGCGCGACCGAGGTCCACGTTGTTGCCGTCGAGACGCACGACCAGCGGCTTGCTGGCCTCGTCACCGAGGATCTCCAGCGCGCCGACGATGCCCTTGGCGACCTCGTCGCAGGCGGTGATGCCGCCGAAGACGTTGACGAACACGCTCTTGACCTGCGGGTCGTTGAGGATGACGTCCAGGCCGTTCGCCATGACGGTGGCGTTGGCGCCGCCGCCGATGTCGAGGAAGTTGGCCGGCTTGACGCCGCCGTGCTCCTCACCGGCGTACGCGACGACGTCGAGGGTGCTCATCACGAGGCCCGCGCCGTTGCCGATGATGCCGACCTCGCCGTCGAGCTTCACGTAGTTGAGGCCGTTCTCCTTGGCCTTGGCCTCCAGCGGGTCCGCCGCGGCCTTGTCCTCGAGCGCCTCGTGGTCGGGGTGGCGCACCTCGGAGGCGTTGTCGTCGAGCGAGACCTTGCCGTCGAGGGCGACGATCGCGCCGTCCTCGGTGCGGACCAGCGGGTTCACCTCGACGAGCGTGGCGTCCTCGGCCGTGAAGACGGTCCAGAGCTTCTGGATGACGTCCGCGACCGCGGCCTTGAGCTCCTCGGCGAAGTTCGCGGCGTCGACGATCTCGCGCGCCTTGGCCTCGTCGATGCCCACGATCGGGTCGACGGCGACGCGGGCGAGGGCGTCGGGACGCTCCACGGCGAGCTGCTCGATCTCCATGCCGCCCTCGACGGAGCACATGGCGAGGTAGTTGCGGTTCGCGCGGTCCAGGAGCACGGAGAAGTAGAACTCCTCGGCGATCTTGGCGCCCTGCGCGACCATCACGCGGTGGACCGTGTGGCCCTTGATGTCCATCCCGAGGATCTCGGTGGCCTTCTCCTCGGCCTCCGCCGGGGAGTGGGCCAGCTTGACGCCGCCGGCCTTGCCGCGGCCACCGACCTTCACCTGGGCCTTGACGACGACGGTCCCGCCGCCGAGCTTCTCTGCACCTGCGCGAGCCTCTTCGGGCGTCGTCGCGACGACGCCGCCGAGCACGGGCACGCCGTGCTTCTCGAAGATGTCGCGAGCCTGGTATTCGAACAGGTCCACCCTGCTGCGTCCTTCCATCGGTGGTGCCCCTGGGTCGGCAGAGGCCGGCACGAACGGATGTCTCGACATCAAGACATCCCCGAACAGGGTAGTCCGACCCGCACGACGCCGGGAACATCGGCCCGGTATTCCCCTGCCGCAGGTGACCGATCCCACACGTCGCCGCCCGAGTTGTCAGGACCTCCGCCGGGCATACCGCGCGCTCGTCCTGACAGACGCGTCAACCAGGGTTGACATGCGGTCCTGCCGTCAACCATAGTTGACGGCATGACCGAGAAGACGCTCGTCGGCGCGGCCGCCGGCGACGACCCAGGAGAGGGCCTGCGGGCCGTCCGCGCGCTGCGCGACCTGGCCGACCGCCTCGAGACGCTCCAGGTGGAGCGGGCCCGGACGCTCGGCTGGTCGTGGCAGGACGTCGCGGACGCGCTCGGCGTGACCAAGCAGGCGGTCCACAAGAAGCACGGCAGGAGGCTCTGATGTTCGAGAGGTTCACCAAGGACGCGCGCGCCGTCGTCGTCGACGCGCAGGAGGTGGCGGTCGACCTGCGCACCGCCACGATCGACACCCGTCACCTGGTCGTCGCGCTGGCGCGGCGCGAGGGCACCGCCGCCGCGCTCCGGACCACCGGCCTGGACCCGGCCGACGTCGAGGCCCGCTGCCGGCGCGCCGTCGAGGCGGACGACTCCCTCGACGGTGCCGCGCTGGCCTCCGTCGGCGTCGACCTCGACGAGGTCCGGAGGCGCACGGACGAGGTCTTCGGACGTGGCGCCCTCGAACGCGCCGGGAAGCCGCGTCGGCAGCGCTCGCACCACCCGTTCACGCCCGACGCGAAGAAGTCCCTCGAGCTCGCGCTGCGCGAGGCGGTCCGCCTCGGCGACAAGAGCATCGGCGAGCGCCACCTGATGCTCGGCGTGCTGCGCGCCGACTGCCCCGGCGGCCGGGTCCTCCAGTCCGCGCTGCACGACGCGGGGAGCGACGTCGCCGCGCTGCGCGCCGCCGCCCAGGAGCCGCGCGCGGCCTGAGCGCACGGCCCGACGGCCCGGCGTCGCGGCACCCTCGGACCGCTCGGTGGGCCGGCTCGGTGGGCCAGGCCGGTCGGCCGGCTCGGTCGGTCAGCGCGCCGGGGACCCGTCCCCCGGCCCGTCGTCCGCGGTGGCCGCCAGGTAGGCGCGGCCGCGGGGCGACAGCCGGTACCCGACGTCCAGGCTCTCGGTCAGGCCGAGCTCCTTGAGCCGACGCACCCGGATCTTGAACGGGTCGCGCTCCATGCTCAGCCCTTCGGCGAGCGTCCGCGCGACGACGGCGGGCCGCGCCTCGACGAGCTCCAGGTAGGCGCGGGTCCACGGCTCGGGGGCGGCGCGGTCCATGCGCGCGAGCCGCGCGCGGATCTGCTCCACGGCGGCGCCGTCGAGGTCGTCGTCCTCGCGCAGCGCGACCCGCGGGTCCGGGCCCGCGAGCCGCAGGCCCACGCGGTACAGGTCCCCCTCGCCGCGCCGCTCGATCCAGGCGCGGGCCGTGGCGGCCGAGCGGAACCCCGCGCCGCGGGCGGCGTCGTCGTCGACGCTCCCGAGCACCACGGGATCCACCGCCGTCACCTCGACGACGCCGATGCGGGTGCGCATCGTCGACCCGGCGCGCACGCGCACCACCGCCCACCGGCGGTAGGTGTGGGTCACCGTCCCGTCGGCGAGCCCGCGCAGCGTCCGGGCGTCCAGCAGCACACCGTCACCCTGCCAGCGACGACGGCGCCCCGCCCGGCGGCCGTCAGAGCTTCGTGACCGGGGAGTAGCGCAGCAGCAGCCGCTTGGTGCCGTCCGCGCCGAAGTCGATGCGGGCGACGGCGTTGGGGCCGCTGCCCTCCAGCGACACGACCGTGCCGAGCCCGTACGCGTCGTGCGTCACCTTGTCGCCGACGTCGAGGGACGGGACGTCCGCGTCCTTGCGCGGGGTGGCCGAGCCGAACGTCGCTCCGGTGCTCGTCGTCGCGCCGGAGTCCTTCGGGCGGCCGATGCGCCCGCCGACACCCTCGGACGGCGAGCGCCGCTGGGGCGACCAGGTGTCGCCCGACGAGCCTCGCGCGCCGCCCCGGCGGTCCCGCGCCGCGCCGCCCCACGCCGACCCGCCGCGGCGCAGGTACTGGGTCGACGACTCGCGCCGCCGCCAGTCCCACAGCTCCTCGGGGATCTCCTCGAGGAACCGGCTGGGCGGGAACTCGTTGGGCGACCCCCACGCCGACCGCACCGCCGACCGCGAGATGTACAGCCGCTGCCGCGCACGCGTGATCCCGACGTACGCCAGCCGCCGCTCCTCCGCGAGCTCGGAGTCGTCGTGCAGCGAGCGCATGTGCGGGAAGGTGCCGTCCTCCATGCCGGTGAGGAAGACGACGGGGAACTCCAGGCCCTTGGCGGTGTGCAGCGTCATGAGCGTGACGACGCCCTGGTCCTCCTTAGGCTCCTGCTCGGCCTCACCGTCGGCGACGTCCTCGTCGGGGATCTGGTCGGCGTCGGCCACGAGCGAGACCCGCTCGAGGAAGTCGGCCAGGTCGCCCTCGGGGTCGAGCTCGCTGAACTCCGCCGCGACGGCGTGCAGCTCGGCGAGGTTCTCGACGCGGGAGGCGTCCTGCGGGTCGTCGGACGCGCGCAGCTCGGCGAGGTAGCCCGTGCGGTCGAGGACGGCGCCGAGGATCGTCGCGGGCGGCTCGCCGCCGTCGACGAGCGCGCGCAGCTCGCGCATCATGTCGCGGAACGCCAGCAGCGGCTTGGACGTGCGGGACGTCATGCCGGCGATCTCGTCAGCCCGCTCGAGCGCCGCGCCGAACGAGATCCGCTCCCGGTCCGCGAACGACGCCACCAGCGACTCCGCCTTGTCCCCCAGTCCGCGCTTGGGCACGTTGAGCACGCGGCGCAGGTTGACGTCGTCGTCGGGGTTCGCCAGTGCGCGCAGGTACGCGACGGCGTCCTTGATCTCGCGGCGCTCGTAGAACCGGGTGCCGCCCACCACCTTGTACGGCAGCCCGACGCGGATCAGCACCTCCTCCAGCGCCCGCGACTGGGCGTTGGTGCGGTAGAACACCGCGACGTCGCCCGGCCGCACGCCGTCGGAGTCGCCCAGCCGGTCGATCTCCTCGGCGACGAACCGCGCCTCGCCGTGCTCGTCGTCGGCCACGTAGCCGACGATCTTCTCCCCCGCGCCAGCGTCGGTCCACAGCCGCTTGGGCTTGCGGTCCGGGTTGCGCGCGATCACCGCGTTCGCGGCGGTCAGGATCGTCTGGGTGGAGCGGTAGTTCTGCTCGAGCAGGATGGTCGTGGCGTCCGGGTAGTCCTCCTCGAACTCCACGATGTTGCGGATCGTGGCGCCGCGGAACGCGTAGATCGACTGGTCCGCGTCGCCGACCACGGTGAGCTCGGCGGGGTCGAGGCCGTCGACGCCCGGTCCGTCCGCCGTGGCGCCGGCCAGCTCGCGCACCAGCACGTACTGCGCGTGGTTGGTGTCCTGGTACTCGTCCACGAGGATGTGCCGGAACCGGCGGCGGTAGTGCTCCGCGACGTTCGGGAACGCCTGCAGCAGGTTCACGGTGGTCATGATGATGTCGTCGAAGTCGAGCGCGTTCGCCTGCGCGAGCCGCTGCTGGTAGCGCCGGTAGACGTCGGCGAGCACGGTGTCGAACTCCGGCGCCTGCGCGGGCAGCGAGCCGGACGACGCCGCGCGGGCGGCGCGCTCGCGCCAGCCCTCCTCGGTGGCGTCGGCGCCAGACGACTGCGCGTACGCCTCGGGGTCGATCAGCTCGTTCTTGAGGTCGCTGATCTTGTGCGCCAGCGAGCGCGCGGGGTGCTTCTTCGCGTCGAGGTCCAGCTCGCGCGTCACCAGGGTGATGAGGCGCTGGCTGTCCGCCGCGTCGTAGATCGAGAAGCTGGAGCGCAGGCCGAGGGTCTTGGCCTCCTTGCGCAGGATCCGGACGCAGGCGGAGTGGAACGTGGAGACCCACATCCGCCCGCCCGCCGGGCCCACGAGGTGCTCGACGCGCTCCCGCATCTCGGCCGCGGCCTTGTTGGTGAACGTGATCGCGAGGATCTCCCCGGCCCGCGCGCGGCCCGTGGCCAGCAGGTGGGCGATGCGGTGCGTGAGCACGCGCGTCTTGCCCGACCCGGCGCCCGCGACGATGAGCAGCGGCGAACCGGCGTGCTCGACGGCGGCCCGCTGCTGCGGGTTCAGCCCGTCCACCAGCGCCTCGGGGTCGAGGTGCGAGAACGCGCCGTGCGACCGCGGGCGTCCGTCGCCCGGCCGGCCGTCGTGGGCCTCGGACGCGGCGTCGCGCACCCAGGCGGGCGCGCCGGACGCCGGGTCGGCGGCGTCGTCGTCCCAGCGCGGCGCGGTGGACGGCAGGCGGGCCGTGTCGTCCTTCGCGGCGTGGTCGAACCCGGGCAGGGACAGGCTGTCGAACAGGGAGGTCATCGTGGACCAAGCCTAGGCTCCGCTGCCGACATCTCGGTGCCGCCCTCCCGTCAGCGGCGCAGCCGCATCGGCGTGTGCGGGATGTCGTCCTCGAGGTACTCGGGCCCGTCGGGGGCGAAGCCGAACCGCGCGTAGAAGCCGGTCAGCGGCGACTGCGCGCCCAGCACGACGTCGGCCTGCGGCGCGGCGGCGGTGGCGACCTGGACCGCGGCGCGCATGAGCACGCCCGACGCGCCCGTGCCGCGCACGTCCGGGTGACACACGACACGGCCGATGCGCTGCACGTCCCCGTCGTCGAGCACCCGCGCCGTCGCGACCACGCGGCCGTCCCCCTCGCCGTCGAGCAGGACGACGTGCCGCGCCGCGGGCTCGGCGTCGCGGCCGTCCAGGTCGGGGTACGCGCACTCCTGCTCGACGACGAACACGTCCTGCCGCAGCCGCCACGCCTCGTACGCGGTGCGCGCGTCCAGCTCGTCGAGCGTCGCCACACGCACCGTCCACCGGTCGTCGTGCCGCGCTGCCGGGTCCTGCGTCGTCATGGGTCCCCCCTCGTGCCGTGCCTGCCGCCGACACCCTAAGCCGCCGATGAGATCCACCTCCGCCGCCGGTCCCACCCGTACCGCACCCCGCGCGACCGGCGCCGGGTCGTCGCCCGAGGAGGTACCACCGTGGCCGCAGCACGATTCACCGGGGTCCAGACCGTCGCGGTCCCGGTCCGGGACCAGGACGCCGCGCTCGCCTTCTACACCGGCCCGCTCGGGCTGGAGGTCCGCTTCGACGCCGAGCTGCAGCCGGGCTTCCGGTGGGTCGACGTCGCCGCGCCGGGCGCCGCGACGTCGCTCGCTCTCGTGCGCGCCGGCGACGGCCTGCCCGCCGGTGTGGACACCGGGGTCCGGCTCGTCACGCCCGACGCCCGCGGCGCGCACGCGGCCCTGGCGGACGCGGGCGCCGAGGTCGGCGAGCTCCTCCTGTGGGAGTCGGCGCCGCCGATGTTCTCCTTCCGGGACCCCGACGGCAACACCCTGTACGTCACGGAGCACCCCGCCGGCTGACGGCCCGGGCTCGCGGCGGGCCGATCCGGCGGGCGAGACTCCTGGGCATGACCACCCTGCGCTCGATCGTGCTCTTCCTCGCCGCCGCCGTCTTCGAGATCGGCGGCGCCTGGCTGGTGTGGCAGGGGGTGCGCGAGCACCGCGGCTGGGTCTGGATCGGCGCGGGCGTCCTCGCCCTCGGCGCGTACGGGTTCTTCGCGAGCCTGCAGCCGGACGCGAACTTCGGCCGGATCCTCGCGGCGTACGGCGGCGTGTTCGTCGCCGGGTCGCTCGCGTGGGGCATGGTCGTCGACGGCTTCCGCCCCGACCGCTGGGACGTGGCCGGGGCGCTGATCTGCCTCGCCGGCGTCGCCGTCATCATGTACGCGCCGCGGACCGGTGCCGCCTGACCTCGGCCCGTCGGCCCCGCGTCCGGCCCCGGGCGCCGGGCCTCAGGTGAGGACCAGCCCGACCACCCACGCGACGGTCGCGACGAGGCCTCCGGCGAGCTGCACGCCGATGGTGATGAGCGTGGCCTTGAGGGCCGCGCGGGTGGCCGTCCAGGCGACGGCCGCGTCACGCCGCCGGGCCAGCTCGACGAGGAACACCGCGGCGGCGAAGAAGAGGAACAGCCCGACGACCGGCACCACGAAGAACCCGACGATCCCGGCCACGCCGGCGACCGCGAGCGTGCCCCAGGGCACCTCGGCGCGGCGCATGTGGCGGCCCGCGAGCAGCCACTGACCGGTCTCGGCGAGCGCGATCGCCACGGCGGCGACGGCGAAGCACACCCACGCCGTCGTGCCGCCGGTGACCCACGCCCACACGAGGACGCTCCCCAGCACGAGGACGTTGCCGGGGAGTACCTGCACGACGATGCCGACCAGGCCGACGGCGATCGCCAGCCCGACCAGCACCTCCCCCAGGACGCTCATCGCTGCCGCCCCTGGGGCACGGGGACGGTCACCAGAAGACGGCGACCAGGATGTTGACCAGCGTCAGGGCGCCGATCGAGTGCTTGAGGCCGGGGGCCACGGCACCCGTGCCGTTGTCGCCCTTCGAGCCCTGGCGCTTGGCGAGGAACGCGAGCACGGTGATGATCAGCGCGATCACGAGCTTGACGCCGATCTTGGCCATGCTGGGACCCTCGGTGTCCCACATGCCGCTCATCTCGGCGATGCCGACCATGAGGACACCCGCGACGAGCGCCGTCGCGGCGCCGTGGAAGACCCCGCGGTAGAGCCCGGGGCTCTTGATCGACGCGATGTAGCCACCGAGGACGATCGCCCATCCCACGAAGTGGAGGGCGACGAAGACGTGGTAGAGGAACTCCATGCGGGCAGCCTAACCGCGCGCACCCCGGGATCTGACACCGGTGTCCGCAACCGGTCACACGTCACACCCGGGCGGCCCGACGCAAGCCCGTCCCGGCATCGTCCCACTATGTGGTCCCAACATATGGACGCCGTCTCGCGCGACAGCGCTGCATACCGTTACGGTCATCCCCATGACCACGGCCGCGCACCGCCTCCTCGTGACGACTCGTCACGAGATGCCGGCGTGCGTGCGTCGCAGCATGCGCAGCTGTCTGTGCTGCTGTCGCTGATCGCGCCCTACCTCAGCCCCGCCGCCCCCGCGCGGCTCCTGAGCACCGGCGCGCGCCGTCGGTCCTCGGCCCACCCCCGCTGAGTCGCTCGTCGTCGCGCGTCCCGCCCCCGAGGACCCGAGGAACTCCCCCAGATGACGACGCAGACCACCGCAACCGCCCCGACCGGCGAGAACGCCGCCACCGCCCGCGTCCGTCCGCCGCGCGCCGCGCGACCGAACGGGCAGTGGAAGGTGGACGGCACGGAGCCGCTCAACCACAACGAGGTGTTCAAGCAGGAGGCGGCGCCCCTCGGGGTCCGCGAGCGCATCGAGTCGATCTACGCCCGCGAGGGCTTCGACTCGATCGCCGACGACGACCTGCACGGCCGGTTCCGCTGGTGGGGCCTGTACACGCAGCGCAAGCCCGGGATCGACGGCGGCCGCACCGCGACGCTCGAGCCGCACGAGCTCGAGGACCGCTACTTCATGCTGCGGGTCCGGTCCGACGGCCAGGCCCTCTCCCCCGACGCGCTGCGGGTGCTGGGCGGCATCTCCGCCGACTTCGGGCGCGGCTCCGCCGACATCACCGACCGGCAGAACATCCAGTACCACTGGATCGAGATCGAGAGCATGCCGGAGATCTGGCGCCGCCTCGACACCGTCGGGCTCGAGACGACGACGGCGTGCGGCGACTCCCCCCGCGGCTTCCTGGGCAGCCCGGTGGCGGGGATCGCCGCGGACGAGATCATCGACCCGACCCCGGTGATCCTCGAGATCAAGCGGCGCTACATCGGCGACCCGGAGCTCGCGAACCTCCCGCGCAAGTTCAAGACGGCGATCACGGGCCACCCCAGCCTCGACGTGGTGCACGAGATCAACGACATCTCGCTGGTCGGCGTGGTGCACCCGGAGCTCGGCCCCGGCTACGACCTGTGGGTCGGTGGCGCCCTGTCGACCACGCCCCGGCTCGGCGAGCGGCTCGGGGTGTTCGTCACCGAGGAGCAGGCGCCCGACGTCTGGCACGGCGTCATCCGGATCTTCCGCGACTACGGCTACCGGCGGCTGCGCAACAAGGCCCGCCTGAAGTTCCTGCTGGCGGACTGGGGCACGGAGAAGTTCCGCGAGGTGCTGGAGACCGAGTACCTCGGCTACGCACTGCCGGACGGACCCGCCCCGGCGCCGGCCACGCGCCCCGGCGACCACGTGGGCGTGCACGAGCAGAAGGACGGGCGGTTCTACGTGGGCGCCGCGCCCGTCGTCGGGCGGGTGGGGGGCAACACGCTCACCGGGCTGGCCGACCTGATCGAGCGGGTCGGCGCGGAGTCCGCCCGGCTCACCGCGCACCAGAAGGTCGTGATCCTCGGCGTCCCGGGCGACCGCGTCGACGAGCTCCTGGACGGCCTCGAGCCCCTGGGCCTCACCGCCCGCCCGAGCCTCTTCCGCCGCTCCACGATCGCCTGCACGGGCATCGAGTTCTGCAAGCTCGCGATCGTCGACACCAAGGACACCGCGGCCCGCGTGATCGGTGAGCTCGAGGACCGGCTCGGGGACGTGACCTCCCGCCTCGGGCGGCCCATCGAGCTCAACGTCAACGGGTGCCCCAACTCGTGCGCCCGCATCCAGACCGCCGACATCGGGCTCAAGGGCCAGATCATCACGGTCGACGGCGAGCAGATGCCGGGCTTCCAGGTGCACCTGGGCGGCGGCCTGGTCGGCGAGGGGCGCGACGCCGGCGGGCTCGGCCGCACCGTGCGCGGCCTCAAGGTGCCGGCCTCGGAGGTCGGCGACTACGTGGAGCGCGTGGTGCGCCGGTACGACGCCGAGCACGACGGCGACGAGACGTTCGCCCAGTGGGCGCACCGGGCCGACGAGGAGGCCTTGCGGTGACCGCCGTCGAGCTCTCCTCCCCGGTGACGCTGTTCGCCTCCCCGGCCGGCGGGGGCCGGCTCGCCGAGGTGCGGGCCCGGGCCGCGGCGCGCGAGGAGTCCCGGACTGCGCGCCAGCACGCCCGGGCGGCACGGCACCGGCGCTCCGTCGAGGAGCTGCGCCACGTCGTCGAGCGTGGCCAGGCGCAGCTGCACGCCGACGGCGACCGCCCCGAGGCCACCGCCGAGGAGGTCGTCGCGTGGGCGGTGCGGGAGTTCGGCCCGTACCTGGCGGTCGCGTCGTCGATGCAGGACCTGGTCCTCGCGCACCTGGTCTCCCGGCAGCTCCCGTTCGTCGACGTGCTCTTCGGCGACACCGGCTACCACTTCGCGGAGACGCTCGGCACCCGCGGCGCGGTCGAGATCGAGCTGGACGTCGACGTGGTCGACGTCCGCCCCGAGCTCACCGTCGCCGAGCAGGACGCGAAGCACGGCCCCCGCCTGCACGACCGGGACCCGGAGGCCTGCTGCGCCATGCGTAAGGTGGCTCCCATGCGACAGGCCCTGCAGGGCTACGAGGCCTGGGCGACCGGCGTCCGCCGCGGCGAGACCGCGGCCCGCGCGAACGCGCCCCTGGTCGCGTTCGACGAGCGCAACGGCGTCGTGAAGATCAACCCCCTCGCGGCCTGGACCGACGAGGAGGTCCAGGAGTACGCCCGCACGCACGGCGTGGTGGTGAACCCCCTGCTCAGCGACGGCTACCCGTCCGTGGGCTGCGAGCCCTGCACCCAGCGGGTCGAGGCCGGCCAGGACGCCCGGGCAGGGCGCTGGGCCGGTCGGGACAAGGACGAGTGCGGGCTGCACGTATGAGCCGCAGAAGGACGTCCTCGACCGGCGCGCGGGCCGCACGGCCCGCGCCGCCGCACGACACGTACCCCCTGGGCCTGCGCGTCGCCGGACGGCTCGTCATCGTCGTGGGCGGCGGCCCGGTGGCGCTGCGCCGCGTGCGCGGCCTGCTCGCGGCGGGCGCGCGCGTGCGGGTCATCGCGCCCGACGTCGTGCCGGAGCTCGCCGCGCTCGTGGCGGCGGGCACGATCGAGCGCATCACGCGCGGGTACTGCGACGGGGACCTCGACGGCGCCTGGCTCGTGCACACCGCGACCGGCGACCCCGACGTGGACGCCCGCGTGGCCGAGGACGCCGAGCTGCTGCGGACGTTCTGCATCACGGCGGGGGACGCCGGCCTCGGCTCGGCATGGGTGCCCGCCGTGGCCCGTACCCCGGTGACCGACGCCGCCGGGCGGCCGGCCGGCGACCTCGCCGTCGCCGTCACCGCCGGTCGGGACCCGCGTCGCGCCGTGCGGGTGCGCGACGCCGTCGTGGCCGGGCTCGACGACGGCAGCCTCCCGCTGCGCGCCGTGCGGGCCGTGGACGCCGCCGACGGGCGGCCCGCGACCGGCGGCGCGCGGGTCGGCCGCGTCGCCCTCGTGGGCGGCGGCCCCGGGGACCCGGGCCTCGTCACCGTCCGCGGACGCCGGCTGCTCGCCGCGGCCCACGTCGTCGTGGTCGACCGCCTCGCTCCGCGCTCGCTGCTGGCCGGGCTGGGCGACGACGTCGAGGTGGTCGACGTCGGCAAGACCTCCGGGCACCACCCCGTGCCGCAGGAGGAGATCACCGCGCTGCTGGTGCGGCACGCCCTCGCCGGGCGCGACGTGGTGCGGCTCAAGGGCGGCGACCCGTACGTCTTCGGCCGCGGGGGCGAGGAGCTCGACGCCTGCCGCGCCGCCGGGATCGAGGTGGAGGTGGTGCCGGGCGTGACCTCCGCCGTGTCCGTGCCGGCCGCCGCCGGCATCCCGGTCACCCACCGCGGCCTGGCCCGCGGGTTCAGCGTGCTCACCGGGCACGACGACGTCGGGCAGGTGCCGGGCGGCACCGACCACACGCTCGTGCTGCTCATGGGCGTCACGCGGCTGGCGGACACCGCCCGCGCGCTCGTCGCCGCCGGCCGGCCGGCGGACACGCCCGTCGCCGTCGTCGAGGACGGGTTCGGTGCCCGCCAGCGCACGACGGTGGGCACCCTCGCCGACATCGCCGACCGGGCGCGCGCCGTCGGCGTGCAGGCCCCGGCGGTCACCGTCGTGGGTGACGTCGTGCGGCGCAGCCCGGCGTGGACGGGTCCGGCGTCTCCGCACGACCCCGCTCACACGACCACCACCCCCGCGGTGAGGTCGTCGTGACGGAGGTTCACGCGGGCGAAACGGCACGGGACGGCGAGCGCCCTAGGGTCGCGGCATGACCACGCCCGCGCTCCTCGCCGTCTCGCACGGCACCGCGTCCGCCACCGGCGCCGGCGCGGTGGCGACCCTCGTCGAGGCGGTCGCCGCCCGCCTCCCCGACGTCCCCGTGCACGCCGGGTTCGTCGACGTGCAGCAGCCGGACGTGCCCGCCTGCCTGGGCGGCCTGCGCGCGGCCGCCGCGGGGGCGGTCGTCGTGCCGCTGCTGCTGTCCGCCGGCTACCACGTGCACGTCGACCTGCGCGAGGACGTCGACGCCGCGACCACGGCCGGTGACCAGGTGACGCTCGGCGGCGCGCTCGGGCCCGACGACCGGCTCGTCGGCGTGCTCGAGCGGCGTCTCGCCGAGGCCGGGGTGCGCGACGACGACGTGGTGGTCCTGGCCGCGGCCGGGTCCAGCGACGCGCGCGCCGTCGCCGACTGCGAGGCCACCGCCGCCCGCCTGGGGGACCGTCTCGGCAGCCGTGTCGGCGTCGGGTACATCGCCAACGCCGTCCCGCGCGTGCACGAGGTGGTCGCCGCGGCCCGCGCGGAGCACCCGGGGCGCCGCGTCGTCGTCGCGTCCTACCTGCTCGCCCCGGGATTCTTCGCCGACCTTGCCGCCCGCGCGGGCGGCGACGTCACGACCGCGCCGCTCCTGGTCGCCGACGAGGACGCGCCCACCGAGCTCGTGGACGTCGTCGTCGAGCGGTACCGGGCCGCGGTCACAGCAGCCGGCGCGCCGCTGCCCACCGCGTGAGCTCGTAGCGGCTCGACAGCTGCAGCTTGCGCAGCACGGCCGACACGTGCGTCTCGACCGTCTTGATGGAGATGAACAGCTCGCTCGCCACCTCGCGGTAGGAGTAGCCGCGCGCGATGAGGCGCATGACCTCCTGCTCCCGCTTGGACAGCCTGTCCAGCTCGTCGTCCGCGACGGCGACGTCACCCGCGGCCGTGCCGAACGCGTCCAGGACGAAGCCCGCGAGGCGCGGCGAGAACACGGCGTCCCCTCCGGCCACGCGGACGACGGCGCCGGACAGGTCCGACGCCGAGATGTTCTTCGTGACGTAGCCCCGCGCGCCCGCGCGGATGACCGCCACGACGTCCTCGGCCGCGTCCGACACGGACAGCGCGAGGAACTTCGTCTCGCCGAGCAGGTCGGCGCAGCGCCGCACGACCTCCGCCCCGCCGCCGTTGCCGCCGGGAAGGTGCACGTCGAGCAGCACGACCGGCGGCCGGTGCTCGTGGACGACGGCGACCGCCTGGTCGACGTCCGCCGCCTCGCCCACCACCTGCACCCGGGCGTCGAGGCTGGCGCGGACGCCGGTGCGGAACATGTGGTGGTCGTCGACGAGGACGACCGGGACCGGCCCCGTCGCCTGCGTCGTCGCGTCGGTGGGAGTGGTCACGCGCGTGCTCCTTCGTTGTCGCTGGTCGGACCCGGGGTCCGCTGAGGATCGGGCGGCGGGGCCTGGCCGTCCCGCGGCATGCGCAGCCGCACCTCCGTGCCCCAGCCGGAGCGGCTCGTCACGTCGGCCGTGCCCCCGCGCCGGTGCACGCGCCCGAGGATCGACTCCCGGACACCGAAGCGGTCCGGCGCGATGTCGTCCATCTCGAAGCCGTCGCCGCGGTCGCGGACGAACACCTCGACGGCGGCGTCGGTGACCTCGAGGTACACGGTGACGGGCGGGCGGCCGTGCACGACGGCGTTCACCAGCGCCTCGCGGGACGCCTGCAGCAGGGCCGACGTCTCCTCCGTGGGGGCGCAGTCGCCCACCACGACCGTCTCCACCTCGACCGCACGCCCGTCCTCGACCTCCGCGACGAGCGCGCGCAGCTCGGCCGCGAGCGACGTGCCCGGGGCCGTGCGGTCGGTGTACAGCCACTCGCGCAGCTCGCGCTCCTGGGCCCGCGCCATGCGGGCCACGGCCTCCGGGTCGTCGGCCCGCGAGCGGATGAGGGCGAGGGTCTGCAGCACGGAGTCGTGCAGGTGGGCGGCGATGTCGGCGCGCTCTGCCTCCCGGGCGCGGGCGGCCCGCTCGTCGCCGAGCTCCCGCACGAGCCGCAGCCACCACGGCGCCAGCATGAGCGCCGCGCCCGCGAGGACGGCCAGCGACGCCACGGCCGCCTGCAGCAGCACCGGGACGGGGGCGTCCTGGCCGATGAGCAGCAGCACCCCCACCATGACGAGGACGACGCCGCCGACGAGCCGCAGCACCAGCGTCGAGCGCCGCGCGTGCGGCGACCCGTCGGCCGGACGCCCGCGCTGCGCGGCGTCGAGCTGGCTCCACGCGAGCGCCAGGCCACCGACGGCGACGAGCGCCGGGAGCACCCAGGACGCGCCGATGTCCCAGCCCGCCCGGACGGCCACGAGGATGAACGCGCCCACGATGAGGCCCGCGCCGATGAGGACGTCGCGCACGGGCAGGGCCGCCACCGGGCCCCGGAGGCGCAGCCGCGGCGCCAGCCGCTGCAGCGACGTGGGCGTGGTGTCGGCGGCCTGCCGGGGGTCGCCCGACGGCACGGTCACCCACCAGAACACGTACGCCACCGCGCCCGCCCCGCCCGCGAGGGTGAGGATCAGGAACGCGAGCCGCACCACCGCGACCGGGACGCGCAGGTGCGCGGCGAGCCCCGCGGCGACGCCGCCCAGCACCCGCCCCTGAGGGGGCCGGCGCAGCGGGAGGCGCGAGGGTCGCTCGGTGGTCATGCTCCCGATCCTGGCACGTCAGGGACCCCTCGGGGCGCGACAGCCCGAGGATTCAGGGTGGCCCGTCCCACCGAATCAGGGTCGTGTCAGGGCAGCACCCGATGCCGCGCGGGCCGCCCGGTCGCCAGGATGGAGCCATGACCACCGACGACCTCCCCCAGCCACCCGGGCCGCAGCCCGGCCCCGGCGGCGCCCCCGCGGGCGGCCCCCCGCCGCGCCGCACCGGCGACGGCTTCTTCGACTCCATCCGCCGCATGGGCGTCACCCGGTCCGACAACCGCTGGGTCGGCGGCGTGGCGGGCGGCGTGGCCGACCGGTTCGGCCTGGACCCCCTGCTGGTGCGCGGCCTGCTGATCCTCAGCTTCTTCCTCACCGGCGCCGGCATCGTCATCTACGCCATCGCGTGGGCGCTCCTGCCGGAGCGGGACGGCCGCATCCACCTGCAGCAGGCCTTCCGCGGTGACTTCGACGTCGCGCTGCTCGGCGCCGTCGTCGCCCTGATCGTCGGCTTCGCGTGGGGCGACGGCCTCAGCTGGTGGGGCTTCGGGATCGAGTGGGTCGGCGCGCTCCTGTGGGTCGCGGTGTGGGTCGCGATCGTCTGGCTGGTCGTGAAGCTGGTCCGCGACCGGCGCCCGCGGGGCGGTGGCCCCGGCGCACCCCCCGCGCCGCCGTACCCCGCCGCTCCCCCGTACCCGTCCGCCCCCGCTCCCGGCTCGACCGACGACCCGGCCTCGGACGGACCTCGGCCCACGGGCTCCTTCACCCCCGCGCCGCCGGCGCCGTACCTGGCGACGCCTCCGGCGCCGCAGGACCCGCCGGCCGGCCCGTCGGGCTCGTGGGCGGCCGCACCGTCGACGCCCGTACGGTCGGCGCCCGCAGCGCCGGCGCCCGTGCCGTCGGCACCGTACGGCAGCTGGGCGGCGGCGCCCGCTCCCGCCGCTCCCGTCGTCCCCGCGCCCCGTCCCCCGCGCCCCGTGCGGCGCGGGCCGGGCGCCGCGGCGGTCGGGATCGTCCTCGGGATCGTCCTGCTCGGGGGCGCGCTGCTCCTCGTCGCCGACCGCACCGGCAACCTCGACCTGCCCTTCGGCCCCACCTGGCTGGGCGCGTCGATCGTCGTCCTCGGGCTCGGGCTGGTCGTGACCGGCCTGCGCGGCCGCCGCGGCGGCACCCTGACGTTCTTCGCGATCCTCGCGCTGATCGCCGGCCTGGTCACCTGGCCCTTCGTCGGCGACCGCGGGTCCTGGGACTTCTGGGACGACTCCCCGCAGCAGTCGGGCGCCGCGGCGGTCATCAGCGAGGGCACCGTCACCCCCCGCAGCATCGAGGAGGCCGAGGACGGCGTCCACGTGCGGTTCGGCAGCGCCGTCGTCGACCTCACGGAGCTGGACCTCTCCGGCGTGACGCCCGGCGACCCCGTCGTCGTGCCCGTCTCCATGGCCGCCGGCAGCACCGTGATCCGCATCCCCGGCGACGAGGCGGTGGAGGCCGAGGTCCAGGTCATCGCCGGCAACGCCACCTGGCACGCGGACGGGCAGAACAGCTCCGTCAACACCTACACGAACGGGCCCGCCCGCTTCCGCACCGACGAGGTGCACGAGCTCGACGGCGCCCGCCTGCTGCTCGACGTCGACGTGCGCGCCGGCGACCTGACCATCGAGGAGTCCCGATGAGCGACGACAAGCCCACCACGCCCGGCCCCGAGCCGGACGAGACGCAGGCGCTGCCGGCGTCGGACGAGACGCAGGCCCTGCCGCCTGCCGACGCGACCCAGGCGCTGCCCGCGAGCGACGAGACGCAGGCCCTGCCCGCGGCCGACGCGACCCAGGCGCTCCCCGCGGCCCACGAGACACGCGCTCTCCCCGCGGCCGACGCGACGCGCGCGTACCCCGTGGCCGGGCCGGACGACCCGCTGTCGATCTTCGACCAGCCGGACCGTGCCGGGTCCGGTGCGCCCGCGCCAGCCGGTCCCGCACTCACGGAGCCTGCCTCCACGGAGCCTGCCTACTCGGAGCCGGCGTCCTCGCAGCACGAGTCCGCGACGCCGGGGCCTGAGACGACCCCGGCCGGCACGACGTCGTCGGCGCCCTTCGCGCCCGAGCCGCCGGCCGCGGTGGCCCCCGTGGTCGAGGACGAGCCGCCGCACGTCTCCGGGCCGCGCGCCAGCACGATCGTCTGGGGCTTCATCGTCGTGGCGGTCGGCGTGGGCCTGATGGCCAACGCCGCGGGCGCGCACATCGACGTCGAGCTGGCCGCCATCGTGCTGCTCGCCGCGGCGGGCGCGCTGCTGGTGATCGGCTCGGTGATCAGCGCGGTGCGCCGTCGACGCCGCGCCACCACCGCCCGCTGACCACGGGCACGACGACGCGGCGGTGAGCCCCAGGGCTCACCGCCGCGTCGTCGTGCTGGTTGGGTCGGGCCTCAGGCCGACGGGGACCTGCCGTCGCCGGCGGGCGGGGTCTCCGGCGGCGTCGTGGGTGACGTCGAGGGGGACGCGGGCGGAGGCGTCGACGTCCCGGCGGAGGGGGCCTCCGGAGCCGTCCGAGTGGTCGGGCGCTCGGGCGGCGGGGCGGGCGTCGTCGGGGAGGTCGGGCGCCGGGGCTCGTCGGGCTCGGCGCGGTGGGCGGCGTGCGACAGGCCGCCCTCGGACGTGAGCGACGGCGAGTCGACCACCACCTGCGGCCCGCCCGCGAGCTTGCGTAGCGCGCTGCCGAGCAGGATGAACACGATGCCCAGGCCGATGACGAGGGCGCAGACGCCGAACGCCACGACGGACGTGAACAGCGACGCCCGCAGGAACGACGCGTTCATCACCGTGTCCCGCGTCGGGTCGTCCTGCGCGAGCTGGGCGTACGTCTGCCCGCCGGAGGCCTCGAGCGCGTGCTTGTCGATCACCTCGGCCTGCGCGTAGGCGGTGAACGGGCCGGCGACCTTCTGCCCGGCGAACATCGAGGCGTCCTCGGAGACCGTGATCTCCTCGTCCGCGAGCGTCTGGGACACGACGACCCACACGCCCAGGCCGGCGATGATCATGACGATCCCGGCGATGATGGTGACCAGGCCGATCCCGCGGACGCCTTTGGTCGGTTGAACGGTGACAGTGCTCGACATGTCGCACCTCTCCTCAGGTGTGTGCCGTGGCGCATGCGCTGGGGGTACCGCTCCTCGCACGGTATCGCCACCGCCCGTCCTCGGCTCGGCGAAGCCGCAGGTGGCCGCCCCGCCGCCGATGGCAGGATGACCCGGTGCGCATCGTCCACGTCTCCGACTCCTACCTCCCGCTGCTCGGCGGCATCGAGACCCAGGTGGCCCGGCTCGCGCGCCGGCAGGCGGAGGCCGGGCACGACGTCGAGGTGATCACCACGACGCCGGGGGCGCCGGGCGAGCGCGGCGTCACCACCCGCCCGGACGACGACGGCGCCGTGGTGCACCGCATCGCCGCCCGCGTGCCGGGCGGCTACCCCGTGCACCCGCGCTCGACAGCACACGTGCTGGCGCGGCTGCGGGAGCTCGAGGCGGACGGCCGCCGGCCCGACGCCGTGCACCTGCACATGGGCGTGCTCGCCCCGACGGTCGAGCTGGCGCTGCGGCCCGTGACCCGGCTCGGGCTGCCCACCGTGCTGACGGTGCACTCCGTGTGGGGCGGGTGGGAGCGGGCGTTCGCCGCGCTGGACCGGGTGTCCCGATGGGCGGCGTGGCCGGTGCAGTGGTCGGCGGTGAGCGACCTGACGGCGGACCCGCTGCGCCGGGTCGTGGGTCGGCGCCTGGGGGCGGACGCCGCCGCGGACCGGGTGTCGGTGCTGGGCAACGGCATCGACGTCGAGGCCTGGCGCCTGCCGCGCGTCGAGCGCGGCGAGCGGGCCGAGGGCCACGAGGTGCACGTGGTCTCCGCCACCCGGTTCGCCCCCCGCAAGCGGGTGCTGCCGATGCTGGAGGCGATCGCCGCGGCGGTGGAGAAGGCCCCCGGGCGCCTGGTCGCGACCATCGGCGGCGACGGCCCGCAGCTCGCCGAGGCCCGCCGCTGGGTGCGCGAGCACGGGCTCGCCGACACGGTGCGGCTGGTCGGCCGCCTCTCCCCGACCGAGCTCAAGCGCCTCTACGTGCGCGCCGACGTCTTCGTCGCTCCGGCAGTGCAGGACGCGTTCGGCATCGCCGCGCTGGAGGCGCAGGCCGCCGGCCTCGCCGTCGTCAGCCGGTCCCAGTCGGGGGTCGCGGAGCGCCTGGTCGACGGGCGCGACGCCCTCCTCGTGGACGACGACGCGGCGATGACGGGCGCCCTCGTCCGCCTCGCGGACGACCCCGCCCTGCTCGACGCGATCATCGCGCACAACCGCACGGCCGAGCTCGCGACGTCGTGGCCGCGCGTGCTCGCCGACGTCGAGGCCGCCTACGCGAAGGCGGCCGCGCTCACGCGCTGACCGACCGGCCGCCGTCGGCCCTGGTCACGGACAGATCGGTGCCTCGGCGTATCACCGTGGCCGGAGGACCCCTCGTCACATCATGACCGGCGACGAGGGGATCGCCGGCTGACGTGAGGAGCAACGATGACCATCACGACACGCACCCGCACCCGCCGCGCACGGCTCGCCGCCGTCGTGGGCGGGCTCGCGGCGATCGCGGCCCTGGGCATGACCGCCCCGGCCGCCACGGCGGCGCCCGACGACGGCGCCGTGCCCGTCCGGGTCGAGGCGGTGACCAGCGACAAGCCGGTCATGGTCGAGGATCTCAAGATCTCCGCCCAGGCGGCCCGCACCACCTACTACTGTGCCGTCCTCGACGGCACGTTCGGCTGCAAGAACGCGAAGCCGGGCACCGGCCTGGTCGTCGCGCGCCTCTACCAGCACATCGACTACGGCGGCTTCCAGGTCGTGGTCTACAACCCGAAGTACCGGCAGGGGTGCACCTCCGGCACCGGCGACAACGAGGGCGGCGCCAACCTCGGCACCGCGCTGGCCAACCGGGTCACGTCGGTCAAGACGTACAACCACTGCGACGTGCGCCTCTACAACGGCAACAACAAGACGGGGGCGCACACCACGTTCATCGACCGGGACAACTACCTCGGCAGCTTCAACGACCGGGCGAACTCGTTCCGCATCTCCTGACAGATCCACCGACGGGAGGCAGCTCCCGCCACCACTCTGCGGGCGTGGTGCGCGGTGGTGTCGTTCGTGAGAGCCGAGCGAGGCACGAGCGAATCATCCGAACGAACGACACCGCCGCGCACCGCGCCCGACCCTCTCACTCCCACTCGATCGTGCCCGGCGGCTTGCTCGTCACGTCGAGCACCACGCGGTTGACCTCGCTCACCTCGTTGGTGATGCGGGTGGAGATGATCGACAGCACGTCGTAGGGCAGGCGCGTCCAGTCGGCCGTCATGGCGTCCTCGGACGACACCGGCCGCAGCACGATCGGGTGGCCGTAGGTGCGGCCGTCGCCCTGCACGCCGACGGAGCGGACGTCGGCGAGCAGCACCACGGGGCACTGCCAGATCTCGTCGTCCAGGCCGGCCTTGGTGAGCTCCTCGCGGGCGATGGCGTCCGCCTTGCGCAGCGTCTCGAGGCGCTCGGCGGTGACCTCGCCGACGATGCGGATGCCGAGGCCCGGGCCGGGGAACGGCTGGCGGGCGACGATCTCCTCGGGCACGCCGAGCTCGCGGCCCACCGCGCGGACCTCGTCCTTGAACAGGGTGCGCAGCGGCTCGACCAGCTCGAACTGCAGGTCGTCGGGCAGGCCGCCCACGTTGTGGTGGCTCTTGATGTTCGCCGCGCCCTCGCCGCCGCCGGACTCCACGACGTCGGGGTAGAGCGTGCCCTGCACGAGGAACTTGACCTCCTCGCCGTGGGCGCCCGCCTCGGCGACGATGTCGCGCTGCGCGTCCTCGAAGACGCGGATGAACTCGCGGCCGATGATCTTGCGCTTGGTCTCGGGGTCGCGCACGCCGTCGAGGGCGGCCAGGAACCGCTCCTTCTCGTCGCGGATGATGAGCCGCACGCCGGTGGAGGCGACGAAGTCGCGCTCGATCTGCTCGACCTCGCCCTCGCGCAGCAGGCCGTGGTCCACGTGCACGCAGGTGAGCTGGTCGCCGACCGCGCGCTGCACGAGCGCGGCGGCGACGGCGGAGTCCACGCCGCCGGACAGGGCGCAGATGACGCGCGCGTCGCCGATCTGCGCGCGGATCGCGGCGACCTGGTCGGCGATGACGTTGCCGGGCGTCCAGTCGGGCTTCAGGCCCGCGCCCTCGTAGAGGAACTTCTCCAGCACGGCCTGGCCGTGGGCGGAGTGCTTGACCTCGGGGTGCCACTGCACGCCGTAGAGGCGGCGGCCGGTGTCCTCGAACGCCGCCACGGGCGAGCCGGAGGACGTCGCGAGCACCTCGAAGCCCTCGGGGGCCGCGTGCACGGAGTCGCCGTGGCTCATCCAGGTGGTCTGGTGGTCGGGGGTGCCCGCCAGGAGCACACCGGCCTCGCACACCTCGACCTCGGTGCCGCCGTACTCCCGCTGCCCCGTCTGCGCGACGGTGCCGCCGAGCGCCTGCGCCATCGCCTGGAAGCCGTAGCAGATGCCGAGCACCGGTACGCCGGCCTCGAACAGCCCCGGGTCCACGAACGGCGCGCCCTGGGCGTACACCGACGACGGGCCGCCCGACAGGATGATCGCCGCCGGGTTCTTCGCGAGCATCTGCTCCGTGGTGAACGTGTGCGGCACGATCTCGGAGTAGACGTTGGCCTCGCGCACGCGGCGAGCGATGAGCTGCGCGTACTGGGCGCCGAAGTCGACGACGAGGACCGGGCGCGGCGTGGCCGCGAGGTCGGCGGTGGTGGGGGTGTCGGTGGCGGGAGACGTCACCGAGCCATCGTAGCCGCCGGACGGCACCGCTCCCCGGCCCGTCCCACGGGTCACGCGGTGGGGTAGGTCACCTCGACGCGGCGGTTGAGCGCGCGGCCCGCCGGGTTGTCCTCGCCGCCCACCTCGTTGTCCGCGACCGGGTTCGCCTCACCGTGGCCCTTGACCTTGAGCGTGAGGTCCGGCCGCTCGGCGCCGAGCACGTCGGCGACGGCGTTCGCGCGCTGCTTGGAGAGCCTGAGGTTCTTCGCGTCCGTGCCGATCGAGTCGGTGTGTCCGTCCACCCGGACGGTGGCGTCCTGCGGGATGTCCCCCGCCAGCTCCGCGACCGCCTTCTCCGCCTCCGGCGTAAGTGCGGCCTTGCCGAAGTCGAACAGCAGGTCCGAGGTGAGCGTGACGACCGTGTCGTCCTTCTCCTCCGCCTTCTTCTCCAGCGTGGTCGTCGAGTCCGCCGGGTCCAGGACGAACGTCGAGTCGTCCGCGCGCAGGGCGACCGTCGAGTCCGCGCGCATCTCGTCCGTGATCGTGGCCCTCTCGACCTTCGCATCCTGCTCCGCGAGCGCCGCCTGCGCCTGCTGCATCAGCTCCGGGTCCGCCGACGGCGCGGCGCTCGACGACGGGCTGGGCGACGTGCTCGGGTCTGACACCGCCGCAGCCGGGGCGACGGTGCCCACGCCGAGCAACGCGGCGAGGGCCGCGACCACGACGCCCTGTCCGCGCACGGTCACTTCGCCGCGCCGTCGACGTAGGTGACCGTCGCGTCGGTAAACAGCGGCAGCCCCTCCGCCGGCAGCACGTCGACCGTGGCGGGGTTCCCCTCCGGGGCAGGGAGCACGGCGGACACCTCGATCGTGCCGTGGTTGGGGAACGCGAAGGTGTGCTTCTCCAGCGGCGAGACGAGCATCGACTCGCGGCACCTGATCTGCGCGATTCCCGCCTGCGTCGCGTCGTCGGTGTCCGCCTGCCACGCCCCGTCGGTACAGAACGGTCGGTACGCCTTGAGCGCCGCACGGTCGGTCACCGTCGTCGTGGGTTCCACGCCGAGGTCGTAGTAGCTGACCCCCGCGTCCGCGGGCGACTCGTCGTCGTCCCAGCGCAGCGCCCAACGCACCGTCGTCGTGCCGTCACCCACCTCGACGGAGCGCAGCGTCACGGTGACCTCGCCGCCCCGGACCTGGCCGCCGCCGTGCGGGGTGGCGATCTTCTGCTCCGCCATCACCTGGTCGGCGACGGTCGCCGTCCCCGGACCGGTGGCCTCGCCGCTCGCCTGCGGTGCGGACCCACCGCCTTCCGTGCCGTTGTCACCGTCGTCGCCGGTGCAGCCGGCGAGCAGGAGGGCTCCTGCCAGGGCGAGGGCTGCGGCGGCGCGGGCGCGGGTGGTGGTCCGTGCGGTCATGGGGTCTCCAGGTCAGGGGCGCGGGAGATCCCGGGCCGGCGCGAGGCGTCGACCCAGGGTGGCACGGGCGCCGTTGCCGGGCCACACCGTCTCATGGGGACTTCTCCCCATCCCGGCTCTCCGTCGGTGGTCAGCCCAACCGCGCCCGCAGCTCGCGGGCGGCGCGCTCCGGGTCCGGCGCCTGCGTGATCGCCCGCACGACGACGACGCGGGTGGCCCCGGCGTCGAGCACGGCGTCGAGGCGCTCGGCGTCGACGCCTCCGATGGCGAACCACGGCGTCGTGGGGCGGGTCGCGGCGACCTCGCGCAGGAGATCGAGGCCCACGGCGGCGCGGCCGGGCTTGGTGGGCGTGGCCCACAGCGGGCCCACGCAGAAGTAGTCGACGTGCGGGTCCGCCTCCGCCTCCGCCGCCTGCGCGGCCGAGTGGGTCGAGCGGCCCAGCACCGGCGCCGGCCCGAGCAGCGAGCGGACCACGGGCACCGGCAGGTCGCGCTGCCCCATGTGCACCACGGGCGCCCCGGCGACCTGCGCGACGTCGGCCCGGTCGTTCACCGCCCACAGCGCCCCGTGCTCGGCGGCCACGCGGGCCACGACCTCCTGCAGCTCGAGCTCGCGCGCGACGTCGAGCGTCTTGTCCCGCAGCTGCACGGCGTCCACCCCGCCCGCGAGCGCCGCGTGCAGGAAGTCCTCGAGGTCGCCCCGGTCCTCGCGGGCGTCGGTGCACAGGTACAGGCGGGCGTCGGCGAGGCGCGCGCGGGTCGCGTCGGCGGCAGGCGTGGTCGTGGTCACGGCGGCCAGGGTAACCACGGCCCGGGTTACAGTGGCCGCGCACGGGAGCCCCGCTCGGGGCTGAGAGGGCGTAGGAGCCGACCGTCGAACCTGATCTGGGTCATGCCAGCGAAGGGAGCGCACATGCCCGCCTCTGCACCCGCTCCGGGATCCGTCCCTGCGAGCGCGCCCGTCCGCGACGTCGTCGTCGTGGGCGGCGGGATCGTCGGCCTCGCGGTCGCCTGGCGTGCCGCCTCGGCAGGGCTGTCCGTCACGGTGCTCGACCCCTCGCCCGGCGACGGCGCCACCCGCGCGGCCGCCGGGATGCTCGCCGCCGTGAGCGAGGCGGACTTCGGTGAGCGCGAGCTCGCGCGCCTCAACCTCGCCTCCGCCGCACGCTGGCCCGCCTTCGCGGCGGACCTGGCTGCCGCGATCGGCCGCGACGTCCCCCTGCTGCGCGCCGGCTCGCTCGCCGTCGCGTACGACGCCGACGACCTCGCGTTGCTGCGTCGCGTGCTGGCGCTGCACCGGGAGTGGGGGCTCGCGTCCGCGGAGGTCGGCGTGGCCGACGCGCGACGGCGCGAGCCCTACCTCGGACCCCGGCTCGCCGGGGCCGCGCTGGTGGAGGCCGATCTCGCCGTGGACCCGCGCGCCGTGCACACGGCGCTGTGCGCGGCGCTCGGCCCCGCCCTGGTCCGCCGCACCGCCGTGCGGCTCGAGCGCGACGCCGCGGGCCGGGTCACGGCGGTGCACGACGACGCGGGAACACGGCACGCCGCGGGCGCCGTCGTGCTCGCGACCGGTCACGGGGCGACGGCGGCGCTGCTCGACGCCGTGCCCGAGGTCCGCGTCCCGGTGCGGCCGGTCAAGGGCATCACGCTGCGCCTGGACGCCGGCCCGGACCTCGCGCTGGAGCACGTGGTGCGCGGCACGGTGCAGGGCCGCCCGGTGTACGTCGTCCCGCGGGCGGCGGGCACCGGCACGGGACCGGGCAGCGGGCCGGGGCACCGCGAGATCGTCGTGGGCGCCACCAGCGAGGAGCGCCCCGACGACCGCCGCGCCGAGGCCGGCGGCGTCTTCGCCCTGCTGCGCGACGCCCGCGCCCTCGTGCCCGGGATCGACGAGGCCGCGCTGGTCGACGTCACGCCGCGCGCCCGCCCGGCCACCCCCGACAACCTCCCGCTGCTCGGCGCGACCGCCGTGCCCGGGCTGCTCGCCGCCGTCGGGCACGGGCGCAACGGCGTGCTGCTCGCGCCGCTGACCGCCGACGCGGTCGTGGCGGAGCTGACCGGCGCGGCTCCGCCCGACGAGGCGCTGTCCGCCGCCGACCCGCGCCGCTTCGCACCCGCCGACCCTCTGCCCGAAGGAGCCGTCCGATGACCGCCACCCCTGTCACCCGCACCGCCGTCGTGAACGGCGAGGCCTACCCGCTCGACGGGCCGCACGGCGACGGCGTCGAGGACGTCGTCGCGGCCCTGGTGCCCGCCTTCGTCGCCGACGGATCGGTGCAGGGCATCGCCGTGGCCGTGAACGACGAGGTCGTCCCCCGCGGCCTGTGGGCCGGCACCCGGATCGCGCCCGGCGACCGGGTCGAGATCGTCACCGCCGTCCAGGGCGGCTGACCAGGAAGCACGGAGGAACCCATGACCAGCACGCATGTCACCGACACGGCGCCGCTCGCCCACCCGCTCGTCGACCCCCTGGTGGTCGCCGGCACGGAGATCGGCTCGCGCCTCGTCATGGGTACGGGCGGCGCGTCGAACCTCATGACGCTCGAGGGCGCGCTGGTCGCGTCCGGCACCGGGCTCACCACGGTCGCCATGCGCCGCGTCGCGGTGCGCCCGGGCGGCGCCGGGTCCGAGGACGGCGGCATCTGGGGGCTGCTGGAGCGGCTCGGCATCCGCGCGCTGCCCAACACCGCGGGCTGCTTCTCCGTCGCCGAGGCGGTCCTCACGGCGCAGCTCGCGCGTGAGGCGTGCGGCACCGACTGGGTCAAGCTCGAGGTGATCGCCGACGACGTGACCCTCCTGCCCGACCCCCTCGGCCTCGTCGAGGCGGCCGACCGGCTGGTGCGCGACGGGTTCGTCGTCCTGCCCTACACGAACGACGACCCGATCCTCGCGCGCCGCCTGGAGGACGTCGGCTGCGCCGCCGTCATGCCGCTCGGGGCCCCCATCGGCACCGGCCTGGGCGTGCTCAACCCGCGCAACATCGAGGCGATCGCGGCCGCCGCGCGCGTGCCGGTCATCCTCGACGCCGGGGTGGGCACGGCGTCCGACGCCGCCCTCGCGATGGAGCTCGGCTGCGACGGCGTCCTGCTCGCGACCGCCGTCACGCGCGCCGCCGACCCCGTCCGGATGGCCCACGCCATGCGCCTCGCCGTCGAGTCCGGCCGCCTGGCCGCCGGAGCCGGCCGCATCCCCCGCCGCGAGGGCGCCCTGGCCAGCTCCTCCCCCGACGGCCGCCTCGACCTCGCCCTCTGACGCCGAGGTAGTTCCAGGTCTGCTGAGGTAGTTCCAGAATGGCCGAGGTAGTGGTCTGGACCACTACCTCGCGGAGGTTCGGACTACCTCGGCAGGGCCGGAACTACCTCGCGGGCAGGCGGTCAGACGGCGAGGAGCAGCGCGGGGGCGCCGCCCTCGACGGAGCGGGCGTCGAGACCTGCGGCGCGCGCGACGTCGGCCACGCGGGCCGAGCGGGCCCCGGCGGCGCAGACCAGCAGCACCGGGCGGTCGGCGGGCAGCTCGGCGCGCGCGACGTCGGCGCCGTCGGGCCCGAGGAACGCGCCGCTCGGCACGAGCCGCGAACCCGCGACGGGCAGGGCCTGCGCCTCCCAGTCCTCGCGGACGTCGACGAGCGCGACCGGAGCGTCGCCCGCGAGCAGCGCGGCGGCGTCCCGGGCGCTCATGCTCGCCGGCCCCAGGCCCGCGCCCGCGGCGCCCGCAGCGTCGGCCGAGCCGCCCACCGGGGCGGGCAGGCCGCAGAACGTGGCATAGGCCGCGTCGTCCGCGAGCAGCTCAGCGACGGGCTCGCGCGTGGGGTCCGGCCGGACGGCGAGCTGCCGCCACGACAGCTCGAGCGCGTCGTAGACGGCGATGCGGCCCAGCAGCGTCGTGCCCGCACCGGTGATGAGCTTGACCGCCTCGGTCGCCATGACCGACCCGACCGTGCCGCACAGGGCGCCGAGCACGCCGCCGGTGGCGCAGTCGGGCACGGTGCCGGGCGGGGGCGGCACGGGGAAGACGTCGCGGTAGGTGGTGCCGCGCTCCCTGCTGCCGTCGGCGAGCACCGGCGCGCCCCAGAACACGGCGACCTGGCCGTCGAACTGGTGGATGGCGCCCCACACGACGGGGACACCGAGGATCTCGGCCGCGTCCGAGACGAGGTATCGCGTGGGAAAGTTGTCCGCGCCGTCGAGCACGACGTCGTACCCGCCGACGATCTCGAGCACGTTCTCGGGGGTGAGCCGCACCGGGTGGGCCACGACCTCGACGTCGGGCGCGAGGTCCGCGAGCCGGTCGCGCGCCGACTCCACCTTGGGGCGGCCGACGTCGGCCGTGCCGTGCACCACCTGGCGCTGGAGGTTGGAGAGGTCCACGACGTCGTCGTCCACGACGCCGAGCGTGCCGACCCCCGCCGCCGCGAGGTACTGCAGGGCCGGGCTGCCGAGGCCGCCCGCCCCGACGACGAGCACGCGCGCGGCCGCGAGCCGGCGCTGCCCCTCCGCGCCGACGCCCGGCAGCGGCAGGTGGCGGGCGTACCGGGCGAGCCGTGCGGCGTCCAGCTCCGGGCCGGGGGCGACGAGAGGGGCGAGCGACGTCATGCCGTGTACCGCTCCTCGAGGGCCACCAGCTTGGCGTCCGCGTCGGCGTGCACGCGCTTCTCGAGGACGAACGACATCACCGGGACGACGCCCGCGAACACCATGGTGGCGAGGCGCCCGAAGCCCCAGCGCATCTTGGACCACAGGTCGAGCACCGTGACCAGGTAGACCACGTAGATCCACCCGTGCGCGAACGGCACCCAGCCCAGGTAGTCGATGACGACCTCGACCGGCACCACGTACTTGAAGAACAGCTCGACGCACAGGATGAGCAGCATCACACCGGTGAGGATCGCCATGAACCGGTAGCGCTTGAGGGCGCCGCGAGCCTTGCGGATCGCGGCCTCGGCCTGGGCCTGGCTGGCGCCGCCGCCGGCGGGCGACGACGAGGGCTGCGGGGCGGGGGTCTGCTGCGGCGTGCTCACCCCAGCATCGTAGGCGCGAAACGGTGCGGTTAATCCGTGGCCCGGTGTCGGCGGGCGTTCGTAGGCTGGATCCTCGTGCGACCCCTCCCTCTGCCCGACGTGGGCAACCCTCCCCTGACGTCCCCCGCCCGGCTGCTGGCCTGGCAGGGCTGGCGTCAGCGCGACGTGCTCGCGAAGTCCCTGGTGGCGGGCGTGGTGGCGATGCTCGCGTCCGCCGCGGCGCCGCTGCTCATCGGCCGCGCCATCGACGAGGGGCTGTCGCAGGGGTTCGGCGGCCCGCTGTTCGCCTGGTGCGGCGCGATGCTCGCCGCCGCCGCCGTCATCGTGGTGGCCGGCATCTTCAACCACATCTGGGACGTCGAGAACTGGGTGCGGGCGTCGCTGTCCTTCTCCCAGCTCGTGGGCTACAAGGCCTCGCGCGCCGGGCACGCGATCACCCGCAAGCTCCCCACCGGCGAGGTGGTCTCCGCCGTCGCGAACGACGCCCTGCGCGTGGGCGACATGTTCTCCATGGCCGGCCGGTTCACCGGCGGCGTGCTCGCGTACGTCGTCGTGGTGGCGATCATGCTGTCGCAGCACGTGCAGCTCGGCCTGGTCCTGGCGCTCGGCATCCCGGCGGTGGCCGTCGTGCTCGGGCTGCTGGTCAAGCCGCTCCAGTCGCGCCAGACGACGCAGCGCGAGGCCACCGGCCGGCTCACGTCCCTCGGCGCGGACACCGTCTCCGGGCTGCGCATCCTGCGCGGCATCGGCGGCGAGGACGTGTTCGCGGCCCGCTACGCGCGGCAGTCGCAGGTCGTGCGGCGCGAGGGCGTGCGCGTCGCCGTGCTGCAGTCGGTGCTCGACGGTCTGCAGGTGCTGCTGCCGGGCCTGCTCGCGGCCCTCGTGCTGTGGCTGGGCGCCCGCGCCGCGGTGCGCGGCGAGATCACGAGCGGCCAGCTCGTGACGTTCTACGGCTACGCGGCGTTCCTCGCCTGGCCGGTGCAGATGGCGACGCAGATGCTGCAGATGGTCATCCGGGCCGTGATCTCGTCCCGCAAGATCCTCGACGTCCTGCGCGTCACCGAGGCGACGCCGTCCGCGGTGGCGCCGGCCGACGCGCCGGCCGCCGGGGCCGAGCTCGCCGACGAGGCGAGCGGCCTCGTGCTGCGCCCCGGCCGGGTCGTCGGGCTCGTCAGCGCCGACCCGGACGCCTCGGCACGCGTCGCGACGCGGCTCGGACGGCTCGACGACGAGGCGGAGGCCGGCACCCCCGTCCGCCTCGGCGGCGTGCTGCTGGCCGACCTCGACAAGGAGGCGCTGCGCCACCGCGTCGTCGTCTCCGAGGCGACGCCGCACCTCTTCTCGGGCGTGCTGGGCGAGGCGCTCGACGCCCGCGGCCGCGCCAGCGAGGCCGACCTGCTGGCGGCGATGGTCACCGCCGACGCGCACGACGTGCTCGACAGCGTGCCCGGCGGCCTCGCCGGAGAGCTGCCCGAGAAGGGCCGCTCGCTGTCCGGCGGGCAGCGGCAGCGGGTCGCGCTCGCGCGGGCCCTGCTCACCGAGCCCGAGATCCTCGTGCTCGTGGAGCCCACCAGCGCGGTGGACGCCCACACCGAGGCGCGGATCGCGGAGCGCGTCGCCGAGGTCCGCCGCGGCCGCACGACGCTCGTCGTCACCGCCAGCCCGCTCGTCCTCGACCACCTGGACGAGGTCGTGCTGCTCGACGACGACGCCACGGTGGCCACCACCGGCACGCACGCCGAGCTGCTGGCCCGCCGCGACGCGCACGGCGCCGCGTACCGCGCCGTCGTGGGCCGGAGCATGGCCGAGGACACCGACGGCGACGCCGCAGACGACACCGACGAGCTGACCGACACCGACCTGGAAGGAGCCGCGCGATGAGCGCCCCCGCCGCCGCGACCCCGTCCGGCACCGTCAACCCCAACCTGCTGCCCATCGCCGACCGGGCCGAGGTCAACCGCACGGTGGGCCGTCTGTTCCGCCGCCACCGCGGCCAGCTCGGCGGCGTCGCCGTCCTGCACACGCTCGCGGCGCTCGCCGGCCTGGCCGGGCCCTTCCTGCTCGGCCGGATCATCGACCTGGTCGCCGGGGGGACCACGCTGTCGGCCGTCGACTCCCTCGCGCTGGTGCTCGTCGGCGCGGTCGTCGCGCAGGCCGTCATCACGCGGTACGCGCAGCGGCTGTCCATGGTCTTCGGGGAGCGGGTCTTCGCCGACCTGCGCGAGGGGTTCATGGAGGCGGTCACGCGGCTGCCGCTGTCCACGGTGGAGAAGGCCGGCACCGGCGACCTCGTCGCGCGCACCACCAACGACGTCAACAAGCTGCAGCACGCCGTGCGGTTCGGCGTGCCGCGGGTGCTGGTGTGCGTCGTGACGATCGTGCTCACGCTGGTCGCGTCGTTCCTCGCGAGCCCGCTCGTGGCGGTCGGCCTGCTCACGGGCGTCCCGCTGATCGTCGTGGCCACCCGGTGGTACCTCAAGCGGGCGACGCCGGGCTACCTGCGCGAGTCGGCCGCGTACGCGACGATCAACGGCGCCATCACGGAGGCCGTCGAGGGCGCGCGCACCACCGACGCCCTGCACCTCGGGGCCCGCATCCGCCGGCGGGTCGACCGCGACCTGCGCGAGGCGTTCGACGCCGAGTCCTACACCCTGGGCCTGCGCCTGCGGCTCATCCCGGCGCTGGACGCCGCCGTCGCGATCGCGCCGATCGTCGTCATCCTCTGGGGCGGCTGGCTCGTGTCGCAGGACCTGGTCACCGTGGGCACGGTCGCGACCATCGCGATGTACGGCCACCAGATGGGCGGCCCGGTCTTCGACCTCGTGTTCTGGCTCGACGAGCTGCAGGTGGCGGCCGTGGCGCTGGCGCGCGTCGTCGGCGTCGGCCTGGTCGGCCCGGACCGCACCGCCGGCACCGCCGTCCCGACGTCGGAGGAGGTCCGCGCCCGGTCGGTGCGGTACGCGTACCGCGAGGGTCGCGACGTGCTGCACGGCATCGACCTCGACCTGGCGCCCGGCGAGCGCCTCGCCGTCGTCGGGCCGTCCGGCGCCGGCAAGTCCACCCTCGGCCGCATGCTCGCGGGCATCCACCCGCCCACCGGCGGGTCCGTCACCGTGGGCGACGTGCCGCTCGTCGAGCTGCCGCTGGACGACCTGCGCCACCACGTGGCGCTGGTCACCCAGGAGCACCACGTGTTCGTCGGGTCGCTGGCGGAGAACCTGCGGCTGGCGGACACGTCGGCCACCGACGACGCCCTGTGGGGCGCGCTGGGGGCGGTCGACGCGGCCGCGTGGGCCGCGGCGCTGCCCGAGGGCCTGGAGACAGCGGTCGGCTCGGGCGGGCACTCCCTCACGCCCGCCCAGGCGCAGCAGGTCGCGCTCGCGCGGCTCGTGCTGCTCGACCCGCACACCCTGGTGCTCGACGAGGCGACGTCGCTGCTCGACCCGCGCGCGGCCCGTCACCTGGAGCGGTCGCTCAACGCCGTGCTCACCGGCCGCACGGTGGTCGCCATCGCGCACCGCCTGCACACCGCGCACGACGCCGACCGCGTCGCCGTCGTGGACGGCGGCCGCATCACCGAGATCGGTCCGCACGACGAGCTCGTCGCCGCCGGCGGCGAGTACGCCAGGCTCTGGCAGAGCTGGCAGCACGAGTAGCCGCCCTCCCCCGCGCCGAGATCGAGGCACCCGTCGCGAGATCGACCCACTGAAGGTCGATCTCGCGGCGGGTGCCTCGATCTCGCGTGGTTGTCCACAGACGCCGCACCGCGCACGGGCCGCTTCTGACACGCTCCCTCGGCATGACGACGCCGCCCCCACGCCCAGGCGACCGCCGAGGGCTCACCCCTCCGGTCGTACCGCCCGCCACGCTGTTCAGCGAGGGCCGCCGCAGCGACATCGCCGCCCGGGCATCGCGAGGCACCCTCGAGCGCGTGCGCAAGGGCGTCTACCTGGCGCCGGTCGATGCCGACGGGCCCGCCCGTGCCCGGCGGGCCGAGGTCCTGCGACAGGTCCGCGCCGTCGAGGCCCGGCTCACGACGGCGTTCTGGTACTCCCACGCGACCGCGGCCGTGCTGCACGGATGCACGACCGTGCGGTTGTCCCCCGCGGTCCACGTCACCCAGCTGCGCGCACCCAACGCCGACCAGTCCCGGGAACGTGGCCTCCGCCGCCACTGGACCGCTCTGCCTGAACGCGACGTCGCCGTCGTCGACGGCTTGCCCGTCACCACTCTCGAGCGGACCGTGGTCGACTGCGCGCGGACGCTCGCACCCGACCAGGCCCTGGTGATCGCCGACTCCGCGCTCCGGGGCGGCGCCGATCTCGGGCTGATCGGGACCATCGTCGAGGAGTCCGTCGGCAAGCGGGGAGTGCGCAGGGCGCGCGAGGTCGTCGACCTGGCCGACCCGCGGGCCGAGTCGGCCGGCGAGTCCTTGCTCCGCTGGATCGTCCACGACGCCGGCCTGCCCGCCGTCGAGGTGGGGCACGGCGTCACGACGCGGCGCGGCGACGCCTGGCTCGACCTGGCGTGGCCGGACCGCAAGGTCGCGCTCGAGTTCGACGGCGCCGTCAAGTACTCCGGGGGAGCGTACGGAGACCCCGCCCGGCGTCTCTTCGACGAGAAGCTCAGGCAGGACGCGCTGGAGGAGGATGGATGGCTCGTCATCCGTGTCGTCTGGGACGACCTCCAGCGCCCGGAGGCCCTCGTCGCCCGGATCAGGTCCGCCCTCCGGTCGCGAGCGCCGAGATCGAGGCACCCGTTGTGAGGTCGACCCACCGAAGGTCGATCTGGCGACGGCTACCTCGATCTCGGCGCGACGGGCTGGCGGATCACGGTGCGCAACCTCTCCGGGGCGGTGCGGCGCAGGTCGGACAGGTAGATCTCGTGGTGCAGCCCGCGCAGCGCGAGCCCCTCGGCCTCGATGAACGCGTGCAGCCGTTCGATGGTCGCGGGCTCGGTGGCGAACGGGCCGACGTGCAGCACCTGCGCCGCCTCGCCCTCGTCGTAGCGCTCCATGCGGACGCTGTCACCGGCCGGCGGCTGCTTCGCCGCGACGGCGCGCGCCAGCACGTCGGCGGCGTCCACGTGCTCGACGGCGGCCGGCAGGCCGATCATCAGCGTCCAGCGCCACTCGTCCTTGGCATCCACGCTGAACCAGCTCATGTCGTCGGCCCACCACAGGCCCTCGAGTGGAAGCACGGTGTACGCGTCGCCCGTCGCCTCCTTGACCGCGGCCCGCAGCGCGTACGCCAGCGGGTACAGCGTCTCGACCGCCTCGCGGTAGGCCGGCGCCGTGTTCGGGTCGCCCGCACCGTCGATCATGAGGAACGGCCGCGGCGGCACGGTCACGAGCGCCGGCGTCGTCGTCGCGCGGTAGTGCAGCCGTGGGTCGCGCTTGAGGTCGATGCTCGCCATGTCGACAGCGTCGCAGCCACCGCCGACACCGCAACGTCCGTGCTGAACGCGCGGCCCGCGGGATCAGCCGGGGAGGCCCGCGATGCCCGTGCCGACGGGGTCGTCGGAGCCGTCGTGCGGGCTCCCGCGACGCGCCCCGGCCGCTTCGTCGCGCACCAGCCGGATCCACAGCAGCACGGCGAAGAGTCCGAAGACCCACCACTGCAGCGCGTAGAACAGGTTCTGGAGGTTGACGCCGTCGCTGCCCTCGAGCACGGGCCGCGGGAGCGGCGCGGGACCGCCCTCGGAGGCCGCCGCCTGCGCAGGGGCGGACGTCGTGAGCACCGCGTACCCGGAGTACATCGGCCCGCCCCAGGTGTTGACCAGCGCGCCGGTCGCGATGGAGTGGGTGAGCGGCGGGCCGCCCGGGTTGTCGGGCAGCGGCTCGGCGCCCTCGAGCACCGACTCGGACGCCTGCAGCCACCCGGTGATGCGCACCTCGCCCCCGGGCACGTCGAGCGCCGCGTCCCCCGGCGTGGGCGAGTCGACCCAGCCGCGCACGACGGGCAGGACCGGCGGCCCCGACAGGTCGGCCCACGACGCGCCGCCCGTGCCGTCGTCGGTGACGCGCAGCGGCGTGAGAACCAGGTAGCCGGAGCGGCCGTCGAGCGAGCGCCCGGCGACCAGCATCTGCCCCTCGGGCTCGTACTCCCCCGTGACCCACGCCTCGGTGCCGACCAGCTCCCCCGGGAACGAGGTCTGCGGCGCCAGCAGGTCGCCCAGCGCCTCGGGGCCGTGCGCGGCCTGCTCGGCCGCCTCCTGCTGGGCGGCGAGCTCGGCCCGCAGGTAGGCGCGGTCGAGCTGCCACACCCCGAGGCGGCCGCAGACGCCGGCGGCGAGCAGGAAGAGGAGCAGGATCCCGATCATGCGGGGCTGGAGGGCCACCGCCCAGAACGACCTGCGGGCGGGCTGGGGGCTGGGCACGGCACCACCGTAAACGGCCCGGGCCCCGTCCCGGGAATCCGTGCGCCGCAGGCACCTGACACCCCGCCAGATCGACGTCACGCCCCCTGACCTCGGCTGTCGTGCTGCATTCGGGCACCGGGTGCGGTGGAATGAAGGCGCTGGCCTTCCCCGAGCCACTGGAGCGTGTGATGAGCACCACGACCACCCCGTCCGTCCGCCCCACCTCGTGGCGCGCCGGAGACCGTAGCGAGCTCTCCGACGAGACCATCGACCGCATCGACCGGTGGTGGCGAGCGGCGAACTATCTCTCGGTCGGGCAGATCTACCTCCTGGACAACCCGCTGCTGCGCGAGCCGCTCACCCGTGACCACGTCAAGCCCCGCCTGCTCGGGCACTGGGGCACGACACCGGGCCTGAACTTCCTGTACGCGCACCTCAACCGTGCGATCAAGGAGCGCGAGCAGTCCACGATCTACGTCGCCGGCCCCGGCCACGGCGGCCCCGGCCTCGTGGCGAACTCGTACCTCGAGGGCACGTACTCCGAGACCTACTCGGACGTCACCCAGGACGACGAGGGTCTCACCCGCCTGTTCCGGCAGTTCTCGTTCCCCGGCGGCATCCCGTCGCACGTGGCGCCGGAGACCCCCGGCTCGATCCACGAGGGCGGCGAGCTCGGCTACGCGCTGAGCCACGCGTACGGCGCGGCGTTCGACAACCCCGACCTGCTCGTGGCGGCGGTCGTCGGCGACGGCGAGGCGGAGACCGGCCCGCTGGCGACGAGCTGGCACTCCAACAAGTTCGTCAACCCGCTCAACGACGGCGTCGTGCTGCCGATCCTGCACCTCAACGGGTACAAGATCGCCAACCCGACGGTGCTGGCGCGCATCAGCGACGACGAGCTGCGCGACCTCATGATCGGCTACGGCCACACGCCGTACTTCTTCGTCGGCGGGTTCGACGGCGAGGACCACGCCGAGGTGCACCGGCGGTTCGCGCAGCTCCTGGACGAGGTGCTCGACCACATCGCGCGCATCAAGGCCGAGGCCGCGGCGGGCAACGACGAGCGGCCGGCGTGGCCGATGATCGTCTTCCGCACGCCGAAGGGCTGGACGTGCCCGCCCGTCATCGACGGCAAGAAGACCGAGGACTCGTGGCGCGCGCACCAGGTGCCGCTCGCGAGCGCCAGGGACACGCCGGAGCACCTCGAGGTGCTGCGCGGCTGGCTGGAGTCGTACGGGGCCCAGGAGCTGTTCGACGAGCACGGGACCCTGCTCGACGACATCGCCGACCAGGCGCCGGCGGGCGAGCTGCGGATGAGCGCCAACCCGCACGCCAACGGCGGCCTCCTGCTCAAGGACCTGCGCCTGCCGGACTTCCGCGACTACGGGGTGGACGTCAAGGCGCCGGGCGGCGCCGTCGCCGAGGCGACGCGCGTGCTGGGCCAGTGGCTCACCGACGTCGTGCGGCTCAACCCCGACAACTTCCGGATCTTCGGCCCGGACGAGACGGCGTCGAACCGCCTGCAGGCGGTCTACGAGGTCACCGACAAGCAGTGGAACGCGGACTTCTTCGGGCCGGACGTCGACGAGCACCTCGCCCGCGCCGGCCGCGTCATGGAGATGCTCAGCGAGCACCAGTGCCAGGGCTGGCTGGAGGGCTACCTGCTCACCGGGCGGCACGGCCTGTTCACCAGCTACGAGGCGTTCATCCACATCGTCGACTCGATGTTCAACCAGCACGCCAAGTGGCTCAAGGTCACCAACCACATCCCGTGGCGGCGGCCGGTCGCGAGCCTCAACTACCTGCTGTCGAGCCACGTCTGGCGCCAGGACCACAACGGCTTCAGCCACCAGGACCCGGGGTTCATCGACCACGTGGTGAACAAGAAGGCCGAGATCGTCCGGGTGTACCTGCCGCCGGACGCCAACACCCTGCTGAGCACGTACAACCACGTGCTGCGCTCGCGCCAGTACGTGAACGTCGTGGTGGCGGGCAAGCAGCCGGCGCCGCAGTTCCTCTCGATGGAGCAGGCCGTCGCCCACTGCACGCGCGGCCTGGGCATCTGGGACTGGGCGGGCACCGAGGTGGAGGGCGAGGACCCGGACGTCGTGCTCGGCGCCGCGGGCGACGTGCCCACGCTGGAGATCCTCGCGGCGGCCGACATCCTGCGCCACCGCATCCCGGACCTCAAGGTCCGCGTGGTGAACGTCGTCGACCTCATGCGGCTGCAGGACGAGAAGGAGCACCCGCACGGCCTGTCGGACAAGGACTTCGACACGCTGTTCACGGCCGACAAGCCGGTGATCTTCAACTACCACGGCTACCCGTGGCTCATCCACCGCCTCACCTACCGGCGCACCAACCACGCCAACATCCACGTGCGCGGGTACAAGGAGGAGGGCACCACGACGACGCCCTTCGACATGGCGATGCTCAACGACATCGACCGGTACCACCTCGTGGTCGACGTGATCGACCGGGTGCCGGCGCTGCGCTCGCGGTACGCGGGCCTGCGCCAGGAGATGGTCGACGCCCGTCTCGCGGCCCGGCAGTACACGCGCGAGCACGGCGAGGACATCCCCGAGGTGCGCGACTGGGTGTGGCCGGACGTCGGTGAGACCGGCACCGAGAGCGGCGGGCCCCAGTACGACGCCGCGGCGGCGACGGGTGGCGACAACGAGTGACGAGCACCACCCGCAGCATCTACATCACCTCGCCCGAGGGGGAGACCGGCAAGTCCACGGTGGCGCTCGGCGTCCTGGACCTGCTGGTGCGGCAGGTCTCCCGCGTCGGGGTGTTCCGCGCCGTCTCCCGCGTCCCGTCGCCGCCGGCGACGGACGCGGGGGGCGACGCCCCGCGTGACCACGTGCTCGAGATGCTGCTCGCGCACGACGGCGTGGACCTGTCGTACGAGGACGCCGTCGGCGTCACGTACGACGACGTGCACGCCGACCCGGAGGTCGCGCTCGCCCGCATCCTCGACCGCTACCACGCGGTCGCGGAGCGGTGCGACGCGGTCGTCGTGGTCGGCACCGACTACACGGACGTCGCCGGCGCCACCGAGCTCGCGTTCAACGCCCGCGTGGCGGCCAACCTGGGCGCCCCGGTGCTGCTGGTGGCGTCCGGCCGCGAGCGTTCGCCGGAGGACGTGCGCGCCCTGGTGCGGCTCAGCCTCGCGGAGCTGCGCGCCAACCACGCGCAGCCGGTCGGCGTGGTCGTGAACCGGTGCCCCCCGCGGGTGCTGGCCGCGGGCGCGCCGGCCCTGGTGGGCGACGCCGACCTGCCCGCGTGGACGATCCCCGAGGAGCCGTTCCTGCACGCCCCCACGGTCGGCCGCCTGGCCGAGGCGGTGGAGGGCTCGCTCATGCTCGGCGACGCCGACCTGCTGGGCCGCGAGGCGCTGGAGGTCATCGTCGGGGCGATGTCGTTCGAGCACGTGCTCGACCACCTGTCCGACGGGGCCGTGGTCATCCTGCCGGGCGACCGCTCGGACGTGCTGCTGGGGCTGCTGTCCGCGCACTCCGCGGCCACGTTCCCGTCGCTGGCGGGCATCGTGCTCACCGGCGGCTACGTGCCGCGCGGGGTCATCGCGCAGCTGCTGTCGGCGCTCGGCCCGCGCGTGCCGGTCGTGGCCACGGCGCTCGACACGTTCCAGGCGGCCCGGCGTGCGGCCGAGACGCACGGCCACGTCACCGTCGCCTCGACCCGGAAGGTCGACGTCGCGCGCGCCCTGTTCGAGCAGCACGTGGACGGCGCCGCGCTCCTGGCCCGCCTCGACCTGCCGCGCACGCGCGTCGTGACGCCGCTGATGTTCGAGTACGAGCTCATCGAGCGGGCGCGCGGCGACCGGCGACGCATCGTGCTGCCGGAGGGCGACGACGACCGCATCCTGCGGGCCGCGTCGACGGTGCTCGCCCGCGGCATCGCGGACCTGGTCATCCTGGGCGACGAGACGACGATCCGGGCCCGCGCCGCCGAGCTCGGGCTCGACATCGCCGCCGCCACGGTGCTCTCCCCCACCGACCCGGAGCACGTCGAGCGCTTCGCGACGGAGTACGCCGAGCTCCGCTCCCACAAGGGCATGACGGTCGAGCGGGCGCGCGAGATCGTCACCGACGTGTCGTACTTCGGCACGATGATGGTGCACCTGGGCCTCGCGGACGGGATGGTCTCGGGCGCGGCGCACACGACGGCGCACACCATCCGCCCGTCGTTCGAGATCGTCAAGACGCAGCCGGGCGTCTCCGTGGTGTCGTCGGTGTTCCTCATGTGCCTGCAGGACCGGGTGCTGGTGTACGGGGACTGCGCCGTGATCCCCGACCCGACGGCGGAGCAGCTCGCGGACATCGCCATCTCGTCGTCGGCGACGGCGGCGCAGTTCGGCGTCGACCCGAAGGTCGCGATGCTGTCCTACTCGACGGGAACGTCCGGCTCCGGCGCGGACGTCGACAAGGTGCGCACCGCCACCGGCCTGGTCCGCGAGCGCCGCCCCGACCTGTCCGTCGAGGGACCGATCCAGTACGACGCCGCCGTGGACGCGTCGGTCGCGGCGTCCAAGCTGCCCGAGTCGTCGGTGGCCGGGCAGGCGACGGTCTTCGTCTTCCCCGACCTCAACACCGGCAACAACACCTACAAGGCCGTGCAGCGCTCGGCCGGCGCCGTCGCCGTCGGCCCGGTGCTGCAGGGGCTGAACAAGCCGGTCAACGACCTGTCGCGCGGCGCGCTGGTCGCCGACATCGTCAACACGGTCGCCATCACGGCGATCCAGGCCCAGTCGTTCGACGCACAGGCACAGGAGGCCACCGCATGAGCATCGTCCCCGAGGCCGAGCGGCCCAACCCGTACAGCGCGTACGGGGCGCACGGCTCCGTGCTGGTGCTCAACTCGGGCTCGTCGTCGCTCAAGTACCAGCTGGTCAACCCCGTGGGCGGGGAGGCCATCGCGGCCGGCACGATCGAGCGGATCGGCGAGCCGTCCGGGATCGTGACGCACACGTTCGCGGGCAACAAGACCCGCCGCGAGCTGGAGGTGCCGGACCACGGCGAGGCGCTGCGGCTCGCGCTCGGCATGTTCGACGAGATCGGCCCGCGGCTCGCGGACGCCGGGATCTACGCCGTCGGGCACCGGGTGGTGCACGGGGGCGCGGAGTTCTCCGGGCCGGTCGTGGTGGACGACGACGTGGTGGCGCGGATCGACGCGCTGGTGCCGCTCGCCCCGCTGCACAACCCGGCCAACGTGCAGGGCATCCGGGTGGCGCGCGAGCTGCTGTCCGACGTCCCGCACGTCGCGGTCTTCGACACCGCCTTCTTCCAGGGACTGCCCGCCGAGGCGTACACGTACGCCATCGACCGCGAGGTCGCGCAGGAGCACGACGTGCGCCGGTACGGCTTCCACGGCACCAGCCACCAGTACGTGGCGGGCAAGGTGGCGCGGGTGCTGGGCCGCCGCGTGCAGGACCTGCACACGATCGTGCTGCACCTGGGCAACGGGGCGTCGGCGTCGGCGGTGGCCGGCGGGGTGCCCATCGACACGTCCATGGGGCTGACGCCGCTGGAGGGCCTGGTCATGGGCACGCGGTCGGGCGACGTCGACCCGGCCGTCGTCTTCCACCTGGCCCGCAACGCCGGGATGGGCATCGACGAGCTGGACACCCTGCTCAACAAGCGCTCGGGCATGCTGGGGCTGTCGGGCGTGAACGACTTCCGCGAGCTGCGGCGCCTCATCGACGACGGCGACGAGGCGGCCGCGCTCGCGTTCGACGTGTACGTCCACCGCCTGAAGAAGTACGTGGGCGCGTACGCCGCGCTGCTCGGCCGGGTGGACGTCATCGCGTTCACCGCGGGGGTGGGCGAGAACGACACCGACGTGCGGGCCGCCGTGTGCGCGGGGCTCGAGGGCATGGGCATCGCCGTCGACCCCGAGCGCAACACGGCGTCCCGCCGCGACGAGCGCATCATCTCCCCCGACTGGACGTCCACGCTGGTGATGGTGATCCCCACGATGGAGGAGCTCGCCATCGCCCGGCAGTGCGTCGAGGCGGTGGAGCACCTGCGCCCGTCGTCGTCGGTCACGACCGGCTGAGCGCCGGCCCGCCCGCTCAGAACAGCGCGAACGCCAGGCAGGCGATCCCGAAGCCCATCACGCCGATCGCGGTCTCCATGACCGTCCAGGTGCGCAGGGTGGTCTTGACGTCCATGCCGAAGAACCGGCCGACGAGCCAGAAGCCCGAGTCGTTGACGTGGCTCAGCACCACCGACCCGGCGGCCACGGCGACGACGACGGCGGCCGTCGCGAGCGGGGTGTACCCGCCCGCGGCCACCGCCGGGGCGATGAGCCCCGCCGCGGTGGTGAGCGCCACGGTGGCGGAGCCCTGCGCGACGCGCAGCACCGCGGCGATCACGAAGCCGGCGACGATGACGGGCAGCCCCAGGTCCGCGAGGACGTCGGCGAGGGCGTCGCCGATGCCCGACGCGCGCAGCACCCCGCCGAACATGCCACCGGCGCCGGTGATGAGGATGACGGAGCAGACCGGGCCCAGCGCGGAGTCGAGGATGCGCTCCAGCGCCGAGCCCTCGACGTCGCGGCGGCGCCCGAGCGCCCAGGCGGCCACGAGGACGGCGAGCAGCAGCGCGACCGGCGTCGAGCCGATGACGCCCGCCCAGCTCACGACGGGGTTCCCCGCGTCGACCCAGCCGGCCGACACCGCGGTCTCCAGCCCGGTGTTGGCGAAGATCAGCACGAGCGGGAGCAGCAGGATCCCGACCACGGTGCCGAACCTCGGCGGGTTCGTCACCTGCACGTCGTCGGCGTTCCCGAGCAGGTCGGGGACCGGCAGCGCGAACCGGCGGCCCGCGATCCGGCCGAACAGGTAGGCGGTGACGTACCAGGTGGGGATCGCGACCACCAGGCCGAGCAGCAGCACCATGCCGACGTTGGCCCCCAGGAACTCCGAGGCGGCGACCGGTCCGGGGTGCGGCGGCACGTAGATGTGCATCACGGAGAAGGCGCCGGCCACGGGCAGGCCGTAGAGCAGCATCGAGCCGCCCAGGCGCCGGGCCACGGCGAACACGATCGGCAGCATCACCACGAGGCCGGCGTCGAAGAAGATCGGGAAGCCGAAGATCAGCGAGGCCACGCCGAGGGCGAGCGGTGCCCGCTTCTCCCCGAAGCGGGCGATGAGCACGTCGGTCATCACCTTGGCGCCGCCGCTGGTCTCGATCAGCCGGCCGAGCATCGCGCCGAGGCCGACGAGCAGGGCGACGGACGCCAGCGTGGAGCCGAAGCCGTCGAGCAGCACGTCCAGGATGCCGCCGCTGGGCAGGCCGGCCGCCACGGCGGTGAGCAGGCTGACCAGCACGAGGGCGAGGAACGCGTGCAGGTGCACCTTGATGATGAGGAAGAGCAGGAGCGCGACGGCGCCCGCGGCGATGGCGAGCAGCGGGCCGGCCGTGAGGGTCTGGGTCCACTCGTCGGTGGGCGCGGCGGTGAGCACGCTGGTGGGCACGTCGGTGGGTATGGCTGTGGGCAGGGCGGTGAGCATGGCGAGGTCCTCGCGGTGCGGTGGTACGGGCGGGCTGGTCAGGCTCGGTCGGCGAGCCAGGCGAGCACGGAGTCGACGATCTCCTCCGGCGGGGCGGCGACGTCGATCCGCACGCCGTCCTCGTCGTCGGTGAGCGGCTCGAGCGTGGCGAGCTGGGACGGCAGCAGCGCCGTGGGCATGAAGTGCCCGCTGCGGTGCGCCATGCGGTCGGCCAGGAGCTCGGGGCTGCCGTCGAGGTGCACGAAGCGCACGCGGCCGTGGGCGCCGCGCAGGACGTCGCGGTAGGACCGCTTGAGCGCGGAGCAGGTCACGACGGCGGTGCGGCCGGCGTCGGTCTCGCCCGAGAGCCAGTCGCGGATCGAGGCGAGCCACGGCGCGCGGTCGGCGTCGGTGAGGGGCGTGCCGGCCGACATCTTGTCGATGTTGGCCTGGGGGTGGAACTCGTCCGCCTCCGCGACGTCGACGCCGAGGCGCGCTGCGAGCAGCCCGGCGACGGTGGTCTTGCCCGAGCCCGCGACGCCCATCACGACGAGGTGCCCGGCGACCGGCGGCCGCGCCGTGCCCGCGGCACGAGCGTCACCGGTGGCGTTCATGACGACAGTGTCCATCTCGACTTCCCTGTTCGGTCGGTGACCCGCCGTGGCGGGCCCCGCGACGACTGCCGCGTCGCCGCGTCGTCCGAGCATGCATCATTGGTACTACTTTTGCCAAGACTGGTCACACCAATCGTGCGCGCGCCGGCCCCTCGCTAGGCTCCTGCGCATGTCGTCACCCTCCCTGCACGCCGGAGTGCTCGACGCGCTCGGCCGCGCGATCACCAGCGGCGACGTCCCGCCCGGCACGCCCCTGACGCTCGACGGGATCGGTGCCGAGCACGGCGTCTCGCGGACGGTCACGCGCGAGGTGATGCGGATGCTCGAGGGGCTGGGGATGGTGCGCTCGCGACGTCGGGTCGGCCTCGTCGTGCTCGGCATGGAGCACTGGAACGTCCTCGACCCGCGCGTCATCCGCTGGCGCCTGCAGGGTCCCGGCCGCGACGCGCAGCTGCGCAGCCTCACCGAGCTGCGGCACGCGGTCGAGCCGCTCGCCGCGGCCGGCGCCGCGCGGCACGCCAGCCCGCAGGTGCGCGGCGAGCTCGTGGACCTGGCCCGCCGGATGCGCACCCTCGGCGAGGCGGGCGACCTCACCGAGTTCCTCGCCCTGGACGTGCGCATGCACGAGCTGCTCCTGCGCTCCAGCGGCAACGAGATGTTCGGCCCGCTCGCGGACGTCGTCGCCGAGGTCCTCGCCGGGCGCACGCACCTCGGCCTCATGCCCCCCTCCCCCGCGCCCGAGGCGCTCGACCAGCACGAGGCCGTCGCCCGCGCCGTCGCCGAGCACGACCCCGACGCCGCCGAGGCCGCGATGGCGCGGATCGTCGGCGAGGTGCGGCGTGCCCTCGACGACCTGCCCGACCGCCTGCCCGACGACGAGGACGGCGCCTCCCGCCAGGGTTAGTCTCGACCGCGATGCTGCGCTTCACGCCTCCCTGCGGCCCGGTCACCGGCTGGGCGGACGACGACGTCGTCCGCGCCACCGGCATCCCGTACGCCCGGGCGGACCGCTTCGCCCGGCCCGCGCCCCTGCCCGACCGGAGCGAGCCGTACGAGGCCACCTCCTGGGCGCCCGCCTGCCCGCAGGCTCCGGTGCCGTTCCTCGACGAGGTGCTCGGGTCCCCGGGCGCCGGCGTCCCCGGCGACGAGCACTGCCAGCGGCTGTCCGTGACGATGCCCGCCGACGTGCGCCCCGACGACCGCCTCCCGGTCATGGTGTGGATCCACGGCGGCTCGTACACGTCCGGCGCGGGCGACCTGCCGATCATGGATCCCCGCCCGCTGGTGGTGGAGCAGCGGGTGGTCGTCGTGGCGGTCACCTACCGGCTCGGGCTGCTCGGCTACCTGGGCGACGGCCCCGAGCGGCCCGCCAACCTCGGCCTCCTCGACCAGCTGGAGGCGCTGCGCTGGGTGCACCGCAACATCGCCGCGTTCGGCGGCGACCCGGCGCGGGTCACGCTGTTCGGGCAGTCCGCCGGCGGCGACGCCGTCGCGCACCTCCTCGCCGTCCCGGCCGCCGCCGCGCTGGTCTCCCGCGCGATCGTGCAGAGCGCGCCGCTCGGCATCTCCCGCGGCCGGGCCCGGATGAACGCCGCCATGGCTCAGGCGGCCGCCGGGATCTCCGCCCGGACGCCGGTCGAGGACGTCGTCGCCGCCGAGGCGCGGGTCGCGCGGGCCGCGACCGGGGCCGGGCTGCGGGCGGCGATGCCGTTCGGCACCCAGTACGGCCACGACCCGCTGCCGCCCGAGGACGAGGTCGACGACGCGTGGGACGCCGCCGCCCCGCACGTCGCGCTCCTCGTCGGCAGCACCCGCGAGGAGACGCGGCTCTTCGTCCCCCGGCTCCCCGCGGTGCGGCGCCTCGCCGCGCTGCCGCTCGTCGGGCCGTGGGCACGACGCGCGCTCGTCGCGGCCAGCACCGCGGCGATCTACGGGGCCCCGGCCCGCCGGTTCGCCGCCCGGCACGCCGCGGCGGGCGGCACCGCCTACCGGTACGTCGTCACGTGGGCGGCGCCGGGGGGCTCGTGGGGCGCCGCGCACACCGTCGACCTGCCCCTGCTCTTCGGCGGCGAGAAGGCGTGGGCGGCGGCCGCGCTCACCGACGGCGCGTCGTGGGAGGAGCTGCAGCGCTCCGCGCGCCGGGTGCGCGCCGTCTGGGGCGCGTTCGCGCGGGGCGAGGACCTCGGCGACCGCCTCGAGGTCCCCGGCGCGCTCAGCGTGCGGAGGGTGGGCCGATGACGCTGCTCCTCGACCCGCCGGCCTGGCCCGCCCACGGCACGCTCTGGTCGCACCTGGTCTCGGACACGTCGCTGCACGAGCTGCGGTCGTTCGCCCGCGCCCAGGGGGTCGGCGACCGGGCGTTCGACCTCGACCACTACGACGTCCCCGCCGAGCGCTACGAGGCCCTGGTCGCCGCGGGGGCCGTCCCCGTCACCGGCGGCGAGCTCTCCCGCCGCCTTGCCGGCTCCGTCCTGCGGGTGCCAGGCCGCGAGCGGCGGCGGGCGTCCCGCGACGCGCTGCTCGCACGGTGGGCGACCCTGTGGCAGCCGGGCGACGGCGCACGGTCCTCCGCGGGCGACACGGGCGAGGCCGGGCGCGACCTCGTCGACCGGTGGCGCGAGCCGCACCGCGTGTACCACTCGCGCCTGCACCTCGCGGACTCCCTCGACGCCCTGGACCTCCTGGTCGCCGACGGCGCGCCGGGGTCGCGCTGGCACGCGGCGGCGGCGCTGTGGTTCCACGACGCGGTGCACGACGGCGAGGCGGGCCGGGACGAGGAGCGCTCGGCCGCGCTGGTGGGGACGCTGCTGGGGCCGCTGGCCGGTCTCGCCCGGCCGGCCGGCGCGGCCCGCACGCTGGGTGACGGCGACGTCGCCGAGGTGGCCCGGCTCGTGCTGGTGACCACCACCCACACCCCTGGGACGGCGGACGACTCCGGCGCGCTGGTCAGCGACGCGGACCTGGCCGTCCTCGGGGCCGACCCCGGCCGGTACGCGCGCTACGCCGCGCAGGTGCGGGCGGAGTACGGGCACGTGCCCGACGACGCGTTCCGCGCGGGCCGGGCCGCCGTCCTCGAGCAGCTCGCCGGGCTGCCGCACCTGTACCGCTCGCCCGCGGCCGCGTCCCGGTGGGCCGAGGCCGCCGGACGCAACCTGCGCGCCGAGCGCGCCGTGCTGCTGCCCGGGCGCTAGGTTGCGGGCGTGACCCCGACGACGCCCGCGACCGGTGCGACCCGCACGTCCCCCCGGCGACGCCGCGCGCTCCGGGTCACGGCCGCGACGGCCGGCGCCCTCGCCCTCGCCCTCGTCGTGCCGGTCGCGTGGGTGCAGCTCACCGGGCAGGCCCGGGTGCGGCCGTCCGTCGCGTCCGTGGAGCCGGTCGACGCGATCCTCGTGCTCGGCGCGGGCGTCCGGCCCGACGGCACCCCGTCGCCGTACCTGCGCCGGCGCCTCGACGCGGCGGCCGAGCTCTACCACGCCGGCGTCGCCGACCGGGTCGTGCTCAGCGGCGACGGGCAGCCGCGCCGCGACGGCACCCCCTACGACGAGCCCGCGTCCATGCGCGCGTGGATCCTGGGGCGGGGCGTGCCGGACGAGGCGCTCACGCTGGACCGCGAGGGCCTCGACACGACGGCGTCCTGCCGCCGCACCGCCGAGCTCACCGGAGCCCGCACGGCCGTGGTCGTCACGCAGGACTACCACCTGCGCCGCGCCCTGTTCAGCTGCGCCCGCGCGGGCCTGGACGCGCAGGGCGTGGGCGTCTCGGCGGCGACCACGTCGCACCGCAGGTGGGCCTGGTGGCACGTGCGCGAGGTCCCGGCGTCGTGGCGGGCGGCGCTGCGCGAGCTCTGAGGGGGCTATCGTCGCGGCATGACCGACGTCGTCCTCACCAGCGTCGCCGAGGGCGTCGCCACCGTGACCCTGAACCGTCCCGCGAAGAAGAACGCGCTCACCACCGCGATGTACACCGCGCTGGCCGACGCGCTCGACGCCGCCGAGGCCGACGCGGACGTCCGTGTCGTGCTGCTGCGGGGCCACGAGACCGTGTTCTGCGCGGGCAACGACATCGGCGACTTCCTCGACCGTCCGCAGTCCGGGACCGACGCCCCGGGGTTCCGGTTCCTGCGCACGATCGCGCGGTTCCCCAAGCCGCTGGTCGCGGCCGTCCGCGGCCCCGCCGTCGGCGTCGGCGCGACCATGCTGCTGCACTGCGACCTCGTGTACGCCGGCGAGGGGGCGACGCTGCTCTTCCCGTTCGTGGACCTCGGCCTCGTCCCCGAGGCCGGGTCCAGCCTGCTGCTGCCGCAGGTCGTCGGCCACCAGCGCGCCGCCGCGGCGCTGATGCTCGGGGACCCGCTGCGCGCCGCCGCGGCGGCGGAGGCCGGGCTGGTCAACGCGGTGCTGCCGGACGCCGAGGTGCTCGACGTCGCCCGCGCGCAGGCCGCCCGGCTGGCCGCCAAGCCCGCCACCGCGCTCCTGGAGACCAAGCGCCTGCTGCGCTCCGGCACCCAGGCCGCGCTGCTCGACCGGATCGAGGACGAGGGGGCGGTCTTCACCCGCCTGCTCGGCGAGCCCGAGGCGCGCGCCGCCCTGGGCTCCTTCCTCGCCCGGCGCTGAGCGCGCCGCGCGGCTACGGCAGGCGCAGCCGCCGCATCGCGCCGAGGGCGACCGACAGCACGCGGCTCGGCGTCTCCCCGCCGAGCGCGTACAGCGTGTCCAGCGACAGCCCGAACCGGGCGCCGCGCTGGACGGCGACGGTCTGCACCTCGGTGACCGCCTCGATGCCCTCGCGGCCGTGGCGGCGGCCCTGCCCGGAGGCCTTGAAGCCGCCCATCGGCGCGCCGGCCGACCCCCAGGCCGAGGCGTACCCGTCGTTGATCACGACGGTGCCGGACTGCACGCGCGCGGCGAGGCGCCGGGCCCGGGCGACGTCGGTGGACCAGATGCTCGCGTTGAGGCCGAACTCGGTGTCGTTCATGACGCGCACCGCCTCGTCGTCGGAGGCCACGCGGGTCACGGCGACGACGGGGCCGAACGTCTCCTCGCGGGCGCACAGGGCGTCCTCGGGGACGTCGTCCAGCACGGTCGGGGCGTAGAAGAACGGGCCGACGTCGGAGCGGTGCACGCCGCCGACGACCGCGCGGGCGCCCTTGGCGAGCGCGTCGTCCACGTGCCGGGTGACGCGCTCGAGCTGTGCGGCGGAGACCAGCGAGCCCACGTCCGCCGTGTAGTCGAGCCCCGTGCCCAGGGTGAGGTCGCGCACCGCGGCGGCGAACCGCTCGAGGAACGCGTCCGCGACCCGCTCGTGCAGCACCAGCCGCTCGATCGACATGCACAGCTGCCCGGCGTTGGCGAAGCAGGCCCGCACGACGCCCGGCACGGCGGAGTCCAGGTCCGCGTCGGCCGCGACGTACAGCGGGTTCTTGCCGCCCAGCTCGAGCGTCGTGCCGATGAGCCGCTCGCCCGCCCGGGCGGCGACCTTGCGGCCCGTGGCCGTGGAGCCGGTGAACGCGATGTGGTCCACGTGGTCCACGAGCGCGGCGCCGATGTCGCCGCCGCCGGCGACGACGAGGAAGAGGTCGTCGGGCAGCCCCGCCTCCTGCAGCAGCTCCGCGACCCACAGCGACGAGAGGGTGGTCTGCGGGTCCGGCTTGAGGACCACCGCGTTCCCGGCGAGCAGCGCCGGGATCGCCTCGGACAGCACGAGGGAGAGCGGGTAGTTCCACGGGGCGATCGCGCCGACCACGCCGACGGGACGGCGGTGCACCCGCGCGCCGGTGAGGACCGGCAGCATCCCGGGCACCCGGCGCTCGCCCAGGTACCCCGGCCCCCGCACCGCGTAGTGCCGGCACGCCATCGCGACGTCCGCGACCTCCTCGAACGCGCTGCGCCGCGCCTTGCCCGACTCCATCTGGATCAGGTCCAGGATCTCCGACTGCCGCTCCAGCACCAGGGCGCCCAGGCGGTCCAGCACGGCCGTGCGCTCGCGCAGCGCCGTGCCTGCCCACCCGCCCTGCGCGGCGCGCGCCCGGCGGGCCGCCGAGGCGACGTCGTCGGGCGACGACAGCGGGAACGCCGCCAGCGGCGCCCCGGTGAAGGGGAGGGTCGAGCGGTGGGTGCCGGCCGTGTGGGACGTGACGATGCGCCGCGTCAGCGGCTCCACGACGTCGGGCTCCAGGACATAGGTGGCGGCGGGCAGCTCGGGGTCGAGGAGTTCCCCGAGAGCGCCTTCGCCCTCGTGAGCGGTGGACATGGCCGACACCCTACGCGGGTACGGCGACACCTCGGCAACCGTCGCACGCCGTCGCGCGGGTCGTTCGCTCTCAGCGCGACCCGTCGAACCTCTTGCCGAGCACGACGGTCTCCTGGTCGGCGTACCCGAGACGCTCGTAGAAGCCCACGACCTGCGCGTTCGTCGCGCGCACCATGAGCTGCACCTTGCGGGCGCCGGCCGCGCGCAGCCACGCCTCCGCGGCCTCGACGGTGGCCCGGCCGACGCCCGTGGCCTGCTGCGCCGGCGCGACCGCGACGTAGTAGAGCCAGCCGCGGTGGCCGTCGTACCCGGCCACCACCGACGACACCACCCGCGCCCCGGACAGGCCGACCAGGACGGTCGACGTCGGGGTGCGGCGGGCGTCGGCGAGGTCGACGTGCGGGTCGTTCCAGGGCCGGGTCAGCCCGCAGGCCTCCCACAGCGCGACGACCTCCTCGACGTCGCCGTCCACGATCTCCCGGAACGCGACGTCGAGCGCACCTCGGGTGGTGGCGTCGGCGGTCACCGGGGTATCACCGGGGCTGGTACGGGGACACGACGACCTCGACCCGCTGGAACTCCTTGAGGTCCGAGTAGCCGGTCGTGGCCATGGCGCGCCGCAGCGCGCCGACCAGGTTCAGGGTGCCGTCTGCGGTGCCGCTGGGCCCGAACAGGACCTGCTCGAGCGTGCCGGCCGTGCCGACCTCGACGCGCTCGCCGCGGGGCAGCGCCGGGTGGTGGGCCTCCGGGCCCCAGTGCCAGCCGCGGCCCGGCGCCTCGGCGGCGCGGGCGAGCGCGGCGCCGAGCATGACGGCGTCGGCGCCGCAGGCGACGGCCTTGACGATGTCGCCGGAGCGGCCCACGCCGCCGTCGGCGATGACGTGCACATACCGGCCGCCGGACTCGTCGAGGTAGTCGCGGCGGGCCGCGGCCACGTCGGAGACGGCGGTGGCCATCGGCGCGTGGATCCCGAGGCCCACGCGCGTCGTGTGGGCGGCGCCGCCGCCGAAGCCGACCAGGACGCCGGCCGCGCCCGTGCGCATGAGGTGCAGCGCGGCGGTGTACGTGGACGCGCCGCCGACGACCACGGGGACGTCGAGCTCGTAGATGAACCGCTTGAGGTTGAGCGGCTCGGCGTTGCCGGAGACGTGCTCGGCGGAGACGGTGGTGCCGCGGATGACGAACAGGTCCACGCCCGCGTCGACCACCGTCTGGTAGTGCTCCTGCGTGCGCTGCGGGGACAGGGCGCCCGCCACGGTGACGCCCGCGGCGCGGATCTCCTTGAGGCGCTGCGTGATGAGCTCGGCCTTGATCGGCTCGGAGTAGATCTCCTGCATGCGCTGCGTCGCACGGTCCGCGGGCAGGTCGCGGATCTCGGCCAGCAGCGTCTCGGGCGACTCGTACCGGGTCCACAGGCCCTCGAGGTCGAGGACGCCGAGGCCGCCGTGGTTGCCCAGCGCCACCGCGGTGGCCGGGCTCATCACGGAGTCCATCGGCGCCGACATGATCGGCAGGTCGAAGTGGTAGGCGTCGATCTGCCACTCCACGGAGACGTCCTTCGGGTCGCGCGTGCGCCGCGAGGGCACGATCGCGATGTCGTCGAAGGAGTATGCGCGGCGGCCGCGCTTTCCGCGTCCGATCTCGATCTCGTTGCTCACCCGGACAGCCTACCGGCGCGTGCTGTCGGTGGCCGGTGGCACAGTCCGGGGGCATGACGACGTACGCGGAGCTCGGCGCACCGCCGGCCGGCCCCGACCCCGGATGGTCGCGCGGCCCCCTGCTCGGCTTCGACACGGAGACCACGGGGCTCGACGTCGAGTCCGACCGCATCGTCACCGCGGCGCTCGTGCTCCGCTCCCCCGGCGGCGCCGGGGAGGTGCGGACCTGGCTGCTCGACCCGGGCGTGCCGATCCCCGCCGAGGCCACCGCCATCCACGGCATCACCACGGCCCACGCCCGGTCCCAGGGGCGCGATCCCGTCGGCGCGCTCGAGGAGATCGCGGCGATCCTCGTGGCCCGGGTGCGCGACGGCGTTCCGCTGGTCGCGTACAACGCGTCCTTCGACCTGACGCTGCTGGACGTCGAGCTCGCCCGGCACGGACTGCCCACGGTCCCGCAGCGGCTCGGGCGTCCCGTGGCGCCGGTCCTGGACCCGCTCGTCCTGGACCGCTGGCTCGACGGCGCCCGCGCGGGCAAGCGCCGGCTCGGCGACCTGTGCGCCCTGTACGGGATCGAGGGCGACGGCGACCTGCACACGGCGGACGTGGACGTCCTGGCCACCCTCGACGTCCTCGACGCGCAGCTCGCCGCGCACCCGCACCTGCGCAGCGTGGCGCTGGACGCGTTGCACGCCGCGCAGTCGGGCGCGCACCGGGCCTGGGCCGAGCGGGTCAACGCCGAGCGCGCCGCCGACGCCGAGGGGCGTCCGCCGACGTCGACGGCCTGGCCGGCGGCCGGGGCAGGCTGAGGAGAGGTATCTCACCAGGCGAATGGGAATCCCGCACACCACGGCAGGATCCAGGCCGTGCCCGGGTGTTCCACCTCCCCGATATCTCATCCATGAGATACCGTCGCTCGCATGACGATGATCGACGATGCACCCCTGAGCCAGGTCGGCGCCCTCATCCGCGGCGCCCGCCAGAACCGCGGCCTCACCCAGACCCAGCTCGCGGAACAGCTCGGCACCAGCCAGAGCGCCGTCCACCGGATCGAGCAGGGCGCGCAGAACATCAGCCTCGAGATGCTCAACCGCATCGGCCTCGCCCTCGACTCCGAGATCATCAGCCTCGGCGGCCCCAAGCACGCGCACCTGCGCGTGCGCGGCGGCCAGACGCTCTCGGGCCGCATCGACGTCAACTCCTCGAAGAACGGCGCGGTCGCGCTGCTGTGCGCGTCGCTGCTCAACCGCGGCAGGACCACGCTGCGCGGCGTCGCCCGCATCGTCGAGGTCGACCGGATCGTCGACGTGCTGCGCTCCGTCGGCGTCCGCGCGACCTGGACCACCGGCGGACGGGACCTGGAGATCGTCGTCCCCGAGCAGCTCGACCTCGCCGCGATCGACGTCGACGCCGCGCGCCGCACCCGCTCGATCATCATGTTCCTCGGCCCGCTGCTCGGCCTGCGCGACACGTTCGAGCTCCCCTACGCCGGCGGCTGCGACCTCGGCACGCGCACCGTCGAGCCCCACATGATCGCGCTGCGACCCTTCGGCCTGGCCGTCACCGCCACCGGCGGCAACTACCACGCCACGGTGGCGCCCGCCTCGGGCGCCGACCTGTCCGTCGTGCTCACCGAGCGCGGCGACACCGTCACCGAGAACGCGCTCATGGCCGCCGCCCGCCGCGACGGCGTGACCACCATCCGCAACGCCAGCCCCAACTACATGGTCCAGGACCTGTGCTTCTACCTGGAGCTGCTCGGCGTCCGGGTGGAGGGCATCGGCACGACGACCCTGCGCGTCCACGGCCGCACGGACATCGACGTCGACGTGGAGTACGCGGTCTCGGAGGACCCGGTCGAGGCGATGAGCCTGCTCACCGCGGGCATCGTCACGGGGTCGGAGATCACCGTGGCCCGCGTCCCGATCGAGTTCATGGAGATCGAGCTCGCCACGCTGGCCGAGATGGGGCTGCGCTACACGCAGAGCGACGAGTACGTGGCACGCAACGGGCGCACGCGCCTCGTCGACGTCACCGTGCACCCCAGCGAGCTGCACGCGCCGATCGACAAGATCCACCCCATGCCGTTCCCGGGCCTCAACATCGACAACCTGCCGTTCTTCGCCGTCATCGCCGCGAACGCCACCGGCACCACCCTCATCCACGACTGGGTCTACGAGGGCCGCGCCATCCACCTCACCGACCTCACCCGTCTCGGCGCCGACGTGCGGCTGCTGGACGCCCACCGCCTGCAGGTCACCGGCCCCACGCGCTGGTCCGGCGCCGAGGTGAGCTGCCCGCCGGCGCTGCGCCCCGCCGTCGTCATCCTGCTCGCGATGCTCGCCGCGAAGGGCACGTCCGTGCTGCGCGGGGTCGACATCATCGCCCGCGGCTACGAGGGGCTCACCGAGCGCCTGCGCGAGCTCGGCGCCAACATCGAGACCTTCAAGGACTGACGGGTCGGCCTCCCGGGCGGCGCGCCGGCGCGCCCGCCGCCCGGGAGGCCCCGCCCGCGCGCCGTCAGGCCTACCGGTCGTAGACGGCGTCGACCTCGACCTCGACCAGCCAGCCGTCGACGGGCAGGTTCTCGATCTCCAGCGCGAAGCGGGAGGGCCGGGCCGCGTTGACCACCATGGGCGCCCCGGTCGCCGAGCCCAGCGCGACGTCCAGCGTCTCGCCCGTGGCGAGGTTCGTGTTGGCGAAGAACTGCCGGTAGGCGCGGTTCCAGCCGGCGAAGTCCATGGCCCCCTCGCCGTCGGGGTTCTGCAGGAAGACGCGCATGGACACGACGTCGTCGTAGGACAGGCCCGCGCGCTCGAGGTTCTCCCCGATCCGCATCAGCGCGTTGATGCCCTGCGCCTCGGTGACCGTCACGCCCGCGGGCAGCTCGCCGCCCGGGAAGACGTCGGTGGGGATGTAGCGCTCCTCCGCCGAGACGCCCGGCGCCCGGTTCATCGCCGACGGCCCCAGCCCGGAGGACTTGTACCAGGCGACGTTCTTGCCGATGGCCACGCCGTCCGCGATCGAGGGCGTGGCGCCCGTGACGAACGAGTGCGCCTCGGTCGGGCGGGGCTCGAAGAGCCTGCTGCCCGCCACGGCGGTGCCGGGGACGGCGACGGCCGCCGTGACGACGACGGCGAGGACGACCTTGGTGCGGTTCTTCATGCGGGCCTCCGGGACGGCGGGCGCGCGCCGTCGTGGCGCACGCGATGGGGCGCCGGCCGTCGACGGGCCGGCGCGGGAGGCCGAAGGTAGCCGCGGGGGATTTCGTGCCCGTGTCCGCCGCGGGTCGTCGCGGGGTCGGGAGCGGACGCCCGCGATCTCGTCCTGACCTGCGCCCGACCCGCGCCCGACCAGCACCCGACCAGCACGGACGGCGCGAAACGAGGTGGTTACCGAGGGCGACGACCGGCGACCGCGCGGTAACCGGGACGACCCCGCCACGTGACGCGAGGCTTCTACCGTCGGCCGCGGTGCTGACGGCGGCGCCCGGCATCCAGGGCCGTCCGCGACCGTCCGTCAGACCTTTCGACGTGAGAGGTAGTGCCACATGGTCACTGACACGGTCACCGGCAAGGACCCCGGCAGCCCGTCCGGCGTCTCCCGCCGCGGCTTCCTCCAGGCCGTCGGCGTCGGCTCCAGCGCCGGCGTCATGTTCGCCACGATGGGGGCGATGGGCCTCGCCCCCACGGCCGCGGCCCAGCCCACCGCCGCAGCCTGGACACCACCCCGGGGCAGCGACTTCTCGCTCACCGGCCGGGCCGCGAAGAAGGTCGTGGTCGTGGGCGCGGGCCCGGCGGGCCTGGCGTCGGCGTACGAGCTGCAGAAGGCGGGGTACCGGGTCACCGTGCTGGAGGCGCGGCACCGGCCCGGCGGGCGCACGCTGACCGTCCGCGGCGGAGACTCCGAGACGGACCTCGACGGCGTCACCCAGACGGCGCGGTTCGACGACGGCGTGTACATGAACGCCGGCGCGGGACGCATCGCGCAGTGGATGGTCACGATGGACTACCTGCGCGAGCTGGGCGTGCCCTACGAGGTCTTCACCAACGCGAACGCCGACGCCTACCTCTACAACGAGAAGACCGGCGCCACCCCCGGCAACCCCGTGCGCTACCGCACGGCCAAGGCCGACGTCTTCGGCTACACGTCCGAGCTGCTGAGCTACGCCACGGACCAGGGCGCGCTGGACCAGCGGCTCAGCGCGCAGGACAAGGAGAACCTGCGGTCGTTCCTGCGCAGCTGGGGGTCGCTGAAGGCGGACGGCACGTACGCCGGCGGCGACAACCGGGGGTTCTCGACCTACCCGTCCGCGTGGAACGAGCACGGGACGCCGCTGCCGGGCCCGGGCACGGTCTCGGAGGTCCTGGCCTCGAAGGTCGGCCAGTACTTCCCGTTCGAGATCAACTGGGAGCAGTCGATGCTCATGTTCCAGCCGAAGGGCGGCATGGACACGACCTACCAGTACTTCGTGCGGGCCATCGGCAAGCAGAACGTCCACTTCGGCTCCCCCGTCACCGCGGTGGAGAACACGAGCGACGGCGTGCGGGTCACCTACACCCCGGGCCACGGCCGTCCCCGGCAGATCGAGGCCGACTTCGCGATCGTCGCGGCACCCGCGGGCATCATGCGCCGCTGGGACACCAACTGGGGCGCGGGGATCGACGCCGCGCTCGGCGAGTTCGCCACCGGCTCGCCCGCGGGCAAGATCGGCCTGCAGTACCGGTCGCGCTGGTGGGAGGACGACCACCGCATCTACGGCGGCATCACCGAGACCGACATGGACCTCGCGCACATCTGGTACCCCTCCTACGGGTACGGGGAGCGCAAGGGCCTCGTGGTCGGCTACTACAACACGGGCGCCAACGCCCGTGCGTACGCCGACCTCACGCCCCGCGAGCGGGAGCGGCGCGCCGTGGCCCAGGGCGTGAAGATCCACGGCGAGAAGTACCGCACCGAGCTGGAGTCGTCGTTCTCGATCGCCTGGCACAAGGTGCCGTACATCGAGGGCGCGTGGGCCTACCCGAACACCTCGTCCTCGGGCTTCAAGCAGCTGCAGCAGGGCGCCGGCCGCGTCTACTTCGCGGGCGACTGGATGTCCGAGGTGTCCGCCTGGCAGCACGGCGCGTTCTGGTCCGCCCGGTACGCCGTCCAGGCGCTGCACGCGCGGGTCATGGCGAGCTGACGCGGGGACGACGAGGCCCGGCCCTCCGGTGGAGGGCCGGGCCTCGTCGCGCGCGTCGTGCGGGCCGGCTCAGAAGCCGGTGTAGTTCGGCGCCTCGACGGTCATCTGCACGTCGTGCGGGTGGCTCTCCTTGAGCGACGCGGACGTGATGCGCACGAAGCGGCCCTTGGCCTGGAGCTCGGGGATGGTGCTGGCGCCGACGTAGAACATCGACTGGTGCAGCCCGCCGACCAGCTGGTGCGCGACGGTGTGGAGCGTGCCCTTGTACGGCACCTGCCCCTCGACGCCCTCCGGCACGATCATGTCGTCGCTGGTGACCTCGGCCTGGAAGTAGCGGTCCTTCGAGTAGGACTTCTTGCCCCGCGACGACATCGCCCCCATGGAGCCCATGCCGCGGTACGCCTTGTACTGCTTGCCGTTGACGAGGATCGTCTCGCCCGGGGCCTCCTCGGTGCCGGCCAGCATCGAGCCGAGCATGACGGCCTCCGCGCCGGCCACGATCGCCTTGCCGATCTCGCCCGAGTGGCGCATGCCGCCGTCGGCGATGACCGGGATGCCTGCGGCACGCGCGGCCAGCGACGCCTCGTAGACGGCGGTGATCTGCGGGACGCCGACACCGGTCACGATGCGCGTGGTGCAGATCGAGCCCGGGCCCACGCCCACCTTGATGCCGTCGGCGCCCGCGTCGACGAACGACTGCGCGCCCTCCCGCGTCGCGACGTTGCCGCCGATCACCTGCACGTGGCGCGTCGCCGGGTCCGTCTTCAGCTTGCGGACCATGTCGATGAGCATCCGGACGTTGCCGTGCGCGGTGTCCGCGACCAGGACGTCGACCCCGGCGTCGACCAGCGTGGTCGCCCGCTCCCACGCGTCGCCGAAGTAGCCGATCGCCGCGCCCACGAGGAGGCGGCCCTGGCCGTCCTTCGACGCGTTCGGGAACTGCTCGGACTTCACGAAGTCCTTGACGGTGATGAGACCCGCGAGGCGGCCGTCGTCGTCGACCAGCGGCAGGCGCTCCAGCTTGTGCTTGCGCAGCAGCAGCGTGGCGTCCTCGCGCGAGATCCCGGCCGGGCCCGTGATGAGGGGGGCGGGCGTCATGACCTCGGAGACCTTGGTGGTGGCCCACTCGGCGACGGGCGTGAAGCGCAGGTCGCGGTTGGTCACGATGCCGGTGAGCCGGCCGTCCGCGTCGACCACCGGGAACCCGGAGATGCGGTACTCGCCCGCCCGCTTGTCCAGCTCCTCGAGCGTGACGTCCGCGCCGATCGTCACCGGGTTGGAGATGATGCCGGTCTGCGTCCGCTTGACCAGGTCCACCTGGTACGCCTGGTCCTCGATCGACAGGTTGCGGTGCAGCACGCCGATGCCGCCCTGGCGCGCCATCGCGATCGCCATGCGCGACTCGGTGACGGTGTCCATCGCGGCCGAGACGAGCGGCACGCGCAGGGAGATCTCCCGCGTGAGGCGCGAGGTGGTGTCGATGTCCGACGGGGCGAGGTCGGAGTACCCCGGCAGCAGCAGGACGTCGTCGTAGGTGAGGCCGAGGAATCCGAACGGGTCGTGCGCGGGCGAGGTCGAGTCCGTCATGACAGGAGTCTACGTTCTGGCGGGCCGCGTTATTCCGGCCCGCCAGGCGCTCGGGGCCCGCCGTGGCGGACCTCACGTCGCGGGCCCCGGGGACCGGGCGCTCCCCCTCAGGTCACGACGGCGAGCGCCTCGTGCAGCATCGCGGTGAACGACCGCACCCGCTGCACCGTCGCGGCCAGCGGCAGCTCGCTCGCCGCGTCGTCCCGGCGCAGGCTGACGATGATCGGCAGCTCGGCGAAGCCGTCGTGCACCGCGTGGATGAGATCGAGGTCGGGGCGCCGCTGCGCCGTCGCGAGCACGAGCGCCGCCGGGCGGACCATCGTCACCAGCTCCAGGGAGCGGTGCGTGCTGGCCGGGCCGGTCACGATGCGCGCCGTCGCACCCTTCGCCGTCAGGGCCGCGGCGAGGGCGTGCGCCGACAGCGGCACGACCTCGTCCGGCGCGGCGAAGATGAGCACGATCTTGCGCATGCGGCTCGGGTGGTTCGCCGGCGGGGCGCCGCCCGCGACCATGGCCCGCTCGAAGGCCTCGGTGAACTCGCGCAGCGCGCGCAGGGCCGCCGTCGCGAGCACCACCTCGGGGACCGCGCCGGGGCCGGCGAGGACCGTCCGCTGCGCGACGCGCTGCCAGGCGGGCTCGGCGATCTCGGTCCACCAGGCGGCGGGGTCGCCCTGCGCGGGGATGGCGAGAAGGTCGTCGCACCCCGCCTGGTCGTAGGCGAGGGCCGCGTCGACCACCGCCGACACCCGGCCGGAAGCGCTCCCAGGGGGGACGTGGCCGGGCGACGCCCCGGCGCCCTCGCCGCCACCGGGCAGCGCGCGCAGGTGCGCGCGGGCGCGCGGCGCGTCTCCCCCGGCGGCCGGCGCGCGACGTTCGGGGTCAGGTTCCGCGTCGTCCCCGTCCTCCGGCTCGGCGCCGGCGCTCGCAGCCTCCTCGGTCGCCTCCTCCAGCTCGTCGACGCCCGCCTCGAGGGCCGCCTTCGCGGCGTCGACCGGCGCGACACCCTCGAGGGTGAGCCGCCGCATGACGAGGAGGCGCCCGACGTCCTCGGGCGTGTACCGGCGGTGCGATCCCGCGGTGCGGGCGGACGGGCCGAGGCCGTAGCGACGGTCCCATGTGCGCAGGGTCGCCGGAGCCACCCCGAGGCGCCTGGCGACCGCCGCGACGGCGAGGCCCGGGCTCGACGCGCGAGACCCGCCCCCGTGAGGAGCGGGTCGGGATGAGGTCATGGCCTCGATTCTGCCGAGAGGACCGGAGGGTCGCCACTGCTCCCCCGGGCGCGCCGCGGTAAACCTCGACCGCGCAGGTCAAAGCGGTTCAGAAGTCGGTCGAACCAGTTCAGGCGCCTCGCGGAAGTTGAACACTGAACCATCAAAGCCGGTCACGAAATCGGACCTTGAACAACTTCTGCACAACTTGTAGGTTGTTCGCCATGACGGAGATCTCGAGGCTTCCCGGTCCGGTGATGGAGCTGTGGGAGTGGCAGTACCAGGGCTCCTGCCGCGACGCGGACGACACGTTGTTCTTCCACCCCGAGGGTGAGCGCGGATCCACGCGCCGACGCCGCGCCGAGGCGGCCAAGGCGATCTGCCGCGCGTGCCCCGTGATGATGCAGTGCCGGGAGCAGTCGCTCCGGGTCCGCGAGCCGTACGGCGTGTGGGGCGGGCTCAGCGAGGACGAGCGCTCCGCGATCCTCGCCGGCACCGCCCGCAAGACCGGCTGACACGCACGAAGGCCTCGCACCGACGACGGTGCGAGGCCTTCTGCGTTCCGGCGTCGTCAGGCGACGACGACCGCGAGGATGTCGCGGGCGGACAGGACCAGGTAGTCCTCGCCGGCGTACTTGACCTCGGTGCCGCCGTACTTGCTGTAGATGACCTTGTCACCGACCTTGACGTCGACCGGGACGCGGTTGCCCTTGTCGTCGAAGCGACCCTCGCCCACGGCCAGGACCTCGCCCTCCTGGGGCTTCTCCTTGGCGGTGTCCGGGATGACCAGGCCGGAAGCGGTCGTGGTCTCGGCCTCGATGGCCTTGACGACGATCCGGTCCTCGAGCGGCTTGATGGGGACCGACACGTCGGACCTCCTTGATTCGCGATGCATGGATGGACTAGCTGATTGACCAGGTCGCGTCCGAGGGCTGGCCGTCGTCGCGGGTGCCGGTACAGCCTGCGGTCGCTGACGACAAATCTAGGCAGGCGTTAGCACTCTGACAAGTCGAGTGCCAGAACTCGGCGCGTCGTTCGCCCAGGGCGTCACCCGCGGGCCTGAGACGATGGCCCGATGGACGCCGCCTCCCTGAGCAAGCTGCTGAGCCCGGACGGGTGGGCGCTCGTCAACTCGCTCCCCCCGTACGACGAGAAGCAGGCCATGGCCCTGGCCACCCGGCTGCGCGCCGAGGGGGTCGACCCCGACCTCGCGGCGGCCGCCCTCACGCAGTCCCGGCTGCGGGCCAAGGCGCGCGCCAAGCTCGGCGACTTCGCGGACGGGATGCTGTTCACGCCCGACGGCGTGGAGCAGGCCACGCGGCTCGTCGTCGCCGCGCTGCACGCCCGCCGCTACCTCGCCGCGGGCGTCACCAGGGTCGCGGACCTCACCAGCGGGATCGGCGCCGACGCGCTCGCGTTCGCGGGCGTCGGGCTGCGCGTCCTGGCGACCGACGTCGACGAGGTCACCGCCGCGCTCGCCACCGTGAACCTGCGCCACTTCCCCGAGGCCGAGGTGCGGCACGCCGACGGGCTCACGCTCGACCTCGCCGCCGAGGGCGTGGACGGCGTCTACGCCGACCCGGCCCGGCGCACGCGCGGCGGGCGGCGGGTGTTCGACCCGGCCGCCTACGCGCCCCCGCTCGACGCCGTCTGGGACCTGCGCGCCCAGGTGCCGGCGCTCGGCATCAAGGTCGGCCCGGGCATCCCCCACCAGGGGCTCCCGGACGACGCGGAGACCCAGTGGGTCTCGGTGGACGGCGACGTCGTCGAGGCCGGGCTCTGGTTCGGGCCGCTCGCGCCCGGGGGGCCCGGCCGGTCCGCCCTGGTGCTCGCGACCGCGGGCGGCAGGACCGCGTCCCGCACGCTGCGCGCGGACGCGGACGACCTCGTCCCCGAGGTGGGACCGGTGGGCGCCTACCTGTACGAGCCGGACGGCGCCGTCATCCGCGCCGGGCTCGTGGCGCACGCCGCGGCCGAGCTCGGCGGCCGCCTGCTGGACCGCACCATCGCGTACGTCACGACCGACCAGCCCGCCGCACCGCCCGCCGAGGGCGCGGCGCCGCTGGCGACCGGCTACCGGGTCCTCGACGTCATGCCCTTCAACCTCAAGCGGCTCAAGGCCTACCTGCGCGAGCGCGGCGTCGGGCGGCTCACGATCAAGAAGCGGGGCACGGCCGTCACGCCCGAGCAGCTGCGCGCCCAGCTCTCGCCGAAGGGCGACGCCGAGGCCACCCTCGTGCTCACGCGCGTCGGCGGCGGGCAGCACGTGCTCGTCGTCGAGCCGCTGCGCTGACCTCCCCGGGCCCGCCGCCGGGGCACCGCCGGACCGGCGCGCGGCCCGGCGTCCAGCCGTGGAAGCATGGCCCGCATGGTGCTGGAATTCGCCGCCTCGGAGCGGTCGAGCGTCGGGCTCGAGTGGGAGCTCGCGCTGGTCGACGCCGACTCGGGCAACCTGCGGCAGGTGGCTCCCGCCGTGATCGAGGCGGTGGCCGACGACGTGCGGCACCGGTTCGTGAAGCCCGAGTTCCTGCGCAACACGGTCGAGGTGATCAGCGACGTGCGCCGCACGGTGCCCGAGGCGATCGCCGACCTCGAGCGCGGCATCGCCGCCATCCACGACGCGACCGGTCCGATGCGGGTCGACCTGATGGGCGCCGGCACCCACCCGTTCGCGCACTGGTCGCAGCAGAAGGTGACCGACAAGAAGCGGTACGCGACGGTCGTCGACCGGGCGCAGGTCGTCGGGCGCCAGCAGATCGTCTACGGCGTGCACGCCCACGTGGGCATCGAGGACCGCGCCAAGGTGCTGCCGATCGTCAACTCGCTGCTCGTGTACCTGCCGTACCTGCAGGTGCTGTCGGCGTCGTCGCCGTTCTTCGGGGGCGACGACACGGGCTACGCGTCGATGCGGACGATGATCTTCCAGCAGCTGCCCACGGCCGGGCTGCCGTACCAGTTCGGCGCCTGGTCGGAGCTCGAACGGTACGTCGCCGACATGCTGCACACCGGCGTGATCGACGACTTCACCGAGGTGCGCTGGGACGTGCGGCCCGCTCCGCACTTCGGCACGGTCGAGGTGCGCATCTGCGACGGCACGTCGAACACGTCCGAGCTGGCGGCGCTCGGCGCGCTGGTGCACTGCCTGGTGGAGCACCTGTCCACCCTGCTCGACGACGGCCGCCCGCTGCCCACCATGCCGCCGTGGTTCGTGCACGAGAACAAGTGGCGCGCGGCCCGCTACGGGACCGACGCGATCATCATCCTCGACGACGCCGGCGAGGAGGAGCTCGTCACCGACGCCCTCCCCCGCCTGCTCACGACGCTGGAGCCCGTCGCCGAACGGCTGGGCTGCGCCGCGGAGCTGGACAACGTGCGCGAGATCGTCCGCCGGGGCGCGTCGTACCAGCGCCAGCGCGAGGTGGCCCGCGCGCACGGTGGCGGGCAGGACGCCCTGGAGGCCGTGGTCGCGTCCCTCGTCGCCGAGCTGCACGCCGGTCGGCCCCTGCCCACCGCCGGCTGACGGCGGGCGCCGGGGTCCGGCCCGCTACTCCTTCTCGAAGTCCCAGACGATGAGCGAGGGCGTGCCCGCGTAGGCCGCGCCGGCCGCCGCCGGCACCCACGGCATCAGCTCCCAGATGGTCGGCGGCCTCGTCGGGTCCTCGGGCCCCAGGTCGGCGTGGGGGTCGAACGCGCCGGTCCCGGCGTCCGGGGCCGCGGTGTACTCCGGGCCCTCGACGGCGTCGTCGGCGCCCCCTCCGGCGTACTCGCGGCAGAACCGCGGCGCGAGGCCCACGGGCAGGGCCGCCCGCAGGTACTCGCTCGTGGCGTGGAACCAGTTCGGGATGTACCCGAACTCGCCGTCCGCGCCCTCGACGAGCGGGTAGAGCGGCGACCCGGTGAAGTACCCGCGGGTGTCGGAGACGACGAGGTGCCCGCCCGGGCGCAGCACGCGCGCCAGCTCGGCGAGCACCGGCCCCAGGTCCCGCACGTGGCACAGCGCGAGGGTGACGAGGACGAGATCGGCCGAGCCGTCGGGCACCGGCAGGTCGTGCAGGTCCCCCTCGGTGAACCGGGCGCCGGGCACCTTGGCGCGGGCGATCTCGAGCATGTCGGGCGACGAGTCCACGCCGAGCACGTCGTGGCCCTGCTCGACGAGCCACCCGGTGTGCCGGCCCGTGCCGCACGCCGCGTCGATCGCGACGCCGCGGGGCAGGCCCTCCATCAGCGGCCGCACGAGCGGCTCCTCCATCCCCCAGAACCCGTTCGGTCCGTCGTACCGGGGCGCCCAGTGCCGGTAGCCCTCGGTCGCGGTGATCGGCGGGACGTCGTACCCGTCGCCGAAGCGGTCCGCGGCGTCGAGCAGCGCACGGACGTCGGCGAGCCGGGCCTCGACGAACGCGCGGTCGTGCTCGCCGGCGAACGCCCGCATCAGCGCGACGCCCTCGAGGCCCACGAGGTACGCGAGCGGGTGCTGGTGGATGGTCGGGCGCGTCGTCGTCACGGGCCGCACGCTACCGACGCGGTGCCGCCACGCCGAGGGCTTTTCGGCGGCGGCGCGGGGGCTCGCCGAGCGGGCGGACGACGGTCAGACGGTGATGGTGGTCATCGGCATCGACGAGTCGACCGGGAAGTCGAGGTGCGACGGCGCGGCGCCGGCGCGCACGACTGCGGAGCCCAGCGCGGCGATCATCGCGCCGTTGTCGGTGCAGTACCGGATCGGCGGGATGCGCAGGTCGATGCCGGCCTCCGCGCACCGCTTCGCCGCCATGTCGCGCAGCTGGCTGTTCGCGGAGAACCCGCCGCCCACGACGAGGGTCTCGACGTCGTGCCGCCGGCAGGCGGCGATCGTCTTGGCCGTGAGCACGTCGGCGACGGCGGCGGCGAACGACGCCGCGACGTCGGCCGCCGGCACCTCGCGCCCGGCGTCCACGCACGCCTCGATCCACCGCGCGACCGCCGTCTTGAGGCCGGAGAACGAGAAGTCGTAGGCGTGCTTCGCCTGGTCCTTCGCGGCCGTGAGCCCCCGCGGGAACCGGATGGCCTCGGGGTCGCCCTCGCGCGCGAGCCGGTCCACGTGCGGGCCGCCCGGGTACGGCAGGCCGAGCAGGCGGCCGACCTTGTCGAACGCCTCCCCCGCGGCGTCGTCGAGGGTGGAGCCGAGCTCGGTGACGTTCGTCGCGACGTCCTCGACGAGCATGAGCGTGCTGTGTCCGCCGGAGACGACGAGCGCCATCGTGCGGCCGGAGAACGGCCCGTCGACGAGCTGGTTCACGGCGGCGTGGCCGATGACGTGGTTGACGCCGTACAGCGGCTTGTTCAGGCCGATCGCGAGCGCCTTGGCCGCCGACGCCCCGATCGTCAGGGGCCCGACGAGCCCCGGCCCGGCGGTGACGGCGATCGCGTCCACCTCGGACAGGTCGACGTCGGCCTCGCCGAGCGCGCGGCGGATCGTGGGGACCATCGCCTCCAGGTGGGCCCGGCTCGCGACCTCGGGGATGATGCCGCCGTAGCGCGCGTGCTCGTCCATGGAGCTGGCGACGGCGTCGACCAGGAGGGTGTCCCCCCGCACGAGCGCCACTCCCGTCTCGTCGCAGGAGGTCTCGATGCCGAGGACGAGGGGGTCACCGACCCCGTGCGCGGATGCCATGGCCCCATGATCGCACCGGCGCGGGGACGACTGCTCCGACCGCCTCTCCGACACCGCCCCCACCAGCCGTAACACGATGGTGACACCGAACTCACGGCGCGGACACGTGGGCGTACTTGGGTTCATCTGAACCTAAGACGGGCCCGCGGGCCCCGGCCACGAACGGAGCACCATGCGTCCTCGAAGCAGCACGGGCACCACGCGTACCGGCACCACCCGACCTGTCGTCGCCTCGCTCGCCGTCCTCGCGGTCACGGCCCTGTCGGCCTGCGGGGCGCGGGTCGACGCCGCCGGGGACGGCGCGTCCGCGTCGTCGTCGGCCGGGTGCGTGGACACGTCGGGCGACTCGGTCAAGGTCGGCTTCCTCAACTCCCTCTCGGGCACGATGGCGATCTCCGAGCAGACCGTCCACGACTCCCTGCAGCTCGCGGCGTCGGAGATCAACGCGGACGGCGGGGTGCTCGGCAAGCAGCTCGAGATCGTCTCCGAGGACGGACAGTCCGAGCCCACCGTCTTCGCCGAGAAGGCCACCAAGCTCATCACCAGCGACTGCGTCGCGGCCGTGTTCGGCGGCTGGACGTCGGCGTCGCGCAAGGCGATGCTGCCGGTCTTCGAGGCGAACGACTCGCTGCTGTTCTACCCGGTGCAGTACGAGGGCCTCGAGGCGTCGGAGAACATCTTCTACACGGGCGCCACGACCAACCAGCAGATCGTGCCCGCCCTCGACTACCTGGCCGAGCAGGGCGCGACGTCCCTGTTCCTGGTCGGCTCCGACTACGTCTTCCCGCGCACGGCGAACAAGATCATCAACGCCTACGCCGAGGCCCACGGCATCGAGATCGTCGGCGAGGAGTACGCGCCGCTGGGCCACACCGACTTCTCCACCATCGTCAACAAGGTCAAGGCCGCCGACGCCGACGCCGTCTTCAACACCCTCAACGGCGACTCCAACGTGGCGTTCTTCAAGGAGTACAACAACGCGGGCCTCGCCGCCGACGACATGCCCGTCCTGTCCGTGTCGATCGCCGAGGAGGAGGTGGGCGGCATCGGCGTCGACAACATCGAGGGCCAGCTCACCGCCTGGAACTACTACCAGACGGTCGACAGCCCCCAGAACGACGCCTTCGTCGAGGCGTTCCAGGCCGAGTACGGCGACGACCGCGTGACCTCCGACCCGATGGAGGCGGCCTACACGTCGCTGTACCTGTGGAGGGCGATGGTCGAGAAGGCGGAGTCCTTCGACGTCGCCGACGTGCAGGCGGCCGCCGACGGGGTCACCTTCGACGCCCCCGAGGGGACCGTCGTCGTGGACGGCGACAACCACCACGTGGCCAAGACGGCGCTGGTCGGACGCATCGGCGACGACGGCCTCATCCACACCGAGTGGAGCTCGCAGGAGCCCATCGAGCCCGACCCGTTCCTCGAGGGCTACGACTGGGCCGACGGGCTCTCCTGACCCGGGGCCCCTGGACACGACATGGACACCCTCCTCTCGCAGCTCTTCGCGGGCCTGAGCCTCGGCTCGGTCCTGCTGCTCGCGGCCCTGGGCCTCGCCCTGACCTTCGGTCAGATGGGCGTGATCAACATGGCCCACGGCGAGTTCATGATGGCGGGCGCCTACACGGCGTTCGTGGTCCAGGGCCTCCTCGGCGACCCCGGCGCGAGCCTGCTCGTGTCGCTGCCGCTCGGCTTCCTCGTCGGCGGGGCGCTCGGGCTGCTGCTGGAGGCCACGCTCATCCACCGGATGTACCGGCGACCGCTCGACACGCTCCTCGTCACCTGGGGCGTCGCCCTGCTGCTGCAGCAGGTGGCGCGCGACGTCTTCGGCGCCCCCAACGTGGACGTGGCCGCGCCCGGCTGGCTGTCGGGCGCGGTCACGGTGGGCGGCCTGGCCCTGCCCAAGACGCGGCTGTTCATCCTGGCGCTGGCGGTGGTCTGCGTCGTGGCCCTGGCCCTCGTGCTGCGGGCCACGTCGCTCGGGCGGCGGATCCGCGCCGTCGTCCAGCACCGCGACCTGGCCGAGGCGTCGGGCATCTCGTCCCGCGCCACGGACCGGCTGACCTTCTTCGTCGGCTCCGGCCTCGCCGGGATCGCCGGGGTGGCGCTCACGCTGCTCGGCTCGATCGGGCCGACGCTCGGCACCGGCTACATCGTCGACGCGTTCCTCGTCGTCGTCGCCGGCGGCATCGGGCAGATCAAGGGCACCGTGATCGCGGCGACCGCCCTCGGCCTGCTGCAGGCGTTCTTCGAGTACTCCACCACGGCGTCCGTGGCGAAGGTGCTCGTCTTCGTCGTCATCGTCGCGTTCCTTCAGGTACGACCCCAGGGCCTGGTCTCGGTCCGGACGAGGAGCCTCGCATGACGCGCCCCACGAGCACCCTCACCGCACGACTGGGCGCGCTCCTGCGCCCGGGCCGGGGGCGGGCGCTGGCCGGGTTCGGCCTCGCCGCCGTCCTGCTCCTCGCCGTCGCCCCGGTGCTGCTCAGCCCGTTCCGGCTCGGGCTGCTGGGCAAGTTCCTGTGCCTGGCGATGGTCGCCGTCGGGATCGGCCTCGCCTGGGGTCGCGGCGGCCTGCTCACCCTCGGCCAGGGGGTCTACTTCGGGCTCGGCGCCTACCTCATGGCGATGCACCTCAAGCTCGCCGACGCCGGGCCGGGCGGCGTGCCCGACTTCATGCTGCTGTACGGCACGGGCGAGGTTCCCGGCTGGTGGGAGCCGCTGCGCTCTCCCGGCGTCGCCCTCGCGCTGGTGGTCCTGGTGCCGGCCGCGCTGGCCGCGGTGCTCGGCTGGGCGGTCTTCACGCGGCGGGTGCGCGGGGCGTACTTCGCGATCCTGTCGCAGGCGCTGGCCGCGGCGTTCGCCATCCTGCTCGTCGGCCAGCAGCAGACGACGGGCGGCACCAACGGGCTCAACGGGTTCCGGTCCTTCTTCGGCTACGACCTCGCCGACCCGGTCAACCAGCGGATGCTCTACCTGATCGCGGCCGGGGTGCTGCTCGTCATGGTGGCGGTCGCGCGGCAGCTCATGGTGTCGCGGTTCGGCGAGGTCCTCGTCGCCGTGCGCGACCAGGAGGACCGCGTGCGGTTCCTGGGCTACGACCCGGCCGCGGCGAAGACCGTCGTCTACGTCGTGGCGGCCGTGATGGCCGCCGTCGGCGGGGCGCTCTTCGTGCCGATCGTCGGGATCGTCTCCCCCGCCGACGTCGGCGTCGTGCCGTCGATCGGCTTCCTCGTGGGGGTGGCGATCGGCGGCCGGGCGACCCTGCTGGGCCCCGTCCTGGGGTCGGTCGCCGTGAGCTGGGCGCAGACCTCGATGTCGGAGGCCTTCCCCTCCGGCTGGATCTACCTCCAGGGGGCGCTGTTCGTCCTGGTGGTGGCCTTCCTGCCCGGCGGCCTCGCCTCGGTCGTGACGACGTGGCGCCGCCGGCGTCGGGCGGCGACACCGGGCGATCCGGGCGATCCGGGTGCCCCGGACGGCCCGGCGCCCGGCCGCGCCCCGGCGACCGACCTCGTGACCGAAGGGAGCCGCGCATGACCACCGACGAGAACCCGGAGATCGACCTGGCCGCGGCCGACGCGCTGCTCGGGGACGACACCGCCCGGTTCCGGCACGACTACCTCGAGGTCCGCGGCCTGCGGGTGGAGTTCGGCGGGTTCGTCGCCGTCCGCGACGTCGACCTCACCGTCACCCAGGGCGACCTGCGGTTCCTCATCGGCCCCAACGGCGCGGGCAAGACGACGCTCATCGACGCCGTGACCGGGCTCGTGCGGGCGGCGGCGGGCTCGGCCCGGTTCGGCGGCACGGAGCTGCTGGGGCGGGCCACGCACCGCGTCGCCCGCTCGGGCGTGGGCCGCACGTTCCAGACCGCGAGCGTGTTCGAGCAGCTCACCGTGCTGCAGAACCTCGACATCGCGGCGGGCGCACGGCGCGGCCCGGCCACGATGCTGCGCCGGCGCCGCGGGGTGCCGGAGGCGGTCGAGCAGGCGATGGAGACCGTCGGCCTCGCGGCGCTGCGCGACGTCCCGGCCGGCGTCCTGGCGCACGGCCAGAAGCAGTGGCTCGAGATCGGGATGCTGCTGGTGCAGGACGCGCACCTGCTGCTGCTCGACGAGCCCGTCGCGGGCATGACCCAGGCGGAGCGGGAGGAGACCGGCGAGCTGCTGCGCCGGGTGGGCTCGCAGCGCGTCGTCGTGGTCGTCGAGCACGACATGGAGTTCCTGCGCTCCTACGCCGACTCGGTGACGGTCATGCACCAGGGCCGCGTCCTCGCGGAGGGCACCGTCGCCGAGGTGCAGCAGGACCCCGCCGTCGTCGAGGTGTACCTCGGCTCCCCGGCCGTCAGCGCGACCGCGACGTCCTCGTCCACCACCACCGCCACGGGGGGAACCGCATGATGCTCGAGCTGGACGGCGTGAGCACGGGGTACGGCCGCACCGCCGTCGTGCACGACGTCGACCTCACCGTCGCCGACGGCGCCCTCACGGCCGTGCTCGGCCACAACGGCGCCGGCAAGACGACGTTGCTGAAGGCCGTGCTCGGGCTGCTGCCCGCGCGGTCCGGGGCCGTGCGGCTCGCCGGCGAGGACGTCACCCGCTGGCCGACGCACCGGCGCGTGCGGGCGGGGATCGCCTACGTGCCGCAGGGCCAGCAGTCGTTCGGCCAGCTCACCGCGCGGGAGAACCTCCAGGTGGTCGCGGACGCCCACGGCGCCGCCGGCCGCCGGCGCACGGACGACGCGCTCGACCTCTTCCCCGCCCTGCGCGAGCTGCTCGGCCGGCAGGCGGGCCTGCTGTCGGGCGGGCAGCGCCAGCAGCTCGCCATCGCCCGGGCGCTCGTCACCGGCCCGCGGCTGCTGGTGCTCGACGAGCCCGCCGAGGGCATCCAGCCGAACGTCGTCACCGAGATCTACGCGGCGATCACCACGCTCACGGCCGCGGGCGGTCTCTCCGCGCTGCTGGTCGAGCAGCACCTGGGCTACGCCGTCGAGCACGCCGCCGAGTACGCCGTGCTGGCGTCCGGCCGCGTGACCCGTCGGGGAGCCGGCGGGGGCGCCGAGGCCCTGGCGGGCGCACGCGAGGCGATGGCGCTGTGAGACCGACCGCGACCCCCGAGGAGGAGCCGTGCACCTGACCCCCGCCGACACCGAGAAGCTGCTGCTCGCCGTCGCCGGCATGGTGGCCCGCGACCGCCTGGAGCGCGGCGTGCGGCTCAACCACCCCGAGACCGTCGCGCTGCTGGCGTGCTGGGTGATCGAGCGCGCCCGCGAGGGCGCCGACGTCGCGACGCTCATGCGGACCGGCCGCGAGGTGCTGACCCGCGAGCAGGTCATGGACGGCGTGCCCGAGCTGCTCGCCGACGTCCAGGTCGAGGCCACGTTCCCCGACGGACGCAAGCTCGTGACCCTCCACCACCCGATCCCCTGACCCACCCGACCTGACCTGACCCGAGAGGTGGGCACCGTGTCCGCATCCCCGACCACCGGCCCCGGCGCGATCCGTGTCGCCCCCGGCCGGATCGAGCTCAACGCGCGCCCGCCGCACGAGCGGCTGCGCCTCGTCGTCGAGAACACCGGCGACCGGCCCGTGCAGGTGGGCTCGCACGTGCACCTGCCCGACGCCAACACCGCCCTGCGGTTCGACCGCGACGCCGCCCACGGCTTCCGCCTCGACGTGCCGTCCGGGACGTCGCAGCGGTTCGAGCCGGGCGTCAGCCGGGAGGTCGACCTTGTGACGGTCCGCGGGGCCCGGCGCGTGCCGGGCGTCCAGCGGGGCAAGGCCGACGGCGGCGCGCTCGGCGCCGTCCGGACCGCCCCGCGGGCCCCCCAGCAGGACCAGCAGGGCACGCAGCGCGACACCGAGCAGGAGGACTGATGGTCTGGATCGACCGCGAGCGCTACGCCGCCCTGTACGGGCCGACCGTCGGCGACCAGGTGCGCCTCGGCGACACCGACCTGTGGATCGAGGTCACCGAGGACCGCACGGTCGGCGGCGAGGAGGCCGTGTTCGGCGGCGGCAAGTCGATCCGGGAGTCGATGGCGCAGTCGACACGCACCCGGGCCGCCGGCGCGCTCGACACGGTGATCACCGGCGTCGTCGTCCTCGACTGGTGGGGCGTGGTCCGCGCCGACGTGGGGCTGCGCGACGGGCGGATCGTCGCCCTGGGTCGCGCCGGCAACCCGGACATGGCGGACGGCGTGCATCCCGACCTCGTCATCGGCCCGTCGACCGACGTCATCTCGGGCGAGGGAAAGATCCTCACCGCGGGCGGCTTCGACCCGCACGTGCACCTGCTGTCGCCGTCGGCGCTGCACGAGGCGCTGGCCACCGGCATCACGACGGTCGCCGGGGGCGGAACCGGGCCGTCGGAGGGCTCGAAGGCCACCACGGTGACGCCGGGCGCCTGGCACCTGCGGTCCGTGCTGCGGGCGCTGGACCACCTGCCGCTGAACGTGCTCCTGCTGGGCAAGGGCAACACGGTGAGCGCCGCGTCGCTCGCCGAGCAGGCGCTCGGCGGCGCCGCGGGCTACAAGGTGCACGAGGACTGGGGGTCCACCCCCGCCGCCCTGGACGCCGCGCTGCGGGCCGCGGACGAGTGGGGCCTGCAGGTGGCCCTGCACTCCGACTCGCTCAACGAGGCGGGCTTCGTGGCCTCCACCATCGACGCGATCGACGGCCGCGGCATCCACGCGTACCACGTCGAGGGCGCGGGCGGCGGGCACGCCCCCGACATCCTCACGATCGCGAGCCTGCCGCACGTGCTGCCCGGGTCGACCAACCCGACCCTCCCCCACACGGTGAACACCGTGGCCGAGCACCTCGACATGCTCATGGTCTGCCACCACCTCAACCCCGCCGTGCCCGAGGACCTGGCATTCGCGGAGTCGCGCATCCGGGCCACGACGATCGCGGCCGAGGACGTGCTGCACGACCTGGGCGCCATCTCCATCACCTCCTCCGACGCCCAGGCGATGGGCCGCATCGGCGAGGTGATCACCCGCACCTGGCAGGTGGCGCACGTGATGAAGCACCGCCGCGGGCCCCTGTCGGGCGCCGAGCCGGCGGACAACGAGCGCGCGCGCCGGTACGTCGCGAAGTACACGATCAACCCGGCCGTGGCGCACGGCGTCGACGCCCACATCGGCTCGGTCGAGCCCGGGAAGCTGGCCGACCTCGTGCTGTGGGACCCGCGGTTCTTCGGGTTCCGGCCGGAGCTGGTGCTCAAGGGGGGCGTCATCGCGTGGGCGGCGCTGGGCGACCCGAACGCGTCCATCCCCACCCCGCAGCCGGTCCTGCAGCGGCCGGCCTTCGGCGACGCCGTCGGCGCCGACACGTCCCTCGCGTTCGTCGCCCCGGCGGCGATCGAGGACGGCCTCGCGGGGCGGCTGGACCTGCGCCGGACGCTCGCTCCCGTCGCCCCCACGCGCGACGTCACCAAGGCGGACATGCGCAACAACGACGCGCTGCCGGCCATCGACATCCGCCCGGACACGTTCGAGATCCGCGTGGACGGCGACCTCGTGGAGCCCGCGCCCGCCGTCCGGCTGCCGCTCGCCCAGCTCTACTCGATGTTCTGACGGCCCCATGACCCCCGACGACCCGACCACGACGCCCCCGCGGGCGCGCGCGGCACCGCACCCGTTCTCGGTGGCGCTGCTGCTCGCCGACGCGCGCCTGCCGGGAGGCGGGCACGCCCACTCGGCGAGCCTCGAGCCCGCGCTGCGCGGCGGTCTGCCCGCCGCGGAGGTCCCCGCCTGGATGGCCGGCCGCGCGACGACGGTCAGCCTCGTCGAGGCGGGCACCGCCGTGGTCGCGGCGCGGCTGCTGGCCGACGCCCCGCCCGGGCCGCCGGACAGCCCGGCGACCGCGCAGGGGCTCGACGCCCTCGTCCGGGCGTGGTCGGCGCGGACGCCGTCGCGGGCGCTGCGCGACGCGTCCCGGCTGCTGGGGCGCGGCTACCTGCGTGTCGCCCGCGCGCTGTACCCGGGCAGCGGCGCGGTGCGGGCCGTCGTCGTCCACGAGACCCGCCGCGGGACCGGCACCGTGCCGCGGGCCGTCGTCATGGGCGCGATCGCCGCGGCGGCCGGGCTGCCGCCGGAGGACGTGGTGCGCCTCACCGTGTACGACGACGCCCAGACGGCGGCGTCGGCCCTGCTCAAGCTCGAGCCGCTGGACCCGCTCGCCCCCGCGCGGTGGGTCCTCGACGCGTGCGCCGCCGCGGAGGAGCACGTGCTCCGCGTGGCGGCGTGCGCCACCCCGGAGGACGTCCCGGCCTCCGGTGCCCCGTTGACCGAGGGCTGGGCCGAGGCCCACGCCCTCACGACCCAGAGGTTGTTCCGTGCCTGAGACCACACCCCCCGCCCGCGCCCTGCGCCTCGGCGTCGCCGGCCCCGTCGGCGTCGGCAAGTCGTCCCTCATCGCGACGGTCTGCCGTGCGCTCGCCGACGAGCTGCGCATCGGCGTCATCACCAACGACATCTACACCGACGAGGACGCGCGCTTCCTGCGCTCGGCCGGCGTGCTCGACCCCGAGCGGATCCGCGCCGTCGAGACGGGCGCCTGCCCGCACACCGCCATCCGCGACGACGTCACCGCGAACCTGCTCGCCGCCGAGGACCTCGAGCGCGACTTCGCCCCGCTCGACCTCGTGATCATCGAGTCCGGCGGCGACAACCTCACCGCGACGTTCTCCCCCGCCCTGGTGGACGCGCAGATCTTCGTGCTCGACGTCGCCGGCGGCGGCGACGTCGCGCGCAAGGGCGGCCCCGGCATCGGCCGCGCCGACCTGCTCGTCGTGAACAAGACCGACCTCGCGCCGTACGTCGGCGTGGACGTCCCGCAGATGGTGGCGGACGCGACGGCCGCCCGCGAGGGGCGGGACGTGGTCGCGCTGTCGCGCACCGACGCCGCGTCGGTCGCCGCCCTGCGGGCCTGGCTGCTCGGGGTGCTCGGACGCTACCGCGAGGGCGTGCACGTGGCGCAGGACCCGGGCCCGATGGCGCCGCACTTCCACGCGGACGAGGACGGCCAGGGCGTGCTGCACAGCCACGCGGACGGCGACGGGGCGCACGTGCATGAGCACAGCCACACCCACTGACGTGCGCCTCACGACCGTCGAGGTCGCCGCCGGCACCGTGCCGGGCTCGCCCGTGCGGGTGCGCACGCGCGACGACCTGCTCGCCGCCCGCACCCTCGGGCGCGGCGTCGAGCACGCCGAGGTGGCCCTCGTCGCGACCGGGGCGGTGCTGCTGGGTGGCGACCACGTGACGGTCCGGGTCCACGTGGCCGACGGGTGCGCGCTCACCCTCACCGACGTCGGCGGCACCGTCGCCTACGACGGGGAGGGCCGGCCGTGCCGCTGGGACGTCGAGATCAGGCTCGGCGCGGGCGCACGCCTCGACTGGGAGGGACTCCCGTTCGTCGTGTCCACGGGCGCGGACGTGACCCGGTCGACGGACGTGCTGCTCGGCGCCGGCGCCCGGCTGCGCCTGCGCGAGACCGTCGTGCTGGGGCGCGACGGCGAGCGCGGCGGCCGCGTGGTGCTGCGCAGCTCCGTGCGCGACGACGACGGTCCGCTGCTGGTCGAGGAGGTCGCCGTCGCGGGCGACCACCCGGTCCCGGGCGTGCTCGGCACGCAGCGGGTGATCGACACCGTCACCGACCTGCGCGGCGGCCCCGACGACGGCGCCGACGACCTCGACCCGGCGGGCGAGCCCGCCGGCGGTGAGGGGGCCGTCGTCCTGCACCTGGAGCGCGGCGGCACCCTGACCCGCTGGCTCGGCCGGTCCGCTCATCTCAGCCCGTTGCACCGGTCAGACCCTGTGCCGGCACGTCCTTCCCCTCCCGTCGCACGTCAGGAGCTCGTATGAACCGCACCACCGTCGTCGTCACCGCCCTGCACGTCGTGGGGGTCGCCGGCCTCGCCGCGACCCTCGCGCTCGACGGCGGCTCGGGCGCGATCACGCTCGTCATGGCCCTCACCGCGTACGGGCTCGGCCTGCGGCACGCGTTCGACGCCGACCACATCGCCACGATCGACAACACCACGCGCCGTCTCGTGCGCGAGGGGCGCGACGCCCGCGGCGTCGGCCTGTGGTTCTCGCTCGGGCACTCGACGGTGGTCGTGGGCGCCGCGCTGCTGCTCGCCGTCGGCGTGCAGGCCCTGGCCCCCGCCCTCCAGGACGAGTCCTCGCCGTGGCGCCGGTTCACCGGCGTGTGGGGGCCCGTCGTGTCCGGCACGTTCCTGCTGGCCATCGCCGTGGTGAACGTGCTCATGCTGCGACGGGCCCTGCGCGTCGCACGTGCGGGCACAGGTCCCGGCGCCGACGGGCACCACCACCCGGGCGGCGGCCCGGTCTCCTGGGCGCTGCGGCGGTTCTCGTGGGCCACCGACCGGCCCGGTCGGATGTACGGCGTGGGGCTCGTGTTCGGGCTGGGCTTCGACACGGCCACGGAGATCGGGCTGCTCGCCATGACGGCGTCGGCGGCCCTCGGGCAGGTGCCCTGGTACGCGCCGCTGCCGCTCGCGGTGCTGTTCGCCGCCGGGATGTCGCTGCTGGACTCCCTGCAGGGCTCGGCCGCGCGCCGCGCCTACGCCCAGGCCGGCAGCGGCGACGTGACCCGCGGACGCCTGCGCTACGACGTGCTGGTCACCGGGATCTCGGCGGCGGCCGCCGTCGGCATCGGCGGCGTGACGCTGGTGCAGGTCGCGGCGGAGCACCTGCCGGCGCTCTCGCGCGTGCCCGGCGCGTCGGTCAGCCTCGAGCCGTACGGCCTGGTGCTCGCCGGCGTGCTACTGGTCGCGTGGGCCGTCGGCCTGCTCGCCCTCCGTCAGCAGCGCCGCCAGGCCTGAGAGCACGTCCCGTCCGCGGGACGACAGGTGGACGCGGATCACGCGCCGGTCGAAGGCGTCGACCTCGCGGTACACGAGCGCGCGCGTCACGAGGGCGTCGACCCGGCGCCCGAGCGTCGCCTTGTCCGTGACCGTGGCGGCGCGCAGCTCGGACATCGTGATCCCCGCACGACGCCCCAGCGCGTCGAGCACGAGCCACTCGTCGACCGTGCAGCCGGCGTGCGCCAGCACGTCGGCGGCGCGCCGCGCGGCCCGGCGCCCGGCGAGCACGGACTCGCGCAGGTCGGTGGACGGGCCGGTGGACGGGCCGGTGAACAGGTCGGTGGGCGGCCCCGCGGGCACGGCCGTACCGGGGTCCGTCGTGGAGCGTCCCGCCCGTGCTGCTGTCCGCATGCTGACCCGCCTTCCCTCGCGCTCGTACACTACCGGCCATCACAGGCCGGGGCCCCGGGACGGGCCCCTCGCGCGGACGGGACGTCATGTCGGACTTCGTCGTCGGCGTCCTGCTGCACTTCCAGGGGCCGGGCGGGATCTACGGCCCCTCGTGCCAGGCCGTCACGGAGCTCGCGGTCGCCGAGCTCAACGCCACGGGCGGCATCCTCGGGCGCCCCGTGCGCGCCGAGCTGCTCGACGCCGGGCAGCCCGCCGCCCAGCTGCGGCACCGCCTCGGGGCGGCGCTCGACGCCGGGCGCCTCCACGCGCTCACCGGGTGGCACACGTCGGCGGTGCGGCACGCCGTCGTCCCGGTCGTTCAGCGGCGGGTCCCGTACGTGTACCCGGCGGCCTACGAGGGCACCGAGTCCCGGCCGGGCCTGTACGTCACCGGCGAGGTGCCCTCGGCCCAGCTGTTCCCGGCGATCGCCCGCCTGCGGGCGGACGTGGGGGCGCGGCGCTGGTTCGTCGTCGGCGACGACTACGCGTGGCCCCGCGGCACGTACGCGGCCCTCGCGCCGCGGCTGGCCGGGCTCGGCGCCTCCGTCGCCGGCGCGCGGTTCCTCCCCGCGCAGGGCGCGAGCGGCGCGCAGCTCGCCGGCACGCTGGACGACGTCGAGCGGTCCGGGGCCGAGGGGGTGCTGCTGCTGATGGTGGGGCAGAACGGGGTGCGGTTCAACCGCCTGTTCGCCCGGCGCGGCCTGCACGAGCGGGTGGTCCGCCTCAGCACGCTCATGGAGGAGAACATGCTCATGGGCAGCGGGGCGTCCGCGACGACGAACCTGTTCTCCGCCGGCGGCTGGTTCCGCAGCCTCGCGACCGGCGAGGCCCTCGACCTCGTCGGCCGCTACACGGCCCACCACGGCCTGCACGCCCCGGCGATCGGCGCCGCCGCGGAGGCCTGCTACGAGGGGATCCTCGCGCTGCGGTCGATCGTCGAGCGGGCGGGCAGCGCCGTCGTCGCCGCGACCGACCGGTCCGTCGACGGGCTCTCCTACGAGGGCCCGCGCGGCCTGGTGCGGTTCCGCGGCAACCACGCCGAGCAGAGGCTGTACCTCGCGCGCGCCGACGGCTTCGACTTCGAGCCCCTCACGGCGCTGTGACCTGGGCCGCTGTGGTTCATGTCACGGCCGAACGTGGAATCATGCGTCTGCATGGATCTGTTACGGCAACCATGACCGAGACCCTCACGCACCCGTCCTCGTCCCTCGCCGTCGGCGACGACGTGGCGGACCTCCTCTTCCGCGCCGCCCGCACGACGTCCCTGTTCACGGACGAGCCCGTCACCGACGAGCAGCTCGCCGCCGCCTGGGACCTGGCCAAGTTCGGGCCGACCGCGATGAACACGCTGCCGCTGCGCGTGCTCGTCGTGCGCCCGGGCGAGGCCCGCGACCGCCTCGTCACGCACATGGGCGGCGGCAACAAGGACCGCGTCGCCGCGGCCCCGGTCTCCCTCGTGCTCGCCGCCGACCCGGCGTTCCACGAGCACCTGGACTACCTGTTCCCCGCCGTCCCCGGTGTGAAGGAGCAGCTCGCCCCCGCCGCCGACGTGCGCGAGCAGATGGCCCGCAAGAGCGCGCTCATCCAGGCCGGCTACCTCATCGTCGGGCTGCGCGCCGCCGGGCTCGCGGCCGGGCCGATGGACGGCATGGACTTCGACGGCGTCGACGCCGAGTTCTTCGGCGAGTCGGGCTGGAAGTCCCTGCTGGTCGTCAACGTCGGCCACGCCGAGGGCGAGGGCTCGCCCTACCCGCGCGGCCCGCGCCTGTCCTTCGACGAGGTCGCGCAGGTCCTCTGACGACCTCCCGGCGCACCGACGGCACGACGGCCCGGTCCCCCTCGGGGGGCCGGGCCGTCGTCGTCCTCGCGTCACAGGCCGGCATCGCAGGCCGGCATCGCAGGCTAGGGCCGCAGCACGAGCTTCCCGACATGGGTCCGGTGCGCGAGCTCCTCCTGCGCCCTGGCGGCGTCCTCCAGCGGGTACGTCGCCGCGACCACGGGCTCGACCGCGCCGTCGCGGGCCAGATCCATGAGCAGGTCGAAGTGCACTCGCGTGTGCATCGAGGAGCCCACGACCCGCGCGTTGTGAAGGTACAGACGACGGACGTCGAACGCCACCTCGTGCCCGCCGAGCGCACCGGCGACGACCCACCGGCCCCCCTCGCGCAGCAGCGGCAGCCCGTCGGCCAGCAGGTCGCCCGCGACCACGTCGAGGACGACGTCGACGCCGTCCGGTGCGTCGGAGCGGACCTGCTCGCCGACGTCCAGCGCGCGGTCCACGACGACGTCAGCGCCCGCCGCGCGCACGGCGTCGACCTTCCCGCTGCTGGAGATCGCCAGCACGCGCGCCCCGCGTGCACGGGCGAGCTGGACGAGGGCCAGGCCGACACCGCCCGACGCGCCCGAGACCAGGGCGGTCTCCCCCTCCCGCAGCCCACCGCGCTCGATCATGCCCAGGGCGGTGCCGTAGGCGGTCGGCAGGGTCGCGAGCTGGTCGTCCGTGAGGGGCGACCCCGTCATGTCGTGCACCTGGTCGGCCGGCGCCGTCACGTACTGGGCGTACCCGCCGTCCCGCTCGCTGCCCATGAGGCCGACCGGGTTGGCGTCCGGGCCGTCGGCGTCGTAGATGGCCGGGTCGATCACGACGCGGCGCCCGACCAGCCCGTCGTCCACCCCGGGCCCGACGGCGGCCACCTGCCCCGCCACGTCCGCACCCTGGGTCCGCGGGAAGTCGACGGGGCCACGCCAGCCGGACAGCGCCGTCGGGTCCCCCGGCCTCCCGTAGGCGCCCTCCCGGGTCCACAGGTCGGTGTTGTTGAGCGCCGCCGCGGCCACGCGGACCAGCATCTCCCCCGGCCCGGGCGCCGGGACAGGGACCTCGGCCACCTCGAGGACCTCCGGGCCCCCGTGCCGGCGGATCCGCACCGCGCGCATCGTCTCGGGCGTGCTCATCTCTCGCCTCCCGTGTATACAGATCGGTATACACGCGACCGTAGCACGCCGCCTGGCACCACCAGGTGGGACGGGAAACCCTAGGGGCGGTCGCCCGTGGCCTCCGGCCGCGACGGGTCGTTCGACCACTGCGACCAGGACCCGGCGTACAGCGCGGCCGGGATGCCCGCGCACGCGAGCGCCGCGATCTCGTGCGACGCCGTCACGCCCGACCCGCAGTAGACGCCGACGGCGAGCACGTCGCCGCCCGCACCGGATGCCAGGCCCAGGTCGGCGAACCGGCGCCGCAGCGCCTCGTCGTCGAGGAACGTGCCGTCCTCGCGGAGGTTCTCCGACGTCGGCGCGCTCAGCGCGCCGGGCACGTGACCCGCACGCGGGTCCACGGGCTCGCTCTCGCCCCGGTACCGCTCGGCGGCCCGGGCGTCCAGCAGGGTCCCGGTCTCGGCCAGCTCCGCCGCGTCGTCGGCGTCCAGCACGGGCAGGTGGCCCGGACGGGCCACGAGGTCGCCCGGCGCGTGCACGACGTCGCCGCTCTCCAGGGCGTACCCCGCCCGGACCCAGGCGGGCAGTCCGCCGTCGAGGATGCGCACGTCCTCGACGCCGAAGTAGCGCAGGAGCCACCAGGCCCGCGCGGCGGACGTGCCGCCCACGGTGTCGTAGACGACGACGCGCGACGAGCCCCGCAGCCCCCAGGCCCGCGCGCTGCGCTGGAACGACGACGCCGAGGGCAGCGGGTGGCGCCCTTCCTCCGGCGACGCCTCCGCCGCCAGCTCGGACTCCAGGTCCACGTAGACGGCGTCGGGCAGGTGGCCCTGGAGGTAGCGCTCCCGGCCGTCGGTCATGCCGAGCGCCCAGCGGACGTCGAGCAGCACGGGCGCGCCGTCCGCCGGGTCCGGCCCGCCGCTCAGCCGCAGGTCCGCCGCGAGCTCCGCGACGCCGACCAGCACCTGCGAGCGGGCCGCGCCCTCGCCGGTCACGACGCCGCCCCTTGCTGCTCGTGCTGGTCGCGCTGGTCGCGCAGGTCGAGGCGCATCGTGAACGCGTCCTTGTCCTCGGGCTGGTAGTAGCGCCGGCGCAGCCCGATCCGCTCGAAGCCGTACCGCTCGTACAGGGCGAGCGCGGGCTCGTTGTCGACCCGCACCTCGAGCAGCACGGCCTCGGCGCGGAGCTTGCGCGCGCGCCCGACGAGCGCCTCCAGGAGGGCCCGCCCCACGCCGTGCCGCTGGTAGTGCGGGTCCACGCCGATCGTCATGATCTGCGCGACGTCGCCGTCGAACCACAGGCCCGCGTACCCGACCACCGGCTTCGGCCCGATCCCGTACACCGCGATCGCGTCCGGACCCGCCGGCTCGGCGACGACGTACCAGCGGCCCAGCGCGGCGAGCTCGTCGGCGAGCATCCCGTACGTCCACGCCCCGGCCCCGAACAGCACCCGCTCGAGCTGGAGCACCCGGTCGAAGTCCGCGCTGCCCAGCGGGCGCAGCCGGCACGACGGCGCGTACACGTGCTGCACCGTGCGCGGCAGGTCCGCGGCGGGGGACGTGGGCTCGCCCGTCGTGGGCTCGCCTGTCGTGGGCTCGTCGGTCGCGGGTCCCTCCGCCGTGGGGCGCTCGGTGGTCACGCCGGGCTCCCGGTGGCGGGCACGAGGCGGGCCTGTGCCGGCTCCTGCACGTCGGGCCGGCGCAGGTACAGCGGCTCCGTGGGCAGGTCGTCGCCGGCGGCCCGCCGGGCGAGCGCGACACGGGCGAGCACGGCGGCGTCGGGCACCAGCGGGCCGTCCTCGTCGGCGAGCAGGTGCTCGGGGTACAGGGACGCCCCCTCCCCCACGACGACGAGCCGGCCGTCCCCGGGCGCGTCCGCGAGCCGGGCGGCGACGTCGGCCGCCTTGTCCACCCCGGGGCCGGCCAGCGTCTCGACGACGGGCACGGCGTGCGGCCCCTCGTGCGCGACGACGCGGTAGTGCGCCCAGTAGACCTCCTTGCGGCGGGCGTCGGTCGCGACGAGCACCTCGTCGCCCGGGGTCATCCCGAGGTCGGCGACCGCCTGCACCGCGAGCGCGTCGACGCTCGGCACGCCGAGCACGTCGACCCCGAGGGCCAGGGCGAGCGTGCGCGCCGTGACGAGCCCGACCCGCAGGCCGGTGAACGGCGCGGGGCCGGTACCCACCGCGACGGCCGTGAGGTCGGCGCGCGTCAGGCCGGCGTCGGCGAGCACCGCGTCGACGAGCGGCGCGAGCGACTCGGCGTGCCGGCGGCGCTCGTCCGCGGAGCGTGCGGCGAGCCGGGCGCCGTCCGGGTCGACGAGCGCGACGGCGACGGCTGCGGAGGTGTCCAATGCGAGAACTGCCACGGCCTCAGCCTACGTTTCCCGCGCCCCCACCGGGGCGACGCAACGTGCGTGCTGAAATTCTCCTCAGATCGCGGTCATGAAGAACAAATCAGCACGCACGTTGCTGGCGGGTGGTCAGCGCGCGGTGAGGGCGGCGAGGTCGACGTCGGCCCAGCGCAGGCCGACGCCGCGCAGCGTCGCGTGGCGCGTGCCCGCTCCGGGGTCGGCGTCCTCGTCGTCGGGGGTGCCGGCGGCGGTGCCGCGCGGGCGCTCCAGGTCGATCTCCAGCCGGTCGTCGGTGAGCGCCTCGGCCAGCCCGCGGCCCCACTCGACGACGGTGACCGACTCGTCGAGGGACGAGTCCAGGTCGAGCGCGTCCAGCTCCCCGAGCCCGCCGAGCCGGTAGGCGTCCACGTGCACGAGGGCGGGCCCGCGCGAGCCGTCCTCGCGCGGCAGCGGCGGGTGCTCGCGCGCCACGATGAACGTGGGCGACGCCACCTGGCCGCGCACCCCCAGCGCCGCTCCCAGGCCCTGGGTGAGCGTCGTCTTGCCCGCCCCCAGGTCCCCGGTGAGGATCACCAGGTCGCCCGCCCGCAGCACGCCCGCCAGGGCCGCCCCCAGCGCGCGCGTCGACTCCGCGTCCGGCAGGTCCGTCTCCGTCCGTACGACGACGTCGCTCACTTCCGCCCGTCCTTCCTCGTGTCCTCGACCGTGCCCTCGACCGTGCCGAGGCCCGTGTACACGCGCACGGCGCGCGCCCCGATCCCGGTGACGATCTCATAGCTGATGGTGCCCGCCGCGCGGGCCCAGTCCTCGGCGTTCGGCAGCGTCCCGCCCCGCTCGACGCCGTCGGACGCGCCGAACAGGGTCACGACGTCGCCGGCCCGCTCCGTGGCGTCCGGGCCGAGGTCGAGCACGAACTGGTCCATGCACACCCGCCCCGCGACGCGCAGCACCCGGGCGGCCTGGCCGCTGCCCACGCCCACCGGGCCGCCGACGCCGAGGCTCCCGCCCGACGCGTGCCGCTGGATGCCGTCCGCGTACCCGAGCGGCACCACGCCGAGCCGCGTGTCCCGCGACGTCGTGTAGTGGTGGCCGTACGACACGCCGTGGCCGGCGGGCACGTCCTTGACCGTGGCGAGCCGCGCCTGGAGCGTCATCGCGCCGCGCAGCCCGTGGTCGCCGGGCGCAGCCAGCTGCGGCACCGGCGAGTGCCCGTAGACGGCGATGCCGGGGCGCACGAGGTCGTAGTGCAGCCGGTGGTCGGTGAGCACGGCGGCCGAGTTCGCGAGGTGCCGCACCTCGAGCGCGGCGCCCGACGCCTCGACCACCGCGACCGCGGCGTCGAACGCGGCCGCCTGGAGCGCGATCGACGGGTGCCCGGGCTCGTCGGCGCAGGCGAGGTGCGACATCACGCCGACCACCCGCAGCACGCCCTCGGCCTCGAGCGCGGCGGCCCGGCGCACGACGTCCGGCAGGTCCGCGGGCACGATGCCGCTGCGACCGAGCCCGGTGTCGACCTTGAGGTGCACGCGGGCGGGCTCGCCCGCGCGCCGGGCCCCGGCGGCCACCTCGTCGAGCGCCCACGGGGCCGCGACGCCGACGTCGACGCCCGCGGCCATGAGCCGGTCGAACGGCGCCCCCGGCGTCGCGAGCCAGGTGAGCACCCGCGCGTCGTCGGTCGTGACCCCGCCCGCACGCAGCGCGAGGGCCTCGGCGGGCACCGCCGTGCCGAGCCAGGTCGCGCCGCCGGCGAGCGCCGCCCGGGCCACCGGCAGCATCCCGTGCCCGTACCCGTCCGCCTTGACCACGGCCATCACCGCGGCGCCGGGGGCGTGACCCGCCAGCGCGCGGACGTTGTCGCGCACGGCGGACAGGTCCACGACCGCACGCGCCAGCGCGTCGTCGGGGAAGTCGTCGGGCACGGTCAGGTCGGCCGGCGCGGCGGGGGTGTCGGTCGGGACCTCGGACGGGACCTCGGTGCTCACGGTCATCGATTCTCTCACCGCGGGCCGTCGACCCCGCCGTCGCCCGCACCCTCCCCGCCCGGCCACGCGGCGAGCCGGCGCCGGGAGCGGAACTCCCGCGGTGCGCCGCTGAGCGGGTCGACGAACGCGAGCGAGCGGGCGAGCAGCTGCAGGGGCCGGTCCGGGTCGTCCGGCGCGTCCTCGCGCAGCACCGGCCAGAACGGGTCGTGCAGCAGGGGCAGCCCGAGGGAGGCCATGTGCAGGCGGAGCTGGTGCGTCTTGCCGGTACGCGGCTCGAGCCGGTAGAGCCCCAGGCCGCGGGCGCCGTCCCGCGCGACGAGCGTCACCCGCGACTCGGCGTTGGGCTCGCCGGGCTCCTCCTGCGCCCGCACGACGCCGCGGTGCTTGACGATGCGCGAGCGGACCGTCGTCGTGCCCTCCCCGTCGAGCGGCGAGCCCGCCGCGGGGAGCGGGGCGACAGCCTCGTAGACCTTCCGCACGGCGCGCTCCTGGAACGCCGTCTGGTACGCGCCGCGCACCTCGGGGCGCACGGTCAGCACCAGCACGCCGGCGGTCGGCCGGTCGAGCCGGTGCGCGGGCACGAGCTCGGGCAGGTCGAGCGTCGCGCGCAGGTGCACGAGCACCGTGCGGGTCACCCATCGCCCGCGCGGCATGGTGGCCACGAGGTGCGGCTTGTCGACCACGAGTAGGTCGTCGTCGCGGTGCAGCACCTCGAGCTCCTCGAGCGCGGGCGCCTCCGGCTCGTCGGCGGGCGGGTCCCGGTACAGGTACAGGAAGCCGCGCGGCTCGTACGGCGTGCCGTGGTCGACGACGGCGCCCCCGCCGGTGACGACCTCGCCCGCGGCGAGCTTCTCGCGCAGCCGGTCGGCGTCGTGCGCGAACCGCTCCAGCAGGTACTGCGCGGCCGTCGCGTACCGTCCGACGCTGGCCGCGTCGTGGGGCAGCACCAGGCGCGTGGGGTTGAGGCCGTCCCGCACGGGCAGGGGCGGGACGTGCTTGCGCGGACCGGGTGGCACCGGACCATTGTCGCGCGCGGCATGATGGCTGCATGAGCCTCTACGACATCCCGTTCGAGCGCATGGACGGCACCACGACCACCCTCGCCGAGCATCGTGACGACGTCGTGCTGGTCGTCAACGTCGCCTCGCGCTGCGGGCTCACCCCGCAGTACGAGGCGCTGGAGCAGCTGCAGAAGGCGTACGCCGACCGCGGCTTCACCGTCGTCGGCTTCCCGTCCAACCAGTTCCTGCAGGAGCTGTCCAGCGACGACAAGATCGCCGAGTTCTGCTCCACCACCTACGGGGTCACGTTCCCCGTCGTCTCCAAGGTCCGCGTGAACGGGCGGCACACGCACCCCCTGTACGCCGAGCTGAAGAAGACCGCCGACGACGGCGGGCACGACGGCCGCATCCGGTGGAACTTCGAGAAGTTCGTGGTGCTCCCCGGCGGCGACGTGCACCGCTTCTCCCCGCAGACGGTCCCCGACGCCCCCGAGATCGTCGGCCTGATCGAGAAGGCCCTGCCGAGGTAGTCCCCACCCCGCCGAGGTAGTTCGTGCCGCGCCGAGGTAGTTCCCTCTGCGGCGAGGTAGTTTGGCGCCGGCGTCGCGCGGGAGCGGCGCGTCAGCCGCCCAGCAGCGCGGCGATCTCTCCGGGCACCGCATGGGCGACGTCGAGCGCCGCCACCGGGCCGCCCGGGGTGGCCCGGTGCGCGGCGCGGCCGTGCACGAGCGCCGCGGCCGCGGCCACCTCGGCCGCGAGCCCCGGACGTTCGACCACCTCGTCCGACCGGGCCGCGAGCATCGCGCCCAGCACGCCCGCCAGCACGTCGCCCGCGCCGGCGGTGGCCAGCCACCCGGGGCCGTCGGCCTGCGCGTACGTGACGCCGGGCCCGACGACGACGGTGACGCCGCCCTTGAGCAGCACGGTCGCGCCCGTCAGCTCGTGCGCACGGAGGGCCCAGCGCCGCGGCTCGGCCTCGACGTCGGCACGGCGGACGTCCTCCCCGCGCGAGCGCAGCAACGACGTCAGCTCGCCGGCGTGGGGGGTGAGGACGAACCACGCCGGGACGCGTTCGTCGATCAGGCCCAGCCCGCCCGCGTCGACGACGGCGGGCACCGGGCCGCCCGCGGTCCCGGCGAGCCGGCCGGCCGCGGCGGCGAGGGCGGCGCGCCCGCGTTCGTGCTGGCCGTCGTCCTGGCCGTCGCTCTCCCCCTCGTGCGCGGCCTCCGGCCCGCCGGGCACCCCCGGGCCCACCACCCACGACTGCACCCGGCCCGGCGCGGTGACGACCTCGGGGCGGGCGTCGAGCACCCGGCCGCCCACCTCGGCCGACCCCCGGTAGCGCACCATCCCGGCGCCGGTGCGCACCGCGGCGGTGGTGGTGAGCACCGCCGCGCCGGGGTACGTCGCCGTGCCCGCGACGACACCGACCACCCCGCGCGTGTACTTGTGGTCCGCCGGGCCGGGCACCGGCCAGGCCGCCGCGACGTCGGCGGGCCCGAGCTGCCGGACGGCGGACGGGCCCGCGAGCTCCAGGCCGATGTCCACGACGCTCACCGCCCCCGCGAGGCCGGCGGCCGGCGGCAGCAGCAGGCCGGGCTTGGCCGCGCCGAACGTCACGGTGCGGTCCGCCGCGAGCGTCGGACCGGGCACCGCGCCGTCGTCCACCCCGATGCCCGACGGCGTGTCCACCGCCACCACCCACGGCCCGCCCCGAGGCGTTGTGAGCGCGATTTCGGGGACATTGGGCTGGCCCAATGTCCCCGAAATCGCGCTCACAACGTCCGCGGCGAGGCCGCGGAGGGGGCCGCGGGCGCCGATGCCGACCAGCCCGTCGAGGACGACGTCGGCGCGGGCGACGTCGTCGACCACGGCGTCCATGACGTCGGGCGCCGCGAACAGCTCCACGACCCGGCCGCCCGCGCGCTCCAGCGCCGCCCGGCCTCCCGCATGGAACCGCTCCGCGACCAGCACCGCCGTGACCGCCAGGCCGCGGCGCACGAGCACGGCGCCCGCGTGCAGGGCGTCGCCGCCGTTGTTGCCGGCCCCGGCCAGCACCACGACCCGCGCCCCCCGCACCGTGCCCCGGCGCGCCGCGACGTCGCGCAGGACGTGCGTCGCGAGGGCGAACGACGCCCGCTCCATCAGCGGCACCCCCGCCGCGAGCAGCGGCTCCTCGGCGGCGCGGACGTCGGCGGCGGACCAGGCGGAGATCATGGGACGCATCCTCCCGCGGGTACCGCACCGATGCCCGCCGCACCGCACGTTCAAACGGTCCTCTTGACAGTCGACTTTTCGAGGGTGCCAGCATCGGCCACGTGACCTGGGAAGACGCGCCTGACGCCGAGTACCGCCGCATCTCCAGCGACAAGTCGGGCGAGGGACGCGGCGTCGCGCGACTAGGCGAGGACAACGCGGCGCTCGCTGCGGCGGCCGGGCGAAGCGTCGGCGATGCACCGTACGTGGACCCCAGCGTGAGCGCTTCGGATGTCGATGCGGTCCGACCGGCGTTCGAGCGTCTCCTCGAAGACCTCGAAGCGGGGCGTACCAACGGCATCGTCGTGAACTATGCCGATCGTCTCGTCCGCCGGTTCGACGACCTCTAGCGACTCATTGACATCTGGGATCGGGCCGCTGAAATCGGCCGTGCAGTTCGGCCGATCCTCACGGCGACGCGGTCGTATGACCTTCATGTCCCGTCCGACGTGATGCTCCTCGCCATGGACGTCATCGCCGCCGACCAGGAGATCCGCAGGGCCCGACATCGGGCCGTCCGATCCCATCTCGACAATGCCCGGCAAGGCCGAGTCGGCGGAGGCCCCCGGCCCTTCGGCTGGCACGTCGACCGGCGTACCTTGCACCCGGTCGAGTCCACCGCGGTGCAGGCGGCAGTGATCGACGTCATGGCGGGCACCGCAGGGTGGGGGCAGATCGCGAACCGCTGGAACGATTCCGGGCTCCGCACACCGTTCGGCAACTCGTGGATCGCCGCCAACGTCCGTGCGACGCTGCGCAACCCTCGGCTTGCGGGAATCCGGACCTATCGGGGCGAGCCAGTCATCGAGGACGATGGCTCCTACGTCATGGGGCAGTGGCAGCCCATCCTCACAATCGAGCAGTGGGAGGCCTACTGGACCGTCGTCGGGCCGGATCGCGGTGTGAGCGGCGCGCAAGCACCTCGGGACTACCTCCTGTCTGGACTGCTGCGCTGCTCGAAGTGCACCAAGAAGCTGATCGGCAAGACGACGTTGAGCAAAGGCGTGATCTATGCGTGCCCACCCCGTGGTGCGGGCGGTTGTGGCGGAACCTCGATCCGCGGCCGAGCGGCCGAAGCCTTGGTCGAAGAACTCGTCATCCGGCAGCTCGAGCAGGGCCGCACGAGCCAGGTCACGTCCGTCGGGTTCCCCGGAGACGCAGAGCTGGAGGAGATCCGGTCGACCATCGAGCGACTCTTTCGAGAGATCCGGGACGGCAGGGCCCCAGCCCGGCGGCTGACAACGATCGAGGCGCTCGAAGAGCGGGAAGCACGGTTGGTCCGAGAGAAGCACCGGTCGACCACAGGCACCAAGAGCGGAGAGGCAGACGACATCCGCGCTGCGTGGCACTCGGCGCCAAGTGCGGTGAGGCGCGCTGCGATCCTCGAGGTACTACCCGTGGTCGTCGTCAAGCCATCCTCGGGCCCCAACAACAAGGTCGACCCCGACAGGCTGGTTCCGCAATGGGCCCACCGCGACTCGCAGACTAGAGCGGCCCTCCCCCCGGGCATAGGCTCGCGGCCATGGAGTTCGGACTCTTCATCCCGCAGGGATGGCGCCACGACCTGACCGATGTTCCGCCTGAGCAGCAGTGGGAGGTGATGCTCTCCCTCCTTCACTACGCCGACAACGCCGCAGCCGGTGAAGCCGTCCCGGGCGGGGAGTTCGCTTGGTCGTCCGTCTGGGTGTATGACCATTTTCATTCGGTTCCCGTCCCCAGCACCGAGGCGACGCACGAGGCCTGGACGCTGATGGCGGCGTTCGCGGCGTCGTCCCAGCGGGTGAAGCTGGGCCAGATGTGCACGTGCATGTCGTACCGCAACCCCGCCTACCTGGCGAAGGTCGCCTCGACGGTGGACGCGATCTCCGGCGGCCGCGCCCAGCTCGGCATCGGCGCCGGCTGGTACGAGCACGAGTGGCGCGCCTACGGCTACGGCTTCCCCCGCGCGGGCGAGCGCCTGCGCGCCCTGGACGAGGGCCTGCAGATCATCACGCAGATGTGGCGCACCGGGTCCTCCGGCAAGTTCGACGGCGAGCACTACCAGGTCGACGGCGCGCTGTGCTACCCGCAGCCGCTGCAGCAGCTCCCGGTGGGCGACGGCGGCGCCGAGGTGCCGAGCATCCCCGTGTGGGTGGCGGGCGGCGGCGAGAAGAAGACGCTGCGCACCGCGGCACGGTTCGCGCAGTACACGAACTTCGCGGGCGACGCGGAGACGTTCGCCCACAAGTCGTCGGTCCTGGAGCAGCACTGCCGCGACCTGGGCCGCGACTTCGGCGAGATCACCCGCTCGGCCGACTACAACGTGGTCATCGGGGAGAACCAGGCCGAGGTGGACGACCGCTTCGCCTGGATCGAGTCGCACTTCCGCAAGCACGCGCCCGGCGAGCGGGGCGAGCAGGAGATCGCGAACTGGCGGAACGGCCCCCTCGTGGGCACGCCCGAGCAGGTCGTCGAGAAGCTCTCCGCGCTGCGCGACCTCGGCATGACGTACGCCATCACGTACTTCCCGAACGCCGCCGCCGACCGCGACCAGATCGAGCTCTTCCAGCGACAGGTCATCCCCGCGCTGCAGGACTGACGGGGTGCCGCGGCACGAGCTCGACCTGCCGGACGGCCGACGGCTGGTCGTGCACGACGACGGGCCGTCGTCCGCCGACGTCGTGGTCTGGCACCACGGGTCGCCGCAGTCCGGCGAGCTGCTGCCCCCGGTCGTCGACGCCGCGCGGGCGCGCGGGCTGCGGGTGGTCTCCGCGGCCCGCGCGGGGTACGGCGGGTCCACCGGCCGTCCCGGGCGCACCGTCGCGGATGCCGCGTCCGACGTGGCGCACGCCCTGGACGCGCTCGGCGTGCTGCGGTGCGTCGCCGTGGGCGCCTCGGGCGGCGGCCCGCACGCCCTCGCGCTCGCGGCCCTCCGGCCGGACGTCGTGTCCGGCGCAGTGACCCTCGCGGGCGTCGCCCCCTACCCCGGGCCCGGCCGCGACGGCCCGTGGTTCGCGGGCATGGCGGACGACGGCGGCCTGCGCTCGGCCCTCGACGGCCGGGCCGCCCGCGAGCGGCACGCGCAGACGGCAGAGTTCGACGGGTCGAGCTTCACCGCCGAGGACTACGCGGCGCTCGCGGGCGCGTGGGCGTCGCTCGGTGCCGACGCCTCGCGGTCCGGGGAGACCTGGCCGGGCGGGCAGTTCGACGACGACCTCGCGTTCGTGCAGCCGTGGGGCGTCGAGCTCGGCGGCATCGCGTGCCCGACCCTGGTCGTGCAGGGCGGCGCCGACCGGGTGGTGCCCCGGCACCATGCGGACCGACTGGTCGACGCGCTGCCCGCCGCGGAGCTGTGGCTGCGTCCCCGGGCCGGGCACGTGAGCATCCTCACCGCGCTGCCGGTGGCGCTCGACTGGTGGCGGTCGGCGACCTGAGGGCCGCTCAGCCCTCCGCCACGACCATGGCGGAGGCGATGCCCGCGTCGTGGGAGATGGACAGGTGCCAGGCCTTGACGCCGAGCTCGTCGGCGCGGGCCTGCACGGTGCCGCGCAGCTCGACCTCGGGCGGCCCCCCGACGGTGCGGTGCACGGTCGCGTCGTGCCAGTGCATGTTCCCCGGGGCCCCCAGAGCCTTGGCGATGGCCTCCTTGGCCGCGAAGCGCGCCGCGAGGGAGGACGCCGGCAGGTCGCGCTCGGCCTCGGTGAAGAGCTTCTCGCGCAGGCGCGGCACCCGCTCCACCGTCGCCATGAACCGGGCGACGTCCACCACGTCGATGCCCACGCCGATGATCATGCGCCCACTCTAGGTGGGGGCACGGTCAGTCCCCGGCGCGGACGCCCGCCTCGTCCACCGGCTCCACCAGGTGCCGCCAGCGGAACCACTTGCGCTCGAGCTCCGCCTCCAGGTCGACGTCGAACCGGCGCGCGACGAGCAGGAGCTGTGCGAGCACGTCGGCGAGCTCGGCCCGGAAGGCGGCGTCGACCTCGCCGGCGCCCGCCCCGCGGTCGCGCGACCGGCCGGACCGGGCGAGGTAGGCCTGCGTGAGCTCCCCGACCTCCTCGTGCAGCTTGAGCACCAGCCAGTCGTCCGTGCGCGGCACCCCGAAGCGCCGCTCGTACACCCGGGAGATGATCTCCAGCTCGTCGGACAGCTCGCCCAGCTCCATGTGCCGATCATGCACCCTGGGCAGGAAGCGAGGACGGCCCCGCGCGCGAGCACCGCCACCCCGTCCCTAGGCTCGACGCCGTGGCCAGCGTCCGTGTGGGCCTGTCGGGGTGGCAGTACCGCCACTGGCACGGCGCCTTCTACCCGCCCGGGACGCGGCGTGCCGACGAGCTGCGATACGCCGCGGAGCAGTTCTCGACACTCGAGCTCAACGGCACCTTCTACGGGCTCCAGCGACCCTCCTCCTTCCTGCGCTGGCGGGACACCGTGCCGGCGGGCTTCACGTTCGCGGTCAAGGGCAGCCGCTACGTCACCCACCTCAAGCGGCTGCGCGAGCCGCGCACCGCCCTGGCGAACTTCGTCGCGAGCGGGCTCCTCGCCCTCGGCGACAGGCTCGGCCCCGTCCTGTGGCAGCTCCCGGAGCGCGCGACCTTCGACGCCGAGGTGCTCGGCGGGTTCCTGGACGCGCTGCCCCGCACGACGACGGACGCCGCGCGCCTGGCCGCGGACCACGACGACCGCCTCCGGGCGGAGGCGTGGACCGAGCCGGTCGCGGACCGGCCCCTGCGGCACGCCCTGGAGGCCCGCCACGCGTCCTTCGAGGACCCCGCGGCGCTGCGGCTGCTGCGCGACCACGACGTCGCGCTCGTCGTCTCGGACGGCGCCGGGCGCTGGCCGCTCCTCGACCACCCCACCGCCGGACTCGCCTATCTCCGACTGCACGGCCCCACGACGCTCTACGCGAGCCGGTACGACGACGCGCGCCTCGACCGCTGGGCGGACTGGGTCCGTCGTCGGGCGGAGGCCGGACAGGACGTCGTGGCGTACTTCGACAACGACGGCGACGCCCATGCCCCGCGGGACGCCCGGCGCCTCGTCGAGCGGCTCGGCGACGTCGTCGCCCCGTGGCCGCGCTGAGCCGCGCTGTGCCGCCCTGTGCCGCCCCGAGCCGCCCTGTGCCGAGCCGCCCGGGTCGGCGACGGCCACGGTTGTCGTTCCCCGCCCCGCCTCGGGCAGAATCGTGCAGGTGGCACCGCAGTCCTCCGACACCGCACCCGGCACGGCCCAGCCGCTGGGCGAGCACCTCACCCGGCTCGCGCCCGCGTCCCCGTACGTCGACCTCGACCGCGCGGCGTGGAGCCGCCTGTCGGCGTCGACGCCGCTCCCGCTGACCGACGCCGACGTCGAGCGGCTGCGCGGGCTGGGCGACCCGATCGACCTCGCCGAGGTGGACGCCGTCTTCCGTCCCCTGTCGCGGCTGCTCAACCTCTACGTGGCCGCGAGCGCCGGACTCCATCGCGCCACGTCGACGTTCCTGCACGAGGAGCCGCCGCGCACCCCGTACGTCATCGGCGTGGCGGGCTCGGTCGCGGTCGGCAAGTCGACGACGGCGCGCATCCTGCGCGAGATGATGGCGCGCTGGCCGGACACGCCGCACGTCGAGCTCATCACGACCGACGGCTTCCTGTACCCGAACGCCGAGCTGCAGCGCCGCGGGATCATGGACCGCAAGGGGTTCCCGGAGTCGTACGACCGGCGGGCCCTCATCCGGTTCCTCTCGCGGGTGAAGGCGGGGCAGGCGGAGGTCCGTGCGCCCGTGTACTCGCACGTCGTGTACGACATCGTGCCCGGCGAGGAGGTCGTGGTGCGCAAGCCGGACGTGCTCATCGTCGAGGGCCTGAACGTCCTGCAGCCGGCGCGGCCGTCGGCGATCGACGAGTCGACGGTCGCGGTGAGCGACTTCTTCGACTTCTCGATCTACGTCGACGCCCGCACGCGCAACATCCGCCAGTGGTACGTGGAGCGCTTCCTGCAGCTGCGCCGGACGGCGTTCAGCAGGCCGGAGTCGTACTTCCGGCGCTACGCGGACCTGTCGGACGCGGAGGCGACGGAGCGGGCGCTGTCCATCTGGGAGTCGATCAACGCGCCGAACCTGGAGCACAACGTGCTCCCGACGCGCGGGCGCGCCACCCTCGTGCTCACGAAGGGGTCGGACCACTCCGTGCAGCGGGTCCGCCTGCGCAAGCTCTGAGGTCGGCCGGTCAGGCCGCGCGGCTCGTGGGTTCGGCGTCGGCCTCGTCGTCCTCGTCCGCGGGCACCGGCTCGGCCTTGGGCGGCCCGGCGACGCGCTGCACCACCTGGTCGACGAGGACGCCGAGCAGGATGCCCGCGACCACGCCGACGGCCATGGCGAGGAGCGTGTTGTGGCCGAGCCAGGACGCGGCGGCGAGGCCGATGAGCATCGAGTAGATGCCCCACGTCACGGCGGCGATGCCCGAGTAGAGCATGAACCGGTGGCGCGGGTAGCCCACGGCGCCGGCGGTCATGTTGACCGCGACCCGCCCGATGGGCACGTACCGCGCGGCGAGGATGAACGACGCCCCGCGGTGCTCCAGCGCGTGCCGCGCCCAGTCGACGGCCTTGCGGCCGCGGGCGGAGCGCAGGAACGCGAAGCGTTCCGTGCCGACGGCGCGGCCGATCTGGTAGGCGATCTGGTCGCCGGTCCACGCGCCGGCGATGGCGAGGAGGAGCACGCCCGGCAGCCACGGCTCGCCCTCGGAGTGGGCGAGCACCGTGAGGGTGATGACGACGGACTCGCTGGGGACCGGGGGGAAGAACCCGTCGATCGTGGCGAGGGCGTACATGGCCGGGTAGATCCACAGGGACGCGCCCAGGTCGAGGACCCAGCCCTCCAGCTGTACCAGCATCGTCGACAGGTTCACCAGGCAGGTCCCTCGGTTCGTCGGCCGGGAGGCGTCGCTCCGGCGGTCGCACGACGCCAGGTGGCGTCACGGCACCAGCCTAGGCAGAACCAGGTCACCGACCGCATGGGGGAGACCCCCCGTTCCACCCTGAGTGCCGAATGTTCACCCCTGTTCCACGAACCCCGGGTCCACAAGGTTCCCGTACCGCAGCAGGTTCTCGTTCGAGGTGAGCGTGCGCAGGCGCGCGTGGTCCAGGTAGAGCTCGCCCGCCAGGTGGTCCGTCTCGTGCTGCACGATGCGGGCCGGCCAGCCGGTGAGCACCTCGTCCACCGGGGCGCCGGTCTCGTCGCGGGCGGTGAGCCGCACGCGGCGGTGGCGTGCGACGACCGCCTGCCACCCGTGCACGGACAGGCACCCCTCGTGGAACGCGGCCAGCTCGGGCTCGCCGTCCGGCCCGGGCAGGGGTTCGTAGGCCGGGTCGAGCAGCACCCGGTACGGCAGCGGCGACCGCTCCCGCGGGTCGGCCCCGGCGTCGGGCGACGCGCCGGCGTCCTCGACGACGGCGATCGCCAGCCCGATCCCGACCTGCGGGGCCGCGAGCCCCACGCCGGGGGCGGCGTGCATGGTGCGACGCATCGCGTCCAGGAGCCGCGGGAGCGTGTCGCCGAGCTGTCCGGCGTAGGGGGTCGCCGGGGTGCGCAGCACCGGCGCGCCGGCCTGCACGATCGGCAGCAGGCCGGTGCCCGGCCCGTCCGCCGCCGCGTCCGCCCGGTCGAGCAGGTCGACGACGGCGGCCCGCAGCGCGTCGTCCGTGCCCGCGACCTCGCCCGTCCCGGCGCTGGTCCCGGCGCCCTCGCTCACAGGGCCAGCCGGTCGCGCACGACGGCGGCGAGGGTGTCCGCCACGCCGTCGGCCTGGGTCTGGGTGGCGGCCTCGACCATGACGCGCACGAGCGGCTCGGTGCCGGACGGGCGAAGCAGCACGCGGCCCGTCTCCCCCAGCAGCGTCTCCGCGCTCTCGATCGCGGCGCGGACGCCCTCGTCGTCGGCCGCGCGCGCCTTGTCGACGCCCCGGACGTTGACGAGCGTCTGCGGCAGCCGCGGGACGTCGGCGGCGAGGTCGGCCAGGCGCCGTCCGCTCGCCTTGACGCGCGCGGCGAGGTGCAGGGCCGTGAGCACGCCGTCGCCCGTCGTGGCGTGGTCCGCGAGGATGATGTGGCCCGACTGCTCGCCACCGAGGCCGTACCCGTGCGTGCGCATCTCCTCGAGCACGTAGCGGTCGCCCACGCCCGTCTGGACCGTCGTGATGCCCGACTCGCGCATCGCGAGCAGCAGGCCCAGGTTGCTCATCACGGTGACGACCAGGGTGTCCGACGGCAGGCGGCCCTCGTCCTTGAGCGCGCGGGCGAGGATGCCGAGGATCTGATCGCCGTCGACGAGCACGCCGCCGTGGTCGACCGCGAGGCAGCGGTCGGCGTCGCCGTCGAACGCGACGCCGAAGTCGGCCTCCGCGGCCACGACCACGGCCTGCAGCTGCTCCGGGTGGGTGGACCCGGCCTTCTCGTTGATGTTGCGGCCGTCCGGGCTGGCGTTGATGACGACGACGTCGGCCCCCGCCTCGCGCAGGGCCTCCGGGCCGACCTGGCTCGCCGCGCCGTTCGCGGCGTCCACCGCGATGCGCAGCCCCTCGAGGGGGCGCACGTCCGGCGTCGTGCCGATGCTCGCCACGAGGTGCTCGACGTACTGCTGCGCCGCGATCCCCGTGTCGGAGCGCATGCGCCCGACGTCGGCGCCGATCGGCCGCTCCCAGTCCTGGCCGAGGCGCGCCTCGATCTCGTCCTCCACGTGGTCGGCCAGCTTGTGACCGCCTCGCGCGAAGAACTTGATGCCGTTGTCCGGCATCGCGTTGTGGGACGCGGAGATCATGACACCGAGGTCCATGTCCATGGCGCCGACGAGGTGCGCGAGCGCCGGGGTGGGCAGCACCCCGAGGTTCACCACGTCCACGCCGGAGCTGGCGAGGCCCGCGCCGACCGCGGCCGACAGGAACTCCCCCGAGACGCGCGGGTCGCGCCCGACGACGGCGCGCGGGCGGTGCCCGGAGAAGTCGCCCGACGTGCCGAGCACGTGGGCCGCCGCGCTGCCGAGCCCGAGGGCCAGGTCCGCGGTGACGTCCCGGTTGGCCAGCCCACGGACCCCGTCGGTGCCGAACAGTCGCACGATGTCTCCTCCTCCGGGTGCGGCGGCAGGTCCGCGCTGGCACCCCGCGGCGCCTCGACGGACGCCGCACCGATCGTATCCGGACGTGCGGACGGCCCCGCCGGAGATGTTCCGACGGGGCCGTCCGTGGCGCTGAGGCTCCTGTCGTCGCCCGGGGGCAGAGCCCTCGAGCAAGGAGCGCTCGATCAGCGCTTCGAGTACTGCGGCGCCTTGCGCGCCTTCTTGAGACCGGCCTTCTTGGACTCGACCGCACGCGGGTCACGCGTGAGGTAGCCGGCCTTCTTCAGCGCGGGGCGGTTCGCCTCGGCGTCGATCGCGTTGAGCGCACGGGCGATGCCCAGGCGCACCGCGCCGGCCTGGCCCGAGGGGCCACCGCCGGTGATGCGGACGATGACGTCGAAACGGCCCTCGACCTCGACCAGCTTGAGCGGCGAGTTCACGAGCTGCTGGTGCACCTTGTTCGGGAAGTAGTCCTCGAGGGTGCGACCGTTGATCTTCCACGTCCCGGTGCCGGGGACGAGGCGCACGCGCGCCACGGCCTCCTTGCGGCGGCCGACGGCCGCGCCGGGAGCGGTGATGGACTGGCCGCCGTCCGCGACGGGCGCGGCGGACTCAGAGGTGTAGGTGCTGGGCGTGTTCTCGTCCAGCGCGGTGTCGACGGTGGTCTCGGCCACTGTGAATCCTTCGCTTTGCATCCGGCAGCGGCTCAGGCCTGCTGCGAAACCTGGGTGATCTCGAACGGCTTGGGCTGCTGCGCCGCGTGCGGGTGCTCCGCGCCGCGGTAGACCTTCAGCTTGCCCAGCTGGTCGCGACCGAGGGACGTCTTCGGGAGCATGCCGCGCACGGCCTTCTCCACGGCCCGCTCGGGGTTCTTCTCGAGAAGCTCGCCGTAGTTGACCGAGCGGAGACCGCCCGGGTAGCCGGAGTGGCGGTAGGCCAGCTTGGTCTCCCGCTTGTTGCCGCTCAGGGCGACCTTGTCCGCGTTGATGACGATGACGAAGTCACCGCCGTCGACGTGCGGGGCGAAGGTCGGCTTGTGCTTCCCGCGCAGGAGGGTGGCGACCTGGCTCGCCAGGCGGCCGAGGACGACGTCGGTCGCGTCGACGACGAGCCAGTCGCGCTGGACGTCGCCGGGCTTGGGGGTGTACGTACGCACGGTTGCGTCACCTTTTCGTGTTCGGTGTCGTCGGGCGAGAAGCGGCGCCCGATGAGTCAGGTGTTGTGCGCGGGTGCTCCGGTGGCGTCCTGGCCGTGGCATCGTCGGTGCGAGTGGGCGCGCTGACGATGCGGGACGCCGGAGGCATAGCACAACGACGAGCCAGTTTAGCGGCGGCTTGGTGCCAGGGTCAAAGCGACCTCGCTCACGTGGCGCACCTGCCCGTCACGGTAGCGGCACCGCCCGGCCTCGCAACCGTTCCGGCGCCCTCGTTGCAGCGGTCCCCGCGCGGGTGCACCGTGGTGCCATGACCCAGGAGACACCCGGCACCAGCCCGGACCCCGAGACCGGCGCCGAGGGCGACGAGGACCAGCTCCCCCAGGAGGACACGCTCCTCGACCCCGAGCTCGACGACGTCCTCGACGAGGGCTACTCCCCCCTCGAGCGGTCCCGGTCGAACCACTGGGGCGAGACGGCGTGGGAGGAGTCCGCCGGCGAGCCCCTCGACCGGCGCCTGGCCGAGGAGCAGCCCGACATCTGGGAGCGCGACCCCCTCGAGCGGCCGGACACCACCCGCGCGGGCCGGCTCGCGGAGGACCCGTTCGCCGACCCGGGCGAGGACGGCGACCGCGAGAACGACATCTACGGCGAGGACGCGGGGATCGACGGCGCCGGCGCCAGCGCGGAGGAGGCCGCCGTCCACTGGGTCGAGGAGCCGTAGCCGACGCACCGGGCGGCAGTCTCAGCCCGCGCCGACCTCGCCCGGGTCCCGCTTTGCGCGGACGCGCTCGGCCCGTGCGGCCAGCTCGTCGTCGCCCGGGTAGGCGACGTGCTCGAGGGTCAGCCCGCGGGCCGCGACGACGCCGGCCGCCGCCGACCGGGACCGTCCCGCCAGCACGGCGGCCGGGTCCTCCGGACCGCGGCGCCCCTCCCCCACGGCCAACGACATGCCGACCAGCGCGCGCACCATCGAGTGGCAGAACGCGTCCGCCTGCACGGTCGCGACGGCCAGCCCGGCGTCCGGACCGTCCGCGGGCCGGTCCCACGACAGGCGGGTGAGCTCGCGGATGGTCGTGGCACCCTCGCGGGGCTTGCAGAACGCAGCGAAGTCGTGCAGCCCGACCAGCGGCTGCATCGCCTCGTGCATCGCCGGGACGTCGAGCGGGCGGCGGTGCCAGAGCACCCAGTCGCGGCGCAGCGGGTCGCGGAGGGCCGGGCTGTCGGCCACCCGGTAGGCGTAGCGGCGGTGCAGCGCGGAGAACCGCGCGTCGAACCCTGCGGGCGCCTCCGCGGCCCGGTGCACGACGACGTCCGGCGGCAGCACCCCGGCGAGACGGTCGGCGAGCGCCGCACCGGGCTCCCGGTCGGAGCGGCCGGGCATCTCCTCCCAGCGCTCGCGCGGCACGTCCAGGTGCGCCACCTGCCCGCGGGCGTGCACGCCGGCGTCGGTGCGCCCCGCCACGGTGAGCCGCGGCCGGGGCAGGCCGAGGGGGCCCGTCCGCAGCACGGTCGCGAGGGCGTCCTCGAGCACCCCCTGCACGGTGCGCAGCCGCGGCTGGGTGGCCCAGCCCGCGAAGTGGGTGCCGTCGTAGGCGAGGTCGAGCCGCACGCGGAGGGCGTCGGCGGGGGGTGTCGGCGTGCTCACCGCCCCATTGTGGCCGGATGATGTCCCGTGATGGTCGACCCAGGCGCCACGGCGCGCACCCCCGCACCCCGTCCCGGCGACGGCCCCTCGCGCGCCTCCGCGCCCTCCGACGTGCTCACCCTCGCCGTCGACTGCGGCGGCGGGGGCATCAAGGCGGCCGTGCTCGACTCCGCGGGCACGGCCCACGCGACGCCCGTGCGGGTCCCCACGCCCTACCCGCTGCCGCCGAGCCTGCTGCTGGACACCGTGGCCGACATCGCGGGACGCCTGCCCGCCGCGCACCGGGTGACGCTCGGGATGCCCGGCATGATCCGCCACGGCGTCGTCGTCCACACCCCGCACTACGTCACGCGTTCCGGGCCCCGTTCGCGCGTGCTGCCGGAGCTCGTGGAGGCGTGGGCCAGCTTCGACGTCCGCGGCGCGCTCGCCCGCCGGCTCGGCGTGCCCGCGCTCGTGCTCAACGACGCCGAGGTGCACGGCGCCGGCGTCGTCGCGGGCTCCGGGATGGAGCTCGTGCTCACCCTCGGCACCGGGCTGGGGTCCGCCCTCTTCGACGGGGGCCTGCTGGCCCCGCACCTGGAGTGGTCGCACGCCCCGGTGCGGCGCGGGGCGACGTACGACCAGTACGTCGGGGAGCCGGAGCGACGGCGGCTGGGCGACGGCCTGTGGTCGCGCCGGGTCCTCGCGATGGTGGACGGGCTGCGACCGGTGTTCCTCTGGGACCGGCTCTACCTCGGCGGCGGCAACTCCCGCCGCATCACCCCTGCCGCCCTCGAGCGCCTGGGCGACGACGTCGTCGTCGTGCCCAACTCCGCCGCGCTGGTCGGCGGCGCGCGGGCGTGGGACCTGACGCTGCCCTGAACCCCTCGAGAGCAACGTGCGTGTTGGCTTTCTCCTCAAGATCGACGTTTGAGGATCAAGTCAGCACGCTCGTTGCCTTCCGGGGGTGCGCGGCGACGGCTGCCTCCGCCTCGAGCAGGACCCGGGTGAAGGCGACCGGCGCGTCGAGGCTCACGAGGTGGCGGGCGTGCGGCACGACGACGAGCCGGGCGTCGGCGCCGCCCGCCCGGGCCGCGGCGAGGAACGCCCGCTCCTGGGTACGGAAGTGGTCGTAGCGCCCGTTCACGAGCCACACGGGGCTGCCGGCGGCGGCGAGCGCGCCGAGCGTGTCGGTCGGCCCGAGCTCGCGCAGCACCTGGGCCATGGCGGTCAGCGCGAAGCCGTCCCCTGCCAGGTCCCGCGCCCCCTCCGCGTCGAGGGCCAGCCGGACGAACGTGTCGTTCAGGCGGGCACCGTGGTCCGGCCAGCCCTCGATCCACCGTGCGAGCGACAGCCAGGCCGGCCGCAGCACCGAGGAGGACACCGTGCAGCACGACGCGGCGACGAGGCCCGCGCTCTGCTCGGGGTGGCGCGCCCGGTGCTCGATGGCGACGTAGCCGCCCAGCGAGAGACCGGCCACCAGGGCGTGCCCGCCGAGGCCGTCGACGGCGTGCCGCACCGCCGCCACCGCGCCGTCGAGCGTGAACGGCTCGCCCCGGCGCGCGCCGTGGCCCGGCAGGTCGGCCGCCACGGCGGGGACCCCGGCGCGCTCCAGGGCGGCCAGCTGACGTCGCCACATGCTCGCGGAGGTGCGGGAGCCGTGCGCGAGCACGACCGGCACCGGGGCATCGGGCCGTGACGACGGTCCAGGACGCTCGACCATGCCCCCACCCTAGGAACGACGAGGCCCCGCGCCACCTCTCGGGTGGCGCGGGGCCTCGTCGTGATCGCGGGCGACGCGGGAGGTCAGGCCTCCTTGGTCTCCTCGGCCTTCTCGTCGGCCTTGTCCTCGGCGGGCGCCTCGGCCGGAGCCTCGGTGGCCTCCTCGGTCGCCTCGACGGCGGCCTCGTCCTTGGCGGGCTTCTCGTCCTCGGCCTTGGTCGACGCCTTCTCGGTGGCCTTCGTGGCCTCCTTGACGACGGCCTGCTTCGGGCTCACCGGCTCGGTGACGAGCTCGATGACCGCCATGGGCGCGTTGTCGCCCTTGCGGTTGCCGATCTTGGTGATGCGCGTGTAGCCACCGTTGCGCTCGGCCATGGCCGGGGCGATCTCGGTGAACAGCGTGTGCACCACGGACTTGTCGCGCACGACCGTCAGCACCCGGCGACGGGCGTGCAGGTCACCGCGCTTGGCGAACGTGATGAGGCGCTCGGCCAGGGGGCGCAGGCGCTTCGCCTTCGTCTCCGTGGTGGTGATGCGGCCGTGCTCGAAGAGCGACGTCGACAGGTTCGCGAGGATCAGTCGCTCGTGAGCCGGGCTGCCACCGAGCCGCGGACCCTTGGTGGGGGTAGGCATTTCTGGTTCTCCTTGAGGGTGGTTCCGCACCGCGCGGCCCGGTCAGGTCGAGCGGGCTGCTGCGGGCGCGGAGACGTCAGTACGACTGCTCGTCCGAGTACGTGGCCTCGTCGTCCCCACCGCTGAAGTACGCGGCGCTGGACGGGTCGAAGTCGAGGGGCGAGTCCTTCAGCGAGAGGCCCAGCTCGGCGAGCTTCTCCTTGACCTCGTTGATGGACTTCGCACCGAAGTTGCGGATGTCGAGCAGGTCGGCCTCGCTGCGAGCCACGAGCTCACCCACCTGGTGGATGCCCTCGCGCTTGAGGCAGTTGTACGAGCGGATCGTGAGGTTGAGCTCCTCGATCGGCAGCGCCAGGTCCGCGGCCAGCGCGGAGTCCGTCGGCGACGGGCCGATCTCGATGCCCTCGGCCTCGACGTTCAGCTCGCGGGCGAGGCCGAACAGCTCGACGAGCGTCTTGCCGGCCGAGGCGAGCGCGTCGCGCGGGGCGATCGCAGCCTTCGTCTCGACGTCGACGATCAGCTTGTCGAAGTCCGTGCGCTGCTCGACACGCGTGGCCTCGACCTTGTAGGTGACCTTGAGGACCGGCGAGTAGATCGAGTCGACGGGGATCCGACCGATCTCGGCCTCGTCGTTCTTGTTCTGCGCCGCGGACACGTAGCCACGACCGCGCTCGACGGTGAGCTCGATCTCGAGCTTGCCCTTGTCGTTGAGCGTGGCGACGTGCAGGTCCGGGTTGTGCACCTCGACGCCCGCCGGCGGCACGATGTCCGCGGCGGTGACCACGCCCGCACCCGTCTTGCGCAGGTACATCACGACGGGCTCGTCGTTCTCCGAGGAGACCACGAGGTTCTTGATGTTGAGGATGATCTCGGTGACGTCCTCCTTCACACCCGGCACGGTGGAGAACTCGTGGAGCACTCCGTCGATGCGGATGGAGGTGACGGCCGCGCCCGGGATGGACGACAGGAGGGTCCGGCGCAGGGAGTTGCCGAGCGTGTAGCCGAAGCCAGGCTCGAGCGGCTCGATGGAGAAGCGCGAACGGTACTCCGAGATGACCTCTTCGGTCAGGGAGGGGCGCTGTGCGATCAGCACGGTCAGGTCCTTTCAGTGTGCGTCCGCCATATGACGCATCACGGATCCGCGAGTACTCGCGGCCCCGGGTGGGACTCGGTCCACCCGCCCGGGCAGGCTGCGGCGTCGTGCGGGCCCGGGGCCGATCCCTCGGCCCCGGGGTCCGACGACGTCGGGAGGGTCAGACGCGGCGGCGCTTCGGGGGACGGCAGCCGTTGTGCGCCTGGGGCGTCACGTCCTGGATCGAGCCGACCTCGAGGCCGGTCGCCTGCAGGGAGCGGATCGCGGTCTCACGACCGGAGCCCGGGCCCTTGACGAAGACGTCGACCTTCTTGACACCGTGCTCCTGGGCGCGGCGGGCGGCCGACTCGGCGGCGAGCTGCGCGGCGTACGGCGTGGACTTGCGGGAGCCCTTGAAGCCGACGTGGCCGGCGGACGCCCACGAGATCACGGCGCCCGACGGGTCGGTGATCGAGACGATCGTGTTGTTGAAGGTGCTCTTGATGTGGGCCTGGCCGAGCGGGACGTTCTTCTTGTCCTTGCGACGCGGCTTGCGCGCGGCCGTGGCACGAGTCTTGGGAGGCATGTGTTCTCTGATCTCCTGGTCTGATCGGACCGGGGCGGTTCAGCTCGGGGAGCCGACCACGCCACGGACTGCTCTCAGCGGGCCTTCTTCTTGCCCGCCACGGTGCGCTTCGGGCCCTTGCGGGTGCGCGCGTTGGTCTTGGTGCGCTGACCGCGCACCGGGAGGCCGCGGCGGTGACGCAGGCCCTGGTAGGTGCCGATCTCGACCTTGCGGCGGATGTCGGCGGCGACCTCGCGGCGCAGGTCGCCCTCGAGCTGGAAGTTGCCCTCCAGGTAGTCGCGGAGCGCGACGAGCTGGTCGTCGCCGAGGTCCTTGACCCGCAGGTCCGGGTTGATCCCGGTCGCGGCCAGCGTCTGCTGGGCGCGGGTACGGCCGACGCCGTAGATGTAGGTGAGCGCAACCTCGAGCCGCTTCTCGCGGGGGAGGTCAACGCCGATCAGACGTGCCATGTGCCTTCCGGCTCCTGTACTTCTTCCAGAGGTCTGCCGCACCGCCCTCCCGCGAAGACCGCGGGCCCCGGCCCCTGGACCGGAGGTTCCCCCCGTCCCCGCCAAGGAGCTTCGCTCCGAAAGGCGAGGTCAGGGTTCGTGGTGGTGCGCTGTGTCCGACGGCGAGCGCGTGCCGTCAGCAGGTGGCTGCGATCAGCCCTGGCGCTGCTTGTGGCGCAGGTTCTCGCAGATCACCATGACGCGACCGTGCCGGCGGATCACCTTGCACTTGTCGCAGATCTTCTTGACGCTCGGCTTGACCTTCATGTGTCTTTCCTTCGCCGCCTCGGCCCCGGACAGCCCGTCACAGCTGTTCGAGGACCCCGTGGTTCGCACCGCGGGTGTCGGCGTGATCGGTGGTGGGACCGCCCGGAGGCCCGGGCGGTCGTGACGGTGACTACTTGTAGCGGTAGACGATCCGACCGCGGGACAGGTCGTACGGGCTGAGCTCGACCACGACGCGGTCCTCCGGGAGGATGCGGATGTAGTGCTGACGCATCTTGCCGGAGATGTGCGCGAGGACCTTGTGGCCGTTCGCCAGCTCCACACGGAACATCGCGTTCGGCAGGGCTTCGATCACACTGCCCTCGATCTCGATGACGCCGTCCTTCTTTGCCATGTCCTCCGCTAACTCTCGTCTGTCCCCGGGCGCCCGTCAGCTACGTGACGGAGGTCCGGATGTCGTGCGTGCCGCCTGCTCACCCTCGCCCTGCCCGGCCGACGTGACGTCGAGCCGGTGCTGGTCGGTGGCGCCACCTTCTCGCGCCTCCAGATCGAGGAACTGCCGAACGGACTACACCCGACAGACCATCGTACTCCATCGGACCAGCAGCGGCGACCGTGCCCCGGGCGGGGTCGGTCACACCTCCACGGGCACGACCTCGAACGGGGCCAGGCCCGCCCGCCCGCCGTCGGGGGCGGTCAGCACGCTGATGCCGCCGTCGAGCAGGGCCACGGTGTGCTCCCAGTGGGCGGCGCGCGAGCCGTCCTGCGTCACGACCGTCCAGTCGTCGGCGAGGACGCGGGTCGCCCCGATCCCCCGCGTCACCATCGGCTCGACGGCGAGGCACATGCCGGGCCGCAGCCGCGGGCCGCGGTCCGAGGTGCGGAAGTTCACGACGTCGGGCGGCTGGTGCATCGCGGTGCCGATGCCGTGCCCGACGTAGTCCTCGACGATCCCGTACTCGACGCCGGCGACGCCGCCCGCCAGCTCCACGGCCGTCTCGACCGCCGTGCCCACGTCGTTCAGCCGCTTGCCGCCGGCCAGCGCGGCGATCCCCGCCCACATGGCCGTGCGCGTGGCGCGGACGAGGTCGAGGTCCGCCGGGTCGACGCCGGCGACCGACGGAGCGCCCCCGACGTCCGTCCCGTCGTCCAGCGCGCCGTCCGGGCCCAGCACGAGGCTGATCGCCGAGTCGCCGTGCCAGCCGTCCACGATCGCACCGCAGTCGATCGACACGACGTCGCCGACCTCGAGGACGCGGCCGCCGGGGATGCCGTGGATGACCTCCTCCGAGACGGACACGCAGATCGTCGCCGGGTAGCCCTCGTAGCCGAGGAACGACGGGGTCGCCCCCGCCTCCCCGATGACCCGCGCCGCCACCGCGTCGAGGTCCGCCGTCGTCATGCCCGGCCGGGCCGCCGCGCGCACGGCGTCGAGCGCCGACGCGACGACCAGGCCGGCACGTCGCATGACGCGCACCTGGTCGGGCGTCTTGAGCTCGACGCGCTCGCGCGAACCGAAGATCATGGGGTCGCGGACCTCAGCCGAGCTCGGCGGCCAGCGCCTGGACGATGCGCTCGGTGACCTCGGAGACGTCGCCGATGCCGTCCACCTGCGCGAGGATGCCCCGCTCGGAGTAGGCGGCCGTCAGCGGCGCGGTCTGCTCGTCGTAGATGTCGAGCCGGCGCGCGATCGCGTCCGGGGTGTCGTCCTCCCGGCCCTCGATCTCGGCGCGCTTGGCGATCCGCGACAGGAGCTCCTCGCGCGCGGCGGTGAGCTCGATGACGCCGTCCAGCTCCCACCCGAGGTCGGCCAGGATGCCGTCGAGCGCCTCGACCTGGTGCGCGTTGCGGGGGTAGCCGTCGAGCAGGAAGCCCGCCTTCACGTCGTCCTCGCCGAGGCGCGAGCGCACCATCTGGTCGGTGACCTCGTCGGGCACGAGCTCGCCCTTGGCGCTGTACTCCTGCGCGAGCCTGCCGAGCTCCGTCCCGCCCTTGATGTTGGCGCGGAAGATGTCGCCCGTCGAGATGGCGGGGATGCTGAAGAGCTCGGCGAGGCGCGCGGCCTGCGTGCCCTTGCCCGCGCCCTGCGGCCCCATGATCACCAGGCGCGTCACCCGTGCCTCGGCGCTGGGCGCGCCGTGGAGCTCGCGGCGGGTGGTCGGCGTGGCAGCGGTGGAGCCGCCTTCGGTCGTCTCGGTCAACGGAGGAACCCTTCATAATGACGCTGCTGGAGCTGGGAGTCGATCTGCTTCACGGTCTCGAGGCCGACGCCCACGATGATGAGGATCGACGTGCCGCCGAACGGGATGTTCGTGGTGACTCCGAGCACCACGAGCACGATCGTGGGGATGAGCGCCACGATCGCCAGGTAGATCGAGCCCGCGGACGTGATGCGGGTGATCACGTAGTCGAGGTACTCGGCGGTGGGCCGGCCCGCGCGGATGCCCGGGATGAAGCCGCCGTACTTCTTCATGTTGTCCGCGACCTCGTCCGGGTTGAACGTGATCGACGTGTAGAAGAACGCGAAGAAGATGACCATCAGCACGTACAGCACGATGTACAGCGGGTCGGACTGCTGGACCAGGTTCTCGGAGATCCACAGGACCCAGCCCGCGGTCGGCTCGCCGAACTGGGCGATCAGCCCGGGGATGGCCAGGATCGACGCCGCGAAGATGACCGGGATGACGCCGGCCATGTTGATCTTGATCGGGATGTAGGTGCTGGTGCCGCCGTACATGCGGCGACCCACCATGCGCTTCGCGTACTGCACCGGGATGCGGCGCTGGGACTGCTCGACGAAGACGACGAGGCCGACGACGAGGACGATCACCAGGATCATCACGATGAAGTTCAGGACGCCGTTCGAGCCGCCCGCGATCGACCAGAGGGCCGACGGGAAGCTGGCCGCGATCGACGTGAAGATCAGCAGCGACATGCCGTTGCCGACGCCGCGCTCGGTGATCATCTCGCCGAGCCACATGACCAGGCCGGTGCCGGCGGTCATCGTGACGACCATCAGCGTGGCGGTCATGAAGCTGTCGTCCGCGATCACGTCGACGGGGCAGCCCTGGAAGAGCATCCCGGTGCGCGCGGTCGTGATGATCGTCGTCGACTGCAGGATCGCCAGGGCGATGGTCAGGTAGCGCGTGTACTGGGTGAGCTTCGCCTGCCCCGACTGGCCCTCCTTGTGCAGGGCCTCGAACCGAGGGATCACCACGCGCAGCAGCTGCACGATGATGCTCGCGGTGATGTACGGCATGATGCCGAGCGCGAAGATCGACAGCTGCAGCAGCGCACCGCCGCTGAAGACGTTGACGAGGCCGAGCAGAGAGGTGCTGCCCTCGAGGGCCGCGACGCACTGCTGCACGTTGCCGTAGTCGACGCCGGGCGTGGGTACGAGCGACCCCACCCGGAAGAGCGCCATGATCGCGATCGTGAACAGCAGCTTGCGCCGCAGGTCCGGTGTCCGGAAAGCCCGGCCGAATGCGCTGAGCACCTATCCTCCTGACCCGCCGCGGCGGGTTGTCGTGTCGCCGGGGACCGGCGAGGTGTGGCGCGAGCTCCCGACGTCGTGACCCGTGGGCCACGCCGCCGTCACGCCGACTCGGTCAAGGTCCGACCGGGGAAGCCCCGAACTCGCCGGCACCCGGATCAGGTGCGTGGCGCGAACCGTGACGGATTCTACGTGCCCCGGACCAGTGATCCAGACCACACGCCGTCACGTGGGCCTGGCCTGCCGAAGCACCCCGGGAGCACACAGGGCCGGCAGCGCATGTGCGCCGCCGGCCCTGATGCGGATGTCAGTCCTCGGAGACCGTGCCGCCGGCCGCCAGGATCTTGTCCTTGGCGGAGCCGGAGACGCGGTCGACCGTGACGTCCAGCTTGACGGTGATCTCGCCGTTGCCGAGCACCTTCACCGGCTGACCCTTGCGGACCGCGCCCTTGGCGACGAGGCCCTCGACGGTGACGGAGCCACCCTCGGGGTACAGCGCGGCGAGCTTGTCCAGGTTGACGACCTGGTACTCGACGCGGAACGGGTTCTTGAACCCACGGAGCTTCGGGAGGCGCATGTGCAGAGGCATCTGCCCACCCTCGAAGCCGGCGGGAACCTGGTAGCGAGCCTTCGTGCCCTTGGTACCGCGACCCGCCGTCTTGCCCTTCGACGCCTCACCACGACCCACACGGGTCTTGGCGGTCTTGGCGCCGGGGGCCGGACGCAGGTGGTGCACCTTGAGCGGCTGCGACTTCTCGGTGTTGTCGGCCATGATCACTCGACCTCCTCGACGGTGACGAGGTGCGCCACCGTGGTGACCATGCCACGGATCTCCGGACGGTCCTCCTTCACGGCGGTGTCGCCGATCCGCTTGAGGCCGAGGGTCCGCAGCGTGTCACGCTGGTTCTGCTTGCCGCCGATGGCGGACTTGACCTGGGTGACCTTCAGTCGAGGCATCACGCACCCACCTTCTCGCCGGCCTTCTCCGCCTTGGCGGCAAGTCCGGCAGCCTGCGCACGCAGGAGCGCGGCCGGGGCCACGTCCTCGAGCGGCAGACCACGGCGGGCGGCCACGGCCGCCGGCTCCTCGAGGCCCTTGAGGGCCGCGACGGTCGCGTGCACGATGTTGATCGAGTTCGACGAACCGAGCGACTTGCTCAGCACGTCGTGGATGCCGGCGCACTCCAGCACGGCGCGCACCGGACCACCGGCGATCACACCGGTACCCGGCGAGGCCGGACGCAGGAACACGACGCCGGCGGCCTCCTCACCCTGGATGGGGTGAGGGATGGTGCCCTGGATGCGCGGGACGCGGAAGAAGTTCTTCTTCGCCTCCTCGACACCCTTGGCGATCGCCGCGGGCACCTCCTTGGCCTTGCCGTAGCCGACACCGACGGTGCCGTCGCCGTCGCCCACCACGACCAGCGCGGTGAAGCTGAAGCGACGACCGCCCTTGACGACCTTCGAGACGCGGTTGATCGTCACCACGCGCTCGAGGAAGGCGTTCTTGTCGGCCTGGTCGCGGCCACCGCCACGGCGGTCGTCACGACGACCGCCACCGCCGCCGCGGCGGCCGTCGGTCTTGTTGGACTCGTTGGCGCCCTGGGGGGCGCCGGTGCGCTGCCCTGCAGCCATCAGAGGATCCTCATCTTCCGTGCGAAATCGCGGACGTCGGCCATCACAGCTCCAGCCCCGCTTCCCGGGCGCCGTCGGCGACCGCAGCCACCCGACCGTGGTACTTGTTGCCACCGCGGTCGAAGACCACGGTCTCGACGCCGGCCGCCTTGGCACGCGCGGCGACGAGCTCGCCGACCTTGCGGGCCTTCGCCGTCTTGTCGCCGTCGAGGGCGCGCAGGTCGGCCTCGAGGGTCGAGGCCGAGGCGACGGTCTTGCCGACCGTGTCGTCGACGATCTGCGCCACCATGTGGCGCGAGGAACGGGTCACGACGAGGCGCGGACGCGCCGCGGTGCCCTTGATCTTCTTGCGCAGGCGCAGGTGACGGCGCTGACGAGCGACGGCCTTGCCCTTGCCCAGAACCTTGAGAGCCATCACTTACCAGCCTTTCCGACCTTGCGGCGGACGACCTCGCCGGCGTAGCGCACGCCCTTGCCCTTGTAGGGCTCGGGCTTGCGGATCTTGCGGATGTTCGCTGCGACCTCGCCGACCTGCTGCTTGTCGATGCCCGCGACCGAGAACTTGGTCGGGCTCTCCACCGCGAAGGTGATGCCCTCGGGTGCGGTCACGGTGACCGGGTGCGAGAAGCCGAGAGCGAACTCCAGGCTCTGCCCCTTGGCCGCGACGCGGTAACCGGTACCGACGATCTCGAGCTTCTTCTCGTAGCCCTGGGTCACACCGGTGACGATGTTGGCCAGGAGGGTGCGGGTGAGGCCGTGCAGCGCACGGGACTCACGCTCGTCGTCCGGGCGCGACACCACGAGGGAGCCGTCGTCCTGGGCGACCGTGATGGGGGCGGGCACCGCGTGCTCCATGGTCCCCTTGGGGCCCTTGATGGTCACGAGCGCACCGCTGATGGTGACGTCCACGCCGGCCGGGACCGGAACGGGGAGCTTGCCGATTCGAGACATGGCGATATCTCCTTTCCGGATTACCAGACGTAGGCGAGGACTTCGCCGCCCACGCCCTTGGCCTGGGCCTGACGGTCGGTCAGCAGGCCGGAGGACGTGGACAGGATCGCCACGCCGAGGCCGCCGAGGACCTGGGGCAGGTTGGTGGACTTCGCGTAGACGCGGAGGCCGGGCTTCGAGACGCGGCGGACGCCGGTGAGGGCGCGCTCGCGGCTCGGGCCGTACTTGAGGGTCAGGGTGAGGGACTTGCCGACCTTCGCGTCCTCGACGCTCCAGCCGGTGATGTACCCCTGCGCCTGCAGGATCTCCGCGATGTTCGACTTCAGCTTCGAGTGCGGCATGGTGACCGTCTCGTGGTGCGCCGAGTTCGCGTTACGCAGACGCGTGAGCATGTCTGCGATGGGGTCTGTCATGGTCATTGGGCTCCAGCCCTTCCTCGCCGGGGTATCCAGTCAGTGCGTGCGCACCGCCCGGACCTGCGGCGTAGTGGTTTTACCAGCTGCTCTTGGTGACGCCGGGGAGCTCGCCGCGGTGGGCCATCTCCCGCAGGCAGATCCGGCACAGGCCGAACTTGCGGTAGACCGAGTGCGGACGGCCGCAGCGCTGGCACCGGGTGTAGGCGCGGACGGCGAACTTCGGCTTGGCGTTCGCCTTGTTGATCAGGGCCTTCTTCGCCATGTCAGTTCTCCTTGAAGGGGAAGCCGAGACGGCGCAGCAGGGAGCGGCCCTCGTCATCGGTCGTCGCCGTGGTCACGACCGTGATGTCCATGCCGCGGACGCGGTCGATCTTGTCCTGGTCGATCTCGTGGAACATCGACTGCTCCGTGAGACCGAAGGTGTAGTTGCCGTGCCCGTCGAACTGCTTCGGGCTCAGCCCGCGGAAGTCGCGGATACGGGGCAGCGCGATCGACAGCAGCCGGTCGAGGAACTCCCACATCCGGTCGCCGCGCAGCGTGACGTGCGCGCCGATCGGCATGCCCTCGCGCAGCTTGAACTGCGCGATGGACTTCTTGGCCCGGGTCACCTGGGGCTTCTGCCCGGTGATCGCCGTGAGGTCGCGGATCGCGCCCTCGATGAGCTTGGAGTCCTTGGCGGCGTCACCGACACCCATGTTGACGACGATCTTGGTCAGACCGGCGACCTGCTGGATGTTCTGGTGGCCGAACTCCTCGCGCAGCGCCGCGATGATGTCCTCGCGGTACTTCTGCTTGAGGCGCGGGGTGGCCGGGGCCTCGAGAGTGGTCTCGGTCATCAGATGTCCTTCCCGGAACGCTTGGCGACGCGCACGCGGACGGTGCGGGTACGGCCGTCGCGCTCGACCTGCTCGGTACGGAACCCGACGCGCGTGCCCTTCTTGGTCTCCGGGTCGACGACCATCACGTTCGAGACGTGGATCGGCGCCTCGACGGTCTCGATGCCACCCGTGCGGGTGCCGCGAGCCGTCTGGCCGGCCTTGACGTGCTTGGTGACGCGCTGCACGCCCTCGACCACGATGCGGTCGGAGTCCTTGAGGACCTCGAGCACGCGGCCCGTCTTGCCCTTGTCGCGACCGGCGATGACGATCACCTGGTCGCCCTTCTTGATCTTCGCCATGGTCAGAGCACCTCCGGCGCCAGCGAGATGATCTTCATGAACCGCTTGTCGCGCAGCTCGCGCCCGACCGGGCCGAAGATGCGGGTGCCACGGGGCTCACCGTCGTTCTTGAGGATCACGGCGGCGTTCTCGTCGAACTTGATGTAGGAACCGTCGGGACGACGGCGCTCCTTGGCGGTCCGGACGATGACGGCCTTGACCACGTCGCCCTTCTTCACGTTGCCGCCGGGGATCGCGTCCTTGACGGTGGCGACGATCGTGTCGCCGATACCGGCGTAGCGACGGCCGGATCCACCGAGAACACGGATGCAGAGGATCTCCTTGGCACCCGTGTTGTCGGCGACCCGAAGTCGCGACTCCTGCTGGATCATCGATTGATCTCCTGTCGTCGAGCCGGTTCTCGTCCCAGGCTGTCCCGGGCGAGCCTTGCCGAACGGATAGTTGCTGTGGTGGCCGGGGCGGGCCGCATACGTGTGTCACGGCCTGCCCCGGCCGAAGGTCAGAAGACCTTCTGGATCACTTGGCCTTCTCGAGGATCTCCGTCAGGCGCCACCGCTTGGTCGCGGACAGCGGACGGGTCTCCATGATCTCGACCAGGTCGCCGATACCGGCGGAGTTCTGCTCGTCGTGCGCCTTCACCTTGGTGGTGGTGCGCAGGACCTTGCCGTACAGAGGGTGCTTCTTGCGGTCCTCGACCTCGACGACGATGGTCTTCTCCATCTTGTCGCTGACGACGTAGCCACGACGGACCTTGCGCGTGCTGCGCTCGGTCGTCTCAGCGGCCACCGCGTTGGTGTTCTCGCTCATCGATGCCTCACTCACTCACGCTCGGGGCCGTGCGGATACCGAGCTCGCGCTCGTGCAGGACCGTGTAGATCCGCGCGATGTCGCGCTTGACGGCCTTGATCCGACCGTGGGACTCCAGCTGGCCGGTGGCCGACTGGAAACGGAGGTTGAAGAGCTCCTCCTTGGCCTTCTTCAGCTCGGCGACCAGCTTCTCGTCGTCGAACCCGTCGAGGTCAGCGGGGGCCATGCCCTTGGTTCCGACTGCCATCAGTTCGCACCACCCTCGCGCACCACGAAACGGCACTTCATCGGGAGCTTGTGGATCGCGCGGCGCATGGCCTCACGGGCCAGCTCCTCGTCGACACCGGCCAGCTCGAAGACGATGCGGCCGGGCTTGACGTTGGCGACCCACCACTCGGGCGAGCCCTTGCCGGAACCCATGCGGGTCTCGGCGGGCTTCTTGGTCAGGGGACGGTCCGGGTAGATGTTGATCCAGACCTTGCCGCCACGCTTGATGTGGCGGGTCATCGCGATACGAGCAGCCTCGATCTGACGGTTGGTGACGTAGGCGGGCTCGAGGGCCTGGATGCCGTAGTCGCCGAACGCGATCGTGGTGCCACCCTTGGCCGCGCCGGAGCGCTTCGGGTGGTGCTGCTTGCGGTGCTTGAGCCTGCGGGGGATCAGCATGACTCAGGCCTCCGTTCCGGACTCGGGGGCCGCAGCCTGCTCCGGCGCCGGGGCCGCGTCGGACGCGGGGGCGCTCTCGGCGGCCGGCTGGGCCTGACGCTCGGGGCGACGACCGCCACCGCGGCGCTCCCCACGCTCGCCACCACGGCCACGACCCTGACGGGGCGCGGCAGCGGCCTGCTGCGCGGCGAACTCCTTCTCGGTGATGTCGCCCTTGTAGATCCACACCTTCACGCCGATGCGGCCGAAGGTGGTGCGGGCCTCGAAGAAGCCGTAGTCGATGTTCGCGCGCAGCGTGTGCAGCGGCACACGACCCTCGCGGTAGAACTCCGACCGGCTCATCTCGGCGCCGCCGAGACGGCCCGAGACCTGCACGCGGATGCCCTTGGCGCCGGCGCGCTGCGCGGACTGGATGCCCTTGCGCATGGCGCGGCGGAACGAGACGCGGCTCGCGAGCTGCTCGGCGATGCCCTGCGCGACCAGCTGCGCGTCGATCTCCGCGTTCTTGACCTCGAGGATGTTGAGCTGGACCTGCTTGCCCGTGAGCTTCTCGAGCTCGCCGCGGATGCGGTCGGCCTCGGCACCCCGGCGACCGATGACGATGCCCGGACGCGCCGTGTGGATGTCCACGCGGACGCGGTCGCGGGTGCGCTCGACCTCGACCTTGGAGATGCCGGCCCGCTCGAGACCGGTGCTCATGAGCTTGCGGATCGCCACGTCCTCGCGGACGTAGTCGCGGTACCGCTGACCAGGCTTGGTGCTGTCGGCGAACCAGCGCGACCGGTGGTCGGTGGTGATGCCGAGGCGGTACCCGTGCGGGTGAACCTTCTGCCCCACTATCGGGCCCCTTCCTTCTGCTCACGCGGTGCGACGACCACGGTGATGTGGCTGGTGCGCTTGAGGATCTGGCTCGCACGCCCCTGCGCCCGCGGACGGAACCGCTTGAGCGTCGGCCCCTCGTCGACGAACGCCGCCGAGACGAAGAGCTCCGTCTCGTCGAAGCGCTCGCTGGCGCGGTCGGCCTTCACCCGGGCGTTCGCGACGGCGCTCTCCACAACCTTGCGGATGGGCTCGCTCGCTGCCTGCGGCGCGAACTTCAGCACCGCGACGGCCTCGGCGGCCTGCTTGCCACGGATGAGGTCCACGACGCGCCGGGCCTTCTGGGGCGTGACACGGACGAACCGCGCCTGCGCCTTGGCTTCCATTGCTGTCCTGCTTCCTTTTCTCAGACCGTCGGGGCCTGTCGTCCGGCTGACCCGGGGGTCAGCGGCGACGGCCCTTCTTGTCGTCCTTCACGTGGCCGCGGAAGGTTCGCGTGGGAGCGAACTCGCCGAGCTTGTGGCCGACCATCGACTCGGTGACGAAGACCGGGGTGTGCTTCCGGCCGTCGTGCACGGCGAAGGTGTGACCGAGGAAGTCGGGCGTGATGACCGACCGGCGGGACCAGGTCTTGATGACGTTCTTGGTCCCCTTCTCGTTCTGAGCGTCCACCTTCTTCTGCAGGTGGTCGTCGACGAAGGGGCCCTTCTTCAGGCTACGAGGCATCTGTCAGGCTCCTTATCAGCGCTTCTTGCCGGTGCGGCGACGGCGGACGATCAGCTTGTCGCTCGGCTTGTTCGGGCGGCGGGTCCGGCCCTCGGGCTGGCCCCACGGGCTGACCGGGTGGCGACCACCGGAGGTCTTGCCCTCACCACCACCGTGCGGGTGGTCGACCGGGTTCATGACCACGCCACGGACGGTCGGGCGAACGCCCTTCCACCGCTTGCGGCCGGCCTTGCCCCAGTTGATGTTCGACTGCTCGGCGTTGCCCACCTCGCCGACCGTGGCGCGGCAGCGCAGGTCGACGTTGCGGATCTCGCCGGACGGCATGCGCAGCTGCGCGTACGGGCCGTCCTTCGCGACGAGCTGCACGGAGGCACCCGCGGAGCGGGCGATCTTCGCGCCGCCACCGGGGCGGAGCTCGACGGCGTGGATGACCGTACCGGTCGGGATGTTGCGCAGCGGCAGGTTGTTGCCGGGCTTGATGTCGGCGCCGGCACCGGCCTCGACGACGTCGCCCTGCGACAGCTTGTTCGGCGCGACGATGTAGCGCTTCGTGCCGTCCGCGTAGTGCAGGAGCGCGATCCGAGCCGTGCGGTTCGGGTCGTACTCGATGTGCGCGACCTTGGCGGGCACGCCGTCCTTGTCGTGGCGACGGAAGTCGATCACACGGTAGGCACGCTTGTGGCCACCGCCCTTGTGACGGGTCGTGATGCGACCGGAGTTGTTGCGCCCACCCGTCTTGGACAGCGGACGGACCAGAGACTTCTCCGGCTCGGAGCGCGTGATCTCGACGAAGTCGGCGACGCTGGAGCCGCGGCGGCCGGGCGTCGTCGGCTTGTACTTACGGATTCCCATGGGTTAGTCCTCGATCTGCTCTCTGCGCCTCAGGAAGCCGGACCGCCGAAGATGTCGATCGTGCCCTCACGGAGGGTCACGATCGCGCGCTTCGTGTCCTTGCGCTTGCCCAGGCCGAAGCGCGTGCGACGCGCCTTGCCCTTGCGGTTGATCGTGTTGACCGAGTCGACCTTGACACCGAAGACCTGCTCGACCGCGATCTTGATCTCGGTCTTGTTGGCCCGCGGGTCCACGACGAAGGTGTACTTGCCCTCGTCGAGGAGGTTGTAGGACTTCTCGGAGACGACCGGCGCGATCAGGATGTCGCGCGGGTCCTTCGTCACGGCGGTCACTTCGTGGCCTCCTCGGTCTCGGCCGCCTCGGACTCCGTGGCGACGGCCTTCACGCTCTTGCCCGTGGCCGGGCCGGCGAGGAACGCGGCGAGCGCGCCCTCGGTGAAGACGACGTCGTCGGAGACGAGCACGTCGTAGGTGTTGAGCTGGTCCGCGGTCAGCAGGTGGACCTGCTCGACGTTGCGGAGCGACAGGATCGTCAGCTCGTCCGAGCGCTCCGTGACCACGAGGACGTGCTCGCGCCCGGTGAGCGCGGCGATCGTCTTGACGGCGGTCCGCGTCGAGGGCGCACCCTCGAGGCCGAAGCCGGCGACCACGTGGACGCGGCCGGCGCGAGCCCGGTCGGAGAGGGCGCCACGCAGGGCGGCGGCCTTCATCTTCTTCGGGGTCCGCTGGTCGTACTTGCGCGGCTGCGGGCCGTGGACGGTGCCACCGCCGGCGAACTGCGGGGCGCGGGTCGAACCCTGACGGGCGCGGCCGGTGCCCTTCTGCTTGTACGGCTTCCTGCCACCACCGCGGACCTCGCCGCGGGTCTTGGTGGCGTGCGTCCCCTGGCGGGCGGCGGCGCGCTGCGCCACGACCACCTGGTGGATCAGCGGGACGTTGGTGGCGACGTCGAACACCTCAGCGGGGAGCTCGGCCGTGCCGGCCTTCTTGCCCTGGGCGTCGAGCACGTCGACGGTCTGGTTGGCCATGGAGGTCACGCACCCTTCGCGGCGGTACGCACGACGACGACGCCACCCTTGGGGCCGGGAACCGCGCCCTTGACGAGCAGCAGACCCTTCTCGGCGTCGACCGCGTGGACGGTCAGGTTCTGGACGGTCATGCGGGCGTGGCCCATGCGACCGGCCATCCGCAGGCCCTTGAACACGCGCGACGGCGTCGAGGCGCCGCCGATCGAGCCGGCCTTGCGGTGGTTGCGGTGGGCACCGTGAGAGGCGCCGACGCCGGAGAAGCCGTGGCGCTTCATGACACCGGCGGTGCCCTTGCCCTTGGTGGTGCCGACGACGTCGACCACGGCACCGGCCTCGAAGGCCTCGGCGGTGATCTCCTGGCCGAGCGTGAACTCGGCGGCGTCCTCGGTGCGGACCTCGGCGACGTGACGGCGCGGCGTGACGCCGGCCTTCTCGAAGTGGCCCTTGAGCGGCTTGGTGACCTTGCGCGGGTCGATCTGGCCGGCGGCGAGCTGCACGGCCGCGTAGCCGTCGGCGTCCGCGGAGCGGACCTGCGTCACGACGTTGGTCGGGACGGCCACGACGGTGACGGGGACCAGACGACCGGCGTCGTCCCACAGCTGCGTCATGCCGAGCTTGGTGCCGAGCACCGCGGTCACGTTCTTCTGCTGGTTGGTCATATCTATCCCAGCCTCAGAGCTTGATCTCGATGTTCACGTCGGCAGGCAGGTCGATCCGCATGAGCGAGTCGACGGCCTTCGGCGTGGGATCGATGATGTCGATGAGCCGCTTGTGCGTGCGCATCTCGAAGTGCTCGCGGCTGTCCTTGTACTTGTGAGGCGACCGGATGACGGTGAAGACGTTCTTCTCCGTCGGCAGCGGCACCGGACCCACGACCGTCGCACCAGCGCGCGTCACCGTGTCGACGATCTTGCGCGCCGAGCTGTCGATGACCTCGTGGTCGTAGGACTTGAGCCGGATGCGGATCTTCTGTCCCGCCATGGCGTCGTCTGACTCTCTCTCTCGAACCGCTACTGTCCGACCCCCGCGCTCGGGCGTGTCGCCTGTGTTGTCACACTGGTGCGGCACACCCGGGCACACACCTGATCGGCGTGGGGCCGTTGATTGTGGTCCGCGAGGCGGACCACGACGTTTGTCTGGCCTGTCGAGACATGTGTCCCGCGGGGCGCTCACGCGCGTCGACAGCCGGCAACCCCGCGACTCCTCCGAGAGGAGAACCGCTCCAGGCGGGTGGACCGCTCCGGGAGACCGGAGCGGTGCACGCACCGTGGTGCTACACACTGTTCGACACGAGAAAGAACGCGCCCGTGACAGGCAACCTGAACATCTTGCCACAGGGAACCCCGCGATTCCAAGCCGGAACGGGGTTCGACCGCTGTGACGCCGGACGCACCGACCCCCCGAGCATGCGGGAGGCCCGGGCCCTACCGGGCCCGGGCCTCCTGCTCAGGTGATCAGCCGAGGATCAGCAGGTCACTTGTTGATCTTGGTGACACGGCCGGAGCCGACGGTGCGGCCACCCTCACGGATGGCGAAGCCGAGGCCCTCCTCCATGGCGATGGGCTGGATCAGCTCCACCGACATCTCGGTGTTGTCGCCGGGCATGACCATCTCGGTGCCCTCGGGCAGCGTGATGACGCCGGTGACGTCCGTGGTCCGGAAGTAGAACTGCGGACGGTAGTTCGAGTAGAACGGGTTGTGACGGCCGCCCTCGTCCTTGCCCAGGATGTAGACCTGCGCCTCGAAGTTCGTGTGCGGGGTGATCGAACCCGGCTTCACGACGACCTGGCCACGCTCGACGTCCTCGCGCTTGATGCCGCGCAGGAGCAGACCGGTGTTGTCGCCGGCCTGGGCCTGGTCCATCTGCTTGTGGAACGTCTCGATACCGGTGACCGTGGTCTTCTGGGGCGCACGGATACCGACGATCTCGACCTCGGAGTTGACGTCGAGCGCACCGCGCTCCACCTTGCCGGTCACGACGGTGCCGCGGCCGGTGATGGTGAAGACGTCCTCGATCGGCATGAGGAACGGCTTGTCGAGCTCGCGGACCGGGTCCGGGACGTTCTCGTCCACGGCCTCCATGAGCTCCAGGACCTTCTTGGTCCACTCGGGGTCACCCTCGAGGGCCTTGAGGCCGGAGACGCGGACGACGGGCGCGTTGTCGCCGTCGAACTCCTGCGACGACAGCAGCTCGCGGACCTCCATCTCGACGAGCTCGAGGATCTCCTCGTCGTCGACCATGTCGGCCTTGTTCAGCGCGACCAGCAGGTAGGGGACGCCCACCTGGCGGGCCAGCAGCACGTGCTCGCGCGTCTGGGCCATCGGACCGTCGGTCGCCGCGACCACCAGGATCGCGCCGTCCATCTGGGCGGCACCGGTGATCATGTTCTTGATGTAGTCGGCGTGACCCGGAGCATCGACGTGCGCGTAGTGACGCTTGGGCGTCTCGTACTCGATGTGCGCGATGTTGATCGTGATACCGCGCTGCTTCTCCTCCGGCGCGGCGTCGATCTCGTCGAAGTTGCGCTGCGTGTTCGCCGGCAGGTCGGGGTACGTGTCCGCAAGCGTCTTCGAGATCGCGGCGGTCAGCGTCGTCTTGCCGTGGTCGACGTGCCCGATCGTGCCGATGTTGACGTGCGGCTTGGTCCGCTCGAACTTGGCCTTAGCCACTGGGGTCCTCCTGGGACTTGGGTAGATGTTCCCGAACGTTGCGAGACTCGGCGAGAGAGCCTACATCCCGCGGGGCGACGGGGGTTTCCTACAGGTTGATGGTTGTGCTGGTCGTCGACCTGTGGGGACTCACTCGCCCCGGGTCTTCTTGATGATCTCGTCAGCAACGTTGCGAGGAACCTCGGCGTAGCTGTCGAACTGCATCGAGTACACGGCGCGGCCCTGCGTCTTGGAACGCAGGTCACCGATGTACCCGAACATCTCGCTCAACGGTACCTGGGCACGCACGACCTTGACACCGGTCGCGTCCTCCATGGACTGGATCATCCCACGACGCGAGTTGATGTCACCGATCACGTCGCCCATGTACTCCTCGGGCGTCCGGACCTCGACGGCCATGACGGGCTCGAGGATGACCGGGTCGGCCCGCTTGATGCCCTCCTTGAAGACCATCGAGCCGGCGATCTTGAACGCCATCTCCGAGGAGTCGACGTCGTGGTAGGCGCCGTCGAGCAGCGTGGCCTTGACCCCCACCACGGGGAACCCGGCCAGCACGCCCTGCTGCATCGCCGACTGGATACCGGCGTCGACGGACGGGATGTACTCACGCGGGATGCGACCACCGGTGACGGCGTTGGCGAACTCGTAGAGCTCGCCCTCGGTCGTCTCGAGCGGCTCGAAGGTCACCTGGACCTTGGCGAACTGGCCCGAACCACCGGTCTGCTTCTTGTGCGTGTAGTCGATCTTCTCCGCGGTACGGCGGATCGTCTCGCGGTACGCGACCTGCGGCTTGCCGACGTTCGCCTCGACCTTGAACTCGCGACGCATACGGTCGACGAGGATGTCGAGGTGGAGCTCGCCCATGCCGCCGATGACGGTCTGGCCGGTCTCCTCGTCCAGCTTGACGCGGAAGGTCGGGTCCTCCTGGGCGAGCTTCTGGATCGCCGTGGAGAGCTTCTCCTGGTCGGCCTTCGTCTTCGGCTCGATGGCCACGTCGATGACCGGCTCGGGGAAGGTCATCGACTCGAGGATGACCGGGTTCGCCGGGTCGCAGAGCGTGTCACCGGTGGTGACGTCCTTGAGCCCGATGAAGGCGTAGATGTGCCCGGCGTGGGCCTCCTCGACCGGGTTCTCCTTGTTGGAGTGCATCTGGAAGAGCTTCCCGATGCGCTCCTTCTTGCCCTTGGTCGAGTTCTGGACCTGAGCGCCCTGCGCGACCTTGCCCGAGTAGACGCGGACGTAGGTGAGCTTGCCGAAGAACGGGTGCGTGGCGACCTTGAACGCGAGGGCCGAGAACGGCTCCGTCTCGTCCGGACGACGCTCGATGATCTTCTCCGCGTCCTTGACGTCGTGGCCCTGGACGGCCGGGACGTCGAGCGGGGTCGGCAGGTAGTCGATCACGGCGTCGAGCATGGGCTGCACGCCCTTGTTCTTGAACGCCGAGCCGCACAGCACCGGGAAGGCCTCGGAGCGGATGACGAGCTTGCGGATGCCGGACTTGATCTCGGCGACCGTGAGCTCCTCGCCACCGAGGAACTTCTCGAGCAGCTCGTCGTCCGCCTCGGCGACGGCCTCGACGAGCTCGGCCCGGTACTGCTCGGCCTTCTCGACGAGGTCGGCCGGGATCTCCTCGACCGCGTACTCCTCGCCCATCTTGGTGTCGCCGCGCCAGGTCAGCGCCTTCATCTCGAGAAGGTCGACGACGCCCTCGAAGTCGTTCTCGGCGCCGATCGGCAGCTGGATGACCAGCGGCTTCGCCTTGAGGCGGTTGACGATGGTGTCGACCGTGAAGTAGAAGTCCGCGCCGAGCTTGTCCATCTTGTTGACGAAGCAGATGCGCGGGACGTCGTACTTGTCGGCCTGGCGCCACACGGTCTCCGACTGGGGCTCCACGCCCTCCTTGCCGTCGAACACCGCGACGGCACCGTCGAGCACGCGCAGGGAGCGCTCGACCTCGACGGTGAAGTCCACGTGACCCGGGGTGTCGATGATGTTGATCTGGTTGTTCTTCCAGTAGCAGGTCGTCGCGGCGGACGTGATCGTGATGCCGCGCTCCTGCTCCTGCTCCATCCAGTCCATCGTCGACGCACCGTCGTGCGTCTCACCGATCTTGTAGTTCACACCGGTGTAGAACAGGATGCGCTCGGTGGTGGTGGTCTTGCCGGCATCGATGTGGGCCATGATGCCGATGTTGCGGACCTTGTTCAGGTCGGTCAGCACGTCGAGTGCCACGGTGTCTTACCCCTTGTCGGTGGAAGGTCGGAAGCCGGGCCGGAGGGCCGGCTGCCGGCCGGTTCCGGATCCTCGGACGGCCCCGGGGATCACCCGGGGCCGTCCGTGCGCATCACCAGCGGTAGTGCGCGAAGGCCTTGTTCGAGTCGGCCATCTTGTGCATGTCCTCGCGGCGCTTCACGGCGGCACCGAGGCCGTTGGAGGCGTCGAGGATCTCGTTCATGAGGCGCTCGGTCATCGTCTTCTCGCGGCGGGCGCGCGAGAAGTCCGTGAGCCAGCGCAGCGCGAGCGTCGTGGAACGCACGGGGCGCACCTCGACCGGCACCTGGTAGGTGGCGCCACCGACACGGCGGGAGCGGACCTCGAGGGCCGGGCGGACGTTCTCCAGCGCGCGCTTGAGCACGACGACCGGGTCCTGGTCCGTCTTGGCACGGACGCCCTCGAGGGCGCCGTAGACGATCGCCTCGGCGGTGGACTTCTTGCCGTCGAGCAGGACCTTGTTGATCAGCTGCGTGACGACGGGCGACCCGTAGACGGGGTCGACGATGAGCGGCCGCTTGGGGGCCGGACCCTTGCGAGGCATCAGGCCTTCTCCTTCTTCGCGCCGTACTTGCTGCGGGCCTGCTTGCGGTTCTTCACGCCCTGCGTGTCGAGCGCGCCGCGCACGATCTTGTAGCGGACACCCGGGAGGTCCTTCACACGGCCGCCGCGGACGAGCACGATCGAGTGCTCCTGCAGGTTGTGGCCGACACCGGGGATGTACGCGGTGACCTCGGTACCCGAGGACAGCTTGACGCGCGCGACCTTGCGGAGCGCGGAGTTCGGCTTCTTGGGGGTGGTGGTGTACACGCGGGTGCACACGCCGCGCCGCTGGGGCGAGTCCTTGAGGGCCGGCGTCTTCGACGCCACGGCCTTCGTGGACCGGCCCTTGCGGACGAGCTGCTGGATCGTAGGCACTACGTCTCCGTCGTCTTCTCGAGCTCACGAGGGCCGGCCGGCCCTCGACGGTGGTCTGTCTGGCTTGTGCGTGCCGATCGCATGCGGCACCCGCGGCCCTCACGGACCGCAACGCCACTTACCACCGGCTCGATGGCCCGGATCAGCTCAGCTCCCCCGCCCTCACGGACGGTCCGAGCGATCTTCCCGGGGTACCTGTGCGCTCAGGTCGGCGACGCCTCCGGCAGCCGGCCCGAGCCGGAAGGCTCTGGGCTGACAGCGGGATGCGCGCGCGACGGCACGGGCACGGCTTCCAAGATTACCCGCGGAAGCAAGCGGGGTCAAAGGTGCAGGAAGGACGCACGCTGTGACGTGCGCCCCGCCTCGCCGAGGTAGTACGGAGTACGCCGCGCCCGCTCGATGAGCGGACGCGGCGTACTACCTCGCCGAGGCTCGGACTACCTCGGCACTGGCGGGATCAGCGGAAGTCGCCGAAGTCCAGGTCCTCCAGCGGGATCGCCTCGCCCGAGCCCATGCCGAGCGTCGGGAAGTCGATCTCGTCGTAGCCGAAGCTCGGGTAGAGCTCGGCCTTGGCCTGCTCGGTCGGCTCGACCTCGATGTTCCGGTAGCGGGGCAGGCCCGTACCGGCGGGGATGAGCTTACCGAGGATGACGTTCTCCTTGAGGCCCAGCAGCGGGTCACGACGGCCGCTCATCGACGCCTCGGTGAGCACGCGGGTGGTCTCCTGGAAGGAGGCCGCCGAGAGCCACGAGTCGGTGGCGAGCGAGGCCTTCGTGATGCCCATGAGCTCGGGACGGCCGGAGGCCGGCTGGCCACCCTCCGCCACCGCGCGACGGTTCGCGTCCTCGAAGCGGACGCGCTCCGCGAGCTCGCCCGGCAGCAGGTGCGAGTCACCCGAGTCGAGCACGGTCACGCGACGCAGCATCTGCCGCACGATGACCTCGATGTGCTTGTCGTGGATGTCCACGCCCTGCGAGCGGTAGGTCTCCTGGACCTCGTCCACCAGGTGCTTCTGGGTGGCACGCGGGCCGAGGATGCGCAGCACCTTCTTCGGGTCGACGGCGCCCTGGACCAGCTGGGTGCCGACCTGGACCTGCTCGCCGTCGGCGATCAGGAGGCGGGCACGCTTGGTCACCGGGTAGCGGATCTCCTCGCCGCCGTCGGCCGGCGTGAGGACCAGGTGGCGCGTGCGCTCCGTGTCCTCGATCGCCACGGTGCCGGTGTACTCCGCGATCGGGGCCTCACCCTTGGGGGTGCGGGCCTCGAACAGCTCGGTGACACGGGGCAGACCCTGCGTGATGTCCTCCGCGGAGGCGACACCACCGGTGTGGAAGGTACGCATCGTCAGCTGCGTGCCCGGCTCACCGATGGACTGCGCCGCGATGATGCCGACGGCCTCGCCGATGTCCACCAGCTTGCCGGTGGCCAGGGAGCGGCCGTAGCACTTGGCGCAGGTGCCGACGCGCGACTCGCAGGTCAGCACGGAGCGGACCTTGACGTTCTCGATGCCGGCGGCGATCACCTTGTCGATGATCACGTCGCCCGCGTCCGAGCCCGCCTCGGCCACGACGTTGCCGTCCGCGTCCACGACGTCCGTCGCGAACGTGCGCGAGTAGATGCTCGTCTCGACGCGCGGGTGCGGCACCAGCACGTCGCCGATGCGCTCGGCGACGGGCAGCGTGAGGCCGCGCTCGGTGCCGCAGTCCTCCTCGCGGATGATGACGTCCTGCGACACGTCGACCAGACGACGGGTCAGGTAGCCGGAGTCCGCGGTACGCAGCGCCGTGTCGGCCAGACCCTTGCGGGCACCGTGCGAGGCGATGAAGTACTCGAGGACGGACAGGCCCTCGCGGTAGTTGGACTTGATCGGGCGCGGGATGATCTCGCCCTTCGGGTTCGCCACGAGGCCGCGCATACCGGCGATCTGACGGACCTGCATCCAGTTACCACGGGCGCCCGAGGACACCATGCGGTACAGCGTGTTCCGCGAGTTGCTCTCGAGGTTCTCGCGCATGACCGACGCGATCTTGTCGGTGGCCTGGGTCCAGATCTCGATGAGCTCCTGACGGCGCTCGTCGTCGGTGATCAGACCCTTGTCGAACTGGTCCTGGACCTTCAGCGCACGCTGCTCGTGCTCGTCCAGGATGTCGTTCTTGACCTCCGGCATCGCGACGTCGGAGATCGCGATCGTGACGCCCGAGCGCGTGGCCCAGCGGTAGCCGGCGTCCTTCAGCGCGTCGAGCGACGTCGCGACGTCGACCTTCGGGTAGCGCTCCGCCAGGTCGTTGACGATCGTCGAGAGCTCCTTCTTGCCGACGACCCCGTTCTGGAACGGGTAGTCGATCGGGAGCGCTTCGTTGAAGATCGTGCGGCCCAGCGTGGTCTCGAACAGCAGCGGCTGCCCGGGCTCCCAGCCCTCGGGGGCCTCGAAGCCCTTGGTCGGCGGAACGAGGTCCGACATCCGCAGCTTGATCGTGGCGTTGAGGTCCAGCTCGCCGCGGTCGAGCGCCATGATCGCCTCGGCCTGCGAGGAGAACACGCGCCCCTCCCCCGTCGCGCCGGGGCGGTCCGAGGTGAGGTGGTGCAGACCGATGATCATGTCCTGCGAGGGCATGGTCACCGGACGGCCGTCCGACGGCTTGAGGATGTTGTTGCTCGAGAGCATGAGGATGCGGGCCTCGGCCTGCGCCTCGGCGCTCAGGGGCAGGTGGACCGCCATCTGGTCGCCGTCGAAGTCCGCGTTGAACGCGGCGCACACGAGCGGGTGCAGGTGGATGGCCTTGCCCTCGACGAGCTGCGGCTCGAACGCCTGGATGCCCAGGCGGTGCAGGGTGGGGGCACGGTTCAGCAGCACCGGGTGCTCCTGGATGACCTCCTCCAGCACGTCCCACACCTCGCCGCGGGTCCGCTCGACCATGCGCTTGGCGCTCTTGATGTTCTGCGCGTGGTTGAGCTCGACGAGCCGCTTCATGACGAACGGCTTGAACAGCTCGAGCGCCATCTGCTTGGGCAGGCCGCACTGGTGCAGCTTGAGCTGCGGGCCGACCACGATGACCGAACGGCCCGAGTAGTCGACGCGCTTGCCGAGCAGGTTCTGGCGGAACCGGCCCTGCTTGCCCTTGAGCATGTCGGAGATCGACTTCAGCGGGCGGTTGCCCGGCCCGGTGACCGGACGGCCGCGGCGACCGTTGTCGAACAGCGAGTCCACGGCCTCCTGGAGCATCCGCTTCTCGTTGTTGACGATGATCTCCGGCGCACCCAGGTCGAGCAGGCGCTTGAGCCGGTTGTTGCGGTTGATCACGCGGCGGTACAGGTCGTTGAGGTCCGACGTCGCGAACCGGCCACCGTCGAGCTGCACCATCGGGCGCAGGTCCGGCGGGATGACCGGGACGGCGTCGAGCACCATCGCCGTGGGCGAGTTGGTCGTCGTCAGGAACGCGTTGACGACCTTGAGGCGCTTGAGCGCACGCGTCTTGCGCTGCCCCTTGCCGGTGCGGATGGTCTCGCGCAGCGACTCGGCCTCGGCCTCCAGGTCGAAGCTCTCGAGGCGCTTCTGGATCGCCGCGGCGCCCATCGAGCCCTCGAAGTACGTGCCGTACCGGTCGACGAGCTGGCGGTACAGCATCTCGTCGCCCTCGAGGTCCGCGACCTTGAGGTTCTTGAACCGGTCCCAGACCTGCTCGAGGCGGTCCAGCTCCTGGTCGGCACGCTTGCGCAGCTGCGCCATCTCGCGCTCGGCGGAGTCGCGCACCTTGCGGCGCGCGTCAGCCTTGGCGCCCTCGGCCTCCAGCTCGGCCAGGTCGGCCTCGAGCTTGGCGGCGCGGGTGTTGATGTCGTTGTCGCGGCGGTCCGAGATCTCCTTCTTCTCCAGGTCGATCTCGTTCTGGAGGTTCGGGAGGTCCTCGTGGCGGGCCTCGTCGTCGACCCACGTGACCATGTAGGCCGCGAAGTAGATGACCTTCTCCAGGTCCTTCGGGGCCAGGTCGAGCAGGTAGCCGAGGCGCGACGGCACACCCTTGAAGAACCAGATGTGCGTGACCGGGGCGGCGAGCTCGATGTGCCCCATGCGCTCACGGCGCACCTTCGAGCGCGTCACCTCGACGCCGCAGCGCTCGCAGATGATGCCCTTGAAGCGCACGCGCTTGTACTTGCCGCAGTAGCACTCCCAGTCCCGGGTGGGGCCGAAGATCTTCTCGCAGAAGAGCCCGTCCTTCTCCGGCTTCAGGGTGCGGTAGTTGATGGTCTCGGGCTTCTTGACCTCTCCGTGCGACCAGGCACGGATGTCGTCGGCCGTGGCCAGGCCGATACGCAGCTCGTCGAAGACGTTGACGTCGAGCAAGATGTCCTACTTCCTCAAAGCTTTCGAATGTCCGTGGAGTTCAGCTGGTCGCTGGATCAGATCTCGTCGACCGTGGCGGCCGAGTTGGGGCGTCGGGACAGATCGATGCCCAGCTCCTCCGCGGCGCGGTACACCTCGTCGTCGGACTCCTTCATCTCGATGGAGGTCCCGTCGCTCGAGAGCACCTCGACGTTCAGGCACAGCGACTGCATCTCCTTGAGGAGCACCTTGAAGGACTCCGGGATGCCCGAGTCGGGGATGTTCTCGCCCTTGACGATCGCCTCGTAGACCTTCACGCGGCCCGGGACGTCGTCGGACTTGATGGTGAGCAGCTCCTGCAGCGTGTAGGCCGCGCCGTACGCCTCGAGGGCCCACACCTCCATCTCGCCGAAGCGCTGGCCGCCGAACTGCGCCTTACCACCCAGCGGCTGCTGCGTGATCATCGAGTACGGGCCGGTCGAGCGCGCGTGGATCTTGTCGTCGACCAGGTGGTGGAGCTTGAGGATGTACATGTAGCCCACCGACACCGGGTCCGGGAACGGCTCGCCGGAGCGGCCGTCGAACAGCCGGGCCTTGCCGTCGGTCGCGACCATGCGGTCGCCGTCGCGGTTCGGCAGCGTCGTGGAGAGCAGGCCGCGCAGGCCCGACTCCTCGAGCCCGTCGAACACCGGCGTCGCCACCGGCGTCCCCGGCTCCGACTTCGACGCGACCTCGGGCAGGGTCTCCTTCCAGGAGAGGTCCTCGCCCTCGGCCAGCTCGATGTCCCAGCCGCGGCTCGCGACCCACCCGAGGTGCGTCTCGAGGACCTGACCGACGTTCATACGACCGGGCACGCCCAGCGGGTTGAGGATGACGTCGACCGGCGTGCCGTCGGGCAGGAACGGCATGTCCTCCTGCGGCAGGATCTTCGAGATGACGCCCTTGTTGCCGTGGCGGCCGGCGAGCTTGTCACCGACGGTGATCTTGCGGCGCTGGGCGATGTAGACGCGGACCAGCTGGTTCACGCCGGCGGGCAGCTCGTCGCCGTCCTCGCGGTTGAACTCGCGGACGCCGATGACGGTGCCCTGCTCGCCGTGGGGCACCTTGAGGGAGGTGTCGCGCACCTCGCGGGCCTTCTCGCCGAAGATGGCGCGCAGCAGGCGCTCCTCCGGGGTCAGCTCGGTCTCGCCCTTCGGGGTGACCTTGCCGACCAGCACGTCGCCGGCGCCGACCTCGGCACCGATGCGGATGACGCCGCGCTCGTCGAGGTCCGCCAGGACGTCCTCGGAGACGTTCGGGATGTCCCGCGTGATCTCCTCGGGCCCGAGCTTCGTGTCGCGGGCGTCGACCTCGTGCTCCTCGATGTGGATCGAGGACAGGACGTCGTCCTCCACGAGGCGCTGCGACAGGATGATCGCGTCCTCGTAGTTGTGGCCCTCCCACGACATGAACGCCACGAGCAGGTTGCGGCCGAGCGCGAGGTCGCCCTCGTCGGTCGCCGGGCCGTCGGCCAGCACGGAGCCGACCTCGACCCGCTGGCCCTCGTCCACGAGCACGCGCTGGTTGTAGCTGGTGCCCTGGTTCGAGCGGCGGAACTTGGCCGCGCGGTACGAGCCGGTGGTGCCGTCGTCGTTCGCGACGAGGACCAGGTCGGCCGAGACCTCGGTGACCACACCGGGCTTGGTCGCCACGATGACGTCGCCGGCGTCGACCGCCGCACGACGCTCCATGCCGGTGCCGACCAGCGGCGCCTCGGAGCGCACCAGCGGCACGGCCTGGCGCTGCATGTTCGCGCCCATGAGCGCGCGGTTCGCGTCGTCGTGCTCGAGGAACGGGATGAGCGCCGTCGCGACGGACACCATCTGGCGCGGCGAGACGTCCATGTAGTCGACCTCGGCCGGCGGCAGGTCGTCGGTCTCGCCGCCCTTGGTGCGCACCAGGACACGGTCGTTGAGGAACGTGCCGTCCACGGCGAGCTCGGTGTTCGCCTGGGCGATGATGTGCCGGTCCTCGTCGTCGGCGGTCAGGTAGACGATCTCGTCCGTGACCTTGCCGTCGACGACCTTGCGGTACGGCGTCTCGATGAAGCCGAACGGGTTGATGCGACCGAACGACGCGAGCGAGCCGATCAGACCGATGTTCGGGCCCTCAGGGGTCTCGATCGGGCACATGCGGCCGTAGTGCGACGGGTGGACGTCACGGACCTCCATGCCGGCACGGTCGCGGGACAGACCACCCGGGCCGAGGGCGTTCAGACGACGCTTGTGCGTCAGGCCCGCCAGCGGGTTGTTCTGGTCCATGAACTGCGACAGCTGCGAGGTGCCGAAGAACTCGCGGATCGACGCCACCACGGGGCGGATGTTGATCAGCGTCTGCGGCGTGATCGCCTCGACGTCCTGCGTCGTCATGCGCTCGCGGACCACGCGCTCCATGCGGGACAGGCCCGTGCGCACCTGGTTCTGGATGAGCTCGCCGACGGCGCGGATGCGGCGGTTGCCGAAGTGGTCGATGTCGTCGGTCTCGACGCGGACCTCGGTCGGCTGGCCGTCGCGGGTGCCCGGGATGGTCTCCAGGTCGGCGTGCAGCGCGGCGAGGTACTTGATCGTCGCGACGACGTCGGTCACCGAGAGCGTCGAGTCCGCCAGCGGCGCGTCGACGCCGAGCTTCTTGCTGATCTTGTAGCGGCCGACCTTCGCCAGGTCGTAGCGCTTCGGGTTGAAGTAGAAGTTCTCGAGCAGCGCGCGACCGGCCTCGACCGTGGGCGGCTCGCCCGGACGGATCTTGCGGTACAGGTCGACGAGGGCCTCGTCCTGCGTGTGGACGTGGTCCTTCTCGAGGGTGTCGAGCACCGACGGGAAGCTGGCGAACTCCTCGCGGATCTCCGCCTCCGTGAGGCCCAGGGCCTTGAGGAGGACGGTGACGGGCTGCTTGCGCTTGCGGTCGACGCGCACGCCGACGGCGTCGCGCTTGTCGATCTCGAACTCGAGCCAGGCGCCGCGCGACGGGATGACCTTCGCCGAGAAGACGTCCTTGTCGCTCGTCTTGTCGGGCGTGCGCTCGAAGTAGACGCCCGGGGAACGCACCAGCTGCGAGACGACGACGCGCTCGGTGCCGTTGATGATGAACGTGCCGCGCGCGGTCATGAGCGGGAAGTCGCCCATGAAGACCGTCTGGCTCTTGATCTCACCGGTCGTGTAGTTGACGAACTCGGCCGTCACGAACAGCGGGGCGGCGAAGGTGAAGTCCTTCTCCTTGCACTCCTCCGCCGTGTACTTCGGCGGCTCGAAGCGGTGGTTCGAGAAGGAGAGGGACATCGACTGGCCGAAGTCCTCGATCGGCGAGATCTCCTCGAAGATCTCCTCGAGGCCCGACGTCGCCGGGACGTCGGAGCGGCCGGCGGCGGTGGCCGCCTCGACCCGGGCCTGCCAGGCGGGGCTGCCGAGGAGCCAGTCGAAGCTCTCGGTCTGCAGCCCGAGGAGGTCGGGGACCTCGAGCGGCTCGTAGATCTTGGCGAAGGAGACGCGGCGGGAAGCGGTGCGGTTCGCGATGGCGTCGGCGGACGGAACAGAAGGGGTGCGCGAGGCAGCCAAGAGGGGTCCTTCCCTGCAGTTCGATGGCACGCTGTACGCTCAGCGAGGCTGCAGGCGCCGGACCGCGGCGGGAGGAACCGGCCCAGGGGTCACGAAGAGGTGATCACGGGGGGCGGGACTTCGTCAGCGGGGAGGCGTCGGGGCACAAGCGAGCGCAAAGCGCTAGCGTAGCCAGAACTTCGTCGTTTGTCCAACTCGCGCGGGCACACGAGCGGACGCCCTCGGTTCTGGGTCTTGAGGACGTTGTCTCGGTGGCCGCCATATGCCGCCCAAGAAACGGTTGTCGGACCAGCCTAACCCGTGCTAGGGAGCCGGGGCCAGGTTCGGGGGCGCGACGTCGGTCACGACACCACACCTCCACAACCGCGGACCGGCGGGCTCGTCGTCGGCCGGTGCCGCAGTTTCGGCTCGGCGCGGCAGTTCGGACTGCCGCGCCGAGCCGAAACTGCCGCGCCGAGCGATGACGTCGCCCGTCCCCGTCCCCGACGCAGCGAGGCCCGCACCCCCGAAGGGATGCGGGCCTCGCGGAAGCGATGCGCGGCTAGGCCGCGACGATCACTTGAGGGTGACGGTGGCGCCGGCGCCCTCGAGGGCAGCCTTGGCCTTCTCGGCCGTCTCCTTGTTCGCGGCCTCCAGGACCGGCTTCGGGGCGCCGTCCACGAGGTCCTTGGCCTCCTTCAGGCCGAGGGACGTGAGCGCGCGCACCTCCTTGATGACCTGGATCTTCTTGTCGCCGGCGGCCTCGAGGATGACGTCGAACTCGTCCTTCTCCTCGGCGGCCTCGGCGCCACCGGCACCACCGGCGGCGGGGGCGGCAACCGCGACGGCGGCGGGAGCAGCGGCGGTGACCTCGAACTTCTCCTCGAAGGCCTTCACGAAGTCGTTGAGCTCGATGAGCGTGAGCTCCTCGAAGGCGGCCAGGAGCTCGTCGGTGCTGAGCTTCGCCATGATGGCGTTCCTTTCGGTTGGTGCGTCCTGGGGCCTGGGGCCCCGCAGAAGCAAGGGAGGGGGTTGTGCTTGCCGTACCGCCGTCAGGCGGCAGCGGCCTCCGATTCCTGCTTCTGACGCAGGGCATCGATGACGCGAGCGGCCTGGGCCGGCTTCGCGCTGAAGGCGTAGGCAGCCTGGAAGAGCTTGGCCTTCATCGCGCCGGCCGTCTTGGCCAGCAGGACCTCGCGGGACTCGAGGTCCGCGAGCTTGGTGATCTCTGCAGCGGTCAGCGGCTTCCCGTCAAGGACACCGCCCTTGATGACCAGTGCAGGGTTCGCCTTGGCGAAGTCACGCAGACCCTTGGCGGCCTCGACCGGGTCGCCGGTCACGAACGCGATCGCGGAGGGACCCTTGAGGTCGGCCTCGAACGCGTCGATCCCGGCCTCCTTGGCCGCGATGGACGTCAGCGTGTTCTTCACCACGGCGTAGGTTGCGTTGCCGCTGAGCGACCGACGCAGCTCCTTGAGCTGTGCGACGGTGAGCCCGCGGTACTCGGTCAGCACGGCCGCGTTCGAGTCACGGAACTTGTCCGCGACCTCCGCGACAGCGGCTGCCTTGTCCGGCCTCGCCATGGCAATCCTTCCGGTGGTGGTGCCACCGGTACCTGAAAGAGAAAGAGCCCCGGCGCAGGTGCGCACGGGGCTCGGAGCTCACAGCGGACTGTGTGATCGTCGTCGTGTCACCTACGCAGGCCCCCGCTCTCACGGGACTTCGGTCTTCTGCTTCCTGGGCGAGCCCGGGCAGCGTCGGACGACCGGCGGTCTTGGGTTACCTGAGAACTGTACACGACGGCAGGCGGCGGTCGGCACGCTCGACGCCGACCGCCGCCCTCTCGTCGACGGCGCTCGGTGGCCGTCAGTGGGTGGTGAACGGGTGCTGCGGGCCCGGAGGCTCCGCCGACGCGGTGGCGGCGGCGCCGACCACGGCGGTGGCGGCGAGCAGCAGACCTGCGATGACGCGGGTGGCACGTGTCTTCATCGAACGTCCTTCCGTCGATCGTCCCCGCCCTCGGGCGGGTGCCGAGGCTCGGCGCACCCATCCCAGCGGTCACCGGGGGGGGAGCACAAGGTGTCGTCCACATCACAAGACGAGCGGCCCGAAGCACACCAGGGGCACCGGCTCCGGCTCGTCCGCGACGGCGCGCGCGAGCGCCTCCCCCGGCCGCAGCCCCTCACGAAGACCTCGGTGGAGCGCCGGCATGACGCGCACCGCGACCTCGTCGCGCAGAGGCGCGACACTGGCGATCACGGCCCGTGCGCCCATGCGCAGCAGCACGCTCGTCAGCCCCAGAGGCTCACCTCCGTGCTTGATGCTGACGGACCCGACGTCGCACGCCGAGAGGACCATGACGCAGCGGGCGAGATCCGTCCCGTCGAGCTCGTGCGCGAACATCGGCCCGTCCGCGAGCCGGACGCTCGAGAAGACCGGATTGTCAGGTTCGTGCTGTCCATGGGCGGCCAGGTGGACGATCGCGTGGCCGTCGAGCTCACCGGCCACGGCATCGCACGTGGCGCTCTCCCCGGTGAGGACGGTCGTCCCGGCACCCCACACCGTCGCGACGGCGTCTGCCTCCGCCGGGGCGTGCCGCAGTTCCGGACCCGCCACCACGAGCGCCGTCCCAGGGCTCCATTCTGCCGTCCCGCGTGCCACCCACGAGTTCACGACCGTCGACGTCCCCCGGCGCGACGGGAGCGACGCCCACGGCAGGGAGACCAGCCGACCACGCGCTGCGACGTAGAGCGGTTCCCCGGGATCGACGCCGCGCAGCAGCGTCGTGTCCAGCCACGCAAGGTCGCGCTCGAGGGACCTCAGGGCGGCCGCCCGCATCGGCTCGGGGATCAACGGGTTGGCCAGGACGTACTGGTCGGCCCGTACCCGCCGTGCCCGCTCGACGACCTCCGCGACGTGGCCCAGCTCCATGACCTGGGCTCCGAACCGGTCGACACGGACTGCAAGGACCCTCCCCTGGTAGAGCGCCAGGTTGAGCACCACGCGATCCGACGCTGCCGCGCGCAGCTCGGCCCGGATCGCGCGCACGGTCGCTGCACGCGGCACCTCCGCCTCGCCGCCGACCTGCCACGAGCGTTCGCGTGCCCGATCCTGGAGGCGCCGTGCTTCACGCCGAAGCTGCGACGCTTCGTGCGACGAGTCCGGCTTCTCTGCCTCCAGCATGCGAGCGCGGTCCAGCAGGCGTCGTGCGGCGGACACCAGCGCCGCCGTCTCACGATCCGCCGACGGCCTGACCCTGCCGGATCCTGCAAACGTCGCGCGCCCCCGTTCGAGCGCATCGAAAAGGGCGTCCGCCCTGCCGTCGTCCAACGCCGCGACGATGTCGACCGCCTGGAGCCGGACACCGTGGGCTGCCGCTGCGGTGACGGCCTCGACCGCGCCGAGTCGCTGTCGCTGCTGCGCCAGGAGCTCCTGCCCGCGCCGGATCGCCGCAACACCGGCGCGGCGGTCACCCTGCCCGAAGGCGACGAGGGCACGGACGGCCTCGGCGCGCAGCCGCGTCCCCAGGGCGAGACCGGAGCGCGTCGGCAGATGGCGCAGGTGGTCCACCGCAGCATCGAAGTCGCCCGCGCGTGCGAGGGCGTCGGCCGCGACGAGGGAGACGTCCGCGGCGAGCCGCGCCCCTCCGGGCACCACGCCCGCCGCGTCCAGCACCTGCTCCGCCGTTCTCGCGAGCCGACGGACGCGCGCGGGCGGCGATCCGTCGTCGATGAGCTGTCCGTGCCTGGCGTCCAGACCGATCAGGTCCGCACGCAGCTCCAGGAGTCGGTCGCCGGTGCGACGCGCAGAAGCGCGAACGCTGCGTGCGAGCGCCAACGCCTCCTGGTGGCGCTCGAGCCCGACGAGGCATCGGGCCCGGGCGAGCCGGGCGTCCAGGAGGTCGCGCCGGGCCGCGGTCGACGAGAGCAGCTGTCCGGCTTGCCGCAGCGACTCCTCGGCGTCGGTCAGGAGACCGGCCTCGTAGAGGACCGCCGCCTTGTCCATGAGGCCCACGCCCGCGTGCTCTGGCGGCGCGCCCCGTGCCGCGTCCGCCATCGAACGCAGCGCGGCCGGAAGCTCCCCCCGGAGGAAGAGCGCATAGCCGAGGTTGTGGGCCGCCATCGCGTGCAGCGCCGGTTCGACCCCCGCGCCGGTCATCGAGACGCAACGCTCGAAGTCTCGCGCCGCCAGCTCTGTCTCGCCTCGCTCGAGACGGAGCGAGCCGCGATTGAGGTAGACCGCACCGAGGTCGGGACCGTCCGGGAGGCCCTTCTCCGCGCTGGAGAGATCGGTCAGGGCCTCGTCGAGCTGCCCACGTCTCAGCCGCAGCAACCCGCGACGGCCGTCGACCAAGGCCACGAGGGCGACCTCGCCGCTCATCTCTGCCCACCAGCGGGCCTCGGCCAGCAAAGCCAGGCAGGCCTCCGTGGCGGCACCCTGCTCGGACATGCACCGGGACTCACCCACCAGAGCCCGAACGTGCAGCTCCGCCACCTGCTCCGGCACGACGGGGTCGAGACGCCCGAGATCGCGGCGCACCGCTCGGTACTGGCGCACTGCCAGACCGAACCGGCGCCGGACACGATCGTTGTCGAGTGCTCGGTCGAGCGCCCCGCGCAGCGCAACGACGGGATCGTCGCCCAAGGCCTCGCCTCCCCGATCACTCCATCGCAGCGCTCCCCGGAGGAGTGAGCCCCGTGTGCTCCGTGACGGCCGTCCAGGCATCGTCCAGGCGGAACCCCTGTACCTGCGAAACGCTACCGCCCCCACCCGACGACAGGACGCCCCGCACCCGCTCCGCACGCCGCTCGACCAACGTGGAGGCGATCTCGCCCGCCAGGACCGGCGCAGCGAACGACGTGCCGCTCCACGTCGCGAACCCTCCCTGGAAACCCTCGATGTCGAGGGTAGCCCTGTGCCCTGCGCCGAATCGGTTCTCGATCCGCAGCGAGGGCGTGATCGGACCGTCCAGCGTGGTCGGGATCGTGCTCACCACCGCGGCCCCGCACCGGGTCGTCGTGACCCAGCGGCCGTCGTTGCTGAACAACGCTGTCGTCCCGTCGGGGTTCTCGGCACCGACGGCGAGCACAGGCGGCGCCTCGTCCGTCGGTGACGGCCCGATCGCTTTCGCGCGCACACGCCCGTCGCGCGGATCGCGCGTCCGCTCGACGAGAGGCGCTAGGGCCGCGGGAAAGCTCGGACGCGTCGTACCGTCGTTCCCCGCCGCCGTCACGACCACCACACCGCTCGACCGCAGCTCGTCGATGACGGCGCGCAGCGCGTCCGTCACGCCGAGCTCCTCAGCCTCCTCGTGGTAGTAGCCGAGGGAGAGCACCACGACGTCGACGGGGGCACCGGCGTCGCCGGGAGCATCGCCGGCGGCCAGGCCGAGCTGGTGGAACTCCAGCAGTCGGCTGAGAGTCATCACCAGGTCCGACTCCGCCCCGACACCGTCGCCGCCGACCACTCTGACCGGCAGGATCGCCGCGTCGGGGCACTTCTGGTGGACGATGCCGGCGATAAAGGTCCCATGGCCGGCCACGGGGTCGAGCGGACCGGTCAGCGCGGCGGCGCTGGCCCCTCCGATCTCGGCGTCCTCGCTCCGTCGTGCGGGCACGGGTTGTGTCCCGATCGGGCGGCCGTCGGGCAGGACGGCGTGCCGCACGACGACGCCGTTGCCGTCGACGTCGGCGGCAGGGTCGTCTCGTTCCGCGATGTCATAGGTCCCGAACCAAGGATGGGTGCCCAGCCCCGTGTCGACGATCGCCACCAGTGGTCGGACCATGCCGCCCTCGGTGACGTACGGCGACGGCCCGTCCGGATACCGGCGCGCGGGCCGCCCGCCCAACCAGGCGACGGGAGCACGGCCGCCCCACCCCGGGACCGCGTACTCCGCCATGCCGCGCATGGGGGACGAGGCGAAGGGCGAGCTGGTGAACGGCGAACTGGTGAACGGCGAACTGGTGAACGGCGAACTGGTGAACGGCGACGACGTGAAGGGCGAACTGGTGAACGGCGACGATGTGAAGGGCGAAGACGTAAACGGTGAGCTCGTGAACGGCGACGACGTGAACGGCGAGCTCGTGAACGGACGCGCCAGCATCACATGGTCGAGGCTCACGCGCCGGCACCCGTGACCACCGCCGAGCTCGAGCCGGCCGCCAAGCGCCTCCACGATCTCCCACGCGTCCGGCTCGTCCCCGTCCCTGTCGGGGACCAGGCGAAGAGCGAACGCGAAGTCGTCGTCGCAGTCGTCAGCCGCGGGCCCACCGTCCGGGCGACGGCTGCGTCGTCGTCCCGCGGACTCCAGGGCAAGGGTGCAGCCGCGGTCACGTGCGAGTCGCTCGATCTCCGTGACCTCGGCGTCCTCGGCCTGCTCCCCATCGCTGGCGAGCGGGGTCACGCCCTGCACGTCCACAGGGCCGTTCGGCCCGTCGACGAATCGACGAGGGGGCGGACCCTGCACGATCACTCTGTCGGCCACGTACCAGGTGGGGCGCACGGCAGGCACGCCGGGACGGCGCCTCACCAGCGACGGGTCCAGGAAGCGCACCGGCCGGTAGTCGTGGTTCGGGTCCGGCACCGCCGCTCCTGCGGCCTGGTCTGGGGTCTCGCTCACCTGCTCCTCCTCGAGTGGGCACGCCTACGGGCGTGCAAGAGCCCGCGTCCGTAGGCCGCGCGGGTGGGTCGTGTGTTCAGAGCTCGATGACCGGCGTGGCGACGGTGACGTCGCCGCCGTCGGGCAGGTGCACGAGCAGGCTGGTCGGGCCGCGGTCGACGCCGGTGAAGGCGAAGCGCCCGTCGTCGTCGGCGGTCGTGGTGCGCTCGCCGTCGGGCTGGCGCAGCTCGACGACGAGCGTCGCGGCGGGGGCGACCCAGCCGTCGAGGCGCACGTGGGTGCCGTCGTCGTCGGTGGACAGCGCGATCATCACGGTGAGGCGCTCGTGCGTGAACGTGATGGTGCGCGCCTCGAGCGGCGGGGCGTCGCCGCGCACGGACCCGACCGGGGCCTCGATCTGCTGCAGCTCCATCACCTCGGCCTCGAGGCGGGCGAGCGTCATCGCGAACAGCGACCGCTCGACCAAACCGGATGGCACAGGGTCGACCGCCTCGACGGCGCTGGCGAGCCGGCCCAGGACGGCGACGTCGTGCGCGTCCAGGGGCTCGTCCTCGCCGGGCACGGGCGCGCCCCACGCGTTCTCGTGCTTCTCGCTCATGTCCACGAGGCCTCCCCTTGTTCCGTGAGGACGGCGCGCAGCTTGGCCAGGCACCGTCCCCGAGTGGCGCCGATGCTTCCCACCGGCATGCCGATCGACGCCGAGATCGCCTTGTAGTCCGGGCGGTCGGCGAGCGAGACGAGTCGCAGCAGCTCCTGGCAGCGCGCCGGGAGCCTCCGGAGCGACGACCAGAGGATCCGGTCGCGCTCGTCGGTCAGCACCTCGGCCTCCGGGCCCGGGCGGGCGTCCGGCAGGGCCGCGGCACCCTCGGTCACGTCGTCCGGCAGCTCGGTGCGGCGGCGCAGGTCCGCGCGCCCCTTGCGCACCGTCTCCCAGGCGGCCCGGCGGGCCGTCACGAGGAGCCACTTCAGCACGGCCTTCGGCTCCGCGATCGTGTCCGCGTGCCGCACGAGCGCCGCCCACGTGGACTGCACCACGTCGTCGGCGACGTCCCGGTCGACACCCTGGGCGCGCACCGTGTGCCACAGCAACGGCGTCGCCTCCCGGACCAGGTCCGACAGGGCGTCGGTGCGCCCCTCCCGGAACTCCAGGACCGCCCGTGCGGCCCGGTCGCCCAGGCTCTCGTCGGCGTCGGGTGTCCCGCCGAGCGGTTCCTCCGTGGCTCGTGTCATGGCTGTTCGCACCTCGTGAGGGCTCGTCGAGAAGACGGGGCGGCCGCGCCCCGGAGCCATTGAGCCTACGGCGCGAGGCGAGACGGCAGAAGGATGACTTTGCATCGTGGGTGCCATCGCCTCTCGCCGGGCGACGCCGTCCCCGGCGCCGCTCTCTCGTCGTCATCGGTGAGGGAGGGCGGCCCGCCGGTCCTGATACACGCCCGCGCCAACCCGTGCGGAGTCGGTCGGGGAACGACGACGGCCCGGCCCCCTTGCGGGTGCCGGGCCGTCGTCATGGGCTCAGCGCGTCCCTCGCGGGACCTGCTGCGCGCCTGCGGTGGATCAGGCCTCGTCGAGCAGCTTCGAGGTGCGCGACTGGTCGAGCGGGATGCCCGGGCCCATCGTCGTCGTCATCGTGGCCTTGGTGATGTACCGGCCCTTGGAGGACGTCGGCTTGAGACGCAGGACCTCGTCGAGCGCGGCGGCGTAGTTCTCCACCAGCGCCTTCTCGTCGAAGGACGCCTTGCCGATGATGAAGTGCAGGTTCGAGTGCTTGTCGACGCGGAACTCGATCTTGCCGCCCTTGATGTCGGTCACGGCCTTGGTGACGTCCATCGTGACCGTGCCGGTCTTCGGGTTCGGCATGAGACCACGGGGGCCCAGCACCTTGCCCAGGCGACCGACCTTGCCCATGAGGTCCGGCGTCGCCACGGCGGCGTCGAAGTCGGTGTAACCCGCCGCGACCTTGGCGATCAGGTCGTCGCCGCCGACCTCGTCGGCGCCGGCCGCCACGGCCTCCTCGGCCTTGGCGGCGTTCGCGAAGACGATCACGCGGGCCGTCTTACCGGTGCCGTGCGGCAGGTTGACCGTGCCGCGGACCATCTGGTCGGCCTTGCGGGGGTCGACGCCCAGGCGGAACACGACCTCGACGGTCGCGTCGTACTTGACCGTCGCGGTCTCCTTGGCGAGGCGGACCGCCTCGAGGGGGCTGTACAGGTTCTCGCGGTCGATCTTCTCGGCCGCGGCGCGGTACGCCTTGCTGCGCGTTGCCATCTGCTTCTCCTTCTGCAGTCGTGGTGAGCGGGTCCGCGCGGACCCTGCCACGTGCCCGACGTCGATCGCCGGGACTTGGTCCGGACCGCCCGGGCCGTGATCACTCACGGCCCGGGCGGCCCGGTCGCGGATCACTCCGCGACGGTGATGCCCATCGAACGAGCGGTGCCGGCGACGATCTTCATCGCGGCGTCGATGTCGTTCGCGTTGAGGTCCTGGAGCTTGGTCTGCGCGATCTCGCGGACCTGGTCCTGGGACAGCTGCGCGACCTTGACGGTGTGCGGGGTCGCGGAGCCCTTGGCCACACCGGCGGCCTTCTTGATGAGCTCGGCGGCCGGCGGCGTCTTCGTGATGAACGTGAACGAGCGGTCCTCGTACACGGTGATCTCGACGGGGACGACGTTGCCGCGCTGCGACTCCGTGGCCGCGTTGTAGGCCTTGCAGAACTCCATGATGTTCACGCCGTGCTGACCGAGCGCGGGGCCGATCGGCGGGGCGGGCGTGGCCGCACCGGCGTTGATCTGGAGCTTGATGAGGCCGGCGACCTTCTTCTTGGGAGGCATGGTGCTCCCCCTTTCCTGTTCGTGGGCCGACGCCATGGGCGATGACCCGGTTGCATGCCGAAGCCCGCAGCGGGTGCTGCGGGCGACCGGCGCCGTCGTCAGGTCAGATCTTGGCGACCTGGTTGAACGACAGCTCGACCGGGGTCTCCCGGCCGAAGATGGAGACGAGGACCTGGAGCTTCTGGGCCTCGGCGTTGATCTCGGAGATCGTGGCGGGCAGCGTGTCGAACGGGCCGTCGGTGACGGTGACCGACTCGCCGACCTCGAAGTCGACCTCGACCGGGGCCTTCGCCAACGCGCCCGACGACGCCGCGGCGGCCTTGCCGGCCTCCGGGGCGGCCTCGACGAACACCGGCGCCAGCATCGAGTAGACCTCGTCCAGCGTCAGCGGCACGGGCTGGTGCGTGTGCCCGACGAAGCCGGTGACGCCCGGCGTGTGGCGCACGGCGCCCCACGACTCGTCCGTGAGGTCCATGCGCACGAGGACGTAACCGGGGATGCGGACGCGGCGGACGGTCTTCTTCTGCGCGTTCTTGATCTCGGTCACCTCCTCCATGGGGACCTCGATCTGGAAGATGTAGTCCTCCATGTTCAGGCTCTGGATGCGGTTCTCCAGGTTGGCCTTCACACGGTTCTCGTACCCCGCGTAGGAGTGGATGACGTACCAGTCGCCGAACTGCGCGCGCAGGGTGCGGCGGAACTCCTCGGCCGGGTCCTCGACGACGTCGCCGTCGGCGTCCGCCGGGCGCTCGTCCTCGGCGTCGGTCCCCTCGGCCGCGTCCTCGACGTCCTCGGCGTTCTCGACCTCGTCGGCGGCCTCCTCGGGCGCCGCGTCCGTGGCGGGGTCCGCGGGCACGTCGAGGTCAGCCGCGGCGCCGTCGGCGTCGGGCTGGGTGGGGTCGACGTTCTCCGTCTGGTCCAGCGGATCCTGGGACACGAACGAACCTGCTTTCTGGAATCTGCTTGCTTCGGGGGCGGGCGTCCGGCGGCCTGCTGCGGTCAGTCGCCGAAGAGGGCGAGGACGCCCAGTCCGATGACCCAGTCGAGGGCCACCACGAACAGCATGACCACGGTGACGAACACCAGCACGACGATCGTGTAGTTCACCAGCTCCGAGCGGGTCGGGGTCACGACCTTGCGGAGCTCCGCCACGACCTGGCGCACGAAGAGCGCGATGCGCGCGAACAGGTTCGGGCGCTTGCCGGTGGCCGACTTGCCCCCGCCGGGCGTCCCCACGGCCTCAGCCGGTGACTCGCTCACTCGCTCTACCCCGTTTCGCGTTCCCGCCGCGGCCGCGCCACCTGCCGGCGACGCACCCACGGCACTGACTCCTGGCGTTCCGGGGTCATGCGGATGGCCCCGCTGCGCGCGGCCCCGCGGGGGATCACGCTGGCAGGGTAGACAGGACTCGAACCTGCAACCTGCGGTTTTGGAGACCGCTGCGCTACCAATTGCGCCACTACCCTTCGTGCTCGACGCCCCTGTCGCCACGCTCGAACCACCCCGGAAGGGCGCGTTCGATCTTGGCGGGCATCAACCACCGAGGGACAACTGTACGCGACGCGAGGGCGTGGGTCGAACCACGCCCGAGCCGCCCGCCGTCCACCGATCGGTGGACGCGCGGTCCCGCCGTCCGAGGCTCCCGCGGCGGCCGCCCCGGGCGCGAGGCTCGAACCATGACCTCGACGACGACACCCTCCCCGGCTCCCCCGCCGCCCACCCCGCGCGGGCGCCGCGACGGCTCCCCCGGCGCCGCCGGTCCGCCCCGCTCCCCTGGCTACCCCGGCGCCGCCGTCCGCGTCCGCGGCCTCACCAAGCGCTACGGGGCCAAGCAGGCGGTCGACGGCCTGGACCTGGACCTCGCGGCGGGCGAGATCGTCGCCGTGCTCGGCCCCAACGGCGCCGGCAAGACGACGACGATCGAGATCCTCGAGGGGTTCCGCGACCGCGACGGCGGCGAGGTGCGGGTGCTCGGCGAGGACCCCGCCCGGGCCGGTCGCGCCTGGCGGGCGCGGCTCGGCGTCGTCGCGCAGGACTCGCGCGACCAGGCAGACCTGAGCGTCGCGGAGGCCGTGCGCTCCACCGCCCGGTACTACCCGGCGCCGCGCGACCCCGACGAGGTCGTCGAGGCCGTGGGCCTCGCCGCGAAGGCGGGTGCGCGGGTGCGTTCCCTGTCCGGCGGGCAGCGGCGCCGGCTCGACGTCGCGCTCGGCGTCGTCGGCCGTCCCGAGCTGCTCTTCCTCGACGAGCCGACCACGGGCTTCGACCCGCAGGCCCGGCGCACGTTCTGGGACCTCGTCCTGCGCCTGCGGGACACCGGCACGACCATCCTGCTCACCACGCACGACCTGGCCGAGGCCTCCCACCTGGCCGACCGCGTCGCCGTCGTGCGCGACGGGCACGTCGTGGCGGAAGGGACGCCCGAGACGCTCGGCGGCCCCGACGCCCGCACGCCGCTGGTGACGTGGACCGCCGACGGCGTCCCGCACGCGGAGCGCACCGACGCGCCGACCGCGCTCGCCGCGCACCTCATGGCGACCGTCGCCGGCACCGACGGCGAGGTCGCCGACCTCTGCATCACCCGACCCAGCCTCGAGGACGTCTACCTGGGGCTGCTCGCGAAGGAGGACCACGCATGAGCGCCACCGTCGACACCCGGGTCTCCGCCGGACGGGACCGGCGGGACGGGCGGCTGCCCGGCTTCGCGTACCTCGCGCTGGTGCGCGCGGGCCTGGAGCTGCGCCAGTTCTGGCGCGAGCGCGACGCCGTGATCTTCGTGTTCGCCTACCCGATCCTCATGCTCGCCATCTTCTCCAGCGTCTTCGGCAACGACGACCAGGGCACCGACGTCACCCAGATCGGTTTCGCCCAGTACTTCCTGCCGGGCATGGTCGCGACCGGCATCGTGCTCACGAGCTTCCAGTCGCTGGCCGTGTCGATCGCGATGGAGCGCGACGACGGCACGCTGCGCCGGCTGCGGGCGACCCCGCTCCCCGCGGCCGCGTACGTCGGCGGGAAGGTGCTGCTGACCCTCGTCACCTCCGTGGTGCAGACCGCGCTGCTGCTGGCGGTCGCGGCCCTGGCCTTCGACGTGCCGCTGCCCACCGACGCCGGGCGCTGGGCGACCTTCGCCTGGGTGTTCGTGCTCGGGTCGGCGACCGGCACGATCTGCGGCGTCGGGTTCTCGTCCCTGCCGCGGTCCGGCCGGTCCGCGAGCGCCGTCGTGACGCCGGTCGTGCTGGTGCTGCAGTTCATCTCGGGCGTGTTCTTCGCCTTCTTCGCGCTCCCGGGATGGATGCAGACCGTGGCCTCGGTGTTCCCCCTCAAGTGGATCGCGCAGGGGATGCGGTCCGTCTTCCTGCCCGAGGACATGGCGGCGCTGGAGACGAGCGGGTCCTGGCAGCACCCCGCCACCGCTGCTGTACTGGTCGCATGGCTGATCGTGGGGCTGGTCGTCGGGGTGCGCACCTTCCGGTGGCGGCGCCGTGACGACGGCTGACGCCGGGTCCGGCTCGTCGTCCGCACCGGCCGGCACCGGCGCGGACGACGAGCTGACCCGTGTGACCTCCGACCCCTGGGAGCGCCAGGTCGTGTGGTGGGACGTCGGGTTCGTCCTCATCGTGCTGCTGACGGCCACGGCGATGGCGCTCGGCGGCGTCGACGGCGGCCGGCTGTGGACGGCGTACGCGGCGATGGCGGTGATGCTCCTGGCGTACGCGGTGTGGGGGGCTCGCGCGGCCCGCACCCGCGACCAGCGCCGGGCGGCCGCCTACGTCGTCGTGCTGATCGCGGGGACGGCCGTCGCCATCGCGCAGGGCGGGCTCGCGACGTTCCTGCTCTTCGCGTCGTTCACGCAGCTGTGGATGCTGCTGGAACCGCCGCGGCGGGCGGTGGTGGCGAGCGTCGCCCTCGGGGTCGCGACCACGTTCGCGATCGCCGCCCAGCAGGGCTTCGACCTCCCCACGCTCCTCGAGGCCGCGCCGCAGATGGGTGTCGCGATCGCGTTCTCGGTGCTGCTCGGGCTGTGGTTCGCCACGACGATGCGGCGCTCGGACGAGCGGGCACGGCTGCTGCACGAGCTGCGGCGGGCGCAGGCGGAGCTCGCCGAGTCGCACCACGCGGCGGGGGTGACCTCGGAGCGCGAGCGCATCGCCCGGGAGATCCACGACACGCTGGCACAGGGGTTCACGAGCGTGGTGACGCAGGCGCAGGCGGCGACGGCGGCCCTCGACCGGGGCGAGCAGGGCCGCGCGCGCGAGCGCCTGCTGGTCGTGGAGCAGACGGCCAGGGACAACCTGGCGGAGGCGCGCGCGCTGGTGGCCGCGTTCGCGCCCGTGCCGCTCCAGGGCTCGACGCTCGCCGAGGCCCTCCGGCGCCTGGCCGAGCGGTTCACGGCCGAGACGGGGACGCCGGTGATGCTCGACGTGGCGGGCGTGACCGGGGCTGTCGGCGGCGGGGCCACCGGCCACGCGGCCGCCGACGTGGTGCTGCTGCGCGCGGCGCAGGAGGCCCTGGCCAACGTGCGCAGGCATGCGGGCGCCCACGCCGTGACGATCCGGCTGACGCGCGACGGCGACGACGGGGACGCACCCGACGTCCGGCTCGAGGTGACCGACGACGGACGCGGCCTGCCGCCCGGCCAGGTCGACGGGCTCGGGCTGGCCGGGATGCGCGAACGCGTCTCGGCGGTGGGCGGCACCCTCGCCGTCGAGCCCGGCGCGGAGGGCGGTACGCGCGTCGAGGTGCACGTGCCGTCCTCGGGAGGTGCCGCGTGAGCGGGGCGGGCGCCGGGACGGTGCGCGTGCTGGTCGCCGACGACCACCCGGTGGTGCGCTCGGGGATCATCGGGATGCTCGACGGCGAGCCCGACGTGGAGGTCGTCGGCGAGGCCCCGGACGGCGAGGCCGCGGTGGCGCTGGCCCGCGAGCTGGCGCCCGACGTCGTGCTCATGGACCTGCGCATGCCGCGCCTCGACGGGGTGGGCGCGACCGCACGCATCGTGGGGGCGCGCCGCGGCCGCGGGCCGAGCGTCGTCGTCCTCACGACGTACGACACTGACGCCGACATCCTGCGCGCGGTCGAGGCGGGGGCCACGGGCTACCTGCTCAAGGACACCCCGCGCGACCAGCTCGTGGCGGGCGTGCGCGCCGCCGCGCGCGGCGAGACGGTGCTTGCGCCGGGCGTCGCGACCCGCCTGGTGACGAGCGTGCGGACCGCGGCGGAGCGTCTCACGGCGCGCGAGGCCGAGGTGCTCGGCCTGGTCGCGCGCGGCCTGTCGAACGCCGCCGTCGGCCGGGAGCTGTTCATCGCGGAGGCCACGGTGAAGACGCACCTGCTGCGGGCGTTCGCGAAGCTCGGCGTCGACGACCGCACGGCCGCCGTCACCGTGGCCCGTGAGCGCGGCTGGCTGCCCTGACCGGCCCCGGGCGGGCAGATCGGGGCAGACTGGCGCCGTGCGCGATCTGGCAAAGCTCCCCAAGGCCCACCTGCACCTGCACTTCACGGGCTCGATGCGGGTGGACACCCTGCGCGACATGGCGGCCGGGCACGGCGTGCGGCTGCCCGGCGCCCTGCTGGACGGGGACCCGCTGCGGGTCCCGGCCGACGAGCGCGGCTGGTTCCGGTTCCAGCGGCTGTACGACGCCGCCCGGGCGTGCGTGCGCTCCGAGGCGGACATGCGCCGCCTGGTCGACGAGGCCGCGGCCGACGACGCCGCCGAGGGGTCGGGGCGGCTGGAGATCCAGGTGGACCCGACGTCGTACGCCCCGTTCGTCGGCGGCATCACGCCGGCGGTCGAGATCGTGCTGGACGCGGCGAGGGCCGCGAGCGCCGCGCACGACGTCGAGGTCGCGGTGGTCGTGGCGGCGTCCCGGATGCGGCACCCGCTCGACGCCCGCACGCTCGCCCGCCTCGCCGCCCGGTACGCGGGCGAGGGGCAGGGCGAGGTGGTGGGCTTCGGCCTGAGCAACGACGAGCGGCGCGGGGACACGGCCGAGTTCGCCGCCGCGTTCCGCATCGCCCGCCGTGCCGGCCTGGCGTCGGTGCCGCACGGCGGCGAGCTGCTCGGACCTTCGCACGTGCGCGACGTCGTCGACGCCCTGCACCCCGACCGCCTCGGCCACGGGGTGCGGGCCGGGGAGGACCCGGCGCTGCTGGCCGAGCTCGTGGAGCGCGAGGTGGCCCTGGAGGTCTGCCCGGCGTCGAACGTCGGCCTCGGCGTGTACGCCGACACGTCCCAGGTGCCGCTGCGGCCCCTGGTCGACGCCGGGGCGCGGGTCGCCCTCGGCGCGGACGACCCGCTGCTGTTCTCGTCCCGGCTGCTCGACCAGTACGTCGCCGCCCGCGAGGTGCACGGCTTCGACGACGCCGAGCTGGCCGACCTGGCACGGTCGTCCGTCCGGGCGAGCCGGGCGTCGGACGCGACGAAGCGCCGGATGCTGACGGGTGTCGACGCGTGGCTCGCGACTCCCGACGACGCTCCGGACGACGCCCCGGAGGCCCGCCCGGGCGCCGCCCCCGCGCCGCTCTCATCTGCGTCTCATCCGCCCGCGGGATGATCCCGGCATGGCTGAACGGTCCGGACGTCGCTGGCGCGCGGCGGTGCCCTGGGTCCTCGCGGTCGCGCTGATCGCGGTGCTCGGTGGCGCCCTCGTCGCCGCCACGTCCGCGGAGCCCGAGGACCGCGACGTGGGCGGGGTGGTCGTCATCTCCCCCACGCCCGACCCCGCGTCGCCCGCGCCGTCCGGCGAGCCGTCGCCGTCGCGCGGCCCGTCGTCGAGCGGCAGCCCGTCGCCCACGCCGACCAGGACCTCCGACGACGGTGGGGTGGCGCCCGTCCCGCCCACCGACGGCGACGATGACGATGACGACGGCGACAGCGACGATGACGACGACGATGACGACGGCCCGGATGACGACGACGGCCCTGACGACGAGGACGACTGATGGTGCGAGCCCCTGGACCCCGCGGCGGGCCCACCGTCCGCACGCGCATCCTCACCGCCCTGCTCGCGCTCACCGCCCTCGCGCTCGGGTTCGCCGGAGCCACGGCCTACCTGCTCACCTACGAGCAGGTCGACCACCGCATCGACGCCGACCTCACCGAGAGCGCCGACGAGCTGCGCACCCTCGCCGCGTCCGGCGTCGACCCGGTGACCGGCGACCCGTTCTCGTCCGCGGAGGAGGTGGTGGTGACCGCCATCCAGCTCGACGTCCCCGCACGCCACGAGGGAGTCATCGGGCTGCGCGCCGGGAACAGCCCGCTGGTGTCGCAGCAGGCCGTCGAGGTGCACCTCCAGGACGACGCCGAGTTCGTCGCCGCGGTCACGCCACTGCTGGACTCCGACCAGGTCGTGCTGCGCACGATCCGCACCGCGACGACCACCTACCGCACGCTCGTCGCCCCGGTCGCCGCGCTGCCGGGGGCGAGCGGTGCCGCGCCCGCGGCGAGCGAGCCGGCGGCCCTCGTCCTCGCGTACGACCGGGCCGCCGAGCACGCCGAGACGCAGGCCGTCTTCCGCAGCTACGCCCTGGTGGCGCTCGGCGCGCTGGTCGTGACGGGCGTGGTCGGGTGGCTGCTCGCCGGGCGGCTCCTGCGGCCGATCCGGATGCTCGCGCGCACCGCGCAGCAGATCGGCGAGTCCGACCTCTCGGCCCGGATCCCGGAGTCGGGCAACGACGACCTCACCCACCTGACCCGGGCCTTCAACGGGATGCTCGACCGGCTGGAGGGCTCGTTCGAGTCGCAGCGCCGTCTGCTCGACGACGTCGGGCACGAGCTGCGCACCCCGCTGACCATCGTACGGGGCCACCTCGAGCTCATGGACACGGCCGACCCGGCCGACGCCGCGGAGACGCGGGTCCTCGCGCTCGACGAGCTCGACCGGATGCACCGCCTCGTCGACGACCTGGTCACCCTCGCGACCGTCGGGCAGCCCGACTTCGTGCGCCCCGCTCCTGTCGAGCTCGGGCGGCTCACGGACGACGTGCTCGACAAGGCCCGCACGCTGGGCGACCGCACCTGGCTGGTCGACTCCCGCACCGACGCCCGCACCATGGCGGACGCGCAGCGCCTCACCCAGGCGTGGCTGCAGCTCGCCGCCAACGCCGTGAAGTTCTCCGCGCCGGGCAGCGTGGTCGCCATCGGGTCCCGCACGACGCCGGACGGCGCGCACGTGCGCCTGTGGGTGCGCGACGAGGGCGTCGGCATCGCGCCCGACGACCTCGAGCGCATCTTCGACCGCTTCGCGCGCGGCGAGCACGACGGCGAGCGCCGGGAGGGCTCCGGTCTCGGCCTCGCCATCGTCGCCGCCATCGCGCAGGGGCACGGGGGCGAGGCCACCGTGGAGTCCGTGCCCGGCCAGGGGTCGACGTTCACCGTCGTCGTGCCCGTGCTGCCCGTGCCCGACGCGGGACCGGACCCGACCCCCGGGCGCGCCGTGCCCCCCGTCGCCCGGACGACGCCCAGCCCGCGCTCCGCCCCCACCCCCGAGCTGCCCCCGCGCACCGCCCCCGACCGGGAAGGACCCGCCACGTGAGCCAGATCCTGATCGCCGAGGACGAGACCCGGATCGCGTCGTTCGTCGCGAAGGGGCTGCGCGCCTCCGGCTACGCGAGCACGACGGTCGCGACCGCGCGGGAGGCGTTCGACCTCGCGTCGTCGGGCGACTTCGACCTGTTGGTGCTCGACCTCGGGCTGCCCGACCAGGACGGCTTCACCGTGCTGCGCCGCCTGCGCGAGGCGAAGGTGACCCTGCCGGTCATCATCCTCACCGCGCGCACCTCCGTGGCGGACACGGTGGCCGGGCTCGAGGGCGGGGCCGACGACTACATGCCCAAGCCGTTCCGCTTCGAGGAGCTGCTGGCCCGCATCCGGCTGCGCCTGCGGGCCGAGCCGGCGGGCGAGGTCACCGTGCTCAGCCACGGCGACCTCAGCCTCGACCTGCGCACCCGCCGGGCCACCGCCGCGGGCGTCGAGGTGGACCTGTCCGCGCGGGAGTTCGCGCTCGCCGAGGCGTTCCTGCGCAACGCCGGACAGGTGCTCAGCCGGGAACAGCTGCTCTCGCGCGTGTGGGGGTACGACTTCGACCCCGGGTCCAACGTGGTGGACGTTTACGTGCGCTACCTGCGCAACAAGCTCGGCGCCGAGCGGTTCGTCACCGTGCGCGGCATGGGGTACCGCCTGGCCTGACCCGGCCGCCCGCGGTGGTGACTCCGCCGGCGCCCACGACGCCACCGCCGACGACAACGAGCGTGCTGAGTCGTCCCTCCGAGGCCCGCCCGGAGGAACGACTCAGCACGCTCGGTGCGCGCCCCGGAGGTCAGTCGGCCGACGCGGCGGTCGGCGCGGACTGCGCGGACTGCGGGGTGACCGGCGTGACGGGGGTCGACGGCGACGCCGGGCTGGCGGCGGTCTGCACGGTCGGCGCGGTGTTCGCCGTCTGGGCCGTCTGGGCCGTCTGGGCGGACGGCGCCGTGTCCGCGGTCTGCGTCGTCGGAGCGGTACCGGGCGTGGCGACCGAGCCGGCCGTCACCGTGGTGATCGACGTGCCGTTCTGCACCGACGCGGGCGACGGGTCCGCCGGCGCCGCGCCCGCCGCCGGGGCGGTGGCGTCGTCGCCGAGCCGGACGGCGTCGGCCACGACGGCGTCCGACGGGGTGCGGTCGAACGTGCCCTGGGCCGCGGCGACGCCGGCGCCCAGGCCGACCGCGCCCAGCGCGCCCGTGACGATCCATGCGCTGCGTGCCTTCATCGTGCTGCTCCTTCGTCCGGGGTGTTCCTGGCGGGTCCTTCCCGCCGACTGGTTCCCAGCCTGCGCGGCCCCCGTGAGAGGGCCGGGAGGCGTGGATGAGAGGTCTCTCAGACTGCGGACGCCTCGGCGGCGAGGCGCTCGGCGACGTGGAGGAACCCCTCGACGGCCGCGTCGCTCTCCGCTCCCGTCGCGAGGGAGACGACGACGGCCGCGGCCCGCGCCCGCAGCAGGGCGGGGCCCACGGCCCGCCCGAGGACGTCGAGCCAGCGCTCCACCAGACCGTCGACGCCCGCGTACGCGCCCGGGTCGAGGTGGGGCAGCACGGCCAGGTGCGCGACGGCGCACGCCAGGTCGTCGACCAGGTGCCCCGGTCCGAGCGTGTCGACGTCCAGCACGGCGCCGACGCGCGGCGGCGTCCGGTCGCCCTCGTCGGTCCGGCCGCTCCCGGGCTCCAGCAGGAGGTTGGCGGCGTGCAGGTCGCCGTGCGTCACGACGAGCGGGCCGAGGTCGCCGGCGTTCACGACGGCGACGATCGCCTCGCGCAGCCGGGCGAGGCGGTCGCCGTCCACCCCGCGCACGCCGGCGAGCGCGCCGAGGTAGTGGTCGAGGCGGTCCGCCCACGCCGGACGGCGCGGCAGGGCCAGGCCCGCGCGCGGCAGCGCCGCCACGACCCGCAGCAGCTCCGCCGGGTCGACGCAGGCGGGCTGGTCGGCGGCCGGCGTGCGCGCGACGTGCTCGGCGACGGACTCCCCCGGCACCTCGTCGAGCAGGAGGACGCCGTCGGCGGACCAGGACCGCACGCGCGGCGCGGCCACGCCGCCCGGCCGTGCGGCGAAGAGTGCGTGCCTGCGCACGAGGTCGTCGACGCGCGCCGGGCGCACCACCTTGACGTACGTGGCCCCGTCGGCCGTGCGGGCCCGCAGCACGGCCCGGCGCAGCGGCCGGTAGGTGACGGTCTCCAGCGACAGCGTCGGCGACGCGACGCCCGCCGCCTGCATCCGTTCCGCGACCCGGTCGGGCGTGCTGCCGGCCGCGAGCCCGGGCAGGGCCGGGTCGTGCGGGTGCCGCCACACGTGCACCGCGCGCTCGCCGTCGTCGAGCCGGACGACGCCGGGCCCCAGGGTCGCGTCCCCGCCGCCCCGCGCGCGGCGGAACGCGGACGCGCCGGCGCTCGTCGCGAACAGGTGCTCCGGCCCGCGGACCGTGCTCCCGCCGACCTCGCGGCGGGCGACGACGTCGTACGCCACGGTCACCTCGGCGCCGGGCCGCGCGTGCACCTGCCGCACCGACCACGTCTCCAGCTCGGCGCCGTCGGCCGCGAGGGCCGCCCCCAGCACGTCCGCGGCCGCGTCGCCGGTGAGCAGGTCGAGCCACGGGCCGTGGTCCCCGAGCGACGTCGGGGCGGGGACGGACGGGGACGATCGGGTCGGGGCGGGGCTCTGGGGCAGCACGCCACCATCGGACCGGGCGCGCACCGGCCCAGGGTGAGACGTGGATGAGAGGACTCTCATCCACGTCGCGCCGTCCACGTCGCGCCGTCGCGCACCAGACGCTCCAGGGGCTCACCAGCACCCGCCAGGTCGGAGGCCGCGCCGTCAGGCCGCCGCGGCAGCGAGCAGGTGGTCGAGCACCGCCAGCGTGACCGGGCCGGGCGCGCCGCCGGTCGTGCGGTGCCGGGCGACGACCTGCCGCGTCCCCAGCCCGGGCAGCGCGACGACCTGCACCGTGCCGGGCAGCGGGTCCGCCGCCGCGAGCGCCGGCACGACGGCCACGCCGAGGTCGGCGGCGACCATCGCCAGGGCGACCGCGTAGTCGTCGTAGCGGTGCGTCAGCGGCGTCGTCGCCCCCGACGCGGCGTGCGCACGCTGGACCACACGGTCCGCCGCGTGCCCGGGCTCGGCACCGAGCCAGACGGCGTGGCGCAGGTCGGTCAGCCGCTCGGGCGTCGGCCGGTCGGCGGGGAGCACGACCAGCCACGGCTCGTCGAGGACGGGCACGTCGCGCATGCCGCCCGGGGTGGTCCGGCCGATGGCGCTCTCGGTCTCGGTGAGGATCAGGTCGAGCTCCCCGCGGCGCAGGTCGCGCTGCGCGGCCTCGCCCTCGGTCTGGCACAGGTGGACGTCGAGGCCGGGGGCGGTGCGCGCGAGGCGCCCGGCCAGCGGCGCGAGCAGCCCGGCGACCAGGGTGGGCGACGCCCCGACGACGACCGTGCCGCTCGGCTCGTCCCCGAGCTCGGCGAGCGCCCGACGCGTGTCGGTGAGCTCCGCCTCGATGCGCTCGGCGGCCTCCACGACCCGCCGGCCGGCCGGGGTGAGCACCGCCCCGGCGGGCTGCCGGTCCACGAGCCGCTGGCCGGACTCGGCCTCGAGGCGCGCCACCTGCTGCGAGACCGCCGACGGCGAGACGCCGAGCGCCTGCCCGGCGGCCACGATGCCGCCGTACCGGTGCACGGCGAGGAGGGTGGCGAGCCGGCGCGGGTCCAGGTGCATCACCAAATCTTAAGCCTGGCTGTCCAGAACTTCGATTGATCTGAAGTGCTGCGGGCCCCACGATGGTCCGGTGCCGACGTCCTCGTCCCCGTCCCGCCGCCCGAGCCGCCGCCCGAGCCGCGACGCGCCGGCGCGTGGCGGCGCCGTCCTGGTCGCGGCCGGTGCGCTGCTGTGGGGCACCGGCGGGGTCGCGGCCGCCACGATCACCGCCCACAGCGCGATGTCGCCGACCGCGGTCTCCGCGCTGCGCCTGCTCGGGGGCGGGCTCGCCGTCCTCGCCGTCACCGCCGCCACCGGGCAGCTCCGGCGGATCCCCCGGACGGCCGCGAGCGCCCGCCACGTCGCCGTCACGGCCGTGCTCACCGCCGTCTTCGGCGCCGCCTACTTCCAGTCGGTCGCGCACGTGGGCGTCGCGGTCGCGACGGTCGTCGCGCTGGGCGCCGCCCCTCTGGTCGTGACGGCACGGGCCGCCGTGCGGGCCCGGCGGCTGCCTCGCGTGCCGGTGCTCGTGGCCCTCGTGACGTCCGTCGTCGGCCTCGCGCTGGTCAGCGGGGTACGCCCCGTGGACGGCACGCCCGCCGAGCTCGCGTGGGGTCTCGTCCTGGCCCTCGTGGCCGCGGTCGCGTTCGCCGCCACCACCGTGGTCAACCGTCGCGTGCTGCCCGGCCTGGGCCCCGCGCCCCTCCTCGGGACGTCGTTCACGCTGGCGGGCCTCGTGTCCCTGGTGCCGGCCGCGGGGTCGGGCCTCGCGCTCGGCTCCCTCGACTCCACGGCCTGGTGGACCCTCGCCTTCCTCGCCCTCGTGCAGACCGCCGTCGGCTACCTGGCGTTCTACGCGGGGCTGCAGCGCGGGGTCGGCTCCACGTCCGCCGCGCTGCTCTCGCTGCTCGAGCCCGTGGGGGCGGCCGTCCTGGCGGTCCTCGTGCTCGGCGAGGACGTCACCCCGACCGCGGTGCTGGGGATCGCGCTCGTGCTGGGAGCGGTGCTCCTCGCCCGGGACCGGCCCGCCGCGCCCGCGCCCCGGGTCGCGCCCGCGCCCCGGGTCGCGCCCGTGCGGCGTGGTCCCCGGGGACGACGGCGCACGGCACTACGGGCGGACGCGCAGGATCCTGCCGCGGCGTAGCGTGCCGGGCATGGACCGCGGCCCGCTCGACCGGTGGCGCCCCCGGCTGTTCCTCGCGGTGGCGCTCGCCGTCGTCGTGACGTTCGGGACGCTGGGGGCGTCGCACTGGCAGCCAGGCGCGCGGGACGTCGACGCCCTGGGGCTCCTGCTCGCCCTCGCCGGGCCGGTCGTGCTGCTCACGCTCCCCCGCCGCCCCGTCCTCGCGGTGCTGCTCGCGGTGGGTGCCGTCGGCGCGTACCTCGCGCTCGGCTATGCGTGGGGCCCCGCGCTGGGCGGCACGGTCGGTGTGCTGGTCATGGTGCTGCTCACCGGGCCCGCCGGCCGGGCGCGGGTGCTGGCCTGGTCCGGGGCGGCGCTGATGTGGGGCGTCGTCGTGGGCGCGGCCGCCGTGCGGGACGACGGTCCGCGCGTCGGCGGGCTGCTCGCGGGCGCCGCGTGGACCACCGTCGCGCTGCTCGTGGCGACCGCCGTGCGCGAGCGGCTCGCCCGGGCCGCCGCCTGGCGAGCGGCCCGCGAGGACCGCGAGCGGACCGCCGTCGCCACCGAACGCCTCCGCATCGCGCGCGAGCTGCACGACGTCCTCGCGCACTCCCTGTCGGCGATCAACGTCCAGGCGGGCGTCGGCCTGCACCTGCTGGACCGGGACGTCGAGCAGGCCCGCTCCGCGCTCTCCTCCATCAAGGCGACGAGCCGCGACGCGCTCGACGAGGTGCGCGCCGTCCTCGGCGTCGTCCGCGGCGAGGGCGACGCCGACGGGGGCGACGCCGACGGCGCCCTCGCGGCGTCGTCCGACGCCCCCGAGCCGCGCACGCCCACCTGGGACCTCGCCGCCCTCCCCCGCCTCGCCGAACCGCTGGCCGCCCGTGGCGCGACCGTCCGCGTCGACGTCGACCCCGCCCTCCTCGCGCCGGGCGCGGTGCCCCCGCACCTCGCCGGCGTGGCGTACCGCGTGGTGCAGGAGGCGGTCACCAACGTGGGCCGTCACGCGCCGAGGGCGCGGACCGTCGTCGTGCGCGTGGCGCGCGAGGAGGGCGGGCTGCGCGTCGTCGTGGAGGACGACGGCGGGCGCACCGGACCGCGCGCCGAGGCCGTGCCCGGCTACGGCCTGCGGGGCATGCGGGAGCGCGTCGAGGGTGCGGGCGGCACGCTCGACGCCGGCCCCGGCGCCGCCGGGTTCGCCGTCGTCGCCACCATCCCGCTGCCCGCCGACCTGTCAGGCGCTCAGACCGCTCCGATGTCACCAGCGCCTGACAACTCGACACCGGCCACGGACGTGTCAGGCGCACAGACCGCCCGGGCGCCCCAGGCGTCTGACGACGCGCAGGAGGACGCATGATCCGGGTGCTGCTGGCCGACGACCAGGCGCTGGTGCGCGGCGGCTTCCGCGCGCTGCTGGACGCCGAGCCCGACATGACCGTGGTGGGCGAGGCCGCGACCGGCGACGAGGCCGTGCGCCTCGCGCTGCAGCTGCGGCCCGACGTCGTGCTCATGGACGTGCGCATGCCCGGCGCCGACGGGCTGGAGGCGACCCGGCGCATCGTCGCCGACCCGGGCGCCGTCGGGGTGCACGTGGTGGTGGTGACGACGTTCGAGCTGGACGAGTACGTGGCCGAGGCGATCCGCGGCGGGGCCAGCGGCTTCCTCGTCAAGGACACCGAGCCCGCCGAGCTCGTGCGGGCGGTGCGCGTGGCGGCGGCCGGCGACGGGCTGCTGTCCCCCGGCGTCACCCGCCGCCTGCTGGCCCGGGTCGCCGACGCCACGCGCGACGTCCCGCCCCCGCCCGGCCTCGACGACCTCACCGCCCGGGAGCGGGAGGTGCTCGTCGAGGTCGCGGGCGGCCTGTCCAACGACGAGATCGCGCGCGCCCTCTACCTGTCCGAGTCGACCGTCAAGACGCACGTCTCCCGGGTGATGGCGAAGCTGGGTGCCCGCGACCGCGCGCAGCTCGTCGTCGCGGCGTACGAGGGCGGCGTCGTGCGGCCGGGCTGGAACGGCTGACCCGACCGCCGAGCAGGCGGTTGACACCGTTATCGCGCCCCGCAACCGTCGATAACGGTGTCAACCGCCTGTTCGGCGCACCGGGGACGGCACGAGGGGACCACCCAGGTCGGTACGGCGGGCTGACGACGCGGCGGGGCCGCCGGGCGACGGTGGAGGCGAAGGGTTCGCACCGGGCGTGCCCACCGTCACGAGGAGTCCACGATGCTCACCACCGCCACCGCGATCACCGCCCCCGCGGTCGCCGCCGCAGCCGAGACGGGGTACCCGTACGCCGCCGGCGGCGGCCCGGGCTGGTGGATCGTCTTCCCGATCCTGTGGTTCCTGCTCTTCGCCACCGTCGTGTTCCTCATCGCCCGCCGGGCGCGCCGGTACGGCCCGCCGTGGGCCCGCGGCGGCGCGGGCGGCGTCGACGTCCTGGGTGAGCGGTACGCCCGCGGCGAGATCGACGAGGCCGAGTACCGGCAGCGGCTCGCCGTCCTCAAGGAGGACCGCCGCTGACCGCACGCTGCCTTCCAGCACGCGATCTGTCGCGTCATCGGGTCCGATGACGCGACAGATCGCGTGCTGGAAGGCCTCGGCCGGTCGTGGTGAGCAACACAACGATTTCGCCGCGTCGTGCGTCCGGGCAGGTGAAGGGCAGACGACAGGTCACGACACGGTGACGATCACGACACGACCGGAGCGCTGCGGTCGCGTTCTGGGCACCCGCAGGGCACGGTGGTACCCCGCGGCGCGCCTGGTGCGCCGACGGCGCGGAAGGGGCTCCATGCGTACGGTTCCCAGCCTGAGGCGACGCCTGGCGGCGTCGCTCGTCGGCGTCCCCGTGGTGCTCGCCCTGGCCCTGTCCGGGTGCGCGCCGCTGTCCGGCGAGACGGAGCCCGAGCCGGGCGCCGCCCCGACGGCGTCCGCTCCCCCGTCGTCGGACGCCGGTGCCGCGTCCGACGGCGCCCAGGGCCGCGCCGACCAGGACGCCCAGGAGCAGGCGGACCGGGAGGCCGCCGAGAAGGAGGCCGCGGACAAGGCCGCCGAGAAGGAGCAGGCCGAGCAGGAGGCCGCGGAGAAGAAGGCCGCCGAGAAGGCGAAGAAGGCCGCGGAGAAGAAGGCTGCCGAGGAGGCCGCCGCCCAGGAGCAGGCCGAGCGCGAGAAGGCCGAGCAGGAGGCGGCGGAGAAGAAGGCCGCCGAGGAGCGCGACAAGATGCTCGAGTACGGCGACTCGGGCGAGCGGGTCCTCGCGCTGCAGGAACGGCTGCAGGAGCTGGGCTACTTCCTCCAGGACGCCGACGGGAGCTTCGGGCCGGCCACCCAGCAGGCCGTGTGGGCGTTGCAGAAGGCCGCCGGGCAGTACCGCGACGGTGTCGTGGGCCCCAAGACGCAGGCAGCGCTGGACGACGGCGTCCGGCCGCAGGCGCAGTCGTCGTCCGGCAAGGCGATCGAGATCGACCTGGACCGCCAGCTGCTCATGACCGTCGAGGGCGGCAAGGTCACCCGGATCATCAACGCGTCGTCGGGCAACGGGGAGACGTACGAGGCCAAGGGCCGCACCTATCACGCGACGACGCCGCGCGGCTCCTACGCCGTGTACATGGAGCGCAACGGCATGCACGAGTCCACGCTCGAGCTGGGGTCGATGTACCGGCCGAAGTACTTCTCGGGCGGGTACGCGGTGCACGGCTCGGGGTCCATCCCGCCGTACCCCGCGTCGCACGGCTGCGTGCGCGTGTCCAACGCCGCGATGAACTGGCTCTGGGACTCCTGGGGCCTGCCGAAGGGCACCCCCGTCATCCTCTACTGACCCTCGGCCCTCCCGGTCGTTGTGAGCGCGATTTCGGGGACTATCCGCGTGCGGATAGTCCCCGAAATCGCGCTCACAACGGTCAGAGGGTGGTGCCGACCAGGACGGGCTCGGGCTCGAGCTCGATGCCGAACGTGTCGCGGACGCCGTCGCGCACGGCGCGGGCGAGGGCCACGACGTCGGCCGCGGTCGCGCCGCCGCGGTTGGTCAGCGCGAGGGTGTGCCGCGTCGACAGGCGCGCCGGGCTGTGCTCGCCCGCCAGGCCGAACCCCTTGGTGAACCCGGCGTGCTCGATGAGCCAGGCCGCGCTGGTCTTCACCAGCGCCGGGTCGACGACGCCGAGGCTCGGGCTCACGGTCGACGCGGGCGTCGCGGAGCGCACGGCGAAGCGCGGGGCGTCCGCGGGCAGGTCGTCCGCCGCGTCGGCGGGCAGCACCGGGTTGGTGAAGAACGACCCCGCCGACCAGCGGTCGTGGTCCGGCCCGTTCTCGGACCCCGGCGCGACGCCGACGCCGTCGAGCAGCATGCCCTTGCCGCCGCGCAGCTCCAGCACGGCCTCGCGCACCTCGGCCGACGGCGCCCGCTGCCCCACCTCGACGCCGAGACGCCGCGCGAGCTCGCCGTAGCCGACCGGCGCGGACAGGCTGCCGAGCCGCATCTGCAGGTTGACCTCGAGCACCACGTACCGCGGCGTCGGGTACCAGGGGGCGCCCTCGCCGCCGTCGGCGCGCATGGTCCGCTTCAGCAGCGACGTGCGGTAGCCGAAGCCCAGGCCGCTGAGCGGGAAGGTCCTGCGGCTGCCGGTGGCCCGGTCCCACGTGACGACCGAGGCGACGACGCCGGCCACCTCCTGGCCGTACGCACCGATGTTCTGCACGGGGGCCGCCCCGACCGTGCCGGGGATTCCCGACAGCGCCTCGACGCCCACCCACTCGTTCGCCACGGCCTCGGCCACGAACGCGTCCCAGTCCTGCCCGGCGGGCAGGCGCAGGCTCGCGCCGCCGCACGCTCCGTCGGTGCCGCAGGAGTCCTCGAGGTCGGCGGCGAGGCCCTGGCGCACGTCGCGCACGACGACCCCGGCGAACCCCTCGTCCGCGACCAGCAGGTTCGAGCCGCCGCCGATCACGAGCAGCGGCCGGCCGGCGTCGTCCGCGGCGCGCACCGCGTCGATCAGCTCGGCCTCGGACTCCGCCTCGACGTACTCGTCCACCGGCCCGCCGACGCGCAGCGTCGTGAGCTCGGAGAGCGCCGGGGCGGCCGTCCCGCGCCCGGCACGCTCACGGGCGGGCTCGTCGGCGGACGGCGTGTTCAGGGTCGGCAGGCTCACGCGTCCAGCGTACGCGTCGGGCCGGAGGCGCCCGTCAGCGGCTTCGCGGCCCCGGCGACCAGCAGGCCCACCGCCACGGGCACGGCCAGCACCAGCAGGGCGTCGCGGTAGCCGACGTGCTCGGCGAGGAAGCCGATGAGGGCGGGGCCGACGAAGAACGCCGAGTACCCGATGGTCGAGACGACGGACACGCGCAGGGCGGCCCTGCGCGGGTCGTCCGAGGCGGCGGACATGCCCAGCGGGAAGCCGAGCGACGCGCCCGCGCCCCAGACCGCGACGCCCACCAGGGCCACCCACAGCGACGGCACGAGCGCGAAGACGACGACGCCCACCAGGGCGGCCGCGCCGCACACGCGCAGCATGGTCACCCGGCCGTACCGGTCGATGAGCGACGTCCCGGCCAGCCGGGTGAGCGTCATCGCGCACAGGAAGACCGCCAGACCGATCGCCCCGACGGAGTCGTCGGTGCCGAAGCCGTCCACGACCGCGAGGCTCACCCAGTCGTTGGCGGCGCCCTCGGTGAGCGCGGCCGCGAGGACGACCAGCCCGACGAGCAGGGTGCGCGACTCGCGCCAGGTGGCCAAGGTGTCGCGCAGCGTGTGGCCGGTGCCCGTGTCGACGGCGGTGGCCGGGTCGGCTCGCGTGTCCGCCGCGGCGCCGGCCGCGGCCTGCGCCGCGGCGTGGGCGGTGGGCTCGAAGAAGCGCACGCAGGCCACGACGACCAGCAGGTCGATCACCATCACGGTGATGACGTGCGCCGGCAGCGAGACCCCGGCGTGCGCGGCGAGGGCGCCGGCCCCCGCGCCCGCGACCGTGCCGAGCGAGAAGCCGGCGTGGAACCGCGGCATGACGGACCGCCCCAGGCGCTGCTCGACGACGGCGCCCTCGAGGTTCATCGCCGCGTCCCAGATGCCCACGCCCATGCCGCCGAGGAAGAGCCCGACGCGGACCAGCAGCGGGTGGTCGCCGTCGACGGCGAGGGTCGCGACGGCGAAGCCCGCGGCCGCCAGCGCGGCGAACGACACGCACGTGCGACCGGCGCCGATGCGCGACGCGATCATCCCGGACAGCGGCAGCGCGACGAGCGAGCCGATCGCGCCGGTGAGCAGCAGCACGCCCATCTCCGCCTCGGAGAAGCCGAGGCCGTCGCGGACCGCCGGGATGCGCGAGGCCCACGTGGCCATGCCGATCCCGGCGACGACGAAGACGACGAAGACGGCCCAGGCCGCGCGGACGGCGTGCGCCGTCGGCGCGTCCTGGCGCTCGGGCGGGAGGTCGGTGCTCACGATCCGACGCTTCCGGAATCCGCCCCGCCGGTCAAATCGATTCGAGCGTTCGCCTCGCGCCGCAGGTAGGCTTCGCCCCGGACCTCGCCGGAAGGAGCCCCATGGGCCGCAGCAACGCCCGACCGACCCTCGCACGGGTGGCCGAGCTCGCGGGAGTCTCGGTCTCGACCGCGTCCCTGGCGTTCTCCGGCGCCGGACCGATCACCGCCGAGACCCGCGACCGGGTGCTCGCCGCCGCGTCCGAGCTGGGCTACTCCGGCCCCAACCCGCTCGGCCGGCAGCTGCGCTCGGGCCGCTCCGGCATCGTGGGCGTCGTCCTCGGCGACCAGCCGGGCCGCGCGTTCCGCGACCCGGTCGCCGTCAAGGTGCTCGACGGCCTCGTCGACGTGCTCGGCGCCGAGGGCCTGGGCGTCCTGCTCATCCCCGGCGTGCGCACGGCCGCGGGCCCGCGCGGCGAGGGCGACGAGACGCCGCCCGTGCCCGTCGTCGACCCCCTCCTGGAGACCGCCGCCGTGGACGTGGCCGTGCTCGTGTGGGGCGTGCTGACCGACGACGCGACGCTCGCGGCCCTCCGCCGCCGCGACGTCCCCGTCGTCGTCGGGGAGGGCGGGCGGGTCGAGGGCGCACCGCTGGTCGCCCTGGACGACCGGCGGGGCACCGCCCTGGCCGTGCGCCACCTGCAGGAGCTGGGGCACACCCGCATCGCCGAGATCACGCTGCCGCTCGACGCCGCGGAGCGGTCCGGCCCGATCGACGCCGCCCGCCTCGCGCAGGCGGACCGCACGTCGACCCGGCACCGCCTCGCCGGGGTGCGCGACGCCGCGGAGCCCGTGATCTCGTGGGAGACGCCGGCGTCGCTCGTGGAGCACGGACGCGACGCCGCCACGGAGATCCTCGGCGCGTGGGTGCCCGAGACGGAGCGCCCGACGGGGATCGTCGCGCACTCGGACCTCCTCGCCGCGGGGGCCGTCATCGCGGCCCGGGAGCTCGGCCTGCGCGTGCCCGAGGATGTCTCGGTCGCGGGATTCGACGGGATCGACCTGCCGTGGCTCTCCCCGGACGTGCTCACCAGCGTCCACCAGCCCTTGCAGGCGAAGGGCGCCGCGCTCGGCCGCGCCGTCCTGGGCGTGCTGGCCGGCGAGGAGCCGACCTGCACCACGCTCCCCGTCGAGCTCGTGCCCGGCACCACCACCGGGCCCGTGCCCGACGTCGTGCGCCCCGCCGACGCGCAGGCCTGACCCTCCCCCGCTTCACTTCGACACCATCGAGCCTTGTTGAAGCAAACTCATACTTGGTTCGAGAAGAGGCGCACAGGTCGCGTCGTCCTCCAGGCCGTCCTGCGCCAGCGCGGCGTCATCCAGGCGACCACCGTGCCCGTGTCCGCCGGGCTCCTGCGCGCCCCCGATCGGTACTTCCGGGCGTTGACCGCTTACCGCGAGGGCGCTCCCGAACACATCGTCGGGCAGGTCGCCGAAGCGGCCCTCGCGGCGACGGCGAACGGACGCCAGCTTGCCGCCTCCATCGTCGAGATCCGGACGCGATGGCGCGACCAGATCACGGCTCGCTCGAACTCCTCGGCCTGGCCGTTGTCCGACACGCTCTTCGCCCGGCCAGTGGTCACCGCCGACCATGTGGCTGGTGTTCTCGGCCTGTCCGACCGTGGCGCCCGCAACACGATCGACGTCCTCGTCCGCGACGGAGTGCTGACCTCGGCGACGACCGCGCGACGCCGCCAGTACTGGCAGGCACCGGAGGTGCTCGCCGCGATGGACGAGTTCTCACGGCGGGCCGGCCGACGCGGCTGAGCGGCTCGACGCAGCCGCCCGGCAGGCCGGGGCTCAGCTCCCGGGGGCGCGAATCAGCCCCGCGAAGATCGCCTCCGCGCGCTCGCGCGGGCAGAACGCCAGCACCGCCTCCTTCGGCCCCTGCGGCGACTCGAAGCGCACGGTGCCCGCCGCCTCGAACCCGAACGCCGCCATCCGGGTGACCGCGGACCGGTTGCGGGCGTCCGGCTCGCCGACCAGGCGGCCCGTGCCCGGCCGGGCGAACGCGAACGCGAGCACCGCCGGCCCGATGACGGCCCACGGCGGCACGCCGTAGCGTGCGGCCGGCCCGTCGCCTCCCTTGAAGAAGTGCAGGCCGAGGTCGCCGGGCTGCACGTCGTAGGCGGTCGAGACCGGGTCGTCCTCCGGGTGGTACAGCTGCACCAGGACGACGGGCTCGCCGTCCCAGCGCACCAGGTAGGCGTGGTGGGTGGGCAGGGAGTCGACGAACGTGTACGTGGCGCTCAGGTCGTCGCGGCTCAGGCCCGCCAGGCCCCAGAACCCGGCGTGCGGGCGGTTGACCCACTCGTGCAGCACATCGACGTCGCCCACCGGGTCCAGCACGTGCGCCGTGACGGTGCCCGCGCCCGGGACGTCGGCGCGCCACACCTCCGCGCCGCGCGCGCCGGGGAGCAGCCGGTCGGACGGCGCGGGCTCGTCCGGTCGGGCTGTCGGCTGTTCGGTCGGCTGGTCGGTCGTCATCGGTCCTCCGGGGGTCGTCGGGTCGACAGGGGCTCCGGGCGCAGCCGCGCCCAGTCGGTCTCGATCGGGACGGTGCGGGCCTCGGCCCACGCGGGGTGCTGGTCGGCGAAGTGCGGCGAGCGCGGGTCGCCGGAGGCGCCGAACGGTACGCCCCAGCGGCTGCGGCGCCGGTCCCCCAGGTCCCACACCCAGCGGGCCACCGACCCGTGCAGGACGGCGTGCGTCCGGCCCTGCACCCCGGCCGTGCAGCGCACGGCGTCGACCGCGCCGCCCAGCGGCCGCGCGTGCCGGGCGGGGACCGCGGGAGCCGTCGCGCCCGGCACCAGGTCCAGCGCGTGCAGCGGGGCCAGGCGGTGCAGGTCGCCCCACGTCGCGCGCGCGCCGTCCGCGCGGTCGCCGAGGTCGTCGAGGCCGCCGCGGTCGTCGAGGTCGCCGAGGTCGCCGAGCGCGGCGGCGGCCAGCCGCCGCCCGTCGACGACGCCGGACGCGAGGATCGCCGCGAGCGCGTCCCCGACCCGCGCGACGGTGTCGAGCCACGGCGCGAAGACGGCGGGCAGGGCGTGGGGCGCGTGCAGCGGGGCGAGGGCCGGGTCGGCCGCGACGCGGCGCACGAGCGCGCGCCGCCAGCGGGCGAACAGCGCGGCGTCCTCGTCGTCCGCGTCCATCGCCGCGCCCGCGGCCGCCCAGGCGCGCAGCCGCTCCGCCGGTCCGGCGTCGCCCGCGACCGGCGGCACGGCACCGGAGGACGGGCCCGGGCCGAGCCACGCGACGAGCTCCGCCGCGCCGCCGTCGTGCGTGTCGGCGAGCACGCGGTCCTGCGCCTGTGCCGTCTCGCCTCCCGGGGGCGGCGCGGCGAGCACCGTCCGGATCCGGTCCGCGCGGTGCGGGGCGTAGGCGTGGCCCAGGTCGTGCTCCGGACGCGCGGGGCGGTGGTTGGCGTCCACGGCGACGCCGGTCACGACGGTCGGCGGGGGCAGCCGGCGCCACCCCGGCTCGGCGCGGCGGGTCGTCGGGACGACGCGGTCCGACGGCGGCACCTCGGGCACGACGCCGGCCGTCAGACGCAGCACCTCGCCGGTCGAGTCGGCGACGAGCACCCGGTCGACGGGGTCGACCCACCGGCCGAACGCCGCGGCGACGTCGCGGGCCGTGCGTGCGCGCTGGAGCGCGCGCCAGGCGGCCACGCCGGCGTCCGCCACGACGCGCACCGGCCAGCGCAGGCTGTGCCGGTCCGTGACGAGCGGGCCGCGGGGCGTCTCGGCCCAGCGCACGACGACCGCCTCGCCTCCGCGGACGGGCACGACCTCGGAGCCCTGCGCGACCACGCGGGCCCCCGCCGCCGCGGCGTCGGAACCCTCCGCGTACAGCTCGACGTGGTGCGCCATGGCGTTGGTGACGCCCCAGGCCACGGACGTCTCTCCCGGTCCGCCGGGCACCCGACCGGCCGACGACACCGCGTGCCCGAAGTGCAGCACCCCGGGCACGCCGGGGAACGCCAGCCCGACGACGTCGTGCCCGGGGCGGGCGAGCCGGACCTGCTGGTACACGCCCGGCAGCTCGAGCAGGCGGTGGGGGTCGCCGGCGAGCAGCGGCGCGCCGGACACCGTCCGCGACCCGTGCAGCGCCCACGCGTTGGATCCCGACGACGGCCCGCCCGCGCCGCCGTCCCGCGCGCCCCACCACCCGACGGCCGCCGCGCCCAGGGTGGGTCCGAGCGTGCGCGCCACGTGCTCGCGCCACAGCAGGTGCGGGAACCCGCTGAACAGCACGTGGTGCACGAGGAACGTGCCGATCGGCGTCCACGGCCGCCACGGCTCGTCGTCGGGCAGCGGGGCCGCGCCGAGGGCGCGGACGAGCTCCGCCCGTTCGGGCGTGTCCCGGCCGCCCGCGTCCAGCCCGGCACGCACGCCGTCGGCATAGGCGGCGAGCCACTCCCGCTCGGGCGCGTCGAGCGCCTCCCAGACCCGGCGCGTCGTGTCGGCGAGCCGCACCCGGACGGCGAACGTGTCCCACTCGAGCCCGGCCGGGCCGACGCGCGCGGCGAGGCGTCCCTCGCCGTACCACCGGTCGACCTCGAGCTGCCAGCCGCGGTCGCGGGCGGTGACGAAGCCCTGCCCGTACGCCAGGTCGGTCTCGCCGCACGCCCGCACGTGGGGCACGCCCAGGTCGTCGCGGAACAGCTCGAACCGGGGCGCCGGCCCAGCGGTCACCGCGCCACCGGGTTGGCCATCGTGCCCGCGTACAGCAGGGAGGCGGACTGGTCGGTGAGGTCGACCATCTGCAGCGTGTTCCGCAGCTGGAGCCGGTTGAGGCACGAGTGCGCGAACTGCGCCCCGCGCAGCTCGACCCGCCCGGCGAGCTCCGGGTGCTCGTCCTCGTGCCGGTCGAGCACGCCGGACACGACCGCCCAGAAGCGGTCCTCGGGGAGCACGCCGTCGACGGCGAGGATGCCGGCGAGGTGGCGCAGCACGCCGTCGAACACGTCGGTGAAGATCGCCAGCGCCTTCTCGTCGCCGTCCACGACGGACTGCACGCGCTCCACCCCGGGGGGCAGGGCGCGCTCGCCGAGCACCGCGATCTCCTCGCCGATGTCCTTCATGAACACCCGCCGCACCACGCCGTCGCGCAGCACCAGCACGAGGTTCTCGCCGTGCGGCATGAACGCCAGGTCGTGGGCGCGCAGGCAGTGCACCAGCGGGTAGAGGTACGCGTCGAGGTAGGCCCGCAGCCACGCCTCGGGGTCGAGGCCCGACTCCCGCACGAGCGCGGCGGCGAGGGACCGTCCGGAGGCGTCGCGGTGCAGCAGGCTCGCCATCGTGGCCAGCCGCTCCCCCGGCGCGGTGCGCGGCAGGGGCGACTCGCGCCACAGCGCCGCGAGCATCTTGCGGTGCGCGCTGGGGCGGGCGGTGCGGTGGTAGACGTCGCCCGTGTACCCGACGGACGCGCGCTCGCGCAGCACGCCGAACCCGGCGTCGCGCAGCGTGGCGTCGCCCTCGACGACGCCCGCCACCCAGTCGTTGATCGCCGGGGTGTCGCGCATGTACGCGGGCGACAGGCCACGCAGGAAACCCATGTTCTGGATCGCGAGCGCCACCTTCACGTAGTGCCGCTCGGGGCGGGTGCGGTTGAACATCGTGCGGATCGACTGCTGCGGCTGGTACTCGTCCGCCCCGACGCCGACGGGCACGAGGTCGCCCCGCGCCACGTCGGCCGCGAACGTGATCGGCACCCGGTGCTGCCACTGCCACGGGTGCACGGGCAGGTACAGGTACTCCGCCGGGTCGAGGTTGCGGGCGCGCAGACGGTCGGCGAACGCCGCCCGCTCGGCGCCGGAGAGCTCGTCGCGGTACAGCCCCTCCTCGGTCAGGCCGTCGCCCACGGCCAGGTGGGCGTGCTCACGACGCGCGGCCAGCCACACCAGGCGCAGCCGCTCGCCCCGCTCGGGCGCGTACGCGCGGTAGTCGTCGAGCGAGAAGCCGATGCGGCCGTTGTTCGCGAGGAAGCCGGGGTGCCCCTCGGTCATCGCCGCCTCGGCGGCCTGGAACGCGTCGGCCCGACGCCGGTCGTCGTCGGCCTCGTCGGTGCCGTCGCCGACCCGCGCGGGGACGAGGGCGGACCGGAGCTCGGGGACCTGCGGCGCCGCGCCGCTCAGCTCGCGGTCGCGCTTGGCGCACGCCGCGGCGAGGGTCGAGGACAGCTCCTCCAGGTAGGTCGCCACGAGATCGTCGGGGATCTGCAGCAGGGGCTGCAGCTCGGCCACCAGCTCGAGGGCGTCCACGGGCAGGTCGGTCCCGCCCGGGGCCGTCCGGGTGATCGACGCCGGGTCCACCACCCAGTGCTCCAGCGCGAACGTGCGCGCCGCGAACCGGTACGTCGCGCCGTCGAGCGCCAGCACGAACCGCGGCGGGGCACCCGACCCCTCGTCGTGAGCGAGGGCGGGCTCGGGGTCGGGCTCGGGGCGGAAGAGGCGCTCGTGCGCGAGCTCCGCGAGCGCCTTGGCGGCGAGGTGCCGGTGGGCGTGCTCGGCGAGGTCCGGGCGCAGGTGCGGCGCGAGACCCGGGTCGGCGGCGCGGCCCGCTCCGGCGAGGGCGCCGAGCGGGGAGGCCGCGAAGTCCGCCCGCGTGCACACGCTCAGTGCCGCGCGCTTGGTGTGCCCGCCCTCGTCGATCTCGACGTCGCGCAGCACGCGGAACCCGGCGGCCGCGTTCTTCGCGGCGATGGCGCGGTTGCGCACGTCCGGCTCGACGACGACGCGCGCGCCCGCGCGGCCCTCCGGTGCCAGGCAGAACCGCACGACGGCGGCCATCACCGCGTCGGTGAGCCCGGGGGTGCGGTCGGCCGGGTCCTCGGGCGGGGGCGCCACGAGCAGGTGCATGCCGACGTCGCCGGGCGCCGCGTCGTGCACGCCGACGAGCAGCACCCGGGCCGGGTCGTACGTCTCGGCGTAGAAGGCGGGGACACCGTCCACGCGGCCGAGCCAGCCGTCCTGGTGCGGGTGGTCGGCGACGTCGGCGAGGTAGTCGCGTACGCCGGCGACGTCCAGGTGCCCCATCTGCCAGAACGCCGACGCGGGGTGCGCCAGCCAGGCCTGGACGGTCGCGGCGTCACGCGCGGCGTCCACCGCCTCGATCGTCACGGCGTCCGGGACCACGCGCGTGGCCCGGTCGCCCAGGGTCTCGACCGTCGCCGTCATCGCGCCACCTCCTGCACCGCGCCGGTCGCGGACCCGGCGGCGGGCACACCCCCCGGCAGCCCGAACGTCTGGAAGGCGATCCGTCGTTCGACGGGATAGGGCTCACGGCCGGTGACCTGCGCCAGGATCACGGAGTTGCGCCATGCGGCGAAGCCCAGGTCCGGCGCGGTGACGCCGTGGGTGTGCGCCTCCGTGCCGCCCACGTGGAGGCGGCCGCCCGCGCCGGCGGTGTAGTCGCGGGCCACGTCCACCCGGCCCAGCTCGTCGAGGTCCACCAGGCCGGGCGCCACGAAGCCCGGCACGCCCGACCCGTAGCCCGTCGCCGCGACGACGGCGCGCGTGCGGTGCTCCGCCGTCGTCCCGAGCTGGCCGTGCCGCAGGGTCAGGACGTACTCCCCCGCGCCGGCGGCGCCCTCGGCGTCGAACCGGGCGGCGACCACCTCGGTGTCCGACAGGAGCGTGGTCGGGACCTCCCGGCCCAGGGCGGACTTGCGGTACAGGGTGTCGTAGATGTCGTCCACGAGGTCGCCGCTGATCCCCTTGTACAGCGCGCGCTGCTCGCGGCCGAGGAGCTCGCGCAGCTCGGTGGGCAGCGCGCGGTAGTGGTCGGTGTACTCCGGCGACGTCATCTCGAGCGTGAGCTTCGTGTACTCCATCGGGAAGAACCGCGGCGAGCGCGTCACCCAGTCCACGCGGTGGGCGCCCGGTGCGGCGTCCTCGAGCAGGTCGCGGTAGACCTCGGCGGCCGACTGCCCCGACCCGACGACGGTGACGGCACCCGTCGCGGCGAGCGCGTCGCGGTGCGGCAGGTAGTCGGCGCTGTGCACGACCGGGCCGGCGCCCGGGTGCCGGGCGGCCTCCGCCGCGAGGGCCGCGAGCGGGCCGGGCAGCTGCGGCGTCGTGCCGACGCCGAGGACGACGTGGCGCGCGCGGTACGTCTCGACCCCGCCGTCCGCGAGGCGGGCGGTGACCACCAGGTCGCCGGACGTCTCGTCCCGCTCCACCGCGGTGACGTCGCGGCCCCAGCGCAAGGTGCCCAGCCGGTCGGCCGCCCAGCGGCAGTACTCGTCGTACTCGGCCCGCAGCGGGTAGAAGGACTCGCGGATGTAGAACGGGTACAGCCGGCCGACGTCCTTGAGGAAGGCGAGGAACGAGAACGGCGACGTCGGGTCGGCCATGGTCACCAGGTCGGCGAGGAACGGCACCTGGATCGTGGCGCCCTCGAGCATCATGCCGGGGTGCCAGGAGAACCCGTCGCGGCGGTCGAGGAACACCGCGTCGACGTCGTCGAGCGGGTCGGCCAGGGCCGCGAGGCCCAGGTTGAACGGGCCGATGCCCACGCCCAGGACGTCGTACGTGCGGTCGGGGGCGGGAGCGGTGGGGCGGGTCATCGGGACGCCCCCTCGAGCTCGGCGTCGGCCTGCGGGGCCGTGCGCTCCAGCCGCGGGTGCACGCCGCGGCACGGCGGCGCGTCGTCGGCGAGCAGCTCCTGTCCGGCGAGCAGCCCGTGCGCGGTGGCGCGCACCAGGTCCAGCACGCCGCGGACGTCGTCGAGCGTGGCGTCCGGGTTGAGGAGCGTGAGCTTGAGGCAGGGGCGCCCGTCGACCACCGTCTTCGCGACGAGCGCGCGCCCGGAGTCGAACAGCACGCGCCGCACGCGCGGCACGAGGGCGTCCGCCCGTTCGTCGTCGACGCCGTCGGGCTGGTACCGGAACAGCACGGTGGACAGGTCCGTCGGGGCGAGGAGGCGCAGCTCGGGGTCGCCGGCGAGGTCGGCGTGCACGGCCGCGGCGAGGTCACACACGGCGTCGACCATCGCGCCGACCCCGTCGGCGCCCACGGCGCGCAGGGTGGCCCACAGCTTGAGGGCGTCGAACCGGCGCGTGGTCTGCAGCGACCGGTCCACGAGGTTGAGGTCGGGGTTCGGCTCCCCCGACTCCTCGGCGGGGTTGAGGTAGTCCGCGTGCCAGGCGGCGCGCGCCAGGTCCGCGGCCTCGCGGACCACCAGGGCGCTGGACGACACCGGCTGGAAGAACGTCTTGTGGAAGTCGACGGTGACGCTGCGCGCCCGCTCGATGCCGTCCAGCAGGGCGCGGCGCCGGGCGGAGACCAGCAGCCCGCCGCCGTACGCGGCGTCCACGTGCAGCCAGGCGCCGACGGCGTCGCACAGGTCGGCGACCGGGGCGATCGGGTCGACGCAGCCGCGGTCGGTGGTCCCGGCGGTGACGACGACGGCCATGACGACGTCGCCCGACCGCTCGACGTCGACCAGGGCCCGGGCCAGGGCGCCGGGGTCGAGCCGGCCCTCGGCGTCGGTCCCGACGGCGATCACGGCGTCGTCGTCGAGGCCGAGCAGCAGCGCGGAGCGGGCCACGCTGAAGTGCCCGGCGGCCGTGGCCAGCACCCGCAGGCGGCCGAGCCGCTCACGCCGTGCCGCGCCGCCGAGCCGGACGCCGCCGGGCCCGGTGAGCGCGGCCTCCCGCGCCAGCAGCAGCGCCTGCAGGTTGGACTGCGTGCCGCCCGAGGTGAAGACGCCGTCGCTCCCGGCGGGGAACCCGATGCGGCCCGCGGTCCACTCGACCAGCCGCTGCTCCATGAGGGTCGCGACCGTCGACTGGTCGTACGTGTCGACCGACGTGTTGATCGCGGCGAGCATCGCCTCCGCGCCGACGGCCGGCAGCGCCACCGGGCAGTTGAGGTGCGCGGCGTACGCCGGGTGGTGGAACCAGACCGCGTGCGAGGCGTAGAGGTCGGCGGTCTCGCGCAGGGCGTCGGACGTGCCGACCGGCGGTCCGTCGAGGTCGACGGCGTCGACGAGCGCCTGCAGCTCGCGGCGGCTCGCGCCGCAGAACGGCTGCCGGGCGGTCTCGACACGGGCGGCCACGTCGTCCACGACGGCGTGCAGCGCGCCGGCGTAGTCGGCCGCGGTGGCGGCTCCCAGCAGGGCGGAGGACTTCGTCACGGGTCTCCTCGGGATCGGTTCAAAGTGAGGTCAGCCTGGCCTAACTTAGGGTCGCCTCGCCCAGATGCCAACCGCTGCGACGGAGATCACACCGCCCGCGGCGGGCACGTTGCCCGAGCGGGCTCCAGCCGGTACTGTCCACCGGCTCCCACCCACCCCTTTGCCCTGGAGGCCAGCCGTGCCCGCTGTGTCCGACGCCGAGCTCGACCGGGAGCGCGCGCACCTCGAACGGGCGCGCGAGGAGCTCGCCCGGATGCGCGCGCGCACGGCGGGGCTGACCGCTCACGCCGGCGACCGGATCAGCGCCGAGGCGCTGGAGCTCACGTTGGCGCGGCGCCTGGCGCAGCTCGCCGACGACCCCCACGTGCCGCTCTTCTTCGGCCGGCTGGACCACGACGCGCCGTCGGGGGGCGAGGTCTTCCACATCGGGCGGCGGCACGTGTCGGACACGGCCGGCGACCCGCTGGTCGTGGACTGGCGCGCCCCCGTGAGCGCCGCGTTCTACCGCGCCACGCGGGACGACCCGATGGGCGTCGCGTCCCGGCGCCGGTACGGCTTCGCGCGGGGCGTCCTGACCGGTTTCGAGGACGAGGTGCTGTCCGGCGCCACCGTGACCGCCGCGGAGCACTCGGCGATCCTCGAGCAGGAGATCGAGCGCCCGCGCACCGGGCCGATGCGAGACATCGTGGCGACGATCCAGCCCGAGCAGGACGTCATCGTCCGCAGCGGCCTCGAGGGCACCGTCGTCGTGCAGGGCGCGCCGGGCACAGGAAAGACGGCCGTGGGCCTGCACCGCGCGGCCTACCTGCTGTACGCCCACCGGGAGCAGGTCACCCGGCGGGGCATGACCGTCGTCGGGCCGAACTCGAGCTTCCTGCGGTACATCCGGGACGTGCTGCCGGCCCTCGGCGAGGTCGACGCCACGCAGACGACGGTCGAGGAGGTCGTCGCCGTGCACGGCCGCCTGCGGGCGACGGAGCCGGCCGAGGTCGCACGCCTCAAGGGCGACGCCCGGATGGCCCGGGTGCTGCGCCGAGCCGTCTGGTCGCACCTCGGCGAGCCCGCGGAGGCCCTCGTGCTGCCGCGCGGCTCCCGCCGCTGGCGCGTGCCCGCGCACGAGGCCCGCGACGCCGTCGCGCACGTGGTGGGCCGCGACCTGCGCTACGACGCCGGGCGCGAGCAGCTGCGGTACGCGCTGGCGCACCGAATCCTGCAGCAGATCGAGGCGGCCGGCGACGCGCTCGACGAGCGGGCGTGGGACGCCCTGGCGCGCACCAAGCCCGTCAAGGAGTATGCCGCCGCCCTGTGGCCGGCGCTGACCCCCTCCCGGCTGCTCCATCGCCTGCTCGCCGACGCGGCGTTCCTCGCCGAGATGTCCGACGGCATCCTCTCCCCCGCCGAGCAGCGGTCCCTCACGTGGGCGGCCGCGCCGCGGAGCGCGGGCGCCGCCCGGTGGACCCTCGCCGACCTCGTGCTGCTCGACGAGCTCGCCGACCTCCTCGAGCGGGCGCCCTCCGTGGCGCACGTCGTCGTGGACGAGGCCCAGGACCTGTCGCCCATGATGCTGCGCACCCTCGGCCGCCGGGCCCGCACCGGCTCGCTGACCGTGCTCGGCGACCTCGCGCAGGCGACGACGCCGTGGGCCGTGCGCTCCTGGGCGGACGCCCTCGATCACCTCGGCAAGCCCGACGGCCACGTCGAGCAGCTCACGGCCGGCTTCCGTGTTCCCGGCGACGTGATCGAGTTCGCGGCGCGCCTCCTGCCGACGATCGCCCCCGAGCTGGCGCCGCCGGTGGCGGTACGGCGGGCCCGCGGCGAGCTCCTGCTCACCACGGCGCCGACGGAGGACCTGGTGCGGGCCGCGCTCGCCCGCGACGGCTCGGTGGGGCTGATCGTGCCCGACGCCGGCATGGTGGCCGCCCGCGGCCGCCTCGCCGCCGCCGGGCTGGAGTTCGCCGTCGTCGGCGAGGAGGACGCGACGGCGAGCGACGCCGCCGCAGCGCCGGACGCCCCCGGCGACCGGGCCACCGAGTTCGACGCACGGCTCGACCTGGTCCCGGCCTCCCTGGCCAAGGGCCTGGAGTTCGACCACGTCGTCCTCGACGACCCGACGGGGATCGTGGCCGGGGAGGCCGACCGCGAGTCCGGGCTACGCCGTCTGTACGTCTGCCTGACCCGGGCGGTGACGTCGCTCGCGGTGCGCCACGACGACGACCTGCCGGCCGAGCTCGTCGCCTGAGCGCTCCCCCGGCCCGGAGGGGCCGCAGCCCGAGATCCGCAAGGTCGTGACACGCGCCACGGATTCTGGGAAAGTCTTTGCCAACGGGCGGTGGAACCGTCCCCCGCCCCCGTCCCCGGGGAGGGACCCGTGAGAGGCACGGCACGAAGGAGCTGGATGCGAGCGACGACGGCGGCACTGGCGGCCGGGGCGGTGATCGCGCCGACGGCGGGCGCGGCCGGCGCCGCCCCCGCGGACCAGCCGGAGCCGACCGGCAACAAGATCACCACCACGCATTGGCAAGGCATCGACGACCTGCGACAGGGCGAGTGGGAGAACCTGCGCCCCGGGGCGCACGGCACGCTGGGCGTGCGCGACGCCGGGGGCCCGACCACGGCGTACACCGACCCGTTCGGCGACGGCACGGCCGTGGACTACGAGACGGGGACATGGACGTCCCCGGTCGTCGAGACCGGGTACGCCGTCGACGAGTCCCTGACGTCGTGGAACGCCACGACCCCGACCGGCACGTGGGTCGAGGTCGAGTTCCGCGGCCGCAAGGCGGACGGCGCCTGGACCAAGTGGTTCGTCATGGGCCGGTGGGCGTCCGGCGCCGACTTCGCGCCCGCGGACGGGTCGGTGGGCGACATCCACCGCACGTCGGTGGACGGGCAGAACGACGCCGACGCCGCCCTGTACACCGACACGTTCGTGGCGCGCACGGGCCACGAGCCCGAGGCGTTCCAGACGCGCGTGACGCTCTACCGGCCGGCCGGGTCGACGGCGACCCCCCGGCTGTCGGGCGTGACGACGATGACCAACGAGTACCTGCCCGACTCCGCGTACGCCGGCACCAGCGACTTCACGCTGGGGCGGCACGTGGAGCTCGACGTGCCCGGCTACTCCCAGCTGATCCACATCGGCGAGTACCCCGAGTTCGGGGGTGGCGGGCAGGTGTGGTGCTCCCCGACGTCGACCACGATGATCCAGTACTCCTACGGCGCGAAGCACCAGGTGCCGGCGTCGGAGCTCGCGGGCATCGTGGCGCCGCACGGCGACCCGCAGGTCGCCTACGCCGCCATCAACACCTGGGACTACACCTACGAGGGGTCCGGCAACTGGCCGTTCAACACGGCCTACGCGCACCGCTTCGGGCTGGAGTCGTTCGTGACCCGGCTGCGCTCGCTCGCCGAGGCGGAGCGCTTCGTCGCCGCGGGCATCCCGCTGGTCGTGTCGATCAACTTCGCCAAGGAGGAGATGCCCGAGGCGGGGTACGGCACCAACGGGCACCTCGTCACCATCGTGGGCTTCACCGCCGACGGCGACCCGGTCGTCAACGACCCCAACAAGGCGACGGACGCCGACGTGCGGAGCGTCTACACCCGCGAGAACTTCGAGCGCGTGTGGCAGACCTCCACCGACGGCATCGCGTACGTCATCCACCCGCACCAGGTGAAGCTGCCCCGCAACGTCCCGGGCGCCACCCCCAACTGGTGAGGTAGTTCCGATCTCGCCGAGGTAGTTCCGATCTCGCCGAGGTAGTCCGAGCCTCGCCGAGGTAGTGGTCTAGTCCACTACCTCGGCGAGATCGGAACTACCTCGGCACGATGGCGCGGTGCCGACGCGACGGCGTCAGTGCGGGCGCACCGGGCCGACGGCGTCGGACGTGAACGTCGCCGGGGCGTAGCCGGGCGCCGAGACGGTCACCTCGACCGACAGCTCCGCACCGCGGTCCCGCCCAGTGACGTGGTACCGCGTCCCGTCGGCCCCGCGCACGGGCACGCCGTCGCGCAGCCACTGGACCTCGACGTCGACGCCGTCGCCGGGCAGGTACTCCCCCGGGTCGACGGTCAGCTTCGCGCCGATCGTCGGCCGGCCCTCGATGCTCGGACCGGTGACGTCGGTGACCACCGGGTCGTGCAGGGTCACGTCGGCGGCGCGGGTGAACACCTGCCGGTGCGCGTACCAGAGCTGGTAGTACACGTCCTCGCCGCGCACGTCCGTGCGGTCGTCGGGGATCGAGCCGTCGAACGACTTCGCGTTGTAGTAGTCGGTGGTCACCGTGTCGTCGGAGACCACGTAGGCCTGGTCGACGCCGATCGTGTACTCGATCGGGGTGACCGCCTGCTCGGCGATCCCCGGGTACGGCGCGTACGCGGCGCCCTCCGGGTAGGCGCGGCCGTAGATCGCGGCCGCCTCGCCCCCGCTCACCGTCACGGTCTTCCCGGTGCTCGGCACCACGACCGGCCGTTCGGCGGGGTTGTGGAGCCAGGCGAGCGAGCCGGCCCACCACACGCCCAGCCACTCGCCCTGCACCTGCGCGACGACGAGCTTGTGGCCCGAGAGTACGCGCGCGCTGATGTCGCTGGCGTAGGTCGTGCCGTCGGCGCCGTTCGGCTTCCAGCCCGGGTCGCGGGCGTACGGCGCGTCGAGCGAGGGGGCCTGGTACGCGAGGGCGAAGTTCGTCCCCGCGCCCTCGACGCAGTCGCCCGAACCGGGCGACGCCTGCTCGCACCCCGTGATGGGGTTGGCGTTGTCGTCGTAGCCGGCGACCACCTCGACGACGTCGCCGGGCGCGACGTCCGTCGTCGTGTCGAGCCCGCCGCCGATCGGCGCGCCGAGCAGGTCGAAGTAGTGCTCCCAGTCCCAGTACGGGCCCGGGTCCCAGTGCACGTTCTTGGTGGAGCCGGGCAGGATGCCAGGGATCTGGTCGTGCCCGATGACGTGCGCCCGGTCGAGGGGGACGTCGTACCGCTCCGCCAGGTAGCGCACCAGCTCGGCGGACGACTGGTACATCGCCTCGGTGAACCAGCCGGACGTACCGGCCCAGCCCTCGTGCTCCAGGCCGATCGAGTGCATGTTCATGTACCAGTTGCCGGCGTGCCAGCCGACGTCGGCGGGCTCGAGGTGGTTCGCGACGTGCCCGTCGGAGGACCGCAGCGTGTAGTTCCACGCCAGGTAGGTCGGGTCGGTGACCAGGCGGACGCTCGGCTCGTACGCCGTCTCGGTGTCGTGGATGACGATGTAGTCGATCGACGGGCCTCCCTCGCCCGTGCGGTCGGCCTGGTCGTGGTTGCCGTAGTTCCCGGTGTCGTCCGGGAGGTCGGCGCTGCCCTTCTCGTAGGGCGCCGGCAGCCACTCGCAGCCCAGGTCGGGCGGGCAGTCGGCGGCCGGGTCGCTCGCAGCCGCGGTGACCGCGTCGGGCAGGACGGCGTCGGTCCGGGCGGTGAGCGTCACCCGTCCGCCGTCGTCGGTGCTGCGCGCCTGCCCCTGGCGCAGGGTGGCGAACACTCGGTCGGCGAACGCCGGGGAGTCGCTCATCCGCGCGACGGCGGTGCCCCAGGACGCGAGGTCGCCGGCGCCCTGGCCGGCGCTGCGGTGGAAGGAGGCGAGGAGCGCCGCGCCGCCGCAGGTGTTGGCGCCGGCGTCGGACCTCAGGTCCGCGACGGGGAGCCCGGTGAGCGCGGAGGCGCGGTCGAGCTCGCTCACGGCGGCCCGGGGGCCGGCGTCCTTGCCCGCCCCGTCGGGCGCCTCGGCCGCGTGGTCGAGCAGGTTGAACAGACCGTAGCCACCGTCGGCGCTCGGGGCGCCGGCGTGCTGGTCCCAGCGGGACTCCATGTAGGAGACCGCCTTGAGCAGGTCGGCGGGGACGCCGGTCGCGTCGCTCGCGGCCGCGAAGGCCGACTCCCGGTCGGGGGCGGCGACGACGGCGTCGCAGGTCACCTCGGACGTGGGGGCGGCGGACGGCCCGGCCCCCGCGGTGACCGCGGGGATCGTGACCAGGGGGACGAGGAGGCCGGCGGCGGCCAGCCCGGTGGTGCGTCGTCGTACGGATCTCACGGGGAGTGCTCCTCTCGAGGACGGTGTGCGCTCGGGGCGCACCACGTCATCGAACCGTGAAATCCTGTTTCATGGGAAGTGATAGACACAAAAAATCTCGTCGCGCGGGTGCGCGACGAGATCGGGTGCGGACGCCGGGGCGGCCGGGTGGGGTCAGGAGAGGCGGACGGTCGCCTGCGATCGGCCGAGCACCTTGGCGCCGTCGTGGGTGACGGTGAGGTCGACGCGCACCGTGCCGGCGTCGGCGTCGATCGCGCCGACGGCCGCGGAGACCTCGACGACGGCCGTGCCGTCGTGCGGCACCGGGACCGGCTTCGTGAAGCGGGTCTGGTAGGCGATCACGGCGCCCGGGTCCCCCGCCCAGTCGGCGACGACGCCGACGACGGAGCCCATCGTGAGCATGCCGTGGGCGATGACGTCGGGCAGCCCGACCCCGGTGGCGAAGGCCTCGTCCCAGTGGATTCGGTTGAAGTCTCCGCTGGCGCCGGCGTAGCGCACGAGGCGGGCGCGGTCGAGCTCGACCGAACCGGTCGCGACGACGTCGCCGACGGTGAGGTCCGCGAGCACGGGGCGGGTCATCAGGAGCCCTCCCCACGGATGACGAGACTGGAGGAGACCGTCGCGACATGCTCGCGCGCGTCGTCGGCCAGGTCGGCCACGTCACTCCCGGCGGCGAAGATCTCGCAGCGCGTGGTCACCATCGCGATGCCGGCCCGCTCGGTCACGGAGTCCACGTGGAGCACGGTGACCAGCTCGTCGCCCGCGACGATGGGCCGGTGGTGCGTGAACTTCTCGTCCGCGTGCACGACGCGCGAGAAGTCGATCCCGGCATCCGGGTCCTGGACGTACTGCGCCTCGGCCCGCTGTGCGACGACGACGGCGAACGTGGGGGGCGCGACGAGGTCCGGATAGCCGAGACCCCGCGCCGCCACGAGGTCGTGGTGCGCGGGGTGGGCGGCACCGACGGCGGAGGCGAACTCACGGAGCTTCTCGCGCCCCACGGAGTAGGGGGCGGTGGCCGGGTACTCGCGGCCAGCGAAGTCGGGGTTCGCCACGTCGGTGCGGTGATCCGTCGAGAGCTGTGTCAGCGGGTCTCGCGGTGCGACGTGTGCTTGCCGCAGCGCGGGCAGAACTTCGCCAGCTCGAGACGGTCGGGGTCGTTGCGGCGGTTCTTCTTCGTGATGTAGTTCCGCTCCTTGCAGTCCACGCAGGCCAGCGTGATCTTCGGGCGGACGTCCGCGCTCTTGGCAGCCATGGTGTGTCACCTCTCGCGCCCCCGGAAGGCGCCACGTGAATCAAGGAACAGGCCGGTCCGACGCCGGCCGTCGAACCGTGATGGTGTCGGTAGCGAGGGCGGGGCTCGAACCCGCGACCTCACGATTATGAGTCGTGCGCTCTGACCAGCTGAGCTACCCCGCCGCGCGTGACTGGACGCGAGACCGCCGTCCGTTTCCGGATGACGGCCCCGCGCCGTGTCACAGAGCCCCGAAAGGGAATCGAACCCTTGACCTTCTCCTTACCATGGAGACGCTCTGCCGACTGAGCTATCGGGGCAGCGGAGAAGACTCTACACGGCTCGCCGCACCTGGTGAAATCCACGGGATGCCCGTTCGATCACAGCGTGCGACGGGGCCGTGCGGCCCCTCCAGACGTCGGACGAGGCGCCTCCCGAGGGGGGCGCCCCGTCCGTCGCGGTGGCAGGTGAGGGATTCGAACCCCCGAAGGCTGAGCCGTCTGATTTACAGTCAGATCCCTTTGGCCGCTCGGGCAACCTGCCGTGCGGGCTCGCGGACGAGCTCGCGGGTAGAACCATAGCGCCCCGAAGGGCCCCGGCGGAAATCGTCCCGCCGTGGCCCCGGTCACGGCCGCCCACGGCGGGCGCCGGGACCCGCGCCGCCCCTGCGTCGACGCCCCGGAGCTTCTCGCGTCCGCCCCCGGGCCGGATCAGCTCGGGTCCGCTCGGCACTGCTCGGCACTGCTCGGGTCTACCTCGGATCTACATTGAGGCGGTGACGTCGCCCTCCTCCCCCGACCGCTGGGGACTGCCGCTCGGCCTCTCCGCGTTCGTCCTGTGGGGCGCCATGCCCCTGTTCTTCCCGCTGCTCGAGCCCGCCGGCCCCGTCGAGATCATCGCGCACCGCGTGGTGTGGAGCCTCGTGTTCTGCGTGGTGCTCCTGCTCGTCACGCGCACCTTCGGGTCGTTCGTCGCCGTGCTGCGCAACCGGCGCGCCATGGGCGCGCTCGCCGTCGCCTCGGTGCTGATCGTCGCGAACTGGACCACGTACGTGTACGCGGTGCTCTCGGGCCACGTGCTGGACGCCGCCCTCGGGTACTTCATCAACCCGCTGCTGACCGTGCTGCTCGGCGTGCTCGTGCTGCGCGAGCGCCTGCGCGTGGCCCAGTGGGTGGCGCTCGGCTTCGGTGCCGCGGCCGTCGTGGTGATCTCCACCGGCGTGGGCGGGCTGCCGTGGATCGCGCTCGTCCTCGCGGGCGCCTTCGGGCTCTACTCCCTGGTGAAGAACCGGGTGGGGCGCGACGTCGGCGCGCTGCCCGGCCTGGCCGCCGAGACGGCCGTCGCCACCCCGTTCGCCCTGGCCTACCTCGTGGTGCTCGGCGCCACCGGGGCCGGCACCTTCGCCACCGAGGGGGCGGGTCACGCACTCCTGCTCGCCGCGTGCGGCGTCATCACGGGGCTGCCCCTGCTCCTCTTCTCGGCGGCCGCGCGCAGGCTCCCGCTGTCCGTGGTGGGCATGCTGCAGTACCTCACCCCGGTGCTGCAGTTCCTGCTGGGCCTGCTGGTGTTCGGCGAGCACATGCCGCCCACCCGGTGGGCCGGGTTCGTGCTCGTGTGGGTGGCGCTCGTGATCCTCAGCGTCGACGGCACGCGTCAGGCCCGCAGCGCCCGTCTGGCGGCGCGCGCACGGACTACGGTGGTCACCGAACCCTGACCCCTGACCGAAGGAGCCCGTCATGGCCGACTCGTCGTTCGACATCGTCAGCAAGGTGGACCGCCAGGAGGTGGACAACGCCCTCAACCAGGCCGCCAAGGAGATCTCCCAGCGGTACGACTTCAAGGGCGTGGGCGCGTCCATCACGTGGAGCGGCCAGGACACCGTCGTCTTCGAGGCGAACTCCGCCGAGCGCGTGCTCGCCGCCCTCGACGTCTTCCAGACCAAGCTCGTCAAGCGAGGCGTGTCGCTCAAGGCCCTCGACACGGGCGAGAACGAGCCCCAGTCCTCCGGCAAGGTCTACCGGCTCGCCGGCTCGCTCAAGGAGGGCCTCGCCGGCGAGAACGCCAAGAAGGTCACCAAGCTCATCCGGGACGAGGGCCCCAAGGGCGTCAAGACGCAGATCACGGGCGACGAGGTGCGCGTGACGAGCAAGTCCCGCGACGACCTGCAGGCCGTGATCGCGCTCCTCAAGGGCGCGGACCTCGACTTCGCGGTCCAGTTCGTCAACTACCGGTGACGGCGGGGGCGGGCGGCGTGGGCCCCGGGCTGCCGCGGGTCGTGGCCACGGACCTCGACGGCACGCTGCTGCGCTCCGACGGCTCCGTCTCGGCGCGGACCCGTCGCGCGCTGCGGACCGTGGAGGAGGCCGGCACCGAGGTCGTCTTCGTCACCGCCCGCCCGCCCCGCTGGCTGGACGACCTGGCCGACCTGGTCGGCGGTCACGGGCGGGTGATCGCCCTCGGCGGCGCCGCCGTGTGGGACCTGGGCTCGCGCCGCGCGCTGGACGCCTGCGGGTTCGACGAGGACGTGGTGCGCGACCTGGTCGCCGGGCTCCGCGAGGCGGTGCCCGGGGTGGGTCTGGCCGTCGAGACCGTGCGCGGCCCCGCCTTCGACCCCTGGTTCCCGGACGGCGAGCCCGGGCTCGACCGCGGCCTGCGCGCTGCCCCGGTCGAGGACGCGCTGCGCGGCGGGACCGACGCCGTCGCCAAGCTCCTCGCCGTCCGACCCGGCACGCCCACGCAGGGCTTCGGCGTCGTGCAGCGCGGCGCCGTGCGGGACGACGCGCAGGAGGCCTTCTTCGAACGGGTGCGCCGCGTCGTCGGCGGCCGCGCCGAGCTGCACTACTCGGGGGCGGCGGGGCTGGCCGAGCTGCTGCCGCCCGGCGTGACGAAGGACGTCGCGCTCGCGCGGTGGTGCCGCCGTCTCGGTGTCGACGCCCGCGACGTGTGGGCCTTCGGCGACATGCCGAACGACCTGCCGATGCTGCGCTGGGCCGGCCGTGGGCACGCCGTCGCCAACGCGCACCCGGACGTGCTCGGTTGCGCGGACGCCGTCGTGCCCGGCAACGACGACGACGGTGTCGCCGCCGCGCTGGAGGCCGCGCTCGACGTGGCCCGGCCCGCGGACGACTACTCCGCCGAGCCGCTCTCGCCCTGACCCCGCGCACGCTGCCGGTCGGCGACGATCTGGGCGCGCAGCTCCTGCACCTCCGCGACGAGCAGGGCCACCTGGGCCTGGCTGACCATGCCGACGGGCGCCTCCCCCGCGGGGCCTCCCAGGCCGCCGCCCCTCGCGCCCGGAGGGCCGTCCGGCGACGAGGTGTCGGTCACCCGCTCCACCAGCCACGACGACAGCGTGGCCGTCACGACGCCCAGCAGAGCGATGCCACCGAGCATGAGGCAGACGGCGATGACGCGGCCGGTGGGCGAGACCGGCGCGAAGTCGCCGTAGCCGACGGTCGTGATGGTCACCATGGCCCACCAGAAGCCGTCGCCGAGGTTGACGATGTCGGCCCCGGGCACCCCGCGCTCCGCCTGGGTCACGGTCAGCGCGCCCACGGTCACCAGGAGGGCGGTGCCCGCCGCGGCGAACCGCACCACCCGGCCGCGCAGCCGCACGGCGTTGACCCTGTTGAGCCGCACGACCACGGAGACCAGCAGCAGCGGGCGCAGCACGGGCAGCACGACCACGGCGAGCTCGAGCGGGTGCCGGCGGACGTAACGCCACGGGTGCGGGGCCAGCCGGGCACGCACCAGGTAGTCCAGGACGAAGAGCGCCCACGTCACCGCGAGCACGAAGGAGCAGGCGGCCCGGACGTCCGGCGAGACCTCCGGGCGCGCGATCGGGATCGCGTACGCGACCAGGAACAGCAGGGAGATCGCCGTGAGGGGCCACTCGGTGGCTGCCTGCCAGCGGCGCAGGCGCGCGTGACCGGCGTCCGGGTGCGGCGACGGCGGGCGCTCGCGCGGGCCGGGCCCGGCCGCGTCGTCCCGGCCGCCCGGCGAGGGTGCGGTCATCGCAGGTCAGCCTGGCAGACCGGCGTCGCGCACGCCCCCCGAGGGCGACCGGCGAGGGGTCAGTAGCGGGTGATTCCGCCCGGGCCGAAGCCGGTGCCGCCGGCCATCTTCTCCAGGCGCGCGATGCGGTCGGCCATCGGCGGGTGGGTGGCGAACAGCTTGGCCATGCCGGCACCGCGGAACGGGTTGGCGAGCATGAGGTGAGAGACGTTCTGCAGCTCGCGGGTCTGCGGCAGCGGCGCCTTCGCGGTGCCCGACTCCAGCTTGCGCAGCGCCGACGCGAGGGCCATCGGGTCCCCGGTGAGCTTGGCGCCGTCCTCGTCCGCGTCGTACTCGCGGGTCCGCGAGATGGCCATCTGGATCAGCATCGCCGCGAACGGCGCGAGGATCGCCATCGCCAGCGCGGCGAGCGGGTTGCCGCCCTCGCGCCGGTCGCCGCCGCCGAAGATCAGCAAGAACTGCGCCAGCGAGGTGATGACGCCCGCCATCGCGGACGCGACCGACGACGTGAGGATGTCGCGGTTGTACACATGCATGAGCTCGTGCCCGAGCACCCCGCGCAGCTCCCGCTCGTCGAGCAGCCGCAGGATGCCCTCGGTGCAGCACACCGCCGCGTTCTTCGGGTTGCGCCCGGTCGCGAAGGCGTTCGGCGCCTGGGTGGGCGAGATGAACAGGCGCGGCATGGGCTGGCGGGCCTCGGTGGAGAGCTCCCGGACGATGCGGTACATCTCCGGGGCCTCGAGCTCCGTCACCGGGTACGCGTGCATGGCGCGGATCGCGATCTTGTCGGAGTTCCAGTAGCCGACGAAGGTCGTGATCAGCCCGATCCCGACGAAGACGACGAGCATGCCCGCGCTGCCGCGGAAGAACAGCGCCCACAGGCCGAGGACCACGGCCCACATGACGCCGAAGAGCGCCGCCGTCTTGAGACCGTTGAAGTGCTGGTGGCCCATGTGTTCTGCCGTCTCCTTCCGTGCGCCCTGCCCGCGCAGGTGCGCCGGCAGGATCCCACGGGGTGAACGCACCGAGGGCCCGGGCGGTTCCCGCCCGGGCCCTCGTGCCGAATCCGTCAGGAGGACGCGCGCCCCTTGGCGATGTCGAGCATCTCGTCGCGCGGCACGACCTTGATCCGCTCGCGGCCGTGCGGCTCGCCCAGCGCCTTCTCGTGCTCGTCCAGGAGCACGAAGTCGTCCCACTCGACGACGTCGACGCCGCGGTCCGCGAGGAAGTCGAGCACGGCCTGCGGGTCGGACTGCGTGGCGGTGCGCCCGCCAGCGAGGTCGCCGGTGGCGACGTCGCCGCCGTCACCGACGCCCGTGACGTCCTCCACGAGGTGGCGGATCGTCTCCGACGCGTCCGACTTGGTGTGCCCGATGAGGCCCACGGGGCCGCGCTTGATCCAGCCGGTGGCGTACACGCCGGGCAGGTGCTCGCCGTCGAGGTCGACGACGCGGCCCTCACGGTTGGAGATGACGCCCTTGAGCTCGTCGAACGGGATCTCCGGCAGCGGCGACCCGAAGTAGCCGACCGCGCGGTAGACGGCCTGCACGGGCCAGTCGTGGAGCTCGCCGGTGCCCTTGACCGTGCCGTCGCCCTGGAGGGCGGTGCGCTCGGTGCGCAGCGCGACGACCTTGCCGTCCTCACCCACGAGCTCCGCCGGGGCGTGCAGGAAGTGCAGGTGCAGGCGACGCGACGCCTTCTGCGTCGAGGGGTCGACGAGCGTCCAGTCGGTGAGCGTCTTGACGACCTGCTTCGTCTGGTTGGACGACTCGACGGCGGCCATCGAGCCCTCGTCGAAGTCGTAGTCCTCGGGGTAGACGACGATGTCGACGTCCGGCACGTGGCCGAGCTCGCGGAGCTCGAGCGGCGAGAACTTCACCTGGGCGGGGCCGCGGCGGGCGAAGACGTGCACGTCGGTGACGGGCGACGCCTTGAGGGTGTCGTAGACGTTGGCCGGGATCTCGGTGGGCAGCAGGTCGTCCGCGTGCTTGGCGAGGATGCGGGCCACGTCGAGGGCGACGTTCCCGGCGCCGAGCACGGCGACCTCCTTGGCCTCGAGCGGCCAGGTGCGCGGCACGTCGGGGTGGCCGTCGTACCAGGAGACGAAGTCGGCGGCGCCGTAGGAGCCCTCGAGGTCGATGCCGGGCACCGGCAGCGCGGAGTCCTTGATCGCGCCGGTGGAGAAGATCACGGCGTCGTAGAACTGGCGCAGGTCGTCGAGCTTGAGGTCGACGCCGTAGTCCACGTTGGCCAGCAGCCGGACGTCGCCGCGGCTCAGCACGCGGTGCAGGGCCGTGATGATCTGCTTGATGCGCGGGTGGTCCGGGGCGACGCCGTAGCGGACGAGACCGAACGGCGCGGGCAGGCGCTCGAAGAGGTCGATGCTCACGTCGAGGTCGGTCTTCGACAGGATGTCCGCGGCGTAGATGCCGGCGGGGCCTGCGCCGACGATCGCGACGCGCAGAGGTCGGATGCTGCTCACTGCGGGGTACGCCTTCCGGATCGGGGATGCGTGGCGTTCGATTCTAGGAGGATTCTCCTGGGAACGGGTGAGGCTTACCTCACCTGTCAGGGTCCAGCCTTACCCAGGATGCCACAAGCGTCTCACGCTGCGAACGAGTTGTCTCACACACCGGTCTTTGGTGCCTCGGACACCAGTTTTGGCCGTCACGCCGATGTCTCAGGGCGCCAAGGACACCTCACGCACCGCGTGCGCCACGTCGTCCCGCGCCAGACCACCCGCCGCCCGCAGCGGGTGGTACGCGGGCACCACGGTCACCGTCGCACCGCCGTCGGCCACCCGCAGCGCCGGCGTCTCGCGCGTGCCGTAGACGGCCCCGACCTGCGTCGTCCCGCCCGGCGCCCGCCGCACCGCCCAGCGCGGGCCCGGCTCGCGACGCACCCACACCTCGACCCGGTCGCCGACGACGGCGAGGGCCGCCGGGCTGCCGCCCATCGGGGCGATCCCCCGCGTGGACGCGCCGGCGGCCCGCGCCTCGTCGAGCGTCTCCGACGTGGTGAACGCCGGGACGACGACGGCACCCGGCCGCTGCCGCGCGACGTGGCCGGCCACCGCCCCCGCGCGGCGCACGACCACCGCGAGCGTGACGACGACGACCAGCGCCACCACCAGCAGCGCGATCCACAGCGTGGCGTCCTCGACGCCGTCGCGCTGGATCGTGCGCGCGAGGCGCACCGCCGAGAGCGCGAAGAACAGCACGAGCACCGCGGTGTAGAGCCAGCGACGGGAGCGGGCGTTCATCTCAGCCTCCGGTTCGAGTGACGGATCTGACGACGGACCGGCGCCGGGCCGGCAGACGTCGAGGGGCGGCCCGGAAGACCCGGACCGCCCCTCGACCCTGCCTGGACCGGGCTGAATCAGCCGCGGATACCCTGCGCCAGCTGCGAGTCCGCGTCCGACAGCGTCTGCGCCGCCTGCTCCAGGAACGACGCCATACCCTCCAGACCCTCGATGGCCTGCGTCGTACCCGTCGTGAACTCCTCGTACGACGTCTGGAACGCACCCGACGCCTGATCGGTCACGAAGCCCGACGACACCAGGTTGTTCACCTGCGTCTGCAGGTTGTGCAGGATGTCCGTCAGCTGCTGCTGACCGTTACGCAGCTGACCCGCCTGCGACCGCAGCTCGTCGTACGTGACGTTCATGTTCGCCATGAGAAGCTCCTCGACTCATCAATGGTCGGCCGGCCCCCTAGCGGCCGATCCGTCGTCCGGTGACGACCCTAGCGGGCGCCCCGAGCAGCGGTCGATGGGGACTCCTCCCCATCCGCCCGAGCCGTCGTCAGCGGCGGCCGCGGCGCAGGCGGGCGCGCCGCTCCTTCTCGACCCGCGCCCGCCGGGCACGGCGCTCGTCGGCGGAGAGTGCGGAGAGCGGCGTCTCCCCCGCCGAGGATGCAGCGCCCTCGGGGCCGAACCGGCGGCGGAAGGCCTGCCGCCCCAGCACGGCCGACGTGACGAGCAGGGCGACCGCGAGCACCCCCGCGACCACGTGCGCCGCGCCCGAGACGCCCGGGACCAGCGCCGCGACGGCCAGCGGCCAGGCCAGCCCGGCCGGCAGCATCGCGAGGATCGTCCGACCGTCCAACGTCCATCCCGCCACGTACCACCGCAGGACCCGGTCGGTGAACGGGGTCGAGCGCACGGGCTGGAGCGACAACGCCACGCCGCTCACCGTCGGCGGCCCGAACGTGCTGCCCCGGGGCGCACGCGCGGTGAACGAGAGCCTCTCACCGGCGTAGCTCCGGGAGAGCGCGCGCCCGGCGTAGACGAACGAGAGCACGGCCAACGGCCACGAGGCCGTCAGCACGTGCCAGCCGCCCGGCCCGATGGCCAGCGCCAGCACCGGCAGCGCCACCAGCACGAAGGCGATCGCCTCGACAGGGTTGGCGAACCGCTCTCCGACGCCGCTCACGAGGTCGGACGAGTCGACATAGGCGAGATAGGGCACCGAGCCCACGAGGAGCAGCACCGCCACGAGCCAGATCACCGACCACACCACGCCGATCAGGAGGTAGCCCGCGGGCCGGAGCGCGAGCGCTACCCGCCCCGGCGCCTCGTCCTGTCCCCCCGGCAGCTCCATCGCCCGGCCGCAGCGGTCCTGGCGCGGAAGGTCGCCGAGCTGGAGGCCGACGTCCGGCGGTCCCAGGCCGGCGACAAGGCTTGACGAGCGCCTCCCTCCCACTCGGACGAGCGCAGGGGGTCTGCGGCGTGCCCTCGAGGAGGGGCTGCGTCCAGGAGCGAGCCACAGCCTGCCCCAAGCGGCGCGGCCGGTCGGCGAACCACGTAGGGTGCGAGCGTCGTCGCCCACGACGACTGTCGCCGGCAGAACGAGGAGAAGCGCTCATGCCCACGCCCACCCACGGGTCGAACCCCGTGCGCAGGAAGAAGATCGAGACCCCGATCCTCGTCGCGATGTTCGTCTGCCTGATCCTCGTGTGCCTCGGAGCGTTCGCCGGGTTCGAGGTGCTCGGCGGGCTCGGGCCCGTCCCGGTCCTCGTCGTCGTGATCGTGGCCGTCTTCGTCGTCGGCGCCGTCATGACCGCGCGGCGGATCGGCGCCCTCCGGGCGGCGTCCACCGGCGGTGCGAAGAGCTGAGACGCTCAGCCCCGGGAGGACCGGCGCTGCCGCGCCTCGCGACGTGAGTTCAGCTCGGCGAGCCGCGCCCGACGCTCGCCCGGGCTCAGGTCACTGACCGACCCCGCCCTCGCGGGCGCCGTCGCGCCGTCGAACCGGCGCCGCCAGGCGCGCCGCCCCAGGACGACGCTCCACACGACGAGCGCCGCCGCCGCGACCAGGAGGGCCACCCGGGCCGGACCCGGGACGTCGCGCGCCAGTCCCACGACGGCGAGCAACCAGCCGCCCCCTGCCGGCAGCATCGCCAGGAACATGTGCCCGTCAGGCAGCCAGCCCGACACGTAGAACCGCATCAGGAAGCGCGTGAGCGCGGTGTCGCGCACGGGTTGGAGCGACAACGCGACCCCGCCGACGGTCGGCAGACCGATCGTCCGTCCCCGCCCGACCCGCGTCGTGCGGGACAACCGCTCTCCCGCGTACGCCGGGTTCAGGGACCGGGCGACGTACACGAAGGACAGCAGCGCCAGCGGCCAGCTCGCGGACGGCAGGTACCACAGCACCCCCGGCCCCCAGAGCACCACGAGCAGCGGGACGACCAGGCAGAAGGCGACCATCTCCGACGGTTGCGCCACCAGGTCGGCCCAGATCCCGCCCAGCTCCATCGTGCCGTCGACCGCGAGGTACACGAGGATCCCGGGCCCGAGCCCGAGGACCACCAGGGCGAGGGCCGTCCACACCAGGCCCACCAGGAGGTATCCGACGGGCCGCAGAGCGCGCGCCACCGGGCTCGGCGGGCGTGTCGTCGTCCGTTCCGTCTGCGGGCTCGAGGTCAACGCGCGGCCTGTTCCGACGACGCCCCGTCGGGCGTCGCCTCGCTCGTCCCGACCCGCACCGCGGTCGGGTCCTCCTCGGCCGCCTCCATGAAGGTCAGCGAGTCGAGGATCTCGTCGAACAACGTGGCGAAAGGCTCGGCCGACGGGATCCCCGGGACGTTCACCCGTGCCAGCAGGAGCCTCGAGCCGTCCGGGTAGGGGATGTGGTACTCGAGCCGCATGGTCAGCACCGTGTCGCCCTCGTCGGTCTTTCCCTGGGTCATCTCCACGACGCGGGCCACCGGCCCGTTGCGCTGCGGCTCCACCTCACCGGTCGGGAATCCGGCGCGCAGCGCCTCCGCGACGTCCCCTGCGGCCCGTGCCTCCGCCGACGCCGCGGGCCACTCCTCGTCGAGGGCCAGGATCACCGCCGGGAACGGAACGCCGGGCAACAGCTCGAGGGACACCAGGTACGTGTGGACACCGGCGGCCATCGCGGCCCGCACGTTCCCCACGACCTCTTGGGTCGCCTCCCGGCGGGCGCGAGCCAGCCGGTCGGCCTTGCCGACCTGACGGCGGACCAGCCGGCGGACGTGCTCGACCGCGGTCTCCTCGTCGTCCAGCGGGATGTTGGCCCACGTCCCCGGGAGGACGATCCGCATCTGCCCCTCGCGGAACCTCACGCTGCGCGTCATGCCTTCGTCTCCAGCTCCACCGTCAGGCCACCGAGAAGGTCGACGACCTCCTGCGGCATGTCGTCGAAGACCGAGACGCCGTTCGAGATCACGGTCACCTCGAGCATGTCCGGGCTGCCGGGCGGGAAGACCCCGAGCGCCACCCGCTCCTCCAGGTGCGCGACGCCGTCGCCGAGGTCGGGGTCGAGGTGCCCGATCATCAGGTGTGCGCCGCGGACCTCGCCCGCCGCGACCGTCGCGTCGATCGCCTGGGCGTACACGTGCGGCGGGTCGTCCGACGCCGCGACCAGGCGCTCGAGGTCGGCGGCGAACTCCTCCGCGGTGAGCCCGGACTGCGCCACCACGGTCAGCATGGCGTCGACGTCGCCCAGCGCCGGCCGTCGGACCAGGAACGCCACGGCGAGAGCGTCGATCCCGCTGTCCGACGCCGACCGGGCCACGTCGGCGATCCGGCCCGCGAGCGACTCCACCGGGTCGCCTGCCGCATCGCCCGCGCCGTCGAGAGCGGGCACGGCGCGCTCGGCCTCCGCCTCGGCCTGGGCCGCCCCCGGCGGGACGAGCGCGACCGCGACCTCGCGCGCCCAGGCGTCGACGTCCTCCAGCCCGTCGGGCACGAGGACCCACCCCTCGTCGAGGCCCAGCTCGTACCCGGCCACCCTGCGTGTCACGTGCTCGGTCTCCTTGGTCGTTGCTGAGAACAGCGTCCCATCCTAGGTGGGCCGGTCCCGGGTCCCGCACGTCAGCCGGGGTTGGGGACCCCGCCGGCAAGGCTGATGCCGTTGCCGATGATGCTGCCGTAGGGGCCGCCCATCCCGGAGGTGCCGAGGCTGACCCCGGGGGTCACCGCGTCGCCGAAGTCCCCGACACCCATCTCGTTGGCGAACGAGATGCCGTTCCGCATCCCGTTGAACGTGGTGATGCCGTAGCCGCCGACGGTGGCGATCGACGACGTCACGGAGCTGACGTTGTCGAAGTGGATGGTGCCGATCGACCCCGGGAGCCGGCTGTCGATCTTGCCCATCACCGACATCATGTCGGTCACGTCGTCGTTGCCGAAGATCGTCCGCATCCCCGACGCGGTGAAGGGGTTCGGAAACATCTTCGACAGCCCCTGCCCGATGTTGCCGCTCTTGAACAGGCCCGCGATCTGCTTGTCGCCGGCCGACCGGATGAACGGCGACTTGAGGACCTCCGTGACCCGCTGGCCGTTGGTCTGCGCGAAGATCTTGCGCGTGCTCTTGAGCGTCGCCGCGCCGAAGACGCTCTTGGCGTTCTGGGGCGACATTCGAGAGGCCGTCTGGACGACCATGCGCGCCTTGGCGTACTTCGCGACGACGCTGATGGCCTTGCCACCGAAGAGCGTGAGCGCAGCCATGCCCGCGGCACCCAGGACGCCCCACCAGGAGCCCTTGCCCCTGGCTGCCTTGAACACGGCGTCCACGACGGCGAGGACCGCACCGACCGCCGCCAGCACGAGCAGGACCTGACCGAGGATCGGCACCCAGGAGAGGAAGATGGCCAGGATGCCGGCGACATCGCAGATGACCTTGACGACCTTGTAGATGCTGTCCCAGACCTCGCCGGCCTTGTCCCAGAAGCCGTCCTCGAGCCCGTGCACCTTGTCCCCGGTCACGACCTCGTCGATCTTGTTCCTCGCCGTGGTCGCGGCGGTGTTCTTGTCACCGTGGGCGTCGTTCCAGCGGCCCTGCCAGAAGCTGAGGTCGCCCTCAAGGCTCGTCACCCGGGAGTTCGCCGTCGTCACCGCGCTGTTGGCGCCGTCGAGGTCCCCCTGTGGTGCGTCGCTCGGCAGGTCGTCGACGTCCTGCTGCGCGTGGTGCGCCGTCGTGCGCGCGGAGGCCAGGTCCTCCTCGATGGTCGCGATCTGGGTCGCCGCGGTCTCCGACTCGGAGATCGCCGTGTCGAGGGCCGACGCGTACGTGACGAGCGCGTCACCCGTGTACCGGTAGCGCTCCGTCGCCTTGGCGATGTCCTCCTTGACGTCGGACGCCAGGGTCTTCGTCTCGTCCATCGACTTCGCGGTGGTGCTGGCGTCCTCGACGATCTTGTCGAGCGTGGCGGTGGCCCGCGCGATGGCGTCGGCGATGTCCTGGTACTTCTTGCCCTTGGTCCGTACGAGGTCGGCGTCCCCGTCGAGCTTCTGCCACTGAGTGTCGGCCATGACCGTCGTTCCCCCTACTTCGCCTTCTCGGCGGCGTCTTCGAGTGCCTTGGCCAACTCCGTGTCGATCTCCGAGAACGTGTCGACGATCTGCTGGATGATGCCCTGGAGCTTGACGACGTTCTCGGTCATCTCCTCGCGCTTGATGCGCCACTTGTCCGCGAAGTCGTTGACCTTGTCGCGGAGGTCGTCGTGGCCGGTCGCGTTCGCGGCGTCCTCGGCACGGTCGTCCGCACCCTCGAACTCTTCCTTGATCGTCTTCAGGTCCTCGGCAAGAGTGCGCAACTCTTCCATGTCGATGGACAGGTCGTACCCGGCCACAGCTCCCCCTCGTCGTCACGCAGCTCGTCGTCTCGCCGCCGGGCAGCACCGTAGCCGAGGGCGACGACGCCGGTCGATGGGGAGGACTGCCCATCCCGGCGGGCCCGTCGTACGGCACCTCGCCCGCCCCTCGACCGCAGACGTCGAGAGGCGGCCCGGAAGACCCGGACCGCCCCTCGACCCTGCCGGGACCGGGCTGAATCAGCCGCGGATACCCTGCGCCAGCTGCGAGTCCGCGTCCGACAGCGTCTGCGCCGCCTGCTCCAGGAACGACGCCATACCCTCCAGACCCTCGATGGCCTGCGTCGTACCCGTCGTGAACTCCTCGTACGACGTCTGGAACGCACCCGACGCCTGATCGGTCACGAAGCCCGACGACACCAGGTTGTTCACCTGCGTCTGCAGGTTGTGCAGGATGTCCGTCAGCTGCTGCTGACCGTTACGCAGCTGACCCGCCTGCGACCGCAGCTCGTCGTACGTGACGTTCATGTTCGCCATGAGAAGCTCCTCGACTCATCAATGGTCGGCCGGCCCCCTAGCGGCCGATCCGTCGTCCGGTGACGACCCTAGCGGGCGCCCCGAGCAGCGGTCGATGGGGAGGCCTCCCCATGTCGGCCGCCCCGACGATCGATCCGGGTCACCGCCCACGGCCGGAACGCCCACGACGGTCAGCCGTCGGCGCACCCCGCCACTGGGCGACCACCGTCCACGCGAGCGACAGCACGACGAGGGAGAGGCCGACGACCCCGCACACGACGTTCGTCGTCCGGGAGACGTCGACCGCGATCGCCGGGTAAAGCAGCAGCCAGCCGACACCCGCCAGCAGCATCGGGAGGAACGCTCGACCCCGGGGCTGCCAGCCGGCGGCGTAGAACCGCATGAGGAACCGCGTCAGTGCCGAGCCACGGACCGGCTGCAGCGACAGCGCGACGTTCGACGTCGTCGGCGGCCCGAGGCTGCTTCCTCGCGCCCCGTAGGCCGTGAACGAGAGCTTCTCGCGGCCGTAGGAGGGACGCAACGACCGCACCACGTAGACGGCCGACAGCGTGGCCAACGGCCAGATGCAGCACGGGATCCACCACAGCAGGACCGGGCCGGCGACGGCGGCGACCAAGGGCGCCGCGAGGAGCACCATCCCGATGAACCCGCCCACGGACGAGGTCGCGGGTTCCGTGAACTCGGCCATGGTCAGCTCCCCGGAGACGACGCCGCAGACGAGGATGCCCCACGCCAGCGCGACGACGAGGGCCCAGATCGCGAGCCACACCAGCCCGATCAGGAGGTACCCGAGCGGGCGCAGGGTGCGCGCCCACGGCCGCGGCGGAGTCGTTCTCCGCGTGGTGCTCCCGCGATCACCGACGACGACGTCCCCCATGAGTTCCTCCCCAAGCATCGGCTGGTGGACCGACCGCACACGGTAGGGCCGCACGGGACCGCGGTACGCCGTTCCGTGCCGCGCCCTTGCCCCGGGCTAGGGTCATCCCGGCCCGCCCCCATCCAAGGAGCCCAGGACCATGAGCGACAACGACAGCAACGACGACCCGCAGGCCGCAGCGGCCGCGGACGCCCGCACCCGGGCCGCCGGTCGGCCCCTCGGCGTGGGACTGGCGATCGTCGTCGTGGTCGCCGCCGCCGCCGGGGTCCTCTCCGCGACCGCGCCCGACGCGTTCGCGACGGTCGGTGGTTGGGTCACGGCGATCGTGCTCATGGTGCTCACGGTCGCCCTCGTGTCGACGCTCATGGTGCTGAGGATCAACCAGCACAACCGCTGACGGGCAGCCTCAGTCCGTGGGCCCGACGTCGTCCGGAGCGCCGTCCGACGTGTCCCGCTCCAGGAACCGGATCGAGTCGAGGATCTCGTCGAACAGCAGCGCGAACGGCTCCGCCGACGGGATGTTCGGGACGTTGGGTCACCTTCGCCGTGGTCGTCGTGGCGATCTCGGTCTGGGCGGGTCTCGCCATGGTGCGCCGCACCCGCCGGAACGCGGCCCGCGACGAACCGGGCGCCGACCGTTGACGGCGCCCCCGTGACCTCCCCGCGGATCCCGGTCTCTGCGACCCCGTAGGACGCCCGAACGACGTTCGTGCGAGGAGCGCGCACGGGCACTCAGTCGTCGAGGACCAGCGGCAGCTGCACCCTCGTCTGCTTGCCCCGCGCGATCCAGGCCCCGCGACCGACAGGGAACTCCCCCTTGGCGGAGCGCGGCAGCGACGTCTTGAGGATCGTGTCGCCGTCGAGGTTCTCCGGCTGCAGGATGAGGCCCCGGCGCCCGTTCTTCACCTCGCCGAGCAGCGGCCAGGTGGCCGACCAGCCGGAGGTCTCCGCCTCGGCCACCAGCAGGTGGTCGCTGCTGCGGATCGCCTTGGTGAGGTCCTGGATCGGCTTGTCCGCCGGCGACTGCAGGTACTCGTTGATGCCCTCGATCAGCACGACGATGCCGGGGTCGACGTCCTCGTCCTGGACGGCGGCGAGCAGGTCGGTGGCGAGCGCCTTGACCTTCTCCACGCCTGTGGCGACCTCGGTCCACGGCAGCTTGTCGGCGATCGCCGAGCGGCCCTGCGCGAACAGGTACATCCGCGCGTCGGGGTTCGCCCGGAGCACGGCGCGGGCGATCGCGACGAGCGCGTTGCTGCGCCCGGACCCGGGCGGGCCGGCGACGACCATCGTGCCGGTGGGCTCGAACGGCACCGGCCCGAGGGTGATGCCGTCGAGGCCGAGCACGGGCTGGCCGTCCACCTGCGGCGGCAGCTCGCCCGCCCCGTACTCGGTGGGCAGCACCCGCACCTCGGGCGCCGGGCGCACGCCCGCCGACAGCATCGACTGGCCCAGCTTCTCCGTCGCCGCCGCCTGCGCGGACACGGACGTCGTCCCGCCGATGACCGCGACCTGGACCTCGAGCCCGTCGATGAGCGCGCGGCCGTTGGGCGAGTCCGACGTGATCACGTCGCGGGGCGCGTTGAACGCCAGGTAGCCGTCGTCGGTCATGCGCAGCAGCAGGTTGCGCTGCACCATCGAGCGCACGTAGGTGGGCACCGCGCCCGAGCGGTCGGCGGTGAACACGACGTGCATGCCGAGGGCCCGCCCGTCGTTGAGGATGTCGCGGAAGACGTCGAACCACTCGGCCCGGCCCGCGCCCACCTCGAAGTCGTCCCGGAAGCCGGGGAACCCATCGACCAGCAGCAGGATGCGGGGCACGTCCGGGCGTCCGGACAGCTGCCGGTACTCGGTGACGCTCGACGCCGACACCGCGGCGAAGGCCTCCCCGCGGCGCTGCAGCTCGCCCCGCAGCATCCGCATCAGCCCGACGACGCGCTCGACGTCGTCCCCACGTGCGATCGTCCCCACGTGCGGCAGGGAGGACAGCATCCGCAGCGCCCCGGCCGCGAAGTCCAGGCCGTACACGTGCACGGGGCCGCCGCGGGGCGTGATGCCCGCCGCCGCCGCGAGCGTGCGCAGGGCCGTGCTCTTGCCGGCGCCGCCCGTGCCGTACACGCCCAGGTGGCCGTCGACGTCCGGCACGAAGTACACCGGGCGCTGGGCCTGCTGCTCCGGGATGTCGGCGACGCCGAGCAGCAGCTCGGTGTCGGTGCGCTGGTGCAGGCGCGTGAGGTCGTACGCGTCGGCCATCGAGTCCAGCCAGGGACGGCGCGGCGCGGGCAGGCGCGCGGCCGCGAACGCCTCGCCGACCCGCGCGACCAGCCGCTGCTGGTCGTTGGGGCCGAGGTCCACGTCCTCCTCGACGGACGCCGCCGGGTCGGCGGGCTCCTCCCACCGCTCCTCGCGGCCGAAGTGCAGGCCGGCGACCTCGATCGCGGCACGCTCCGGGTCACGGGTGCTCCACGCGCCCGCGTACCCGGACTGGAACGCCTGCAGGCGGCCCGGCCCGGTCTTCACCACGCCGCGCCCGGGAATGGCCGGGTCGATGTGCGCGGCGTCCTTGATGTCGACGACGTCGCTGGAGTCGGACTCGTCGGCCATGCGCAGCGCGACGCGCAGGTTCGTGTTCGCCCGCAGGTTGTCCTTGATGACGCCCGCCGGGCGCTGCGTGGCCATGATCAGGTGGATGCCGAGCGACCGGCCACGCTGGGCGACGTCCACGACCCCGTCGACGAACTCCGGCACGTCGCCCACCAGGGCCGCGAACTCGTCGATGACGATGACGAGGGCCGGCGGCGTCTCGGGGTCGCCCCGCTTCTCGAGCTCGAGCAGGTCCTTGACCTTCTTGCGGTTGAACAGGTGCTCGCGGTGGTGCAGCTCGGCGCGCAGCGAGGTGAGCGCCCGCAGCACGAGGTGCTGCGACAGGTCGGTGACCAGACCCACGCAGTGCGGCAGCTGCACGCAGTCCGCGAACGCCGACCCGCCCTTGTAGTCCACGAACAGGAACGTCACGCGGTCCGGGCTGTACTCCGCCGCCATCGCGAGCACCCAGGCCTGGAGGAACTCCGACTTGCCGGCACCCGTGGTGCCGCCCACCAGGGCGTGCGGGCCCTGCGAGCGCAGGTCGAGGTGCTGGGCGTCCAGGCCGGCGGAGCCGACGATGGCGCGCAGGGTGCCGGCACGCTTGCGGGGCACGGCCTGGGTGCGGTCGTAGACCGACAGGTTCTGCCGCCAACGCTCCAGCACCGCGTTCGCGTCCTCGAACAGGTCGTGGCCGAGCAGCGCGGGCATGGTCACCGAGCGCGGCAGGTCGGACGAGTCCGCCACGATCGCCCCGGCGTCGAACACGGGGGCGAGCCGGCGCCCGTAGTCGAGCGCCGTGGTGGCGTCGACCTCCTCGAGCTCGACGTCGTCGACCCAGCGCCCCAGGCGCACCATGCCCACGCGGGGGCCGTGCTCGCCGAGGTCGACGAAGGTCCGGCAGGCGGCCGGCAGGTACGCCGTGTCCGCCGAGATCCACAGCGGGTAGACACCCGCGTCCGGCCCCTGCTCGGCGAGCTGCACCAGGCGGGCCCGCTCCACGTCGATGTCGTCGGAGATCACGACGACGACGGCGGGGACGGGCGACTTCGTGCCGGCCTCGGCCTTCTTGCCGCCCACCTCGGCGCCCCGCTCGAGGGCGGCGTCGTCCTCGTCGATGGCGCCACGCCGCTGCGCGCCGCCGCGGGCCGCCCGCAGCCGGGTGGTCACCAGCTCCTCGAGCTCCGCGACGAGGCGGGCCGCGCCGCTGGCCGAGTCCGCGAGGTGGTGCCCCTCGACCGGGCTCTGCGGCGAGGAGGTGTGCGGGATCCACGTGAGCCACTGCAGGTGCCGGGTCCACACCGGGCTCACCATGCCGGTGACCACCAGCTCCGACGGGGAGTGCAGCCCCGTGAGCTGCAGCAGCACGGCGTTGAGGCTGCCGGCCACCGCGGCGGGCGGGCCGGCGAAGCCGAGCGCGCCGGCGTCGTAGAGGTTCTCCACCACGGGCACGCCCGACACGGTCGCGTGCCGGTCGACGACGGCGTCCAGACGCTCCTGGTACTCCTTGATGAGCGCGCCCTTGGCCGTGTCCTTCACCGTGTTGCGCGACGGCATCGTGCCGATGCCGAAGCGCACGTTGAGGAAGCTCCAGTGCTCCGGACGGCGCGTCCACAGCATCGGACCGTGCCGCATCGCCTCGGCGAAGACGTGCTGCGTGGCCGGCGCCTCGCGCAGCCGCACCGAGCGCTCCGTCTCCTCCTCGCCGGCGAGCGCGTCGCGCAGCGCGTCGAGGCGCTCCTCGAACCGGGCGATGTCGCGCTCCTTGCGCTTCTTGGTCTGCCGGTTCCGGGTGAGGTAGTTGCCGGCCAGCATGATCGGCGACAGCGCGATGAACACCAGGGAGATCAGCCCTCGCCCCATGGCGAGCATGAACCCGCCCATGAGCACGGGCGCCAGCATGGCCAGCAGCGGGAACGGCTGCGGCTCGGTCTCGCTCGGCACCTCCGGCGAGTCGAACTCCTCGCCCTTGTAGCGCGCCTCGACCCGCGGCGACCGGGTGAACGGCACCGGTCCCGCCTTCGGCGCGACGCCCGAGAGGGTCTGGGGGCGACGCCGCTCGATCGTCATCACCGTGTCGCCCACGGTGACCCGCTGGCTCCCCTCCACGCGCAGCCGCTGCACGTGGGCGCCGTCCACCAGCAGGCCGTTGGCCGAGCCCAGGTCCACGACGTCGACGACGTCCGAGACGTCGAGGCGCAGGTGCTGCTTCGACACGAGGGCGTCGCTCAGGACGACGTCGCAGCCCGGGGCGCGCCCGAGCGTCCAGCTGCCCTCGGGCAGGTCGATCGCGCTGCCGTCGGCGAACCGCAGGGTGGCGCGCACGTCCCGGGAGGTCTGGTAGTCGAAGCCCGGGCGGTCGAGCTCGACGAGGGCCACCTCCGCGCCCGAGCCGATCCACGCCTCACCGAGGGCGGCGTCCGCCGGCAGCCGGGTCGGCCGGTCCTGGCCGGGCAGCCGCGCCTCGATGGTCCGCCGGCCGCCGCCGACGCCCGACCCGCGCGGGTCGACGCGCGCCAGGGTCGACGCCACCTCGCCGATGGTCGCCCCCGCGTCCGCGGTGATGACGACGTCGTCCTGCGTGGTGTCGGGGCGCCGGAGCGTCACCTTGACGCGCATCGCTCTCCTCGGGTCGTTCGGTCGGTCGGGTCAGGTCTCGTGGTGCGGGGCAGGCTCAGCGCCGCCGGCGCGTCACTGCGAGGACGAGCGCCGTCACGGCGGCCCCCGCCAGCGCGCTCAGGCCGATGATGCGCCAGTTGCCGACGTCGGTGAGCTCGCGGCCGATCGCCCGCCAGTAGTCGAGCGGGTCGCCCGTGCCCACGCCGTCGCTCAGCGCACCGGCCGTCATGAGGATCACGAAGGCGATCGCCGCGGCGCCGACGGCGACCACGACGACCAGCTGCCACGGCTCCGGCCGGGTGGGGCGGGTCATTCGCCGTCCCTCCCCTCGTCGTCGGCGACGTCGAGCAGCGGCAGGTCGTCCGCGGTGACGAGCCGGGACGCGACGGCGTACTCCACCAGCCGCGCGCGCCGGTTGGTCGCGAGCGTGCCGGAACCGCCGCGCAGGCCCTTCACGCCCACGCGGTCGAGCTTCTCGCACACGTTGTCGAGCTTGCGGTTGAACCGCGTGGACGTCCACCCGAGGCGCGCGGCCGCCTCGGCGGACGACGGGATCTCCGACAGCCCCGTGCCGTCGCGGCGCAGCATCGGCTCGCACAGGGAGACGATGAGCTGCCGCTGGCTCACCGTGAACGGGATCATCCCGATCGTGGTGGCGCCGCCCTCCGGGTCCTCCGTGCGGATCTCCGCGTACGGGGCGGGGCTGAGCCGGGCCAGGACCTCGTACGTCGTCGGGCCGGCGGTGAAGACGATCGACGTCGACGGGAAGACGATCGGCAGGGACGTGCCGGGCGAGAGCCAGGACTGCACGCCGCCGGCCGCGTCGCACACGGTGGCCGACAGGCGGTTGCCCACGTTGCCCAGCCACCACAGCCCCGCGCTGTGCGTCACCTGGAGGAAGCGCCGGTGCAGGTACGGGTTGTCGTCGAGGGCGAGGTCCCCCTCGCGCCCGATCTCGAAGACGCCCTCGGGGTCGGCCCGGAACCACTCCCCCGCGAACTCCATGGCCAGGTCGCTCATCCGACGCACACCCCCTTCGGGTCGACCGAGAAGGCGCCCGAGCGGACGATGACGACCTCGATGCAGGTCTCCTCGCCCTCGGTGCGGTCCACCGTGACGGTGGTGGAGTCGACCTGCGTGTACGCGACGTCCTCGAGGCGCTCGGCCGTGCGCCAGCCGTACGTGTCGCCCTCGACCGGGTCCGGGTTGGTCCAGGTGAAGACCACCTCGTCGCCCTGCGCCTCGCCCTCGAGCTCCGTGACCGACGGCACGAGCCCGCTGAGGTTGTCCGCGGGCGGTGCCCCCGCGTCGACCGCGCCGGTGGCCGAGGGGCTGACCGGGTCGTCGTCCGCCGGGGCGTCCGAGCCGTCGGGCCAGAGCACCACCGCCAGGACGCCGAGCAGCACCACGAGCCCGGCCACCAGCCCCGCCACGAGGCCGCGCCGCGGGGCGGGGGCCGGCGCCGGCTCCGCCTGCGGCTCGGCGGCGGGCGCGGGCGGGGCCGCGGTGCTCATCGAGCGGTGCACCGTGTCGCCCAGGTCGTCCGCGAGCACGGCCGCGGGGCGGGCGCCCGCGCCCGTCGTCCCGGCCTCCGCCGTGGGGGCGGGCGAGCCCCAGGGCCGCGCGGGCGCGGGGGCCGGCGGCGCCACGGGCGCGAGCGTCCCGGCGGCGGGACCGCGCGGGTCGACGGACACGACCTCGCGCAGGCGCGTGCCGACCTCGTCCTCGTCCGGCGCCTCCGGCGCGTCGTCGCGCACCTGGCCGCGGTCGTCCAGCAGGTCGATGGGCGTGACCGCGAACGACAGCTCCGTCTGCACGGCCTGGAGCGCGCGGGCGAAGTCCAGCGCGGTGGCGTACCGGGCCTGCGGGTTCTTGGCCATCGCCGTGCCGAGCACCCGCTCGAGGGAGGCCGGCACGTCGCTGCGGCCCGTGGGCTGCAGCGACGCGGACTCGATGCGGGCCACCAGGTCGGCGCTCGAGTTGGCGCCGCCCGGCACCTCGAAGGGCGTGCGCGAGGCGAGCAGCGAGTACGTCGTGGCGGCGAGCCCCCACACGTCCGTGCCCACGCTGGTGCGCGGCGGCTCCGCGAACGACTCCGGCGGGGACCACGGGATCGACATGCCCTCCGCGCGGCCCGCGTCGTCCAGCGTCGACGAGATGCCGAAGTCCGTCAGCGCGGGGTGCCCGTACTCGGTGACGAGGATGTTCGCGGGCTTGATGTCGCGGTGCAGGATGCCGGCCCGGTGCGCCGTCTCAACGGCGCCCGCGATCTGCACGGCGATGCGCAGCACGTCGGGCACGCTGAGCCGCTCGCTGCGGTACCGCGCACCCAGGTTGGGGCGCGAGCAGAACTCCATCGCGAGGTAGGGGCGCCCGTCGGCCGAGACGTCCGCCTCGTACATGGTGACGATCGACGGGTGGGTCGAGAGGGTCGCCATGAGGTCGGCCTCGGCGTCGAAGGCCTCGCGCTGGCCCTCGTTGGTCCACTCGTGCAGCAGGACCTTGACCGCCACGCGGCGGCGGGGGCGGCGCTGCTGGTAGAGGAAGACGTCGGAGAAGCCTCCCGAGCCGATGATCGAGACGTACTCGAACCCGGCGATCTCCGGAGGGGGCGACGGCGGACGCTTGCGGCTCATGGGGTCAGAGGATCCCTTCGAAGGTGAGGGTCACGCCGTCGCCGAGGTCGACGACGTCCTGCGCGACGACGAGCACCGGCTCCCCCGGGTGCAGGCGCAGCGGAGGCTGGCCCGCGCGCAGCAGGGTGGTGCCGTTCGTGGTGCTCATGTCGCTCACCAGCACGTGCCAGCCCTCGAGGCGCACCTCGACGTGGGAGCGGGAGATGTCCTGCTGCGGGCTGGGCACCGTCACGAGGCGGGGCAGGTCGTCACCGCCGGCCCGCGTGGAGCGGGGGCGGCGCCCGACGACGACGGGGCGGTCGAGCGTGACGCGGGGGCCGCCGGAGACGGCCATGACGCCGAGCACCGGGCGGGGCACCTGCCGCGCCTCGCCCACGAGCGACTGCCCGCAGGTCGCGCAGTCGTCGCGCTGGGGCGGGTTCGGGTGCCCCGCGGTGCAGGAGCGCGCCAGGATGGTCGGCCTGCCGGGCAGCGCGGACGGCGCGAAGGCGGGGCCGGGCGGGGGCGGCGCCGCGCCCTCGGCGGCCGGCGTGGCCGCCGCGGCGCGCAGGTCGGCGATCGCCGACGACATCACCGTGCTGCCCTCGACCTCGTCCTCCCCCGCGGGCCCGGGCAGGTCGGCGGCCGGCAGGACGCCGGTCTCCCGGGAGGTGGCGGGCTCATCGTCCACCGGGGCGGCGGGCGGGGCGGGCACCGGGGCGGGCACCGCGTCCGGCAGCGGCGCGGACGCGGGGGACGCCGTCGAGGGGGCCGGAGGTGCCGGGTCTGGCGCCTCGTCGTCCTCCTCGGGCGGGCGCACCGCGGCCGCCTCCACCGCGCGGTGCACGGTGGAGCCCCACAGGTGGCCGAACCCGGTGGTCTCCTCGACCGGCGGGTCGACGTCCGCCGCACCGGGGGCGTCGAACACCGGCACCGCCGCGGAGCCCGCCCCGGGGGCCGGTGCCAGGGCCGGTCCCGGCGCGGCGACGCCGCCGGCGTCCCCGCGCGGCACGTCGTCGCCGGTGATCGTCAGGGCGGGGGCCAGCGTGGCCTCGGGCGCGATGGTCGCCTCCGGGGCGATCGTCGCCTCGAAGGCGGACGCCGGTTCGCGGGCGGCGGGCGGCTGCTCGGGAGCTTCCGGAGCGGGCGCGGGCGGCAGCGGGTCCGCCGTGGCGTCCTCCTCGTGGTCCTCCGGCTCGGGGAGCATCCACGGCTCGGGGGCGGGCGCCGGGCGCTCGGCACGCGCGGCCGGCGCGGCGTCCTCGGTGAGCCGCGCGCCGACGGACGCGACGAGCACCACCCCGGCGTCGAGCGGCAGCGCGCGGGCGTCCACGAGCTCGTCCGCCGGCTCCGCCACCCCGACCTGGACGGCCAGGTCGACGACGTCCTCGAACGTGCGCTCGGCCCAGGTGGTGACCCCCTCGCCGGACACGTGGTCCCAGCCGTCCGCGCGCGCCACCGTCACCGACGTGGCACCGCGGGCCGCGACCTGCACGCGGCGTCCCTCCGCCACGGCCATCGCGAACGGCGGCAGCGACGCGAGGCTCGCGCCGAAGGCTCCGGTGAGGACCTCCAGCACCGGCACGACACCGGCCCGCTCCCCGAGCACGGTCCACAGCTCGTCGACGAGCTCGGGACTGACCTTCTCCGGCAGCACGACGACGGCGCCGCCGCGCACCACCGCGTACGCGGGTCCGATCACATAGCGCACCGTCACGTCAGGGCCCCCTTCCACGGCGACCGCCGGGGCACCGTGTCCTCGTCGTCCTCGTGGTCCGGCCGCCCGTCCCGGGGTGCCGTGCGCTCCAGGGCGTCCGTCAGCCCCGTGGCGTCCACCACGATGACGGTGATGTTATCCCGGCCCCCCGCCGCCAGGGCCTCGCGGACCAGGCGGTCCGCCGCGACCTGCGGGTCCGGCTCGACGAGGAGGATCTGCGCGATGCGCGGGTCCCCCACCTCGGTCGTCAGCCCGTCCGAGCACACCAGCAGCCGGTCGCCGGCGTGCACGGGCAGGAACCAGAAGTCCGCCTCCGGGTCCTCGGGCGCCCCGAGGGCCCGGGTCACGACGTGCCGGCGCGGGTGCGTCGCCGCCTCCTCGCGCGTGAGGGCACCGGCGTCGACCATCTCCTGCACCTCCGAGTGGTCGACGCTCACCTGCTCCAGCTCGCCGTCGGCCAGCCGGTAGGTGCGCGAGTCGCCGAGGTTCACGACCAGCCAGTACGGCTCGCCGCCCTGGTGGGTGAGGGCGACGCCGGTGAGCGTCGTCCCGGCGCCGCGGCCGGGGCTGGTCTCGATGGCGCGGACGGTGTCGTGCGCCAGGCGCACCCGGCACCGCACGTCGTCGACGCCGACGACCTCGGAGCCGACCAGCGGGCGCAGCGCCGCGACGGCGGAGGCGCTGGCGACCTCGCCGGCGTCGTGCCCGCCCATGCCGTCCGCGACGAAGAAGACGGGCCCGCCTGCCAGGTACGAGTCCTCGTTGAGCTTGCGGCGCGCGCCCTGGTGCGTCGTCGCGCCCCAGAGCAGCCCGAGGGCGACCGGGACGCTCATGCGCCCGCGTCCTGCCCGACCACCGTGAGGCGGCGCGCGCCCGCCTGGACCACCCAGCCGGCCGTGACCGTCACCGGCGACCCCGCGACGAGCTCCTGCACCGCTCCCCCGGGCGTGATGACGGCGCTGCCGTTGGTGCTGCCGAGGTCCGTGACCCGCAGCCCGTCGGGCGACGGCGCGAGCTCCAGGTGCGTCTTGGACACCGACCGGCTCGGGTCGTCGACGCGCAGCAGCACCGCGGGCGCGCCGTCGTCCTGCTGCGGGTTGCGGCCCACCAGCGTGCGGGACGCCACCGTGACGCGGTGCCCGGCGTCGACCTCGACGACGATCCGCGGGGGCGCGGTGCCGTCGCCGGTGCTGCGCCGCGAGGACACGCTGAACCGGGTGGCCTCGAGGTCCTCGAGCTCGTCGGCGCCCGGGGCGGCGGCGCCGCCGAGGACGGCGTCCGCGGGCGCGACGGGCGACGGGGCCGGGGCGGGCGGCGCCGCGGGCACGACCGGCGCGGGCACGGCCGGCGCCTGCGACGGCGGCTCGGGCGAGGGCGGGCTCTGCGGGGCGGGCTGCGCGGTCGAGGTCCCCGCGGCCGGCGCGGTCACCGTGCCGAGCCGGGTGTCGGCGAGCGAGGGCGTCGCGGGGTCCTCGGCCGGTGCCTGGGGGGCCTGGGCCGGCTGCGCCGCGGCGGCCGGGCCGGAGCCGGGGATGCCCGTGATGATGCCGCCCTGCTCGCGCCCGCCGGCGGGGAACGCCCACGGGTCGGCGTCGGGGGCGCCCCCGCCCACGACGGTGGCCGGCGGGGCCCCGGGGACGTGCGGCGACGGCACCCCGGAGACGCCGGACGCGGGGGCGAAGCTGCGCGGGGCCACGCCGCGCACGTCGCGCACCACGCTGCGGGCGGCCTTGTCGTGCCAGCCCTGCCGGCGGCCCGAGGAGTCGAACGTGGGCGAGACCAGCACGAGCACCGTGCCCACGAGCGGCAGCACCCCGCACGCGGCGAGCACGAGCCAGCGCAGCAGGTCGCGGCCGACGCCCACCGGTCCACCGCCGTCAGCGGCGACCGTGCGGATGCCGAGCAGGCTGTTGCCCACCGTGCGGCCCGTGGTGCCCTCCCAGGCGGCGAGGCCGACCCAGCCGAGCAGGCTGACGAGGCCCACCACCCCGTAGACGGGCAGCAGGGCGGCCACCACCTCCGCCGCGGCCGCCTGCGCACCCATCGCGGTCGTGGCCTCGGCGGCGCCCGCCATCGCGTCGGGCACCCCCGTGGCGACCGCCACGACACCGCCGACGATGCCGGCGAGGACCGAGAGGGTCACGACGTCCAGCACGTACGCGGCCGCGCGGCGACCGACGCCCGCGAGCGGCGGCTGCGACTCGTCACCGGGCCGGGACGCCGCGGAGGCGGCCCGCAGCATCTCCGCGGACGCGCGCCGGGTGCTCTCCCGCATCTCCGGCTCGGTCGTGACCTCGAGCCGGGCCCGCACGTCCTCCGGGGCCTGGTAGGCGGAGGCCACGGTCGGCGTCCCGCAGACGGCGCAGAACGCGCCGGACTGCTGCGAGGCGCCGCACGCGGTGCACGTCGTCGTCATCGGTCCTCCTGCCGCCGGGTCCGGCGGTCGCGCCGCCCCCGGGTCGTGGTGTCGGCGAGCGCGCGCCAGGCCGCGCGCGCCCCTCGTCCGATCGCGGCCGGCACGGCGGCCGCCCCGCCGCGCACGACGGCGCGCACCGGTGGGGCGTCCGCGCCGCGCACGGAGCGCAGCGAGAGCCGGGCGGCGACGCGCTTGCGCCACGGCAGGCCCGCGCGCATCGACCCGACCAGCGAGTCGACCTCGCTCCAGTACTCCTCGACGTCCTGCTCCGTGGGCTCGCCGGCCCCGAACACAGTCGCGTCCGCGCGGTGCGCGAGCGTCGCCGTCGCGGGCGTCGCCGCGCTGGGGACCTGGTCGGCCAGCAGCCGGGCCCCTTCCCGGCGGGTCGCCCCGCGGGGCACGCCCGCGCCGAGGTCCGTGGCCGCGTCGACGACCTCGCGCCACCCGCCGCTGACCCGGTCGACCACCACGGGGGCGGTGCGCCGGCGGCCGCGGCGGCGCGCCTTGAACCCGAGGATGAGCAGCACGGGCAGGGCCAGGATCGCCAGCGGCACCGCGACGGCGATCGCGATCATCGCGACCTGCCGCCAGTCGATGTTCGAGGCGTCCTCGTCGTCCTTGTCCTCGTCCTCGACGTCGCCCGCCTCCGCCTGCGGCGGCTCCTCCGGCGACTCCGGGTCCTCGAGCACCGGCGGCTTCGGCACCTGCTTGGAGCGCGGCAGCGGCTCGACCTTGTTGTCCTCGTCCGGGATGACGTCGAACGGCACCCAGCCGTACCCCTCGAAGGGCACCTCGACCCAGGCGTGCACGTCCGCACCGGTGACGGTGTACGGCTCGCCCGCCTCCCAGGCGTCCTCCTCGGGGTAGAACCCCATGGCCACGCGGGCCGGGACGCCGGCGCGCTGCGCCATGAGGGCGGCCGCGACCGCGAACTGCTCGTCGTCGCCGACCATCTCCTCCTGGGCCAGGAGGGCGTCGATGCGGGCCGCGGAGTGGCCGGGGCGGGACGGCGGCTGGTTGTCCAGGCCGCTGGAGTAGACGCCGGTCGCCACGAGGGTGTCGAGGATGTTCGTCAGCTTCTCGAACGGCTCGGTGGCGTCGGCCGCGAACTGCGCCGCCTTGGCGTCCACGGCGTCGGCGACGTCCTTCGGCTGCGGCAGGTCGGCCTGGGCGATCGGCGTCGTCTCGAGCGACTCGTCGTCCGGCCGCGGCGCGACGATCGCGTCGAGCTCGTACGAGTCGCCGGGCCGCAGGCCGGCCGTCACCAGCCCGGTGCCCGACGTCGCGTTGTAGTAGGTCGAGGCGGCCAGCTCGTCCGCCCGCTCGCCCGTGAAGGTGAGACCGCCGAGCTCGCCGACGTCGGGCAGCCAGAACCCGGTGTAGCCCGTCACCGTCACCTCGACCGGCGCGCGCGTGCCCGTGGCGGTCGTGTCGATGACCTCGCCCGCCCGGTTGAACACGCCCGCGTCGCCGCCGCTGGAGGCGTCGTACACGGTGCCGGCGTAGGTGTCGAGGGTCGCGAGCCGCACCCGGGCGCCCTCCGGCATCCCGGTGACGGTGAACAGCTCGGTCTCCGCGAGGTCCTTGGTGTACGTGCGGAAGCCGACCAGGGGGCTCGTGTACTGGTGCAGGTCGAGCGGCGGGGTGACGATCTCGCGCAGCGCCACGCGCCCGTCGGCGGCGACCTGGGGCGCGACGAGCACCGCGGCCGCCCCACCGACGACCAGCATGATCGCGCCGCCCCGCACGCGCTGCGCGCGCAGGCGACGGGTCGCGGACCGGCTCGCGTCCGAGAGGAGCCGGTTGGCGCCCATGCGCGTCTCGGCCGCACGCCACGACGCCCACAGCAGCCCGGCGACGGCCACGACGAGGCCCTGGACCAGCGGCAGCGCGGGCAGGATCGTGCCCAGCAGCGCGACCCCGGCCAGCGCCACGACGACCGGCAGCAGCGCCCACGCCGCGACGCGGGAGCGCCACGCGATCGTGCCCGCGAGGACGCCCGTCACCAGCAGGAGGAGGTAGGGCACCACGGCGAGCTCGGGGAACGAGGCCAGCGGGGGGACGGTCGTGACGAACGACTTCCACCCGTGCACCGCACCGGTGGCGAGCTCGTTCAGCGTGTCGAGCGAGGGCACGACGCCGCCGATGGCGGTGCCCGGCAGGGCGAGCACGCCGCCGAGCAGGAAGTAGCCGAGCACGGCCGCGCCCGCCACGAGCAGCACGGACCAGCGCTGCCAGGCGCCCAGCCAGGCGACGAGGAGCCCCAGGACGGCGCCGCCGAGCGCGGGCAGCAGGTAGCCGGTGGTGCCCCAGGCGGGGCCGAAGCCGACCGCCACGGCCCCGAGCAGGGCGAGGAGCACGACGCCGTCCACGGCGCCCGCCCACGTGAGCGCGCGCGGGCCGTCGCCGCGGCGGCGCTGGGCCCGGGTCGTGCCGGCGCGCACCGACGTGCGCGACGTGCCGCCGGTGCGCCCCGTGCTGCCGGTGTGCCCCTCGGGCGCCCGGGTCGACGCGTCAGTCATGCATCCTCCGCAGCGCGTGGGGCAGGTCGGCCAGCTCGCCGATGGTGAGCACCTGCATGTCGGCCACCCGGCCCCGGCTGACCGACGCGCCGGGCGCCGACCGCAGCGCCACGAGACGCGCGTCGACGGGCAGCCGGACGGCGGCGGCGCGCAGGTCGGTCGGGCTCACGCGGGTGCCGACCGCCAGCACGACGACGGACGCGTCGGAGACCGTCGCCGAGGCCACGCGGGCGATCTCGGCCAGGCTGGTGCGCGCGGGCGCGAGCTCGAGGCGGGTGAGGTCGTCGAGCAGGCGGGTGCGGTGGTCGCCGCGCACCCGGCCCTGCGGGACGAGGACGGCGAGGCCGCCGTCCTCGCGGATGGCCTGCAGCCCGAGGGACCCGCACGCGGAGACGGCGAGCTCGAACTCGTCGGGGTCGGCGTAGTCCTCGGCGCGGGTCGAGAGGATGACGGCGAGGCGGGAGCGACGCGTCTCCTCGAACTGGCGGACCATGAGCTGGCCGGTGCGGGCCGTGGACTTCCAGTGGATGTGCCGGCGGTCGTCGCCCGGCACGTAGTCGCGCAGGGCGTGGAACGACACGTCCGAGTCGGAGATGTCGGGGGTGACCCGCCCCTCGAGGTCGTGCAGCAGCCCGGTCGACGAGCCGGACAGCGGCAGGGTGCGCGGGTGCACGAACAGCTCCTCGGGCTCCGTCCAGACCAGCTCGCGGCGCAGCAGCCCGAGCGGGTCGGCACGCACCGAGCGGACCGGCCCCAGGGGGATGACGGCCCGGCGGTGGGTCGGGACGGCGAAGATCTCCTCGTGCTCCGCCTCCGGGCGCAGGCGCGGCACGGGGAACGAGGCGATGCCCTCGCCGACCTGCAGCTCCATGACGGCGGGCAGCATCGGGCGCGGCGAGTCGTTGCGCACCAGGAGGCGCCCGACGGCGCGGTCCCCGACGACGACGCGGCGCGACGCGACGTCGAGCGTCACGGCGTAGCGCAGCCGGCCCAGGACGAAGGCGACGGCGGCCAGGAGCGCGACGGAGACCGTGACGGCGACGACCGCCCACTCCTCCCAGCGCAGCGCCAGCGTGGCCACCCACGCCGTCGCGGTGAGGAGGAGCACGACCCAGCCGAACGGCGAGATCACGCCCAGCACCGGGGCGACCCGCGTCCACGCGCGGGACAGCACCGCACCCGTGGCACGGCCCGCCGCGGCGAGGCCGCCGGACGCGCCGGCGAGGAGGGAGGAGGCCCGGGCGCGGGCACCCGGGCGCGCCGGCGCGCCCTCGTCGGGCGCGTCGGGGGCCGGGTCGGGGCCGGACGCCGCGACCTCCTCGGCCGCGACCTCCCGCTCGGTCGTCGTCGTCATGGGACTCCTGCTCTCGCGCTCAGGCCGTGCGGCGTTCCTGCGGCGCGGGGACGTCCGCCAGCAGGCGGGAGACCGTCCCCTGCGCGGTCGCGCCGCCGAACTCGGCCTCCGGGTCCAGCACCAGGCGGTGCGCCCAGACGGGCTGGACGAGGTCCTTGACGTCGTCGGGCAGCACGTAGTTGCGGCCGTGCGCGGCCGCCCACACCTTCATGCAGCGCACCAGGGCGAGCGCGCCACGCACGGAGACGCCCACGTGCACGTCGGCGGCGTTGCGGGACTCCTCGGCCAGGCGGGAGACGTACTCCAGCACGGCCGGGTCGACGTGCGTCGTCGCGGCCAGGGCCGCCATGTCGACGACGGCCTTGCCGGTGATGACGGGCTCCAGGGCGGCGCTCCGGTCGCGCACGGCCGAGCCCGCCAGGATCTCCACCGTCGAGGCGAGGTCGGGGTAGCCGATCGACGTCTTCATGAGGAAGCGGTCGAGCTGGGCCTCGGGCAGCCGGTACGTGCCCGCCTGCTCGACCGGGTTCTGCGTCGCGACGACCATGAACGGGCTGCCGACCTCGTGGCGCACGCCGTCGACCGTGACCCGGCCCTCCTCCATGACCTCGAGCAGCGCCGACTGCGTCTTCGGCGAGGCACGGTTGATCTCGTCCGCGAGCACGATGTTCGCGAAGATCGGCCCCTCGTGGAAGTCGAACTTCCCCGTCTTCTGGTCGTAGATCGTCACGCCCGTGACGTCCGACGGCAGCAGGTCCGGCGTGAACTGGATGCGGTGGTGGCTGCCCTGCACGCTGGCGGCCATCGCGCGGGCCATCATCGTCTTGCCCGTGCCCGGGGCGTCCTCGAGGAGCAGGTGGCCCTCGGCCAGCATGCACGTCATCGCGAGCCGGATCTGGTCGTCCTTGCCGAGCACGGCCTGCGCGACGTTGCCGACGATGCGGTCGAACGTCTGGGCGAACCAGGCCGCCTGCTCGGGGGTCATGGTGCTCATCGGTGGGTTCTCCAGATCATGGTGCTCGGTCGGTTGAGGAGGTCGGGGGCGGCGCTCATCGCGGCCACGCCCGGCGCTCGAAGGTCCAGTCCTTGCCGTCGACGGTGACCCAGACGTCGGCCCCGTGGAGGATGCCGGCCACGCAGTACAGGTCGGCGTATCCACCCGCCTGGAGGTACGCCGTCTGCGTCGAGAAGTTCCGCGCCCCGCCGTTGTTGTGCCAGCAGTGGAAGCTGTAGGTGCCGGTCGGGAAGTCGGCGTTGGCGTTGACCCGCAGCTTGGTGCAGTTGTTCGTGTTGCAACCGTCCACCTTGTAGATGACCCCCGAGTCAGTCACCCACACCTTGGGCTGCGGGGGCGCGTCCGTGCTGCCGCTGGCCGACCCCCCGGGCGTCGTCCCCGCGTTGTTCGCGGCGGACGTCGTGACCTTGTAGGACTTGCCGTAGCCGCCGCTGACGGCGACCCGGCCGGTGCCGGTGCCGCTCTTGGTGCCGTCCGAGCCGGTCAGCGTCCACGACACCGTGCCGGTGTCCCCGTTCCAGGAGGACGGGCCGGTCACCGTGAAGTAGCCGTCCGTGGCCGAGGTCTTGGTCCACGTCACGTTCGGGGCCGTCGGCGCGCTGTACGCCTTGACGCCGTTGGACGGGCCGCTCGGGTCGCCCGCACCGGCCGCGTTGTGCGCTGTGACCGTGAAGGTGTACGTCGTCCCAGCTACAAGACCCGTGAACGACGTACTGGTGCTCGTGCCTGCCACCGACTTCGAGGTCTGCTTACCTCCACCTGACGCCGTGACGGTGTAGCTGATCAGGGGCGAGCCGTTCGGGTCCGCGGCTCCCCACGAGACCTGCGGGACGCCCCGGGCGTCGGCGGCCTTGACCCCCGTCGGCACGCCCGGGGTGCCGTACGGCGTCACTGCGTTGGACTGCGGGCTCGTCTCTCCCTTGCCGGCCTTGTTCTCCGCGGTCACGGCGACCGTGTAGCTCGACTTGGTGTCGAGACCCTGGAACGACGACTCCGTCGAGCCATCCTCGACCCTATTGGTTCGGACCTTGGACCCACCCTGGAAAAGGTCCACGTGGTACACCTTCACGGCGTCGCCGTTGTCGGCGGGCGCCCCCCACGACACGGCGATCTCGCCGCCCAGCGCGGTGTTGACGCGGGACGCCGACGGGGCGGCCGGGGCGTCCGGCGGGCCCGCGGGGATCTCGGTGGCCGACCAGGCGCCCCACTCCGAGGGGTCGGGCGCGAGGTTCACGGCCTGGACCCGGACCTTGTAGGACGTGCCGTTGGTGAGGCCCTCCCACACGATCCGCTGGCCGGTCACGCCCACCTTCTGGACCTGACCGTTCGCCGGGGCCGGGGAGATCTCGAGGTTGACCGACTGGATCGGAGACCGGTCGGTGTAGCTCGCGTTCTGCCACGTCACGGTGAGCGACTCGTCGCCGAACTCCAGCGTCGGGGCGGCCGGCGGGTCCGGCTTCTCGTCCGGCCGGGCCTCGGCGGACGCCGGCGACGGGTCGGACTCCCCCACCTCGTTGGTGGCGGTCACGGTGAACGTGTAGGTGACGTCGTTCGTCAGCCCCTCCAGGGTGCAGGTGGTGGTCGAGCACTCGAAGGTGTCGCCCTGGCTCGAGGTCACCGTGTAGCCGGTGATCTCCGCGCCGTTGTTCTGCGGCGGCGTCCACGACAGCACGACGGTCTGCGAGCGGACCTCCTCGACGGCCGGCGTCGAGGGCGCCTCGGGCACCCCGAGCACGTTGAGCGTGACGCGCCCTTCGACCTCACGGTCCGGGTCCTTGGTCGCGTCCTGGACGCGGTACACGGCGACCATGGTGCCGACGAAGTCGTCCGCGGGCGTGATCACCACGTTCTCGCCGTCCGAGACGACGTCGCCGCTGCCCGTCTCCCTGCTCGCTCCGAGCAGCTGGAGCCCCTGCGGGGCGAACGGGTCGCTGTCGTTGGCCAGCACCGGGACCGAGACGGCCTTGCCCTGGTGGGCGTCGTCGACCGTGTCGTCGACGGCGCGGGCGAGCGGGCGCGTGGAGGCCACGACCTCGACGGTCATCGTGCCGTCGACCGGCGGGTGCTCGTCGTCCGTCACCGTGAACGGCACGGTGAGCGTGTTCCCCTTCGGCACGTCCGGGGACGCCTCGAGGGTGACCCGCGAACCGGACATCGTGGCGCCCAGCCCCTGGGGCAGCCCGCCGAGCTCGAACCTCAGGTCGTCCTCGTCGGGGTCCGTGGCGAAGCGGCCCAGGTCGACCGTGCTCTCCTCGCCGGCGGCCACCTGGCCCGACGGCGAGCCGGGCTCGGGCGGCAGGTTCTCCGGCGGCAGCACGGTGATGGGCAGGGTGAGCAGCGCGACCGCGCCCTCCGGGTCGTCCACCGAGGTCCCGTCCGTGACCTCGAACGTCACGGACGCGGGCCCGTCGTACTCGTCCCGCGGCGTGTAGGTCATGGTGGTCGTGCCCGTCACCGAGACGGTCCCCTCGGTCGCCTTGACCTGCTTCTCCGTGGTCAGGCGCGGGCTGCGCCCCTCGACGACGAGCACGTGCTCGGTGATGTCGATGTCGAGGGTCTCGCCCGACAGCACCTCGAGCGGCGCCTGGCCGGGCTTGAGGATCGGCTGCGCCGCCTCCATGCCGGGGACCACGACGAACGCCTTCGACGTCAGCCCGTCGACGTCCGTCACGGTGTAGGTGATGACCTGCCGGGAGCGGTCGAGCGCGATCTCCAGCTCGCCGTCCGGCGTGACCGTCACGGCCTCGTCGTCGACGGTCACGGTGAGGTCGTCCGCGGCGCCGTCCGGGTCCTCGTCGTTGTCGAGGACGGGGACGGTGACTGACGTCTTGCCGAGGATCTCGGCGACGGGCACGGAGTCGTCGCGCGCGATCGGGGCGAGCAGCGGGGCGTCCGCCGCGACGGTGACGCTCACCGACGCCGAGGCGCGGGCCGCGTAGGTGTCCTCGATCGCGTAGAAGAAGGTGTAGGTGCCCTCCTCGGCCGGTGTCTGCACGACGATGCGGTCCTCGGACACCTCCGGGTCGAGCTCCTCGCCGCCCTCGAGGGCGCCCGGCACCAGGCCGATGACGTCGCCGTCGGGGTCGGCGTCGTTCGCCAGCGCGGGCACGGCGACGCGCCGCTCCGGGCGCACCGTGACCTCGTCGTCGGCCGCGACCGGCGGCTGGTTCGTCTCGGGCGGCTGGGCGATGCCGACGCGGACGAGGCCCGTGGCGACCTCGCCGCGCGCGTCCTGGACCGTGTAGCGGAAGGAGTCGCTGCCCTTGGCGTTCTTGCCGGCCTCGTAGTCGACGTAGCCGTCGGTCACCTCGGCGCGCCCCTGCGCCGGGCCGGTGGCCAGGCCGGTGAGCTGCACGGAGTCGCCGTCGGGGTCGATCCCGTCCAGCGGGATCGGCACGCGGGTGGTGCCGCCCGCGAGCACGCGGGCGTCCACGTCGTGCGGCACCGGGGCCGCGTTCTCCTTGCCGCCGCGGATGTGGATCGTGACCTGGGCGGAGTCCTCCTGCCCGTTCGGGTCGCGCACCTTGTAGATGGCGTACGCGGTGCCCTGCTCCGGGCCGGCCTTGAAGCGCAGCCGCCCCTCCGAGACGAACAGGTCGCCCTGCCCGGCGTCGACCGTCTGCTCCAGCTCCGGGTCGAGGGTCAGCTCGAGCCCGTCCGGGTGCGTGTCGTTGTCCAGGACGTCGATGTTCACGTAGTCGCCCACGCGCACGGTCACCTCGTCGGGGGCCGCGTTCGGCGGCTGGAGCCGGTCCGGCGGCGGCACCGGCAGCACCCGCACCTCGCCCGTGGAGGTCTCCGTCCCGTTGGACACCGTGTACTCCAGGACGACCGCCTCGTCCAGGCGCCGCGTCTCGGTGACGCGCAGCATCTGGTGGCTGAGGACGGCCACGCTCAGCCCGGAGTCGTCCGGGACCTTGACCGACTGCACGACGAGCACGCCGCCCGCGGGGTCGGTGTCGTTGGCCAGGACGTCCACCAGCGTGGAGCCGCCCGCCGGCAGCAGGGCCGTGTCGGACACGACGACGGGGGCGCCCGCGGCGGCCTCCGGGTCCAGCACGTCGACGCGCACCACGCCCGTGGTGGACGACGGCCCGTCGGTCACCTGGTAGAGCACGTCGTAGGACTTCGGCTCGTGGGCCAGGAACGTGAAGGTGCCCGCGTCGTAGTTGCGCGTGATCTCGGCCGGGGCGGCGTCGCCCACCTTCGCGAGGCGCAGCTCGTCGCCGTTGGGGTCGCTGTCGTTCTTCAGCGGCTCGATGGTCACGGGCTGGCCGGCGGTGACGACGACGTGGTCGCCCACCGCGACCGGCGGCTCCTCGCTCGTGAGGACGTCCACCCACAGGGTGCCCTCGACCACGCCGCCCTGGCCGTCCCCGACCGTGACCGTGACCTTCTTGCGCCCGGTGGCCGAGCCGCCGTCGCGGAACTCGACCGTGCCGTCGGGGTATGCGCGCACCTCGTCGCCCTGGACGGTGGGCGCCGCCGTCGCGAGGTAGATGTCGTCGCCGTCGGGGTCGCGGAAGTAGGGCAGCACCTTGATCTGGGCGCTCTTGCCCTGCTGCACCCGCAGCACCGGCTCCCCGGTCTGCTCCGGGTCCTCGTTCTGGTCGGGCGGGACGATCTTCACCCTGACGTTGGCCTGGTCGTGGCCGCCGCGGCCGTCCGAGACGTCGTAGGTGAACCGGACCGACCCGGTGGCGTCCGACGGCACGACCGCCTGCAGGGCCTTGCCCCCCATGACCCGCTCGATGCGCACCGGCTCGGGCTGGTCGCCCTCCAGCGTGGCGGTGATGACGTCACCGTCCGGGTCGAGGTCGTTCGCCAGGACGTCGAGCACCGTGGTGCGGCCGGGCCGCACGCCGAACGAGTCGTCCTCGGCGACCGGCGGGTCCTGCTTCTCGCGGTCGACGACCGTCTGGTCGACGAGCTCCGGCTTCGCGTCCTCCGCGTCCTCGTCCTCGCCCTTCTCCTGCTCGGGGAGCTGGACGTCCCAGTCGTCGACCTTCTCGTACTCGTCCAGCGCCATCCACAGGATGCCCGCGGTGAGGTCGTTGAGGACCACGTTGTTGCGGTTCTGGCGGTACTCCAGCCGCGTCGACTGGTCGATGCCCTCGAGCACCTTGTCGACGTCGCGGTCCGTGCCCTCGCAGTCGCGCACGATCTGGCCCGTGCCGGACCAGGCGCCGTAGAGGCAGCCGCCGAGCTCGACCGGCGCCGCCGGCGAGCCGGACGCCTTCCGGCTGGTGGCCGGGCCCCCGTCGAGCGGCTGGCGCACCAGGGCGGAGGACGTCGCGTAGGCGACCGTCGCGGACTCCGGACCGGCCTGCTGGAGCCGGGCGCCCTGGGCGTCGGTGACCTGCACGACGTCGCCGCTCGGCAGGCGCAGGCGGCCGCTCGTGCGGTCGAGGAGCACGAGGTCGTCGCCGACGGTGGTGAGCACGACGTCGTCGTCCGTGGACAGGAGCCCCTCGAGCTTCGTCGTCTCCGGCTCCTCGCGGGGCTCGACCGTGTACAGGACGTCCCGGGAGGGCACGACCGCGTAGACGGTGCCCTCCGCGGAGACCGTCACCTCGCCCGCGCCGTGGAGCTCGACCGTCGGGTCGTCCTCCTCCGTGTTGAGACCGGGCAGCCGCTCGACGGTGGTGACCCACAGGAGGCCCGCCTCGTCGTCGACGACGGCCACACGGCCCCCGCCCATCGCGACCTGGGCGCCCGCGGGCAGCTTGGTCGTGGACGCGAACTTCGAGCGCGCGACGTCGACCACGCTCGCCTGGCTGTTCCCGTCGTCCGCGACGAGCACCTGCCCGGCCTGCTGGTCGACGTCGAACGCCGAGCTCCCGGCCAGCAGCGTCGTGTCCAGCGCCTTGGCCTCGGTGTTGAACCGCCCCACCAGGCCCGCCGACTGCTTCGTGACCCAGACCCCGGAGTCGTCGAGGTCCACGTCCGCCGTCGCCTCGCCGTCGTACAGCACGGCGGCGGCGACGACCGACGCCGACAGCGCGAGCACGACCGTCGTCGAGATGCCGGTACGACGATCCGTGCGCAGGCGCGAGAACACGCTCACATTTCCCCCGAAGTGTTGGCGACGGCTGGCAGACCCCCGACGTCGGCCGCGCGTATCGCCCGCACAGAATAGCCAGTGGCGACCCGTCCGGGGCAACGGATCCCGCCCCTCGGGCATGGGGAGAGGTGCCCATGCCGGGCATTCCGGTACACCGTTCAGCGCGCGAGCCGCTCCACGACCGCCCCGTACAGCCACGGCGCGCGGGCGGCCGCCGGCACCACCCCCGCGCGCAGCGGGGAGGCCGCCGCCGAGACGAGCCCCGTCGTCAGGACGCGGTAGTCGCGCGTGACGCGGGACCAGGCGCGCTCGTAGGCGGTGGGGTCGTCCAGGTGCGCGACGGCGGCGCGCGCCTGCGCGAGGCCGACCCGCAGCCCCTCCCCCGTCAGGGCGTCGACGTAGCCGGAGGCGTCGCCCACGAGGCGCACCGGCCCGGCCGTCCGGCGTCGCGTGCGGACCCGGAGGGGACCGGCCCCGCGCACGGGCCCCGCGGTCGCGCCCGCCAAGCGGTCCGCCAGGCCGGGCAGCGTCGCGAGCTCGGCGTCGAAGTCCACGCCGGGCGGCCCCAGCAGCGCGACCCCCACGAGTCCGTCGTCGACCGGGGTCACGTAGGCCTCCACCCGCGGGCCCCAGTGCACCTCGACGAGGTCGGTCCACGGCGCCACCGCGTAGTGGCGGCGCAGCCCGAACCGTCGGCCGCCGCCGCGCCGGCGCCACGGCGCCGCCGGCGCGGGGCGCTCCAGCCCCACCTCCCGCCGCACGCGCGAGTGCAGCCCGTCGCACGCCAGCAGCCACCGCGCCCGCAGGCCCGCGACGAGCACGCCCGCGCCGTCGGGTGCCACGCTCGTGACGCGGCGCGCCACGACGTCGGCGCCGGCGTCCACGGCCGCGGCGTGCAGGGCCGCGTGCAGGGTCGTGCGCCGCACGCCGCGGCCCGGCCCGGCGGCGAACCGGTGGTCGGCGACGACGTCCCCCTGCCGGTACGAGATGCCGGCCAGCGCACGCCCGGGCGGGTCGACGCCGAGGCGGTGCACGGCCGCCAGCGTGCCCGGCATCAGCCCCTCGCCGCAGGCCTTGTCGACGGGCGCGGGCCGCGGCTCGAGGACGACGACGCCGAGGCCCGCCCGGCGCGCCTCGACCGCGGCCGCCAGGCCCACCGGCCCGCCCCCGGCGACGACGACGTCCACGTCCGGGCGCACGGCGACCCTCAGCGCGCCCCGTCGCCGGCGGCGAGCCGCAGGGCGCGCTCCTCGGCCGGGACGCGGAAGCCGAGGAGCAGCCAGGCGTTGAGCACCGTGAACGCCAGCGCCGTCACCCACGCGGTGTGCACGAGGGGCAGCGCGATCCCCTCGACGACGACGGCCACGTAGTTGGGGTGCCGGAACCACCGGTAGGGCCCACGGTCCACCAGCGGCAGCCCGGGCACGACGATGACGCGGGTGTTCCACCGCGGGCCGAGGGTCGCGATGCACCACCACCGCAGGCCCTGGCCCGCGAGCACGAGCGCCAGCATCGGCCACCCCAGCCACGGCAGGAACGGCCGGTCCGCGACCACGACCTCGACGACGCACGCCACCAGCAGGGCCGTGTGCAGCGCGACCATCGCGGGGAAGTGGCCGCGCCCCGACTCCACCCCGCCCCGTGCGAACGACCAGCGCGCGTTGCGGGCCGAGACGACGAGCTCGGCGAGGCGCTCCAGGCCGGTCGCGAGCACCAGCGCGGCGTAGAGGGCGACGCTCACGCGGCCTCCCCCTCCCCCGGGTGGGCGGCCCGCCCGCGCAGGAGCACCAGCTCGACGCCCACGCCGGGACCGAAGGCCATCAGGACGGCCCACCCGCCGGGCGGGGGCGCGCCGTCGTCGAGGGTGGCGGCGAGCACGTGCAGCACCGACGACGACGACAGGTTGCCCTCCGCCGCCAGGGTCGCCCTGGTGCGCACCAGCGCCTCCTCCGGCAGGTCGAGGGCGTCGCGCACGGCGTCGACGATCTTCGGCCCGCCCGCGTGCACCACCCACGTGCCGACGTCCGCCGGCTCCAGCCCGTGCGCCGCGAGCAGGTCCTTGACGTCGCCGGCGAGGTGCGCCCGCAGCAGCTGCGGCAGCTCGGCCGACAGCACGATGCCGAACCCGGTGTCCCGCACCTCCCAGCCCAGGTGCTCCGCCGTCCCGGGGTAGAGCCGGCTGCGTGTCCCGACGACGGACAGCGAGGGCCGGCCCGCCGGCGCCGGGACGGCGTCCCCCGCGACGACGACGGCGCTCGCCCCGTCGCCGAAGAGTCCGGAGGAGACGAGGTTGGCGGTCGAGCCGTCGTCGCGCTGGAACGTGAGCGAGCACAGCTCGACCGACACGAGCAGCGCGACCTGGTCCGGGTGGCCCACCAGGTACTCGTGCAGGTGCGCCAGCCCGGCGGCTCCCCCGGCGCACCCCAGGCCGAACGACGGCATGCGGCGCACGTCGGGCCGCAGGCCGAGGTGCCCCACGAGGGCCGCGTCGAGCGACGGCGCACCGAGCCCGGTGACGGTGGTGAAGAGCACGAGGTCCACGTCCGCCGGGGTCACGCCCGCGGCCCCGAGCGCCGCCCGGCACGCGTCCTGCGCGAGCTCGGTCCCGACGCGCGCGAAGTGCGCGTTGGCCTCCGCGAAGCCCGCCAGCCCGGCGTACCCGTCCAGCGGGAGCGCCAGGTGCCGGGTGCGCACCCCGGAGCCGAGGTGCAGCCGCCGGGCCAGCTCTCGGCGCGGACCGGGCGGCGCGAGGAGCGGGGCGACGACGTCGGCGATCCGCCCTTGCGGGTGCGCCGGCCCCGGCAGGACGGGGGCGACGGCGAGGACTCGCGACATGCTCTGCATCGTGGCACCGGCGTCGTTCGCCCGCGCGGCGGGCTGCGGCGCACCGGCGTAGGTTGCGCACGTGGGCGGCGACACGACCGGGACGACGACGCCCGGGGCGCGGGTGCGCGGGATGCTGCTCGCGACCCACCCGGCACCCGCCGCGGTGGTCACCGCCCTGGCCCTCGTGTTCGCGGTGGGCGTCGGCCTGCCCGCCCCGCGCGCCCTGCTCGTCACGGCGGCCGTGGCCGCCGGGCAGCTCTCGGTGGGGTGGAGCAACGACTGGCTGGACGCGGCGCGCGACCGGCGCGTCGGGCGCACCGACAAGCCCACCGTCACCGGCGCCGTCTCGCCCGCGGCGCTGCGCTCGGCGGCCCTGGCCGCCCTCGCCGTGTGCGTCGCCCTGTCGTTCGCGACCGGGCTCGTGCCGGGCCTGCTGCACCTCGCCGCGGTCGGCGGCGCCTGGTCCTACAACGTCTGGCTCAAGGCGACGCCCCTGTCGTGGCTGCCCTACGCCGTGAGCTTCGGCCTGCTGCCCGCGTTCGTCGTAGCCGCGGCCGGCGACGGGCGCGTCGTGGCCGGCTGGACCGTCGCGGCGGCCGCGCTGCTCGGCGTCGGCGCCCACCTCGCCAACGTGCTCCCCGACCTCGAGGACGACGACGCCACCGGCGTCCGTGGGCTGCCGCACCGCCTCGGCCGGCGGGGGGCGAGCCTGCTGGCGCCCCTGGTCCTGGCGGGGGGCAGCGTGGTGATCCTCCTCGGCCCGCCGGGACTGCCCGCCGCCGCGTCCGCGGTGCTCACCAGCCTGGCGGTCGTGCTGGCCGTGCTCGCCGGGAGCGTCGGTCTCCTCCGGCCGCACAGCCGCGCGCCGTTCCTGCTCAGCCTGGCTGTCGCGGTCGTGTGCGTCGCGCAGCTCGTGCTCGCGGCGGACGCCGTGGCGCTGCCGCGCTGAGCGCCCGACGGCGCCCGGTCACGCCGTGCGGTCGGCCAGTGCCTCCGCGAGGTCGCCGAGCGCCTGCTTCACCGGGCCGTCGGGCAGCGGCGCCAGCTCGGCGGCGGCCTCGCGCGCCCAGCGGTCCGCGAGGGCGCGGGTCTCGGCCAGCACGTCGTGCGCGCGCAGCTCCGCCACGACCGCGGCGAGGGCGTCGTCGCCGTCGAGGTCGCCGTCGAGGCGGGCGACCAGCTCGGCGTCCGCCGCGGACCCCTCGCCCCGCGAGACGCGCTGGCGCAGCAGCAGCACCGGCATGGTCGGGACGTGCTCGCGCAGGTCGGTCCCGGGCGTCTTGCCGGACTCGTCGCCCGAGGACGCGATGTCGAGGACGTCGTCGGCGAGCTGGAACGCGACGCCCACCTTCTCGCCGTACGCGCCCACCGCCTCGACGACCGCCGGCTCGCAGCCGCCGAACATCGCCCCGAGACGCGCCGACGTGGCGAGCAGGGACGCCGTCTTGTCGCTGAGCACCTGCAGGTAGTGCTCCACCGGGTCGTCGTCGGCCCCGGGCCCCATCGTCTCGTGCAGCTGGCCGAGGCACATCCGCTCGAACGTGCGCGACTGCAGCACGACCGCCTCCGGGCCGAGACCCGCGACGAGCGCCGACGCGCGGGCGAACAGGAGGTCGCCCACCAGGATCGCGACCGAGTTCCCCCACACGGTGTGCGCCGCGGGAGCCCCGCGGCGCAGCGGCGCCGAGTCCATGACGTCGTCGTGGTACAGCGACGCGACCTGCGTGAGCTCCACGACGACGGCCGCGTCGACGAGCTCGGGGCGCGACCCGTCGCCCAGCTCGCCCGCGAGCAGGGTCAGCAGCGGGCGGAACCGCTTGCCGCCGGCGGCGACCAGGTGCCGCGACGCGTCGTCGGCCAGGGCGTCCGTCGAGGCCACGGCCTCGTCGAGCGCCGCGTCCACGCGCGTCATGCGCTCGGCGAGCCGGTCGGCGAGCGCCGGGTCGGACAGCGGGATCGCCGGCGGTGCCGGGGGCGACGTGGGCCCGGGCCGGGAAGCCGAGGCGGAAGGTGCGCGAGTCACTGTCCGAACCTATCCGGCCGAGCCCCCGAACACCGCACCGAGACGGCCCTCGGCCGCGTCAGGTCGGACACCCCCGCACGCGCGCCAGGGCGGCACGATGCCCCCTGGCGGGCACGACGGTGTGCCGACCCGGGGACGGACCACGCGACGGGGCCTCTCAGGGCCGGAACTGGGCTGCCTGGCCGGCGAGGTCCAGCGCGCCCGCCGGCAGGATGCCGAGCAGCAGCACGCCGACCGCGCAGACGGCGATCGCGAAGGCCGCCGGCCCGCGCGAGCCGACCACCGTCACGACCGTGCGCGAGACCAGCGTGCGCGTCGCCGCGCCGGTGACCGTGGCCGTGCCGCCGACGCCGCCCACGGGCTCGTCGTCGCCTGCCGCGGGGGCCTGCCCCCGACCCGGTCGCTCCCGGTCGGACGGCGGGGTGAGGACCATGAGCACGATGACCCGGACGTAGAAGAAGACGGAGACGGCGGACGCGAGCACGCCGAGCAGCGCGAGGGGCCACGCCCCCGCCTCGACGGCGGCCGAGAACACGCCGAACTTCGCCACGAACCCTGCGGTCAGCGGGATCCCCGCCATCGACAGGAGGAACAGCGAGAACGCCGCGGTGAGCCACGGCGCCTTGCGGCCCAGGCCCGCCCACTGCGCCAGCCGGGTGGCCTCGCCCAGCACCACGCCGTCGTCGGGGACCGGACCGGCGGCCGGGACGGCGTCGTCGTCGCCCGACACGGTGCGCTCGCGCACCAGCGTGACGACGGCGAAGGCCCCGATCGACGCCAGGCCGTAGGCGAGCAGGTAGAACAGGACCGCCCGTGAGCCCGCCTCGTCCATCCCGACGACGCCGACCAGGAGGAACCCGGCGTGCGCGATCGCCGAGTACGCGAGCAGCCGCTTGACGTCGGTCTGCACCGCCCCGACCACGGTGCCGACGAGCATCGTGAGGATGGCGACGGCCCAGAGCGCGACCTCGACGTCGTGCCGCACCTCGGCGTTCAGCCCGTTCGCCAGGGTGAACAGCACCCGCACGAGCGCACCCATAGCGGCGGCCTTGGTGCACGCCGCCATGAAGCCCGTGATCGGCGTGGGGGCGCCCTGGTACACGTCCGGGGTCCAGGCGTGCAGCGGCGCGGCACCGATCTTGAACAGCAGGCCGCTGAGCACCAGCACCAGGCCGACCACCACCAGGGCCGTCATCGAACCCAGCGGCGAGGTCGCCGGGTCCGCGAGCACCTGCACCACGCCCTGCAGCCGGACGGTCCCGGCGAAGCCGTAGACCAGCGCGATGCCGAACACGAACAGCGCCGACGCGAACGCGCCCAGCACGAAGTACTTGAACGCCGCCTCCTGGCTCAGCAGCCGCCGGCGGCGCGCCGTCGCGCACAGCACGTACAGCGGCAGCGACAGCACCTCGAGCGCGACGAACATGACGATGAGGTCGTCGGTGGCCGGGAAGAGCAGCATGCCGCCCGTGGAGAACAGCAGCAGCGGGTAGATCTCGGTCTGCTGCAGGCCGGCGCGCCGGGTCTCGTCCTCGTACGCCGTGCCCGGCACGGCCGCCGCGGCCGGCGCGAACGCGTCCTGCCCGGTGGTCGTGCGCTCCGCGACGACGAGCACGCCCAGCAGCGCGCACACGCCGATCACGGCCTGCACGCCGAGCCCGAACGGCGTCAGCAGGTACGACCCGCCGACCACGGACACGGCCCCCGCCTGCACCCGGTCCCACAGCAGCCCGACCGCCACGAGCGAGCCCGCGAGCGCCGCCAGGGTGAGCGTGAGCTGCGTCGTGCGGCGTGCCTTCGCGGGCACGAACGCCTCCAGCAGCACGCCGAGCACGCCCGCCGCGAGCACGATCAGCACGGGCGAGACGGCGGCCCAGTCGATGGACGGGGCGACGAAGTCGTTCACAGCTGGCTCCCCTCGGCGGCGGCGTCCTGCGCCGACGGCTGGATCACGGGCGGCGGATCCGTCTCGCCGACCTGCTCGACGGCGACCTCCCCGGGCGCGCGCACGTAGTCGAGCACCGGCCCGGGCACGAGGCCGAGCACGAGCAGCGCACCGACGAGCACGCCGGCCACGGTCTTCTCCCGCCCGTCGAGGTCGCGCGCGGACGCGAGCTCGGGCGTCGTCTGCCCCGTGAACATGCGCTGGTAGGTGAGCAGCACGTAGACGGCGGCGAGCACGACGGCGGGCACGGCCACGAGAACCGCGGCGGGCCAGCGGGCGAACGAGCCGAGGAAGACCATGATCTCGGAGACGAACGTCGCGAGGCCGGGCAGCGCGGCCGCGGACAGGCCCGCGACGAGGAACGTGCCGCCCAGGACCGGCGCGACCCGGCGCAGCCCGCCGTAGTCGCCGATGAGCTGGCTCTGGCGCGGGTGCCGCGCGATCGCGAACCCGGCGACGAGGAACAGCGCCCCCGTGGAGATCCCGTGGTTGAGCATCATCAGCCCGGAGCCCGCGGTGCCCAGCGAGGTGAACGTGAAGATGCCCAGGATGATGAACCCGAAGTGGGACACGGACGTGTAGCCGATGAGCCGCAGCACGTCGCTCTGGCCGATCGCGAGGATCGCGCCGTACAGGATCGAGATCACCGCGAGCACGATGACGAACGGCGCCGCCCAGCGGCTCGCCGCGGGGAACAGCGGCAGGCACAGGGTGAGCATCCCGAAGGTGCCCACCTTGTCGAGCACGCAGATCAGCAGCGTCGACGTGCCCGGCGTCGAGTGCTGCGTGACGTCGGGCAGCCACGAGTGCACGGGGAACATCGGCGCCTTGATCGCGAACGCGAGGAAGAAGGCGCAGAACATGAGCTTCTCGGCCGTCGGGTCGAGCGTCAGGCCGGTGAGGTTGTCGGTGAGGAAGGTCTGCGGGCCGCGGTCCGCGGCCGGCACCTGGAGGTAGAGCGCGATGACGCCCACCAGCATGACCAGGCCGCCGGCCAGCGAGAACAGCAGGAACTTCACCGCCGCGTACCGGCGCTGCGGCCCCTGCCCGAACCCGCCGATGAGGAAGTAGGCGGGGATCAGCATGGCCTCGAACACCACGTAGAAGAGGAACACGTCACGGGCGACGAAGACCGTCACCATGAACGCCTCGAGCAGCAGCACGGTGGCGAGGTAGCGGCGCAGCCGCACGTGGTCGCCGCCCTGCTCGCGCCAGGCCGCGAGGATCACCAGCGGCACCAGCCCCACCGACAGCGCGACGAGGAGCAGGCCCACGCCGTCGACGCCGACGGCGTAGCTGGCCCCGATCGGCGGGATCCAGGAGTACGTCTCGGTGAGCTGGTGGGTGCCCGCGTCGGCGGTGTCGAAGGCCGCGAAGGCCCCGACCAGCAGCAGCACCTCGACCAGCGCGCCGACCAGCGCGACCGTGCGGGCGGCGGCCGCCCCGAACCGGCCCCCGGTGACCGGGCCGGCGGCGGGGCGGCCCCGGCCCAAGCCCGTGAGGGCCGTCGCGGCCGCGGCCACCAGCGGCCACACGATGAGGACCGTGAGCCAGGGGAACCCTGTGGACATCGTCATGCTTCCCCGTCCTTCGTCTTCGACGTCGTGACCGGCGTCAAGCTCGGCATCACGTGCGGCGTCATCGCCATCGCTCCCGACATCCCGCTCAGCTCGCCAGGACCCAGACGACCAGCCCGACGACACCCAGGCCGCCGAGCATCGTCGCCGCGTACGACCGCACGTAGCCGTTCTGCATCCGCCGCAGCCGGGCGCCGAGGCGGCCGATGCCGCCTGCCAGGCCCAGCCAGCCGCCGTCGACCGCGGTGCGGTCCGAGTACACGAGCGCCCGGGTGAGGTACTGCCCCGGCCGCATCACCAGCGACTCGTTGACGGCGTCCTGGTACAGGTCCACCCGCGCCGCGCGCACGACGGCGGGCGCCGGCGGCGGCTCCACCGGCACCGCGGCGACGACGTACTGCCGCCAGGCCAGCAGGATGCCGAGGGCCACGAGCAGCAGCGTGAGCGTGATCAGCAGCCACACCGGCAGCACCGGCTCGTGGTGCTCCGCGTGCCCCGTGACCGGCTCCAGCCAGGTCACGAAACGGTCGCCCAGGGCCAGGAACCCGCCGAGGAAGACCGACCCCGCGGCCAGGATGATCATCGGCCACGTCATGAGGCGCGGGGACTCGTGCGGGTGCCGTACGGGGGCACCGTCCGGCCCGGACGCGTCGTCCGGACGCCACCGGCGCCGGCCCAGGAACGTCATGAAGAACAGCCGCGACATGTAGTACGCGGTGATCCCGGCGCCGAGCAGCGCCGCCGTCCCGAAGACCCACGGCCGCCAGCCCTCGCCCACGAACGCGGCCTCGATGATCTTGTCCTTGGAGAAGAAGCCGGAGAACGGCGGCACCCCGAGGATCGCCAACCAGCCCAGGCCCATCGTGATCGCCGTGACCGGCAGCAGCCGGAAGAGCCCGCCGAAGCGGCGCATGTTCACGTCGTCGTCCATCCCGTGCATCACGGACCCGGCGCCGAGGAACAGCCCCGCCTTGAAGAAGCCGTGGGTGAGCAGGTGGAAGATCGCGAACGCGTACCCGACCGGCCCCAGGCCGGCGGCGAGCATCATGTAGCCGATCTGCGACATCGTCGACGCCGCGAGCGCCTTCTTGATGTCGTCCTTGGCGGTACCGACGATCGCCCCGAACAGCAGGGTCAGCGCGCCGACGATCGCGACGACGAGCTGCGCGTCCGGCGCGGCCTCGAGGATCGGGCCGGACCGCACCAGCAGGTACACGCCGGCGGTCACCATCGTGGCCGCGTGGATGAGCGCGGACACCGGCGTCGGGCCGGCCATCGCGTCGCCGAGCCACGCCTGCAGCGGCAGCTGGGCGGACTTGCCGCACGCCGCCAGCAGCAGCATGAGGCCGATGGCCGTCATGGTGCCCTGACCGGCGGCCGTCGCCCCCTCGCCCGCCGCCGGCAGCACCGTCGCGAAGTCCACGGCGCCGAAGGTCGCGAGCAGGAGCATCATCGCGACGATGAGCCCCATGTCGCCGACGCGGTTCATGACGAACGCCTTCTTGCCCGCGACGGCGTTCTCGCGCCTGCCGTCCCAGAACCCGATGAGCAGGAACGACGCCAGGCCCACGCCCTCCCAGCCGACGAAGAGCAGCAGGTAGGAGTTCGCCAGGACCAGCAGGAGCATCGCGGCGACGAACAGGTTGAGGTACCCGAAGAACCGGCGCCGGTCGACGTCGTGGTCCATGTAGGCCACCGAGTACACGTGGATCAGCGTGCCGACGAACGTCACGAGCATCACGAACGTCATCGACAGCGGATCCACCTGGAACCCGACGTCCACGTGCAGCGGCCCGGAGTCGATCCAGGCGCCCACGGTGTGCGTGCCCACCCGCTGGTCGGCGGGGGTGCGGAGCATGTCGAGCAGCATCACCAGCCCGACGACGAACGTCGCCGCGCTGGCCAGCACGCCCAGCCAGTGCCCCCACCTGTCGGTGCGCCGACCGCCGACCAGCAGCACCAGCGCGCCGATCATCGGGATCGCTACCAGCCACGGGGCCAGGGAGAGAGTCTGCATCGTCGTCTGCGTGTCCACAGGTCGCCTCTCAGCTGTGCAGCAGGTTGACGTCGTCGACCGAGGCCGACCTACGGGAACGGAAGATCGTGACGATGATCGCGAGCCCCACCACGACCTCGGCCGCGGCGACCACCATGACGAAGAACGCGAGCACCTGGCCCGTCACGTCGCCGTGGATGCGCGCGAACGTCACGAACGCGAGGTTCGTGGCGTTGAGCATGAGCTCCACGCCCATGAACACCACGATCGCGTTGCGCCGCAGCAGCACCGTGGCCGCCCCGATCGCGAAGAGGATCGCGGCCAGCCCCAGGTAGTTGGTGATCTCCATCAGCGCACCTCCCCGTCCTCGTCGTCACGAGCCTCGTCGCGGACCTCGTCGCGCGCCGCTGACGCGCCCGTCGCGACGGGGTCGCCCGCCTGCTCGACCGTGGTGTCCGCCGCGGGGCCGACCCCGAGGAGGCGCAGGTCGTCGCGCGGGACGAGCGTCTCCTCCTCGGCGAGGACCGCCGTGGCCGACCGCTCCTGCCCGCGGATGCGCAGCACGCGCGGCACGGAGTGCGGCAGCGGCTCGCCGTCGGGGCCGAGCGCCGGCGTGTCCATCGCGTTGTTCTGCGCGTAGACGCCGGGTGCGGGGAGCGGGGTGAGCGTGCGCCCCTGCGGCAGGGCGGCCACGCGCGCCGCCGCGAGGACCCGCTGCGTGGGCCGCACGCTGAGCCGGCGGCGGTGGGTGAGCACCAGGCCGGCCAGCGCGGCGGTGACGAGCAGGACGCCGACCACCTCCATCGCGAGGACGTAGTCGCCCAGCAGCACGCGGGCCAGCGCGACGGGGTTGGTGAGCTCCTCGGTCGCCGCCAGCCCGACGGCGGGCGGGAACGTGGCCTGTGCGATGACGCCGAGCAGCACCACGACCAGGCCCAGGCCGAGCAGCACGCCGAGCCAGCGCTGGCCCTTGATGGTCTCGGTGAGCGAGTCGGCGGAGTCGACGCCCACCAGCATCAGCACGAACAGGAAGAGCATCATCACGGCGCCCGTGTAGACGACCACCTGGACGACGCCGAGGAACGGCGCCTCCTGCGCGACGTAGAAGATGGCCAGCCCGACCATCACGAACATCACGCACACCGCGGCGTGCACCGCCTTGCGGGCGAACAGCAGCCCGAGGGCGGCGAGCACCATGAGCGGCGCGAGCACCCAGAACAGCGCGGCCTCCGCGCCGGACGCGGTCACCGCCCGCCCTCCGTGAGGTCGGGGGTCGGCAGCGTGGCGACGTGGCCGCCCTCGGCCGCCTGCCGGGTGGCGACGGCGGCCTTGGTGGCGCTGCCGCGCAGCCGGTGCCGCCGCGGCGTCGGGGGCGGCGCGTCGCCGTGCACCACGCGCTCCGCGGCGTCCAGCGTCGGGTCGTCCGGACGGTGCTCGCGCACCCAGCCCGCCTGCTCCGCCGTCGGCGCGGTGACCTCGCCGCGGTAGTACTCGGTGTCCGTGGTGCCCTCGACCATCGGGTGCGGCGCGGCGAGCATCCCCTCCGCGAGCGGGGCGAGCAGGTCCTGCTTCTCGTAGATCATGCCCGCGCGGTCGGGTCCCGCGAGCTCGTAGTCGTTCGTCATCGTGAGCGCCCGGGTGGGGCACGCCTCGATGCACAGCCCGCAGAAGATGCAGCGCAGGTAGTTGATCTGGTACACGCGGCCGTACCGCTCGCCGGGTGACATGTGCCCGCCGTCGGGCAGCTCCGCGTTGTCCGCGCCCTCCACGTAGATCGCGTCCGCGGGGCACGCCCACGCGCACAGCTCGCAGCCGATGCACTTCTCCAGCCCGTCCGCGTAGCGGTTGAGCTGGTGGCGGCCGTGGTAGCGGCGCTGCGGCGCCGTCTTCTTCCGCGGGTACTGCTCGGTCACCGTGGGCCGGAACATCGACGAGAACGTCACGCCGAACCCGGCCACCGGGGCGAACAGCTCCCCGAGCGGCCCCTTGGACGGGCGCAGGGGCTCGTACGGCTTGTCGGTCATCGCGTCTCCTCGGATCGGTCGACGGCGGGGTCGGCGGCCTGCATCACGTGCCGGCGCGCGCGGGGTGACGGCGGGAGGGCCTGCCCGGGCAGCGGCGGCACGGGGAACCCGTCGGCGAAGGCGTCGAAGTCCCCTGAGGGATCTGTCGGGCGCCGCGCACCCGGTGGTGCGGCGCCGTCGTCGGCCCTCGCCTTCCGGTCGGGCCACAGCCACAGGGCGGCGACGACCACGACGGCCGCGACGACGACGCCGGTGATGAGCTGGGTGCGGGTCACGCCCGCCAGGCCGAGGTACTGGAACACGCTCAGCACCACGACCCAGACCAGCGCGACCGGGATGAGCACCTTCCAGCCGAACGACATGAACTGGTCGTAGCGCAGCCGTAGCAGCGTGCCGCGCACCCAGACGAACACGAACATGACGAGCCAGAGCTTGGCGAGGAACCACAGCACCGGCCACCAGCCGGTGTTGAACATCCCGTCGTTGATCGCCGACAGCGGCCACGGCGCCCGCCACCCGCCGAGGAACAGCGTGGTGGCGACCGCGGAGACGTTGAGCATGTTGATGTACTCCGCCAGGAAGAACCAGGCGAACTTCATCGAGCTGTACTCGGTCATGTAGCCGGAGACGAGCTCGCCCTCGGCCTCCGGCAGGTCGAACGGGAGCCGGTTGGTCTCGCCGATCATCGAGATGACGTAGACGACGAACGCGGGCAGCAGCGGCAGGAACCACCAGATGCTGGTCTGCGAGGCCACGATCTGCGACGTCGACATCGACCCGGCCATGATGAACACGCTGACCAGGGACAGCCCCATGGCGAGCTCGTACGAGATCACCTGGGCCGTGGACCGCACCGACCCGAGCAACGGGTAGGTGGACCCCGACGACCAGCCGCCCAGCACGATGCCGTAGACGCCCATCGACGCGCAGGCCAGCACGTACAGGACGGCCACCGGGAAGTCGGTGAGCTGCGCGGGCGTCGTGTAGTCGGTGAACGGGATCGTCACCTCGGGGCCGAACGGGATGACCGCGAACACCAGCAGCGCGCAGAACACGGAGATCATCGGCGCCAGCAGGTACACGACCCGGTCCGCCCGGGTGACGTTCACGTCCTCCTTGAGCAGCAGCTTCATCGCGTCCGCGAGCGACTGCAGCAGGCCGAACGGGCCGTGCCAGTTGGGGCCGGGGCGCACCTGCATGCGCGCCACGACCTTGCGCTCGAACCAGATCGCGAAGAGCACGCTGGTCAGCAGGAAGACGACGATGAGCACCGCCTTGATCAGCGACACCCACAGCCAGTCGTTGCTGAAGTCGGACGCGACGCCGGAGATCATGCGGCCCCTCCCTGTGCCTTCTGGTCGGTCGAGCCCGGGACCCCGCCCGCGGAGACCGCCTCGGGCGGACCGACGCGGACCAGGTCGCCCGGCGCGGCGCCGAGCGAGTCGTGCACGCGGCAGCCGCGCGACGCGAGCGGCAGCCACACCACGTGGTCGACCATCTCCGTGATGGCGACGGGCACCGTCACCGACCCTCGGTCGGTGGACACGGTCACCCGGTCGCCGTCGTAGACGTCGACCGCGGCCGCCGTGGCCGCGGACATCCGCGCGACGGGTCGCTTGGCCGTGCCGGCGAGGAACTGCTCGCCGTCCTGCAGGGCCCCGTCGTCGAGGAGCAGGTGCCAGCTCGCCAGGACGGCGGAGCCGGCCGGCACCTCGGGCGGCTCGACGGGCTCGGCCTGCGGGGCCGGCACGCGGTCGCCGCCCCACGCGGGCAGCGCCGCGATCGCGCGGTGCGCGTCGAGCGGGGTGGCCGCGCCGAGCGCGACGCCCGCCTGGGCGGCCAGCGCGTCGAGCACGCGGTGGTCGGGCAGCGCCGACGACTCCAGCGCCTGGCCGAACGCGCGGACGCGACCCTCCCAGTTCCAGTACGACCCGGCCCGCTCCACGGGCGGGGCGACCGGCAGCACGACGTCGGCCAGGTCGGTGACCTCCGAGCGCCGGACCTCGAGCGAGACCACGAAGCCCGCGGCACCGAGCGCCCGCCGGGCGTGCGCCGGGTCGGGCAGGTCGGCGAGCTCGACGCCGCCGACGAGCGCCCCCGCGAGCTGGCCGACGGAGAGCGCGTCAAGGATCTCGGCGACGTCACGCCCCGGGGCGGCCGGCAGCGCGTCCGCGTCGACACCCCACGCGGCCGCGACCTCGGCGCGGGCCGTCGGGTCGGTCAGCGGGCGCCCGCCCGGCAGCAGCCCGGGCAGCAGGCCCGCCTCGACGCCGCCGCGCTCCCCCGCGCGGCGCGGGATCCACGCGACGCGCGCGCCCGTGGCCTCCGCGAGCCGCAGGACCGCGCCGTAGGCGCCGGGCGCGGACGCGAGCCGCTCGCCCACGAGGACGAGCGCGCCCGGGGCCGCGAGGCCCTCCGCCACCGCGCCGAGGGTGGCACCGTCGGCGTCGGCGGGCACGAGGCCACCGGCCGCCCGGGTGGCGAGGATGCCCAGCCACTCGGCCTCGGTACCGGGGGCAGCGGGCAGCAGCTCGCCGTCGAGCCGGGCCAGTCCGCGGCTCGCGAAGGGGGCGACGGACCAGACCTTGGTGCCGTGCTTGCGCACCCCCTTGCGCAGCCGCAGGAAGGTGACCCCGGCCTCCTCCTCGGCCTCGAGACCCGCCAGCAGCACGGCCGGGGCCGCCTCGATGTCGCCGAACGTCACGCCGACGCCGGTGCCCGCCACCGCGTGGCCCAGGAACGCCGTCTCCTCCGCCGAGCCCACGCGGGCCCGCTGGTCGACGTCGTCCGTGCCGAGCACCGTGCGCGCGAAGCGCGACCAGGCGAAGGCGTCCTCGACGGTCAGCCGTCCGCCGGGGAGCACCCCGACGCCGCCCGCCGCGCGGGCGGCGGCCAGGCCCTCGGCCGCGAGCTCGAACGCCTCCACCCACGACGCGGACCGCAGCTCGCCGCGGGACACCACGACGCCGCGGGAGTCGACCACCCGGTCCCGCACCAGCGGGGTCGTGAGCCGGTCGGGAGTCGCCTGCCACGTGAACGCGAAGCGGTCCTTGTCGGTGATCCACTCCTCGTTGACCGCCGGGTCCTCCCCCGACAGCCGGCGCAGCACCACGCCGCGCCGGTGGTCGACGCGGATCGCGGAGCCGCACGAGTCGTGCTCGGAGATCCCCGGGGTCGACACGAGGTCGAAGGGCCGGGACCGGAACCGGTACGCCGCGCCGGTGAGCGCGCCCACCGGGCAGATCTGCACGGTGTTGCCGGAGAAGTACGACGCGAACGGCTGCCCGCCCGCCGTGGCGGCGGCCGACCCGAACGTCTCCTCGGCGGGCTCGCCGGGCGGGGGCGTGAAGTCCAGCACCGTCTCGTCGAACCGGCCGATCTGCTGGTGCGCGCCGCGCTCCTGCAGCGCGATGAACGCGTCGCCCGCGATCTCGTCGCTGAACCGGGTGCAGCGCTGGCACAGCACGCAGCGCTCGCGGTCCAGCAGGATCTCGGTGGACACGGCGATCGGCTTGGGGAAGGTGCGCTTGACGTCCTCGAACCGGGTCTCGGCGCGCCCGTTGGACATCGCCTGGTTCTGCAGGGGGCACTCGCCGCCCTTGTCGCACACCGGGCAGTCCAGCGGGTGGTTCATGAGCAGCAGCTCCATGACCCCGTGCTGTGCCTTGTCCGCGACCGGCGAGGTGCGCTGCGTCTTGACGACCATGCCGGGAGTGACCGTCATGGTGCACGAGGCCTGCGGCTTCGGCATGGGCCGCACGTTGCCCTCGCGGTCGGGCATCGCGACCTCGACCAGGCACTGGCGGCACGCGCCCGCGGGCTCGAGCAGCGGGTGGTCGCAGAACCGCGGGATCTGGATGCCCACCTGCTCCGCCGCGCGGATGATCAGCGTGCCCTTCGGCACGGTCACCTCGACCTCGTCGATGGTGAGCGTCACCGTCTCCACCGGGGGCGCGGCCGCGGTGGACTTGTCCGTGGTCGCCGTCATCAGTGACCTCCCGCCCCGGCGAGCGCCGGTGCCTGCTTGGGGGTGTACGGGAACAGGGCGCTGGCCCTCGGGTCGAACGGGCACCCGTGGCCGTCGATGTGCGCCTGGTACTCGTCGCGGAAGAGCTGGATGCTCGACGTGACGGGCGACGTCGCGCCGTCGCCGAGGGCGCAGAACGCGCGGCCGAGGATGTTGTCGCACAGGTCGAGCAGCAGGTCGACGTCGCGCTCCTGGCCCTGGCCCGACTCGATGCGGTGCAGCACCTGCTTGAGCCAGTAGGTGCCCTCGCGGCACGGCGTGCACTTGCCGCAGGACTCGTGCGCGTAGAAGTCGGTCCACCGGCTCACTGCCCGCACGACGCACGTCGTCTCGTCGAAGAGCTGCAGGGCGCGGGTGCCGAGCATCGACCCGGCCGCCCCGACCGACTCGTAGTCGAGCGGGGTGTCGAGGTGGTCGGCCGTGAACAGCGGCGTCGACGACCCGCCCGGGGTCCAGAACTTCAGCTCGTGCCCGGCGCGCATCCCCCCGGCGAGGTCGAGCAGCTCGCGCAGCGTGATGCCCAGCGGGGCCTCGTACTGCCCCGGCCGGGTCACGTGCCCGGACAGGGAGAACAGGCCGTGCCCCTGCGACTTCTCGGTGCCCATGCCCGCGAACCAGTCGGCGCCGCGGGCGACGATGCCCGGCACGGACGCGATGGACTCCACGTTGTTCACGACGGTGGGCCGCGCGTACAGGCCGGCGACCGCGGGGAACGGCGGCTTGAGCCGCGGCTGGCCGCGCTTGCCCTCCAGGGAGTCGAGCAGAGCCGTCTCCTCGCCGCAGATGTAGGCGCCCGCCCCGGCGTGCACCGTGACGTCCAGGTCGAAGCCGGAGCCGAGCACGTCCTTGCCGAGGAACCCGGCGTCGTAGGCCTCCTGCACCGCGGCCATGAGCCGGCGGTAGACGTGCAGCACCTCGCCGCGCACGTACACGAAGGCGTGGTGGCAGCCGATCGCGTAGCTGGTGATCGCGATGCCCTCCACCAGGTGCTGCGGGCTGGCCAGCATCAGCGGGATGTCCTTGCAGGTCCCCGGCTCGGACTCGTCGGCGTTGACGACGAGGTAGCGCGGGCCGCCGTCGGGCGGGGGCAGGAAGCCCCACTTCATGCCCGTCGGGAAGCCCGCGCCGCCGCGGCCGCGCAGCCCGGAGTCCTTGACCGCCTGCACGAGGTCGGCAGGCTCCATGGTCAGGGCCTTGCGCAGCCCGGCGTACCCGCCGGCCGCCTCGTACGCCGCAAGCTTCCACGACCGGTCGGCGTCCCACGTGTCCGTGAGCACCGGCATGAGGTCAGTCATCGCTGCCGCCCTTCTCCGGCTCGGGGTTCGCGTCGCCGCCCGACGGCGAGCGTCCGGGGTTGGTGTCCCCCGGTGCGGCGGGCGGGCGCTCGGCGCTGGACTGCGCCGTCCCGGTCTCGGGCGGCACGTCGCCCGTCGTCCCGCCCCTCGGGGTGGCCTGCTCCGTCTCCCGGGCGTCGCCGGCCGACCCGTCGCCGCCGGCCGACCCGCCGTCGACGGCGGCCGCGGCGCGCGCCAGCCGCAGGCCCGCGAGCGTCGGCTCCCCCGCGCCCACGCCCTCGTCGGCGCGCCCGTCGGTGAACCCTGCGAGCACGCGGCTCATCTGCTTGAAGCCGCACACCGACGACGCGCCGCGCGTGGGGGCCACCTGCTCGCCCGCCCGCAGGCGGTCCGCGAGGTCGGTGGCCGACTCCGGCGTCTGGTTGTCGAAGAACTCCCAGTTGACCATCACGACCGGCGCGTAGTCGCAGGCCGCGTTGCACTCGACGCGCTCGAGCGTGATCGCGCCGTCCTCGGTGGTCTCGTCGTGCCCGACGCCGAGGTGCTCGCTCAGCTCGTCGAAGATCGCGTCCCCGCCCATGACGGCGCACAGCGTGTTGGTGCACACGCCCACGGTGTAGGTGCCGTTGGGGTGCCGCTTGTACTGGGTGTAGAAGGTGGCGACGGCGCTCACCTCGGCGGGCGTCATCCCGAGCTGCTCGGCGCAGAACATGATGCCGTCGCGGCTCACGTAGCCGTCCACCGACTGCACCAGGTGCAGCATCGGCAGCAGGCCGGAGCGCGGGTCCGGGTAGCGCGCCTTGATGGCCGCGGCGTCCGCGGCCAGCGACGCGAGCGTGTCGGCGTCGTACCGCGTGGCCGAGCGGGCGCTCGTGGGTTCTGCCGTCATCGGTCGACCCCTCCCAGCACGGGGTCCAGGGACGCGACGGCGACGACGACGTCGGCCACCTGGCCGCCCTCGCACATCACCGACACGGCCTGGAGGTTGTTGAACGACGGGTCGCGGAAGTGCGCCCGGTACGGCTTGGTGCCGCCGTCGGACACGGCGTGCACGCCCAGCTCGCCGCGCGGGTGCTCCACCGTCTGCCACGCCTGCCCGGCCGGCACCCGGAAGCCCTCCGTGACGAGCTTGAAGTGGTGGATCAGGGCCTCCATCGAGGTGCCCATGATCTGGCGGATGTGGTCGAGCGAGTTGCCCTGCCCGTCGGCGCCGACCGCGAGCTGCGCCGGCCACGCGATCTTCTTGTCGGCCACCATCACCGGTGCGCCGGCGGTCCCCTCGAGCCGGGTCAGGCACTGCTCCACGATCCGCAGGGACTGGTAGCACTCCTCGATCCGCAGCACCACGCGGGAGTAGCAGTCCGCGTCGGTCGCCGTCGGGACGTCGAAGTCGTACGTCTCGTACCCGGAGTACGGGAACGCCTTGCGCACGTCGTAGGGCAGCCCCGTCGAGCGGAGCACCGGACCCGTGACGCCCAGCGCCATGCAGCCGGCGAGGTTGAGGACGCCCACGTCGGTGAGGCGCGCCTTGAAGATCGGGTTGGCGAGCATGAGGTCGCCGAGCTGGCCGAGATACATGCGCACCTTGGGCAGCGCCGCCCGCACCTGGTCCTCGAAGCCCTCGGGCACGTCCTGCGCGACCCCGCCCGGTCGCACGTACGCGTGGTTCATGCGCAGCCCGGTCACGGCCTCGAACAGCCGGAGGATCTCCTCGCGGGCGGTGAAGCCGATCGTCATCACCGTCGTCGCGCCCATCTCGTTGCCGCCCGTGCCGAGGCACACGAGGTGGGACGCCACCCGGTTGAGCTCCATCATCAGCACCCGGATGATCGACGCCCGCTCCGGCACGTCTTCCGTGATGCCGAGCAGCTTCTCCGTGGCCAGGCAGTACGCCGTCTCCTGGAAGAGCGGCGCCAGGTAGTCCATGCGGGTGCAGAACGTGGTGCCCTGCGTCCAGGTGCGGAACTCCATGTTCTTCTCGATGCCGGTGTGCAGGTAGCCGATGCCGCACCGGGCCTCGGTGACCGTCTCGCCGTCGATCTCCAGCATGAGCCGCAGCACCCCGTGCGTGGACGGGTGCTGGGGGCCCATGTTGACGACGATCCGCTCCTCGCCCACGGCCTCCCGGGCGATCTCGTCCCAGTCGCCGCCGGACGCCTCGAAGCCGGGGATGCCGGGGTCGAAGTCGTCGGTGGGCGGGCGCGTGGCGCGCGGTGCCCCAGTGGTAGTCACGAGTACTGCCTCCTCGTGTCCGGCGGCGGCACCGTGGCGCCCTTGTACTCCACGGGGATGCCGCCGAGCGGGTAGTCCTTGCGCTGCGGGTGGCCCGGCCAGTCGTCCGGCATCTCGATGCGCGCCAGGCCGGGGTGGTCGTCGAAGACGATCCCGAAGAAGTCCCAGGTCTCGCGCTCGTGCCAGTCGTTGGTCGGGTACACCGACGTGGTGGAGGGGACGTGCGGGTCGGCGTCCGGCACCGACACCTCCAGCCGCACACGACGTCCGTGCGTCACGGAGGTGAGGTGGTAGACGGCGTGCAGCTCCCGGCCCGTGTCCTCCGGGTAGTGCACGCCCGAGACGCCGAGGCTGAGCTCGAACCGCAGGTCCTGGTCGTCGCGCAGCGCCCGGCACACGGCGAGCAGGTGCTCGCGCGCCACGTGCAGCGTGAGCTCCGCGTGCGGGCTCGGCGGGTCGGTGTGCGGGTCGACGGCGACGCGCTCCACCGCGTCGTCGAACGCGACCCCCTGCTCGGCGAGCACCTCGGCGAGCACGTCGACCGCCTCGTCGAACCAGCCCCCGTACGGCCGCGTGGCGTCCCCGGGCATCGCGACCGGCTGGACGAGGCCGCCGTACCCGGACGTGTCGCCGGAGCCGCGGACGCCGAACATGCCGTGGCGCACCTCGACGACCTCGGGCCCGCGCCCGCCGCGCCCCGCCTGTGCGCTGCCCGGCACCAGCTCCCCGGAACGCGGCCCGAGGACCTCCTCGGGCTGCGGCACCGGCTTGTCCGCCGCGCCGCCCGCCGTCGTGCCGTCGCTCATCGCAGCAGCCCCTTGAGCTCGAAGGTCGGCGTGGCCTCGAGCGCCGCCGCCTCGGCGGCCGCGGCCGCCTCCCGGCGGTTCACGCCCAGCGGCGAGTCCTGGATGTGCTGGTGCAGCGCGAGGATCGCGTTGATGAGCATCTCCGGGCGCGGCGGGCACCCGGGCAGGTACACGTCGACCGGCACGACGTGGTCGACGCCCTGGACGATCGCGTAGTTGTTGAACATGCCGCCGCTGGACGCGCAGACGCCCATGGACAGCACCCACTTGGGCTCGCTCATCTGGTCGTAGACCTGCCGCACGACGGGGGCCATCTTCTGGCTCACCCGGCCCGCGACGATCATGAGGTCGGCCTGCCGCGGCGACGCCCGGAAGACCTCCATGCCGAACCGCGACAGGTCGAACCGCGACGCACCCGCCGCCATCATCTCGATGGCGCAGCACGCCAGCCCGAACGTCACCGGCCATACGGACGCCTTGCGCAGGTACCCCGCCAGGTCCTCGATCGTCGTCAGCAGAAAGCCCGACGGAGCCTCTTCCAGGCCCATGACCCCTCCCCTTCGTGAACATCGGTGCCGGATGCTCGGCGCCGATGCCGTCCGTAGTGCCGTGTCGTGCTGGGTGGTGCAGGTCGTGCTGTCGTGCGGTGGTGCTGGTCGTGCGCCCGGGACTAGACCCAGGTGAGGCCGCCGCGCCGCCACTCGTAGACGAACGGCACGGTGATGAGTGCGAGGAACGTGAGCATCGCGACCAGGCCGAAGCCGGCCAGCACGGCGAAGTCCACCGCCCACGGGTAGAGGAAGACCACCTCGATGTCGAAGACGATGAACGTCATCGCCACCAGGTAGTACTTGACCGGCAGCCGCCCGCCGCCGACGGCGTGCGGCGTCGGCTCGATGCCGCACTCGTAGGCGTCGAGCTTGGCCCGGTTGTAGCGCTTGGGCCCGATGACGGCGCTCGCCGCCACGCCGCCGATGGCGAGCACGAGCGCCACGCCCATCAGCATGAGGACCGGCACGTACGGGTTCGTCATCGCGTCCCTCCCGTCCGCGCGGGGGCGCCGCGTCCGTCCGCGCGTTCGACCTCGTGCATCTCGACCACTCCCTTGTGCTCGTGTGCGCTCATGCCGCCGGGACCACCCTGGTGAGCCCCGCGATGACCCGGTCCACCCAGTCACCGCCGCGCGGCTCGTAGCAGTCGGACAGCAGCTTGAGCACGAACCGCATGACCACCGGCCGCGGCAGCCCGTACCGCACGCAGATCCGCATGATCTGCGGGTGCTCGATGAGCCGCACGAACCAGCGGCCCAGCGTGTAGTAGCCGCCCAGGTCGGCCCGCATCCGGTCCGCGTAGGAGGCGAGGGTCCGCTCGCGCGCGTCGTCCGTGGCGCGGGTGCGCGCCTGGGCGATCGCGTCGGCCGCGACCCGGCCCGCCTGGAGGGCGTAGGCGATGCCCTCGCCGTTGAACGGGCTGACCATGCCGGCCGCGTCGCCCACCAGCACCGCGCCGTCGCGGTAGAGCGGGCTGCGGTTGAAGCCCATCGGCAGGGCCGCGCCACGGACCGGCCCCACCTGGTTCTCGGGGGTGAACCCCCACTCGGCGGGGGTGTGGCGCATCCAGGCCTGCATCATGCCCTTGTAGTCATGTCCGTTCGCGGACTGGCGGGCGGGCGTGGAGCTCACGGAGCCGAGGCCGACGTTGGCCGTGCCGTCCCCGAGCGCGAAGATCCAGCCGTACCCGGGCAGGAGGTTCGACGCCCCGGGCGCGCCGTCCCACAGCTCGAGGTGCGACTCCATCCACGCGTCCTCGTGCCGGGAGGTGCCCTCGGTGCGGAAGTAGGTGCGCACCGCCGTGCCGAGCGGGCGGTCGTCGCGGCGCGTGATGCCGAGTCCCGTGGCGAACCGGGAGGACACGCCGTCGGCCGCGACGACGACGGGCGCCCGGTACGTCGTCCCGGCACCGTCGGCACGGCCGCGGCCGTCGAGCGACTGCGCCCGCACGCCGACCACCCGGCCGTCGCGCTCGTCGAGGAGCGGGCCGGTCACCTTGGTGCGCTCGAGGAGCTTGGCCCCGCTCGCCTGCGCGTGCTGCGCCAGGCGGTGGTCGAGCGACATGCGCGAGCGCGCCATGCCGTAGCCGGGGTACGAGTCGAGGTCGGGCCAGGGCAGCTCCCACGACCGGGCGCCGGCGACCACGCGCAGCCCCTCGTTGCGGATCCAGCCGTCCTCCGCGCGGGTGCCGAGCCCCATGCGGGCCAGCTCGCCGACGGCACGGGGCGTCAGGCCGTCGCCGCACACCTTGTCGCGGGGGAACGAGGCCTTGTCGAGCAGGAGCACGTCGAGGCCTGCGGCGGCGCACCAGTGGGCCGTGGACGAACCGGCCGGGCCGGCGCCCACGACGATGACGTCGGCGTCGTCGACGCGACCTGACCGCACGTGCTCACCTCGCTCCCTCGAGCGCCCCGGCGACGGTGCCGGAGTCGATTTGTGAACCCCATCACAACTCTTGCGAGCACTCTAGTCACGTTCTGGCGGCGCTGTGTAGGAAGGTAACCCTTCCTTCGCCAGGTGGCGGCCCGCCGAGCCGCGGGACGACGCGTCCCCGCAGGTCCGGGAGGGTCCCGCCGTCGGCATGTCGCGGGGTGCGTACGACGGCGGTCGTGCCTACGGTCGTGCGCACGACCCACGACCGGACCGGCGGGACGACCGCCGGCAACGACCCTCGCACGACCCACCGGCACGACCCAACGGCACGACCCAACGGCACGACCCACGAGGAGGCGCGACACATGAAGGCAGGACCGGCATTCGTCGTCGGCGCGGCGCTCGGCTACCTGTTCGGCACCGAGAAGGGCCGGCAGCAGCTCGACAAGGCCAAGGACTGGGCCACGGAGACCTGGAACGACCCGCGCGTGCAGGCCAAGGTCTCCGACGTCACGAGCAGCGTGACCGAGTTCGCCAAGGAGCAGGGCGCCGCCCTCAAGGACCGCACGACCGGGCCCTGAGCTCCCGTCGAGGCCGCAGTTCGGGTTCGTGGCGGCAGTTCGAACTGCCGCCACGAACCCGAACTGCCGTCGTGAGCGAGATCAGCGCGTGGGCACGGCCTCCGCGTCGTCGAGGTCGGCGCCGTAGCGCTCCTTCTCGATCTCCTCGAGGCTCTTGCCCGCGGTGTCGGGCGTCCAGACGACGCCGATCACCAGCGAGGCGACGAGGAGCGCCACCATGATCCCGCCGACGAACGGCACGCCCTGCTCGGCGAGCATGGTCGGGAACAGGTAGCTCAGCAGGCCGACCGCGATGCGCGCGACGAAGAAGAGCACGCCCTGGGCCGACGCGCGGTACGCCGTGGCGAAGAGCTCCGCGGTCCACAGCGCGTAGAACGCCTGGGCACCGATGCCGGCGGACACGCCCCACAGGACCGCGTACGCGATGAGCAGGGGCATCGAGACGTGCGGGACGAACGCGAGGATCATCCACGCCGCGACGGCCATCGCCGCGCCGACGCCGTACAGCAGCCGGCGGCTCACCCGGTCGCCGTACCTCATGAAGCCCCAGAAGGTGGCCGCCGACGTCAGGCCCCAGACGAGCACCTGCAGCAGGTTCTGCGCCACGGCGCTCTCGACGCCGGCCGTCTGGTACACGCGCGGCATGAAGATGCCGGCCTGCCCGGCCACCGTGTTCCACAGGGCGTAGACGCCGACGAGGAACAGCAGGGCCTTGACGTTCTGCGGGTGCGAGATCAGCTCGCGGAAGCCGCGGCGCCTGCGGCCGAGGGCCACCTGCTTGGCGTTCGACTCCTTCCAGACGTCCGACTCCGCCAGCCCGCGCCGCACCCACCAGGTGACGAACGCGATGACGAACAGGTGCGCGAAGATGATGCGGCTGCCCAGCAGGCCGAGCGGGACCAGCGCGGTCGCGAGCACGAAGCCCACGAACGGCCCGAGCGACCACGCGAGCTGGGCCGTGCCGACGTGCTTGGCCCGCTGGTCGTCGGGGGCCTCCTCCGCGATGTACGTCCACGCCACCGGCACGCCGGCGCCGACCGCGATGCCCGTGAGCACGATGCCGGTGAACAGCATCCACGGAGCGCCCGCGAAGATGATGAACGCCGTACCGAGCATGTACAGCAGCAGGTCGTAGGTGTAGATGAACTTGCGCCCGTACCGGTCGCCGAGCGGCCCGCCGATCATCGCGCCCACGGCGGCGCCGAACGCGTTGGCGCTGAGGGCCGCGGCGAGCCCGATGGCCAGGTTGCTCAGCCCGAAGTGCTCCTGCCAGAGCGTGAGGCTGGTGGCGAGCGCGATGATCGAGCCCGCCTCGATGTAGTTGGACATCGCGACCGCGACCGTCGCCCGGTAGCCGTGCAGTCGGGAGCCTCCGCCCGCCGTCGCGCTGTGTGGTGTCGTCATCGACCGTGCCTTCCCTGCGTACGCCGTCGTGCTGAACGTCGTCTTTGAATCGTTTCAGGATCGCAGCGACGATACGCCGGGGCCCGCGCGGGCGTCAAAGAGCCAGGTCCCGACCGCTCGGCGCGGCACTTCGCGTTCGCGGCGGCAGCTCGAACTGCCGCCCTCGGCACGAACTGCCGCGCCGAGCGATGGGGAAGGTCAGGCCGGGCGGACGGCCCGGTGCAGCGCCACGATGCCGCCGGTGAGGTTGCGGTAGGACACGCGGTCCCAGCCGGCGTCGAGGAGCCGACGGCCGAGGGCGGCCTGGTCGGGCCAGCTGCGGATGGACTCGGCGAGGTAGTCGTACGACCCGCGGTCGCGCGTCACCGCGCCCGCCACCACGGGCAGGGCACGCATGAGGTACTCCATGTACACCGTGCGGAACGGGGCCCACGTCGGCGTGGAGAACTCGCAGATCACCACGCGCCCGCCGGGCCGCACCACGCGCAGCATCTCGCGCAGCGCCGCGTCGGTGTCGACGACGTTGCGCAGCCCGAAGCTGATCGTCACCGCGTCGAACGCGCCGTCCGCGAACGGCAGCCGGGTCGCGTCGCCCGCGACGAACGGCAGGTCCGGGCGGCGCTCCTTGCCCACGGCCAGCATGCCGAGGCTGAAGTCGGACGGCACCACCAGCGCGCCGTCGGCGGCGAACGGCTCGCTCGACGTCCCCGTGCCGGCCGCGAGGTCGAGCACCCGCTCGCCCGGCACGGCGGCCACGGCGTCGACCACCGCGCGCCGCCAGCGCCGGTCCTGGCCCAGCGAGACGAGGTCGTTGACGAGGTCGTAGCGCTTCGCGATCCCGTCGAACATCGACGCGACCTCGGCGGGCTTCTTCTCCAGGCTGGCTCGGGACATGGACGTCATCGTCGCACGCGGGCCCGCCTCCCCGGCCGCAGGGGGGCGCCGCCGCACCGCTCCGCGGACGGGCGTCCGACGACCGTCTCCGCGCGCCCGTTGCCGGCGCGGCCGCGGTGACCTAGCGTCCAGGGCGAGGACGGCGCGGTGCCGTCGCTCCCTGGATCGGCAGACAGGACCACTGAGCCGGCGCGACGCGGCGCCGCTCTCCGGGACGCCGCCGCCGAGGAGGCACCGATGAGCACCTGGATCAAGAACCCGCTGGCCGTCTTCACCGCCGACGACGCGCCCGACGCTCCTGACGCGCGGGGCGGCGTCGTCGTCACCGACGGCGTGATCACCGAGCTGGTCGCGGCGGGGGCGAGCCCGTCGACCCCGGTCGGGGAGACGTTCGACGCGTCCGAGCACGTCGTCACGCCCGGCCTGATCAACACCCACCATCACTTCTACCAGACCCTCACGCGCGCCTGGGGTCCGGTCGCCGACGCCGAGCTGTTCCCCTGGCTCACCACGCTCTACCCGGTCTGGGCACGGCTGACGCCGCGGGCCCACGAGCTCGCGACCAGGGTGGCGCTCACCGAGCTCCTGCTGTCGGGCTGCACGACCGCGGCGGACCACCACTACGTGTTCCCGGCGGGCCTGGACGACGCCATCGACCTCCAGGTGACGGCGGTCCGCGAGCTGGGGATGCGCGCCACGCTCACCCGCGGCTCGATGACGCTCGGCGTGGACGACGGCGGCCTGCCGCCCCAGTCGGTGGTGCAGGACCCGGACACCATCCTCGCCGACTCCGAGCGGCTGATCTCCGCCTACCACGAGCGGGGCGCCGGGGCGCGGGTCCAGATCGCGCTCGCGCCCTGCTCGCCGTTCTCGGTGACGCCGGAGACCATGCGCGACACGGCGGACCTGGCCGAGCGCCACGACGTGCGCCTGCACACGCACCTGGCCGAGACGATCGACGAGGAGGAATTCCTGCGCGAGCGGTTCGGCATGCGCACCGTGGACTACCTCGAGTCGGTCGGCTGGCTCACCGACCGGACCTGGCTGGGTCACGGCATCCATTTCGACGACGCGGAGATCGCCCGGCTCGGGGCGGCGGGCACGGGTGTGGCGCACTGCCCGACGTCGAACATGCGGCTCGCGTCCGGCACGGCCCGCGTCCTGGAGCTGGAGGACGCCGGCGCCCCGGTCGGCCTGGGCGTCGACGGCTCGGCGTCGAACGACGCGTCGACGATGATGCCCGAGGCCCGCCAGGCGCTGTACCTGCAGCGGCTCAGGTACGGTGCCTCGGTTCCCGTGGCCCGCGCCCTCGGCTGGGCCACGCGCGGCTCGGCCCGCGTGCTGGGCCGCGACGACCTCGGCGTGCTCGGCGTCGGCAAGCAGGCCGACCTCGCGCTGTGGCGCATGGACGAGCCGCGCTTCTCCGGATCGCACGACCCGGTGGCGGCGCTGCTGCTGTGCGGCGCCGACCGCGCCGACCGGGTGATGGTCGGCGGCGAGTGGCGCGTCACGGACGGCGCCGTGGTCGGCCTCGACCTGCCCGCGCTGCTGGCCGAGCACCGCGAGGCGGCGCGCCGGCTCGTGGCGGGCTGACCCCGCACCCGGCGAGCACCGACCTGCACCGGCCCTGCACCGCCCGGCACCGAGCAGTTCCGTCCCCTAGAAGGGTTGACATCGCCGACCCGCGCCGGTCGAATAGTGGAATGCTTCTTCCGTACATCGGAAGATAGGCCCTTGATAGCGCACGAGGAGGTCCGCTATGTCACGGTCCGCACCCACCCGCCCGGCGACCGGTCCCGCACGTCCCGAGGACGAGCGCCTGCCGATCGGCGCCACGTTCGGGTACGGCTTCCAGCACGTCCTGACGATGTACGGCGGCATCATCGCGCCACCGCTCATCGTGGGCGGTGCCGCAGGCCTCACCTCGGCGGAGATCGGCACGCTCATCGCCGCCTCGCTCTTCATGGGCGGGCTCGCGACGATCCTGCAGACGGTCGGGATCCCGTTCTTCGGCTCCCGGCTCCCGCTCGTGCAGGGGGTGTCGTTCGCGGGCGTCTCCACCATGGTCGCGATCGTCGGCGGCGGGGGCGGCATCCCCGCGGTCCTCGGGGCGGTGCTCGTCGCGTCGGCGATCGGGTTCCTCATCGCGCCGTTCTTCGCCCAGATCATCAGGTTCTTCCCGCCCGTGGTCACCGGCGTCGTCATCACGACGATCGGCCTGACCCTCATGCCGGTGGCGGCGAACTGGGCGATGGGCGGGGACGCGGAGGCGCCCGACTACGGCTCGGTGAGCAACATCGGGCTCGCCTTCGGCACCTTCGCGATCGTCATCCTGCTGTCCAAGGTGGGCTCCGGCGTCGTCTCGCGGCTGTCGATCCTCATCGCGATCGTGGCGGGCACGCTCATCGCGCTCGCGCTCGGGATGGCGGACTTCTCCGGGGTCGGCGAGGGGCCGGTCTTCGCGTTCCCGACGCCGTTCAGCTTCGGCGCCCCGACGTTCGAGATCGCCGCCATCGTGTCGATGCTCATCGTCATCCTCGTGACGCTCACGGAGACGACGGCGGACATCATCGCCGTCGGCGAGATCGTCGGCACCAAGGTGGACCGCAAGCGGATCGCCGACGGGCTGCGCGCCGACATGGCGTCGTCCGTCGTCTCCCCCGTCCTCGGCTCCTTCACGCAGTCCGCGTTCGCCCAGAACGTGGGCCTGGTCGCGATCACCGGGGTGAAGTCGCGCTTCGTCGTCTCGGCCGGCGGCGTGATCCTCGTGGTTCTCGGCCTGCTGCCCGTGCTGGGCCGCGTCGTGGCCGCCGTCCCGACCCCCGTGCTCGGCGGCGCCGGCGTGGTGCTGTTCGGCTCGGTGGCGGCGTCGGGCATCCGCACCCTGGCCAAGGTCGACTACAAGAACTCGATGAACCTCATCATCGTGGCGGCGTCGATCTCGTTCGGCATGGTCCCGATCGCCAAGCCCGACTTCTACGACCAGTTCCCCACGTGGTTCGGCACCATCTTCCACTCGGGGATCAGCTCGGCCGCGCTCATGGCGATCCTGCTGAACATCCTGTTCAACCACATCAAGGCCGGCACGCCCGAGAACCCGTCGGTCTTCGTCAAGGGGACCGCGAGCAAGGCCGTCGACGACGACCAGCTCGACGACCTCGCGGACGACGGCGTGCTCAACCGCTCGACCCGGCCCCGGACCGCGGCGGACGAGCGCCACGACGGTGCGGCGACCACGTGACCTCGCCCCACGCGTGAGGCATCGGTGAGAAGCGCACCGTGAGCGGGGCGTGGCGGGTCGTCGGGCGTACTCTGGAGCCGATGTCCGCCACGCCCCTGCCGGCGCCGCGCCCCCGTCCGGGCACGACCACAGGCACCAGCCCCGATCCCGCGACAGCGCCGGCCACGGAGCCCCTCGCGCTCCTGGTCCGCACCACCCGGATCGACGACCTGCCGGGCGGCCTCACCGCCCTCGTCGACCTCCTGCCGGACACCCGCCCGCTGAGCTGGGTGCGCCGAGGGGACGGCATCGTCGGCTGGGGCGAGGCGCTCCGCTTCGACACCTTCGGCCCGGGCCGGTTCGCCGACGCCGAGGCCGCCTGGCAGGCCACCCTCCAGCGGGCGGTCGTACGCGACGACGTGCGCCTGCCCGGCACCGGCCCCGTCGCGTTCGGCACGTTCGCGTTCGACGACGCCGGCCAGCTCGACGACCAGGACGGCGACGACGCCGGCCATCCCCGGCCCGACGGGTCGCTCGTCGTGCCGCGCGTCGTCGTCGGGCGGCGTGCGGGCGTCACCTGGATGACCACCATCACCCCCGGCGCGAGCCTCGACGCCGCCCCCGGCACCGCCGCGCTGCACCGCGAGCCGCGCGCGGACGTCACCGCGCCCGGCCGGGTCCGCTTCGCCGACGGCGCGGTCGCCGCCGCCGACTGGCCCGCCGTCGTGCGCGAGGGCGTCGCCCGCATCCAGTCGGGCGCGCTCGAGAAGGTGGTGCTGGCGCGCGACGTGCTCGCCACCACCGAGCACCCCCTGGACCCGCGCTGGCTGCTGCGCCGGCTCGCCGACCGCTACGCCGCCTGCTGGACGTTCTCCGTCTCCGGCATGGTCGGCGCCACCCCCGAGCTGCTGGTGCGCAGTGAGAAGGGGCTCGTCACGTCCCGCGTGCTGGCCGGCACCATCCGCCGCGAGGCCGGGATGTCCGACGACGACGCCCTGCTGCACGCGGCCCAGCTCGCCCGGTCCTCCAAGGACCTCGAGGAGCACGAGTACGCCGTGCGTTCCGTGGCGGCCGCGCTCGAGCCGTTCTGCTCGTCGATGAACGTGCCGGACGCCCCGTTCGTGCTGCACCTGCCGAACGTCATGCACCTGGCGTCCGACGTGACGGGCGTCCTCGACCGGGGGCGCGACGCCGCCGGGCGCGCGCCGTCGTCGCTCACGCTGGCCGCAGCGCTGCACCCGTCGGCCGCCGTCTGCGGCACGCCCACGAACGTGGCCCGCGACCTCATCCGCGAGATCGAGGGGATGGACAGGTCCCGCTATGCCGGTCCCGTGGGGTGGGTCGGCGCCGACGGCGACGGCGAGTGGGGCATCGCGCTGCGGTCCGCCGAGCTCTCGGCGGCCGACCCGCGGCACGTGCGCCTCTTCGCCGGCTGCGGCATCGTCGCCGCCTCCGACCCGGAGGCCGAGCTCGCCGAGTCCGAGGCGAAGCTCGTGCCCATGCGGTGGGCGCTCGGCGCCGACTGACCCCGATGCCGAGGTAGTCCGAGAGCTGCCGAGGTAGTTCGAAAAACGCCGAGGTAGTCCGAGAAACGACGAGGTAGTTCGCGTGTCGACGGGCGGCGGACCGGTCGCGCCCCGTTGCGAACTACCTCGTCGTTCTTCGAACTACCTCGGCGGGTCTGGAACTACCTCGGCGGGTCTGGAACTACCTCGGCGGGTCTGGAACTACCTCGTGGTCATTCCTCCCAGACCTGCTCGCGGAACTGCGACCAGACCTGCTTGTCCGACGTCGCGCCCATGAGGCCGATCCGCGCGTCGGTGAGGCCGAGCAGCAGCTCGACCGGCGACGCACCCGCCGCGATCTTCTCGCCCAGCTCGGCCCAGTCGTCGCCGTCGGGCAGGTCCGCGTGAATGGAGGAGATGTACATCTGGGCGTCGCCCTCCATGGACACGTAGTCCGCGTCGGTGACCGTGCCGCCGACGGTGCCGTCGTTCTCGGCGTAGGTCTTGAGCCAGAAGCCGGGGACCTTGACGGAGTCGACGCTGATCCGCAGCGCGTCACGACGGGGCCCGTCGTTCGTCACCGGCACGTTGACCACGTCGATCCCGTTGATGCCGGTGAGCGGCAGCTGCAGGTCCCGCGTCTCGAGCTCGCCGTCCTGGGAGAAGACGTTCGCGTCCACGCGCGTGCCGCAGTCGCCCGGCAGCGCGACGTTGATGTCGTACTCGCCGCCGAACGTGATCCGCGCGCAGGGCCCGAGCTCAAGCCTGAACTCCTCCTCGACGTCCTCCTGGGCCTGCTCGTCGGCCGGGGTGTCGTCGTCCGCCGCGGCGTCCTCGCCGCCCTCGCCGCCCTCGCCGTCCTTGCCCGCGTCCTGGCCGTCGCCCTCGTCCTGCGCTGCGCCGCCACCCGCGGCGGCCTCGCCCTCCGTGCCGCTCGGCGCGGCGGTCTCCGCACCGTCGTCGGCGCCACCCTCAGCACCACCGTCGGCGCCACCGTCGTCGGCCGCGCCTCCCGTCGCACCGTCGGTGCCGTCGCTCGCACCCTCCGAGGCGGACGGCGTGGGGCTGGGCGTCGGCTCGGCCTCGTCGTCGCCGCCGCAGGCCCACTCGAGCCAGCCCAGCGGGTCCCAGCAGTCCGACGCCGCGCTCACCTGCGACGCCGGCGCAGCCACGGCCCCGACCGCCGTCGTGCCCGGTCCCCCGAGGGCGAGCACGGCGACCGCGGCGATGACGGCCACGTGCCGCCCACCGCGAGCCGGCTGCTCGTCGAACGGCAGGAGCTCGGCGAGGCCGACCTCCTGCGGCTCGGCGCGCGGGTCCGCCGGCACCGCGGCGACGCCCGGCGCCTCGTCCGTCGACGGCGCCGCCTCGGCTTCCTCGGTGTCTTCGGCGTTCTCGGCTTCCTCGGCGGCCTGCCGCGGCATCCAGGACACCGTGAGGATGCCGCCGACCACGCCGAGGACCATGCCGACGCCGAAGCCGCCCAGGTTGACCCCGAGCAGCGAGTAGACCGAGACGGCCAGCATGATGACGCCGTAGAACACCCGGTGCTGCGCCTGCGCCATCACCAGGGCGCCCACGAGGACGAGTGCCACGGGGAGCAGCGTCGACTGCATGCCCTCGATGCCGAGCTGGATCTCGAAGTTGTCGATCTGCAGCCGGCCCGAGAACCACAGCACCAGGCCGGACAGGATCGCCAGCGTGCCGCCCCAGAAGGGCCGGCCCCTCCGCCAGGCGGCGAACCGCTGGCGGCGGGTGGCCGACCTCTCCGGGGACGCGGCCGTGGCCCGTTCCGCGGTCGGCGCCCCGGTGGACCCCGCGGAGGGCTCGGGGGACGCCTCGGGGATCGAGGTGTTCTCGTCGCTCACGCCTGGTCTCCCTGGTCGCCGGAGCCGCTCAGAAGCACTCGGTGCCGTCGGAGATCTTCAGGTGCAGGTCGGTCAGCGTGAAGACGGCGGCCGACGTGCTCGACGAGACCTGCTTGAGGTCGTCGATGGTGATGGCGTCGGAGTCCATGGCGAAGTCGCCCTTGCTCCCGTGCGCCTTGGTGTTCACGGTGGACGCGTCGACGCCGATCCGGATCTGGTTGAACTGCGCGGTGCCGCGCAGGTCGCTCATGCCGATCTGCAGGTCGGTCGCCTTGACCGGGTTCTTCGGGTCGGTGCCCGCGGAGATGAGCAGGCCCAGCGGCATGCCGGGGACCTTCACCGACTGGCACAGGTTGTGCAGCGTGGCGTCCTTGATGTTGGCGATCGCCACGGGGCTCGACTTGCCGTCCGCGTCCTTGGCCTCGCCGGCGTACTGCGAGAAGCCGGTCCCGTCGAGCTTGTCCGCCGAGATCTTGAACTGCTGGCCCGAGATCGCCATCGACACCGGCACGGCGCCCTGGGCGACGCCGCCCATGAGGACACCGATCACCGCCACCGTCGGGACCGCCGCGAGCACGGCACGGCCTCGACGCGTGCGCGTCAGTGCGCTGAGCTTCATTTCCCCTCCAACAGACGACGTGGCGACCCCTGTGTCGCCGACGAGTCGCGACGGTACGCCCGTTACTGAGGCGACGTCAATAGGACTGGTTGCCCGCGGCGCTCTCACCCGGTCCGCAACCCCGTCACCTCGCACGACGGCCATATGCTCGGTGCATGGCAGCCGCGCGACGCACCCGGATGAGCCCCGACGAACGCCGTCAGCAGCTCGTCGCGCTCGGGGTGGCGGCGCTGGCCGACCGCCCCCTGGAGGCCGTCACTGTCGAGGACCTGGCCGCGCAGGCCGGCGTCTCCCCCGGCCTCGTGCACTACTACTTCGGCAACCGGCAGGGCCTGCACTCCGCCATCGTCCGCACGGCCCGTGACGCGATGCTGCACGCCACCCAGCCCCGCCCCGAGCTGCCCCCGCGCGAGCGCCTGCGCGACACCCTCGACCGGTTCGTGGAGTTCGTGCACGACCACGACGCCACGTTCTACTCGCTGGTGCGCGGCGCGGCGTCCGGGGACGAGCACGTGCGCGCCACCATCCAGCACGCGCGCGACGTGCTCGCGGGGCACCTGCGCGACGCCTTCCAGCAGATCGGCGTCGCCCCCACCCCCCTGCTCGAGGTCGCGCTGCACTCCTGGATCTCGTTCGCCGAGCAGGCGCTCGTCGAGGCCGCGACCGACCCGGACATCGCCCCGTCCGAGCTCGCCGACTTCCTCGAGCGCAGCGCGCTCGGCGTCCTCGCGGCCCTGCACCCCACCTCCGGCTGACCGGCCGGACCCCGCGCGCGGGCGTCCGTCATCCGCCCGCCGGGCACGCCAGAGCCCCGCGGGCCACGACGGGGAGGGGAGTCGTCGCGAGCCCGCGGGGCTGCTCGGTGCTGTGCAGGTGCGGTCAGTTGCCGCCCTGCAGCAGGTCCTCGAGCCAGCTGGGCAGGTTGCCCGGGTCGGACTGGTCGGAGCCGCCCTGGCCGTCCTGGCCGGACCCGTCCTGACCGTCCTGCCCCTGGCCGTTCTGGTCACCCTGGTTCTGGTCACCCTGGCCGTTCTGGTCGCCCTGGTTGCCGCCCTGGCCCGTCGTCGCCGACTCGTCGCGCACCGCGAGGGTCACGTCGACGGTCTGCGTCTTGCCGTCGCGGACGTAGGTGAGCGTGACCTTCTGGTCCGCCGCCTTCTCCCGGACGTACGCCGTGAGGGACTCGGCGCCGTTCACGGCGTCCTTGTCGATCGCGACGATCACGTCGCCGGCCTGGATCCCGGCGTCGGCCGCCGGCGAACCGGAGGACACGTCGACCACCTGGGCGCCGCGGCGGGTGACGCCGTCGGACGTGGCCGTGGTGTCCTGCATGGTCACGCCGAGGAAGGCGTGCTCCGCCGTGCCGTCCTTGATCAGCTGGTCGGCGATGTTCGTCGCGAGGTTCACCGGGATGGCGAACCCGAGGCCGATCGAGCCGGACTGCCCGCCGGACATGCCGTCCGACATCGTGGCGATCGACGACGTGATGCCGATGACCTGGCCCTGCGCGTTGAACAGGGGGCCGCCGGAGTTGCCCGGGTTGATCGCGGCGTCGATCTGGATCGCGTTGGTGACGACCTGCGTGCTGCCGTCCTCGCCCGACGCCGAGACCGGGCGGTCCACGGCCGAGACGATGCCCGTGGTGGCGGTGTTCGCCAGGCCGAGCGGGTTGCCGACCGCCAGGACGGCGTCGCCCACCGTGACGTCGTCGGACGCGCCGAACGACGCGGGCTTGAGGTCCTCCGGCGGGTTCTTCAGCTTGACGACCGCCAGGTCGGTGGTCGGGTCGGTGCCCACGATGGTGGCCTCGTACAGGCGGCCGTCGGACAGCGTCACCTGGACGGTGTCGTTCTGCGCGCCCGCCACGACGTGGTTGTTGGTGAGGACGTGCCCCTGGTCGTCGTAGATCACGCCGGAGCCCTCGGCGCCGCCGGACTGGCTCTGCACCTGGATGGCGACGACGGACGGGGCGACGGCCGTCGTGACGGCCTCCCAGTTCGGGTTGCTCGAGGTCGAGTTCTTCACCGGCGCCTCGTCGGTGGACTGCGGGGCCGAGCCGACGCTCGCGAGCGACGAGGGGTCGCCCGCGTCGAACGCGCCGGTCGCCGCCGCCGTGCCCAGGCTCGCGAGGACGGCCGCGATGACCGCCGCGCTGGCCACCGGGACCCACACGGAACGCTCGCGCTTCGTGGCGGGCCCGGCGCCAGGGCCGGGCTGCTGGGACGTCTGCCCCAGCGCGTAGGGGTTGCCCGGGCCCTGCCCGTACGGCTGACCCTGCTGCGGGTGCTGGGCCTGCGGGTGCTGGGCCTGCGGGTACGGGTGCTGCTGCGCCTGCTGCTGCGGGTGCTGCGACGCGGAGTACGGCGACCCCGGCGCCATCTGCCCGTAGCGCGGCTGCTGCGCACCGTACTGGTGCTGCGGCGTCTGCTGCGATGCCTGCGGGGCCTGCGGCTGCCCGCTCCCCTGCGTGGGGAGCTGCTGGGTCGGCTGCACGGTGAGGTGCTGGGTGTCCTGCGTGGCCGGCTCCGGCGCGGTGCGGTCCGCGGGGCTGGGCTGCGGGGACTGCTGCGCGTCCTGCTGCTCTGCGGCGCTCTCGCTCCGGTTCGGCTCGTCGGCGCCCGACGGCTGCGGTGCGCCCGGTGTGTCGGTGCTCATGGTGCCCTCCTCGATGTGTGCCTCCAGCAGACCACCTGATCCTGGTCCGCTGCTTGGCTCAACCTGAGAACTTGCTGCGAATCGCATCGTCCCAGGTCAGAGGGTCTCCCGGACGGCGGCGGCGACGCGCGCGGCGAGATCTCGCGTCTCGGCGAGCCGGTCCACCCGGGGCACCCGCACCTCGATGACCTGCACGCCGCGCGTCGGCGCCTGCAGGGCGTGCCGCAGCGAGCCGACGTCGAGCACGAGCTGGTGGTCCACGCCGTAGCCCGCGCACAGGTTCGCGAGGGTGGCGCCGTGCGGCGTGCCGAACACCCGCTCGAACGTGGCCGCCCCGGCGGCGGACGACGCGGCGAGGCCGCCGTGCTCGAGGGTGGCGAAGATGGAGCCGCCGTCGTCGTTCACGACGACGACCTCCAGGTCGACGGGCGGCTCGTGCGGCCCGCGCAGCAGCCCGCCGACGTCGTGCAGGAAGGTGAGGTCGCCGACCAGCGCCCGGGTGCGCAGGCCCTGGCGGGCGGCGGCGTGCGCGACACCGGTGGCGGTCGACACCGTGCCGTCGATGCCGGCGAGACCGCGGTTGGCGAGCACGACGGGCAGGTCGCCGGCCTGCGGGTGGTCGAGCCCGAGGACCAGGTCCAGGTCGCGCACCGGGTTCGAGGACCCGACGACGAGCACGTCGTTCGGCCCGAGCACGGACGCGACGGCCCGCGCGACGGCGAGCCCCGCGAAGGGCGCCGTCGGCAGCCCCGCCGCGACGGACCCGTCCGACGTCGCCGCCTCGACGACGGCCGCCGCCGCGCGCCCTGCGGCCCGCCACCGCGCGAGGAACGCGCTCTCGGCGCCCCCCTCGCGAGCGTCGACGGGCGCCGCGGGCGCCGACCACCGCTCCGCCAGCGCAGGGACGACGAGCTCGGCGTTCCGCGCGGCGTCGGGCCACGGTCCGCCGCCGGGCGCGACGACGGTGACCACGACGTCCGTCCGCCCCAGCAACCGCTGCACCGGGCGCGACAGGGTGGGGCGCCCGAAGACGACGACCTGCTCCACGTCGCGGGTCAGCTCCTCGACCCCGAGCACGGACCGGTACGCCGCCACCGCGTTCGGCCCGCCGCAGGCGCCCGACGACGGCTCCGCGAGCAGAGGCCAGCCCTGCGCCTCGGCGACGTCGCGCGCGACGGGCCCCGCGCCGTCGCCCGCGACGACCAGGGTGCGCGCGGGATCACCGTGCAGCGCCGGGTCGGCGCCGGGCGCGGGGGCGGGCGGGACGACGGTCGCGCGGCGGAAGCCGGGCGGCCAGGTCTCCTCCGCCGGGAGGGGGACGAGCGGCTCCGGCGGGTGCAGCGGGTCGCGGAACGCGAGGTTGACGTGCACGGGGCCAGCGTGCCCGTCGCGCAGCCCCTGGGCCGCGGCGAGCGCCCGGCCGAGCGTGCCGAGCAGGTCGCGCACCTCGCCGTCGCGCCCGTCGGGGGCGGGGACGTCGACGGCGTACCGCACGGCGGCGCCGAAGATCCCGACCTGGTCGGTGGTCTGCGACGCGCCCGTGCCGCGCAGCTCGTGCGGCCGGTCGGCGGCGAGCACCACGAGGGGCACGCCGGTGTGGTGGGCCTCGAGGACCGCAGGGTGCAGGTTGGCGACGGCGGTGCCGGACGTCGTGACGACGGCGACGGGCCGCGGCAGCGCGGCCTGCTCGTCCCCGGCACCCCGCAGCACGGGCTCCGCCCCCCGGGACAGCCCGAGGGCCAGGAAGCCGGCGGACCGCTCGTCGACGCGCACGTGCAGCGTGAGCAGCCCGGCGTCGTCGGCCTCGGCCAGCGCGTAGGCGAGCGGCGCGGACCGCGAGCCGGGCGCCAGCACGACGTCGCGCACCCCCTGGAGCGCGAGGTCGGCCACGACCGCGCGCGCGGCCACGACCGACGGCGGCAGCGGGGCGTTCACGCGGCGTCCTCGAGCAGGGCGGACAGGCGGGCGTGGCGCGCGAGCCACCGCTCCCGGGTCGCCGGGTCGGGCTCGGTCGCCGCGAGGGCCGCGGCGTCGGGGGCCGGTCGGCGCACGGGCAGCGCGCCGTCGACGGGCAGCAGGGGTTCGGCGACGACGTCGTGCACGAGGAGCTGCGACGTCGCGAGGCCGCAGGCGTAGGGCAGCTCCGGCAGGGCAGCGGCGAGCGCGACCCCGGCGGCGAGCCCGACGGACGACTCCAGCGCGGAGGAGACCACGACCGGCAGGCCGACCTGCTCGGCGAGGTCGAGACAGGCGCGCACGCCGCCGAGCGGCTGCACCTTGAGCACGACGACGTCCGCGGCGTCCTCGCGCACCACCCGCAGCGGGTCGGCCGCACGCCGGATCGACTCGTCCGCGGCGACCGGGACGGGCGAGCGCAGCCCGCGCCGGACGGCGGCGAGCTCCGGGACGCTGGCGCAGGGCTGCTCGACGTACTCCAGCCCGCCCGCGGCGGCGTCGAGCACCGGGATGCGTGCGAGCGCCTCGTCGACGTACCAGCCGCCGTTCGCGTCGACCCGGACCGCCCCGACACCGGGGCCGTGCACCTCGTCGAGCGCGGCGCGCACGGCCGCGACCCGGGCCTCCTCGTCCTCAAGGGGTTCCAGGGCGCCCGGGCGTCCGTCGGCGGACGGACCGCGCTGCGCGACCTTCACCTTGGCGGTGCGGCAGCCGCCCGAGGCGAGCACGATCTCCCGCGCCCGCTCCGGGCCGGCGGCGGGCACCGTGACGTTGACCGGCACACGGTCGCGCACCGGGGCGGGGAAGCCGACGTCGGCAGCCTCGCGCGCGGCGCGCAACCACGTGACGGACTCCGCGTCGTCGTAGTCCCAGAACGGGGACAGCTCGCCCCAGCCGGCGTCGCCCCGCAGCAGCAGGCCGTCGCGCACGTCGAGGCCGCGGAACCTGGTGGTCAGCGGGGTGCGGTACACGACTTCACGCAGCAGCTGCACCCGATCAGGTTACTGGCCGGTCGTGCGGCGCGGGCGCGCCGGGGCCCGGGGACGTCCGCCCGGGAGGCCCCCTGGTCGGTCAGTCGGTGAAGTCCGTCAGCTCCGGCACGTACGACAACGGGCTCGGAGCGGGACGGCCACCGATGCGCTGCGCGTCGCGGCGGACCGTCTCGGCGTCGTACACGAAGATCTCGTGCGCGACGTCCTCCGGGTCCACCACGGCGTCGTCCGGTTCCCGCGCGTTCATGCCTCCAGGGTGCGCCCGCCCCGGCCGCTCGGCCGGGAGGGGCACCGGGCGTGCCGCGGTTGCTCGAGGTCGTCCACGGCCCGCGGGGTGACTCGTAGAGGTTGCACGACGGGGCGAGGTGCGCGACGGTCGAGAGCCATCCCGTCCGGGACATCTGAACACACCGTCGCGTCACCGTCACGATCGGGGCTTCGCAGTGAACGAGCACTCGAGCAAGGTCGAACAGCGTGGCGCACGACGGCACGCCCAGGAGGCGGCGGACAAGGTCGGCCGCGCGCTCAGGTCGCCCACCGCCGAGGTGGTGCCGCACCCCGCCCTGGACTACCCGATCGGGGCCGACGAGCAGCGGCGCCGTCCGATGGACTGGGTCGTCTTCGGGGTCACCTCTGCCGTCGCGATCGCGTTCCTCGTCTGGGGCTTCGTCGACACCGACGGCCTGGCGAGCGCCTCCAGCTCGGCCCTGGGCTGGGTGACCACGAACACGGGCTGGCTCTTCGTCCTGACCGCCAGCCTGTTCGTCGTGTACAGCCTCTGGCTCGCGGTCAGCCGGTACGGCACCATCCCGCTCGGCGCCGACGGCGAGGCCCCCGAGTTCCGCACGGTGTCCTGGGTGGCGATGATGTTCTCCGCCGGGATGGGCATCGGGCTGATCTTCTGGGGCGTCGCCGAGCCGCTCGCGCACTACGTGGACCCGCCGCCGGGCACGGTCGACGCCGGCGACCCCGAGGCCGTCCAGCACGCGATGTCCACGACGATGTTCCACTGGACCCTGCACCCCTGGGCGATCTACGCCGTGGTCGGGCTGGCGATCGCGTACAGCGCCTACCGCAAGGGCCGCAGGCAGCTGATCTCCTCGGTGTTCGAGCCGCTGCTGGGCAGGCACGCGCACGGCCCGGCCGGGAAGGTCATCGACATGCTCGCGATCTTCGCGACGCTCTTCGGGTCGGCCGCCTCGCTCGGGCTGGGTGCGCTGCAGATCAAGAGCGGTCTGGAGGTCGTGGGGTGGGCCGGCGACGTCGGCAACGCCGTCCTGGTCGGCATCATCGCGGTGCTCACGGTCTGCTTCGTGCTCTCGGCGGTCTCGGGCGTCGCCCGCGGCATCCAGTGGCTCTCGAACATCAACATGGTCCTGGCCCTGGCCCTGGCGGTGTTCGTCTTCGTGGTCGGGCCGACGGTGTTCATCCTGAACCTCATCCCGAACTCGATCGGCACGTACTTCCAGGACCTGGCGCTGATGGCCGCCCGGACCGGCGCCGACAGCGCCTCCACCCCCGGTGGCGTCTCCACCAGCGACTGGCTGGCGCAGTGGACCGTCTTCTACTGGGCCTGGTGGATCTCGTGGACGCCCTTCGTCGGCATGTTCATCGCCCGGATCTCCCGCGGCCGCACGATCCGCCAGTTCGTCGGCGGCGTCCTCCTGGTGCCGAGCCTGGTCACCATCGTGTGGTTCTGCGTCTTCGGCGGCGCGAGCCTCTTCCTCCAGCAGGGCGGCACCGACATCGCCGGCGCCGGCGAGACCGAGGCGCAGCTGTTCGGGATGCTCGGCGAGTTCCCGTGGGCGTCGCTCACCAGCGTGGTCGTGATGATCCTGGTCGCGATCTTCTTCGTCTCCGGGGCGGACGCCGCCTCCATCGTCATGGGCACGCTGTCGCAGCGTGGGAGCGCCGAACCGAGTCGCCCCAACGTCATCTTCTGGGGTGTCGCGACAGGTGCGGTCGCCGCGGTGATGCTGCTCGTGGGCGGGAACGATGCGCTCACCGGTCTCCAGAACCTCACCATCCTGGTCGCCCTGCCGTTCGTGGTCGTGATGGTGCTGCTGATGGTGTCGCTGACCCGAGACCTCAGCCAGGACCCGATGATCGTCCGGCAGAAGTACGCCCGGGAGGCCGTCAAGCAGGCGGTCATCACCGGGGTCACCGAGCACGGGGACGAGTTCGCGCTCTCGGTCGAGCCCTCGGACCAGCCGATCACGCCCGACGGCGTCGAGGTGCCCGACGAGGTCGACCTTCCTGGCGACGTGACGGCCCGCGCGGAACCCCCCGGCGAGGCCGACCGCGACACCGAGTAGAGGCCGCTCGGCGGTCAGTCGGTGCCGTGCCGTGCGGGCACCCGCGCGGCAGCACGGTGGGCGACGACGCCGGCGACCACCGTGAGGGCGATGTCGACGACGAGCAGCACGAGTCCCGCCACCTCCGTGTGCTGCGCCGTGAGGAACGCGCCCACGAGGACCACGACCGACGCGACGACGACGACCGCCCCTCCCCACGCCACGACGGGCAGTGCCGCCCGATGACCGACGACCCACGCCTCCTCGGAGCGCTGGGTGGCGGGCGTCCGGATGCCGATCGCACCGTTGGCGGTGAGGTGCCCCCGCGCGGCAGCGCGCGTGATGAGCCACACCATCACCGCGACCGCCATCGCCGTCACCACGGGCACCACCATCAGACCACTCCTTCGTCGGGTCGGACGTCGACGGCCGGGTCCGCCTGCGTCAAGCCTGCGGCCGAAGGCAGCTCCCGGACCCGGCTACGCACCGTCGCTCACCTGCAGGCGCCGCCCGCGACGCACGCGCACCCCGAGGTCGGCCAGGACGACGGGGGCCACGACGGCTGTGCGCACCCGTCGGATCTCCATGACGCGAGCGAAGCACACTTCACTCGCGAGGTGAAGCGAACGACACCTCGCCCCGGGTGACGACCGCGCCCAGGATCTCGACGACGCGCGGCACGGCCGCACCCTGCACCCGCGCGGCGCCCAGGATGACGCCCCACGCGCCCGCCCGCGCCGACGCGCCGGACAGCGGATCGGCCGGGACCCCGGCGCCCCGCAGGGCCGCGACCGCCCGCGCCTCGGCGTCGCCGTCCGGCAGGCGCACGACGAGATGGAGGCCCGCGGCCACCCCCTCCACCGGGAGGTGCGGCACCTCCCGCGCCAGCGCGTCCAGCAGGAGGCCGCGCCGACGCCGATACGTGAGGCGGGCCCGGCGCAGGTGCCGCGCGTACGCACCGCTCTCGATCATCCGGGCGAACGCGGCCTGCTCGGGCACCGAGCAGCCGAGGTCGGCCCGACGCTTGGCGTCCACGAGCGCCTCCCGCACCCCGGGCGGCGCCACGACCCACCCCAGCCGCAGCGCCGGCGACAGCAGCTTGGACACCGAGCCGAGCAGGGCGACGTGCTCCGGGTCCAGGCCTCGTAGCGCGCCCACCGGCTGCCGGTCGTAGCGCAGCTCGGCGTCGTAGTCGTCCTCCAGCACGAGGCGGTCTCCGTCGCGCGCCCATGCCACCAGCTCCCGGCGCCGGTCGGGCGCGAGGACGACGCCGAGGGGGAACTGGTGGGCGGGCGTCACGACGGCCGCGGCGGCGTCGGGCAGCGCGTCGGTCCGGAGCCCCCGGCCGTCGACGGGCACGGGGACGACGTCCAGCCCCGCGTCCCGGAGCTGCTCGATGACCCCGGGGGACGCCGGGTCCTCGACGACCACGCGCCGCCCGCTGCTCCCGCCCGCGAGCACCTCCCCGAGCAGCGCCAGCCCCTGCGCGACCCCGCTCACGATCACCACGTCCTCGGCCTCGACCGGGGCCGCGCGCGCCGTCCGCAGGTGCGCGGCGAGCGCTTCGCGCAGCCCGAGCAGCCCCTGCGGGTCCGGGTAGCCCAGCTCGGCGTCGGGCAGCGCGCGCACCGCGTCGCGCACGGCGCGCGCCCAGGCCGCCCTCGGGAAGAGGGCCGGGTCCGGCGCGCCGACGCTGGCCGGACGGGGCGGCGCGTCGGCGGGGCCTCCTCGGGACGACGCGCCGACCGGGTGCCGGGCGAGGTCCGCGACGACGACGCTCGAACGCGGACGGCTCTCCAGCACGCCCTCCCCCACGAGCTCGTCCACCGCCGCGGCCACCGTGCCCCGCGCGACGCCCAGCCCCGCCGCCGCCGACCGTGACGACGGCAGCGCGGCGCCCGCCTCCAGCCGACCCGACGCGACGGCGTCGCGCAGCCCGTCGCGCAGCCAGGCGCCGACGTCGGACGGCGGGCGCGCGCCGAGGACGAGCAGCAGGTCCTCCGGTTGCAGCCGGATCATGTGTTCCCGCCCCCGTCCTGCCTCGTCCGCGCGCGAGCCTTCCGCCGTCTGGCCCAGTGAACCAGCAACGAACTGGCCCTGCCCACCGGTCCAGCGTCTCCGTAGCGTCGTCGGCATGACCTCCTCGACACCCGCTGTCGACGCCGGGCCGGCGACCACCGCACCGTCCGGCGCCGACGGCCTCCGGGCCGCGTACGTCCGTTGCGCGGCGGCGATGGCGCTCGTCGGCGCGTCGTTCACCGCCTCCGCGGCGCTCACCGACTACCCCCTCGCCGGCGGGCAGGCCGTCCGGTACGCCGTCGCCGCCCTCTGTCTGCTCGCGGTGATGCGGTGGCGGCGGGTGGCGTTCGTGCTCCCCACGCCGCGCCAGGCGGCCCGTCTCGCGGCGCTGGCCGCCACCGGCCTCACCGGGTTCAGCGCGTTCGTCGTCCTCGCCACCCGGCACGCCGAGCCCTCGCTGGTGGGCGCCGTGGTGGGCGCCACTCCCGTCGTCCTCGCCGCGACGCAGGCCGTCCGCGAGCGCCGACTGGCACCCAGGACGCTCGCCGCGGCCGTTGTCGTGACGGCCGGAGTGGCGCTGGTCGAGGGCCTCGGGTCGGCCGACCCGCTCGGGCTGGCGCTCGCCGTCGGGGCGCTGGCGTGCGAGGCCGCGTTCTCGCTGCTCGCCGTCCCGCTGCTGCCGGCCCTGGGCGCGCTCCGCGTGTCGACGTACGCCTGCGTCGCGGCGGTCCCGCAGCTCCTGGTGCTGGGCCTGCTCGCCCCCGGGCCCCTGCTCGCCGTCCCCGACGGCACCGAGCTCGCCGCGCTGGCCTACCTGTCCGTGGTGCTCACCGCGGTCGCGTTCCTGCTCTGGTACTCCGGGCTCGCGCGGGTCGGCGCCGCCCGCGCCGGGCTCTTCGCCGGTCTGATGCCGGTGGCCGCCCTCGCGACGTCGCTCGCCCTCGGCGTCGAGGCGCCGACGGCGCACGGCGTCGCGGGAGCGCTCGTCGTGGCGTCGGGTCTCGCGCTGGGCCTGTCGTCGTCGCGCGCCGGGCGCCGCCGTGGACGAACTAGGGTGACGGCGTGAGCAGCGCACCCCTCCCCCGCACCGTCTCCCACACCTTCGACCCCGCGCGCTGGCGCGAGGTCGCCGGGTTCGAGGGCCTCACCGACCTCACCTACCACCGCGGCGTGGAGCGCGACGCCGACGGCGCCGTCGTGCGCGACCTGCCGGTGGTCCGCGTCGCGTTCGACCGCCCCGAGGTGCGCAACGCTTTCCGCCCGCACACCGTCGACGAGCTGTACCGGGTGCTCGACCACGCCCGCATGACCTCCGACGTCGGCACGGTGCTGCTCACCGGCAACGGCCCGTCACCGAAGGACGGCGGCTGGGCGTTCTGCTCCGGCGGCGACCAGCGCATCCGTGGCCGCTCCGGCTACCAGTACACGACCGCCGTCGAGGACCCTGCCGGCGGCGGCGAGGTCCTGGGCGAGACCGCCGACGCGGTCGACCCGGCCCGCGCCGGGCGCCTGCACATCCTCGAGGTGCAGCGCCTCATCCGCACCATGCCGAAGGTCGTCATCGCCGTCGTCGACGGCTGGGCGGCGGGCGGCGGGCACTCCCTGCACGTCGTGGCGGACCTGTCGATCGCCTGCCGCCAGCACGGGCGGTTCAAGCAGACCGACGCGGACGTCGGCTCGTTCGACGGCGGCTACGGCTCCGCCTACCTCGCCCGGCAGGTGGGGCAGAAGCGTGCGCGGGAGATCTTCTTCCTCGCCCGCGAGTACTCCGCCGACGACGCCGAGCGCTGGGGCGGCGTCAACGAGGTGGCCGACCACGACGACCTCGAGGGCCTGGCGATCGAGTACGCGCGCACCATCGCGGGCAAGTCCCCGCAGGCCGTGCGGATGCTGAAGTTCGCGTTCAACCTCGCCGACGACGGACTCATGGGCCAGCAGGTCTTCGCCGGGGAGGCGACGCGCCTCGCCTACCTCACCGACGAGGCCGTGGAGGGCCGCGACGCGTTCCTCGAGAAGCGCGACCCCGACTGGTCGCGCTTCCCGTACGCCTTCTGAGCCGGCGGGGGCCACCTCGACCCCGGACCGAGGACTCTCACCCGACCGCGACGAGAGCGTCGGCGTCCCCGACGCGCCGGGACGGGTAGCCTCCGGCCATGCCGCCGAGGTTCCGTCGCCCCGAGCCGATGACCACCTTCGAGCTCGTCCCGGACGACGAGCCGGAGGACATGTCGGGGTCCGCCGCGGACGACGCCGAGCCGGGCCCGCGGCTCCTCTCCCGCTTGCGCGAGCGCGGTCGCGCCCGCTGGCGCACCCTGTCCCGCCGCGGACGCGCCGCCGTGGCCGCCGGCACCGCCGTCGTCGTGGTGGCCGCAGCCACCGCCGTCGTCGCCCCCGGTCTGCTCGACGCCCGGGCCGAGCGGTTGCGCGCCGAGGCGGTGCAGGGACTGCCTGGTGCCGTCGGCAACCTCTCCGAGCCGCTGGCCGAGACGTGGGACCTCGCGAATGCCAGCGGCGCCCTGGTGGCGCTCTCCGGCGGGACTCTGCTCACGACCGACGCTACGTCCGTGTCGGCGCTCGACGCCGGCACCGGTGAGGAGGTGTGGCACCGCGAGATCGGGACGTACCCGACGTGCGGCCCGCAGGAGGGCTACCCGATCGACCTCGGCCCGCCGGCCGACGTCGTGGTCTGCCTCAGCGGCGACGGAGACGACCGCACGGTCACGGTGCTCGACGCCACCGGCACCGTCGTCGGGGAACGATCGATCGGCCCCGCACGGGCCGACCCGTACGACGACGGCACGGGCGCCACGCCGGGCGAAGCCCCCGTGGTGGTGCCTGCCGGCGGGGGCGCGCTCGCCGTCGTCGAGGGGATCACGGACACCTCCGCACCATGGCCGTCGGACGACCTGCCCGACGCGGACACCCTCGGCCGGCTCCGCGCCGACGGGTGGGAGGACCCGACGCTCCGCGTCGAGGACGCGCTCACCGGCGAGCTGCGCGGCGAGGCGTCCCTGCAGCTGCGGCCGCAGGACCTCGCGCAGTGCGGGATGACGCAGGACCAGGGCTCCGACCCCGAGCTGATTCTCTCGCCCTCGGTCAGCGCGACGTCGTCGCTCGTCACCCTCTCCGTGTGCGGCGCCGCGGTGCTCGTCACCTCCGACGGCGTCGTCGTCGACACCGGGTCCGGCGGCGCCTGGGCGCGGCCCCTGCCCGGCGGGGGCACCGTCGTCGTGGGCGAGGAGAGCACGGTGCTCGGCCGCGACGGAGACGTCGTCACCACGCTGCCCGGCTTCCTCATCCCCCCGACGGTGGACGACGACCCCGACGGCCCTTACCTGGTGCTCGCCGGGGCGGGGACGGCCGGAGGGCAGTTCCGGCTCGCCGCCGTCGGTGCGGACGGCGACGAGGCGTGGAGCGCCCCCGTCCCCGAGCCCGGCGGCGTGCTTGCCCGCGTCTCTGGCGTGGTCGTCGTGCAGGACGGCGACGCCTTGGTCGCGCTCGACGCCGCGACCGGCACGGAGGTCTGGGTGCGCGAGGACCTGCTGCGCCCGTCTGGCTACGGCTCGGGCGACTGGGTCGCCGGCGCCGTCACGGACGGCACGCGGCTCCTGGTCGGGATCGGCGGCGACGGCGCGCGCCACCGCCTGGTCACCCTCGACCTGCGCGACGGCAGCACGGTGTGGCAGCGGGAGGGACAGGGATACCTCGAGCGGTTGCAGTCGGTCGACGGGCACGTGGTGGCGGCCTACGACGGCGTCCCGCACGGCCTTGGCTGAGACGGCGAGCCTCGGCCGGGCGGCATCGTGAACGCGGGCGTCGCCCTCAGGAGGCCTTCCAGCTCCCGCCGTCCTTCGGGACGAGCTCGATCCACGTGCTGCCGGGGTCGAGCTCGACGGGCTCGCCGTCGCGGGTCAGCTCGACCGGGGACGCCTGGTCCTTCTTCGACCACTGCACGGGCACCGTCCTGCCCGCGGACGCCAGCACCCCCTTGCCCTTGCCGATCAGCTCGGCCTTCGGGACCGGGGCCCCTGCCGGGTCCTTGTACTTCGTGTCCACGACGTCGACGGACAGCGCGAGCACGTTCGTGGCGGCGTGCCGCTTCCCCGACGACGAGACGGACTCGCGCGACCCCTCGCTGCGCAGCCACTTCTTCTGCTTGCCGGACCAGTCCCAGACGCTGCGCTGCGCAGGGCTGAGGGTGACGTCGAGCGTGGCCGTCTTCGTCCCGTCCACCGCTGCCGTGCCCTCGCCCGCGGCACCGGAGTTGCGGAACTGGGCGGACGGCGGCACCGCGCGGTCGGCGTCGGCCTGGTCGAGGAACGCCTGCGGGTCCCCGACGACGTTGTGCGGCGCCGCACGCTCGGGGTCGCGGGTGAAGCCCGCGTCGCCGCGGTCCAGGATCACCGACTGGGTGCCGGACCTGTCCACGGCCTCGATGAAGGGCGGCTGGCCGCCGGAGTACGCCAGGATGCCGTGCATCGGCGCGACGACGTCGGGGTCCATGGGACGCACCGAGCGCACGGGCTCCACCGCCTCCGGGAGCTTCGAGTGGTAGACCGCGACGAACCGCGTGATCCCTCCCTCGACGACCTCCTCCCAGACCAGGTCCGCGTCCTCGAGACCGGTCTGCGGGCGCGCCTCGGGCGCGTTCTCGATCTTCACGGCGAGCGCCGGCCGGGCGGCCACGTCGTCCGACCGCACCCCCGTCAGCGGCCAGGCCGACGGCATCGTGGGCGACGGCGGGGCGCCCTTGTCGGCGGTGCTCCCCGGCGTGACGGCCGGCGTCTGCGACCCCCCGGACGAGCAGGCCGCGAGCGCCAGGGCGGCGGCGACGGCCAGCGTCGCGGCGCGCCGGGCGCGGGTCGGGCGGGGCGTGGCGGTCATGCGGGTCCTCCCGGGGACGCGGGGCTGTGCGCGCGGTCACACGTGCTCACCGTAGGCCGCAAGACCCCCGATCCGGCGTCAACGCACCCGCCACGACCCGCTCCCGCGTGGCACGAGCTCGACCCACAGGTTGCCCGGGTCGAGGGTGACCCGGTCGCCGCCACGGGTCGTGAGCACGAGCTTCTTGCCGGTCTTCTTCTTGGACCAGCTCACGTCGAGCGCCTTGCCGCGGGTGAGCAGCACGCCCTTCCCGCTGCCCACCATCTGCGTCTCCGGGACCGGCGCGCCGCTCGGGTCGCGGTACCTCGTGTTCTTCATCTTCACCGAGAGGATCAGCACGTTCCGGGCACGCAGCTGGTTGCCGGAGGAGGTCGACGGCCGTGAGCCGTCGTAGCGGGCGTACGTCTTCGTCCTGTCCTTCCACCGCCACACGGTGCGCTGCGCCGGGGAGAGCCGGACTTCGGCGACGTGCCCCTTGCGGTCGTTCTTCGCGGCCGAGCCCTGCCCGACCTTCGCGGCGTAGGAGAACTGCGCGGGCGGCGGCGTGGCGCGGCTCTTGCTCGCCTGCTTCGCGAACGCCTTCACCGACCCGTACACGTTGTGCGGCGCGGCCCGGTCGCCGCTGCGCCGGAAGCCGGGGTCACCGCCGTCCATCGTCACGGACTGCACCCCGGCCTTCCCGACGGCCCGGATGAACGGCGGCTGCCCGCCGGAGTACGCCAGGATGCCGTGCATCGGCGCGACGATGGCGGGGTCCATGGGGCGTACCGACCGCACGGGCCCGACGGTGCCGGGCAGCCTCGAGTGGTACACGGCCACGTACCGGGAGATGCCGCCCTCGACCACCTGCTCCCAGACGATGTCCGCCTGCTGCAGCCCGGACTGCGGCCGGGCCTGCTCGGAGTTCTCGATCTTCACCGCGACGGCCGGGCGGGCCGGCACCTTCGCCGTCCCGGTGGGCCGGCCGGTGAGCGGCCAGACCACGGGTTTCGGCCTGGGCTTCGGCTTCACGGGGTCGGGCGGCGCCGCCTTGGGCACGGTGACGTCCGGGGCGGCGGTCACCGTGGGCGGCGCGGCGGGCTCGCCGACGCCGCAGCCGGCCGTGGCCAGCAGGGCGAGCGCGACGAGCGCGCCGACCACGCCGGTGCGGGCGCCGCGGGTCCGGGCTCCGGGCTTCCTGGGCATCCTGGGCATCCTCGACGTCCTCCTCGACGTGCGTGCGGCCGCAGGGTCTCCCGGGCCGGGACCGTGTCACCCTACGGCAGGCCCCACCCCGGCCGGCCCAGCCCGGCCCGGCTCGACTTGGCCCGGGTCGGCGCCGATCTACCCTGGTGCGGTGCCTCACCCGCCGCTCCCCCCGTCCGCCGGCGCGCTGCGTGACGCCGTGCACGCCGCGCTCGACGGCGGACCCGCCGTCGTCCCGCTCCCCCGCACGACGACGGCCGCCGTGCCGGCGGGGACCGCGCTGGTGGTGCGCACGTCCGGCTCGACGGGGACGCCGCGCGAGGTCGCGCTGCCCGCCGCCGCCCTGCGCGCGTCCGCGACCGCGACGCACGCACGGCTCGGCGGCCCCGGGCGGTGGGTGCTCACCCTGCCGCCCACGCACGTCGCCGGCCTGCAGGTGGTGGTGCGGTCGGTGCTCGCCGGCACGCCCCTGACGGCCGCCCACCCGGACGCGCGGTTCACACCCGACGGCTTCGCCGACCTCCTCGAGCCCGCCCTCGACGCCGCCGGGGACGAGCCGGTGTACGCGTCCCTGGTGCCCACCCAGGTGCACCGCCTGCTCGCGGCCGCCCACGACGGCGCCCCGCGCGGCCTGACGGCGCTGGCCCGCTGCGCCGCGGTCCTGCTCGGCGGTGCGGCGTCCCCGCCCCCGCTGCTCGAGCGCGCCGGCGCGGCCGGGGTGCGCGTCGTGACGACGTACGGCATGTCCGAGACCGCGGGGGGCTGCGTGTACGACGGCGCGCCGCTGCGCGACGTCCGCGTCCGGGTGCGCCCCGACCTGTCAGGACCGCCGCCGGATAGGTCCGGGGTGGTGGGGGTCGTCGAGCTCGGTGGGCCCACGCTCGCGGCCGGGTACCTGGGCGACGACGCCGCCACGGCCGCGGCGTTCCGCACGGACGCCGACGGCTCCCGCTGGTTCCGCACCTCCGACCTGGGTCGCCTGGCACCGGACGGCACTCTGGAGGTGCTCGGGCGGGCGGACGACGTCGTCGTCACGGGCGGGGTGAACGTCGCCCCGGCACCCGTCGAGGCACTGGTCGGCGAGCTGCTCGACGGCGAGGCGTGCGTCGTGGGCGTCCCCGACGACGAGTGGGGGCAGGCGCTCGTCGCCGTCGTCGCGCGCCCGACCGCATCGAGCGTGCTGAATTGTTCCTCAAACTCTGGGATTGAGGAACAATTCAGCACGCACGTTGCCGGGGGCGGGGGCGACCTCGTGCCCGTGGACGACGCCGCGCTGGCGGCGGTGCGGTCCGCGGCGACGACTAGGCTGGGTGCGCCGTCCGCGCCCCGCCGCGTGTACCGCACGGCCGCGCTCCCGCTGCGCGGCCCCGGCAAGGTGGACCGCAGCGGCGTCGTCGCCCTCGTCCGCGAGCACGAGGCGCACGCCTGACCTGCTCGCGCACGCGACGCCCCGGCGCCGCACGAGGGACGGAGAACCATGGCCACGACGAGCGAGTGGATCGCCGGAGCACGCCCCCGCACGCTGCCGGCCGCGGCCGCGCCGGTGCTGATCGGGTCGGGAGCCGCGGCGGACGTCGGCGCGTTCGCCTGGCTGCCCGCGGTCCTGGCCCTCGGCGTCGCGCTCGCCCTGCAGGTGGGCGTCAACTACGCCAACGACTACTCCGACGGCGTGCGCGGCACCGACGTGGACCGGGTGGGGCCGCTGCGCCTGACCGCCTCCGCCGCCGCGGCGCCGGGGCGGGTCAAGGGGGCCGCGTTCGCGTCGTTCGGGGTCGCCGGGGTGCTCGGCCTCGCGCTGTGCGCGGTGAGCGGGCACTGGTGGCTGCTCGCGGTGGGCGTGCTGTGCGTGCTCGCCGCCTGGTACTACACCGGCGGCAAGCACCCGTACGGCTACGCGGGTCTCGGCGAGGTGGGCGTGTTCGTGTTCTTCGGGCTCGTCGCGACGCTCGGCACCACCTACACCCAGGCGGACACCCTCACGTGGCCGTCGGTGCTCGGCGCGACCGGCGTCGGCCTGATCGCCTGCGGCCTGCTCATGGTGAACAACGTGCGCGACATCCCGACCGACGTCATCGCGGGCAAGCGGACCCTCGCCGTCCGCCTGGGCGACCACCGCGCCCGCCGCTGGTACGCCGCCTGCATCCTGCTGCCCGTGGTGCTGGGCATGGTGTGCGCGGCCTGGTCGCCGTGGGCGCTGCTGGTGGCCGTGCTGCTGCTGCCCGCCGCGCTGCTCGTGGCCCCGGTGATCGCCGGGGCGCGTGGCCCGCTGCTCGTGAAGGTGCTGGCCGGCACCGGGATGTTCGAGCTGGCCTACGGCGTGCTGCTGGCCCTCGGCCTCGCCCTCTGAGCGACGGCTCAACCCGCGCCGGGGTGCTCCCGGTCCACGACGGAGTCCTCGAAGTCGGAGTCGACGTCGTGCCGGTCGGCGCCGTCCTTGCGCCGCTGGTCCTTCTCCGCGAGCCAGCGCGCCGCGGCGTCCCGCGGCTTGCTCAGCGCGAGGTACGAGACGGCGAACGCCACGACGGCGGCCACCAGGACGAGGAGCCAGCTGCGCAGGCCGAGCAGGTAGCCGGCGCCGAGCGCGGCGACGAACAGCAGGATCCGCCAGACGGTGTACATGACGAGGGGCACCTTCCCAGGGTAGGCGCGATTCCTGAGCATCCCGACGCCGAACTAGGCTGGGGCCATGTTCGCGCGTGTGATCCTGCCCCTTCTCGTGGTGGGGCTCGCCCTCTACGCCCTCCTGGACCTCTTCGGTTCCGAGGAGGACGAACGCGGCGGCCTCCCTCGTTGGCTGTGGGCGGTGATCATCGTCCTGCTGCCGATCTTCGGCGCCGTCGCGTGGATCGTCGTCAAGCAGTCTGCACGCCGCGCGTCCGGCGGCGGCCGGGGGCCGTCGTCCCGGCGCCGGCGTCCCGGCCCGTCGGGCCCCCGACGCCCGTCCGGCCCCGTGGCCCCCGACGACGACCCGGAGTTCCTGTGGCGGCTCGAGCAGGAGAAGCGCCGTCGCGAGCGTGAGGGCGGCGGCAGCGACACCCCCTAGGCCGAGAGACCGACGCCACGAGAGATGTGGTGAGCATGACAGAGGGGACCATCCACGACCGGATGGTCCCCTCTGTCGCGCTCAGCGTGCCCCGACGGGTCAGGCGCCGCCGGTCGGGTCGGTGTCGAGCCCCGAGTACGAGTGCTTGCCGTTGAAGATCAGGTTCACACCGGTGAAGTTGAACAGCACGCACAGGTAGCCGACGACGACGAACCAGGCGGCGCGACGGCCGTCCCAGCCTCGGGTGGTGCGGGCGTGCAGGTACGCCGCGTAGACCACCCAGATCACGAAGCTCCAGACCTCCTTGGGGTCCCAGCCCCAGTAGCGGCCCCAGGCGTGCTCGGCCCAGATGGCGCCGCCGATGATGGTGAAGGTCCACAGCACGAAGCCGACGGCGTTGAGGCGGAAGGACAGGCCCTCCAGCGACGTCGGGGTGGGGACGCGGTCGAGCCAGCGGAAACCCGGGCGCAGCAGGTAGGGCGAGCCGGAGTCGCGGCTGTCGCGCAGGAGCTGCAGCACCGAGGCGACGAACGCGACGGTGAAGATGCCCGTGGCGCTGATCGCGACGCCCACGTGGATGACGAGCCAGTAGTTCTGCAGCGCCGGCTGCACGCCCGTCGCGGCCACGTAGAAGACGTTCACCCCGAGCACGAGGAACAGCACCGACAGGCCGGTGACGAACGCGCCGAGGAACCGGAAGTCCTTGCGCACGTTCATGCCGAGGAAGACGGCGAGGGCCATGAACGACCCCACCAGCGTGAACTCGTACATGTTGGCCCACGGCGTGCGGCCCGCCGCGATGCCGCGCAGCACGATCGCCACGAGGAGCAGCGCGGTGCCCAGCCAGGTGGTGGACATCGCGATGCCGGCGGCACGGCCGCGGGCGGGCGCGGCCGCCGAGCCGGACGCCCCGGAGCCGCCCCCGGTCACGGGGGCCGCGGTCGAGGACGCCGCGCCCACCGCGACGGACGCGCGCGTCTCGGCGTGCGCCTCGGCCCGGGCGCCCGTGCGGCGGCCCAGGTCGATCGCGAACGCGACGAGCGCGATCGTGAGCGCCGTGGCGGCGCCCCACACGAGCAGCACGCTCAGCTCGGCGATCTGCATGGTCAGTCCTCCGTGGCAGTTCTCTGGTGGTCGACGGCCACCGGGTCGTCGTCGGTCGTGTCGTCACTCGTGCCGTCGAGAAGCCCCGGCACCGCTGCCAGGGCCTTGTCGACCTCGCGCTGCAGTCCGGCGTCGTCCCCGCGCGCGAGCCCGGCGAGCTCGACGTGCGTGACCGGCCGGCCGTCGTCGTCCGTGGTCTCCCATGATCGCACCCACACGCGGCGGCGCGGGGTGAACAGCGAGACCGCGAGCCCGGCGAGCGCGAGCAGCGAGAACGTGAGCACCCAGGTGAGCGACGGGTCGTAGCGCAGGTCCAGCGCGACGTAGCGCGGCACGTCCTCCCCGAGGGTGACGGTGCCCAGGCCGTCGGGCAGCTCGACGGTCTCCCCGGGCCGCACGAGCAGCTTGATCGTCTCGCCGTCCTCGTCCTCCGAGGGCGTGAGGGAGGCGGTGTCGAGCCGGTACACGTTCTGCGGCACGCCGTCGTCCAGGCCGAGGTCGCCGCGGAACACCTCGAGCACCATGAGCGGGTTCTGCGGCTGGGGGAAGACGGAGCGGGCCGAGCCGTCCTCGTCGACGACGGCGGTGGGCAGGAAGTACCCGACGAGGCCGATCTGCTCCTGCCCGTCGGAGACGTCCGGCACCTTCACGACGCCGCGCGAGGTGTACATGGTGTCCTCGGGCAGGAACGGGACGCGGCCGGAGAACGCCATCTCGCCGGCGCCGTCCTTGACCGTGATCTCCGGCGCGAAGCCGTTGCCCTGCAGGTAGATCTTGGCGCCGTCGACCGTCAGCGGGGAGTTGACCTTGATCTGGTCGGTGTGCTGCCCGCCGTCGGCCTCGCTGACGGTCACGTGGGCGGTGAAGTCGCGCGCCTGCGCGAACGCCACGGTGTCGGAGGCGAACTCGGAGTCGAACGAGTCGAGCGTCATGGAGAACGGCGACAGCGACTCCGGCTGGAACCACGCACCCTTCTCGAAGGTGTCGTAGTCGACGACGGCGTTGGCGAAGCCGCGGCCCTCGGTGACGATCGCCTGGCCGCGGTAGTGCAGCAGCTGACCGAGGGCGACGGACACGAGCAGGCCCAGCAGCGCCAGGTGGAACACGAGGTTCCCCGTCTCGCGCAGGTAGCCGCGCTCCGCGGCCACGGTGCGGGTGGCGGGCCGGCCGAGGCGCGGCTCCTCCGCGCCGACGTCGACCCGGAACGTGGGCAGGCGGCGCAGCGGGCCGCGCAGGTGGTCGGTCACCGCCTCGACGACCTCGTCGGGCGACGCCGTCGTGCTGGCCTCGGCCGTGGCCGGGAAGCGGCCGAACCGCACCGGCGTCTTCGGCGGCCGGTTCCGCAGGTTGCGGGCGTGCGCGAGCGTGCGCGGCACGATGCAGCCCACGAGCGACACGAACAGCAAGATGTAGATGGCCGAGAACCAGACCGAGCTGTAGACCTCGAAGAAGCCGAACCGGTCCAGCCACTCCCCCAGCGTGGGGTGGTCGCCCAGGTACTCGAGCACCGCGGCGGCGTCCTGGCCGCGCTGCGGCAGCACCGAGCCCGGCACGGCCGCGACGGCGAGCAGCATGAGCAGCATGAGCGCCACGCGCATGCTGGTGAGCTGTCGCCACGTCCAGCGCAGCATGCCGCGCCAGCCCAGCGTGGGGAGGTTCGGGCCGGCGGGCTTCTCCGGGCCGCCCGGCCCGCCCGGCACGGACGCGGGGGTGTCGCCGGCGCGGCCCTCGACGAACGCGTCGTTGATGCCCTCGGGCCGGTAGGTCGCCTTCTCGCTCATCAGACCACCGTCACGAATCCGCCGATCCAGCCCTGGAGCTGGCTGGTCCACTGGGCCCACAGCCCCGTGACCAGCGCCAGGCCGACCAGCACCAGCAGGGCGCCGCCCGCGCGCTGGATGCCCAGGCGGTGGCGGCGCAGGAAGCCGAGCATGCGCTGCGACGACTGCAGCCCGAGCGCGACCAGGAGGAACGGCACGCCGAGCCCGACGCAGTACGCGACCCCGAGCACGACGCCGCGGACGGCGGACGCCTCGTCGAGGGACAGCGCCTGCACGGCCGCGAGGGTGGGGCCGATGCAGGGCGTCCAGCCGAGCCCGAACACGACGCCGAGCAGCGGCGCCCCCCACAGGCCCGCACGGGGGCTCAGGTGCATGCGGCGCTCGCGCTGCAGGAACGGGACAGCACCCAGGAACGCGAGGCCCATGAGGATCACGACCACCCCGAGGACGCGCATGAGCGTGTCCTCCCACCGCACCAGGTAGGACCCCAGGGCGCCCGCGGCGGCCATCAGCCCCACGAACACCGCGGTGAAGCCGAGGACGAAGAGCCCCACGCCCGCCACGACGCGGCGGCGGCCCGGGTCCTGCGGCATCCCCGGCCGGCCCTTCGAGCCCGTCCCTGCCGACGCCGCGGCCATGCCGCTGACGTAGCCGACGTAGCCCGGCACCAGCGGCAGCACGCACGGCGACGCGAAGGACACCAGGCCGGCGATCAGCGCCACGGGCAGCGCCAGCAGCATCGAGCCGCTCCACGCCGTGGTGGCGAAGAAGTCACCCATCACGCGCCCTTCGCGGCGTCGTCGCCCGACCCGCCCGCCGCCTCGGCGAGCACCTCGTCGACGATCGCGTCGAGCGTGGACGCCTCCGCCTGCCCGATGACGCGGGCCGCGACGCGACCCTCGGCGTCGAGCACCACGGTGGACGGGACGGCCTGCAGCGGCACGACGCCGGAGAGCCTGGCCACGACCTGGCCGCTGCGGTCCTCGATCGACGGGTACGGCACGTCGAAGGTGCGCTCGAAGGAGGTGGCGGCGCCGGCCTCGTCCTCGGTGTTGATGCCGAGCAGCCGCACGCCGTCGGCCTCGCGCTCGTTGGCCAGCGCCACGAGGTCGGGGGCCTCGGCGCGGCACGGGGCGCACCCGGCGTACCAGGTGTTGACCACGACGACGTCGCCCAGCCAGTCGGCGGTGCTCACCTCGTCGCCGTCGAAGGACGTGCCCTCGACGGTCACCGGGTCCTCGCGGTCGCCGGCGTCCCACTGCTTCACGGAGCCGTCGCCGGACACGAAGCCCTGCCCGACGACGTCGCCCGCGCCCGAGTCCTGCGCGCCGCACGCGGCGAGCAGGCCGAGGCTGAGGACGGCGCCGACGGCCGCGGAGGCGCGACGGAGCGGACGCACGGTGCCCATCACGCCCCCGGCACGGGGTCGGCGCCGGCGAGCAGGTCGGCGGCGGGCTCGGTGTAGTGCAGGCCGACGAACGTCTCGCCGTCGAACCGCAGCGACGTCAGCGACGCGAGCGCGCACTGGCGGCGCCGGGGGTCGTGCGCCAGCGAGCCGCCCTCGTACGACCGGCGGGTCACCCAGACCGGCAGCTGGTGGCTGACCAGCACGACCTCGTGCCCCGCGTAGGCGCGGCGCGCGTCGTCGACGGCGGCACGCATCCGGGTCACCTGGTCCGCGTACGGCTCGCCCCACGACGGGCGGAGCGGGTTCCACAGGTGGCGCCAGTACTTGGGGTGGACGAGCTGCCCCGGGTTCTTCCCGATCGTCGTGCCCTCGAAGCGGTTGCCCGCCTCGACGAGCCGGTGGTCCGTGGCGAGGGTCAGGCCGAAGGCCTCGGCCGTCGGCGCGGCGGTCTCCTGCGCACGCTGCAGCGGGGAGGCGACGACGGCGACGACGTCGCGGCCCGTACCGGACAGGTGCTGCGCCACGCGGCCGGCCATCGCCTGGCCGCGGTCGGACAGGCGGTAGCCGGGGATGCGCCCGTAGAGGACGCCGTCCGGGTTGTGGACCTCGCCGTGCCGTACGAGATGGACGGTGGTGGTGGCCATGGGTCCCAGTGTCCCAGAACTCCGGGGTACCCAGGTCCCGTCCAGCATGACGTGACGACCCTCACGCGACCCGCTCCGCGAGGGCCGTCACGCCGTGCGCCGCCGCCGGTGCGGCTAGCGGTAGGTGACGTCCGACGTCGAGTACCCGCAGGCGGCGGACGGGCCGTCGTCCACCTTGTCGGGCTCGCCGGAGGTCACGCCCCGGTACTCCTCGCAGACGACGATCTTGCGCGAGGAGTCACCGATGATCGTCACGCCCGAGAGCGTCGCCCGGTCCCCGAGGTTCGAGTTGATCCCGACCAGCGACTTCCCGGGCGCGGTGATCTGCACGTTCTCGACCACGACGGTCCGCGCGTGCTGCGTCGAGCAGTTGCCGCACGAGCGGTAGAGCTTGCCGAAGTCGGACACCTGGAAGTTCTTGATGACGAACCTCCCGGGGCCGTTGTGCTGGAACACCTTGTCGGACGCCGACCGCGCGCCGCCGCCGTCCACGGTCATGACCTGCGACGACGACGAGCCCTTGAGCGTCGCCGCGTCCTCGCCGACGTCCTCCCACCACACGTTCTGGAGCGTGCAGGTGCCCGTGCAGTGGATCCCGTCGCCGGCGCCGGAGCCGAGGATGACGTTCTTGAGCACGGCGCCGGGCGCCAGCTCGAACATCGGCGGCTGGTCCTCGTCCTGGTCGCCCGAGGAGATGCCGTGGTACCGCGTCATCCCGCCGTCGCGCGTGCCGCTGACCTCGATCGTGTCCGACACCTTCTGCTCGCCGTTCGCCGACGGCCAGGCGGGGAACGAGCCCGGCGGCGTCGTCCCGGACCCGACCTTCACCAGCTCCCACTGCTGGTTGTACTGGTTGGCGTTGGCGAGCTGGGTGACGGTCGCACCGTTCGCGGTGGAGCGGTCGGTGACGGTCACGGCCTTGCCGGAGTGCCGGTTGAGCAGGCGGACGCGACCGCCCTCGGAGTTGACCAGGCGGAACTGCTGGTTCGCGGCGTCCAGGTCGGCGAACTGCCGGAAGCCGGCGCCGTCGGACAGGCTCCACTCCCACAGGTCGAGCACCTTGCCGGAGTTCTTGTTCTGCAGCCGGTAGTAGCCGTCGCCGGAGTCGAGGAAGCGCCACTGCTGCCACGCCCCGTCGTTGCGGTCCCACTGCTGCACGACCTCGCCGTCGGCGACCGACCAGTTGGCCACCTCCATCGCCTTGCCGCTCTGCCGGTTGAGCAGCACGTACCAGGCGTTCGTGTCGACGGAGGCCGCTGCCGCGGGCACCGCCGTCCCGACCAGCGCCGTGACGGCGGCGATCGTCGCGGCGGCCAGCGCCGCGACCACCCCCCGCAGCCGGCGTCTCCTCGTACCTCGGGTCATCGTCGACCCCTCTCGAGCTCGGTGGAGCGAGCCCCGGGTGGTGCGATCCGGGGGCGGTCGGCCGCGCCCGGTGCCCGGGCACGACGGACGCCGCGCGAAATCCCTTTCCGCCTCTGCCGCATCTTCTCCAACGTTGAAGGAGACCGGCAACCGGTTTCTCACGCCCCGAGACGGACGGTGGGGCTACCGTCCGCCCGTGCCCTTGGCCACCTGAGACACCTTGGCCATCGCGCGGCCCAGGACGGCGAACTCCTCGTCGGTGAGGGCGTCCACCAGCAGACGCCGCACGGCGGTGACGTGGCCCGGGGCGGCGTCCACGAGCGCCGCGTACCCGGCGTCGGTCATGACGCAGTTCACCCCCCGCCGGTCCCCCGGCACCGGGGTGCGGATCACGAGCCCGCGCCGCTCCATCCGGTCGACGGTGTGCGTCAGCCGGCTGCGCGACAGCGCGAGGAACTCCGCGAGCGCCGACATCCGCAGCGTCCGGCCGGGCGCCTCGGAGAGCTGTACCAGCAGGTGGTACTCCCCGAGCGTGACCGGCAGCCCCTCGTCATGGGCGTCCCCCAGCGCCTCGAAGAAGCGGGACGTCCCCTCGAGGAAACGTCGCCACGCCCACTGCTGCTCCTCGTCGAGCCAGCGCACGTCCGCGCGGCCGTCGTCGTCGCGCTCCCGCGCCCTCGTCGCACCCACGGGAATAGGTTACGAGAGCCCCGCGTTCCACCCCCCGTGACGATAGTTGATTCATCAACTATCTTGGTGACAGTCAGCACGACCCAACCCGAGGGAGACACCATGACCGCGCTGCCCGCAGGCCTGACCGCCGGTACCTACGCCATCGACACCGCCCACTCGACCGCCTCGTTCTCCGTGCGTCACGCCGGGATCGCCAAGGTGCGCGGCACGATCACGATCTCGAACGGCGCGATCACCGTGGGCGACGACCTCGAGTCGACCGCCGTCACCGCGGAGCTCGACGCCGCGTCGGTCAACACCGGTGACGAGAACCGTGACGGCCACCTGAAGAGCGCCGACTTCTGGCACGCCGAGGAGAAGCCGGTCTGGTCCTTCGCCTCCAAGGCCATCTCCACGGACGGCGACGACTACACGATCGTCGGCGACCTCACGATCAACGGCGTCACCAACACGGTCGAGCTGCCGACGGAGTTCACCGGCACCGCCACCGACCCGTTCGGCAACCCGCGCGCCGGCTTCGAGTCCGAGATCGAGATCTCGCGCAAGGACTACGGCCTGACCTGGAACGCCGCGCTCGAGACCGGCGGCGTCCTGGTGGGCGACAAGGTCAAGATCGCCCTCGACGTCTCGGCGATCAAGCAGAACTGACCCTCGCCGAGGTAGTTCGAAGGGGCGGTCCGCACATCTGCGGGCCGCCCCTTCGAACTACCTCGGCTTTTTTCGAACTACCTCGCGGGGGCGCCGTTCGTGGCCGCGCGCGCCGCGGCGTGGAAGGCCAGGATCTGCAGCTCGCCGGCCACGTCCACCGAGCGCACGACGACGTCGTCGGGCAGCTGCAGCGCCACCGGCGCGAAGGACAGGATCTCCCGGACGCCGCACGCCACGATCCGCTCGGCGATGGCCTGCGCCACCGGCCCGGGCGTCGCCAGCACCACCATCGACACGCCGGTGCGCGCGAGCACGTCCTCCAGCGCGTCGACGTGCTCGATCGTCAGCCCCGCCGCCGAGTTCCCGACCACCTGCGGGTCCGCGTCCAGCAGCGCCACCACCTGGAAGCCACGGGCGGCGTACCCCGAGTAGTTCGCCAGCGCGTGCCCCAGGTTGCCGATGCCGACGATCGCCAGCCGGTGCTCGGACTCCAGGCCCAGCGCCGTCGCGATGTACTGCGCCAGCGACTGCACGTCGTAGCCCACGCCCCGCGTGCCGAACGACCCGAGGTAGGACAGGTCCTTGCGCAGCTGCGCCGACCCGACGCCCGACCGCTCCGCCAGCTCCGACGACGACGTCGTCGTCACGCCCGCCTCCGCCAGGTCGCGCAGGGCGCGCAGGTAGTAGGGCAGCCTCGCCACCGTCGCGGCCGGCACCGTCGCCTCACCGAGCTCGATCACTGCTGGATCACCCTGTCGTCCTCTCCCGGGCTCAGCGGGCCAGCCGCCGCGCCAGCCGCGCGCCGTCCACCCGCCAGAAGCCCTGCTGCACGCCGTCCACCTCGACGACGGGCACGTAGTCCCCGTACTTGCCCACCAGGTCCCCGCCCGGGCCGTCGACCTCGATGTCGACCTCCCGCCAGGCCTCCCCCGCCGCGCCGCACACGTCCGCGACCACCGCCCGAGCCTCCTCGCACAGGTGGCAGCCGGCCCGCGTGTACAGCAGCACCCGGGGTTCACCTTCGGATCCCTGCGGCATGCTCACCTGCCAAGACTAGCGGCGCCGATACAGTGGACCGCATGCCGTCGCCCGCCGAGTCGTCCCCGCCGGCGCGCGCCGCAGCCTTCTTCGACGTCGACAACACGATCATCCGTGGTGCCAGCGCCTTCCATCTCGCGCGTGCCCTGTACCAGCGGCGGTTCTTCGGCACCCGCGACCTGCTGCGGTTCGCCCTGATCCAGGCGAAGTACCTCGTGTTCGGCGAGTCCCGCTCGCAGATCGAGACCGTGCGCAGCCGCGCCCTGTCGCTCATCGCCGGCCGCTCCGTGGCGGAGATCACCGCCGTGGGCGAGGACGTGTACGACACCGTGCTCGAGCTGCGCATCTTCCCCGGCACCAAGCGGCTGCTCGACGAGCACCTCGCCGCCGGCGACCAGGTGTGGCTCGTCACCGCGACGCCGGTCGAGATCGGCGGCCTCATCGCCCGGCGCCTCGGCGCCACCGGCTGCCTCGGCACGATCGCCGAGCACTCCGGGGGCTTCTACACCGGCCGCCTCATGGGCGACCTCATGCACGGCGAGGCCAAGGGCGCGGCCGTGCGGGAGCTGGCCGAGCGCGAGGGCATCGACCTGTCCGCCTCCTACGCCTACGGCGACTCGCTCAACGACCTGCCGATGATGCGCACCGTCGGGAACCCCTGCCCCATCAACCCCGACGTGCGGCTGCGCCGGCACGCCAAGGAGGTCGGCTGGCCCATCCGCGAGTTCCGGGGCCGGGGACGGCGGGTGGCCGGGCGCGGGATGAAGACGGCGTCGTGGGCCGGTGCCGCGTGGGTCGCCGGGCTGGTGCTCCGCAGCATCCGGCGGCGGATCCAGGGCCGCTGACCGCGCCCGCACCGGCGGGGAACAGCGAACGGGCCCGGTACCTCCGAGGAGGTGCCGGGCCCGTTCGTCCGTGCGTCCCGCCGTCAGGCGGGCGACGTCACTTCTTGTTGCGACGCTGGTGACGCGTCTTGCGCAGCAGCTTGCGGTGCTTCTTCTTCGCCATGCGCTTGCGGCGCTTCTTGATGACGGAGCCCATGAGGTCCTCACAATGCTTGTCGGTCGGTGGAACACGGTTGGTCCCACGAGCCCTGTGTCCAGGTGCAGCCGACCAACGCGGAAAAGTCCGTCCCCCAGGGTACCCGATGCCCGGCGCCCTCCCGACCGGCGCCCGTCCGGCCGGACCGGTGACGTCAGTCGCGGTAGGGGTCCAGCCCCCAGGTGGGGAACACGTGCCGGCGGGTGGCGAGGATCGCGCGGTCGACGTCGTCGGCCGGGTCGTAGCCGTCCGCCCACGGCCGCCAGGCCACGTCGCCGCTGCCGAGCCGCTCCGCCGGGTCGAGCCCGGAGAGCTCCTCGACCTCCTGCCGCCAGGCCTCCGGCAGCTCGATCCCGATGGCCAGCGGCGCGTGCGCCGCCTCGGCCACCAGGCTCGCCCACACCAGCGGCACGACGTCGACCACCGCGTAGCCGCCCCCGCCGAGAGCCACCCAGCGGCCGTCAGCGAGCTCGTGCGCCAGGTCGTGCACCCAGCGGGCCGCGGTGCGCTGCGCGCCCACGCCCACGTTCAGGTCGGTGAGCGGGTCGTTGCCGTGCGCGTCGCAGCCGTGCTGCGACACGATCACCTGCGGGCGGAACTCGCGCACCACCGCGGGGACGACGGCGTCCACCGCCCGCAGCCAGTGCGCGCCGTCGGTGCGCGGCGGCAGCGCGACGTTCACCGCGGTGCCCTGCGCGGCCGTCCCGCCCGTGTCTCCCGCGTTCCCGCTGCCGGGGAACAGCGTGTGCCCGTCCTGGTGCACGGAGACGGTGAGCACGCGCGGGTCGTCCCAGAAGATCGCCTCGACGCCGTCGCCGTGATGAGCGTCCAGGTCGACGTACGCGACCCGCTCCGCCCCGAGGTCGAGCAGGCGCCGGACGGCCGCGGCGGCGTCGTTGTAGATGCAGAAGCCGGACGCCGCGCCCCGCTGGGCGTGGTGCATCCCGCCCGCGATGTTCACGCCGTGCACCACGCGGCCCGACCAGACGGACTCCGCCGCGTCCACCGACGCCGCGACCAGGCGCGCGGCGGCCTCGTGCATCGCCGGGAACACCGGGTCGTCCTCGGTGCCGAGGCCGCGCACCGGGTCGGGGGTGCCGTCGGCGGCCGCGCGCCGCACGGCCGCGACGTAGGCGGCGTCGTGCACCGTCTCGATGAGCGCGTCGGGCGCGGGCTCGACGTCAGCCACCTCCAGGCCCGGCTCGTCGAGCAGCCCCAGCTCCGCGACGAGGCGCATGGTGAGGTCGAGGCGGGCGGGCGCCATGGGGTGCCCGGGGCCGAAGTCATAACGCAGGAGCTCGGGGCTCCACAGCAGCCGGGCGACGCGCATCCCGTCACGGTAGCCGACAGCGTGGCAGGCTGTGCCCAGCGACTGAGGGGCGAGAGGGGGCAGGGTGCCGGGGACCTGGGGCGGTCGCGCGCTCGCGCTGCGCGGATGGGCGAACCGCGCCGCTCGCGAGTACCCGGCCCGCCTCGCGATGACGGTCTTCGCGGCCGTCATCACCGTCATCTGGCTGCTGCTCCTCACGCCGTGGGCGACGGCGTCGGGGCGCGGGGCGTCGGTGGTCGACGCGCTCTTCACGGCGACGTCGGCCGTGTGCGTCACGGGACTCGTCGTGCAGGACACCGCGACCTACTGGTCCGAGTTCGGGCACGTCGTCATCCTCGTCGGCATCAAGGTGGGCGGCCTGGGCGTGATGACGCTGGCCTCGCTGCTGGGCCTCGCCGTGTCGCGCCGGCTCGGCCTCACGCAGAAGCTGCTCACCGCCTCGGAGACGAAGACGGAGCGGCTCGGCGAGGTCGGCGCCCTCCTGCAGACGATCATCATCACGGCCACCAGCATCGAGCTGATCCTGTCGCTGCTGCTGTTCCCCCGGTTCCTCGTGCTCGGCGACGACGCCGGCACCGCGGCGTGGCACGCCCTGTTCTACGGGATCTCGTCGTTCAACAACGCCGGGTTCGTGCCCACCCCGGACGGCCTCCTGCCCTTCGCGTCGGACTGGTTCGTCCTGGTGCCGATCGCCCTCGGCGTCTTCATCGGCTCGCTCGGGTTCCCCGTCATCCTCAACGTCATCACCAACCGCCGCCGCAAGCACAAGCACTGGGTGCGGGCCCTGTCCCTGCACACCAAGCTGACCGTGACCACCAGCCTCGCGCTGCTCGTGGCCGGCGCCGTGCTCATCGGCGCCCTGGAGTGGAACAACCCGGCGACGTTCGGCGAGCAGAGCTTCTCCACCAAGATCCTGTCGTCCGTCTTCGCGTCGGTGATGCCGCGCTCGGCCGGCTTCAGCTCCGTGCCCGTGCACGAGATGACCCAGGAGACCTGGCTCCTCACCGACGCGCTGATGTTCGTGGGCGGCGGTTCGGCGTCCACGGCGGGCGGCATCAAGGTGACGACGTTCGCCGTCATGCTGCTCGCGATCGTGGCGGAGGCGCGGGGTGACGCCGACACCGAGGTGTTCGGCCGCCGCATCCCCCGCGACACGCTGCGGCTGTCCATCGCGGTGGTCTTCGTGGGCGCCACCGCCGTGCTGGTCTCGTGCCTCGCGCTGCTGCGCATGACCGACCTGCGGCTGTCCGAGGCGCTGTTCGAGGTGATCTCGGCCTACGCGACGGTGGGCCTGTCCACCGGCGTCACCGCGAGCCTGCCCGACGGCGCGAAGTACCTGCTGGCCAGCCTCATGTTCGTGGGGCGCGTGGGCGTCATCTCGCTGCTCGGCGCCCTGGCCCTGCGCGACCGGCGCCGCATCGTACGCTTCCCCGAGGAACGCCCGATCATCGGGTGACCTCGTACCGACGACCCGTCTGACAGAGGAGAGCCGTGGCGGAGAAGAAGGCACCCGTGCGCGACGCGGGCGTGCTCGTGATCGGCCTGGGCCGCTTCGGCTCCTCGCTCGCGACCGTGCTGGACCGCCTCGGCCAGGACGTGCTCGCCGTCGAGCGCGACGAGAAGCTCGTGGCGCAGTGGTCCGGCCGCCTGCCGCTGGTGGAGGCGGACGCGTCCGAGGCGGAGGCGCTGGTCCAGCTCGGCGCCAAGGACTTCGGCGTCGCCGTGGTGGGCGTCGGCACCGAGCTCGAGGCGTCCGTGCTCATCACGGCCAACCTGGTGGACCTCGGCACCCCGCAGATCTGGGCCAAGGCGATCTCCGCCGAGCACGGCCGCATCCTCACCCGCATCGGCGCGCACCACGTCGTCTACCCCGAGGCCGACGCCGGCTCGCGCGTGGCGCACCTCGTCAGCGGCAAGATGCTCGACTACATCGAGGTGGAGGACGGCTTCACCATCGTGAAGATGCGCCCGCCGAAGGAGATGCAGGGCTTCACGCTCGCGCAGTCGGACATCCGCAAGCGGTACGGCGTCACCGTCATCGGCGTGAAGTCGCCCGGCGTGGAGTTCCAGTACGCGACGCCCGAGACGCGCGTGAGCGCCAACGACCTGCTGGTCTGCTCCGGTCACGCCGACCTGCTGGAGCGGTTCTCCGCCCGGCCCTGACCCTCCGGGCGGGTGTTCGGCGACCGTTCACGCGGGCGCCATCGCCCGGCCAACGGCGCCCGGCACGCTCGTGGTCCATGCGAAGCCCCCGAGCCGCCCTGCCGGCGCTGCTGCTGCTCCCCGCCCTCGCCCTCGTGCCCGCGTCCTCGGCCTGGGGTCACGGCCACGACCGCGGTCATGGGCGCGGCGTCGCGACGGTGACGACCGACGTCGAGACGCCCCCGCTGTACGACGACGAGGCCGGCGGCAGCGCGTCCGGCGACGACCCGGCGATCTGGGTGCCCCCGACGGGCTCCGGCGCCTCGCTGGTCATCGCCACCGCCAAGGAGGGCGGGCTGCGCGTCTACGACGTCGCCGGCGACGAGGTGCAGGCGCTCCCCGCCGGCGTGGCACCACGGTCGGACGGCGTCGCCGGCCGGTACAACAACGTGGACGTCGCGTACGGGCTGCGGGTGGGCGGTGAGCGGGTGGACGTCGCGGTGGTGTCCGACCGGTTCAACGACCAGCTGCGGTTCTTCGCGATCGACCCGGCCGGCGCCGACGCCGACGCGCCGCTCACCGAGATCACCGCGGCCGAGCAGGGCTTCCTCTTCCAGCCCGACCGGGCGGGCGTCGACTCCGAGCAGACGGCGTACGGGCTGGCGGTGTGGCAGCTGCGGTCCGGGGAGGCGTACGCCGTCGTCACGCAGGAGGGCACGACCCGCATCGCCACCGCCCGGATCGTCCCGCGCGCCGACGGCACGGTCGGGTACGCGGAGGTCGAGCACCTCGACCTGCCCGCGTCGTTCGAGCTGCCCGACGGCACCACGTGGACGCCCTGCGACGAGCCGGGGGTGGGCCCGCAGCTCGAGGGGCTGTCCGTCGACCAGCGCACGGGCACCCTGTACGCCGCGCAGGAGGACGTCGGCCTGTGGCGCCTGCCGCTGCCGCTGGGGTCCGGCGAGGCCCGCCTCGTCGACACGGTCACCGACTTCGGGGTCCAGGACGCCTACGACCCCGGGACCGAGGAGTGCTCCCCCGCCGACGGCTCGTCCGAGGCGGAGGCCGTCGCCGCGAACCCGTTCGGCGGCGACCTGCTCACCGCCGACGCCGAGGGCGTCGACGTCTACCACGGCCCCGGCCGCACGGGGTACGTCATCGTGTCCAGCCAGGGCGACGACACCTACGCCGTGTACTCCACGACGGGCCGCAACCGTGCCCTCGGCTCGTTCCGCGTCGCGGGCACGGACGGCGTGGACGACGTCAACGGCTCCGACGGCCTCGCGGTGACGAACCGCCCCGTCGGCCCGTACCGCCAGGGCCTGCTCGTCACCCATGACGAGCCGGAGACCGGCGCCGACGTCGAGCCGGGCCGCGGCGACGCGACCGGGTTCTCGTACGTCGCCTGGGACGACGTCGCCGACGAGCTGGGCCTCGTCGTCAGCACCCGCACCGGGAACGACCCGCGCTTCCGCTGACCCCGTTCGCCATCGTGCGTGCCGAATTGCTCCTCAAACGGGCCGTTTGAGGAGCAATTCGGCACGCACGATGCGCAGGCGGGTCAGGCGGTGCGACGGCGCAGGGTGGCGACGCCGAGCACGACGGCGCCGACGATGAACAGCGCGATGGCGCCGACGGCTCCCCGCACGTCCGCCCACGCGCCGCCGGCGGCGAGGGTCTGCATCGCCTCGACGGCGTAGGTGAGCGGGAAGACGCGCGAGAGCCACTCGAGCACCTGCGGCATCTCGTCGCGCGGCATGAGCAGCCCGCAGGTGATGAGCTGCGGGAAGATCACGGCGGGCATCATCTGCACGGCCTGGAACTCCGTGCGCGCGAGCGCGGAGGCGGCGAGGCCGAGGCAGCAGCCGAGGACGGCGTCGAGCATCGCCACGACGAGCACCAACCAGAGCGGGCCCAGCACGTCCATCCCCACGGCGAGCGCGAAGCCGACCACCACCAGCGACTGCAGCAGCGCGAGGCCGGCGAACGCGAGCGCGTAGCCGGCCACGAAGTCGCCCTTGCGCAGCGGCGTCGTCATCAGCCGCTCGAGGGTGCCCGACTGCCGCTCGCGGAGCGTCGCCACGCTCGTCACGAGGAACATGACGATCAGCGGGAACAAGCCCACGAGCATCGGGCCGAACTGGTCGAGCACGGGGGTGCCGTCGAACATCCACGCGATGAGGCCGAGCAGCAGGCACGGCAGCACGAGGATCAGCGCCACGGTGCGGCGGTCGAAGCGGAGCTGCGCCAGCACGCGGCCCGCCGTCGTCGTGGTGAGCGTCATCGGGAGCCCTCCCCGGTCGTCGCGGCCTGCTGGTCGATGAGCGCGAGGAACGCCCGCTCGGCGTCCGGCGCCCCGGTCGTGGCGAGCAGCTCGGCCGGCGTCGTGTCGGCGACGAGCGCGCCGTCGCGCAGCAGCAGCAGGCGGTCGCACTGGGTGGCCTCGTCCATGACGTGGCTGGAGACGAGGAGGGCGCGCCCCTCGCCCGCGAGGCGGCGGAACATCGCCCACAGGTCGCGGCGCAGGACGGGGTCGAGGCCCACGGTGGGCTCGTCGAGCACGAGGAGCTCCGGGTCGCCGACGAGCGCCGCGCCGAGCGAGACGCGCGAGCGCTCCCCGCCGGACAGGGTGCCGACGCGCTGCCTCTCGTGCCCGCCCAGGTCGACGGCGGTGACGGCGCGCCGCACCGCCGCCTCGGCGCCCGCGCGCGGCAGGCCGGCGAGCCGGGCGAAGTAGCGCAGGTTCTGCACCACCGTGAGGTCGGTGTACACGGAGGCCGCCTGCGTCACGTAGCCGACGCGGCGCCGCAGGCCGGGCGAGCCGGCGGGCGCGCCGAGCACGGTCACCTCGCCGGTGACGCGGGCCTGGACGCCGACGACGGCGCGCATGAGCGTCGTCTTGCCCGAGCCGGACGGGCCGAGCAGTCCCACCACCTGGCCGGCGGGCACCGACACGTCCAGCCCGTCGATGATCGTCCGGCCGCCGCGCTCGACCCGGAGCCCCCGGACCCGCACCGCGTCGCCGTTATTCCCCATGTGGAGAATTCTGCTCCCGCGGGCCGATGCCGCGCAATCCCCCGGGTGTTGTGGGCGCGATTTCGGGGACAATTCGAGCCCGGATTATCCCCGAAATCGCGCCCACAGCGTCAGGCCGGAGGGAGGTCCCCTGTGAGGTAGCGCTGCACGGACGGGCCGACGAGCGCCGCGACGCCCGCGGGTGACTCCGACGCGAGCGGCTCGATCGGCACGAGGTAACGCGTCATCAGCACCCCCGCCATCTGCGAGGCGACGAGCGAGGCCCGCAGCCGCGCGTCCGCGACCCCGAGGCGCGCGACGATCGGCCCGAGGAGCTCCGCCCCGAGGAACTGGGGCAGCAGGGCGCGCAGCCCCGGGTCGGACATCACCGCCGGGATCACCAGGCGCACCGTCTCGCCGTAGTCCGTGTCCCAGACGTCGACCACGGCGCGCACGAGCCGCTCCCCCAGGCTCTCCACCGGCCCGTCGGCCGCGGCGCGCACGATCGCCGCCGGGTCGACGTCGACGAGCCCGAGAGACGCGGTGAACAGCTGCGTCTTGCCGCCGAACCAGTGCCGCACCGTGCCCGGGTCGACGCCGGCACGCCGCGCCACCGAGCGGACGGACGCCGCCTCGTAGCCGCGCTCGCGGAACTCCTCGCGGGCGCCGGCGAGCACCACGGCGCGGGTGTCCTGCCCCGCCGGCCGCCGCCCCCGGCGCGCGCTCCCCGCGCCGTCGTCCGCCCGACCGCCGCTCACCACCGCTCCACCTCGGACCCGGCTCAGGCGTGCTCGGCCGCGAGCTCGCGGGAGCGGTCGCGCGCAGCCTCGAGCGCGTCGAGGAACGCGGCACGCACGCCGCCGTCGTCGAGCTTGCGCAGCGCGGCGACGGTGGTGCCACCGGGCGAGGAGACCTTCTCGCGCAGCAGGACCGGGTGCTCCCCGGTCTCGTCGAGCAGCTTGGCCGAGCCGAGCACGGTCTCGACGGCCAGGCGGCGCGCGACATCGCGCGTGAGGCCGAGCAGCACGCCCGCCTCCGCCATCGCGTCGACCACGTAGAACACGTAGGCCGGGCCCGACCCGGCGAGCGCGCCGAACGCGTCGATGTCCTTCTCGGCGACACGGAAGACGTGACCGGAGCCGGAGAGCACCTTCTCCACCAGCGCGACGTCGTCCTCGCGGGCCGCGCTGCCGCCGACGACGGCGGTGACGCCCGCACCCACCAGCGCGGGGGTGTTCGGCATCGTCCGGACCACGGGCGTCCCGGCGGGGAGGCGCTGCTCGAAGAACGACAGCGGCAGGCCCGCCGCCAGGCTGACGACGACTGCGCCCGGCTCCAGGGCGTCCGCCACGCGGTCGAGCATCGCCCCCACGTCCTTGGGCTTCACACCGACGACGACGACGTGCGCGCCCTCGACCGCGGCGACGTTGTCCGTCGTCGCGCGGACGCCGAACCGCTCGGTGAGGTGCGCCCCCCGCTCCGCCCGGCGGGAGGTGGCCACCACGTCCTGCGGCGCGACGCCCGCGGCCAGCGCGCCCGCCAGCACCGCCTCGCCCATGTTCCCCGTGCCGAGGAACGCCATCTTCACGCCGCCCACCTGGTGGTTCGTGGGGGTTCCGGCCTGCTCGTCAGTCTGCTCGCTCACGGGCACCACGGTACGTCGCCGCGGCCGGTCCGGGCCGTCGTCGCCGGCTCCGCCCGGGCTACAGCGGGTAGGCGGAGTAGAAGTCCTCGACCAGGTCGGCCGGGCCGGTGGCCTGCAGCACCGCGGTGCCGTTGCGCCACGTCACGACAGCGGTGCCCTCGGTGGAGCCGGGCGTCACCACGTAGGCGCCGGTGGCCTGGCCGTCGACGGAGACCTCGCCCTCGCCGGTCGGCTCGCCGGCGGCCTTGACCAGGGCCCCGTAGGCCGCGGTCGCCGCGTCGTCGTCCTCCCACTGCCCGGCGTGCACCTCGACGGACGTCGCGCCCTCGCCGTCGCCGTCCGCGTAGACGAGCTGCCACGACTCGACGGCGTCGGCGTCCTCCTCCCAGGACTTGTCCTCCGTGACCTCGCGCAGCGCCAGCGCCAGCACGGAGTCGGGCTGCGCCTTGACGAACGCCGTCTGGTCGCCCGGGCGGCCGCTCGGCGCGATCGTCGGCGTCGGCACGGGCGCGGTCACGGTGGCCTGCGGCTCCGGCTCGTCCTGCGCGAACCCGGGCCACACGAAGGCGGTCAGCAGCACCACCAGGAGCACCAGCGCGCCCGCGGCCGACGCCACCACGATGCGCCGGCGTCGGAACACCGCCGGCGACGGGCGGCCCTTCCCGCCCGTGCGTGCCTGGCTCACGATGTCCTCCTGCGGGGTCGGCGGCGTTGCACCCCGCAGCCTAGGGCGCCGTGCGCGGCATCGGCCGCGTCCGGCCACAGCGTGTCGACGACGCCGGCTCAACGCAGCAGCAGCTCCACCTCGGGGTGGTCGGCGAAGACCTCGAGGACGAGCTCGGCGTAGGTCTTGCCGCGCCCGGCCTCGAGGTCGTCGAGCCGCTGGCGGAACAGCGCCGTGTCGAACCACGGGTCCGCGAGCTTCGCCCGATAGTGGTCGCGCGTCGCCGCGAAGCCCAGGGCGTCGCGGGAGCGGGCGAACCCGTGCCAGACGACGGTGAGCCGGTCCGCGCCGTGCGCGGCGCCGAAGCCGCCGTGCAGCAGGTCGTCCAGCGCGTCGAGGCTCGGCCCGAGCCGCCAGTCCTCGCCCGCCATGAACACGCGGTTCAGCTCGTCGTAGAACGTGGCGATCGAGTCGACCCGGGCGGCGTCGAGGTGGAGCGTCACGTGCCCGGCGTCGTCGGCCGGGCCGACGTCGTCGAACTCCGTGACCTCCGTGCGCCAGTACTCCGCGCCGTCCCGGGTGCGGTGCACGAGGCCGAGGTCCACGAGGGCCCGGCGCGCCCCGACCGGGTCGTCGGCGATCTCCGCCAGCCGGCCGGTGAGCTCGCGCTCCCCCACGGTGTCGAGGAGGACGGGCAGGGCCCCGTGCGCGAGCCACCGGGCCACCGTCCTGCGGCGCTCCCGCCGCCGCGGCATCGTCTCCAGGCGGCCGTCGCGCAGGAAGCGGCTCACCTCCGGGGGCACGGGGACCATGCCGTCATCATCGCCGCCGTCATCGTGCGTTGTCATCGTGCGCCGTCATCGGGCGTCGTCGTCCGGCGCCACGATGGAGCGCTGTCGGTGCCAACCCCTAGCGTCGGACGACGTGAGCACCACGACGTCGTCCCGCACCCGCGCCAAGCAGTCGCGCCCCGGCTACCGCTGCACCGAGTGCGGGTGGACCACCCCCAAGTGGGTGGGCCGGTGCGGCGAGTGCCAGGAGTGGGGCACGGTCACGGACGAGGGGCCGGCGTCGGCCGGGCCGCGCACGGTGGCGACGAGCCCGGGGCGCGCGCCCGCGCGCCCCATCGGGGACATCGACGTCGCCGCCGCGCAGGCGGCGCCCACCCAGGTGCCGGAGCTGGACCGGGTGCTGGGCGGCGGCCTGGTCCCGGGCGCGGTCGTGCTGCTGGCCGGCGAGCCCGGGGTCGGCAAGTCGACGCTGCTGCTCGACGTCGCGGCCGCCTACGCGCGCGGCGCGGACGGCCACGACGCCCGCACCGTGCTGTACGTGACGGGCGAGGAGTCCGCCGGCCAGGTGCGGCTGCGCGCCGAGCGGGTCGGCGCGCTCGCTCCCACGCTGCTGCTCGCCGCCGAGACCGACCTCGGCACCGTGCTCGGCCACATCGAGGCCAACGAGCCCGACCTGCTGGTCGTCGACTCGGTGCAGACCATCGCGTCGGCCGAGGTGGACGGCGCCCCCGGCGGCGTCAGCCAGGTGCGCGAGGTCGCGGCGTCGCTCATCGCCGTCGCCAAGTCCCGCCAGGTCCCCGTGCTGCTGGTCGGGCACGTCACCAAGGACGGCACGGTCGCGGGGCCGCGCACCCTGGAGCACCTGGTGGACGTGGTGTGCCAGTTCGAGGGCGACCGGCACTCGCGGCTGCGGATGGTCCGGGCCGTGAAGAACCGCTACGGCCCCACCGACGAGGTGGGCTGCTTCGAGCTGTCCGAGCGGGGCATCATCGGGCTCAGCGACCCGAGCGGCCTTTTCCTCTCCCACCTCGGCGCGGGCGTACCGGGCACGTGCGTCACCGTGACCCTCGAGGGCCGCCGCCCGCTCGCCCTGGAGCTGCAGTCGCTGGTCGCGCCCTCGCCGCTGGCCAACCCGCGCCGCACCACCAGCGGCGTCGAGTCGTCCCGCCTCGCCATGATCCTCGCCGTCCTGCACCGGCACGCGGGCCTGCGCCTGGCCGACCAGGACGTCTACGTCTCGACCATCGGCGGCGCGCGCGTGACCGAGCCTGCCGCCGACCTGGCGACGGCCCTCGCGATCGTCTCGGCCCGCACCGGGGAGCCGCTGCCCACCGGCACCGTCGCGGTCGGCGAGGTGGGTCTCGCGGGCGACATCCGTCCCGTCACCGGCCTGGACCGGCGGGTCGGCGAGGCCGCGCGGCTCGGCTTCGTGCGCGCCGTCGTCCCCGCCGGGACGTCGGTCAGGGCGCCCGCGGGGATGCAGCTGCTGGAGGCCCGTCACCTCGCGGAGGCGGTCGAGCTCGCAGGGGTCGGCGTCCGATCGGCGGATCGCCGGGGCGAGTGACTCCTGAAGCCGTAGGATGCCCCCGTGGCTCCCTCCTCCGTGCACTCCGATGCCCTGCTCAGGGAGACCCTTGCCGCGGTCGCCCCCGGCACCGAGCTGCGTGACGGGCTGGAACGGATCCTGCGTGGGCGCACCGGCGCGCTCATCGTGCTCGGTCTCGACAAGACGGTCGAGCAGATGTGCTCCGGCGGCTTCGAGCTCGACGTCCAGTTCTCGGCCACGCGCCTGCGCGAGCTGTCGAAGATGGACGGCGCCTGCGTGCTCGACCACGACGCCACCCGCATCCGCCGCGCCGCCGTGCAGCTGCTGCCCGACCCGTCGATCGAGACCAGCGAGTCCGGCACCCGGCACCGCACCGCCGAGCGCGTGGCCAAGCAGTCCGGGCTGCCGGTGATCTCGGTCAGCCAGTCGATGCGGATCATCGCGATCTACGTCGGGTCGCACCGGCACGTGCTGGAGGACCCGGACACGATCCTCGGCCGCGCGAACCAGGCGCTCGCCACGCTCGAGCGGTACCGGTCCCGCCTCGACGAGGTGTCCGGCACGCTCTCCGCGCTCGAGATCGAGGACCTCGTCACCGTGCGCGACGTGTGCTCCGTCGTCCAGCGCCTCGAGATGGTCCGCCGGATCTCCGAGGAGATCGACGGGTACGTCGTGGAGCTCGGCGCCGACGGCCGCCTCCTCGCCCTGCAGCTCGACGAGCTCATCGGCGGTATCGGCGCCGACCGCGACTTCGTCGTGCGGGACTACGTGGAGCTCGAGCGCAGCGGCCGTTCCCTCGCCGGCGTGCACGCGGACCTCGCCGCCCTCGACTCCGCGCAGCTGCTCGACCTCGGCCACATCGGGCGCGTGCTCGAGCTGCCCGGCGGCGGGGTGGCGCTCGACGCCGCCGTCGCACCGCACGGGTACCGCCTGCTGTCCAAGGTGCCGCGCCTTCCCGCCGCCATCATCGAGCGGCTGGTCGGGCACTTCGGCGGCCTGCAGAAGCTCCTCGCCGCGAGCGTCGACGACCTCATGGCCGTCGACGGCGTCGGCGAGCAGCGCGCACGCGCCGTGCGCGAGGGCCTGTCGCGCCTCGCCGAGTCCAGCATCCTCGAGCGCTACGTCTGACACCGGCCGTCCCGCCTGCCGCCGGGCGCGACGACCCGCGGGTCACCCCGCCAGCGCCAGGCGCCACGCCACCTCGCGGTCCAGCTGACCGGTCTGCCGGAACAGCCGCACCTGCTGCGCGTCGGGCAGGGCGGCCGCGAGCGCGTCCGTCGTCGATCGGACGAACCCGAGCCGCTGCCAGAACGGCCCCGAGCGCCGGGAGAACAACCACGCCGTGGAGGCCCCGGAATCCCGGGCGCGCTCGACGGCGAACGTGGCCGCCGCGAGCCCGGCACCCCGGCCGCGCAGGTCGGGACGCACGGCCGTGCTGCGAATCAGGGCGTGCCGACCGTCCCCGCTGAGCTCGTAGCCCGCGCTCGCCGCGATCCCCGCATCGTCGCGCCGGACCCACAGCCGCACCGCCGGCGCGTCCAGGCCGGCCACGGTGAGGTCGGCACCCCGCAGGAAGTCGGACAGGTCGGGGACGTCGCCGGGGCGGACGGGTTCGAGCACTCCGGCACGCTACGCGAGGTTCGCCGCGCCGCGCCGCACGGTCCGCGGTCGGGTCGCCTCGCGGTCAGCGCGCGGCTTTCTCGTCCTCCGCAGCCTTCTTGGCGGCCGCACCGTCGGCGCCGTCAACGCCCCGGTCGCGGGTGCCGGCGTCGGCCTTCGCCTCCGCGTCGCTGTCGTCGTCCCCGTCGTCGGTCCCGGCAGCGTCCCCCTCCGCGCCGGCCGCGGCGGAGTCCTTCGCCTCGCCGTCCGACGCCGGGGCGCCGCTCGCGCCCGGCTCGGGCGTGGCCCGCGGCTTCGCCTTCGCCGCGACCGTGAACGTCACGGGTTCGCTCGCGGCGCCCGGGACGTCCTCGAGCGTCGCGGTGGCCTGGTACGTGCCCGCCCCGACGGCCGGCGCCTTCTGGGCGCAGCCCTGGACGGACTTCCAGTGCACCTCGCCGGCGTCGACCCCCTCCGGCCCGAGCAGCAGCGGCCGGGACCCTTCGGCGCAGTCCGCGGACGACCAGATCGTCTCCTTGCCGGTCTCGTCGGTGATCGTCACCGCCCGGCTGGCAGCGGCGCCGTCGAACAGGCAGGGCACGCGGCCCACGTTCGTGACGCGCACCATGAAGGACATCGGGGTGCCCTCGGTGACGGTCGTCGCGCTGGACGACAGCCGCAGGTCCACCGCTTCGGCCCGGCACGTGGTGGCGGGCCCGCCGACGTCCAGCGGCTCGGGCGCCGCCACCTTGTCGGCGGGCAGGCTCTCGGGACCGGCGAGCAGGTTCCGCGCGCCGTCCACGGCCAGGCCCACGCCGTAGCCGCCCGCGGCGCCCACCGCGCACAGCAGCACCACGACCAGCATCGAGACGATCAGCGAACGGCGGCTGCGGCGCGGCGCCGTCGCGCGCGGCCGACGGCTCGCTGTCCTGCGGGACGACGCCGAGCGTGAGCCCGCGCGCGACCCTCCCGGGGCCACCAGCTGCGACGCCGTCGCGACGCGGCGGTCGCCACGGCGAGCGCCTCCCGCGCGGGACGACGGCGAGCCCGACTGCCGCGACGAGGCCGCGCGCGATCCCGAGGAGCGCGCCGCCGAGGAGGACGAGGTGCGCGACGTGGCCGACCGCGACGTGGCCGACCGCGACGTCGACGAACGAGCGCTGGACGGCCGGCCCCCCGACGCGCTGCCGGAGGACCGGCCGGACGCCGTCGCGCCGCCCCGCGAGGCGGCGCCACGCGAGCCGCCCTGCGCCGATCCCTTCGAGGCGGGCCGCCCGCCGCCCTTCGGAGCGCTCTTCTGGGTGCTCTTCTGGGTGCTCTTCTGCGCGCCCTTCTGAGGCCCCTTCGCAGCGCTCTTCGATGCGCCCTGGGTGCCCCCCGACGCCGTCCTGCGCGCCCCGCCGCCGGACCGCCCCGTGCCCGCGGAGCCGGTCCGCCCTGCTCCGGAGCGCGCGCCGGAGCCGCGCGAGGTGCCGGCACCTCGACGCCCGTCGTCCGCACGTGCCACGGGCCATCCCTCCGTCTCGATCGTGCCGCGGCGCCACCGTACGACGCACGCCCCCACCTGCGGCGGAGCCGCGCCGCCGTCGCACCCACCCGCCGACCTGTCAGGACCAGCGCCCGGTATACGTGGCGCTGGTCCTGACACCTCGCGCGCGCCCCGGACCTGTCAGGGCCAGCGCCCGGTATACGTGGCGCTGGTCCTGACAGCTCGTGGGCGAGAATGGGCGCCGTGCCCGTCAGCTCCGCCCCGCTCCGCCCGACGTCGTCCGCGCCGGAGACGTCGGACGCGCTCGTCGCGCGCACCGTCGCGTGGTTCGACGACGCCGCCCGCGACCTGCCCTGGCGGCGTCCGGACCGCACGCCGTGGGGCGTGCTCGTCAGCGAGGTGATGCTCCAGCAGACGCCCGTGGTCCGGGTCGAGCCGGTGTGGCGGACCTGGCTGGAGCGGTGGCCGACGCCGGCCGACCTCGCCGCGGCGCCCACGGCCGACGTCCTGCGCGCCTGGGACCGGCTCGGCTACCCGCGCCGCGCGCTGCGCCTGCAGCAGTGCGCGGCCGCGATCGTCGAGCGGCACGACGGCGCCGTGCCGGACGACGAGGAGGCGCTGCGGGCCCTGCCCGGCATCGGCGAGTACACGGCGGCCGCGGTACGCGCATTCGCGTTCGGGCGCCGCTCCGTCGTCGTCGACACCAACGTGCGGCGCGTGCTGGCCCGCACCCTCGGGGGCACCGCGCTCGCCGCGCCCTCCCCCACGGCCGCGGAGCGCGACCTCGCCGCCGGCGTCGTGCCCGACGACGACGCCGACGCCGCGCGCTGGGCGGCCGCGTCCATGGAGCTCGGCGCCGTCGTGTGCACCGCGCGGGCCCCGCGCTGCGGCGCCTGCCCGGTCGCCGACCTGTGCGCGTGGCGCGCCGCCGGCCACCCGCCCGACGCGCACGCGCACCGCCGGCGCACGCAGGCCTGGCACGGCACCGACCGCCAGGTGCGCGGCCGGGTCATGGCGGCGCTGCGTGCCGCCGTCGAGCCGGTGCCCCGCGCCCTGCTGGCCGACTCCGGTCCCGACCAGGCCCAGGTCGACCGGTGCCTCGGCGGCCTCGTCGAGGACGGCCTCGTCGAGCAGGACGACGCCGGCCGCTACCACCTGCCCACCTGACCCGTTGTGAGCGCAATTTCGGGGACTATCCGGCCGCGGATAGTCCCCGAAATCGTGCTCACAACATCGCGGGCAGGGCCGTCAACGGTCAGAGCTCGAGCAGCATCCGGGTGTTGCCGAGGGTGTTGGGCTTCACGCGCGCCAGGTCGAGAAACTCGGCGACGCCGTCGTCGTGGGAGCGCAGCAGCTCGGTGTACACCTCGGCGTCGACGGGCGTGCCGTCGATCTCACGGAACCCGTGGGTGCGGAAGAAGCCCACCTCGAAGGTCAGGCAGAACACCCGGCGCAGCCCCATCCGGCGGGCGCGCTCGACGAGCCCCTCGACGATCGCGTGCCCCACCCCGCGACCCCGCCAGGCCGGGTCGGCGGCGAGGGTGCGCACCTCGGCGAGGTCGTCCCACATGACGTGCAGCGCACCGCACCCCACGACGCCCCCGTCGGCGTCCGCCGCCACCAGGAACTCCTGCACGGCCTCGTAGTAGCCGACCATCTCCTTGGCCAGCAGGATGCGGCGCTCGGCATACGGCTCCACGAGGCGGCGCACCGCCCGCATGTCGGCCGGCAGCGCGGCGCGGACGGCGAACGACGCGCCGTGGTCCTGGGGCCGGCGGTCCCCGGCCGGTTCCGGAAGCACGCCGTCACTCTACGGTCGCGCCCCCGCCCCGGCGCGGGCGTCCCGGTGCACGGACGTTCACCCTTCCTCCACGAGCGCGGCGGCCGTGACCTCGTCGATGACGAGGTCCGTGACCACCCCGGCCGCGAGCGCCGCCCGCAGGGCCGCCACCTTGTTGCCGCCCGCGACGGCGCACAGCCGCCGCGGGACCCGGCGCAGCTCGGCGGGGGCGGGGCCGGTGGCCCGGGCGTTGAGGGGGATGTCGCGGTAGGTGCCGTCGGCGCGCACGAAGACGGTGCAGACGTCTCCCACCACCCCCTCGGCGTCCAGCACGGCCACGTCGTCCGGGTCGAGGTACCCGGCGGAGTACACGTGCGACGGCACGCCCCCGGTGAGGGCGCCCACGGAGAACAGGGCGATGTCGGCGCGGCCCTGGACGTCGAGCACGCGGCGCACGGACCGCTCGCGCCACATCGCGGCCTTGGTCTCGGCGAAGTCGAAGAAGGCCGGCACGGGGAAGTAGTGCACGGACGCGTCGAAGGCGGTGCCGAAACCGGAGATCAGGTCCCCCGCGTAGCTCATGCCGGAGGTCCGCATGTTGGCGGCGCCGTTGAGCTGCACGACGGCGGACCCACGGGTCGGCTTGTGGGGCAGGTGCTCGGTGATCGCCGCCAGGGTGGTCCCCCAGGCCACGCCGAGCACCATGTCGGAGTCGAACCAGCGCGCCAGGAGCCGCGCGGTCGTGATGGAGACCTGCTGCAGCCGGTCGTCGTCGGTGGAGGAGTCCGACACGGGCACCACGTAGGCGTCGATGCCGTGCCGCTCGGCGATCTCCTGCCCCAGCCCGGGCGCCCGCGACGGGCCCGGGCGCAGCGTGATCTCGACGACGCCGGTCTCCCTCGCGCGCTTGATCAGCCGGGACACGGTGGAGCGTGACGTGCGCAGGTGCCGCGCGATCGTCTCCATCTTCATGTCCTGCAGGTAGTACATCGTCGCGGCCATGACCACGTCGCGTTCCCGGTAGGTCGCCATGCCCTCAGCATGCCCCACTGCACGTTTGTGCACCCAGGTTGCGCGGACGTGCTGGCGGTGCTGACCTGGGAGCGTCGTCGATCGGAAGGAACCCACGATGGCCTCCACCCGGCTCACAGCCGAGTCACGCACCCAGGCCCTCGCCGCGCTCAAGGCGTCCCAGGACCCCAGCGGCGAGCTCGACGTGCTCGTCGTCGGCGGCGGGGTCACCGGCGCCGGCATCGCGCTCGACGCCGCCACCCGCGGCCTGTCGACCGCGATCGTCGAGGCGCAGGACTGGTCGTCGGGCACCTCCAGCCGCAGCAGCAAGCTGGTGCACGGCGGGCTGCGCTACCTGCAGATGCTCGACTTCCACCTCGTCAAGGAGGCGCTCACCGAGCGTGACCTCCTCCTCAAGGACATCGCCCCCCACCTGGTCAAGCCGGTGCCGTTCCTGTACCCGCTGGAGCACCGGCTGTGGGAGCGCGCGTACGTCGGGGCCGGCATCGCGCTCTACGACACGCTCGCCTCGCTCGCCCCGGGACGCCGGGCCATGCCGCTGCACCGCCACCTGTCGCGGCGGCGGATGGCGACCAAGTTCCCCGACCTCGCGCACGACGCCGCCATCGGGGCCGTGCAGTACTGGGACGCGTCCGTCGACGACGCCCGGCTCGTGTCCACGCTCGTGCGCACGGCCGTGAGCTACGGCGCGCACGCGGCGGCACGCACCCAGGTCGTCGCACTGACCAAGGGCGCCACGGGGGCCGTGAACGGCGCCGTCCTCGTCGACCTCGAGAGCGGCGAGGAGATCACCGTCCGCGCCCGCCACGTCATCAACGCGACCGGCGTGTGGACCGAGGACACGGAGGCGCTGGCCGGCGACACCGGCGGGCTGCGGGTCCTGGCGTCCAAGGGCGTGCACATCGTCGTCCCGCGCGAGCGCATCAAGGGCTCGGTCGGCCTGATCCTGCAGACCGAGAAGTCCGTGCTGTTCGTCATCCCGTGGTCCCGCTACTGGGTGGTCGGCACGACCGACACCCCGTGGACCCAGGACCCGACGCACCCGGTCGCGACCGCCCAGGACATCGACTACGTGCTGGACCACGCCAACGCGGTGCTGGCCCACCCGCTGTCCCGCGACGACATCATCGGCACCTACGCCGGCCTGCGACCGCTGCTGCAGCCCGGCACCAAGGAGGGCACCAGCTCCGCCAAGGTGTCGCGCGAGCACACCGTCGCCAGCCCGGTGCCCGGCCTCACCGTCATCGCCGGCGGCAAGCTCACGACCTACCGCGTGATGGCGAAGGACGCCGTGGACTTCGCCATCGGCCAGCGTGCCGCCGCGCTGCCCTCGATCACGCACCAGATTCCGCTGCTGGGCGCCGTCGGCCTGCAGGCCACGCGACGCCTGGCGCGCACCTGGGCGGCGCGGTTCGGGTGGAAGCCGCAGATGGTGGACCACCTGCTGCACCGCTACGGGTCGTCGCTGCGGGAACTGGTCGAGCTGTGCGAGCAGGACCCGTCGCTCGCCCGGCCGCTCGAGCACGCCCCCGCGTACCTGCGCGCCGAGATCCACTACGGCGTCAGCCACGAGGGTGCGCTGCACCTCGAGGACCTGCTGCTGCACCGCACCCGCCTCGTCTACGAGGTCGCAGACCGCGGCGTGGCGGCGCTGCCCGAGATCGCCGACCTCGTCGCCCCGCTCCTCGGCTGGGACGACGCGACCAAGCAGGCCGAGATCGACGCCTACACCGCCCGCGCCCAGGCCGAGGACGCGGCGGAGGACGAGCCCGACGACGCCAGCGCGGAGGCCGTACGCCTCGGCGCCCCCGACGTCGCCGCCATGCAGCCCCTGCGGGGCTGATCCGAGCCCGGTCGGGCGTCCGGCCGGGATTCCCGCAGGGCTCTGCCTGTCGCGGGCGCTCTCCGACCCCGGAGAGGACAACGTGGTCCCTCAAGAGAAAGAGAACCGACGATGGACTCATTGATCATGCAGGCGTTCTGGTCCGAGATCCTCGGGACCGCGACGCTGATCCTGCTGGGCGCCGGCGTCGTCGCCAACGTGGTGCTCCCGAGAACCAAGGGCTTCAACGGCGGCTGGCTGCTCATCAACTTCGGGTGGGGCCTCGCGGTCTTCGCGGGTGTCTTCACCGCGTACAAGTCCGGCGCGCACCTCAACCCTGCCGTGACGATCGGGCTGTACACGGCGCAGCAGCCGTTCGCGACGCTCACCGGCCCCGAGGGGCGGGTCACCGCCACGATCGAGCCGACCGTGAGCAACATGTTCATCTACTTCGCCGCGGAGATGATCGGCGCCATCATCGGTGCCGTGCTCGCGTTCATCGCGTACAAGAAGCACTTCGACGAGGACGCCCCGGGCGCCACCAAGCTCGCGGTGTTCTCCACCGGCCCGGAGATCCGCTCCTACACCTGGAACTTCATCACCGAGGTCATCGCGACCTTCGTGCTGGTGTTCTTCGTCGTCGTCTCCGGCAAGACGCCGCACCAGCTCGGGCCGCTCGCGGTCGCGCTCATCGTGGTCGCGATCGGCGCCAGCCTCGGTGGCCCGACGGGGTACGCGATCAACCCGGCGCGTGACCTCGGCCCCCGCATCGCGCACGCGTTCCTGCCCATCAAGGGCAAGGGCTCCAGCGACTGGGCGTACTCCTGGGTGCCCGTCGCCGGCCCCCTGGTGGGCGGCGTGCTCGCCGGCCTGCTCGGCGCGGCCTACTCCTGACCGACCCCGCCGGCCGGGCCGCCGAGGCCCGGCCGGCACCCCGCACCACCCACACCGACGTGAAGGGCAACCCCCATGGCTGACTACGTCCTCGCCATCGACCAGGGCACGACGAGCTCGCGTGCCATCGTCTTCGACCACTCCGGCCGGATCGTCTCCACCGGCCAGCTGGAGCACGACCAGATCTTCCCCAAGGCGGGCTGGGTCGAGCACAACGCCGAGCAGATCTGGAGCAACGTGCGCGAGGTGGTCGGGCTGGCGCTCACGCGCGGCAACCTGGCGCACACCGACCTCGCCGCCATCGGCATCACCAACCAGCGCGAGACCGCCGTCGTGTGGGACAAGAACACCGGCAAGCCGGTGTACAACGCGATCGTGTGGCAGGACACCCGCACGCAGGCGATCGTCGACGAGCTCGGCGGCTCCGAGGGCGCCGAGAAGTACAAGTCGATCGTCGGCCTCCCCCTCGCCACCTACTTCTCCGGCCCCAAGGTCAAGTGGATCCTCGACAACGTCGAGGGCGCGCGCGAGGCCGCCGAGAAGGGCGACCTCCTGTTCGGCAACACCGACACGTGGGTGCTGTGGAACATGACCGGGGGCCCCGACGGCGGCGTGCACGTCACCGACGTCACCAACGCGTCGCGCACGATGCTCATGGACCTCGACACCCTGAGCTGGCGCGAGGACATCGCCGCCGACATGGGCATCCCGCTGTCGATGCTGCCCGAGATCCGCTCCTCCTCGGAGGTGTACGGGACGGGCCGTGCCCGGGGCCTGGTGCCCGGCGTCCCGATCGCCGGCATCCTCGGCGACCAGCAGGCCGCGACGTTCGGCCAGGCGTGCTTCGAGGTCGGCACCGCGAAGAACACCTACGGCACCGGCAACTTCATGCTGCTCAACACGGGCACGGAGAAGGTGCCGAGCAAGAACGGCCTGCTCACCACGGTCTGCTACAAGATCGGCGACGCCGCACAGGTGTACGCGCTCGAGGGCTCCATCGCCGTCACGGGTTCCCTCATCCAGTGGCTGCGGGACAACCTCGGCATGTTCGAGGACGCCCCCGACGTCGAGTGGCTGGCCCGCAAGGTCGAGGACAACGGCGGCGCCTACTTCGTGCCCGCGTTCTCCGGCCTGTTCGCCCCGTACTGGCGACCCGACGCCCGCGGCGCGCTCGTCGGGCTCACCCGGTACGTCAACCGCAACCACATCGCGCGCGCGGCGCTGGAGGCCGTGGCGTTCCAGACCCGCGAGGTCGTCGACGCCATGAAGAAGGACTCCGGCGTCGACCTCACCGAGCTCAAGGTCGACGGCGGCATGGTCCAGAACGAGCTGCTCATGCAGTTCCAGGCCGACCAGCTCGGTGTCGACGTCGTGCGGCCCAAGGTCGCCGAGACGACGGCGCTCGGTGCCGCCTACGCCGCCGGCATCGCCGTCGGGTTCTGGAAGGGCGAGGAGGACGTCACCGCGAACTGGGCGGAGGACAAGCGCTGGTCGCCGGCCATGGCCGAGGACGAGCGCGAGCGGCTCTACCGGTCGTGGAAGAAGGCGGTCACGAAGACGTTCGACTGGGTCGACGCTGACGTTGAGTAGTCCGTAGACCGAAACCTCGGTGCTGCCGCTGAGGGGACGGCATCGCTTCGCCCGGACGCGTTCACGGGCGCCAGGGCGCCCTCCACTTCGGGAGGGATACGTCCAGGCGAAGCGATGCCGTCCCCTCAGCTCTGCGTCCGGCCTCTGCCTGTGGTGGGTGCTGGGGGTGGGTGCTGTGCTCCGCTCCGCCGTTGGCCGGTGGCCCGTAGGCCGCCCGCCTACCCTTGCTCTCGTGAGCATCACGTCCCCGCGCGAGTACACGATCCCCGGCGTCCACGTCACCGACCGCACCCTGACGGTCCCGCTGGACTGGTCGCACCCCGACGACGGGCGCACCATCTCGCTGTTCGTGCGCGAGCTCGTGGACCCGACGAGGAAGTCCGACGACCTGCCGCTGCTGGTCTTCCTGCAGGGCGGCCCCGGCGGCAAGGGCCCGCGCCCCACCGGCCCGGACGGCTGGGTGGGCGAGGCGCTCAAGCGGTTCCGCGTGGTCCTGCTCGACCAGCGCGGCACGGGTCGCTCGACGGCGGTGCGCGCCGGCGCGCTCACCGCGCTCGGGTCCGCTGAGGCGCAGGCCGAGCACCTGACGCACTTCCGCGCCGACTCGATCGTCGCCGACGCCGAGCACGTGCGGAAGACCGTCTACGGCGGCCGCCGCTGGTCGACGCTCGGCCAGTCGTACGGCGGGTTCCTCACGCTCACCTACCTGTCGCGGGCCCCCGAGGGCGTGGCCGCGTCGTACGTCACCGGCGGGCTCGCGGGCCTGACCGCGAGCGCCGAGGACGTCTACCGCCGCACCCAGCCGCGCGTCGTCGCGAAGAACGCCCTCTACCGCGAGCGGTACCCCGACGACGTCGAGCGCGTCGCCCGGATCGCCGACCGGATCTCCGCCGGCGACGTGCGCCTGCCCGGCGGCGACCTGCTCACGGTCGAGCGGTTCCAGACCCTCGGCATGGCCTTCGGCATGGGCCCGGGCTTCGAGCGCGTGCACTGGATCGTGGACGAGGCCTTCGACGAGGGCGCTCCCGACGAGCTGACCGACACGTTCCTCGCGGAGGTGGAGGCGGCCACCGGCTTCGCCACCAACCCGATGTACGCCGTCCTGCACGAGTCGATCTACGCGCAGTCCGGCACAGGCGCCACGGCGTGGGCCGCGCAGCGCGTGCGCGACGAGGACGCGTCGTTCGACGCCGGCGCGCGCCCGCTGCTGTTCACGGGCGAGATGATCTACCCCTGGATGTTCGAGCAGCTCGCGGAGCTGCGCCCGTTCGGCCCCGCTGCCGAGGCCCTGGCGGCCCGCACCGACTGGGACGACCTGTACGACCTCGACGTCCTCGCCCGCAACGAGGCGCCGCTCGAGGCCGCCGTCTACCACGACGACATGTTCGTGGACGCCGGGCTCTCGCTGGAGACGGCCGCGCACGTCGGGAACGCTCGCGCCTGGGTGACCAACGAGTTCGAGCACGACGGCCTGCGCCTGGGCGACGTGCTCCCCAAGCTCCTGGCACGGATGGACGCGCGCGGCGGCGCACGGTCATGACCGGACCGGCGGCGGAAGGGCCGTCCGACAGCCCCGACGGAGATGACGGCTCCGGACCCGGCTGGTTCGCCTACGCTCCGCTGTCCGGCCAGGTCTTCATCCCCCGACGCGGGTCGGCGGGCATGCCCGTCCCGCCCTCGCACGACCCGTACCGGGTCCGACTCATGAACGAGTACACGGTCAAATGGCCGATCTGGGTCGGGACCGACCCCGCCCGGAAGGCCGTGGTCGCGGAGGCCGTGGACGACGCGCTCACGGCCCGGCTGCGCGCATGGGCGGACGTCTTCAACGCGCACTACAGCTACGAGCACGGCTGGGACGACCCGCACGTGGCCGCGGCGCACCGGACCGAAGGCGAGGCACTGCGCGACGCCCTCGCCGCCGTCCTTCCCGAGCCGTGGCACGTGGAGCTCCACTACTGGGAGACGAATGGCGCCTGACTCAGGTGGCCGCCGTCCAGGCCTTCCCCGGCCAGTACGCCCACTCCTCGAAGTCCGCCACGCGACCGTCGTCGGCGAAGCGCAGCACCCACAGGTCGCGGTACTCCTGCTCCCGCGGCGCCGTGTAGCGGACCTCCAGGCGCACGACGGCGACGTCGCCGTCGACGGCGAGGGTCTCGGCCGTCATCGTGAACGCGGCGCCCTCGTCCACGGTCCAGAACCCGCGGATCGCGTCGTGGCCGACGAGCTCCTCGGGGTCGTAGGGCGAGCGCGCGTACCTCGCGTCGGGCGTGAAGAGCCGCTCGACGGCGTCGGCGTCGGCGTCGCGCCACGCCGCCTCGTACGCGGCGACCCACTGCCGCACCGACTCCCGATCCACCATGCGTGCAGTATGACCGGCGCCGGGATACGTCGCCCGGGCGGGACGTCGCTGCAGGTGGGGGCACATTTTCGCTACCGTGCGGTGCGTCGAGTCCCCGAACGCCAGGAGCTGATCGCCCATGTCCCACGACTCCCCCGTGCCCGCCGACCACGCGCCCGACAGTCCGGTGCTCGAGACCGACGTCCTCGTCGTCGGGACCGGTCCGGCGGGCGCCTCGGCCGCCCTCTTCCTCGCGACGTACGGCACGCGGGTGATGGTGGTGACCAAGTACGGCCGCCTCGCCGACAGCCCCCGCGCGCACATCACCAACCAGCGCACGATGGAGGCGCTGCGCGACATGGGGGTCGAGGACGTCCTCCTGGCCGAGGCCACGCCGTGGGACTCGATGGGCAACACGACGTTCTGCACGAGCCTGGCCGGCGAGGAGCTCGGGCGCATCCCCTCCTGGGGCACCGACACCGCCCGGCGCGCCCGGTACGAGCTGCAGAGCCCGTGCCCGATGGTCGACGCGCCGCAGACCATCACCGAGCCGATCCTCGTGCAGGCCGCGCAGGAGCGCGGGGCGACGGTGCGCTTCGACACCGAGTACCTCGAGCACGTGCAGGACGCCGACGGCGTCACCACCACGGTGCGCGACCGGCTCACGGGGGCGACCTACCGGGTGCGTTCGCGCTACCTCGTCGGCGCCGACGGCGCCCGCAGCACCGTCGCGGAGCACCTGGACCTGCCCTACGAGGGGCCCGGAGCGGTGGGCGGGTCGATGAGCATCGTGTTCGAGGCGGACCTCTCCCGCTTCGTGGCCCACCGCCCCGCCGTCCTGTACTGGATGCTGCAGCCGGGTGCGGAGCGCGAGGGCGTGGGGCTCGGCGTGCTGCGCATGATCAAGCCCTGGAACGAGTGGATGCTCATGTGGGGCTACGAGGTCGCCGCCGGCCCGCCGGAGCTCACCGACGAGTTCGTGCGCGAGCTCGCCGTGAACCTCGTGGGCACCGACGACTTCGAGATGCGCGTGAAGTCGGCATCCCCCTGGACGGTGAACCACCACTACGCCACGACCCTGTCGAAGGGGCGCGTCTTCTGCGTGGGCGACGCCGTCCACCGGCACCCTCCGACGAACGGGCTGGGCTCCAACACCTCGATCCAGGACTCCTACAACCTCGCCTGGAAGCTCGCGCACGTCGTCGCCGGGACGGCCGACCCGGCGCTGCTCGACTCCTACGACGCCGAGCGGGCCCCGGTCGCGAGGCAGATCGTCGAGCGTGCCAACCAGAGCATCGCCGACACCGGCCGCATCCTGGCCGCGCTGGAGCTCGAGGACACGAGCGACCCCGCCCGGCTGGAGGCCCAGCTGGAGCTCCGCAAGGCGCCGGGCCCGGACGGCGAGCGGGTGCGGGCCGCCCTGCGCGAGGCGATCGCGTACAAGCAGTACGAGTTCGACGCCCACGGCGTGGAGCACAACCACCGGTACGCCTCGGGCGCGGTCCTGCCGGACGGCACGCCGGAGCCCGAGTACACGCTCGACCCCGAGCTCTACGCCCAGCCCACCACCTGGCCGGGCGCGCGGATCCCGCACACCTGGGTGACCGTCGACGGCGCCCGGACCTCGACGCTCGATCTCGTCGGCCGGGGGCGGTTCGCCGTCGTCACCGGGATCGGCGGCGACGCGTGGGTCGACGCGGCGCGAGAGCTCGGCGAGGAGCTCGGGCTCGACCTCACGACCGTCGCGGTGGGCCCCGGCCAGCAGGTCGAGGACCCGTACGGCACCTGGGCGGCCCTGCGGGAGACGGAGGACTCCGGGGTGCTGCTGGTCCGCCCGGACCTGCACGTCGCCGCCCGCCGGGCGAGCGCCCCTGCCACGGCGGCCGAGGCACGCGCGTGGCTCGCCGAGGCGCTGTCGACCGTCCTCGGCCGGGGCACGACCGCGGCGAGCACGACGTCCGGAGAGCCCGAGGAGCCCGCCGAGGCCGTGCTCGCCACCGTGTGACGGGCACCCTCGCGGCCCGGCGTGAGAGTCCCGCCGCCCTCGTCAGCGAGGGCGGCGGGAACCGCGGGGTACCGTCGTTCGTCGGACTGTCGGGCCGGCCCTGTCGTCCGGCGCACGCACACACGAAGGTGACACCAGCATGAGCTCGACCTCCTCCGCCCCGATCCTGCGCGCGACCGACCTCGTGGTCGGCTACGGCGGCCCCGCGATCCTGGAGGGGATCGACCTGGAGCTGCTGCCCGGGGCGGAGCCGGTGGGCGTCGTCGGCGAGTCCGGCGCGGGCAAGTCGACGCTGGTGCAGGCCCTGCTCGGGCAGCTGCGCATCCGTGAGGGCCACGTGACGTTCCAGGGCCGCACGGTGGCCAAGCTCGGGCGGCGGGACAAGAAGAAGTTCCGCGCGGCGGTGCGCACGGTCGCGCAGAACGGGCTCGACGTCGACCTGCGGTGGACGGTCGAGCGCGCCGTCTCCGGGGCCCTGACCGAGGCCCGCAAGGCCGGCCGGGCGAGCGGCCGCACCGTGACGGACCTGCTGGACGACGTCGCCCTCGAGCCGCACTTCGCGAAGCGCGCGATCTACTCGCTCTCCGGCGGGGAGAAGCAGCGCCTCGCGCTCGCGCTCGCCCTGGCCACCCGCCCGGGGGCGCTGCTGCTCGACGAGCCGCTCACCGCCGTCGACCCGGCGATGCGCGGCGAGATCGTGCGCCGGCTCACCGACGCCACCCGCGCCGAGGGCACCGCCGTGCTGCTGGTCTCGCACGACGTCGAGCTCGTCGGCCGCCTGTGCCCCACGGTGCACGTGCTCGCGGACGGCACGTTCGTCGCCTCGGGTCCGATGAGCGACGTCCTCGCGTCCGGCACCGACGACGACGCGCACCCCGCCGTGCGCGGCCTCGCGGAGGCCGCTCCCCTCGCGGCGCAGCGCTTCCGCTGACCGCCCGGTCCGTCCCGGCGGAACCGAGCCGCGCCGCGACGCGTTGACGGGGGTGACGACCCCGGGGCGACCGTCGGCGCCTCGGCCGGCGACCGACCGAGAGGATCCCGGTGGACGCGGACACCTGGTGGAACATCGCGCTCGTCCTGCTCTTCGTGCTCCTGGGCGGTGTCTTCGCCGGCACGGAGTTCGCCTTGGTCTCGCTGCGGGGCACGCAGATCGACCAGCTCGAGCGCAGCGGGCCACGCGGGCGACGTGTCGCGGGCATCGCCCGGGACCCCAACCGCTTCCTGGCCGCCGTCCAGATCGGCGTCACCGTCGCCGGCTTCTTCTCCGCGGCGTACGGGGCGTCCACGCTGGCGCCCGACGTCGCTCCCGCGCTCGAGGCCGTGGGGCTGCCCGCGGGCGTCGCGGCGCCGGCCGCGCTGGTCGGGCTCACCCTCGTCATCGCGTACCTGTCCCTCGTGCTCGGCGAGCTCGTGCCGAAGCGGATCGCGCTGCAGCGCACGGCGCAGGTCGCGCTCGTCGTCGGCCCGCCGCTGGACCGCTTCGCGGTGCTCATGCGGCCCGTCATCTGGCTGCTGTCCCGTTCCACGGACGCCGTGGTGCGCCTGCTGGGCGGCGACCCGACCGTGCGCTCCGAGGAGATCACCGAGCAGGAGCTGCGTGACCTCGTCTCCGCCCACCCGGGCCTGCACGAGGACGAGCGGCGCATCCTGTCCGACGTCTTCGCCGCCTCCGAACGCAGCCTCGGCGAGGTGATGCGGCCCCGCGGCGACGTCGTCTTCCTCCAGGCGGACCTGTCGCTCGCCGACGCCGAGGAGCGCACGCGCGACCAGCCCTACTCCCGGTATCCCGTCACCGGCGAGGACGTCGACGACGTGCTGGGGTTCGTGCACGTGCGCGACCTGGCCCGCGGCGCGGGATCGCCCTCCGGCGGTCGGCGCACCGTGCGCGACGTGGCACGACCGGTGCTCGACCTGCCGGCGACCGGACGGCTGCTGCCGACGCTCGCCGAGATGCAGCGCACGCGCACCCACCTTGCGCTGGTCGTCGACGAGTACGGCGGGACGGACGGCATCGTCACCCTCGAGGACCTCGTCGAGGAGCTGGTCGGCGACATCCGCGACGAGCACGACCCGCTCGCCGCGGTGCACGTGGCGGGCACCTACGACGCCGGGCTGACGATCGAGGACTTCGCCCGGCTCTCCGGCGTCGAGCTGCCCGACGGACCGTACGAGACCGTCGCGGGCTACGTCCTCGCCCGGCTCGGTCGCCTCGCCGAGGAGGGCGACCGTGTGGTCGTCGACGGCGCGGTGGCCGACGGCGAGGTGTCCGACGGCGAGACCGGCGACGACACCGGTGGCCGCGCCCTGCGCGTCACCGTCGTGCAGGAGCGACGGATCCGCGAGGTCCGTCTCGAGTGAGCGGCCCCCGGCCGCTCGTCAGGGCCGGGACGCGTCGGGCGCGTGGCGCTGCAGGAAGGCGAGGACGTCGGTGTCGTCGACGCCGGGGAACGCCCCGCGCGGCAGCGCGGCGAGCACCTGCTGGTGCATGCGGGCGCTCGGCCAGGCGACGCCGTCCCACCGCTCGGCGAGGTCGGCGGGCGGGCGCTGGCAGCACGCCGGGTCGGGGCAGGTGGAGGCGTGCCGCACCTGCGTGTCCCGGCCGCGGAACCACTTGGCGTGCGCGTAGGGCACGCCCACGGTGATGGAGAACTGCCGTCCGTCCGCGCCCGTGCCGGTCTGCACCGAGTCCCAGAACGTGCCCGCCGGGGTGTCGGTGTACTGGTACGACTCGGTGGCCCGGTCGCGGCGGGTGAACGCCTCGCGTCCCGCCCACCACCGGCACACCAGCTGCCCCTCGATCGCGCCGGTGACGTCCTGCGGCAGGGGCAGCCCGTCGTTGGCGTAGCCGCGGAACAGGGCGCCGTCGTCGCCCACCCGCAGGAAGTGCAGCGGGATGCCGAGGTGCACCGTCGCGAGGTTCGTCAGGCGCATCGCCGCGGCCTCGTGCGTGACGCCGAACGCGTCGCGGAAGTCCTCGACCGCGAGGTCCTTCTCGCGCTTGCGCCGCTGCAGGAACTCGACCGCTACGGACTGCGGGATGAGGCAGCTCGCCGCGAAGTACGTGATCTCCACCCGCTGGCGCAGGAACTCGGCGTAGCTGCGCGGACGCTCGTGCCCCAGGACGCGGTGCGCGATCGCCTGCAGCGCGAGCGACCTCAGGCCGTGCCCGCCCGGGATGGACGCCGGCGGCAGGTAGATCCGGCCGTTCTTCAGGTCGGTGACCGATCGCGCCGACCGCGGCAGGTCGTCGACGTGCAGCAGGGTGAGCCCCAGCTGCTCGGCCATGCGCGCCACCGTGCGGTGCGTGAGGGCGCCCGCACCGGCATACCCGGCGCGCTTGGTCAGCTCCTCCCCGAGCGCCTCGATCTGGGGGAAGTAGTTGTCGCGCTCCTGTCGCTCGTGGCGCAGCTCCGTGTTGGCGCGGCGCGCCTCCTCCGGCGTGGCGATCGCCTCCTCCTCGCGCCGCGACAGCTCGGAGTGCAGGCCGACGAGCTGCTCGAGCACCGGCATCGGGAGCTTCTGGCTGGGCTTGACCGACGGCAGGCCAAGGGCGCCGAAGAGCGGACCGCGCTGCGCCCGCTCGAGGGCGATCTCCAGCTCCGCCCGGCGCGACGGCGGCTCGTCGGCGAGGAGGTCGGGCACGGCCACGCCGACGGCCCCCGCGATCGACCGCAGCAGCGACAGCCGCGGCTCGCGCCGCCCGTTCTCGACGAGGGACAGCAGGCTGGGTGCCGCGCCCACGCGTTCCCCGAGCGCCTCGAGGGTGAGCCCGCGGGAGGTGCGGGCGTGCCGGATGCGCCGGCCGAGGGTGATGAGGTCCGGGGACTCCGCCCCGGGCGCGTCCTTCGCAGCCATGCTTTGACGTTACGTGAAGATCGGCCGATCTTCACGGCCGATCGGCTGGAAAGTCGGTTCCCCGGAGGAGCACGCTGGAGGGAGCCCACCCGGCTCAGCACGCCGGGGCCACGACGGACGGAGCATCCGATGACCTTCACCGCGAACCCGCGCCGCACGCGACTCGCGATCGCCGAGCTCGCCCCGGACATGCTGGCCCCCAGCACGACGACGCCGCGCGAGCAGGCGGGCCCCGCGCCGTCGCGCGCCGAGGCGGCCGCCGGGGTCTCCGCGACGTCCCGCCGGGACGCCCGCGCGTGGGTGCGCCAGGTCGCCGAGCTCACGCAGCCCGACGAGATCGTGTGGTGCGACGGGTCGGCGGCGGAGAAGCAGCGCCTGCTCGACGGCATGGTCGAGGTGGGGACGCTGATCAAGCTCGACGAGGCGAAGCGCCCGAGCTCCTACCTCGCCCGGTCGAACCCGTCCGACGTCGCCCGCGTCGAGTCGCGCACCTTCATCTGCTCGGAGCGCGAGGAGGACGCCGGGCCGACGAACAACTGGCGGGCGCCCGGCGAGATGCGCCAGGTGCTGGCGGGCCCCGACGGCGTCTTCGCGGGGTCGATGCGCGGCCGCACCATGTACGTGGTGCCGTTCTCCATGGGGCCCGTCGGCGGGCCGATCTCGCAGGTGGGCATCGAGATCACCGACTCGCCGTACGTCGTCGTGTCGATGCACGTCATGACCCGGGTCTCGCGCGAGGTGCTCGACCTCATCGACGCCGGCCAGCAGTGGGTGCCGGCCGTGCACTCCGTGGGCGCCCCGCTGGCCGACGGCGAGCAGGACGTGCCGTGGCCCTGCAACGACACCAAGTACATCGTCCACTACCCGGAGACGCGCGAGATCTGGTCGTACGGCTCCGGGTACGGCGGCAACGCCCTGCTCGGCAAGAAGTGCTTCGCGCTGCGCATCGCGTCCGCGATGGCGCGCGACGAGGGCTGGCTCGCCGAGCACATGCTGCTGATCCGGGTGACGTCCCCGGAGCAGCGGCAGTACCACCTGGCCGCCGCCTTCCCCAGCGCCTGCGGCAAGACGAACCTCGCCATGCTGCGCCCGACGATCCCCGGCTGGACGGTCGAGACGCTCGGCGACGACATCGTGTGGATGCGCCCCGGCCCCGACGGGCGCCTGCGCGCGATCAACCCCGAGGCGGGCTTCTTCGGCGTCGCGCCGGGCACCGGCGTCGAGACCAACCCGACGGCGATCGACACCCTCACCCACGACGTCATCTTCACGAACGTGGCCCTCACCGACGACGGCGACGTGTGGTGGGAGGGGCTCACGCCCGAGCCGCCCGCCCACCTGACCGACTGGCAGGGCAACGACTGGACGCCCGGCTCGGACACGCCCGCCGCGCACCCGAACTCGCGCTTCACCGTGTCGGCGGCGCAGTGCCCGTCCATCGCGGACGCCTGGGAGGACCCGGCGGGCGTCCCCGTCGACGCGATCGTCTTCGGCGGGCGCCGCGCCACCAACGTGCCGCTCGTGACCCAGGCGACCAGCTGGGACCACGGCGTGTTCATGGGCGCCACGATCAGCTCCGAGCGCACGGCCGCCGCCGAGGGCACGGTCGGCGAGCTGCGTCGCGACCCCTTCGCGATGATGCCGTTCTGCGGGTACAACATGGCGGACCACTGGGCGCACTGGCTCGCGGTGGGCAAGGGGCTCGAGGCCGACAAGCGCCCCAAGGTGTTCCAGGTGAACTGGTTCCGCAAGGGCGAGGACGGCGGCTTCCTGTGGCCCGGGTTCGGCGAGAACTCCCGCGTCGTGGAGTGGATCGTCACGCAGCTCGACCGGGCGCACGGGCTGCGCACCGACGCGGGTGCGGTGCACTCCCCCGTCGGCCTGCTGCCCGCGGAGGGCGCGCTGCGCACCGACGGCCTCGACCTGTCCGACGACGACCTCGCCGCCCTCTTCGACGTGCCCGCCGAGGCGTGGCTCGCGGAGACGGCCCTGACGGGCGAGTTCTTCGACACCTTCGGCGACCGCGTGCCCGAGCAGCTCTGGGCGCAGCTCTCCCTGCTGCGCGAGCGGCTCGGCGCGTGACCCACTGACCCGGGCCCGCCGGAGAGGCACCGGCGGGCCCGTACCCACCGAGGCATCGTGCGTTCCTGGGGTCGTCAGGCGTAGACCGTGCCCATGAGCTCGCGGACGTCGGCGAGCGTGCGCTCGGCGACCTCGTTCGCCCGCGCGTTGCCCCGTGCGAGGACGTCGCGGACGACGGCGGGACCGTCGGCCGCCAGCGCGGCCCGCCGCTCGCGCAGGGGGCGCAGGCCCTCGACGACGGCCTCCGTCACGACCGCCTTGAGGCGCCCCGCCCCGGCGTCGCCGACCGACGCGGCGAGCTCCTGCGGCGTCGTGCCCGCGAAGTGGGCGCCGATGCGCAGCAGGTTCGCCACCTCGGGTCGGCCCTCCGGGTCGTAGGCGACGTTCCGCTCGGAGTCGGTGCGGGCGCGGCGGAAGAACCGCGCCGTCTCGTCCTCGGTGGCGCGCAGCTCCAGGGCGTTGCCGCGCGACTTGCTCATCTTGGCGCCGTCGTGGCCGAGCACGGTGAGCGACGGCGTGAGCAGCGCGTCCGGCTCCGGGAAGTACGGGCTCGCCGCGGCGTAGCGCTGGTTGAACCGCCGGGCCACGGTCCGCGTCGTCTCCAGGTGGGGCAGCTGGTCCAGCCCGACGGGGACGAGGTTGCCGTGGCAGAACAGGATGTCCGCGGCCTGGTGCACCGGGTAGGTGAAGAGCAGGCCGGACATGCCTCGCCCCTGCCGCCGCTCGGCGTCGGCGGCCTCCGCCTTGACGGTGGGGTTGCGCTCCAGCTCCGCCACGCTCACCAGGGACAGGAACGGCAGCAGGAGCTGGTTCAGCGCCGGCACGGCCGAGTGGGTGAAGACCGTGGAGCATGCCGGGTCGATGCCCGCCGCGAGGTAGTCGAGCACGACCTCGCGCACGACGGCGGGCAGGTCGCCCGCGTCGTCACGGTCGGTGATGACCTGGTAGTCCGCGACGACGAGCACCACCTCCACCCCGGCGTCCTGCAGGCGCACGCGGCTGTCGAGCGTGGCGAGCAGGTGGCCCAGGTGCAGGGCGCCCGTCGGCCGGTCGCCGGTGAGGACACGGAAGCGGGAAGGGTCGCGGGCCAGCTCGCCCTCGAGCTCGGCGGACCGGGCCTGCGCGACGGCGGCGCTCGCCGTCGCGGCGTCGGGCAGGGGCATGGTCAGGACGGTCGGTGCGGTCATCGGGTCGGCTCCTCAGGGGATCGCCACCCGTCGGACCGGTCCGGACACGGAGGCGTCCCGGCTGCGACGGGCAGCTCGGGACGGGGACGTGGGCGCGTCGGTCAGGGCTGCGGAGGCAGCCACCACCAGCACGCGCGCGTCGTCATGACGTCAGCCTACGCCTCCGCGCCCAGGCAGAATACGGGTCGTGATCCGCTGCCTGTTCGCCCTGTCCCTCGGCGTGCTCGTGGCGTCGATCCTCGGTGACGCCCTCACGGGCGACCCGCTCTACGGCACTCTGCTCGTCGTCGCGATCGTGGTGGCGAGCATCGCCCTGCCCCTCACCATCATCGGCAGCGTGACGAGCGGGATGGGGCTCCACGACCCGAAGAAGGTGGCCGCGGCGAAGGCGGCCGGCCGCACGACGCTCGCCCGGGTGACCGGGATCAGAGCCACCGGCTCGGCCGTCAACGACCAGCCGGTGTGCGAGCTCGAGCTGCTGGTCGTGTCCCGCCAGGGGCACGGTCCGTACCGCACCACGCTCCGGCAGGTGGTGAACCTCGCCCGGCTGCCGTCCCTGCAGCCGGGGGCGGTGGTCGTCGTGACGCAGCTCGACCCCGAGCGGCCCGAGGTCGCGCTCGACGACGCCCCGGACCCCGACTGGCAGCGGCGCGCCGAGACCGACCGGCAGGTCCGCGACCTGCCCACCGCCGACGTCTGGGTGGCGCCGCGGCGCGGGCGGGCGCCGGGCGCGATCCGGCGCATCCCGTTCGTCGTCTTCCCCGTGCTGGCCGTGCTCGGCCTCGCCGGCGCGCTGTACCCGGCGTGGGACGAGGTGGGCCGGCTGGTCGAGACCCGCTCGATCGACACCGTCCGCGCGGAGCACGACGCCGCGGCCGCCGCCGAGACGTCGATGTTCACGCCGGGGAACCTGCGGCCGGCGCTGGACGCCGTCCTCGCGCTGTCCGGCGACGACGTCACGGAGGTCTACGTCTACGACCAGTGGGTGCGGGTCACCGCCCCCACCTCGCCGGGAGCCACCACGACCGACGAGTGGCAGTACCGCGACGGCGAGGCGACCCACGAGGGCGCGTCGCTCATCCAGCCGGAGCCCGAGGACGTCCCCCGGCAGCTGTTCGACGCCTCGGAGATCGACTGGGAGGACCTGCCGCCGCTGTTCGACGAGACGGAGCGCCTCACCGGCATCGACGACGCCGACGACCCGATGCTGTGGGTCGCGCGCAAGGTCTGGGCCGACGAGAAGCCCAGCGACCCGCAGGTCCACGTGTACGTCTCCGACGACTACTACGACGGCTCGGTGGACTTCGCTGTCGACGGCACGGTGGTCGACGCGTACGGCGGGGCGCCCGGCTCCGAGGTCGCCGCCGCGGCGGAGGACGACGCCTGAGCCCGCTCAGGCGGGCGGCGTGAGCAGGGGCTCGAGATCGGAGGCGTCCACCAGCGGGTCGTCGAGGTCGACCGTGAGCTGCGACCGCGCCATCACGCGGGCCGCGCCGGTGACGGCGGAGCGCAGCGCCGGGTAGTCGCCCACCCTGGTTCGCTCCAGCACCGTGCCCACGAACCGGCTGCCGCGCGGCGACACGGTCTCCAGCGACTCGCCCTCACGGATCTCCCCGCGCCGGGCCATGAGCGCGAGCCGCGCCGAGGTGCCGGTGCCCGTGGGGCTGCGGCAGAGCACGCCCGGGTGCACGTAGGTGGCGGACGGGGACTCCCAGCGGCCGTCGCCGACCCGGCGGAGCGGGCCCATGAAGTGCGCGAAGGGCAGGGGCCCGACGTCGCCCAGGTCGGGGTGCTCCTGGCGCAGGCCGGGCCGGGCCGCGCGGACGAAGGCGTCCCCGAACGCGGTGAGCGCGACCTGCTCCGTCGGGCCGATGTCGAACCCGTAGCGGGACGCGTCGACCAGGGCGTAGTACGCGCCGCTCCACACGAGGTCGAACAGGACGTCGCCGTGGTTCGGCACCTCGACGCTCAGCGCCTCGTCGGCCACGTACGCCGGCTCGCCCTCGGTGGTGATGGACACGACGCGGCCGTCGACCACTCGCGCGCTGACCCGGGCCAGCCCCGCGGGGGACTCCAGGGTCACGTCCTGCAGACCGTCGCCGTCACGCAGGGGGATGGCCCCGCTCTGCAGCAGGGCGGTGGCCGTGCAGATCGTGTTGGAGCCCGAGTACAGCGGGTACCCCATCGCCTCCATGATCACGTAGCCGGCCTGCGCCCGGGGGTCGCTGGGCTCCACGATCAGGTCCACCGACATCGCGGGGTCGCCGTACGGCTCCGAGAGCAGCAGGCGGCGCAGCCCGTCGCCCTGCCGCTCCAGGTAGCGCGCCTTCTCCAGCACCGTCGTGCCGGGCAGCGGCTCGACGCCGGACATGACGACCCGGCTGACGTCGCCGCCGGACTGCGCGTCGATCAGCTCGAGGGTGCGCTCACGGCTGCGCATACGGTGCCCCCACGCGGTCCCAGTGCCGGTCGGGCACGACGACGAGCTTGCCCACGTAGCGCTTGGACATGAAGGCGCGCTGCGCCTCGTGCAGGTCGGAGAGCCGGAACGTGCGGTCCAGGAGCGGACGGATCTCGGCGTCGGAGATGTAGCGCACCAGCCGGCGGAACGCCGTGCGCGTGCCCTGCGAGGAACCGTGCAGCTCGATCTGCTTGAGGTACATCGTGCGCAGGTCGAGCTGCACGACCGGCCCGCCGATCGCGCCCGCCGTCGTGTACCTGCCCTCGGGCCGCAGGATGCGCAGCAGGTCGTTGAACATCGGCCCGGCCACCAGGTCGGCGACGACGTCGATTGGCCCGTCCACCACCCGCCCCACCTCGGCGACGAGGTCGCCGGCGTCGCGCAGGACGACGTCCTGCGCGCCGATCTGCCGCAGCGCGTCCTCCTTGCCGGCGCTCGTCACGGCGTACGGGACCCCGCCGCGCACGCGGGCCAGCTGCACGATCGCCGACCCCACGCCGCCGGACGCCCCCGTCACGAGCACCCGCTCCCCCGCGGCCAGCCGCGCCCGGTCGAGCATCTGCTCCGCGGTGAGGTAGGCGCAGCAGAAGGTCGCGAGCTCCGCGTCGGCGATGTCGGCCGTGATCTCGTACGCGTTCTCGGCGGGGGCGGTCATGTACTCGGCGTACCCGCCGTCGCGCCCGTGCCCGATGTAGTCGATGTCCGCCAGGCTGTCGTCGCCCTCGGGCCGGTGGTAGATGCTGAAGTCCACGATGACGCGCTCGCCGACCCGCTCCGGCGGCACCCCGTCCCCGACGGCGGCGATCACGCCGACCGTGTCAGCGCCCTGGATCCGGGGGAAGGTGAGCGTGGATCTGCCGCGTCTCCAGGTCGAGACGGAACTCGGGTCCGTCTCCGTGCCGTACGCGCCCTCGCGGACCCACACGTCCGTGTTGTTCATGCCGCAGGCGTGCACGTCGATCAGCACCTCGCCCGGCGCGGGCGTCGGCGTCGGCACGTCCTCGCGGTACACCAGCCGGTCGAGGCCACCGTGGCCGACGAGCTGGACCGCCTTCATCACCGCCGGGATCTCCGCCATCAAGTGAGCCTAGGGGCGCGAGGGGCGTCCCGTCATCGGGTGCGGCGGCACGTCGCCCGGCCACGCTCGGCCGGTGGGAGAATCGGGCCCGTGCCCGACCAGCTCCCGCCCGCGCCCGCGTCCCCGTTCGCCCACGTCGTGTACTACGAGCCGCGGATCCCCGGGAACACGGGATCGGCGATCCGGCTCGCCGCCGTCACCGGCGCGCGGCTCCATCTCGTCGAGCCGCTGGGCTTCGACCTGTCCGAGGCGAAGCTCAAGCGCGCCGGGCTGGACTACCACGACCTCGCCGTCATGGACGTGCACCCGACGTACGACGACGCGCTCGACGCCCTGCCCGACGCCCGGGTCTTCGCCTTCACCGCGCACGCCGACACCACCTACACCGACGTCGAGTACCGCCCCGGCGACGTCCTGCTCTTCGGCCCCGAGCCCACTGGCCTGCCCGAGGAGGCCATGGACCACCCGCGCGTCACCGACCGCGTGAAGATCCCCATGCTGCCCGGGCGGCGGTCGCTCAACCTCACCAACGCCGCGTCGGTCGTCGTGTACGAGGCGTGGCGGCAGGCGGGCTTCCCCGGCGCCGTCTGAGTGCGGGGGCGCCGCCGGCGGTCACCCGGGGAGCACGTCGAGGACGCCCCGCGCCACCATGCTCACGTGACCGCCGACGCGGACGTCGTCCAGCGCGTCGGGCCGCCCCTGCGGCAGGACGGAGAGCAGGCTCGGGCGGCCGGTGAAGCGTCCCTGCCGCAGCACGAGCTCCTCGCCCACGGGCACGACGCCGTGACGGGCCAGGTAGGCGCCGACGCAGCCGGCGGCGCTGCCCGTGGCGACGTCCTCCAGGATCCCGTCGTTGTTCCAGTGCCTGCCCTCGAGCGCGCCGACGTCGAGCACGTACGCGTACTGCGCCCCGTACCGCGCGAGCAGCTCCGCGAGGTCCTGTCGGGCGATCCTCGCCTCCGCCAGCCCGGTCTCTACCGGCACCACCAGGTAACGCAGGCCCGTGGAGACGACCTCCAGCGGTAGGTCCGCGAGCGCGCGCTCGGGCAGGTGGAGCGCGGAGGCCACCTCCGCCCGGTCCCCGTCAGGCACCGTCCCCAGGAACTCCGGCGCGCCCTGGGCGAGCTCCGCGTGGTACCCGGTGGCGGTGGGCCGGGTGGAGACCTCGACCACCCGGCCGGGCAGTCGCAGTGCCCACGTCCGCGGGCCGGCGGAGCCGTCGCGCTCGTGCAGCACCGCGCCCGCACCCAGGAGCGGGTGACCGGCGAACTCGAGTTCCCCGAAGAGGTCGAAGACCCGGGCGGCGACGGCCCCGTCGTCGCCCGCCCGCAGGAAGACCGCCTCGAAGTGGCGCAGCTCCTGGGTGATGGTGAGCATCTGCGCGGCGGTGAGGCCGGAGGCGTCGGGGACGACCGCCAGCGGGTTGCCCGTGTACGCCCGCGAGGCGAAGACGTCGACGTGCCGGTACACCAGCGACGCACGATCCTGCACGGTCGTGCCCGCGCCGGTCACGCTCCCGCCTCCACGACGCGGACGCGCCGGGCCAGGCGGCCCATGACCTCGCTGCGGGGGTCGGCGTCGGTCACGACGCCCGCGACGGCGTCGAGACCGACGACCTCGAACGGGGAGGCGGCGCCGATCTTCTCGGACGAGCCCAGCACGTAGGTCTCGGCGGCGCGCCCGGCCAGCACCCGCTTCATCGCGGCCTCGTCCGCGTCGCCGGTGGTCAGCCCGGCGTCGGGATGGATGCCCGTGACGCCCAGCAGGAAGAGGTCGGCGGAGATGCGCTGCGCGGCCTCGACCGCGGCCGCACCGCTGGCCACCGCGGAGTGCTTGAAGAGCCGGCCGCCCAGCACGAAGACCTCGGCGACGGGATGCTCGACCAGCGCGGCAGCCACCGTGGGGCTGTGCGTGACGACGGTGCAGCGCAGGTCGGGCGGCAGCGCCCGCGCCACGGCGAGGGCCGTCGTCCCGCCGTCGAGGATGACGGTGCTGCCCGGGTCGATCAGCCGCACCGCCGCTACGGCGACGCGCTGCTTGCCGGCCGGCTCGACCTCCTGCCGGCCCGCGTAGTCCGCGACCGCCGGGGAGACGGGGAGCGCCCCGCCGTAGACCCGCTGGCACAGGCCCTCGGCCGCCAGCTCGCGCAGGTCGCGCCGGATGCTGTCCTCCGAGAGTCCGAGCTCTGCCGCGACCGTCTTGGCCACGACCTTGCCGTCTCGACGCAGGGTCTCGAGGAGGTGGTCACGTCTCTCGGCAGCAAGCATCGCCTATCCTCGTTTCTTCGTAGTTCTGCATGTTTATGCCTAGTCTACGACCATGACACGACCGATGCTCATCCTGATCGCCGGACCGTACCGCTCCGGCACCGACGGCGACCCCGCCGCCATGGAGGCGAACCTGCGCCGCCTCGAGGAGGCCGCGTGGCCGATCTTCGCCGCCGGCCACGTGCCGATGATCGGCGAGTGGGTGGCGCTGCCGGTGCTGCGCTCGGCCGGCGCGACGCTCGACGACGACCTCGCGGACGACGTGCTCTACCCGACCGCGCAGCGGCTCCTCGAGCACTGCGACGCCGTGCTGCGGCTGCCCGGGGAGTCGACGGGAGCCGACCAGGACGTCGCGATCGCCGAGAGCCTCGGCCTGCCCGTCTACCGCGACATCGCCGAGATCCCGCGCGGCGTCGAGGCCGCCCGGTGACCGGCCGGCCGGGCGTCGACGTCCCCGACCACCGCGGCCGCACCGGGCTCGACCAAGCCGGCAGAGACCTGCGCCGCAACCCCGACGTCGTCGTGCGCGACGTCGAGCTCACCTCCTCCGGGTGGCACGTGCTGCGCCGCACGACCCTCGACCACCGCCGCCGCGACGGGACCTGGCGCACGCTCGAGCGCGAGACGTACGACCGCGGTGACGGCGCGACGATCCTGCTGTACGACGACGCGCGGTCGACCGTGCTGCTCACCCGGCAGTTCCGGTTCCCGGCGTACGTCAACGACCACCCGGACGGCATGCTGCTGGAGACGGCCGCCGGCCTGCTCGACGGTGATGACCCCGAGACCGCGATCCGGCGCGAGGTCGCCGAGGAGCTGGGCGTCGCCGTCGGGCCGGTGCAGCACGTCTTCACGGCGTACATGAGCCCGGGGTCCGTCACCGAGAAGGTCCACTTCTACGCCGCGCCGTACACGCCGCGCGACCGCGTCGGAACCGGCGGCGGCGTCGCCCAGGAAGGCGAGGACATCGAGGCGGTCGAGCTCCGCCGCGACGACGCCCTGGCCATGATCGGCGACGGGCGCATCGTGGACGGCAAGACCATCATGCTGCTGCAGTGGTGGGCGCTGCGCGGCTGAGCCCGGCCGCAGGGTCATCCTCCTGGCGGATGCCCCCGGCGCCCGCGCACGACAGGATGATGACCATGCGCAGCAGCCTCTTCCACCACACCGAGCCGCAGGGCGAGCCCGGCAGCTTCCAGCTCGTCAACCCGCGGATGCTCAAGGTGGACCTCGCCGGCTCCGGCGGGTTCTTCTACGCCAAGCAGGGGTCGATGGTCGCCTACCAGGGCGACGTCGACTTCGCCTACGAGGGCGCCGGCGGCATGACCAAGCTGTTCAAGAAGGCGTTCACCGGCGAGGGCATGTCGCTGATGAAGGTCTCCGGGAACGGCGACGTCTTCCTCGCCCAGGACGCCGACGAGGTCTTCGTCCTGTACCTGGAGAACGAGAGCGTGACCGTCTCCGGCAGCAACATCCTCGCGTTCTCCAGCACCCTGACCTGGGACATCAACCGCGTCCAGGGCGCGTCGATGCTCAGCGGCGGCCTGTTCAACACCACGTTCACCGGCACCGGTGCGCTCGCCGTCACCGCCTACGGCACCCCGGTGGTGCTCGAGGTCGACGAGCCCACCTACGTCGACATGCAGAGCGTCGTGCTCTGGTCCACGACCCTGACCAGCACCGTGCGCAGGACCGCGAAGCTCGGCGCCGCCATCGGCCGCGGCTCGGGCGAGGCGTACCAGCTCGGCCTCACCGGCCAGGGCATCGTCGTCGTGCAGGCGTCGGAGGGCCACCCTCTCCCCACCCAGAGCTGACGCCGCGTCGGCCGTCGTGGACGAGGTGCGGCGACTGGGGGCATGCCCCGACACCTCGTGACGGCCGCTTGCGCGTTCCGGCGCGCCTGGGATGCTCGGCCCATGACGCCTCGCGACCGTGCGCTGCCGAGCGACCCCGAGCATTCCCGCGGACTGGTCCTGCGCTGGGCCGGTCCCACGGCGAGGCGGCCCGACGTCGAGCACCTCGCGGTCGACCTCGTCAACGAGGGCACCGAGCTCTGGACACCCCTGGAGGGGGAACGCCTCGTCGCCGCAGGCTTCCTGCTGTCGGCGGGGGACGAGCGCGAGAGCTTCGGCTTCGCCCAGTTCGGGAGCCAAGGCACGGCGGCCCCCTTGGACCCCGGCGACTACATGCGCCTCCCGGTGTCGATCAATGGCTCCGAGTGGGCGCGCGCGAAGGCCGGCCCAGCGCACGTCCGCGCCGTGCTCCCCATGCTCAGTCTCTGGACGGAGGATCCCCTCCCGCTGGACCTGACCACCGACGCCATCTCTCGCCATCGGCCCCCCGACCGGGCGAGCACGGACGGAGATGACACGGACCGGGAGGACACGACACGGCGCGCACTCGACATCATGTCCGCTCTCCACGCCGCGCGCGCCCGGCTGGCGCGAGTGGCGGACGAGGTGTTCGCCTCCGACTCCGACGACGAGGCCGTCGCCCGAGTCGCCGCGCTGCTGGGGTGCGACCACGCGTCCGCCCGGACCGTCCTGCACGCCGGGCTCCTGCGATTTCGGTCGAGAGAACATCTGGAGGCCGAGATCGCGGCCCTGCGCGAGGGGCTCGTCTCCCCGCCGGCCTGAGCACAGGCCGTGCTGTCGTCAGACGGGCGCAAGCACTTCCACGCGGTTTCCCGCTCCGTCCCGCGTGTGGAACCTCAGGTAGCCCGTGAAGGTCTCACGCTCGGACCGGTCGACGGCGAAACCCGCGCCCTCCAGCCGGTCCGCGGTCGCGTCGAGCGCGGCGGCGTCGTCGACCAGCAGCGCCGGGTGCGCCTTGCGCGCCGGGGCGAAGGGGTCCTCGACGCCGACGTGGATCTCGGCACCCACCACGCCGTCACCGTCGTATCCCCGGAACCAGCAGCCTCCGCGACCTGCCAGCTCCGGCGGCTTCGCCACCTCGGTCAGCCCCAGGGCCGCGCCGTAGAACGCGCGGGCCACGTCCTCGCCGCCCGGCGGGCACGCCACCTGCACGTGATGCAACCGCATGTCGCTCCCTGGCCCTCGAAAGTATCTCGACGTCAAGATATCCGGTCGCGGGCGCGCTCTCGACGACGGCGCTCCGCGGCGGCCCGGACGGCCAACCCGCCCCCCACGAAGATCGGCAGGTTGACCAGGAACCGGCCGAACGGCGAGATGTCGGGCGCGGGCGCCTCGATCACGTAGACCGACGCGCCCGCCGCGACCACGAACAGCAGCCCGATCACGAACACCCGCACGCTCAGCCCTCCAGCAGCCAGCGGGCCGCGCGGCGCAGCAGCTCGGTGTGCGACGGCGAGTCGTAGGCGCGCACGTCGTGCCCCAGCCCGCTGTACACGGTGCGGCCGCCGTGCGCGTCGGCGACCCACACGGCGGGGTGCCGCTCGCCGTCGTCGTCGACCACCCACCCCAGCACCTGCGACGACGGCGCCACGCGCAGGTGGCAGTACCGCTCGTCGACCACGTCGACGGCGCCCAGCCCCTCGGTGATCGGGTGTGCGCCGATCGCCAGCGGCACGGTCGTCGGGCCCAGCGGCGGGTGCATCGAGGTGCCGGGCACCCACCGGCCGCCGAGCACCTCCTCCCACGCCGGGTGGTCGCCGAACGCGTTCGCCGCCTGGTGCACGGCCAGGATCCGGCCGCCGTCGCGCGCCCACGCGTCGAGCCGCGCGTGGAACTGCGCCCACGCCGCGTCGTCGGGCCCGATCCCGGCCTCCCGCAGCCCCGGCCACGGGGTGCCGGCGTTGACGACGAGCAGGTCGACGCCGTCCAGGTCGTCGAGGCTGTCGGGGAACGTCGAGCGCACCGCGACCTCCGGGGGGCCGGCGGCGAGCTCCAGACCGGAGAGCACCAGCGCCAGCCGGTGCGAGGTGGCGGCGTGGTCGTGCCAGGGGTCCTCGTGGCGGCCGCGGCCCGCCAGGATCAGGATGCGGGGCGGTCGGGGGTCGCGCGTCGTCGTCACGACGCACCATCCTGCCCGGCCGCGCAGGTCCGGTGCCACCGACCGGCCAGGAACGATCGGTGCCGCGGGCTCCCGGGCCGGCGCTCGCGGCGGCAGTTCGGGTTCAGCGCGGCAGTTCGAACTGCCGACGTCAGCCCGAACTGCCGCCGCGACGCGCGAGAGGGCGCGCCGTCACGCCTCCAGCAGCACCGCCGAGCCCTGGCCCCCGCCTCCGCACAGCGCCGCGGCACCCACGGACCCTGGCCCGAGCAGCTCCAGCCGCCGGGCGAGGTGCCCCACGACGCGCGCGCCCGACGCGCCGATGGGGTGCCCCAGCGCGATGGCGCCACCGTGCGCGTTCACCAGCTCCGGATCGAGCCCCAGCATGTCGACCGACGCGAGGACGACGGCGGCGAACGCCTCGTTGATCTCGACGGCGCCGAGGTCGCGCGGCGCGACGCCGGCCCGCTCGCAGGCGGCGGCGATCGCGTTCGCCGGCTGCGCATGCAGGCCGACGTCCGGCCCCGCGACGAGCGCGTGCGAACGCACCCGCACCCCGGTCAGCCCGCGTGCCGCGGCGACGTCGTCGGCCATGAGCACCAGCGCCGCCGCGCCGTCGGAGATCTGGGACGCGTTGCCCGCGGTGATCGTGCCGTCCTCGCGGAACGCCGGCCGCAGCCGGGCCAGCCCGTCGAGCGTCGAGTCCGGGCGCACGCCGTCGTCGGCCTCCACCCGCACGGCGCCGCGCCTCCCAGGCACGTCGTAGGGCGCGATCTCCTCGGCCAGCAGCTCGGCCGCCTTGGCCGCCCGCGTGTGCGACGCGACGGCCAGCGCGTCCTGCGCCTCGCGCGTGTTCCAGGCCGCGGCCGCCATCGCCTCGCCGTGCCGCTCGGTGCTCAGCCCCATCGAGTCGTGCTCGAAGGCGTCGGTCAGCCCGTCGTGCGCCATCGTGTCGATCAGCTCGACCGGCCCGAACCTCTGCCCGGCCCGCGAGCCGACCCAGGCGTGCGGCGCGAGCGTCATCGACTCCATCCCGACCACCGCGACGACCCGCGCCTCCCCGCCCACGATCAGGCGGTGCGCCTGCACCACGGCCTCCGCCCCGGACAGGCAGACGGCGTTGAGCGTCACGGCGGGCACCGTCATCGGCACCCCGGCGCCGACGCCCGCCTGCCGGGCCGGGTTCTGCCCGGCTCCGCCCTGCAGCACCTGCCCGCCCACGACGACGTCCACCTCCCCCGGCTCCACGCCCGCCGCCGCGAGCGCCGCCGCCAGCGCGTGCGCGCCCAGCGTCGTCGCCGGCACGGCCGCGAACGCCCCGTTCGAGCGCACGAACGGCGTCCGCCGGTACCCCGCGATCACGGTCATCGTCGTCCCTCCTCTGCCACGGCCGGCGAGCCGTCGCCCGTCCCGGCCCCGTCCTTGGGTTCGTCCTCCAGCTCCACGACCAGCTCCGCCTCGGTCGCCTCGCGCACCTCCTCGACCGTGACGCCGGGAGCCAGCCGGCGCAGCACGAAGGCCGCCTCCAGGCCGTGGTCGGTGACGTCGAGCACGGCACGGTCGGTGACGACCCGGTCGACGACGCCCTCCCCGGTGAGCGGCAGCGTGCAGCGCCGGCGCAGCTTGGGCGACCCGTCGCGGGCCACGTGGTCCATGAGGGCGACGATGCGCCGCGCCCCGACCACGAGGTCCATCGCGCCGCCCATCCCCTTGACGAGCTTGCCGGGCACGGTCCAGCTCGCCAGGTCGCCCGTGGCGGACACCTGCAGCGCTCCGAGGATGGCGATGTCGATGTGCCCGCCGCGGATCATGGCGAACGAGTCGGCCGCGTCGAAGAAGCTCGCGCCCGGCACGGCGGTCACCGTCTGCTTGCCCGCGTTGATGAGGTCGGCGTCCTCGGTGCCCTCGACGGGGAACGGCCCGATACCGAGCAGCCCGTTCTCGCTCTGCAGCGTGATGCCGACGCCGGGCGGCAGGTGGTTCGCCACCAGCGTCGGGATGCCGATGCCGAGGTTGACGTAGTCTCCGTCGCGCAGCTCGGCCGCCGCCACGGCCGCCATCTCGTCGCGCGTCCAGGTCATGCCGCACCTCCCGCCGTCGTCGCGGCGCCCGTCTGCGCAGGGCGCACCGTGCGCTGCTCGATGTCCTTGACGCGCTCGCGCGCCAGCACCAGGCGGTGGGTGTAGATGCCGGGCGTCACGACGACGTCCGGGTCGATCGGCTCGTCGGTGATCTGCTCCGCCTCGACGACCGTCACGCGCCCGGCCGTGGCGACCACCGGGTTGAAGTTGCGCGCCGTGTACCGGTAGACGAGGTTGCCGAACCGGTCCGCGCGGCGCGCGTGCACCAGCGACAGGTCGGCCACGATGGCCCGCTCCAGCACGTACCGGCGGCCGTCGATCTCGTCGACCGGCTTGCCCTCCGCGACGGGCGTGCCGACCCCGGTGGGCGTGTAGAACGCGGGGATGCCCGCGCCGCCCGCGCGCAGCCGCTCGGCGAGCGTGCCCTGCGGCACGAACTCGACCTCGAGCGCGCCGTCCAGGTACTGCTGCGCGAACAGCTTGTTCTCCCCCACGTACGACGCGAGGACGCGCCGCACCTGGTCGTTCTCCAGCAGGATGCCGAGGCCCTTGCCGTCCACGCCCATGTTGTTGGACACGACGGTCAGGTCCTTCACCCCGGAGTCGCGCACCGCCTCGATGAGGTCGTTCGGGTTGCCGCTCAGGCCGAACCCGCCGACGGCGATCGTCATGCCGTCGTGCAGCAGGCCGTCCAGCGCGGCCACCGCGCTGGGCTGACGCCGGTCCACCGTCCTCGACACCGTCATCGTCGTCCCCCGTTCTCCTCGACCGTACGTCCGGTGCGGGGCTCGTCGGGAGCCCCCTCCTCGCCATGCTCCGCCCGTCGCAGCACGGCCTCGGCGTGCCGGAGCAGCGGCGCGTCGATCATCTGCCCGCCCACGGTGAGCACGCCGGCGTCGGCCGAGCGCCGCCGTGCGCCGTCCCCGGCCAGGTCCGCGAGCGCCTCCGCCCGCCCGGAGGCCGCAGCGAGCACCTCGCGCGCCCGCTCCACCTCCGCCTCCGACGGCGCGAAGGCGGCGCGCACGACGGCGACGTGGCTGGGGTGCACGCACAGCGAGGCGACGAACCCGCTGGCCGCGGCGTCCTGCGCCTCCGCGCGCAGCCCTGCGACGTCGTCGATCTCCAGGTGGACGGCGTCGATCGCCGCCTTCCCCGCCGCACCGGCGGCCAGCAGCACCGCCGACCGCGCATGCCGCGCGACGTCGCGGTACGCGCCGTCGGCCCGCCGGCTGGACGTGCCGTGCAGGGAGGCCACCAGGTCCTCGGCGCCCCACGCGAGCGCCACGACGTCGGGCCGGGCGGCCAGCGCCGGCGCGGCGAGCACCCCCGCGGCCGTCTCGCACAGCGCCACGACGGCGTACGGGCCGCCGTCCGGCGCGAGCAGCGGGCCGACGAACCGCCCGTCCGCCTTCGGCAGCATCACCGTGCGGTACGGGGTGCGGGCGAGGGCCGCGAGGTCGGAGTCGTGCTCCGGGGTGCCGACGGCGTTGACGCGCACGATGACGCGCTCCGGGTCGAGGACGGTGTCCACCAGCGCGGCGCGGGCGGCGTCCTTGTGCCCGGGCGCGACGGCGTCCTCCAGGTCGAGGATCGCGGCGTCGGCGCGGTCCAGGGCCTTGGCGAACCGGTCGGGCCGGTCGGCCGGGCAGAACAGGAGCGCCGGCCCGAGCGTGAAGGGGGCGGGGTTCACAGCACTCCCCCGCCATGCTCGCTGGCGTTCTTGTGCTCGTGCTCCTCGTGGCCCTCGCGGGTCCACATCAGCATCGTCCGCCCCGCCTTCGCCACGACGTCGCCGTCCTGGTTGCGGCCCACGTGCTGCACGGTCACGACGCCCGTGCCGGGCCGTGAGCGCGACAGCCGCCGGTCGAGCACCGTCGTCTCGCCGTACAGCGTGTCGCCGTGGAACATCGGGTGCGGGAACGCGACCTCCGTGAAGCCCAGGTTCGCCACGAGCGTGCCGCGCGTCAGGTGCGCCACCGACAGCCCCACCAGCGTGGCCAGCGTGAGCATCGAGTTCACGAGCGGCCTGCCGAACGGCTGGGTCGCCGCCCACGCCGCGTCGAGGTGCAGGCCCTGCGGGTTCATCGTGACGGACGTGAAGAGCACGTCGTCCGCCTCCGTCATCGTGCGACCGGGCTTGTGCACGTACCGCACGTCCGGATCCAGCTCGTCGTAGTACAGCCCGCGCTGCACCTCGTCACGCATGACGCCCTCCCTCGCTCGTGCCGAACAGGCGGTTGACACCGTTATCGGGGGCCGAACGACGGCATAACGGTGTCAACCGCCTGTTCGGCGCCCGGCCGGGGCTCACGACGCCAGCCCCAGGTCGCGGGCGATGATCATGAGCTGCACCTCCGTGGTGCCCTCGCCCACCTCGAGGATCTTGGAGTCGCGGTAGTGCCGGGCCACCGCGTTCTCGTTGAGGAAGCCGTAGCCGCCGAAGATCTGCGACGCGTCGCGCGCGTTCGCCATCGCGGCCTCGCCGCCCACCAGCTTCGCGACCGACGCCTCCGCCTTGAACGGCTTGCCGTGCACCTGCTTGAGGGCGGCGTCGAGCCAGCACAGCCGCGCCGAGTGCACACGCGCCTGCATCCGCGCCAGCGTGAACGCGATGTGCTGGTTGCCCCCGATCGCGTGGCCGAAGACCTCCCGCTCCTTGGCGTAGCGCAGCGCCTCCTCGAGGCAGCCCTGCGCGGCGCCGGTCGCGAGGGCGGCGAAGGCGATGCGGCCCTCGTCGAGCGCCCGCAGGAAGTTCGCGTAGCCGCGGCCCTGCTCGCCCAGCAGGTTCCCCGCCGGCACGCGGACGCCGTCGAGCGTCAGCGGGTGCGTGTCCGACGTGTGCCAGCCGACCTTGTCGTAGCCGGGCCCCACGGTGAGACCCGCGGTGCCGGCCGGGACGAGGAACGACGAGAGCTCGGGGTGGGTCGCGCCGTCCGCCCCGGTGCGCGTGCCGGTCACGGCGGTGACGGTGATGACGCTGGTGATCGGCGTGCCGGAGTTGGTGATGAACTGCTTGGACCCGTCGATCACCCACTCGCCCGCTCCGTCCGGCCCCGCGCCCTCCTCGAGGCGGGCGGTGGTGCGGGTGGCGCCGGCGTCCGACCCGGCGCCCGCCTCGGTGAGGCCGAAGGCGGCGAGCGCCCGGCCGTTCACCAGGTCGGGCAGCCAGCGCTCCTTCTGCGCGTCGGTGCCGTGCCGGAAGATCGGCATGATCCCGAGCCCGACGCCCGCCTCGAGCGTCACCGCGATCGACTGGTCCACGCGCGCGAGCGCCTCGACCGCGAGGCACAGCGACACGTAGTCCTTGCCCTGCCCGCCGACGTCCACCGGGAACGGCAGGCCGAACAGCCCCAGCTCGCCCATCTGCTCGATGATCTCGACGGGCAGGCGCCGCTCGGTGTCGTACCGGTAGGCGGCGGGCGCCACCACCTGGTCCGCGAACTCGCGCACGACCTCGCTGAGCTTGCGCTGCTCGTCGGTGAGCACGGTGGACTGGGTCTCGCTGATCATGACGCTCCTCGGGTGGCTGGGTCTGCCGGAGTGTGTGCTGCCGCGACGGCGGGGTCTGCCGGAGCGGGAGCAGGGTCTTCGGTGGTGCGGGGCGGGGTGTCGACGGAGGTGTCGACGGCGGGGTCGACGACGGCGACGACCTGGTCCAGGCGCACCTGGTCGCCCGCGCGCACGTCGAGGCGGACGACGCCGCCGACGGGCGCGAGCAGCGGGTGCTCCATCTTCATCGCCTCGACGACGACGACGGGCTGGCCCGCGGCGACGACGTCGCCGTCCGCGACGGGCACGGCGGACACCGTTCCGGGCATGGCGACCCGGACGGTCGTGGCGCCGGGTGCGGCGCCGTCGCCGCCGGCCAGCGCGCGCTCCGCGCGCCGTCGCGCGGCCAGCGCCGCCCGGTCGAGCACGGTGAACGACGACGCCCGTCCGTCCACGTGCACCCACACCACCGCGGGCGGCGCTGTGAGCGGGCTGTCGGCCCCGTCGCCCGGCGTGTCGTGGGCGCGTCTTCCGCTCACAGCGGCCGCCAGGGGCAGGGTGACGCCGTCGACGGTGAGCAGGTGGCGGCCACCGGCGAGACCGTCGAGCGCGCGCAGGGCGGCCCGCACCGGCTCGCCGTCGTCGACGGTGACGACGGCGTCGTCGGGCGACCCGGTGACGGCGACGGCGTGCTCCGCGCCGGCCGCGTCGACGAGCACCGAGCAGCGGGGCGCGGCCGACGCGTTGAGCCGCCAGCCGTCGAAGGCGGCCCACGGGCCGGCCGCGGCAGCTGATGACGCGTGCGCGAGCAGCGCCGCCGCGACCAACGAGCTGTCAGACACGTGTCGTGCTCGGGTGCCCTGCACGTCTGACACGTCGGTAGGCCCGGCACCGTTGTCAGACGCTGACGGTGCTCCGGTGGGCTGTGCGTCTGACAGCTCCGTGACGAAGCGGTCGATGAGGCCCGTGTCGAGGCGGCCGGCGCGCACGTCGTCGTCGGCGAGCAGGTCGCGCAGGAAGCCGGCGTTGGTCTCCAACCCCAGCACGACGACGTCGGCCAGGAGGCCGTCCAGCCGCGCGATCGCCTCGGCCCGGGTGGGCGCCCACGCCACGGCCTTGGCGAGCATCGGGTCGTAGTCGCCGGTCACCTCGGCGCCGGGCAGGAGCCCGCTGTCCAGGCGCCGGGGCGTGGCCCCGGGGCCCGCCGCGACGCCGGCGTCGTCGTACGCGAGCACCCGCCCGGCCGCGGGCAGGAAGCCCCGCGCCGGCTGTTCCGCGTACAGGCGGGCCTCGACGGCATGCCCGTCCAGGCGGACGTCGTCCTGGCGGAGCCCGAGCGGCTCGCCCGCCGCGACGCGCAGCTGGAGCTCCACCAGGTCCAGGCCGGTGACCAGCTCCGTGACCGGGTGCTCCACCTGGAGCCGGGTGTTCATCTCGATGAACCAGAAGGCGGTGGTGTCGTCGCCCGGCACGAGGAACTCCACCGTGCCCGCACCGACGTAGCCCACCGACCGCGCCACCGCGCAGGCGGCCTCGCCGAGCCGGGCCCGGGTCTCGGGGTCCACCGCGGGCGACGGCGCCTCCTCGACCACCTTCTGGTGGCGGCGCTGCAGCGTGCACTCGCGCTCGCCCAGGTGCACGACCGCGCCGTGCGTGTCGGCCAGCACCTGCACCTCGATGTGCCGCGGCCGCTCGACGAGCCGCTCCAGCAGCAGCCCGTCGTCGCCGAAGGACGCCGCGGCCACGCGCCGGGCCGAGGCCAGCGCGCCCGGCAGGCTCTCCGCGGTGCGCACCACCTCCATGCCCTTGCCGCCGCCGCCCGCGACGGGCTTGACCAGCAGCGGGAACCCGACGTCGCCGGCCGCCGCGACCAGGGCCGCGTCGTCGAGCCCGTCCTGCACGGTGCCGGGCAGCACGGGCACGTCGTGGGAGGCGACGAGGCGCTTGGCCGCGGCCTTGTCCGCCATCGTCTCCAGGGCCTCGACCGACGGCCCGACGAAGACGATCCCGGCCCGCGCGCACGCCCGGGCCAGGGCCGGGTTCTCGGAGAGGAAGCCGTAGCCCGGGTGGATCGCCTGGGCGCCGGTCGCGACGGCCGCGGCCACGACCGCCTCGACGTCCAGGTAGCTCCGCGCCGCGGGCGCGGGCCCGAGGCGCACGGCGACGTCGGCCTCGCGCACGTGCCGCGCCCCCGCGTCGGCGTCGGAGTACACGGCGACGGACCGGATCCCCAGCCGCCGCAGCGTGCCGATCACGCGGCACGCGATCTCGCCGCGGTTGGCGACGAGGACGGTCTCGATCGGTGCGGTCGTCATGCGGCTCACATCCGGAAGAGCCCGAAGCGGGGCTCGGTCGGGGCGGTCGTGGGAGCTCCGTCGGGCAGCGGCGTGCGGGCGCACACGCCGAGCGCGAGGCCGAGCACGCGGCGGGTGTCGGGCGGGTCCACGATGCCGTCGTCCCACAGGCGCGACGTCGCGTGGTACGGGTCGCCGGCCACCTCGTAGCCGTCGCGGATCTCCGCGCGGAACGCCTCCTCCTCGCCGGCGTCCCACTCCTCGCCGCGGCGGGCGAGCTGGTCGCGCTTCACGGTGGCGAGCACCGACGACGCCTGCGCCCCGCCCATCACGGAGATCCGCGACCCGGGCCACGACCACAGGAAGCGCGGCGAGTACGCCCGCCCGCACATGGCGTAGTTCCCGGCGCCGAACGAGCCGCCCACGACGACGGTCAGCTTCGGCACGCGTGTGGTGGCGACGGCGGTGACCATCTTGGCGCCGTCCTTGGCGATGCCGCCCGCCTCCGCGTCGCGGCCCACCATGAAGCCGGAGATGTTCTGCAGGAACAGCAGCGGGATGCCGCGCTGGTCGCACAGCTCGACGAAGTGCGCCCCCTTGAGCGCCGACTCGCGGAACAGCACGCCCGCGTTGGCCAGCACCCCGACCGGGTGGCCGTGGATGCGCGCGAACCCCGTGACCAGCGTGGTGCCGTACTCGGGCTTGAACTCGTGCAGCTCGCTGCCGTCGACGATCCGCGCGATCACCTCGCGCGGGTCGTACGGCTGCTGCACGTCGACTGGTACAGCGGCGTACAACTCCGCCGGGTCGACGGCGGGCTCGCGCGACGGCGCGACGTCCCACGCCGGCTCGGGGTCCGGCGGGAGGGTCGCGACGATGTCGCGCACCAGGTCGAGCGCGTGCTCGTCGTCGTCGGCGAGGTGGTCGACGACGCCGGAGCGTCGGGCGTGCAGCTCCCCGCCGCCCAGCTCCTCCGCGCTGACGTCCTCGCCGATCGCCGCCTTCACCAGCGGCGGCCCGCCGAGGAAGATCGTGCCCTGGTCGCGGACGATGACGGTCTCGTCGCTCATCGCCGGCACGTAGGCTCCGCCCGCGGTGCACGAGCCCAGCACCGCCGAGATCTGCGGGACACGCGCCGCCGACAGCCTCGCCTGGTGGTAGAAGATCCGGCCGAAGTGGTCGCGGTCGGGGAACACCTCGTCCTGCCGGGGCAGGAACGCGCCGCCCGAGTCCACGAGGTAGACGCACGGCAGCCGGTTCTCCAGCGCGATCTCCTGCGCGCGCAGGTGCTTCTTCACGGTGAGCGGGTGGTAGGTGCCGCCCTTGACGGTCGCGTCGTTGCAGACCACCATCACCTGCCGCCCGCTCACCAGCCCGATGCCGGCGATCACGCCCGCGCCCGGCCACTCGCCCGGCTCCCCCGGCCCGGCGTCCACGCCGTACGCGGCGAGCGGCGCGATCTCGAGGAACGGGCTGCCCTCGTCGAGCAGGCGGGCCACGCGGTCGCGCGGCAGCAGCTTGCCGCGCGCGACGTGCTGGTCGCGGGCGCGCGGGGTGCCGCCGAGGGCGGCCGCCGCGGTGCGCTCGCGCAGGCGGTCGGCGAGCGCCCGCTGCGCCTCGTCGTTGGCGCGGGCGGCGTCGGCGCGGGGGTCGACGGCGGAGGCGAGGACGGTCATGGTGCCTCGCTCTCGCCGGAGGTCGCGGGCGCGGCGTCGCCGCCGAGCAGGAGGGCGAGCGCCGGGTCGGCGAGCACCGCCCCGAGGTCGGCGAGGAAGCGGGCGCCCTGCTCGCCGTCGACCACGCGGTGGTCGAACGTGAGGCTGAGCGTCGTCACCTGCCGCAGCGCCACCTCGCCGTCGTGCTCCCACGGGCGGCGGGCGACCTGGCCGAGCCCCAGGATGGCCGGCTCGCCCGGGTTGAGGATCGGCGTGCCGGAGTCGACCCCGAAGACGCCGACGTTGGTGATCGTCAGCGTGCCGCCCGTCAGCCGCTCGGGCGTGGTCCGCCCGGCCCGCGCCGTCGTCGTGAGCTCCGTGAGCGCGGCGGCGAGGCCCGGCAGGGACAGCGTGTCCGCGGCGGGCACGTGCGGCACGACGAGGCCGCGGTCCGTCGCGACGGCGATGCCGAGGTTCACGTGCGCCGGCCGCACGATCTCGGCCTCGCCGCCCGGCAGGTCCACCCAGCGGCTCGTGAGCGACGGGTGCCGCGGGAGCAGCGCGAGCACGGCGCGCGCCACCAGCGCGAGCACCGTGATCCGCTGCCCGCCCGCCATCGGGTGCGCCTTGAGCCGTGCGAGCAGCTCCATGCTCTGCGTGACGTCCACGGTGAGGAACACCGACGCCTGCGGCGCCGCCGCGCTCGCCACCATCGCCGCCGCCGTGCGCCTGCGGACCCCGCGCACGAGGGTGCGCGTCTCGCCGTCCGCGACCCTCGCGGGTGCCGTCGTCGGCGGCTGCGCCACCGAGACTGCCGTCGAGGCCGCCGTCGTCGCGCCCGGCGACGCCGCCTCGACGTCGTCCCGGGTGATGCGCCCGTGCGGGCCCGTGCCCGTGATCGCGGCGAGGTCGATCCCGCGCTGCCGCGCCAAGGCCCGCACGACCGGCGTCGAGCGCGGCCGCTCCCCCCGCCCGTCCGAGGGGGCGGAGGCGACGCCGTTCGAGGGGGCGCTCACCGCGACCGGGGTGGACGTCGCGGTCGGAGCCGCCGGCACGTCCCGCCGTCGGCGTCGCGCCGGCCGTCCCGAGCGTGCGGGCCGCGCGCCGTACCCGACCAGGTTCGGCTCCGGGCCGTCCTCCGCCGCCGAGGTGTCAGGACCAGCGCCCTGCGTACCGCGCGCACGTCCTGACGCCTCGGGAGCCCCAGAGTTGTCAGGGCCAGAGCCGGGTATACCGGGCGCTGGTCCTGACACCTCGGCCGACCGGTTGGCGGTGTCGGACAGGTCGAAGGTGACCAGCGGCTCGCCGACCTCGACGGTCTGCCCCTCCTCGGCGTGCAGCGCCCGCACGACGCCGGCGCACGGCGACGGCAGCTCCACCAGCGCCTTGGCGGTCTCCACCTCCGCGATCACCTGGTTGAGCTCGACGGCGTCGCCCACCGCCACGCGCCACTCGACGACCTCGGACTCGGTCAGCCCCTCGCCCAGGTCGGGCAGCCTGAACTCGCGCGTCGCCATCACGCTCCCACCCCCACGCCCGCGCGACCGAGCACGCGGTCCACGGCGACGAGCACGCGGTCGAGGTCCGGCACCTGGTTGCCCTCCAGCTTCGCGGGCGGGTACGGGATGTCGTACCCGGTGACGCGCGCGGGCGGCGCCTCGAGGAAGTCGAAGCAGCGCTCGGTGACCGACGCCGCGATCTCCGCGCCGACGCCGGCCTGCCGCGGCCCCTCGTGCAGGACGACGAGCCGACCGGTGCGCCGCACGGACGCGGCGACGGTGCCGTGGTCGAGCGGGGACAGCGAGCGCAGGTCGATGACCTCGACCGAGACACCCTCGTCGGACGCCGCGGTCGCCGCGTCGAGCGCCGTCGCGACGTGCTGGCCGAACGTCACGAGCGTGACGTCGTCCCCCGGCGCGACCACACGCGCGGCGCCCATCGGCGGCGCGTCGTCGAGCGGCAGGGCCGGGTCCACCTCGCCCTTGACGTGGTAGAGGCGCTTGGGCTCGAAGAAGACGACCGGGTCGTCGCAGGCGATGGCCTGCCGCAGCACGGTCGACGCGTCCTGCGGGTTCGACACCGACACCACGCGCAGCCCGGCGGTGTGCACGAAGTACGCCTCCGGCGACTCGGAGTGGTGCTCGGCCGCGCCGATGCCGCCGGCCACGGGGATGCGGATCGTCACGGGCAGCTTCACCTTCCCGTTGGTGCGGGCGTGCATCTTGGCGAGCTGACTGACGATCTGGTCGAACGCCACGTACACGAAGCCGTCGAACTGGATCTCCACCACGGGCCGGTACCCGCGGTAGGCCAGCCCGACGGCGGTGCCGAGGATGCCGGACTCCGCCAGCGGCGTGTCGACCACGCGGCGCGGCCCGAAGTCCGCCTGCAGCCCGTCGGTCACGCGGTACACGCCGCCCAGTCGGCCGATGTCCTCGCCGAGCACCATGACCGTCGGGTCGTCGGTCATGGCCTGGCGCAGCCCGGCGCCGAGCGCCTTGGCGAGGGTGAGGGTCAGGGCCTGGGTCTGGGTGGTCATCGGTCGGCCCCCTGTCCGGCGCTGCCGGTCGTCGTCGTGCCGGCGCCGGTGTCGGCCTCGGTGTCGGTGTCAGCGTCGGTGTCGGCGAAGCCCGCGAGGTACGCGGCGTGCTCGGCGCGCTCGGCCGCCACGGTGGGGTGGGGCTCGGCGTACACGTGGTCGAAGACGCTCAGCGGCGGCGGGTCCTCGAGGGCGACGACGCCGGCCCGCAGCTCGGCGGCGACGGCGTCGGCCGCCGCGCGCACCCGCGCCTCGTCGTCGTCGGCGAGCAGGCCGCCCGCGCGCAGGTACGCGGCGAGCCGCGCGATCGGGTCGCGCTCGGCCCAGGCGTCCAGCTCGGAGGCGTCGCGGTAGCGGGTCGGGTCGTCGGCGGTGGTGTGCGGGCCCATGCGGTAGGTGACGGCCTCGACGAAGGTGGGGCCGCCGCCCGTGCGGGCCCGGTGCAGGGCCTCGCGCGTCACGGCCAGGACGGCCAGCACGTCGTTGCCGTCCACCCGCACCCCCGGGACGCCGAACCCGTCCGCCCGGCGCACCAGCGGCACTCCCGACTGCAGCGTCACCGGCTCGGAGATCGCCCACTGGTTGTTCTGGCAGAACAGGACCAGCGGCACCTGCCAGGTGGCCGCGAAGACGAACGCCTCGTTGACGTCGCCCTGGCTCATCGCCCCGTCGCCGACGTACGCGACGACGGCGGCCGTGCCGTCGTCGCCCACCTCGACGGCGCCGCGCTCGACGTCGGCCTGGATCCCCAGCGCGTAGCCCACGCCGTGCAGCGCCTGCGCGCCGATGATGACCTGCGGCGTCGCCATGTTCACGGCGTACGGGTCCCAGCCCGAGGCCGTGATGCCGCGCCACACGCGCAGCAGGTCCACGGGGCTGACGCCGCGCTTGCGGGCGACGGCGTGCTCCCGGTAGCTGGAGAACACGAAGTCGTCGCCCCGCAGGGCCGTGGCCGAGCCCACCTGGGCGGCCTCCTGGCCCTGGAGCGGGGGCCACAGCGCGAGCTCGCCCTGCCGCTGCAGCGCCGTCGCCTCGGCGTCGATGCGGCGCGCCACGACCATGTCCTCGTACAGCGCCAGCAGCGCCGCGCGGGCCTCGTCCGTGCCCGCGTCGACGTCCGTCAACCAGCGGTCGAGCGCCGGGTCCGGGTGCCGCACGCCCTTCTCGTCGAGCAGCCGCAGCGGCACGTCGCCCGGCTGCGCCGTGCTCGCCGTCGTGCCGCCGTTCGTGCTGCCTGCCGTCGTTCCGTCCGTCGTACCGGACGCCGTCTCCGCCCGCGCTCCACCCGCTCGTGACAGGTCGTCGCGGGACGTCGAACCCATGGTGCTGGGCATCGTCGCCTCACCTCGCGTGTCGCCGGCCGCTCCGCGTCGAGCGCCGGATACCGCGAACGTAACGCCGCTCACAGAGTGCGACCAGCACCCCGCGACACGTTGAGCAGAGTGCTCAGGCCCACCCCGTTACGCTGGTCGATGTGCGCAGCTACGACGCCGTGGACCTGAGCCTCCTGACGGCCCTCGCCGACGACCCGAGGGCCACGATCGCCGCCCTCGCCGAGCGTCTGCGCCTGTCCCGGAACACCGTCCACGCCCGGCTGACCCGGCTCGAGGAGTCGGGCGCCTTCCTCGACTTCGACCGCCGCATCAACCCCGCCGCGCTGGGCCACCCGCTGACGGCGTTCCTCGAGGTCACCGTGCGCCAGCGCGAGCTGCCCGCCATCGTCGACCGGCTGGCGGAGATCCCGGAGGTCGTGCAGGCGTACGGGCACAGCGGCGCCGCCGACCTGCGCGTGCACGTCGTCTGCCGGGACACGGACCACCTGTTCCGCATCGACGCCGCCATCCTCGCCATCGACGGCGTGGAGCGCACCGAGACGTCGCTGTCCATGGGCGAGCTCATCCCCTACCGCATCCGTCCCCTCATCGAGGCGGCGCGCGAGCGGCTCTGAACGGGCTCGGCGACACGATCAGCCGGCGTGGCTGATCCAACCCTCCGGAGGCGCGTCCGGCGCCGACCATTCGACGCTCAGGAGGATGCTCGGGTCGGCGTCCAGGGTGAGCTCCAGGGCCTGCGCTCCGGGGGCCGCTCCTGATGCCGAGGCCTCGGCCGAGACCCAGCGCGAGGAGGTCAGCGACCAGCCGGCCGCTCCCAACCGGTCCTCAAGGTCCGCGACGTCGCCGACGGCGTCCAGCTCGACCGACACCAGCCCGGGTGGCCCCGCGGAGTCATCGCACCAGAGCTCGCCCTCGGCGCGACCGCCGAGCTCCTCGACCAGCGCCGCGGCTTCCTCGACGAGCGGCTGGCCATAGCTCTCCAGCTCCGCCGCGCACTGCTCGTCGTAGCCCCGCCACGCCCCCATCACGTCTCCCGAGCAGCCGGAGAGCGCCCACACCGCGACCACCGCCGCAGCGCCCGTCCGTGCCGGCACCTGCCTCATCGCCGCTCCCACATCTCGCCGGAGCGAACCCGCCGCGACCCTGTCCGCGGCGGGGCGAGGCGCCGGGGTGACGTCGTCTACCAACCCACCGAACGACGACGTCGGCCCCGGCCCGGGTGGCCGCGATCAGCTCGGCGTTGACCTGGTCGGAGCCGCGCGCCCAGCGGCGCGCCTCGTCGCGGCTCTTGCCGAAGGCGCGGTGGCGCTCCTCCAGACGGGCGAGGCGGACGTCGTCGGGCACGTCCAGGTACCAGACCTCCGCCATGCGGGCCCGCGCCTGCGGCCAGGCCCCGGTGGCCGCGAGCAGGTAGTTGCCCTCCGTCACGACCAGCGGCACGTCGGACGGCACGGCCACGCCGGCCGCGACCGGCTCCTCGATCTCGCGCCGGAAGACGGGCGCGTACACGGGCGGGTCGCCGGGCCGGGCTCCCGCGAGCCGGGCGACGAGCGCCGCGTACCCGGCGTCGTCGAACGTGTCGACGGCGCCCTTGCGGTCGCGCCGCCCGAGGTCGGCGAGGACGGCGTCCGACAGGTGGTAGCCGTCCATCCCGACCTCGACGGCGAGGGCCGGCCCGAGCGCCCCGACGACCGCGTGCGCGAGCGTCGACTTCCCCGCCCCGGGCGCACCGACGATCCCCAGGATCCGCCGCTCCCCCGCCACCGCGAGCCGGCGGGCGCGCTCGACGAGCTCCGGCGTCGTCGCCGCGACCGGTGTCACACCTCGCCCCGCGGGCTGTCAGTGGTCTCCCCCTGCGGCCCTGACAGCTCGGGGAGGTGGGCGAGCCAGGCGCGTGGCCCGACCTTCCGCACGCGCACGCTCGCGACGCGCACCGCCGCGGCGCAGGCGTCCTGCAGCTCCGCCCCGCGGGCGAGGTCCACGGCCAGCGCGCCGTGGAACGCGTCGCCGGCCCCGAGCGTGTCCTGAACGTCCACGGTCGGCACGGGCACGGTGCCCCGCTCGCCGACCTCGACGGTCCCGTCCTCGCGCCGGCGCGGCCGGGCCCAGGTGACCGGGTCGCCGCCGTGGGTGACCACCACGGACCGCGCCCCGAGCAGCAGCGCCCCGTGCGCGGCGTCGGTCGCGCCGGGCACCACGTCCGCCGGCACCGCGAAGTCCGCGCTGAGGGCCGCGACGTCCGCCGCGGCCAGCAGCTCCGCGAACACGGGCCGCCACCGCCCCCCGTCCACCACGACCAGCGGGCGGGGGCGCAGCTCGTCGACGTGCGCGAGCACCGCCCGGGCGACCTCGGGGTGGTGCCCGTCGAAGAGGACGACGTCGGGCCGCGGCAGGCCCGCGAGCGCGTCCGGGCGGGGCGGGGGCACCGTGACGAGCGCGGCGTCGGGCGAGACCACCGACCTCTGGCCCGTCGCGTCGTCGACGAGGACCGCCGAGACCGCGACCGGGAACTCCTCGTCCGGGCCGGCGACGTCGTGCACCTGCACCTCGCGGTCGTCGAGGTCGGCCCGCACCGCCTGCGCGATCGGCCCGGCGCCGAGCGCGCTGACCAGGATCGCGTGCGTCTCGAGCGCGGCCGCCGTGACGGCGGCGTTGGCGGCCGGACCGCCCGCCGCGACGTCCTGCCGCGAGGCCGTGACCTTCTCGTCCGGGCCCGGACGTCCTGACGCCCGGTGCACGACGTCGAGCGTCGTCAGCCCGACGAACCAGCAGACCACCATCGACCGCTCCTTCCCTCGTGGTGAGGCCCGCAGGTCAGCGGCCGGTGCCGTCCACGGCGTGCGGCTCGATGGCGGCGATCTCGTCGTCGGTGAGGGCCGGGGCGGACAGGGCGGCCACGTTGTCCTCGAGCTGCGCCACCGACGACGCGCCGATGAGCGCCGACGTGACACGGTGGTCGCGCAGCACCCACGACAGCGCGAGCTGCGCGAGCGTCTGGCCGCGCCCCTCCGCGATCGCGTTCAGCGCCCGCGCCCGCTCGAGGTAGTTGCCCGTGAGGTTCGACGACGAGAGGAACGGCGAGTCGCTGCGCGCGGCCCGCGACCCCTCGGGCGCAGACCCGCCCAGGTACCGCCCGGTGAGCAGCCCCTGCGCCAGCGGGGAGAAGACGATCGTGCCGACGCCCAGGTCCTCCACGACGTCGAGGAGCGACTCGCTCTGGTGGCCGTCGTAGGCGTCGTCGCGGTCCGCGATCTCGACGTGCCGGTTGAACATCGAGTAGCTGGGCTGGTGGATGAGCAGCGGCACGCCGAGGTCGGCGAGCACCTGCGCCGCCTCGCGGGTGCGCGACGGCGAGTAGTTCGAGACGCCGACGTACGTCGCCTTGCCCTGCTGGACGGCGGACGCCAGCGCGCCCATCGTCTCGGTGAGCGGCGTCGAGGGGTCCGGCCGGTGGTGGTAGAAGACGTCGACGTGGTCCAGCCCCATGCGGGTCAGGGACTGGTCGAGCGAGCCGAGCAGGTACTTGCGCGAGCCGTGGTCGCCGTACGGGCCGGGCCACATGTCGTAGCCCGCCTTGGTCGAGATGACGAGCTCGTCGCGGTACGGGCGGAAGTCCTTCGCCAGGTGGCGGCCGAAGTTCTCCTCCGCCGAGCCGTACGGCGGGCCGTAGTTGTTGGCCAGGTCGAAGTGCGTGATGCCCAGGTCGAACGCGCGGCGCAGGATGGCGCGCTGCGTGTCGAACGGGTTCACGTCGCCGAAGTTGTGCCACAGGCCCAGCGACAGGGCGGGCAGGTCGAGGCCGGAGCGGCCGGTGCGGCGGTAGGTCATCGACTCGTAGCGGGCGTCGTCGGCCAGGTACCGAGGTGCGAGAGGCATGGCCACATCCTCGCGCATGACTCGCCTCGTTGTGAGCGGGGGGTGGGGGCGGGGGGGGGGGGGGGGGAGGGGCACCAGAAACCCCGCCCAAGACCCGGGACACAGCCCGCGCCGCCC